>NZ_QKLW01000003.1:137236-352745 GCF_003208215.1 Marinomonas alcarazii
GATGATCGCCATAGTATTTATGGACTTGATGTAAGTTAACGAGAGACATTGAATTTTTTCTCCAGATGCTTGCTGTACAAAGACAGTGGATAACAGAGCACGAAATAGATCAGTGCGACTAGAGTGAATATTTTGAACGGCTCGAAGGTTGCATTATTGAGCATGGTGCCGACTTTAGTCAGTTCGACAAAACCAATTACCGAGGCCTGGTTAAAAATGACATGCTGTTTGCTCTCAGAATCGATCAAGTGATACGAGCTACAAAAGATTAATCCGCTCAAAAACCACTAAACAGGGTGAAAAGTAAGCGTCAGGGGAATAGCACCTTAATTTAGCTTTTTCCATCCTACATAGTTGTGACTTTTGGAGTGTTGCACTTCTGAGTTGAATTCGCACCTTATCACCCTATAAAAAAAATTAATATTCTATTTAAAAATAGAATTTTTCTTATTTTTCATTAGCTCTTAGGATTGGTCGACTTTAATTAAACCAAGGAGTTATCATGAAAACACCATATCCTTATGTAAAGGGTTTTAAATTTTTAAAAGGTGAGGACTTATTATCTGATCATCAACTAGAACTTAATGAAATTTCAGAGTTTCGAAATTTTTTCGATGGTAATGTAAAGTCAGACCCTTATTCTCCAGTAAGAACTCGCGGTATGTTAAAAATAGAATATGACTATATTAGTCGAGAACTTACCAAGTCCGAGGTACAAAGCTACTTTGCATCAGGAAAAGCAAATGACTTAAATGGTGGTATGAGTCGTACTTTTAATATTATCGACGAGTCATTACTAAACAACACTACGTTTAGGGCTATTTTCAGTCAGCACGAGCCACTAATTAGAGAGTACTGTGAAGTTAACGATGTTCAAACTGCGAACATCAGCATCCACTTCATTCGTTATCAGGCGAAAGAAGGTGAAGCATCTTACAGTTCTCCAGTTTGGTTGCACCAAGATGACGAGCCTTTGGTATTCATTCATCTGATCCAATTAACCGAGAATGCTCTTGGTGCTGACAACGTGATTTCAGGTTTCGATGACCTCCCTACTAACGTTATTCGTTTAACGAACTTCATGGATTGTTTAATTGTTGATCCAACTTTGAAGCATGCCGTTACTCCTACTGGTTCAGTTAAAGGAACAGCACGTCGCGATACTATGCTTATCAACTTGGAAAATTTAAGTCAACAAGTATACGGTAGCTATTAATATGAACTACTCTAACGATACCTTAGGCCGTTGTTATATGTTTATAGCAATGTTTATATCTGGGACCATTGGCTACTTTGCCTTGGAATCACAGCAAGCATCAGAGAATATTGTGTTTGCTCGTTGTGTCATTGGTACAATTTTCTTAACCCTGTATGTATTTATTTTTAAAAAATACCCGTCCGCTAAAGATATTACTTTGAAAACTTGTATCGGATTACTGGTTGGCGGGGTGACTCTAGTTTTCAATTGGTTGTTTTTGTTCAAGTCCTACATTGAGCTCTCTATGGGGTTGACCACGGTGATTTATAACACTCAGCCTTTTATTTTGATCATTCTAGGGTCAGTCTTGTTGAAGGAACGGCTGAAACTAGAACACTTCATGCTTGTGGCAGTCTCATTTATCGGTCTCACAACTATTGTATTAGGTGGGGATATACAACAAAACGATATCAAAATAACAGGTGTGGTCAACGCTATGATAGCTGCAACGTTATATGCGCTATCTACCATTTACACGAAGAAAATAAGTAATCTCACTCCGACATTTATTGCCTTGTGTCATTTATTAATAGGCTGCTTCGTATTTGCGAGCTTTTTCGACATAGATGATTTCAATTTACATATTGATAATGTTCATAATTTGATTGTTTTAGGGCTAGTTCACACAGGCTTCATGTACATTTTCCTTTATGGGGCTTATGAAAAGTCAAATGTCTCTAGTCTCGCAATTATGTCTTTTATCTATCCTTTAGTTGCTCTGATTATTGATGTTTTAGCCTATAATCTTGTTTTAACCGAGACTGAGATCTCTGGCGTTTTTATCATCCTGTTATCATTAATTATTTACAATTCATTAAATTATTTAAAAGCGAAAAGGAAATTGAAAAATGCTTGAATGGATTACTGGCAAAAAGGTTGAAATAATATTTAACGAAAAAATTTTTACAGGTAGTACAAAAAAGACCGTACTTCAGTCTGCAATAGAGAACAAAATTCCTATTAGATACAATTGTGGTTCAGGTGTGTGTGGTCAATGTGCTATCACTCTTAATTCAGGTGAAGTAAAAAGTAATAATAAAATATTGCTAGCGTGTCAATGTTACCCAGATAGTAATATAAATATAAGTCAGAAGGTATAATTATGTCCAAGATAAAAAACTGGGGAATAGTTACACCTTCCCAATCCCAGAAAATAAGAAATTCGTACGAAAAAAGTTTATTCCCAAGCCGTTTTTCATCTTGGCTTACCGGTAAAGCACACTCAGAAAAGAGGTTGAACACCATTTTTAGTTGGTGGAGCTACTTATGTGTAGTGTTGGCTGCTTTTTTCATGGGGTTAGCTTGCCTCATTTATTCGCAACTCATTACGGTACAACTCGCTGGTACTCTATTAGTTCTCTTTTCATCTCGACGTCTTGCCGCCGTGGTTATTCATCAGGCTGTGCACCACCGTTTGTCAGGCAATGAAATGATAGACATGTTGATTGGTGAATTCTGTGCGATAATAACTTTCAGTCAAGACTTTAAAAGTTATAAGGTGGATCATTGTAAACTTCACCATTCTCCAGAGACTTTCGCCACGAAAAGCGACCCGATCTTAATTTTTTTAGAAACATGTGGTTTAACTCATGGCATGAGTAAGTCTGACCTCATTTTAGGTTTATGGTCTTGCATATTTTCTCCATTCTTTCATTTTAAGTTCATGGTAAAACGTGCGATTCACAATTTGAATTTCAAGCGTCCAGTTCGATTGCTATTTTTTGGAGTCTATTACGCACTGCTAGTTTTCGAAATGTATAGTCAGAACAACATTAGTGGTGCATTACTGCTGTTTTTGGGACTAATTTTGCTTTATCAGATTTCCGCATTTGTTGAAATATGTAGCGAACATCTATGGTTTGGCAATACAGAGGAGCGCCGCAATACAGAATATTTTTACGCTGATATTTCTTGGGGACGTTTCTGTGGATTGCCTTATCCGGCGGTGAGAAACAACGTGCCGACATGGTACTTAGTTAACCTGTTTTATCATCTCCCCGTTCGTCTATTTATCTTGGTTGGTGACTTACCACAACATGACTTTCATCATCGACATCCCATCGTTGTTAACTGGACTAATGCGATAGAATTGCGCAATGAAGCAATAGGTACAATTGTCGAAAATGAACCTCGGTATTTGGAAGTTTGGGGTCTTCACAACGCCATTGGCATAGTGTTCGAACAACTTTCCCAAAAGCAATCCTTTGTGAACCAATGCACAATTAACGCAGATTAGAGGTGACCATGATTACTGACGTTTCAACTAGGATACTAAATAAAATTGTAAAGTCTCCAGTGTTTGATTATCTGCCCCCAACACCACTCGATTACATGCACAAGTTGTCTCAAAGTTGTTCTAATGATGTGTACATCAAGCGAGAGGACTTACAACCGATTAACTCATTCAAGATTAGGGGCGCTTATCAAAAAATAATGTCTCTGACACTAAATCAACTGAATCTTGGAGTTGTAGCTGCTTCAGCGGGGAATCATGCACAAGGCGTGGCCAAGGTATGCAAGGAATTGGGGGCTAACGCGACGATTGTGATGCCCGAAGTGACACCTAAAATTAAAGTCGATGCAGTCAGGGCGTATGGTGCTCATGTCGTACTAACAGGAGTTAACTATGATGATGCCTATGACTATGCTATCAAATTGGCAAATACCCATAACATGACATTGGTTCACCCATTCGACGATATTGAAGTCATCTACGGTCAAGGCACTATTGGAGTCGAGTTACTTAATCAAATCGACGAACTCGATTACTTGTTTGTCCAAGTCGGCGGTGGAGGACTGCTATCTGGATTGCTGCTAGTCATGCGTGCGTTAAGTCCTAATACAAAGGTCATCGCGGTAGAACCTGAAGGGGCACAGACCCTTGGTGAATCTCTAAAGAAGAAGCAAGTAACCAAACTCGATGCTGTGTGTACGTTTTCCGACGGTGTTGCCGTGAGGCAGATTGGTAATTTGCCCTACAACATTTGTAGCGGAGAAATTGACGGTCATGTTGCTGTGGCGAATGATGAAGTCTGTTCTGCAATTCAACAGATCCATGAGGACACCCGAGCAATGGCGGAGTGCAGTGGCGCAGTTGGTTTGGCTGGTGCCAACAAATATCTCCGTGAGAACGGTTTGGAAGGAAAAAATGTCGCTGTTATCCTGTCTGGCAGCAACATTAACTTTCAAAAATTAGAATATGTTGCTCAACGCTATAATTTGGGGCAGATGAGAGAGAAACTACTTCATATTGTTTTGCCCGAGCGTAAGGGGGAGCTAATTAAGCTACTGTCTCACATTAACGATGTAAATATCACAGAGATTAAATATAGAAAATCAAAATACGATATACGTGCCAATATAATTTTGAGTTTTAGTTCCAACGACAGCGAACTGCTTGAATCTAAGGTAGACATACTTGCATCCGCTGGATATACAATTACGGATCTTACCAAGTCCGATATCGGAAAGTCACATCTACGGTTTATGATTGGTGACTCTAAGTTTGGCTCTACGGTAGAGACAGAGCGTTTCTACAGACTTGAATTTCCAGAAAAACAGGGCCAGCTTTTGTCAACTCTCAATCGTATCTACATTGATGTTGAGATTACTGCTCTCAATTATCGCCAAAATGGTCAACATGAATGCAGTCTACTTCTTGGTGTGGATTCGTCCTCAGAGCCTGATTATTCTAACTTTAAGGACGGTGAGTCATATAAAATACAGCTCATCGACTTCGGGCTGTAATTAACTAGTTTTTTAAGAAAAGATAATCTTTAATCCGTCGGCAAGTTCATTTGTACTGATGTCTTGCTGACCTATCAGGTAAATATCAATGTCCCAAAGCATTGGGAAACCCTCTTTAGCTCCTAGTATAGTCAGTTCATCATCGTACATAGTATCTAGGATTATTCCTACACCGAGTCCCGACTTGATAGCTTCTATGTTTTGATACCACGAGAAAGACTTGTACGCAATCTTATAAGGTATTTTCAGCATAGCCAAAGCATGTTCAAGACAAACACTAGGTATACAGCCCTCATGAAATGACACTAAAGGTAGATACTCTAGTAGTTCAAGATTAACTCTCTTATTGTTTACCCAAATGAGTTTGGAAGTATATAGATAACGACCACCGTTAACTTCAGAGGATTCACTATTTACTTTTAGTTTTTTGTGGAGATAAAAGTCTAAATTACCATTTACATAATTTCGTGCGTGGTTTTCATTCTTGTCAACTATTAATGATACTGTTGAATCGTTATAAAACTCATTGAAATAGCTATTAATTTGCAGCATTTTGTTTGTGGATAGGTCATCTGGGATTCCGACACGAATTACTCTATCCGTTGGGAGATGTAATGAATTAACTCGTTTTAGTATATCAACAGCTTTGATGTAGATGTTCTCAGCCCCATCCGCCCTGACAAGATTTTTCCCCAGCCGTCTGTTGAATACCTCAACTCCTATTGTCTCTTCAAATTTTTGTAAGGTGATTGTCACGGCAGATTGGGTTTTCGCAAGTCTTTGAGCTGCACCAGTGATATTTAGCGTTTCGTATACACATACAAAACAACGCAGTTGCTCCAACGAAACCCCACTTTTTCGCAAGAAAGAACGTTCCATAAAATACATCCATTATTTTTTACAATTTTCTAGGGATTGCATACATAAAGCAACCTAAAGTTAGATCTTTTTCTAGGTCTGTTGATACTGGTTATGTTCAGTTAATCTATTTGATCTCTGAATATCGAGGTTTAGGCTTAGGCACTGAACTGCAAAAATTTATCCGCACTCAATTGAGAGATGAAGGTTGTAGCAAAGCAATGCTTTGTGTCAGTAGGGCTAACGAGACTGCTTTGCATCACTATAAACGCTCAGGTTGGGAGTATTTATTCCCTAATCCAAAAGGTAAAAACATGGATTTTTACCAAATAGATTTGTAGGAAATGGGTAACTACAGTCAAGGCATTCTGACGTATTTGCCAGCGTTATAATGATGCCTTGACTGTATTCCATTCTTGATTCCTGAAATGTTAAAGCACGGCCCCGATAAATTGTTTCAATTCATCTGTCTGCGGGTTGGACAAGAGGGTTTTTGAATCGCCTTGTTCCCAGACTTTGCCTTGGTGCATAAAGACAACTCGGCTACCGACGTCGCGGGCGAAGTTCATTTCATGGGTCACCAGTACCAAGGTGATGCCTTCTTTAGCTAATTGTTCGAGTACTTTTAATACTTCGCCAACCAGCTCAGGGTCGAGTGCTGAGGTGATTTCGTCACACAGCAACACCTTAGGCGACATGGCTAAGGCGCGGGCGATGGCGACACGTTGTTGCTGACCGCCAGAAAGTTTTTCTGGGAAGCTGTCGAATTTCTCTGCCAGTCCTACTTTCTCTAACATGGCGCGAGCGGTGGCTTCGGCTTCGGCTTTGCTTTTTTTCAACACAATAGTTGGTGCAAGCATGACGTTTTCGCCCACTGTCATGTGCGGGAATAGGTTGAAGTTTTGGAAGATCATACCGACGCTAAGCGCAAGACGACGCATCTGAATGTCGTCTGTGGTGACTTCTTTACCGTCAACAGTAATGCCGCCTTGTTGGTATTGCTCTAAGCCATTGATGCAGCGCAGTAGAGTACTTTTACCTGAGCCACTTTTGCCGATGATAGACACGACTTCGCCCGCTTTGATGTCTAGATCAATGCCTTTGAGCACATGGTGATCGCCATAGTATTTATGGACTTGATGTAAGTTAACGAGAGACATTGAATTTTTTCTCCAGATGCTTGCTGTACAAAGACAGTGGATAACAGAGCACGAAATAGATCAGTGCGACTAGAGTGAATATTTTGAACGGCTCGAAGGTTGCATTATTGAGCATGGTGCCGACTTTTGTCAGTTCGACAAAACCAATGACCGATGCCAATGCAGTACCTTTAATGACTTGCACTGAAAAGCCAACTGTTGGTGCAGTCGCCACGCGAATAGCCTGTGGCAAGATAATGAAACGCAAGGTTTGTAAAAAACTTAACCCCAAACAGCGGCTGGCTTCCCATTGTCCTTTAGGCAGCGTGTCGATACAGCCGCGCCAGATCTCTACCAAGAAGGCACTGGTGAAAAACGTTAGTGACAAAATGGCCGCGCCCCAAGCGGATATTTCATAACCCAGCATGGATAAGCCAAAGAAGCACAAGAACATTTGCATCAGCAATGGCGTGCCTTGAAAGAGTTCCACATACACTTTTACGATGCGCTGTATTGTAGGGTTACGTGTCAAACGTAAAGCGGTTAATGTCAGTGCGACGGTTGTGCCACCAATAAAGGCTGCTAGTGATAATAAAATCGTCCATTGTGTCGCAAACAATAGATTGCGCAGAATGTCGTAGTTAGAAAATTCGATCATTGAGTTTCCCTCATTTCGCTTTTCATCGAGAACCGTTTAATTGGCTGTACGATAAGCAAATAGGCGTTTACCTAAGGCATTAAAAGCAAACCTCAGCAGAATAGACAAACCAAGGTACATCAAGGCGGTAACGAAATAGCTTTCAAAGGCACGGAAGTTACGTGATTGCACAAGGTTGGCGGCGTAGGTTAAGTCTTGCACCGAAATTTGAGAGATAACGGCAGAACCTAGCATCACAATGATGCATTGGCTGGTAAGAGCTGGATAAATTTTTTCAAATGCCGGAATGAAGATCACGCGGGTCAGTGTTTGACGAAAGTTAAGTCCCAACACTTTAGCGGCTTCCATTTGACCTTTTGAAATACTGGCAAGGCCTGCGCGAATGATTTCAGCACTGTACGCGCCAAGGTTAATCGTCAGTGCGATCATGCTGGCTTGCCATGGCGACAACATCATGCCAAGAGCAGGTAGGCCAAAGAAGATAAAAAAGAGCTGAACAATAAATGGCGTGTTACGGATAAGTTCCACATAGACACTGACAACTCGTTGACTCGCTCGGTTGCCGTATTGGCGTACGGTCGCGCAGACCGTACCCAATGCCACTCCCAAGATCGTCGTCAGTACAGTCAGCTCAACGGTGGTTTTTAAGCCGCTGAGAAACACGTCACTGTATTGCAGCAGATCAGAGAAATACAACATATCGAAACCCTTATGCGCCGAAGCCTTTAGGTAGTGGTGCTTTTAACCATTTCATTGAAATGTCGTTTAGTTCACCAGATGCCAAGGCGCCTTTTATCAGCTCGTTCACTTTGGCTTGTAATGCTGTTTCGCCTTTTGCCATACCAATGTAGCAAGGAGAATCTTTCAGCATGAACTTATTTTCTGGCGCGCGTTTTGGCTGACGTTTTGCAATTTCAGCGGCGACCAAGTTGCCTGTGGCGATTAAGTTCACTTGACCGGATAGGTAAGCGGTTAGCGTGGTGTTGTTGTCTTCAAAGCGACGTACGTTAACGGATTTAGGGGCGTTTTTCTCAAGTTCTAAATCTTCTACTGAACCTCGGGTAACGCCAACGGTTTTGTCGGCTAGCTCGTCAATTTTTGTCACGGCTACGTCTTTAGAACCAAATACGCCTAGGAAGAAAGGTGCGTAAGGCGTTGAAAAATCGATGGCTTTTTCGCGCTCTGGGTTTTTACCAAGGCTAGAAATAACCAAGTCTACTTTTTTTGTTTGTAAGTAAGGGATGCGGTTTGCACTCGTCACTGGGACAATTTCAACTTTCACGCCCATTTCTGTCGCGATGTAATTAGCCATATCCACATCGATACCTTGAGGTTTTAAATCGGTGCCAATGGAACCAAATGGCGGAAAGTCTTGAGGCACGGCGATACGGATAAGATTACGATCTTTGATATCTTGTAGTACATCAGCGCTTGCGCTTAGTGCACTGAAGCTGGCCGCAATGATTAAAGTTTTGCTAAGCAGTTTTGTTAATCTGTTCATGGTTGGGGGATTCCTGTTTCATTTGGTTGAATGCCTGAAACACAATTTGCAACACCCATGCCAACATGAAACAAAAGTTTCTTAACTATTGATTTATGTAACAAAACACTTCAAAGAGGACTTAAAGCGCTCATCATCAAGCTCGATCATCAAAAGGGTTTGCTATGAAATGGGGAGGATTGGCTTTAATTTATGCGCCAATATAGGGCGATGATGATTTTTTGGTGCGTCATCATTGTTTCTTGCTGTTAAAGCGTACAACGAGGCCTCAAAGCACTAATCTAAGTTGGCAGCTTAACGATAATCGATTACCGTAGAGCAAAATATTCCCCGAATAGAGGTTAACACGTGGCTACAAAGCAGGATGTGCTATCCCTGATCGAGCAGACCTACCCGACTCTGTCTCCATCAGCGCGATCCATAGCGAATTACTTACAACAGAATCCCTTGGCGATTGTGAGTCAAACGTCGGCCGAGATTGCGGATAACACCAACACGTCAAAAGCGACCGTGAGCCGTTTCTTTCGTCAACTTGGCTACGATTCTCAGCAAGGCGCGAAGCAGGCGCAATTGGCATTACGCGAAAGCGGCGTGCCGATTTTTACCCAAGGCTCATCTTTGGATCAAACGTCTCAAGAGCTAAAAAACTTATCCCTGACCTTTGAAGGCTTGCGACCAGACACTCTGAATGAGATCAGCGAACGCTTAGCGAACGCGAGTCGAGTGACCTTAATTGGCTTTCGTAATGCGTATCCCTTGGCGTTGCATTTTCGTCAGCAACTGCAACAAGTGCGTCATTCTGTGCGTTTATTGCCACAACCAGGTCAAACATTAGGGGAAGACCTTCACGATATTCTCGACGATGAAGTAATTGTCTTGCTCGGCTTTAGACGTCGCACTCGTCAGTTCAAGCAGATCGTAGAAGCGTTGAAAGGCCGACATACCATTTTGATCACCGACCCAACAGGGCAGGTTTATAACCAACAAGTGTCCCATGTGTTGCTTTGTCACCTTGGAAACGAAAGCCCGTTCGACAGTTACGCCGCACCGATGAGTTTGATCTCTATGTTGTGTAATCGTGTGTTTGGTGTATTGGGTGATGCAGCTAGCCGTCAGACGCAGGCGATTTCGGCCTTGTATGAAGATTTGGATGAATTGGAGCCTTAACGATTAAGACTACTGTGCTCGTGACGTCGTATTTTGTGACGTTGAAGTTTTATTTCTAAGAGAAAATACACCCACACTGTTTGCGACACATTTGCAGAAAAAATAGAATTCTTTTTTGTTTCAGTTGACAGAGTGGTGAAACGATTGTTTCATATGTTCTACACAAGCGGAGGACATATGAAACATTTCATCGTACAAAATCCTTTTATCTCCCCTAAAGAGCTTAACCTGAGTGAAACGGCTTGGAACGACAGTTCATCGGCTAATCCTACTTTGCCGTTAAATGGTTTACGCTTGGCTGTGAAAGACTTGTTTCATATGGCTGGGCTGCCCACTTCCGCAGGCAATCCGACTTGGCTTGCCACTCATCCTATTCCAGCAAAAACCGCTTCTAGCGTTGTTGCTTTGTTGAATAACGGTGCCATTTTCAGTGGCAAAACCATTACGGATGAGTTGGCTTATAGCCTCAATGGTCAAAATATTCATTACGGAACACCCTCAAATCCGGTGACACCAAATCGTCTCCCAGGCGGGTCGTCATCGGGTTCGGCGGTGGCTGTGTCATCCGACCTTGCTGACATCGGACTGGGGACGGATACAGGCGGATCGATTCGTGTGCCAGCAAGCTACAATGGTTTGTTCGGACTGCGTCCGACTCATGGCGTTATTCCAGTCGATAACATGGTCTCCCTTGCGCCGTCTTTTGATACGGTTGGCTGGCTTACCAGAGACCTATTTACCTTAGAAAGAACGGCTAACACTTTACTGAAAAATAAACCGCCTAAAGAATTTAATAACGTATTGATTGCTAAGAATTTAATTGATCAAGTCGCGCATGTTGATGAGTTAAAAACGCAGTTAAAAGCGTGGCGCGAACAAGGTCTTTTGCCTAGCGAATCTTCTATTGTAATCGATACCAAAGCATGGAAAACCAGCGAGACATTTCGCACCCTACAAGGCGCAGAAATCTGGCAGCAACATGGCAAATGGATTAACAGCTTAGACAGTCTTGAAGGTGTATTTGCGCCAGATATTCAGTCACGTTTCGAGTGGTGCCAAACTATTTCTGAGGCGGAAGTGGCTACTGCGAAACAGCAAAGACAGCGCTTTAGTAATTGGCTAGAAAATGAAATAGAAGGGGCGGTGCTTATTATTCCCACCACGCCAGGCTTAGCCCCGCAATTTGACGCGGCCGATGAAGAGCTTGCGGCTTATCGCAATCAGCTGATGGATATTACTGCCATTGCTGGATTGGCAGGCCTTCCACAGTTGCATTTACCAGTTTGTACTTTACATGGTGCGCCGTGTGGCTTGTCTTTGGTGAGTTCAAAAGGCACTGATTTGGCATTAATTGAATTCGCAAAACGCTTAATGGAGTAGTCTGTCATGGATGCTGTGAAAAAAAATGAAATCGCCTTTACCGCTCCGCATTTTAAAGTCACAGAAACAGGGCGAAAAATCCTCGAGCAAGGCGGCACCGCGATAGAAGCCATGGTTGCGGCGGCGGCAACGATTGCTGTGGTTTATCCCCATATGAATGGCTTGGGTGGCGATGGTTTCTGGTTGATTAGCGAGCCCGGCAAAGCACCGATTGGCATCGATGCTTCTGGTAAAGCGGCGCAATTGGCGACACTGGATTTTTATAAAGGCTATGACAGCATTCCAGCACGAAATGGCAAAGCGGCTGTTACTATGGCCGGTGCAGTAGCGGGTTGGCAAGAGGCCTTAGCTGTGAGTCAAGAATGGCAAGCCAACTTACCTTTATCGACCCTACTGAGCGACGCTATTGAGCTGGCGAAAAACGGCAGTAAGGTGACTAAAACTTATGTGGATGCCAGTAAAAAAACACAGCTAGATTTGCTGAGTGTGCAAGGGTTTGCGGACTGTTTTTTAAAGAATGGTGGCATTTATGAGCAGGGCGAAAATTTAACCTTACCGGCGCTTGCACACACCTTGGAGCAACTTGCTGACAACGGCTTAAACGATTTTTATCAAGGTGATATTGCCGCGCGCTTGGCGAAAGACTTGGCGATGGCAGAATCACCGATTCGCTTAGCCGATTTCCATTCGTACCAAGCGAAACGCGTGACTCCTTTGCAGGTCAAAACCAGCGTTGGCACTTTGTATAACTTACCTGCACCAACGCAAGGTATCGCGTCTTTATTGATTCTGGCTCTGTACGACAGACTTTATACGCAAGGTAAAACCGCGACAGACATGGCGCATTTGTTAATCGAATGCACCAAACAAGCCTTTATTGCCCGTAATCAATTTGTCACTGACGAGTCCCGTTTAGCAATGGACCTGTCGTCTTTACTGGATGATGAGCAACTGGAAAAAATGTGTCACGAGATTGCGTTAGAGCGTGCGCAACCTTGGCCTCATCAAGCTAAGCATGGCGACACCATTTGGATGGGGGCATGCGACAGTGAAGGCCGCATGGTCAGCTATATTCAAAGCTTATATTGGGAATTTGGCAGCGGTGTGGTGAGTCCTTCCACAGGTATTGTGTGGAACAACCGCGGCTCATCTTTTTCTTTGGAAAAAGACTCTTTGCAAGAGCTTGGGCCCAACCTAAAGCCTTTCCATACTTTGAATCCTGCTTTTGCAGAATTAAGCGATGGTCGTCGTATGAGCTACGGCACCATGGGGGGCGAAGGCCAGCCACAGACGCAAGCCGCTTTGTTTAGCCGTTATGTTTATCATCAGATGCCGTTGGATCAGGCCATTAGCGAGGGTCGTTGGTTGCTTGGTAGGACGTGGGGCGATGTTAGCCATAATTTAAAAGTCGAGCGTGACTTTGCTGATATTGCCGCTGATGAATTGGCGGCGCGTGGACACGATTTGGTGATCGTTGACGCGCAAAATGAATTAATGGGTCATGCTGGCGCAGTGGTTCTTCATCCCGAAGGACAGACCAATGCTGCAACCGATCCGCGCAGTGATGGTTCAGCCATCTTTGGTGATTTTATCAAGTAACGTGATTATCGAGCTTTAGATTATCGAGTACTATGTTCGATTAGTACTACGATGGTCTGGTAACACCTTGATCTAGTAATACTTTTTTGTGGTTATTTTACTTAGGAGCAAACAGAAAAATGTCATTCATAATGGAAAATTATTCCATGATTCTCGCCATGATGGCCACGGGTGTGGTTGGCGGGATTTTAGCGGGTTTACTGGGCGTTGGCGGCGGCATCGTTATCGTACCTGTGTTGTTTTTCTTGTATCAAGGATTGGGAGTCAGTGCGGATACGGCCATGCTGGTGGCGACAGCAACGTCACTAGCAACGATTATTCCTACGTCGATTAGTTCGATTCGTGCCCATAAAGCCAAAGGCAACGTGGACTTTGATTTGTTGAAGCGTTGGGGCTTTTTCATCTTCGTAGGCGTGATGCTGGGTAGCTTTGTCGTAACGCGAGTTGATGGCCAATGGCTGACTTTGCTGTTCGGTATTATCGCAACTTTGTCTGCGCTAAATATGCTGCTGGGTAAAAAAGACAGCATGTTTAAATCCCTACCAGGTAATGCTGGTCAAAGTGTGATGGGCACGTGTGTTGGCTTTTTTAGCTCAATGGTTGGTATCGGTGGCGGTACGCTAACTGTTCCTATGCTGACTTTTTGTAACTATCCTGCGCACCGCGCTGTGGGCACCGCAGCAGCAGTTGGTTTGATTATTTCATTGCCAGCGGCCTTGACCATGTTGATCTTCGGACAAAGCCCGATTGACTCGCCTTACGGTACTGTCGGTTTGGTTAACTTGATTGGCGCAGCGTGCATCATTCCATTAACGGTATTATTCGCGCCTGTTGGTGCGGCATTAGCACACCGTTTAGATGCGGCCAAGTTGAAGAAAGTCTTCGCGGTTGTGTTGATTTTCACTGGCATCAAAATGCTTTATCAGGTTTTAGGTTAGGAGATTATTATGCAGCCGCTTTCATTGCCACCAAGATTATTAATGGGTCCAGGGCCAATTAACTGTTACCCACGAGTATTGTCGGCTATGTCGACTCAGCTTGTGGGGCAATACGATCCGACCATGACGAATTACATGAATGAAGTCATGGAATTGTATCGTCGTGTTTTTAATACCCAGAATCAGCAAACTTTTTTGATCGATGGTACGTCTCGTGCGGGCATTGAAGCGGCACTTGTGTCTTGTCTAGAACCTGGCGATAAAGTGTTAATTCCTATCTTTGGTCGTTTTGGTCACTTGTTGGCAGAGATTGCCGAGCGTGCGGATGCCGAAGTGCATACCATCGAAGTGCCTTGGGGTGAAGTCTTTGACCCGCAGCAAATTGAAGATGCGATCAAAAAGGTTCAGCCAAAATTATTGGCAATAGTGCAGGGCGATACGTCAACCACCATGTTCCAACCGCTGGAAGAATTGGGCGACATTTGTCGCGCTCACGATGTGTTGTTTTACACCGATGCGACGGCGTCTATCGGTGGTAATCCGTTGGAAGTCGATGCATGGAAAATCGACGCGGTTTCGGTTGGTCTGCAAAAATGTCTTGGTGGCCCATCAGGCAGCGCGCCAATTACCTTGAGCGACCGCTTTGTGTCTTGTGTGCGCAAAAGAGCCCATGTGGAAGCGGGGATTCGTGATGCTCATCACCAAGGGGCGTCTGGCATGCGTATTCGGTCGAACTATTTTGATTTGCCAATGATCATGGATTATTGGGGCGAAGAGCGTCTGAACCACCATACGGAAGCGGCGACCATGCTGTTTGGCTCTCGTGAGTGCGCCATTCAGTTATTGACCGAAGGTCAGGATGCAGTTATCGAACGCCATAAGTTGGCAGGCAATGCCATGTTGCAAGGCGTTCTAGCTATGGGGCTGAAGCCATTTGGTGATTTGAAGCACAAGATGACTAACGTGGTAGGGATTCATATTCCAGAAAAGGTTGATGGCGAGCAAGTGCGTCATGACTTGCTAAATATTTTTAACATCGAAATCGGCACCAGCTTTGGCCCATTAAAAGGCAAGGTGTGGCGCATTGGCACCATGGGTTACAACGCTCGCCAAGACGCTGTTTTGCATACCTTGCAGTCGCTTGAAACCGTATTGCGACGTGCAGGTTTTGTGTTGCCTGCAGGCGCTGCCGTGGATGCGGCTATGTCGGTTTACGCAGGAGAAAAATAATGACAGATTACGGCAAACTCGCTCAGTTGGTCATGGACCGCTGTGACGAACTTGGCAAAATCAGTCAAAGCGACGATTGCCTAGATCGTCGTTATCTCACCAAGGAGCATAAACAAGCCAACGGACTGGTGGGCGGCTGGATGCAAGAAGCTGGTATGCAAACATGGCAGGATGAAGCGGGCAATTTATGGGGACGCTGGCAAGCCGCTGATCCTGATGCACCGCGATTCATTATGGGCAGCCATTTGGATACGGTACCAAACGGTGGTCAATACGACGGCATGCTCGGCGTTATCACACCAGTGACCTTGATCGGAGCGATGCAAGCCGCGGGTGTTCGTTTGCCGTTTCACTTAGATGTAGTGGGCTTCGGCGACGAAGAAGGTACGCGTTTTAGCTCTACCTTGCTTGGCAGTCGGGCTTTAACAGGTCAATGGCCTGCAAGCTGGGCCGATGTGAAAGACAGCGATGGCATCAGTTTATCGCAAGCACTTAAAGATTTTGGATCGGACTTCGCGAACATTCCCAATGCGGCCATCGCAACCGACAACTTACTGGGTTACCTTGAACTGCACATTGAGCAAGGGCCAGTTTTAGAAGATTTAGATTTGCCCGTCGGCGTGGTCAGTGCCATTGCTGGGGCAAAACGCTTTGAATTTAATATCACCGGCATGGCAGGACACGCGGGCACAGTGCCAATGAATCTGCGCCAAGATGCCCTTTGCGCCAGTAGTGAGATGATTCTTGCAGTGGAAAAAGTCGCACAGAATCACGGTATTGTTGCGACGGTTGGACGCATTCAGAATCGACCCAATGGCGTGAATGTCATTTCTGGCAACACCGGCTTTTCCCTTGATATTCGCAGTGAGTTCGATGACAAGCGTGATGTCGCGCTCGATGAAATTTTGCAAGAGTTAGACGCTATTGCTGCCCGTCGAAATGTGCGTATAGATCGAAAAGCAACCCATGCTGCTAACGCCGTGCATTGTGATGCCAAGCTGCAAAGCGTGCTTCGCAATGCGATACAAACACAAAATATTCCCGTGCATACTTTGTTTTCAGGCGCGGGACATGACGCCATGGCGATTGCGGATATTTGCCCTGTGGCGATGTTGTTCATGCGTTGCGAAAAAGGCATTAGCCATCATCCAGCGGAAGCGATTGATACGCCCGATGTAGCCGTAACATTGGCTGTACTTCACGAGGCCTTACAGAATTTAGCCTAAAGTTTTTGTGGTTAGCTACTCATCATAACGCCTCGCTCCCCGAGCAGGCTCGAAGAATCGCTCTGGCGTTATGCAGAGTAGCTGATTGTGTGTGGCGTAACGCCTCGCTCCCCGATTGGACGTGAAGTTGGCTCCCCAGTATAACGTTTCGCTCCCCGAGCAAGCTCGAAGAATCGCTTTCACGTTATGCTGGGAAGCTAGCCTTCTTAGGTATGACTTAGCGGAGCGGACTAGAAGAATCGCTCTAGCATGATTCTGGGTGCAGTTGGTGATGGGCGGTTGAAGAATCGCTTTGGCTCTGACTAAAAGCTTCCATGCGTTTAATTGGCGCTGACGTGTCGAGGAACGAGACAATACGCAAGCCAATTGAATTGCATGGACGCTTATGATTACAGCAAACAAGCAAGTATAAATACGTAAGCCAATTGAATTGCATGGACGCTTGTTATGAAGGTCAATAAAGAGGTATTCGATGAAATTTACGCGCATTTTTAACGACGATCAGGGCAAAAGCCACTTCGGTGATTTGAATGTAGATGTCCGTGATGGTGGCCCAATTGGTTTTTTGTCAGAGCGTTTCCCAGTGGGGGAACTGATGTTTCGCGAAACCCCAAGTGACTATGATTTTAAATGGCATCCAGCGCCGCAGCGTCAGTTGCTGTTTATTATCAAAGGGCGTTGTGAGTTTACCGTATCGTCTGGCGAAACTCGTCAGTTTGGCGCAGGTGATGTTGTGTTGTTAGAAGACACCGAAGGCGAAGGTCATTGCAGCAAAGCCTTGTTCAACGAAGTTCGCCACTCGATTTTTGTTACTGTGCCGGAAGATGTGGTGTTTTAACCGAAGGACAGTATAAAAAGGCGGTTTTCTCAATGAGGAAACCGCTTTTTTTTATGTTTAAGCTGGAGGATGATTTTCTATCCAGTGGTTGGCGATGTCTTCGCGGCGGGCGATCCAGACGTTGTCGTGGGATTGTACATAATCTAAGAATTTCTTTAACGCTATAATGCGGCTGGGCTTGCCAAGCGTTCGGCAATGCATGCCGATGGACATCATTTTTGGTGCGGTCGCGCCTTCTTCATACAAACAATCAAAGTTGTCTTTCAAGTATTGGAAAAACTCTTCTGCGTGGTTAAACCCATAAGGTGAGGAAAACTTCATGTCGTTGCAGTCGAGTGTATACGGCACGATCAGGTGCGGTTTGCTACCACCATCAGGTGTGTCGACTTTCACCCAATAAGGTAAGTCATCGCCATAGTTGTCTGAGTCGTATTTGAGTTGTGCTTGTTCTGCAACCAATGTGCGAGTGTTTGGTGAGTCGCGTCCTGTGTACCAGCCAATGGGTTTGACGCCGGTGACTTCTTCGATCAACGCCAGAGCTTGTTGCATGTGCTCGCGTTCTTGTTCGATAGGCATGTCTTGGTAGTGAATCCATTTTAATCCATGGCAAACAATTTCGTGATTACCTTCGACAAAGGCTTTTGCCACTTCTGGATTGCGCTGTAATGCGGTGGCAATGGCGAAAACCGTCAGTGGTAATCCACGCTTTTCGAACTCATTTAGAATGCGCCAAACACCAGTGCGAGAACCATATTCGTAAAGGGATTCCATGCTCATGTGGCGGTCTTTGAAAGGCTGTGCACCGAATATTTCTGATAGAAAGGTTTCGGCGTGTTCATCGCCATGCAAAACGCAGTTTTCACCGCCTTCTTCAAAGTTTAAAACAAACTGTAGAGCAACTCGGGCATTGTTTGGCCATTTTACGTTTGGCAGCCCTTGGCGGCCATAACCCGCGTAATCGCGTTCTAAATAGTGTTTCATGGTCTGGTTCCGTTATTGGTTATGTAATTTGGCAGCGGTTATAGACTCCAGTGAGCATATCGTCCAGTAAAGGCTTTGCTAACTCGCTGTCCGTATTGACCTTTTTTAGAGGTTTGTAAACCTAATTGATGCAATGATTCTGCCAGTTTTACGGCGGCGACAACGCCATCAATGATAGGAACCGGAAGTTCTGATGAGAGTTGTTTGACCAAATTCGACATGCCGGCGCAACCTAGCACAATGGCTTCTGCGCCATCTTGCTCTATGGCCGCAAGGCATTCCGTTTTTAGTAATAAGTAAGCCGCTGGGTCGATATTTTCTAGCGCCAAAACAGGAATGTCGGTGGCTCTTACGCCACTGCAATGATGCTTATGACCATATTTTTGTAGTAAATGCTCACTCGCTGGCAAGGTTCGAGAAAGTGTAGTCACAACCCCAAAACGATGGGCAATCAGGCTGGCCATGTGAAAACCCGCTTCTGCAATGCCAATAACAGGGGCATCGGCCAGTTCTCTTGCTGCGTCTAATGCTGGATCACCAAAGCAGGCGATAATGTGAGCATCGACACCTTGTTGCTTGCCTTGTTCGATAAGATCAAGAAGCGCCGCGCTGGCGATGACTTCATCAAAAGCGCATTCGATGCTTTTAGGGCCATGTTCGGGAGTGCAGGCGATAATTTGCGTGCTATCTAGCGCAACGGATTTGGCGCTCAGCGCCATCGCGTGAGTCATGTCGGCACTGGTGTTTGGGTTTATGAGCTGAATTCGCATGGTGCTCCTAGCGGCCAAAAAGTTTTTGAAAATCAATGTTTTCTTCAGGTTTGGTTTCGAGAATAAGTGAAGATTTTATGTGTTTAAGGTGATGGCTCATCCAGTTTTGTGCCTTGTCTGAGTGTCCTTGATCAAGAATGTCGAGCAACTGAGAGTGGTCGCCACAATCACAGCCGACACTGCCACGGGTGCCGTAAGCCGCTAAAATTAAGGAAGACCGATAACAAAGCTGTTCAACAAAATGTGCTAGTACTTTATTGCCAGATAATGTCGCTAGTTCATAGTGAAAGCGAGCCGTTAACTGAATGGCATCGGCGAGTTGATTATTTTCTTCGGCGCGCTTTTCTTCTATTGCCATAGCGCGAAAGCGTTCAGATTGCGCTGTATCCCAGTGTGTTAGTAAAGCTGGAATGAGTTGTGGTTCGATCAGAATACGGCTGTCTAGTACTTCTATCGCTTCGGTTTTGCTTGGGCGGTTTACTTGCGCACCTTTGTTTTTCTCAATCACCACAAAATGTTCTAAGGCGAGTCGCTGCAATACCTTGCGGATACCTGTTCTGCTTACGCCAAAGGCCTCTGATAAACGGTCTTCTGGTAAGCGCGCCCCAGGCGGTAATTGGTGCTCGACAATCGCTTTTAATATTTGTCTGTAGATGTTCTCGTCATTGGACATGATGGTCTCTATTAATCGTATACAATTTTTTCAGTAAATGTGCTGGTTAAATAATATAGCACGACAATTCGTTGGGGACATCTCAAATAAAAACACAAGTATGTTGCACAATAATGGTGTGATTGTTTTGTTTTTGACTCGCATTAGTGCGTTTTTATGGCGATTTTAGTCCTATGAGGCGTGATTTTTCTTAGGTTCTTTTGTTTCTGTTTTTGGCACATAAATTGTATTTGTTATTGTATACAATTAAAAAGGAAAGAGACCATGAAGCAAGAATTTGAGCAAAGCCCTAGATTAGCGAATAGCGATCTATTGCCGGAGAAAGATCAAAAGTGGGGATGGTATAGCATTTTCGCTTTTTGGATGTCTGATGTGCACAGTGTGGGTGGTTATGTGTTTGCCGCCAGTTTGTTTGCCTTAGGGTTGAATGGTATTCAGGTATTTATCAGTTTGCTATTGGGCATTTCAATCGTATTGGTGTTTGCCAATTTGATGGGCAAACCAGGACAAAAAGCCGGTATCCCTTTTCCTGTCGTAGCGCGTATGTCTTTTGGTGTGTTCGGGGCTAATATTCCAGCCATCATTCGTGGCTTAATTGCCGTGGTTTGGTACGGTATTCAAACCTTTCTGGCATCCAGTTCCTTTATTATCTTATTGCTTTATTTCTTCCCTGAAATGGCATCGCTTGCCGATGAATCTTTTATAGGGCTTTCGTATCTAGGCTGGATTGGCTTTACTGCTATGTGGCTTGTTCAAGGTGTTGTGTTCATGTTTGGTATGGACATGATCCGTAAAGTGATCGATTGGTCTGGCCCTGCTATTTATATTGCTATGTTTGCTTTGTGTATTTACATGATTAATTTAGCTGGCTGGGAAAACATCAGTTTCAACCTAAGTTCATCTAACTTAACGGGTCTGGATGCTTATGCTCAGATGTTCATTGCGATTGCTTTGGTGGCGGCGTATTTTGCAGGGCCAACGTTGAACTTCAGTGACTTCTCTCGCTACTGCGGCAGCTATAAAAAATTGAAACTAGGCAACCTATTGGGTTTGCCAGTTAACTTTGTATTGTTCTCTTTGTTCAGTGTGGTGATTGTTTCGGCTTCGATTCCTGTATTCGGTCAGATGATTACCGACCCTGTGGAAACCGTGAAACGTCTTGATTCTGGTTTTATCACGGTACTGGGTGCATTGACATTTATCTTTGCGACAGTGGGTATTAATATTGTGGCGAACTTTGTCGCGCCAGCGTTTGATTTTTCCAACGTATCGCCACAGAAAATTAGCTTTAAAGCGGGTGGTTTTATTGCCGCATTTGGTTCTGTATTGCTAACGCCTTGGAATCTGTTCAATAACCCAGAAGTGATCCATTACACAGTGGATGTATTGGGCGCGATGATCGGGCCTTTGTATGGCATTATTATTGTTGATTACTTCTTTATCAAAAAAGGCAACATCGACATAGCAGCCTTGTATACAGAGTCACCAAAAGGGGCTTATTGGTATGAGAACGGGGTGAATAAAAAGAGTGTTTATGCTTTGTTGATTGCGGGTTTTGTTTCTATCTTAGCGACCTTTGTTTTTAGTTCCTTGGCAAATTACGCCATATTCATTGGCGGTATTGTCGCGGCGTTGGTTTATCGTTACATGATGGAGCCTGAGCGTGTTGCTTTGCAAAGTATGAACCTTGCGAAGTCATAATTTACGTTAAGAAAACGTTTAGACAATTAAAAGCCCCCGTATTGAAAAATGCGGGGGCTTTTTGTTGTTACGAGATCTATTAAACCGAATTAAGCTGAGGCGGCAAGATCCGCTTCGGCCTCTGCCAGCATGTCGAATTCTTCTTCTGGTGTTTTCGCCACAAGGCGGTTTTTGCTATAGAAGAAGTAGTACGCTGCGCCAATCACGAACAAGATAAGAGTGTAGTTAAAGGCACGTGGATCGTAAGCGTAAACCCCAGTTAGAGCCAATAGAGACAATATGAAAGCAACGGACGATGTGAAGATACCGCCAGGTGTTTTGTATGGGCGTTCCATATTTGGTTGCTTGATGCGCAATAAGATATGGCTTAACGCCATCAAGGCATAAGACACAGTCGCGCCAACCACGGCCATGGCTAACATTAAATCGCCTTCGCCAGTCAAAGAGGCAAGAAAGCCCAAAATGCCAGGGACAATCAAAGCACGAGAAGGTACTTTGCGTTTATCGGTAACAGACAAGCTTTTAGGAAGGTAACCGGCACGAGATAAGGCGAATACCAAACGGCTGTAACCGTAGATGATGGAGAAGAAAGAGGCGATTAAGCCAGCAAGCCCTAAGACGTTAACCGCGGTTGCCAGAGTGCCGTGACCCGCAAAGTTCAAGGCATCCACCAAAGGTACTGCGCTTTTGCTCATGGCGTCTGCACCCGCGGCGCCCGCCAATAAAAACACCACTAAAAGAGCCGTGAAAAGTAAGAAAATCATCGCGCCGATAATGCCCTTAGGCACATCTTTCGCTGGGTCTTTTGCTTCTTCCGCTGCAAGAGGAACACCTTCAACAGCCAAGAACAGCCACATGCCAAATGGCAATGCCGCCCAAACGCCATACCAACCCATTGGCATAAATTCAGACGCTCCAGCCGCATCGGTTACGGCCACATCGAATAAACGGCTGGTATCAAAATCACCAATCAAGGCAACCGCGGTGGCTAAGATGGCGATAACCGCCAAGCCACTGATGACCATCATAACTTTTAGTGCTTCACCAACCCCAGCCAAGTGGATGGCAATAAAGACCAGATAAAACGCCGCATAAACCCAAGGTCCATTAAAGCCTAAGAGGGCTTCCACCGCGGAACCGATGAAAATAACAATGGCCGCTGGTGCCAAGGCGTATTCGATTAATACGGCTAAGCCTGTTAAATAGCCGCCTGTTGGTCCCATGGCTTGGCGCGCAAAACTGTAACCACCGCCAGCTGCTGGAATGGCCGCAGACATTTCAGCTAAGGATAAAACCAGCGTCAGATACATAACCGCCATGAGTCCTGCCGCAATAGCAAAACCGCCCCAGCCCGCTTCGGCAATACCAAAGTTCCAGCCTGCGAAATCGCCTGATATTACGTATGAAACCCCCAAACCCGCTAGCAGAATCCAGCCAGCGGAACCTCTTTTTAACTGGCGTTTTGCCAGGTATTCTTTATCTAATTGATCACTCATTGTCGTTCCTTATATGCTCTAGTTAAGTGGTTTAACCGTCATTTTTACCCGATGGGCTTATGTGTTTCTTGTCCCTAAGAGATTAGGAAGTTCTTCGACTCCTTGCTGGTGTCCATAATTAAATCATCGTCTGATCTGTCTTTGAGTTTGACGCCTGATAGTTTCAGGGTTCGTGCTTCGTTTAATAAATAAAAAGCTTTGCGTGCCGCTTCTTGGTACACCAAGCCCGCAGGGCGAACGTTGGAGATACAGTTGCGGTAGGCGTCGGTAAAGCCTACTTTGCCGCCCCAAGTCAGGTATAAACCTAAGCTGTCGGGGGAACTAAGCCCGGGGCGTTCGCCGATTAACACCAAAACGCACTTGGCGTTTAGTCGTTCGCAAATATCATCACCAATTGCGACGCGACCTTGTTTTACAAAACAGATGGGCGCTAGCTTCCAGTCTTTAATATGGCTGGAGAGGGCTTGCAGAAAAGGTAGGGTATTTTGTTCTATTGCGAGAGAGGACAAGCCATCTACCACCACAATCGCAAGATCATAATCTTGTGAAGTGGAAGCTCTGTGCTCGTCTAGTTTATTGGCAGATTCTTCGTCTAGCCTGCGGCCATAATCTGGACGCTGAAGATAGGTTGCGCGGTCCGTCGCGCGACTGTGCAACATTAGGGGGGCACAGTGTTTCGTCCAATCTTTCGCCCAATCCTGTTCCATGAGTGCCTGCGATAAGGCATCGCTATCGAGCTGTGTGTGAACGGCGTCAATGGCCTGAGCGTGGGCAAGCTGGAAAGCGAGTAAATGTCTGGTTGGAACACTGATACCTGAACGCCCTAAACCAACGCGAGCATCGGTGAAGGCGTTCAGCTTGCTCCACGCGTTTTCCGTAACTGGCTCTGCATGTGGGTGCGTTGGGAAAGTCTTATCAGACTGGCTCATGGGCGACCTCCAATAAGACGATTCAGGGACTTATGAAACGCATCGGGCAATTGGTGATTAAGAGTGAATTGCTCGTTATTTTTGAAAATTTCCATCTTGGCGAGCCAGAGGTCAAACTCTGGTGAAGGCTTCAATCCTAAAACCTTGCGAGCATACAGTGCGTCATGGAACGAGGTGGTCTGGTAGTTCAACATGATATCGTCAGAACCTGGGATGCCCATAACAAAAGTGCAACCAGCGACACCTAAAAGTGTCAGTAAATTATCCATGTCGTTTTGGTCGGCTTCGGCGTGGTTGGTGTAACAGACGTCGCAACCCATGGGTAAGCCAAGCAATTTGCCACAGAAGTGATCTTCCAAACCTGCACGGGTAATTTCTTTGCCATCGTACAAATATTCTGGGCCGATAAAGCCGACAACCGTATTGACCAAAAGTGGATTGAACTTACGTGCTACTGCATAAGCGCGCGCTTCGCAGGTTTGCTGGTCCAACCCATGGTTGGCGTTGGCCGATAAGGCACTGCCTTGTCCCGTTTCGAAATACATCACGTTGTTGCCAACCGTGCCGCGATTCAGCGACAAGGCGGCGTCTTGGGCTTCGGCCAGATTCGCAAGATTAAAGCCAAAGCTGTCGTTGGTCGCTTGGGTTCCGCCTATCGACTGGAATACCAAATCCACTGGTGCGCCTTGCTCGATGCATTCAATGGTGTTGGTAACGTGAGTTAAAACGCAGGATTGGGTCGGGATTTCATAATGCTGGATGACTTCATCCATCATCTTAATCAAGCGCGTGGCTTGCTGCACGTTGTCGGTGGCAGGGTTGATGCCGATCACCGCATCACCATTGGCGTAGAGCAAACCGTCTAACATGCTGGCCGCGATGCCGGTCAAATCATCGGTTGGATGGTTTGGTTGTAAGCGCGTCGACAAATGCCCAGGCAAACCAATGGTGTTGCGAAACGCGGTTTTTACATGGCATTTTTTCGCGACCAGAATCAAATCCTGATTACGCATGATTTTACTCACGGCGGCCGCCATTTCTGGTGTTACACCGGGGCGAATCTGAGTAAGCATCTCGCTGGTGGCTAAATCACTTAATAACCAATCACGAAATCCACCCACAGTAAGGTGGGAAATCAAAGAAAAAGCGTTTTTGTCATGATCGTCTAATATTAATCGGGTAATTTCATCTTCTTCGTAGGGAACAAGCGCTTGTTCAAGGAAAAGGCTTAGCGGTACATCGGCTAATGTCATTTGTGCGATAACACGCTCTTCGGCGCTAGCGGCGGCAACGCCTGCCAAGCGATCACCAGATCGTGCAGGTGTCGCTTTCGCCATTAAGTCCGCAAGATCGACAAAGCCGAAGGTGCGTTCTCCGACGGTGTTGGTAAATTGAAACTTTTTCAGTTTAAAGGTCGAATGTATTGTACTCATAGTGGTCTCGCGCGCTTTACTGAGAGGGTGTAGGTTCAAGAAAGCAAACGAAAAGGGTGTCAATTTTGCATAGCTTGAACACAGATGACATAAGTTAACATTACGGAATTCCATAAAACGACGTTATCGAATAATGGCAAAATTAGAAAAGGCTATATATTTCAATTTGTTAGGTTAGTTTTTTATTCAGTACGAAGGAAACAAACAAACATGGACAGGCGTGATTATGTCGAATTTAATGATTGATGCACCAAAAGGGTGCTTTTATCCTCATGTATCGGAAGCGCATGATGCTGATTTGCACGCGAGTAATTTGACTAACTGGCAGCAAGAGTACGATCAAACCAGTCGTGGTAGTTTTTACGGTCGTATTGTTGAGCTGCCGTTTGATGGCCTACAAGTTTTTTGTGAATACACCAGTCAGGCATTGCAGCAAAAATGTGTCGTTTGGCCAGACTCTGTTTGGTTGGGGATTCCTCTTGCCGATCAAGAAGAAAGCCGTATTAACGGCTTAACCATCCATCCCAATAATATTATGTGCCGACCGGGCGACTGTGATTTTCAGTTATCGACACCGCAAGATTATGATTTGTATGGACTTGTTGTGGATCGCTCTAAGTTGATCAAGATGGCGACAATTCATGGTTTGGATATTAACTGGAAAGAACTTACCGAGCATGGACGCCTTGGCGTGCCAGATAAAACCTTAGCCGAAGTACGCTTCGTGTTAGCGCGTTTACTTTCGTTGCAAAATAAAGAAACACCGCCACGATTACAGCAAGACATTGTGATGATGGCGTTGCTCGAAGTGCTTAAAGTTGAAGAGCCCCTGCCAGCGAAAACACAAAGTTATTATCACCGTAAAACCGTTGTAGACACGGCACGTCAGTTCTTAGATCACCACCTTGATGAACCGGTCACTGTGACGCAATTGTGTGAAGTCACCAATGTCTGCCGTCGCACACTGCAATACAGTTTTGAAAGCATCCTCGGCGTCAGCCCAATCCAATATCTACGCATCAGTCGTTTAAATGGCGTGCGTCGTTCACTTGTGCAGGCAAACAGTGACGAGGCAGTCAGCGACATCGCCGCGCAATGGGGGTTTTGGCATATGAGCCAGTTTGCCAAAGACTACAAACAGTTGTTTGGCGAACAGCCTTCGCAGACATTAGAGTGGAGTGGTGTATAAATAATGAGCGTTCAAATTCGTCCAGCTGTCATTGATGACTTACCTGCATTAACCGATCTTTATAATCACTACATAGTGAATACGGCGACGACCTTTGATATAGAGCCTTATACCCTAGAGGGTAGAGCGGTTTGGTTCGCACAATTTGCGCTCACAGGTCGACATCGTTTACTGGTAGCGGATCAAGACGGTGACATTCTTGGCTATGCTTGTAGTGCTCAATTCAAACCAAAGCGCGCTTATGAAACCTCAGTGGAAGTCAGTATTTATCTAAAGCCAAATACCAAAGGTCGAGGTTTGGGAACGGCTTTGTACCTTGAATTGTTTGAGCAATTGGAAACAGAAGACGTGCATCGTGCCTACGCAGGTATCACTTTACCTAACGAAGCTTCGCGTATTATCCATGAAAAATTTGGTTTTGAATCCGTAGGTGTTTACCTCGAAGTGGGCCGAAAGTTTGGGCAATACTGGGATGTTGAATGGTTCGAAAAAGAAGTTGGTGGAAGTCATTAAAAAGCCAAGCCCAACGCTTTTGCGAAATTGGGCTTGGCTTAAAGTCGCTTTTCTCTATATTGCTTTACACGATTGCCTTTCAATAAGACGACAGCCGAGTTCTACTCTTCGTGCAGGTGCATTTTTGCTTGTGCGACGGGTGAGAAGTTCTAGCTCTTCCAAAGCACAACGGGCAATGTGATGCAGCGGCGTATGAACGGTTGATAGCGCGGGTTGCATCATTTGGCCTGCAAACACGTCATCAAACCCAAGAATGGAAACATCCTGAGGTACTTGAATGTCTTTCTTTTGTAAGGCGTTTAAGACACCAATGGCAACGTTATCGGCAAGACAAAAGAAGGCTGTGATCTGATTCAAATCGGGATGCTGTTCTAACCACTTACTCATGCCTTTTTCAGCAATGTCTGGCTGGAAACTGTCCAGTTGAATATCAGTCGCTGAAAGGCCAAGTTCGAGGTGCTCGTTAATGGCTTCTTTAAAGCCATCAAGTCGTTGCCTGATGGTATAACGTCCTGGCCAAGAGACAATGCCTATGTTTCTGTGCCCCAGCTCAATTAAGTGCTCAACGCCCAGACGAGCCCCATTTCTATCGCCAATACCGACTGATCCAATGTGCATGCCGGGTTCTTGCCCTGCGAGCAAAATACAGGGCAAATTGGTGTTGATGACTTCATTTAGGAGCTTTTGGTTTTCGTCAAAATACACCAAAATACCGTCACATTTTGTCTTTGTCATGCGCTCCGATATCTTGTTGTAGTCACCTTTAAGTTCGTCAATCAAAATGGGTTCAATTTCGACCCCCTTTTGCTCGCATTCCTTACGCAGTGTTTCAAGTATGGTCCATGAGACGAAGTTGACGTCGGTTTGCCTTAGGCGATCAGAATCTACAAACAGGGCGATTTTACGCAATGTCGGTGTCTGCGCGCGTTTGATACGAGAATCTAAATAGCCAATGTCCTTGGCTATTTGTAATACTCGTTGGCGAACATCATCAGAGATTTTGGCAGTGCCATTCAGTACATGACTGACCGTACTGATGGCAACGCCACTTCTTTCTGATATTTTCTTTAAACTCATAGTTTATTTGACTCCACTGCCTGCTACGCCCTCAGTAATGTATTTTTGTAAAACAAGAAAGACGATGGTCACTGGTATCAGTGCAATAACGGTCATCGCGAGAATATAGTGCCACTCTACCGAGAATTGCCCTTGGAAAGCATTTAACCCAATTTGTAGCGTGTAGTTCTCTGGACTTGATAACACGATCAATGGCCAGAGGAAATCATTCCATCGCCATATTACAGAGAATATGGCCAATACCGCCAGAGCTGGTGCACAAAGCGGTAACACTATGCGCCAGTAAATACGAAATTCTGAAGCCGCATCAACTCGTGCTGCCTCTATCAAATCATCTGGGATGGTTAGCATATATTGGCGCAGCATAAACACACCAGTTGGTGTGGCGACCGTTGCAAATATAACTCCCCACAAATTATCGGCTAAATTTAAGCCGACAATGACAATGAAGGCGGGCACCATTATGACAGAAAGTGGCAGCATCAAGGTGGACAAAATCAACATGAAGATTGCGTTTTTGCCACGGAATTTATACTTGGATAAAGCAAAGGCCGCCATAGAATTAAGCAGTAGTGTCAAAATTGTTGCGACCACGGTGACAAATACCGTGTTGTTGATGTATGTAAAAAAGTCAAAACGTTCAAGAGGGTCCGTATAGTTCTGCCATTGGAAATTTACGTCCTTTAGTTGAGTGATTTCTGAAGTGGGTACTTGAAGCGTTTTTTCAGGGTTGTCTATGTCTACTACCGTGGCTTTTATGCCGATGCGACGTACTAAGGCGACGTTTTTGATTTCGCCATTAGGTTGAGTCCACTTCCAAACAGAAAGATCTTTGTCGTAGCCTTCTACCTGAGTATTTACCGTAGATTGTGGAATGAGGCTAGGTGGGAAACTGTTTACTTCCGCTTCAGTTTTAAGTGATGACAGCATAGCCCAAGCAATTGGAATGGCAATTACAGCGGTGCCGAGTGTTAGCCAAAGCCAAGACAAAATATCGGTAATGTCCATTTTGCCGTGATGACGAGTACGGGTTAAAAATTTAAGCATAATTAGTACTCCGCTTTTTTCGCTAGCCAGACTTGTATTAATGTCAGCGCGAGTAGGGCTAAGCCCATTAATACCGATGCCGCAGATGCCAGACCATAGAGTCTAACTTCTGAACTGAAGGCGGTTTGATAAATAAATTGCACAATAAAGGTGTTTGCGGTTCCGGGACCACCACCATCTGTCAGTACCCAGGCTTCATCGAACACTTGCACTGATCGAATCAATAAGAGCACAGCAACCACTAATAAGTTTGGTGTGAGTAATGGCAGGGTGATACGCCAGAACTGTCGCCATTCACTCGTGCCATCGACTTTTGCAGCTTCGTAAATGTCTCTTGGAATGGCTTGTAGGCCCGCCAAAATGATCAGAGTAAAGAAGCCCATATGAAACCATATAGAGACATAAACTACCCAAAAGCGAGACCACCAGACCTCCAGTAGAAAAATGGTGCGTTCGCCACCAAGGTCTAGAACCAACGAGTTCAGCAACCCATCACGAGCAAGAAACCATTTCCAGATTAGACCGACAACTACAGGAGAAAGCAGTACCGGATAAAAGAAAATGGAGCGGAAAAGCGCTTTGCCTTTGGTTAGGCGGTTTAGCACCACTGCGGTGATAAGCGCCATGACTAAAGTGCCTGTGGCGTTAAGTAATGTGTACCACCATGTGTTGTGAATCGCTGTCCAAAATAGGTCAAACTCACAACTAGCTGGGTCCATGTAGCTGCCACAGTTGAGTAGGCGAGAAAAGTTTTCGAAGCCGATAAATGGACGATCCCAGATCAGCATATTAGTGCCGCCGGTAAAGGCGTAAGCTATGGCTAAACCAACAGGTAAAAAAACGAATAAAGAAAATAGCACCATGTTTGGAGCGACAAACAGGTAGCCCATGCGTTGCACGCCTATCTTTTTCTGCAGATAGACTGTCGGCAATTCAATGAAACGCATGAATTTATCGAGAATCGAGAAAAGGAAAGCGGACAGGTTTTTCATGATTCTATCCTCTTAAATGCTTGGTCGGTTTTATCACAAAAAACGTGCATAAATTGGGAGCTGAAGCGGAGATAGATTGTGTCGCCAATTTCGGCCTCAAAATGATGTGGGAGGTGTGCCACTAGATCTTCGCTTTCTCCTTTGAGTGACCCGTAGATAAAAGTTTCATGTCCCATACATTCTAGTTGAGTGATTTCCAGTGGAATTCCAGACTCGGCTATTTCTATGTGTGAAGGCCGAACACCAAGGGTGACACTGTCGCCGATTTTGGCGTTCTCTGAGGCGACAGGAATACAGAAGTGATCAATAGTGTTGGAAGTTACTTCAATCCCACTGTCAGACACATTGGTAATTTTAGATTTGAACATGTTCATTTTGGGGGAGCCAATAAATTCGGCAACGAAACGATTAGCAGGGCGTTCGAAAAGATCTAGTGGCTTGCCGACTTGTTCTATTTTACCTGCGTTTACCACAACAATTTTCTCAGCCATGGTCATGGCTTCCACCTGATCGTGGGTTACATAAATCATGGTGGTGTTTAGCTTTTTATGAAGCTTAGTGATTTCGCCGCGGGTTTGTACGCGTAGTTTGGCGTCTAGGTTAGACAGAGGCTCGTCAAATAAAAATACTTTTGGATTGCGGACTATGGCTCGACCAATAGCGACTCGTTGTCTTTGACCGCCAGACAGAGCCCTAGGCTTTCTGTCCATATAAGGTAGAAGGTCAAGTAGCTTGGCTGCTTTTTGGATGCGCTCTTCAATGATGGCCCGGTCCATATTGAGATTTTCAAGACCAAAAGAAAGATTCTTTTTCACTGTCATATGCGGATAGAGAGCATAGGATTGGAACACCATGGCGATTTCTCGCTCAGCAGGAGAAAGTCGATTAACGACTTTGCCATCAAATAGGATTTCTCCTGAAGTAATGTCTTCTAATCCAGAAATTAAACGTAATAAAGTAGACTTGCCGCAACCTGAAGGCCCTACTAAAGCGACAAACTCGCCATCTTCAATGTCGACATTGACATGATGCATGACATCAATAGATTCATAGCGTTTGTGAAGGTTTTTGAGCTGAATGGCAGCCATGTGTTGCTCCTGTTTTTTTTTATCGTTATGAGAGTATTTGTTAATGTGAGTGTTAGTGTGTTTTGTTAGTAAAACTCCGATACTCAGATAGAAAGAGTGAGGCAAGTGCTTGGCCGTAGGGTGTTGGGGTGTTGCCAATTTGTTTATAAAACTCTAAAGAGTGACCCATAGCCGTGCCATCTGAAACTTCTTCTAGAATGCCATTTTCATTGATCCTTTTGATCACTGCATTTAGGCATAAATGAATCATTTCTTGGTATTCAGTAATGTCTAGCAGCCCTTCGCGACAGCCAGCCAGTAAACCATAACCAATGGCTGCGGTGGCCGATGCTTCAATAGGTGAACTAGGGTCATTGAGCAGAGTATGGAACATGCCATCTTTACGCTGGCATTCTTTTAGGGCTCTGACTTGTGTTAAATACACATTTTTGAGCTGTCGGGCGGTGACGCTTTGTGGCTCAAGAATGCGGAATAGTTCAGGAATGGAAAGGGTTAGCCAGGCATTACCTCGAGCCCAAAGTGCGTTGGCAAAGTTGTGACGCCCAAGGAAAGTCCAGCCATGGTAAAACAAGCCACTTCGAGTGTCGCCAAGAAAGCGGATATGACATAAATACTGATATTGTGCTTCTTGTGTCCATTCTGGGCGTTGGCAAAGTTTGCCTGCCGCTCCCATAAACAAAGCGGCCATAAATAAGGTGTCATCCCAAAGTTCACCGTCGTTATCGCGTTCTTTAACGAGATGCTGGTATCCTTCTTCTTCGGTTTTTGGCATTTTTGTGTGAATCCAGTCGGCCCATTCTTCGACAATGCTTTTCCAGTCATCCCGTTGAAAGTGTTCAGCTAGTAGTGCTAGCGTTAGCATAGGAGCAGTGGAATTCACTTGGCGGCGAGGTAAACCACGTTGGATCTGCCAATCATACCAGCGGCCAATGCGTTCAAGTGCGGCTTGGTCATTGCGTTCTTTAGCATCACGAAAATCACCGTATAACCCGACACCAACTTCCCAATCCCATTCGTCGAAAAGAATATCATCACTGGATTTTGCTTCGACATTGCCTATGCCTTTAAGTGAGCGAAAACCTCTGGACAATGATGTTAAAGCCTCATTTAAAATATGTGTATTGATGTTTGCTTGCATGTTTGTGCTCTCCAAATACTTAGCCTCTATCATTTAATAAACAGAGCCTTGATAAACTGTGGCTTATAAATAGCCCTAATACATTGTGATAAAAGACGTTATGAGGATAAGTCCTGCCAAGGTATAAGTTCGGTGTTGCAAAAAGCTAAGTGTGGTATTGGCGATAAGGGGGCAAACGGGATAGGTATGCCTTCTAGATGAATACCAGAAAGGTAGTTTAAGGTCAGTGTGCCATTGTCATAATTTAGACTGACTTGGTTGTTTTCGTCTTGGAATTCAGGGGCGTGTGCTAAGCAGTGCTCACGAAAACGGGCCAAACTCGTGTGTTCTTCTATTTCTCCAGTAATCACTATCCATGCGGAATGATTACTGTAGGCACGCCACTCATAGCCAGAGTAAAGTCCGTGTTTTAGTGGTTGTAAGGCTTGAGACGAATAAATACCGATTAGCGCTGAACCAGAACGAGCAAACAGCCAATTAGACTCTTCAATAAATTCGTCACAGATTGGCGCTGGTACAAACGCATGGGTAAAGTTAATAGAGTCAGTGAAGGCTCTTTGGTCAAAAATCATAAAGCCTATGTTTTTATATTGCGCCACTTTAGGATGAACACCATTGCCGGCCCAATAAGAAGGTCGACTACCTCCCCAAACTTTTAGATCACCAGGATGGTTGATCCAGAAACGAGCCAATGGGTGAGCGTTGGTTTGCACATCTAAAAAGTGCTGCTGGTGGCCTTTTTGTCCTGTCTTGTAGTCGGATACAGTCGATAGCTGCAATGACGTAGACTTCCATAGGGTGATCTTCGCGTTGTGATCTAAGCCTTGCGTGTATCTTGAGTAAATGGATTCTCCAGCAGGCACACTTAGTAAACGCTGGCAAAGCTGAGGCGGTTGGTAGTCGCTCACTGCTAATAACGCGGTTACTCGGTCGTAGCCTGGATACCATTGTCCACCAAAAGCTATGGCGGCTATCGATCCAAGCTCGGTTGCTGGTCCTGCTAGTAATTCTTTTTCATAAATGCGACCTTGAGAGCCGGCGCATACGCTGCCAGTGGTGTGAAGGGCGACCATGATAAAAATCTGATCAATCAACTGCTTAGCCCTAGAAACCAAACTGTCGTCTTCTGCATTGGTCATTAGAGTAAATAAGCCAAGAAAATCAATCGGGTAGTAAGCCGCTGAGTTCCATTCTGCCAGCCCGTGATCATCCATTGAGTCAAACCAACGTATTAAACGAGCGTGGGCTTGAGCTTTGTGTTGTCTGCCTGTTTTACCACTATTGGGGAAGATCTCATCTTCGAATAAGCTGCCGGCAAGATACTGCGCAACGTGGAAGCATAAAACATGGTTTTCGCTCCAGAACCACATAACATCATTGCCCGGTTCATCTAACCAGTAGCGGAAGTTTAGTGCTTCGTGTTTGACTTGATCCCAAAGGGCTGGTTCGAGTTGAGAGTAACCATAGCTTTTGTACATCCAAAGAAGTGGCAATATCCAGAAATCCGCGCAATCGTGGCGCTCTTTAATAGGCAGTAGGGCTCGTTCAATAAGGCGGCTGGCTAATTCTGGCTGTTGTTTTAAGGCCAGAGCAGCTAAGGCTCTGGCTGGTTCTTCTTTGCCATGGCTGAGCATGGTTTCTAAGGCGAGTGCTTTACGAGATATTAAGTTCTCAGCAGTAACATCGATCGCTGGTGGTAAAATGGTCGTGCCAAGGCTGCGGCTAAAAGTAAGAGGTCCAGTTTTAACTAAGAAACGTAGAGAGATACAACCTGCGTTTAGCCCTGTTGTATTAAAAAGAGTGGCTGAAGAAAATGATTTTTCAACGAAAAAGCTGACTTCTTCTTGCATCTTCATGCCATCAAGCAATACATTCATAGTAACGGTTTCGCTTGGATAGCTACCAGTATCAAGTTGTACTTTGGTGGCTTTTTTAGGTTTGTAATCTGCTTGAATTAATAGATCTTCATTGCAATAAAATACTTGGTTAGTGCGTAACCCTTCGAGTGTTTTCTCGATTTCTTTTACTTCTTCTTCGTCGATTTCAAGGGATAGCCCCGTTTTGATTTGATCGCCTTTTTTAAGCGTCAAGACAAAGTAGCAGCTAGCGTCACGCTCATGTAATTCCTCCAAAAAGACAATCAGTTCACAGTTCCCTTTTGGAAGATTTAAGGTGAAGGACTGGCTTGTTGGTTCATTGCGTTGATAATGGTCAAGCTGAATCACTTTTTCGCCATCTTGCCAAATGTGGACACCGCCGCAAGTTTCTAAGGAAAACTCAGCTTCTTGGGCTTGTTCGGAGTATAAAGAGCAAGTCAGCCAGCGTTTTATTAAAGTTGGGCGAAAGCGAAAAGTGGAAAAGTCTACGCGATTGTCTTCGCCGCCAAAATAGATTTCAGGGAAAGAAAGGTCGTTAGGAAGGGATACGGTCCGCTGAGCAATATGTTCCCTCAAACTTTCTCTACAGGGTAGATCCCCTGTATCTACCCAGCCGTTAATAAAGCGATAGTCTACGGCGTCAGGCATGGTTCTGGCTTCGCCTGGAAAATAAGTTTCTTCTGCAGGAGACATAGCCCAGCGATTGATTGCGCTGTTAGTAGCAAGGTCCCAATAGATTTTATTTTTATTCATTATGGGTCTCTTATCTTAGTGAAATTTTTTTCATTATTTTTTTATTTAAAATGATGTTTTAAATATATTTGGCAATTTTTTTCAGTATATGTCTATAATCTAATCGCTATCAATAGTAAGTATTGAATTATTTTAATGAAAATATTTTCATTACCTTGATCAAATAAAAAGAAAATGAGGTGAAGTAAATGGCTCGTTTGAATCTTGTTCTAAGTACTTTTGCAGCCGCATCGTTATTGGCTGGACAGGCACATGCTGCAACACAAAATTTAACTTTTTGGTTTACCGATGATGATCCTAACTATGTAAAAAAAATGGGTGAGTTGGTAGAAAAGTTTGATAAAGCACACCCAGATATTTCGGTGGAGTACGTTACGACCAGTTATGCGCAATCCAAAGAACAGCTGCCTTTACAGCTGTCTGTAGGAGAAGGCCCTGATCTTGCGAAAATCGCGGATAATTCACTCATAAGATTCACTTTAGACTTACGTCCTTATATGAAGGATCCCGATGGCTTTGCGGAACTGCATGGCAACACATTGAGTTTATTGCGTGATGAAAAGAGTGCCCCAGATAAGATTGGTGGCTATGTGGCATCACAGACTCTTAACCAGCCTTTTGTTAATGTTACCTTGTTTGAACAAGCTGGAGTCCCGCTGCCTAAAAAAGGTGCAACGCTTGCTGATATTGTTGCAGCTTCAGTAAAAGTAGCAGATAAAACTGGCGTCGATATTCCTTTCACTATGGACCGCTCAGGGCACCGTTTTAGTGGACCGGCCTATTCTTATGGTGCCAACTTTGTTAATGATGATGGCACCTTTAATTTCCCTGATGCGCCTACCAAAGCTTACATAAAAGACCTTTATCACTGGACTCAAACAGGGGCTTTCCCCAAAGAAATGTGGGGAGCTGCAGGCGGTACTCGCTATAAAAATATGGGCGACGAGTTTATTAATGCCAACGTAGTGACCTATTTTGCGGGTAACTGGATGGTAAACCCTTTTAAAGAAAAAATAGGTGATGCATTTGAATGGAGTGCTTTGGATGCGCCTTGTGGTGATGGTGGCTGTATTCCTATGCCAGGAGCAACTTATGTGGCGGCATTTAAACATACTAAGCACCCTGAAGCGGTCGCTGAATTGATTGAGTATTTGGGTTCTGAGCCCGTACAAAGAGAGCTTGCAGAAGAGTTTATTATTATCCCAGGTGCAAATGTACAAAACCTGAATTACCAACTTGATGATGAAAACGCTAAAGCAGCGATGACTGTGTTTGCAAATAACGCAAGCAATGTCACTGAGAGCATCCGTCGACTTCAAAAAGCGAAAGGCGCCAATATCGTCTATGACTCCGCTGTACAACGAATGAGTCAGCTGATCGTAGGTGAACTAACCCTTGAGGAAACTTATGACAGAATGGCTTCCGATGTTGCAAAAGGTAACGCGGAGTTAAGTAAGCAATAGTGCTTTATCTAGTATGAAGAAGGCTTCTACGGCGAAAGTTTGAGCAGCGGTAAAACGCTGCTTTTTTTTGTCTAAAATCTGACTATATAAAGGAAGCCTCCTTAACCTATGTTAATTCCTTATCTGCTCGGCTCCTGTAATCTTGGTTGTATTCCATGTTTGTTCATTATTAAAGGGCGCAAATTATGTTGTTATCACCAAGTCTACAAAACTATGTATCCGACCTTGGGTTGGCGGTTCCGGAGCAGCTGAACATTGAATTTGTTATGGCGTTGCAAGAAAAGCATGTGGCTCGTTATAGCTTTAATAGTTTGGCAGTGGTGCTAGGGGAAGATATTTCTCTGGATGTAGAGGCAATCAGCGAGAAAATAGTGACGCGCGGTTTGGGTGGTTATTGCTTTGAGCATAATAAGTTGACGTTTGAGCTATTAAAAGCCTTGGGTTATGACGTGCAGCTTAAGTTGGCAAGAGTACTGAATAATAATGTTGAGCGTGAAGCGGGCAGAACGCATCGAGTGACCTTGTTAACCTTAGAAGGCGTGAGTTATTTGGTCGATACCGGTTTTGGTGGTAATGGGCCGATTGCACCGTTGCGGTTAGATATAAACACGCCGCAAACGGCTGGTTTAGATCGTTATCGAGTGCTAGGCAGAGGCAATGGTGAGTATGATTTGCAGGTCGTGAAGGCCGATGACTATTTTACCCTTTATCGCTTTGATAGCGCTGTTTATACCGATGCTGATTGCGCGCTGGGGCATTTTTATTCTCATAAACATCCTAGTGCTGTGTTTTTAAAGAACTTGATGGTGACCTTGAAGAAGCAAGACCAGACGGTTGCTTTGGTGAATGCCGAACTTACGATTAGAGGTCGCCACGGCAAGCGCAAGCAGTTAATTGAAAGCCCTGAATCATTGGGCAATATTTTGAGCTCTGAGTTTGATATTACCCTTGAGCCAGCTGTGATTGAGCATCTTTTTATCCGCTTTGTGGCGCCTATTTTGGCCGAAAATAAAGTCGGGGTAACGTCATGAGCTCATTTTTTACCTTGTTGCTGTGGGCTTGGTTGATGGCGTCTTCTTTTATCGTATCGGGTCATATGGTGGAATACGCCAGTCCGGTTGCGACTTCAGCGTTTCGCTTTTTATTGGCAATGTTGATTATGTTGCCAGCGTTGTTGTTCAGTTGGCAGCGAGCTAAGTTGAATAAAACCGAGCAGTTTAAGGCGTTGTTTGCTTCTCGTCAGCGGCTTTTTCATTATGTGGTGATAAGCGGCGCGTTGGTGGGATTTTTCATCGGATTGTTTGTGGCGTTGCAGTCGACTACGCCTCTGAATACGTCTGTTTTGTATACACTGGTTCCTTTAATTGGTGTGATGATTGCGAGAGCTTGGATCAAGGAAATCGCACCTGTGTGGCGAGTTGTCGGGTTTGTTCTTGGCTCAATCGGCGCGATGACTGTGTTGTTTTCTACACAAGGTGTTTCTACAAAAGGCTTTCCTGCTCAGGGTAACGACGGATTTCAGTGGCATTCCGGTGATTACATTTTTGTTGGGGCGTGTTTCTTATTGGCCTTGCATGTGGTGTCGGTTCAAAAGTGGGGCCGTTCGTTAGGGGCATTATCCGGCGCGTTTATGATTATGTTATTTGGCACCTTGTGGCTGCTGCCTATTGCGTTGATTTGGGGGGAGCTTGGTCAGGTGCAATGGTTGTCGCAAGGTTTCTGGGTAAATGTGTTGTATTTAACGGTGTTTACTACCTTATTTACCTTTGTATTGCAGCAGCGTTTGGTGATGGCGGTTGGGGCAAGTCGCTTACTTGCGATGTCTTATACGATACCCGTTTGGGTGGCGTTATTTACCGCGCTGACACAATCGCGTTTATTAAGCTTGGTCGATTGGCCTTTCGCTTCTGGCATTGTATTGTTAGCTATCGCACTGTTTCTTATTGATGGCAATTTCAGCAAGGTAAAAATAGCCCATGGATCGAATGCAACTGCAAAATAGCTTTCAAGCCTATTTTAACGAATTGGGCTATGACATCGATTGGCAAAGACTGACGGTGCCAATGGATATTCATGTCATTCGAAAAGGCGATTATTTGTTTCAGCAAGGGGATTTTGCGAATCGTCTGTTCTTTTTACATTCTGGATTAGTGCGTTATGTGAGTGTCTCTGATGAAGGGAAAGAGTTCACGCAAACCTTTGCCAAGAGTCCCAGAATCATTGGCTCAACCAAGGCGATGGTGACCGAAGCACGTGTTTTGTTCGGAATTCAAGCTTTAGAAGACTGCATGGTCTCTTCTTATCCTTGGCGAGCTTTTTACGAGCAGATGCGTCAGGATATTGGTTTTTTAGAGTGTTACGCCAAATTTCTTGAACGTATTTTTATTACTAAAGAAGAGCGTGAAAATGCTTTTGTAAAACATTCTGCTGAGCGTCGTTATCTCGATTTTTGTGCCGACTATCCTGAACTTAAAAATGTGATTCCACAGCAACAAATTGCGTCTTATATCGGAATTACGCCGGTGGCATTGAGTAGAATTCGACAGAAGCTGAAATGGCATCGAGACTGATAGTTGGTGCGATTGTTCCTCTTGATCACTTCTTTAAATCATTAATTTTGTCCCTAGCTGTTTTATTGGATTTGACCATTTGATGAAATGAATTGGGACGCACGGCGCCAGAGCTTTCATCCATTTGTTTATTTCTAGATAAGAAAATCTTATGAGTATCAATGCCTTGAAATGCTATTAAGAAAATTTATGGCTGCTTTTCTGTTTAGGCATACTCCATGCAATTCTCCTTGTTGCGGACTGACAAAGTAGCGTCTTTCTACTTTGTCTATGTTTCATAACAAAAATAAGGAGAAACAAGATAATGCTAACGAATAAAACGATCGTAATTACTGGTGTGTCTTCTGGCATCGGGGCAGACGTAGCAAGGCTTGCTCGTTTCCGCGGTGCGCGGGTTATAGGGATTGATCGTAATGAACCCAGTATGACGCTGGATGGCTTTGTACAAATAGATTTGGGTAATCCTACCGCGATTGATGCTGCTTTAGATTCATTACCAGAAAAAATCGATGCTCTTTGTAATATTGCAGGTGTTCCCGGTACGGCTGACGCTGATTTGGTTGGTCGGGTGAATTATCTGGGCTTACGTCATTTAACGGAAGCGCTTATTCCTCGATTCACTAAGGGTGCCAGCATTGTCAATGTAGCCTCTGTCTTGGGTATTGAATGGCCAGAGCGTTTAGAAAAGCATAAGGCGTTAGCGGACACCTCTTATTTTGAAGAAGGCGCTGCTTGGCTGAAAAAGAATCCCGTGCCACAAGAAACTTGTTATCAATATTTTAAAGAAGCCCTGATTGTTTGGTCTACGCAACAAGCCTTTACTTGGTTTCGTGATCATGGCGTACGCATGAACTGTGTGGCTCCCGGTCCTGTTTTTACGCCCATTTTAGGCGACTTTGTGTCTATGTTAGGCGAAGAACGTGTCCAAAAAGACGCAGAACGAATGATTCGTCCAGCGTATTCGGATGAAGTGGCTGAAGTGATTGGCTTTCTTTGCTCTGATGCATCCCGCTGGGTGTGTGGCGTGAATATTCCTGTGGATGGCGGTTTAGCTTCAACGTATCTTTAATGAGGTTTACTACGACAGACAGATGCAAAAGATAGCCCCGTGATCTAGCTTCCTCATGGGGCTCTTTTATTTTGCATGGCAATGTTTGGGTCTTATTTATTCTTCTTTAATCGATAAGCCAGTTGGGGCCTGCTTAGGCCAACTCGCCTTGCGGCCTCTGATAAGTTGCCTTGGGCATTATCGACGGCTTCTTGTAATAGGCTTTGTTCAAGCTTTTCGATATCAAGATGATCTTCCCCGCCGACAAATTGCGTGATGTATTCTAAGAGGGAGTTTGTGGATGCTTTTTTGTCATCAACATGGCTTAGCGTGCCTTGGTGATTTACGGAATAGATAATGTCTTCGGGAATAAACTCATTTCTAAACAAATGCGGCAGATCAATGGGTTCGCCTTCTTCTGAAGCGATCACACCGCGCTCCATTAAATTTTGTAGCTCACGAATATTACCCGGAAAGCCATAATTTAATAGCGCTTGTCGTGCAGATTGAGTCATGCCCGAAGGGGCTTTTTGATGCTGTTGACAAAACTGATGGTAGAAGTGGTTTACCAGCAGTGGAATATCGGCTTTTCTATCTCTTAGTGGCGGTAAATGGATAGGAAATACGTTTAAACGAAAGAAAAGGTCTTCGCGGAATTCGCCTTTATCAACGGCCTTGCGCAAGTCGACATTGGTTGCCGCGACGACTCGTACATTGACCTTAATCGCCGAGACTCCTCCGACTCGCTCTACCTCTTTTTCTTGTAAAACCCGTAATAATTTACTTTGCCCTGCAAGGCTCAGCGTGCCGATTTCATCCAAGAATAGAGTGCCACCGTTTGCTCGCTCAAAACGTCCTGGGCGACTGCTTGTCGCGCCGGTGTAAGCGCCTTTTTCGACACCAAATAGCTCACTTTCCATTAGGTTTTCCGGAATGGCGGCGCAGTTAAATGCCACAAAAGGGCCTGTTTGACGGCTAAACTTATGCAGCATGCTGGCAAAAAGCTCTTTGCCGACGCCAGATTCGCCAGTGAATAAAACGGTGGCATTCGTTGGTGCCACTTTTTGTAATGAATGATTCGCGGCGGTAAACGCAGCGGATACGCCAATCATTTTGGGCTGATCATCCGGTGTATCCAACTCCATCTTATCGAACTGCGTATCTGGTTTTATACGCATGTCTGCTTCGTTGGTGGTGACGTTGAGAAATCGAATGTCGTCTTCGATATCGTCCCAAAGTTCAGCAGATTTACCGACGACTCGACAGATGGAATGTCCCATGGACTGGCATTCTACCTCGCGAAAAATTACCAAAGAACCCACTAAGCCTGAGACGTAGCCGATGGCGTAGCCTAACTCCATCCAGCAGGCGGGTGAGCTCCCAATGCCATAGGCAGCAATATGTTCTTCGTCTTCACTGCTGTGATGCCAAAAAAACTCACCGTCATACAGGCCCTTTTCAGTATCAAACTCAAAGAAAATCGTTTCCACTTTAACAACGCCTTCTAAACCATGAAGGTGAGTACCGGCTTCAAAAATGGAGGCGGGGTCTGAATCGGGCCAACGCTTTTGAATGAGCTCAGCGTCGCGCAGGCCAGATAGATAACCCGTTCGAGTGAGAATGTCGCGAGACTTATCAAGACCAAGAGAGTCAATCATTTCGCGTCGTAAGAGCCCAAATGAAGAACTATGGATTAACAGCATGCGTTGATCGTCTAACCAAATACGGCCATCTCCTGGCGAGAAAAACAGGCATTCGGTCAGCTCTTCTACGGTGGGAGTGTGTTGGCTATCTAGTTCACGGGAGCTGCCTTTGAGTAAGATCTTTTCGCTGTTTTTAGCCAAATCTGCCAAGGAAATTCGATGCGAGTTTGTCATTATTATTTTTCCTCTTTCATCTGCTTGATGAAATGATCAACTGCTTTTTTCCTAGTGTTGATTGCGTTTGATGATATCGTCAAGTGTGCTGTGCAATATTTAAGCTATGCTAAACCGTGTTGATTCTCTTTAATGCGGCTTAAATGCAATGTTTATCAATGGTTTAGCTACTCTATGTAGGGTGAAAAGAAAATAATCATATTTCGGCATAGGTATTGCTTTAAGTATTAGAACGAAAAATATGCAATGGATAACAGGCAAATTTGTCTGCATTGCAGTTGTCATTCTAGTCATAAACCAATCAATAAAAATAAATAGGAGAGCAGATATGACGGTATCCGTACTGGCATCCAAAAAATGGTCTGGGGCGTTTTTTACAGGTGATTGGGTTGCGGCCTCAAATAAGCAAGAGGTGATAGAGCCAGCAACAGGTAAGGTTTTAAGTGAAGTGGCCATCGCCACAGCAGACGATGTATATGCCGCATGCGAACGGGCGCAGGAAGCGCAAAAAGAATGGGTAAAAGTCCCACCGAGAGACAAGGCTACCTTGTTTCATAAAGCCGCGACTTTTATTCAAGATAATGCGGAAGAGCTTGCTTTGTATATCGCTCGTGAAACGGGCGGTATCATTCCTAAAGGCCAACACGAAGTAAAAGAAGCCATATTAATCCTGCAATTGGCAGCCAATATGACATTGGAGCCTAATGGTCTGACGCTACCTGCTGGGCCTGAACGCATGTCTTATGCAACACGTAAGGCGATTGGTGTGGTGGGTGTTATTTCGCCTTTTAATTTTCCAATGATTCTTTCTATTCGGTCGATTGCTCCTGCCTTAGCGGTGGGTAATGCTGTGGTGACCAAGCCCGATCCTCAAACGCCAGTAACGGGTGGTTTTATACTCGCTCTTGCTTTAGAAGCAGCTGGTTTACCAAAGGGGGTGTTTCAAGTATTCCCAGGTGCAGTAGACGCTGGGGAAGCACTTTGTGCCGCACCAGAAATAGGTATGGTGGCGTTCACTGGGTCTACTGCGGCAGGTCGGAAAGTGGGTGAAGCTTGTGGCCGTAACTTAAAAAAAGTGTCTCTTGAGTTAGGTGGTAAGAGCTCACTGATTATTTTGGAAGATGCTGATCTTGATGTAGCGGCGAGCAATATTGCTTGGGGCGCGTATTTCCATCAAGGGCAAATTTGTATGGCATCTGGCCGTATTTTGGTTCAAGAAAGCATCGCAGAAGCGTTAACCGCAAAAATTGTCGAAAAAGCGCAACATTTACCGGTTGGCGATCCTGTGTCTGGGAAAGTGGCTTTAGGGCCTCTGATTAATCAGCGTCAACTTGAAAAAGTTCATGCCATTGTACAAGACACCATTGCGGCGGGCGCTAAATTAGAAGCGGGCGGCACCTATGACGGGCCTTTTTACTCGCCAACAGTATTGAGCAATGTGAAACCAGGCATGCGCTCCTTTGAAGAGGAAATTTTTGGTCCAGTGGTCAATATCGTTACCTTTAAAAGCGATGAGGAGGCGATTGTGATGGCGAACAATACACAATATGGCTTAGCGGGCGCGGTGATCTCGAATGATCTTTCCCGTGCGCAGCGTATTGGGGCTCAGTTGCATGTTGGTCTACTGCATATCAATGATCAAACCGTTAATGATGAATGCATTAACCCCTTTGGTGGTTGTGGTGCATCCGGTAATGGCAATTCGGTTTGTGGCCCTGCGGATTGGGATCTTTATACTCATTGGCAATGGGTAACGGTTAAGCAAAATGCGACGCCTTATCCATTTTAATCTAAGTAAAAGTGGCTAAGCTATTTTAAACTTAAAAAGCCCCACGTTATTTTTCCAATGAATGGATAAACAACACGGGGCTTTTTATCAAGCGTTTGCTTGTTCTGCTTTTTGTTTCTCAAGCACTTCTTCTATTGCGCTTTTGAAGACTTCTGCTGGCTGGCCACCAGAAATCGCGTAGGCGTTGTTGATAATGACGGTTGGAACCGAAGTGATGCCATTCTGCTGCCAGATTTGCTCTTGCTGGTGGACTTCATCGGCAAAGTGGTTCTTATCCAAAATACCTTTTGCAGCTGCTGGGTCTAGGCCCACGCTAGCGGCAAGGTTGGCGAGTACTTTGTGGTCACTCACATCTTGGTTGTGGGTAAAGTGCGCTTTAAATAGTGCGTTTTTAAGTTCTGTCTGTTTGCCTTCAAGCTGAGCCCAATGCAGCAAGCGGTGAGCATCAAATGAGTTGCGCATGCGGCTTTCAGAATTGAAGTTAAAATCAAAGTCGATTTCTTTGCCACGGGCCTCAATCATTTTTCTATTTTGGTCTGACTGTTCTTTATTAATGCCGTATTTTTCCGTGATATGTTCGCTTAAGTCCTGACCTTCAGCTGGCATATTTGGGTTTAGCTCAAAGGGCTGAAAAGTGATAGTGGCATCGACTTTATCGTTTAGTTGCTCAAGTGCTTTGTTGAGATTACCAAGACCGACAACGCACCAAGGGCACATCACATCGGAAACAAATTGAATATCTAATGGCTCTTTCATAGTGGTTCCCATCGCTTGTAAATAAAAGGCTAAGGTTAAAAATTGTGCATTGAAAAATAGATGGGGGCGTGTGTAAGAATTAAAAGAGAAAAAGACGGCCGCCAGTGACCATTGCAGATAATTTACACAAACCTGAGTAATTTAACGAAGAACAGACCTGCCATGGTCATAAAATGTTTGTTGCTGATTCTACTTCTGTATGATGTTATACATCTAGAGCTGCTGGTATGGTGCTTTCTGTTCAGCTCCACAAAAGGCTTTTGTTTAGCTCGGCAAGGATAAAAACAATAATGACGATATTTAACAAATCAATGAATGGTATGTTCTCTGGAGCATTACTGTTTATGAGCGCAACAGGATTAGGAATGATGTCTCAGAATACTAATGCGAGTCAGTATGTGTATGTTTCCAATGCTAAAGACAGCACGATCACTTGGTACCTTCTAGATAACAAGCAGGTAGATGGCAAAGAGATTAAGTTAGTGCCGCTTGGCAGCACAAAAACCGGTAATAATGTAATGCCGTTATCAGTCAGTCCTGATAAGTCTCATTTGTACGCATCTATTCGTTCTGAACCTTTTCGTGTTATCTCCTACCGCATTGATCCTGCTTCAGGGGATTTAGCAGAGGAAGGTGAGGCGAACTTACCCTCGAGTATGGCGAATATTGATACGGATAAATCGGGGCGGTTTTTATTTGCGGCGTCTTACGGCGGCAATTTAATCAGTGTTAGTCCTATCGATGATAACGGTGTGGTTCGTCATGAGGCGCAGCAAGTACTGGATGCAGGCCGAAATGCCCATGCTATTCATACCAGCCCAGACAATCGTTTTGTATTTTCTTCTAGCTTAGGCGATGACGAAATAAGGCAGTATCGATTTGATGAGCAAACGGGTCAATTAACACCAAATTCTCCTGCTGCAGTTAAAACGGAACAATACGCAGGCCCAAGGCATTTTGTCTTTTCTAAAGAGGGTCATTACGTTTATGTTCTAGGGGAATTGTCTGGAACGGTAACGACTTACGAGTATGATGCTAAGTCTGGTTTATTGACGCTAAAAGGCGCAACGGAAGGTGTTCCTGCTAAGGAATTAGCGTTGGAAAACGGTGTGCCGCCTTCTATAAAAGCCACTAATGACCTTCCTAAAGTTTGGGCTGCTGATATGCATTTATCCTCTGATGGCCGTTTTTTATATGTGTCTGAGAGAACCAAAAGTATCATAACGACTTTGTCGATTGACCAAAAAACTGGCCTGCCAAGCTACCAAAACATGACATCTGTCGAGCAACAACCGCGTGGTTTTGCACTCAGTAAAGATGGTCGCTTTATGGTGGTGTCGGGTGAAAAAGACGCCAATTTAGGTTTATATCGAGTCGATGTAGAGACTGGCGGGCTCACTAAGGTTGATGAAGCGCCAACTGGTGAAGGGGCTAATTGGGTTGAGATTGTTGATCTTTAACTCTTAATAGATAGCTAAAAAGCACTCCACTAGCTCTTACCCTAATGTAGAGCAGAAGAGTGCTTTTTCATTAATTAAGGCGGCTAAACAATACCTGCATCTACGATAAAGTTCTGGCCTGCGCAGGCGCGGCTGTCTTGGGAGGCAAGAAACAGCGCCATGGCAACAATATCGTCTGGTTGAATGCGAAATTTCAGGGATTGTACGTCGATAAATTCTTGATCCAACTCTGGCGTTAGCCAAAGCGCTTTTTGGCGTTCTGTGACTACTGCGCCTGGAACAATGGAGTTAACTCGAATACCGCGTGGGCCAAGCTCTCGTGCCATAGTGCGTGTCATGGTGTGAATCGCACCTTTTGATGTGGTGTAACCCACCATGCCAGCACGGCCACGCATCCAACTGATCGATCCCATGTTGATAATGCTTGCGCCTTCTTTCATCCATTTCGCTGCGGCTTGCATACCAAAAAAATGCGGACGCATATTGATATTTAGGCAGTTGTCCCAGTATTCAGGCGTAACGTCTTCGATTTTATGGCGGTCATCTTTGCCCGCGTTATTGATCAATACGTCTAAGTTGCCAAGCTCTTGTGCTGCGTCGTCAATGGCCGATTGCAAGGCAGCAATGTCACGGACGTCGACTTTTCTAAACCAAGGTGTGGTGTTAAATTCGTCGCACAGTTTTTGGTTTAAAGCGTTAGAGCTAACGTCATCAATATCGATATAAGCAACGCGTGCGCCTTGCCCCATAAAGTGATGAACAAGATATTCCCCAATCCCTGAGCCACCGCCAGTAATAAACACGACTTTGTCTTTTAAGGAAGGATACTGGTTGGTTAATGTCGGCATGTATTATTCTCCGATCGACAAAAAATGAGTGCTCACGTTGGAGTGAGCACTCTTTGTAAATTTTGGTTTGTCCGCTATTTATCTAAACCGGCAACACAAACGTATTTGGTGTTGATGTAATCGTCAATGCCGTATTTAGAACCTTCACGACCTAGACCTGACTCTTTATAACCACCAAATGGCGCAACTTCTGTAGCGATGACGCCAGCGTTCACACCGACTAAGCCTGTTTCTAACGCTTCTGCTACACGGAAAATACGACCAATATCGCGAGAGTAGAAATAAGACGCTAGGCCGTACTCCGTGTCGTTCGCCATGGCGATGACGTCGTCTTCTGTTTCAAATTTGAAGACGGGGGCCAAAGGACCAAAGGTTTCCTCTTTGGCAAACAACATGTCTTGCGTGGCATTGGCGATAACCGTTGGATGGTAGAAGTTGTCGCCAAGCTCATGGTGTTTACCGCCTGTGACGACTTTACCGCCTTTACTAATGGCATCTTGTACGTGCTCGTCAACTTTATCCACTGCCGCGCGGTTAATCAGCGGGCCTTGTTCGACACCGCTTTCAGTGCCATGGCCGATTTTCATTGCGGCCACTTGCGCCGCGAATTTTTCGACAAAGGCGTCGTATACACCGGCTTGAACATAAATGCGGTTGGCACACACACAGGTTTGGCCCGCGTTACGGTATTTCGACATCATGGCGCCTTTAACCGCTTCGTCGATATCGGCATCGTCAAAGACAACAAAAGGCGCATTGCCACCAAGTTCAAGAGAGACTTTTTTCATGGTGTCGGCACAGTCTTTCATTAACAATTTGCCGATTGGTGTAGAGCCTGTGAAGGTCAGTTTACGTACAACAGAAGAGTCGGTTAGGGTTTTGGCGATTTGGCTCGCTTTACCCACTACGATATTAATAACCCCAGCTGGGATGCCGGCTTCGATGGCAAGAACGCCCATTGCTAATGCGCTTAATGGCGTTTCGGAAGCCGGTTTTATGATCATGGTACAGCCCGCTGCAAGAGCAGGACCCGCTTTACGAGTGATCATGGCGGCAGGGAAGTTCCAAGGTGTAATAGCGGCACACACGCCAACGGGTTCTTTCATGACTAGAATACGACGATCTGGTGCGTAAGTTGGGATCATGTCGCCGTAAATGCGTTTGCCTTCTTCTGCGAACCATTCAATGAAAGACGCAGCGTAGCCGATTTCACCACGAGACTCTGCCAATGGCTTGCCTTGCTCAGCGGTCATTAGCTTCGCTAAGTCTTCTTGGTTTTCCATTAGTAGGTCATGCCAGCGGCGTAATAATGCCGCACGTTCTTTGGCGGTTTTCTTTTTCCAAGTTTTTTGCGCTGCTTCGGCCGCTGCGATGGCTTGTTGTGTTTCGGCTGGACCTACGCTCGCAATGGTTGTTACTAATTCACCGGTCGCTGGGTTGAATACATCTAGCGTGTTGCCTTCTGCAGATTCGACCCACTCTCCATTGATTAAACATTTTGTTTGTAGGAGTGCTTTGTTCTTTAGTTCAAGCATTGCGGTACCTCTCTTTAATGAATGTGTCTTATTTTTAGATTGCTATGGATTGTGTCTATTTCAAGTCGCTGCTTTTTGTTGCCACTTTTGTTCATTATTTTTAGTGAGTAATGGGATAGTTCTTGACTTCTCTTATGTCTTATATAAGAGTTATATCATAAGTTTGAAGAAGCCGTAAACAATCATTGTTGGTTAAGCGCTCGAACGATAAAAATAAACACTGAAAGAACAGGACTACATCATGGCAAAACGTATCGAAGACCTTCGCAGTCAGCGTTGGTTTGCTCCTGACAATATGCGAGCTTTTGCGCATCGACAACGAACGCAGCAGACTGGATACAAGCGCAGCGATTTTATGAACCGCCCTGTTATAGGCATCATTAATACCTGGAGCGACATCAGTACTTGTCATACTCATCTTAGAGAGCGTGCCCAGTTTGTGAAAGAAGGCATTATTCGTGCCGGTGGTTACCCATTAGAAATGCCAGCCATGTCACTTGGTGAAGTGATGGTTAAGCCAACAACCATGATGTATCGCAACTTACTAGCGATGGAAACCGAAGAGCTGCTACGCAGTCATCCGATTGATGGTGCGATTTTAATGGGCGGTTGCGACAAAACCACACCGGGCCTATTAATGGGCGCCATCAGTATGAACATTCCCGCCATTTATATTCCTGCAGGCGCGAGCCTAAACGGCAATTTCAAAGGCGAAAAAATAGGAACGGGCACTCATACTCGAAAATATTGGGATGAAAAACGTGCGGGTAATTTAAGTGATGAAGACTGGCTCGAACTCGAAGCCAAAATGACGCGTTCTGTAGGAACCTGTAACACTATGGGAACCGCGTCTTCATTAACTTCTATGGCCGAAGTGTTGGGTTTTTGTTTGCCGGGATCAGCAACCATTCCCGCGGCCGATTCTGCCCATCAACGCCTTTGCTCCCTTGCTGGGGAACGTATTACCAAGATGGTGTTTGAAGACCTGACACCTAAAACCCTCGCTACCAAAGAAGCCTTTGAAAACGCTATCGTCACTTATGTGGCGTTGGGCGGATCTACGAACGGCATTATCCATTTGATCGCCATGGCGGGACGCGCAGGCATTGATCTGCCTATGTCTTTGTTTGATGAATGGGCGCGTAAAGTGCCGGTCATCGCCAACCTAATGCCGGCGGGCGAATACCTAATGGAAGACCTGTTTTATGCGGGTGGTCTGCCTGCTTTATTAACGCGCCTAAAAGATTTCTTGCATCTCGATCAAGGTAATGTGAACGGTCGTACTTTGGGTGAGAACTTGGAAGGCGTGGAAATTTACAATGACGACGTGATTCGTTCTTTAGATAACCCAGTCAATGACCGCGGTACGATAGGTGTGATCACCGGTAACTTATGCCCAGATGGCGCGGTGTGTAAACCCTCAGCAGCGTCTCCGCATTTATTGAATCATCGTGGTAAAGCCTTGGTGTTTGAAAACCACGCGCAAATGACAGCGCAGATCGACGATCCTGAGCTTGATGTGGATGAAAATACTGTTTTAGTACTGAAAAATGCGGGGCCAATTGGTGGTCCTGGTATGCCCGAATGGGGCGGTTTACCGATTCCGAAAAAGCTTTTGCAAAAAGGTGTGCGTGACATGGTTCGTATCTCCGATGCGCGCATGAGCGGCACCCATTACGGCACCTGTATTTTACACGTTGCGCCTGAATCTTATGTTGGCGGGCCGCTGGCCTTTGTTCAGACCGGCGACTGGATCGCCTTGGACGTGGAAAAGCGCACGCTGAATTTAGAAATTAGTGACGAAGAAATGGCGGCGAGAAAAGCGGCTTGGGCACCACCACCACCAAAGTTTGCTCGTGGTTATGGCGCTATGTTTTCAACCCATGTCACCCAAGCAAACGAAGGGTGCGATTTTGACTTTTTACAAGGTGACGCTGTCATCGATGAACCGGAGATATTCTAAATGAGCAAGACGATTAACCCATTTAAACAGCGTTTACTGGATGGTCAAAAGTTGATTGGAGGCTGGACGCTGTCTGGTAGCCCAACGGTCGCAGAGGCTATGGCGTTTTTGAACTATGACTATTTGGTGGTGGATTTAGAACACAGCCCTGCCAGCATTCACGATACTACGCCGATTTTACGTGCGGTTGAGCAAACGCCAACCGCAGCGGTGGTTCGTATGCCAGGCCATGATCCGATTGCGATTAAGCAAGTATTGGATCAAGGCGGTATGACCTTGTATTTCCCATTCGTTGAATCGGTTGAAGAGGCAAAAGCCATTGTTCAAGCCAGCATGTACCCACCATTGGGCAAGCGCGGCTTTGCCAAAATGCATCGAGCGGCGCGTTATACCACTCGTGAAGATTATCCTGCAGCGGCCAACGAGCAGGTGTGTTTGATACCTCAGCTTGAAACGGTTGAGGCGTTAGAACTTGCGGTAGAAATCGGCAAGGTGGAAGGCGTCAGTGCAGTATTCATTGGTCCTGGAGATTTGTCGATGACAATGGGCTTGCCAGGTCAGGTAAATCACCCTGATGTGCGTGCCAAAATCGTGGCTTGTGTGAATGCCTGTAATCAAGCTGGGATTCCTGTAGGAACGGTTATGCCTACGCCTAACGATGCAAAATGGGCGTTAGAAGTTGGCTTTAGTTTTGTGTCGATTGCCAATGATCTGGCTAACATGTTGGGTCAGTGTAAAGCGCATTTGGCGCAAATGAATAAATCATAAAGGTGTCTCTATGCTTTTATTAACAAGAATAATAACTTTGCTAGGGCAGGTGAATTCTGCTTTTGTATTTGTTTTCAAATATTTGGCAATCACTGCGGTTGCAGTGATGACCACCTCGATTTTGGTTCAGGTCTTTTGTCGTTATGTGCTTAACGACTCATTGCCTTGGTCTGAAGAGTTGGCGCGTTATCTTATGGTTTGGATGACGTTTCTAACACTGCCTGTGGTCTCCCGTACTAAGCAACATGCGGCCCTCGATATTATTCTGGGCTCTTTACCAAGACGATTAAGCTTGCTGCTGGAGTTGGTGTTGTATGTGTTGGTCGGGATTGTTTTGTATTACGCGTTTAATAAAAGCCTAGATTTCGCCCTAAAAGGAACGCGCATGTTGGCTACAGCGCTGCCTATAACCAAAGCTTGGTCCTACATGGCGATGCCGATTGGTTTTGGCGTCATGATGTTGGTCTATCTCGAGCTGTTCCTAATTGGTATTGCGCGTCTTTTTAATGAATCCAATGACGACCATTTTGTGTTGTCTGATAGCGAGAGCGAGGGGTAATCCATGGGCATTTCATTTTTCTGGATTTTGCTTTCTGTGATGTTTTTGGGGATGCCTGTTGCGTTTGCCTTGTTGTTTGCGCCAGGTCTCAGTTTATTCCTAGAAGGCAAGGAGATGTTCTACCTCTTGCTGACACAGCGTTTGTACAACGGTATTGATAGCTTTCCATTGATGGCGATTCCGTTTTTCATGCTGGCGGGTGAGGTGATGAACCGCAGTGGTATTACCTTGTCGCTTGTGCAAGTAAGCCAAGCCTTTATTGGCCATTTGCGTGGTGGTTTGGCACAAATCAATATTTTGTCTTCCATGTTGTTTGCTGGCCTTAGTGGTTCTGCGGTGGCGGATTGTTCTGCGTTGGGGAAAATGCTGATTCCAGCGATGGAAAAGAACGGCTACTCGCGTCGTTTTGCCGCGGCCGTAACGGCGGCATCGTCGGTGATTGGGCCGATTATTCCACCAAGTGGCATCATGATTCTGTATGCGTTTGTGATGAACGTGTCGGTTGGTGGCTTGTTTGCTGCGGGTCTTGTCCCTGGCTTTTTGGTTGGTATTAGCTTGATGGCTATGACATGGTTTTTGGCGCGTCGTCGTGGCTATAAAGTAGCTTCTGAAAAAGCAACTTGGCCGGAGCGTGGCGCAGCGGTAAAGCAAGCTTTTTGGCCGTTGTTGACGCCAGTTATTTTGCTTGGCGGTATTTTGTCGGGCGTGTTTACACCAACTGAAGCGGCAGCGGTTGCGGCAGCGTATGCCTTGATAGTTAGCTTGTTGTCGAAAACCATGACGGTTAGTAATTTGCCTAGTTTGTTTTACGCTACGGCGAAATCGTCCGCGGTGATTTTGTTCCTTGTCGGCAGTGCGGTGGCGTTTTCTTCGGTGATCAGCCTATCTGGCGCGCCACAAAAAGTCGCTGCGATCATGGTTTCTTTGACTGAGAATCCATTGTTGCTACTGCTGATTATTAACTTGCTACTGTTGTTTGTCGGTATGTTCCTAGATGCAGGCCCTGCGATTCTTATTTTGGGTCCTATTCTTGGGCCGATCGTGACACAGTTTGGTATTGATCCATTGCATTTTGCCATCGTGATGTGTGTCAACTTAACCATAGGTTTGACGACGCCACCCATGGGCTTGGTGTTGTTTGTTGCGTCCAGTGTAAGTGGCGAACGTGTAGAGACGATTAGCCGTGAAATGTTGCCTTATTTGGCGGTGCATATCTTTGTTATTTTGCTCATTACGTATATCCCAGCATTAACGATGACCTTGCCTCGCTTGCTCGGTTTTGCCTCCTGATGAAGGGGGCAGCACTGGCGAGTTTAAGTGTGTTTGAGTACAGAAGAGACGAGGAAGGCTTTTATGCTTATGGATAGTTCGAGCCTGCTTCTATTATTGTTTTTTGCGCTAGGTAGCTACATTCAAGCGACGACGGGTTTTGCTTTTGGGTTGATTGTCGTGAGCAGCGTGTCGGCATTAGGCTTAGCGCCCATTGAGGTAACGGCGTTTGCGGTAAGCGTATTAAGTCTTATCAATGCGGGAATTGGGCTTTATGGTGGGCATTGGAAACAGATAAATCTTCGAGCATTTTGGGGATTTATTTTACCTTGCCTACCTGCAATATATCTTGGTGTATGGCTTCTGGGTTACCTTGGGGAGAATGCGTTAGGCTGGCTCAAATTTAGTTTAGGCTTGTGCATTGTCATCAGTAGCTTGGTGATGATGCTTCAAGCTAATAGGATACGAAAGGCATCCTCTGCTGGGGCTTTTGCCGTCAGTGGTGTGATTGGCGGTGTGATGGGGGGCATGTTTGCGACCTTCGGTCCACCTATTACCTTTATGATGTATCGCCAGCCAGACGACCACGTCAGAATACGTGCGACCTTATTAGGAATCTTTTGTTGTACCGCAGCCTTGCGTGTGGGGTCTGTTAGTCTGACTCAAGGCGTTGATATTGATACTTGGCTATTGTGTGCGCTTGGTTTTCCAGTCGTTGTGCTATCAACCTTAATGGCAAGAAAGTTTCCAGCGCCTATCTCTGCGAGAGCAATGCGTTTCTTGGCATTCACTTTGTTGTTGTTGTCGGGTATTAGCTTGATGTGGCAGGGCTTTTAAATCGGTTTTTATTAAACAAAAAAGAGCGCATTCACCTTGTTGGCGATGCGCTCTTTTTTTGGAGTATTCTACTTGTTAATTGAGTTCGACAAGATAATGTAGGTCTTCGCTGTTGGCGCGGCTGATTCGATATTCCACGGTGCGTCCGTCCAATGCGCGAGCAGTGCGGATTACTTCTAATAGCGGTTGTCCTGCAGCGATATTTAAAACGCTTTGGTCTTGATCATCGGCCAATACCGCTTTAAGTCTATCCGTGGCTTTGTGTACCGTAATATTGAAGTGCTGCTGATAATAGTGATACAGGGAATGTGGTAGCTTTTCTTCTTTGTGTAAATCGGCAAAGTAACGATGGGGCAGGTAGATCAATTCACGGATAGACGCGGTATTGTTAATTGAACGCACACGATGGATTTCAATCACTTTTTCATCTGACGTGAGATCAAATACAGTACGTAAGTGTTCATCCGGTGTGATTAATTGTGTTTCGAGTAATTGAGCGTAAGGCAGCTCGGGGATATCACCGTTATCACTTTTGAAATGAAAAAAGTGGAACATCATTTTTTGCAGTGTGTGTTCGGATACAAAGGTGCCAACGCCTTGGCGACGAAATAATACGTTATCTTCGGTTAATGCGTTAAGAGCTTTTCGAACTGTGCCTTGGCTAACACCCAGTAGGTCTGCAAGTTGAAACTCACTTGGTAAAATCTCACCGGGCTTCCAAGAACCTTCGATAATTCTTTCCGTAATTAACTCTTGAACCTGTTTATACAAAGGTTTGAAGGTTGGTGATGGCTGCGATGTGCTGGTTGTCATTGTTGGCCCTGCTGTCTCTCGAATCAATTTAGAATACCAGACGTAATAAAAAAATCTGTTATTTTCTTGCACTTTATGTCTTATATAAGATATAAAACAAGTCATGGCAAGAAAATAGTGCATTTTCTAAAAGTAATCTCCTTTGAGACTCGCTTATGAATGACCTGTTTATTTGTTTAGCACTTGCGTGACTCAGAATAAAAAAGTGATCCAAGAATAAAAAAACGGAGCCTTCGAAATGAAAAAAACCGCTTTACTAAAAAAGACCACAGCTGCTTTTGTTCCAACATTGATGGCGGCGAGCTTATCTCTTGCTGCCATGCCTGCACTGTCGGCTGATTATGATTTCAATATTGTTCATCTTTCTAATACCAGCGATGAAGATTATGACGGCGCTGTCGTGTTGAAAGATTATGTTGAAGCACACTCAAACGGTCGTATTCACGTTAATATTTATTCTGGCGGTCAGTTATGTGGTAACCCAACAGAATGTATTGAAGCGCTGCAAGCTAACTTGATCCAAGTGTTTAATACCACGACAGGTGGTTTGTCGAATGTTTTCCCTGAGATCCAAGCGCTGGATATTCCTTATATATTTCCAACAGACCGTGTTGCTGAATGTGCCTTGAATAATGAAATGTTGGTCGGACCAATTCGTAAAGAGTTGCTAGATCGAACAGGTACTATGCGCTTAATGACGATTGGTAATACGGGTGGCTGGCGTAACTTTGCGACAACCAATAAATTGATTAAAACGCCTGCCGATGTGAAAGGTTTGAAGATCCGTACGATCAATTCCCCTATTCAGATGCAGCTGGTGAAAGCCATGGGTGGCAGCCCAACAGCCGTGCCTTGGCCAGAAGTGTATACCTCATTGGCAACTGGCTTGGTGGAAGGTACTAAAAACGGCATTACTGACATCATGGGTATGAAATTTAACGAACATATTAAATACATGACGCTAGATGGTCATGGCTATATGGCGTCTATGTGGTGGATGAATAACGACTCACTGAAAGATATGCCAGAAGACCTTCAGCACATCATGATGGATGGTTTTGATGCGTTACGTGAAGTCACAACCGTGATGCCCAAACGTCGTCAAATAGAAGCGTATAACGAGTTCAAAGCATCTGGCGGCACAGTTTATGCTCCGACTGCAGAAGAAAAAGCGCAGTTCCAAGAAGCAGCAAAACCAGTACGTGATTGGTTCGTTAATGAATATGGTGCGAAATGGGTTGAAACCACAGAGAGCGCGGTTAAATCCTGTGAAGCCTCTATTAATGAAGCTTATATGGCACAGAACTGATCGTAATACACTCTTCTGAATGGTTATTTTCCGTTAGGCCAGTGCTCGCACTGGCTTTTTTTTGCCTGGAATTTGTCTGGACAGATTATCTTGGTACTTGCGCTTGAAGGTGGGCGATTAATCTTTCCATCAAGGGTGTTAGGCTGTTTTTACGCCATACAAAATGGATATCGAGTTCTGGTAAAACGCCATCAATTGGGCGATAGGTGAGACCTTCTCGTTGATCGAATTGTGTGGATTCTGGGACAAGTGCGATACCCACGCCGGCGGCAACTAGGGTTCGAGTGGTTTGCGTCAGCCGGGCGATTTGTACAATATCAGGCTCAACGCCAGCAGCATGCAGGTGATGCATTATTTGGTCGTACAAAGACGGATGGGCTTGTCTAACAAACGAGATGAACGGCAGCTGGTGTAAATCACTCAGTGGCACGCTGTCTTTTTGCGCGAGCGGGTGGTTCTCAGGCAAGGCAAGAAGGTGTTTTTGTGTTTCATAGCCTTGGTGTTCTAAATCTGTGATGTCCATCAAGGGGTTGAGGAAGATCATCGCCAAATCAATTTTTTCGCTTCTGAGTGCATCCAAGGCATGGGTTGTGGTCATTTCTTCTAGATTGAGTGTCACGCCATGATTGTCTTGTTTGAATTGCGCAATGCCTTTGGAAAAATGCGGCGTGCCAGCGGCCCAAACAAACCCAAGCGATAGGTTGCCTGCGGTGCCGTTGGCAATGCTGCGAACTTGTTCTTGTATCTTTTCCCAGTTCTGTAAAAGCGCTCTTGCTTGAGGTAGCAATGCTTCTCCTGCTGGGGTCAGTGAGACTTTTTGGCTGCTGCGTTCAAACAGTACAGCACCGAGTTCGTCTTCAATGGCTTTGATTTGTTGTGACAACGGTGGCTGGGCAATATGTAAGCGAGCCGCAGCGCGTCCAAAATGCAGCTCTTCTGCTACGGTAATAAAATAATTCAGTTTTCTAAAGCGCATGATATCTTTTTCATATTAAGTGTGTGATTAACATATATTAGACATAATGATGCGCTTTTCCTATCTTAGCCTTACAAAATAAATCTAAGTTAGGTGAGACATCATGAGCAGAGAAAAAATCGACGGACAACTATTTAGCTACACTGGCCCAGCTTTTCATTATATCAACGAAGAGGAGCGTCACTTTTTCGCCAAAGAGCCAGCACAGTTTCGTGTGAACCTGATTGGTTGCGGTATGATCGGCATGGAGCACATGCGCGTGGCGACTCGCGTTGGTCGTTCTGCTATTCATGGTGTGTTCGATCTAAACGAACGTAGCGTTAAAGTTGCCAAAGAAGAATTTGCCAAAATCACCGATGAAGATTTCAAAGTCTACGAAACGCTAGAAGCGGCCTGTAATGACCCAGAAGTTGACGGTATTTTAATCTGTACACCTAACTTTACACACCTTGATGTTTTAAAAGTCGCGATCAAATCTGGTAAACACATCTTCATGGAAAAGCCGATGGCGACCAAGTTGGAAGATGCCTATGAAATTACCAAGATGGCAAAAGAATACGGCGCGGTTTTACAAATTGGTTTGCAATACCGCTATAAATCTATTTATTCCGAAGCGATTCATGAAGTGCTAGAGCGCAAAGCGGTTGGTGAGGTGAAGATGATTAACATCATGGAACACCGCATTCCGTTTCTTGATAAAGTGAATCAGTGGAATAAGTTTTCTAAATTCTCTGGTGGTACCTTAGTAGAGAAATGCTGCCATTACTTTGATTTGATGAACCTGTTTGCTCAATCTCGTCCAGTACGAGTTTATGCTAACGGCTCACAATCTACTAACTTCCGTGATTTCGAATTCAAAGGTGAAAAATCCGACATTCTTGATAGCGCGTTTGTTACCGTAGAATATGAAAATGGTGTTCGTGCTGGCTTTAACCTTTGCATGTTTGCGCCTATGTTCCATGAAGAGTTGTTGGTCTGCGGTGACGAAGGTCGTGTCAAAGCGGCAGAGATTGAAGACTTCAGTGAAAACGCGCGTTTGCGTACTGAAATGGAGGTTTTCTGTGGTCAGAACCGTCCTTCTAAAACCTCACAGCCAAGTTATCCTAAATTGATCGAAGCGTCTGGCCATAATGGCGCTACTTGGTTCGAACACATCGCTTTTGCCGATCAAATGGCTGGCAAGCAAACCAGCAGTGCGACAGTAGAAGAAGGCTTCTGGTCTGTTGTGGTGGGTTGCGCAGCGGAAGAATCCGTAAAAACGGGCAAAATCATTGAAGTGTCTGAACTGCTTAAATCGAAAGGTATTGATCTTTAATTATTTTTTTTAAATTAAGTCACATCACATCACATCACAGCCTAGGCCTTACTTTCAAGGTCTGGGCTTTTTTGTTTTGCCGTTCTATTTCGTCCCTTTTTTTGGGGTTTCCACGGGAAAGAAGTGCTATTTTTAATCTGTAATAAAAAAGATAATCTGATATTGAAATACAGGTTGTATGATGTATGATGTTATTGCGTTCGATAAATGGAACTAATGACAACGTCCTAAATAAAAAAACAATTATAGGAAAAGTGGTTATGAAAAAAATACTTCAGAGCACAACAATTTTGATGGCGGCGGCTTGTGCATTAGCGCCTGCTGCAGCCTATGCTTTAGACAATCCAATTCGAGGAAATATCCGCGTTGTAATTGGCTCAAAATCAACTGGTGGTGATACGTATCAGGCTTCTTCCATTATCGCAGAAGCGCTTGCACAAAAGATTGATGCGAACATTAAAGTTGATGCTGTTGGCTTCTCTGCGGCATATCAGGCGTTAGGTAGAGTGCCGACAGGCAACACTCTAATGATTTTCCACGACCAAGCGTATCTTGGGAATCTATATGGCCAAAAAGGCTACGAAGACCCTTTCAAAGAGTGGACGATAGGACCATCTTTCGCTACTAACCCAGGTAATGGCTACCTGGTTCCTAAAAACTCTCCTTATAAAAATATGGATGAGATCCTAAATGCGGCCGGAAACGGTAAAACAATTCGTGTTGCGATTCAGCCAGGCGGCGTATCTGAGATCGGCTACACGGCTATGAAGAACGCAGTACGTTTGGCGTACCCAGGTCAAGAGGATAATCTCGTTGCTTTGAATACGGGTTCTCAATCTGATAAGAACCAAGCTTTGTTCGATGGCCTCGCGGATGTTATCAATGGCAGTGTACAGGCCAACGAGCAATATACTCGCCTTCCTGCTGATGACCAAAAAGCCATGAATTTTGTATGGTTAACTGCTAAAGCATCAACAATTGCTAAAGCAAATCCTAATGGTATGGGAGAAACGTCTCGTGATCAGTTGATGCAGTATGCATCTGGTCTAGGGGTGAATATTCCAATGGATGCAGAGAATAACTTTACCTTCGATAAAGAGTTCTACTTTTTATACAACAAGCGTATGTCTCCAGAAGTGATTGAGTTCTTGGACAAGGCGTTGGCAGAAGTATTTGCCGATGGCAAGGTTCAAGAAACATTTAAGAAATCCTTCTTTATCCCTAACTTCCGTACTTCTGCAGAAGCGCAAAAGCACTTCAAAGAAAAGCGTGATAGTTATGCCAAAATCATTAATAACCTGCACAAATAATTAAAGTAAGTCGGCACCGTGGAATGCAGTTTGGCCACGGTGCCTTAATCTTTCGCTTAGAGAAGGTTATAGAGAGTTATTATGTTTGACTGGTTTTCATCCCTCAATGCTGTTGTGATCGACTTCGACACGTCCCATCTCTTCTTTCCAAGGATCGTTATTTCCTTGTTGCTGATTTTGGGCTTGGTGATCGTCGTTTCTTATTTTCGTCCTGTCATGCAGGCTATTCGTACCGGTCGTTATCAGTTCTTTGTTAAAAATGCAGACTTCTTTCGTCTCTTAATGACATTCGCTTTGATTCCTGCCTATTTCTGGGGGATGGATGCGATAGGCGCAGTGCTTCCTAATATGGGGCTAGGTTTCTTACTGGCGTCGATTCCTTTTGTGTTTCTGATGTCGATGTTGTACTGCCACGATATGACACGTCGCAATCTGATAATCATTGTTTCCAACGCAGTAATAACACCGACCTTTGTTTGGGGTGTGCTTTACCACCTATTCGCTGTGTCGATGCCTTAGAGGCGGAGTGACTTTATGGAATTTCTAGAATTACTTTCACCGTCCTTCTTTTTGTTAGCGGCGGCAGGATCCATCATCGGCATCATTTTTGGTGCTATCCCTGGTATGACCGCGACAATGGCTGTTGCAGTGTGTCTACCATTAACTTACACCTTAGGTTTGCAAGAAGGCTTAGCGCTTTTGTTAGGCTTATATGTTGGCGGTATTTCTGGTGGATTAGTACCGGCTGTATTGCTGAATATTCCAGGTACGCCGTCGTCGATTACGACCACTTTTGATGGTTACCCGATGGCGCAGCGTGGTGAAGCCGAGCGCGCCTTGAAAACCTGTATTGTTGCCTCTTTGTTTGGCGGTACGTTCAGTGCCATTGTGTTGTTCTTCTTTGCGCCTGTCTTGGCCGATTTCGCTATCAAATTCTCATACGTTGAAAAGTTCCTCATGATCTTTTTTGCGATGTCGGTTATTGCGTCATTGTCTAAAAATATTCTAATGGGTGTTTTTAGTGGGTTACTTGGTGTATTGCTTAGCTTGATAGGAACTTACGATGTATCGAACGGTGGTAATGGCGAATATCGTCTTATGGCACCGTTTATGGAGCCTTACTTAGCTTATGGTTTCTCGTTATTGCCTGTGTTAATTGGTCTTTTTGGTATTTCAACCATCATTGAAGAGGCTGAAAAAGGTGCCAGAGAGCCTTCTTTGGAAAATAAAGTTAATCTCAATAAAGGTAAGCCGTTCCGCTTTAATATTTTTAAAGGCCAATTCAGTAACTTAATGCGTTCTTCATCAATCGGTACATTCATCGGCATGTTGCCTGGTATTGGTGGAAGCGCGGCGTCAATTTTAGCTTATACACAGCAAAAGAATTTTTCTAAACATCCTGAGAAGTTGGGTAAAGGTGAGCCTGAAGGTTTGGTGGCGTCTGAGTCCGCAAATAACGGCTTAACAGGTGGTGCTTTGATTCCTTTGTTGTCGTTGGGTATTCCTGGCGATAGTACAACGGCTGTATTGATTGGTGCCTTTACATTGCAAGGTTTGCAAGTCGGTCCTTTGTTTATCGGCGAAAATATAGATACATGGTTCTCAATGATAACGGCGCTTATGTTTGCCAATATTGTGATGTTTATCGTGATGTTTTATGCCATTCGTCATATCGCCAAAGTGGTATTAATTCCGAAATTTATCTTATACCCAATTATAGTGATGATGTGTGCAGTAGGTGCGTATGCGATTAACTACGGCATTATGTTTGATGTGTGGACACTTTTCTTATTCGGTGTAGCAGGTTGGATCTTTACTAAGATCGGTATTGAGATTGCGCCTTTGGTTATCGGCTTTATTTTGGGCAGCAGTGCCGAAGTGTATTTTGTGAAGAGTTTAGAGTCATACGGTGAGTACTCTATTTTGTTCACTAAGAGTCCGATTGCGATGGTGTTATGGGGATTGATTGTTTTATCTATCGTCGTGTCTGTGATGATTCACAGAAAAAGTAAGCAACATGCGAATAAAGAGGCGAAGTAATGAGCGATTCTTATGTACTGATTCAAATACATGAAAGTGACAATGTTGCCATCATCTTAAATCAAGGTGGTGCACCAAAGGGGGCTGAGCTTCCAGGTGGCGTTGTCTTGTTAGAAGACGTGCCACAGGGTCATAAGGTTGCTTTGGCTGATATCGCTAATGGCGGTGAAGTACGTCGTTACAATGAAGTGGTGGGTTACGCAAAACACGAGATTAAACAAGGCTCATGGGTGTCCGAGAGGGTTGTCGATATGCCGACGCCTCCTGCATTAGATGAGCTACCTTTAGCGACGCGCGAGAAGCCTGCTTTTGAGCCTTTGGAAGGTTACACCTTTGACGGTTATAAAAATCCGGATGGTTCTGCAGGTACCAAGAACCTCTTAGGTATTAGTACCAGTGTGCAGTGTGTTGCAGGTATCACTGACTATGTTGTTAAGCTGATCAAGAAAACGCTTTTGCCAAAGTATCCAAATGTCGATGGTGTTGTTGCGCTTAATCATAGCTACGGTTGTGGTGTGGCAATTACTGCGCCTGCGGCGATTGTGCCAATTCGTACTTTGCAAAATATTGCTAAAAATCCGAACTTTGGCGGTGAAATAATGGTGGTTGGTTTAGGGTGTGAAAAACTCTCGCCATCGCGTTTGCTTGAGATAGACGATGAGCAGGCCATTAACATTTTGCCTAACTCTGAAGCGGCCAAGGCGTTAGAAGATCATGTGGTTAGTCTACAAGACGAAAATCATCACGGTTTCCAAGATATGGTTGATCATATTATGGAGATGGCCGAAGCGCATCTTGAACGTTTAAATAAGCGTCGTCGAGAGCCATGTCCGATTTCAGAATTGGTCGTTGGTATGCAGTGCGGTGGTAGTGATGCTTTTTCTGGTATTACAGCGAACCCTGCTGTGGGTTATGCGTCGGATTTGATTGTTCGTGCCGGTGGTTCTGTCATGTTTTCTGAAGTGACTGAAGTGCGTGATGCTATTCACCTTTTAACGCCGCGAGCGGAAACAGTGGAAGTGGGGAAAGCCTTACTGCGTGAAATGCAGTGGTATGACGATTACCTGAATCAAGGGCAAGCTGATCGCAGCGCTAACACCACGCCAGGTAATAAAAAGGGCGGCCTTAATAACATCGTGGAAAAATCTCTAGGCTCCATTACTAAGTCAGGTAATAGCCCCATTGTCGATGTTCTAAGTCCAGGTGAACGTATTCGCAAGCGAGGACTGAATTTTGCTGCTACGCCAGCCAGTGACTTCATTTGCGGTACTTTGCAATTCGCTTCCGGTATGAATATTCAAGTATTTACCACAGGGCGTGGTACGCCGTATGGCTTGGAAGTCGCACCTGTTATCAAGGTATCAACAAACTCTACTTTGGGTAAGCGTTGGCACGATTTGATCGATATGGACGCAGGACGCATTGCCAGTAAAGAGATTACGTTAGAAGAGGCGGGTTGGGAGTTGTTCCATCTAATTCTTGACGTCGCGTCAGGGCGTAAGCAAGTCGCAGCTGATAAGTTGGGCTTACATAATGATTTGGTCTTGTTTAATCCAGCACCAGTGACCTAATTATTAGACGAAATTTCATTGCTATTTGAATGTATAGTTGTATGATGTATTACAACGTAATTATTTATAACCAGCCTTAAGGCTAAAGTTAATAACAAAAAGAGAGGAAAACAACATGGCTTTTTCTGTTGAACAAATGCGCGGCGCTCTAAGTGATGGTCTTTTATCTTTCCCGGTAACAGACTTCGATGCGAACGGTAAATTTAACGCTGAGACATACAAAGAGCGCCTAGAGTCGTTCATTAAGCACGGCGTTTCTTCAATTTTCATTGCTGGTGGTACTGGCGAGTTTTTCTCTCTTGATGAAGAAGACTTTCGTGAAATCGTTGAAGTCGCTGTAGCGACAGTAAAAGGTCGTGTGCCAGTAATTGCTGCTGCAGGCCGCAGCGTAAAAGACGCGTCTAATTTCTCTAAAATTGCCGCTGATGCTGGTTGTGATGGTATCTTGTTGATGCCTCCTTTCCTAACAGAATGCCCAGAAGATGGCGTGATTGAGTACGCATCTCAAGTAATGGCAAGCGCGGATATTCAGTTCATCTATTACAACCGTGGCAATGGCATCCTTTCTGCGGAATCGGTTAAAGAGTTGGCTGCTCGTAATCCTAACATGGTGGCACTGAAAGATGGCGTAGGCAACATTGCGGCATTAAATGATACGATCAAAACGGTTGGCGATCGCTTGGTTTATATCGGTGGTGTACCAACGGCTGAGATCTTTGCTGAAGCTTACCTTTCAATTGGTGTTAACACTTACTCATCTGCAGCGTATAACTTCATGCCTGAAATGGCGATGGACTTCTACAAAGCATTGCGTGCTGGTGATCAAGCAACAGTAACGCGTATTATTCAAAACTTCTTCATTCCTTTCTGTCGCCTACGTGACACTAAGAAAGGTTATGCTGTAAGTCTAATTAAAGCGGGCGCGGCGCTGAAAGGCATCTCAGCTGGTGATGTGCGTCCACCTCTTACTATGCCAAACGCTGCAGACCTTGCTGCGTTAAAAGCGATTATCGAACAAAATTAAGTATTAAGAGCTAAAGATTAATGTGGGAGAGTTTACTCTCCCATTCGATCTAATAAATCGGGGAGAGCCCATCATATGTTTACAACAATTAAAAAAATGCAGGTAGTGCCAGTTGCTGGTTATGATAGTTTTCTGCTGAACCTTAGTGGTGGTCACGCGCCATGGTTTATTCGTACAGTGGTAGTACTTGAAGATAATGATGGCAATATTGGTCTGGGCGAAGTACCTGCAACCGATAAAATTATTTCTACACTAGAAGAATGTCGTGCCCTAGTTGAGGGACAGAATGTCGGAAAGTGGAAAAGCATTATCAGCGATGTTCGCAATGCGACATCAGGTAAAGCGGACGATGTGCGCGGTAACCAAACATTTGACCTAAGAACGGCAGTTCACGTTATTACTGCGATTGAGTCCGCATTGTTGGATTTAGCGGGTCAGAATATGGGCTTACCTGTTGTGGATTTGCTCGGGCAATATGGCAAACAGCGCGACGAAGTTGAAGCGCTAGGCTATTTATTTTTCCTAGGTGACCGCACCAAAACCAACTTGCCATACCCAACCTACGACAACCCAATGGACGAATGGGACCGTGTTCGTGGTTTAGAAGCGGTAACACCAGACGCTATTGCAACACTCGCAAAAGCGGCTTACGAACGTTATGGCTTTAAAGACTTTAAGCTAAAAGGTGGTGTACTTGATGGCCATCAAGAGGCTGATTGTATTCGTGCATTATACGAAGCCTTCCCAGAAGCACGCTTAACATTAGATCCAAATGGCGCTTGGACGCTTGATCAGGCTGTTGAATATCTAGATCCAATCAAACACATGTTGAGCTACGCAGAAGACCCTTGTGGTCAAGAAGGTGCTTGGTCTGGTCGTGAAACTATGTCTGAGTTCAAACGCAGAACGGGTTTGAAAACCGCAACGAACATGATTGCGACGGACTGGAAACAGTTGAAAAACGCAGTACGCCTAGATTCTGTTGATATTCCGCTAGCCGATTGTCATTTTTGGACCATGCAAGGTGCCGTTGCCGTCGGTGAGTTATGTAACGAGTGGGGCATGACGTGGGGTTCTCACAGTAACAACCACTTCGATATCTCTTTGGCGATGATGACGCACGTTGCAGCCGCTTGTCCTGGTGAAGTAACCGCGATTGATACCCATTGGATTTGGCAAGATGGGCAACGTGTTACGAAAGATCCATTAAAAATCCGTGGTGGCAAAATTACCGTACCAACTAAACCAGGTTTAGGAATTGAATTAGACCGCGAAAAATTGATGGAAGCGCACGAATTATATAAAACGTTAACCCTAGGACAGCGTGACGATAGTCAGGCAATGCAGTTCCTTATTCCGGGTTGGACATTTGATTCTAAGAAACCAGCGCTTGTTAGATAGTTAGCACTGGGGTAATGTTCTGGGTTTTAGAATATGCGGCGTATTTAGAATGAATGGGGTTGAAACGGTGGCTAAATCACTACAAATAGAGCGAGTAGGTAAAGGCGATAGCTTGGCAAGCAATGTTGCAAAGCAACTTGAGAAGCAAATATCGGCTGGCCATATTTCTGTTGGAGATAAATTACCAACCGAAAATGCATTATGCGATCTATTTGGTGTGAGCCGTACCGTTATCCGAGAAGCAATCACACAGCTTAAATCACTTGGACTGGTTGAAACGAAACGTGGGGTTGGTACCAGCGTTATTCGTGCTCAGTCCAGTGAGACGTTGTTTGCTTATCAGATTGATCCCACTGCGATTACCGATATTCTACATATCTTAGAAATGCGTTTGAGTGTTGAAACAACCGCTTGTGAGTTGGCCGCTTTGCGTCGCTCAGAAGAAGATGTAGCAATACTTGAGAAGCATTTTAATGATTTTGACGAGGCGTTAAGCCGAGGCGAATTGGCTAGAAAAGAAGACTACGCTTTTCACTTGGCTATTTGTACAGCGACTCGTAATCCCTTCCTTAAACAGTTCTATGAGCAGTTTAATAAAAACGTTATCCCCAGAGCAAAATTGATTAATTCAAACTTGAAACAGGTGGCAACCGATGAATATTTGCATCGTATTCGCACCGAACATCTTGAAATACTGAATTGTATTAAGAATAAAGATGGAGAAGGTGCGAGACAGGCTATGCACAATCATTTATACCGTGCTTACCACTTGTACGAACGTTATCAGAGCGATAACAAGTTTGATTTAGAATGAGAGCTTTGTAGCGACTTCGTTCATAGCAACATCCTGCAAAGCCCTGAGAAAAGAGGTTGCTAGAAGTGAATCTTGTTCACTTCTGTCTCTTTACAGCATTTTTTGCTGTTCATAGCTTATATTTCATAGCTTATTTTCATAAGTAATTAGGGGGAAACATGGATACGAAAGGGCTTCTTAAAGGTACTTCATTGGTGGCAGGTAACGATATTACTGGCACGCAAAAAGCCATTTATGCAATCAATCCTGCGACAAATGAAACACTTGAGCCTGCTTATAACGGCGCAACAAAAGCTGAAGTTGAGCAAGCTGTGAGCGCTGCTTGGCAAGCATTTGATCAATACCGTGCTGTAAGTACAGAAAAACGTGCCGCTTTCCTAGAATGTATTGCCGATGAAATTCTGGCGCTAGGTGATGTCTTGGTGGAACGAGCTATGGCGGAATCTGGTTTGCCAAAAGCGCGAATAGAAGGTGAGCGTGGCCGTACTATGGGCCAATTACGTTTATTCGCCGGTGTTGTTCGTTTGGGTAAAGCAACCGATGCTCGCATTGATCCTGCTATGCCAGATCGTGCGCCATTACCTCGTGCAGATTTACGCTTCCAAAAAATTGCCCTAGGCCCAGTTGCGGTATTTGGTGCAAGTAATTTTCCATTGGCGTTCTCTGTTGCAGGTGGTGATACCGCGTCTGCATTAGCGGCAGGTTGCCCTGTTGTTGTGAAAGCGCATTCTGCTCATCCTGGTACGTCTGAACTTGTCGGTCGCGCGATTACGGCGGCTGTTAAAAAGTGTGGTTTGCCTGCGGGTGTGTTTTCCTTACTTTATGGCTCTGGTCGTGAAATCGGCAGTGCCTTGGTTGAGCATCCTTCTATCAAAGCGGTTGGCTTTACTGGGTCTCGTAGTGGTGGTGTGGCGCTAATGAATATCGCTGCGAATCGTCCTGAGCCAATTCCTGTTTACGCAGAAATGAGCAGCATCAACCCTGTTTTCGTGATGCCTGAAAAACTCTCCGCTGAAGCACAAGCAGTGGCAAAAGGTTTTGTTGGTTCGTTAACTATGGGGGCAGGTCAATTCTGTACAAACCCAGGTATGGTGGTGCTGTTGAAAGGTGAAGCGGCAGATAGCTTTAAAGCGACAGTTATCAGTGAAGTACAAGCATTGGGTACACAAACCATGCTAACACCAGGTATTTACAAAGCGTATTGTGAAGGTGTTGAGAAGCTAAATAGCAACTCAGCCGCACAACTTTTGGCGAAAGGTAATGACAGTGAACAGCCTAACCAGTGTTGTCCGCATGTCTTTGCGACCAGTGCGAAAGCTTTCTTGGCTGATGCGTCCATGGAAGATGAAGTATTTGGCTCAACTTCTTTGATCATTGAGTGCGACACATTGGATGAGTATAAGGTTGTAGCTGAGCACCTAGAAGGTCAATTGACTGCGACGGTTCAAATGTCAGATGCGGACGTTGAAGCCGTTCGAGCTTTGTTGCCAACGCTAGAGCGTAAAGTCGGCCGAATCCTATGTAACGGCTACCCAACTGGTGTGGAAGTGTGTCATTCCATGGTTCATGGCGGTCCTTTCCCTGCTACATCTGATAGTCGTTCTACGTCTGTTGGTAGCGCAGCGATTGATCGTTTCTTGCGCCCTGTATGCTACCAAGACTTCCCAAGCTCATTGATTCCAGAAGCCATTCAAGATCAAAACCCTTTGAATGTGCCGCAATTGGTGGATGGAAAGCTTCAATAAGTCGCTTATAACGCTCCAATACTCGCTATTTTAGGGGCACTACGGTGCCCTTTTTTTTATTTCTTGCCGTGATATTTGGGAGAGATCGATGGAACCGACTGCATTTTCGGCAATTTTGGACGTGTCTATACCGGTATTACTACTGATTTTAGTCGGGGCGTTTTTACGTAACCGCCGCGTCATAGACGACAGCTTTATTGCTTCAGGCTCGCGTTTTGTCTTTGCAGTCGGCATGCCTACGTTACTCTTTTTTAGCATGCTTGGGGCGAGTCCGAGTAATTTAATGTCATGGCAAATGCCGCTGTTTTTTGCGGTAGGTATATTGCTTACCTTTGGTTTCGCATGGTGGTTGTCAGGCTGTGTGAAGGTGCCAGAACACGAGCGTGGCATCTTTATCCAAATAGCCTTTCGAGGTAATACTGGTGTTTTTAGTTTTGCTCTTGTGGTCAACATGTTTGGTGACGAAGGCGTCGTAATAGGCGGTGTTTTGGCCAGTATCACCTCTGTGATGTTTAACGTGTTGGCAGAAATTGCGTTATCTCGATTTCAAAAAGACCATACTATTAGCCATAAAGCACTGCTTGGCACTATTGTGCGCAACCCAATGATTATTGGTGTGGTGGCTGGCATTATTGTGAATTTCATCGGCTTACCGATTCCGAGCCAAGTGGTTACCACAGGTAAATATCTAGGTAGTGTGACACTGCCCTTGGCGTTGTTATGTATTGGCGGCTCGTTGGCTACCAGTCGCTTTATTTTGCCGCGCCGTATTTCGTTAGCGATTGCTGTGAAAGTTTTTCTTAGCCCCGTGATTTTAACCTGCTTAGCTGCGTTGCTAGGCTTTTCAGAACACGAGCAGCTGTATCTTTTCTTGTTCTTTGGAGCACCCGTTGCGGCGTCAGCCTACGTCGTTTCTGTGGCGCATGGCAGTGACGGCAAAGTAACGGCTAATGCCATCGCAACATCTACCTTAGTTGGCTCGCTGGTGATCGTATTTATCACGCCAGTGCTGCTTGCGATACTTTAAACGGATAGAAGGAAATTATTACATGAGTAAAATCGATGTATTAGTCGTTTGGCCAAACAGGCCAGAGCAAATGCAAATGCTGGCAGATACTTATGAATTGCATCGTTATGATCAGGCCTCCTCGGAAGAGAAAATCGCTATGATTGACGCTGTTGGAGACAAGATTCGTGCAGTCGTAACAACTCATGGTGGCGGCTTTGATGAAACCTTATTAGCGCAATTGCCGAATCTTGAAATCGTTTGCTCTTCCAGTGTAGGTTTGGATACGATTTGTGTGGAAGCGTGCCACAAGCGCGGCATTCCAGTTACGAACACGCCAGATGTGTTAACCGATGATGTGGCCGATATGGCGATAATGCTCACCTTGACCACACTACGTCGCATGTTGCCCGCTGTCGAGTGGATTCAGAGTGGTAACTGGGTCGAGAAAGGCATGATGCCATTGAATACTTCCCTGAAAGGCAAAACACTTGGCATTGTCGGCTTGGGTCGAATTGGTAAAGCGATCGCAGCCCGTGCCGAGGCATTTGGTATGAACGTCAGCTACTTTAGCCGTCAAGCTAAAGCGGATGTCGATTATCGTCATTACGATGACCTGATTGCCTTGGCAAAAGACGTGGATGTTTTGGCGCCAGTCATTCCCGGTGGTCCAGCGACAGAAGGCCTAATTAGCCGTGAGGTTTTAAGCGCGTTGGGTGAAAACAGCTACTTTATCAACGTTTCACGTGGTTCTGTTGTGGATGAAAAAGCGTTAGTAGAATTGCTCGAAAAGCGCGCGATCAAAGGTGCAGGTTTGGACGTATTTGTGGACGAACCGAATGTACCTAAAGCACTATTGTCTATGGATCACGTGGTCTTACAACCCCACTGTGCCAGTGGCACTTTTGAAACCCGTGCTGCCATGGCGCAATTAGTCGTGGATAACTTAGCCGCGCATTTTGCGGATAAGCCTCTGCTTACGCCTGTTGTTCTTTGATTTTCTAGATAAAAAAAGCTCGAATTTCCATTGGGAAATTCGAGCAAACTAGAGCGCAACTTTTGCCTGAACACTGCTCCTTTAAGTCGGCAAGGCATAAAGGAGCCAATTTCTTAGAAGCGTGGTACGGTCCCTTTCCAGTCTGGTTGGTACTTGCGCATTTCCGCAACGTCATTACGGGCGCGAATGCCACAGTTTTCGTAGTTTTTAGCTAGAACTGCCAAGGCATCTCGGTCCAATTCCACACCTAAGCCCGGCTTATCAGGGACCACGACAGCACCATTTTTGAATGGGATCTTACCGCCGACAATGACTTCCTCTTCTTGCCAAGGGTAATGTGTGTCACAAGCGTACGTTAGGTTATCAATAGCTGCGGCGGCATGAGTCATGGCCATTAAGCTGATGCCTAAGTGAGAGTTCGAGTGCATTGATAAACCGATATCCCATGTTTTACATAACTGTGCCAGTTCTTGTGTGGCTTTTAGGCCACCCCAGTAATGGTGATCAGACAAAATGACTTGCACTGAGTCCAGTTTGATGGCTTTTGGGATGTCAAAGAATCCAATCACATACATGTTGGTTGCTAATGGAATGTCGGTCATAGCGCTGACTTGACCCATGGCTTCTTGGCCGTGGACAGGGTCTTCTAAATACTGCAGTAGACCATTGCCAAATTTGTCTAATAAACGTTTGGTGGTTTCCACCGTCCAACCGCCATTAGGATCAATACGCAGCGGCAGATTAGGGAAAGCCTCACGCAGTGCTTCAAGAGCTTCGATCTCTTGTTCAGGCTCAAATACCCCTGCTTTTAGTTTGATCGATTGGAAGCCGTATTGATCAATCATTTTCTTCGCTTGCGCAACGATTTGTTCTGGCGTTACTGCCTCGCCCCACGTATCTACCCATGGATCTTCGGTAAAGCCATGACGTTCAAATTTGTAGAATAGATAAGCGCTGTAGGCGACTTCATTGCGTACTTTACCGCCTAATAAATCACACACAGGACGGCCTGTAATCTTGCCCATCAGGTCTAAGCAAGCGACTTCGAAGACTGAGAAAATACGTGGTACCGTGGTTGCACCCAATGTACCTGGGGCGATGTCTAGCCCTGAATTTGGATCAGGTAGAGTGACAACGGATTCAATTTTGTTACGGATCGCATTGACATTGAAAACATCCATGCCCACTAGATGTGGCGCGACTTGGCGCAATTGACTGATCGTCTGTTCGTCACCATAACTTTCGCCTAAACCGTAATTACCGTCTTCGGTTTTTATTTCAATAATGGTGCGCAAGGCCCATGCTTCATGAACGCCATAAACATTGAGTAGTGGAGGATCGCGGAACGCAATAGGCGTAATTTCAATTTGTTTTATACATGACATACGGTTATCTCCTGATAAAAGGGAGTCTTATCGATGGCTTTTGCCATCAATAAGAAGGTTAAAAAATGTAAATGGTTAATATCCTAAAGCGCTAGGCAAAACCTGCAGCGAGAGCAAACATACAGACGATTAGAATGGTGGCAACAATGCCCCCCGCAATCCAAGGTGCAACGCCATAACGGTCAATTTCAGACTGATTATCGTGACCAATCATAAAGATTCTCCTAGGTTAATTTCCGAGTATTTCGGGAAGCCAAAGGGCGATTTGAGGGAAGCTCATAACGAGAATCAACCCGACAATTTGTAAGCCGATAAATGGCAATACAGAGATAAAAATTTCTTGTAGGGAAATGTCTTTTGGTGCGACTGATTTGAGCCAAAAACAGGCCGGACCAAACGGTGGTGATAAGAAGTAGATCTGAATGTTGAGAACAAACAGAATACCAAACCAGACTTTCGCTTGATCTGCTGTCAGTCCAAGTTCAGGTGCTAGAGTCATAACAACAGGAGCAAAAACAGGAACCGTAATTAGAACGATGGCGATCCATTCCATAAAAGTACCTAAGATCACCAAAATCAGCATCATTACCAAGATCACGCCAATAGCTGGAATGCCAAGGTTCATAAAGAGTGAGCGCATAAAGTCCGCGCCACCAATTAAGTTAAAAATACCAACAAACGATACTGAGCCAAGGACTAACCAAATGATGGTGCCCACTGTCGCCATAGAGCCGACTAATGAAGCTTTAAGCATGGACCATTTGAACTCGTGGCGCACCGCTGAAACAATCATGGCTCCCAAGGCACCCACTGCCGCCGCTTCGGTGACTGAAGCAATACCGCCATAGATGGATCCCATTACACAGCCGATTAGCATAATGCTCAAGAATACTGCGCTCAGGCGAGCTTTAGACAGCTTACGCTCTTCACCTGTTAGTTCTGCTACTTCTTTCGCCGTTGGCGCTAATTTAGGGTTAATGTGCACACGAATCAGAACATACAGTGCATAGAAGACAGCCAGCATTAGCCCAGGTACGGCCCCAGCCATAAATAGATCACCAATGGCGACTTCAGCAGATAGACCGTAAACGATCATGATGATCGAAGGTGGAATCAGGGTAGCCAGGGCGCCTGCAGCACAAATTAGGCCAATGCTCATTTTTCGGTCATAGCCTAAGCGCAGCATTTGAGGCAAAGCCACAAGGCCAAGCATTACAATTTCACCGCCCATCACACCGGACATGGCCGCGAGAATAACCGCCACAACTACGGTTTGTACTGCCACGCCGCCGCGTAGATTGCCTGCGAATATCGACATGGCATCGAACAAATCTTCTGCGATGCCTGACTTTTCTAGGATCGTCGCCATTAATACGAAAAAGGGAATAGCTATCAAGGTGTAATGGTCAAGCAATGCTGCTGTGTTTGCAGATACTAGGTACAACCCACGCGGTCCAAAAAACGCAACAGCCATAACGACTGAGACGATCAAGGTTACGATGCCCAGCGGCATACCTGTCATCATCAAAGACACCAGCATCGCGACCATAATTAAGGATATGGCCCCTAAGCTATAAGAGCGCATGTCCAGTGCTGCGCTTGGGTCTAGGCTTTGGCCTACCGCTGAGAAGTAACCGCTCACGCCGTCGAAAATCGATCCAGGTCCAGAAATATAGGCCAGTACACCATTAATAAAGTACAACACCATAAATAGACCGATTAACTTCACCGCTGCTTTGGCCCATCGGCTGTTCACGTGACGCCATAGGTTAACGGTTAGCTGAGCGAGATACATAAACCCACCCAGCATCAGTAAGGTTTTTAATAGCATCGGCATGGGGGAGTTAAACGCACTACCGGTACGTTCAATATGATCTATCGCCATGTAGGCGCGCATGGAAGCATCGGATAGCAACAGGAATAGCGCAACAATACCAATACTGGATGCAAATAAGTCAAGACGCCATTGAGCTTTAGGGGAGACGATATTATGAATCACCGTAATACCAATATGGCGTTTCTTTAGTGTGATGTAGCCTGCTGACAGCATCCAACTTGCGGCGCATAGCACCATCACCACTTCAAATGCCCATTGTGTTGGCGAGTTAAACACATAGCGGGCAACTACTTCCCATAAGGTGGCACCGGCTGCAACAAGGTAAAGCAGCGAAACCCCAATGCCAGAAAAGTGGCTAAAGTGATCTATGGGTGTGTATTCGAATTCTTCATGCTGCTGCGCATGCTCAATCGGGTTGTCGTCGGCAATTTCGACAATGTCATCAGCGTTGAGGCTTTGAGTTTTGGACATAGTGTTCACCTGATCTATCAGCCTACTGCATGGGGAGGCTTATTTTTATGTGGAAGATGCGACGGCGGGACAATGCCCAGCCGCCGCTAGTGGTAAATCACTCTTGGGCTAGAGTAGGCCTTTTTCGGTCATGAATTTAACGTGTGCTTTGTACACTTCTGTTGCCAGAGGTGAGGCACTACCGAATGCTTCCCATGCTTGTTTCGCGATCTTACGGAAATCGTCTCGCTCGGATTGAGGCCAGTCGATGACGGTAATGTCGCCTTTGGCTTTGTCGCGTGCGACCAGTTCTTTATCTTTAGCATCCAGATAGGTGCGTAGGTCTGCGTATGCGCTCAAGAACCACTCTGTTAGAGCCGCTTGGTCTTCTTTATCGATTTTGTTCCAGGTTGCTTCATTGATGGTGAATTGCATAAAAGGCATTGAGTGAATGCCTGGATAAATTGGGTATTTAGCGACTTTGTGCATGCCGCTGGCATCATTGTTTGCGTAAGCCGAGGAATCGGCGGCATCAATCACATTTTTCTCTAGAGCGGTGTATACCTCTGAGCCAGGTAGAGATACGGGCGCTGCACCCGCACGACGAAACACATCTGCAGCGAGGCCTTCGGGAGAGCGAACTTTCAGCCCCTTCATATCAGCGACACCACGAACAGGTACTTTCGATACGAAGGCTTCGCGTTTTTCAGAACTGCAGCCAATGACATGAACGCCTGGATCGTATTTGTTGTACATCTTTTGTAGTAGCTCTTTACCGCCACCTTGCATGCAAAATTCTTCAATTTGCGCTGGGGTGTCATAGCCTGCAATCAAGTCACCCATCAAGGCATACGCGGGGTCCTTACCTGCAAAATAACTGGTTGCGGTTAAATCGCCATCCAAAATCCCCATGGAAACCGCAACAGGTGTTTCTTTATGGGAGACCACAGAGCCTATTGGCAATAATTCTATTTCTAGATCGCCGCCGGTCATTTCTTTTAGTTTAGGAATCCATACTTGATTTAAGCGAGTCAAACTGATGTGTGACGCATTAAAGCTGGTTTGGACCTTCAGTGTTTCAGCGTAAGTTGGGGCTACTGAGAATGCTAACCCTGTTGTAAGTAGAGTTGCAGCAAGCGTTTTAGGTATGGACTTGAGAGGCATTGTTCTTCTCCTGATTTTTAGATTTATTGTTAGGAATTACTCTTCATGGTTTCTTATATACTAATATATTAGTTTGTTTTGTTATTCATATACTAATATATTAATTGTGATGCGCAAGTCTTTTTTCTTCCGTGCTGTAAACGCCTCTGAGATAATGACTTCACTATTTAAGGCAAAATATGGCTTCAATCTTATGAATCATAAGAATAATTATTTGATTAAAAATTATTTAGAGCAGAGTAACGACTTGCCTCGTACTGCTGTTGATCGTGTGTATGATGATCTATTGCGTCGTATTGTAAGTTTAGAGCTTCCGCCAGGATCCCAGCTTGTTCGAGGTGAGCTCTGTAGTGAGTATAAAGTCAGTCAAACACCGGTCAGAGAAGCCTTATTGAGGTTTGAACAAGTTGGCTTGGTGAATGTTAAGCCTCAGTCTGGTACGGAAGTATCTTATATAGATATAAAACAGTTAGAGCAGAGTCACTTTCTCCGAGAGGCGCTGGAGTTTGAAGTGGTGCGACAGTTAACGCAGATGCCAAATGAGGGGGTTGTTTCTCAACTGCGAGAAATTGTTGCAATGCAGGAACAGGTTTCTACCGCAGACAGCGAGGACATTATCATGTTTGCTAAACTGGATGAGCTGTTTCATCGCTCAATGTTTAGTGCAATAGGGCATGAGTCTTTGTATAAATTGGTGCGTTCAAGATCTGGGCATATGGATCGTGTGCGACGTTTACATTTGCCTTCTGAAGGCAAGATTCGCAGTGTTCTGGCTGGACATACGGCAATTGTTGATGCGATAGAGAGTGGTTCACAAGAGAAGGCCTTTGAGGCGATGCGTGATCATTTGGCGGGCACTATTTCGCGAGTACGTATTTTGCAGGAGGAGTTTCCAGAGTATTTCTGCTAACCGTTATAGACGTTTTGGCTTTAGATAAAATCCCTTGAATATTCCTCATTTGATAAATAAGAAGTTGGTATAAAATAGACATTTTTATATGTTTATAGAGAACTCTATTAACCTATGAGGTTACTAGAGTCCTTTTTAGGGAGTTTATGTTGTTAGATGCAAAAAGCGTTATATTGGATGTGGCGGCCCCCGTTTTGCTTATGGTCGCGATGGGTGTTTTTTTAAGACGAATTAAGCTGATTAACGACGATTTTATTTTTGTTAGCTCTCGATTTGTTTTTAAAGTGTGCATGCCCACATTATTATTTTTAGGCTTGTACTCTAATAATCTCAGCGGTCTTATCCGCTTGAATTTTGCGCTATATTTTGTCCTTTCTATTTTTCTAACTTTTTTGCTTGCTTGGTTTCTCGCCATTCGCATTTCGTTGCCTTCCGCCCAGCGTGGTGTTTTTGTACAAATAGCCTTTCGTGGCAATTGTGGTGTGTTTAGCTTGGCTCTGGCCGTCAATATGTTTGGTGAAGAAGGGGTTGCTATTGGTGGGGTTATGTCAGGCTTAAGTGTGCTGCTTTTTAATGTTTTGGCAGAAGTGATTTTGACCCGATACAGCGATGGCGCTTTGCACATTCGTTCAATGTTGAAAAACATGGCGAAGAATCCGCTTATACTGGCTATTATTCTTGGGGTGTTGGCGAATGTGTGTGCCTTGCAGTTGCCAAGCTTTGTTGTAAAAACTGGCTCCTTGATTGGTGGCGTTACATTGCCTTTGGCGTTAGTGTGCATTGGTGGTGCTCTGGCAACAAGTGGTCTTCAATTACCTAGGTTTTTTTCTTTTGCCATTCTGAGTAAGGTGCTGATCAGCCCGTTTTTGTTTACCTTTATTGCTTTTTGGCTTGGCTTTACTCAAAAAGAAATACTCTATCTCTTTTTATTCTTAAGTGCGCCCACTGCCGCATCGGCTTATGTTTCGGCTGTGTCGAAAGGAGATGACGGTAGGTCGACTGCAAATGCTATAGCGAGCTCGACGTTAATCTCGTCGGTGATCATTGTAATTTGTGTGCCTATTATCGTTAAGCTAACGAGCGCTTAATGGGCTTAATCGTTTAAAAAACTAGAGACTGGATAAGAGGTTGTTTAGTCATACTATGAATGACCTCTGTCTATTTCTCTAATCAACTCTCTATATCTCCCAAGCCCGCTTGTTAAGTGAGCTCTCATGGCTTTTTTTGCAGCTTCGACATCTTTTTCTGCATAAGCATCAATGATGGCTTTATGTTCTTGTATTAATATCTCTTCAAGCCCTGGTTGCTGAGTGATGTTCGCTTCATCATGTAAGCGAGTGCGCGGGATAGAACGCTTAGCTAATATAGACAGTAGATCTACAAAGTGCTGGTTGTTACTGGCGTTAGCAATCGCAAGATGGAAATCATAGTCTTCTTTTTCAGCATTTTTTTGGGTTTTGAGTTGACGCTCCAGAAGATCAAAGCATCGATAAATTTCTGCTTCTTGTGCTAGTGAACTGCGTGATATCGCTAATGCAATGCTTTCAACCTCAAGTGCAATGCGTATTTCGATCGTTTCTATGATCGCCGTTAAGGTCATCTCACTTTGCGCTAAGCTTGCCATGGTTTCCGTTTTAGGACTGGATACAAAGACGCCAACACCTTGTTTTGCTTCAACTAAACCTTCTGCTTTAAGGGTAGCAATTGCTTCGCGAAGGACGGTTCTGCTGACGCCCATCTCCGCTATCAAACTTGGCTCTGTTGGTAGCTTATCTCCCGGTACGAGTTTTTCTTGCGTAATTTTATCCCGCAGTCGTATCGCGATTCGTTGTGGAAGGCGTAATTTGGTGTTGTCTTTTTCTGGCATTTTTATAATGGCCTATTATTTCTCGATTTACATTACGTGTATAAGTGGTAGGTAGTGTATCACATATGATGACTCTGGTTTTTCTTTAAATTCTGGCTACTTTATAAGTAGCTCATAGTATTTTTAGAGTTAGTCATATGATGTCTGTTGTATTACAAATAGATCTTATGATACAAATTAATGGTTGGTTATATGTGTTTTGCCTAAACGATCATCTCGACAACATAAACCGCCACCTATAATGATACTGGTGACGAAAAAGGAGAAATAACAATGATAAAAAAATTTTCCACTAAAAAAATCGGGTCTGCTTTACTGGTTAGTGGTGCCTTAGCCGCTTCATGTTTTGCACCCTTAGCGCAAGCGGATTGGAAGGGATGGAATGTCCATCCTGCTGGCTATCCAGTGACAGTAGCGATGGAGTCTTTTATAAAAGAAGCTGAGAAAGCGACTGATGGTCGTGTCAGTGGTCGAGTTTATAATGGCGCTATTCTTGGTAGCCAAGAAGATGCGATCCAAATGATGCAAGTTGGCGGTATCGATTTTGCGGAATTTAACTTAGGCCCGATCGGCGCCTCTGTGCCAGAAGTCAATGTCGTTTCTTTACCTTTCATTTTCAAAGATGTTGAACACATGCATCGTGTTATGGATGGCCCTGTGGGTGACGAGTTAAGTAAAGCAATGGAGAAAAAAGGGATCATCTCTTTGGCTTGGTATGATTCTGGATCTCGCTCCTTTTACGATTCACGTAAACCGATAAAAACACCTGAAGACATGAAGGGCATGAAGTTTCGTGTAATGAATAACGAGCTCTATGTTGGCATGGTAGAAGCGCTTGGTGGTAACGCAACACCAATGGCTTACTCTGAAGTGTACCAATCTCTTAAAACTGGTGTAGTAGATGGCGCTGAAAACAACTGGCCATCTTATGACTCTAGTAATCATTTCGAAGTCGCAAAATATTATTCTTTGACTCAGCACCTTATTTTGCCTGAAACCTTGAGTGTCAGTGCAAAAGCATGGGCTAAGTTGTCTCCGGAAGACCAAAAAGCCGTTCGCAAAGCCGCACAAGACAGTGCAGAGTTTCAACGCAAGCTGTGGGCTGAAAAAGTCACCGAGAGCCGTGAAAAGCTAATCAAAGCAGGTATTCAAATCACAGAAATCGAAGACAAATCGGCTTTCCAAGATGCGATGGCGCCTGTTTATGCTAAAGCGGTCAAAGATAATCCTACCTTGGCTCCATTAATCGAAAAAATTCGCAACACGAAATAAATCGTAGAGTGAATTAAGCGCTGCCATCGAACGCTTTGGTGTTGGGTGGCGGCAATTCGATGATTTTTATCGCGAGTAATGTGATGAATTCTTCTCCTATAAAAGAACCAATAGTGAAGCGTTTTCTTGACCTGTTGTCAGTCATTGCTATGAGCATTTCTGGTGTGTGTATGGTCATTCTTGTTTTGTCGTTCGGTTGGTTAGTATTTGGTCGTTATGTCTTAAATGATACCCCAACTTGGGTCGAGCAAATGGCTATGTTGTTGGTTACTGCGATCACTTTTTTAGGTGCTTCAGTCGGTATTCATCAACGTACGCATTTAAGCGTTGAAATGCTGTCTTTGGTGCTACCAGAGAAGAGCATGAGGTGCGTCGATATTTTTATTGATCTAACGCTCTTGGTATTTGGTGTTGCTATGGCTTATTTCAGTCATGAACTGGCTTCTTTTGCTTGGAGTCGCAACATTCCTTTATTAGGGATTCCCGATGGCATTCGTTACATTCCGGTAGTGACTGCGGGCATTCTAATTTTTCTTTTCTCTTCCTTCCGTGTGTTCAATGGCGTAGTTGCGTTGTTTTCGCCTCAGGAAGCAGTGAATAAATCCGCTTCAGAAGGGGATCGATAGCATGGGCTTAGCAATTCTATTAGGCATTTTTGCCTTATTAACTGTGGTTGGTGTGCCGGTGGCGTTTGCACTAGGTATGGCTGCGATCAGTGCATTTTGGTACGAAGGTCTGCCAATTATGATTGGCTTCCAGCGTATTGTAGCTGGTATGTCTACCTTCTCTTTATTGGCTATTCCATTCTTTATTTTTGCCGGTGAGTTGATGTTGCATGGTGGTATTGCAGCACGTTTGATTCGCTTGGCGTCTGCCAGTGTAGGCTGGATGCGTGGTGGTTTAGGGCAGGTTAACGTCTTTTCGAGTATGTTGTTCGGTGGTATTTCTGGGTCAGCGGTAGCGGATGTATCTGCTCTAGGGTCTTTGCTTATTCCTGTGATGAAGGAAAAAGGCTACGACGACGACTATGCCGTGAACGTAACGGTAAGTTCTTCTATCGCAGGCATCATGATTCCACCCAGTCATAATATGATTTTGTATGTGGTTGCCGCAGGTGGTGGCATTTCAGTTGCCAGCTTGTTTATTGCTGGCATTGTCCCCGGAATTTTAATGTGTTTGTTGTTGGGTTTTGTTGCTCGTTGGATCGCGATTCGCAGGAATTTTCCGACAGAACAATTTGCGGGATGGCGTTTTATCTTTGTGGCGTTTATTGCCTCGTTTCCTGGCTTAATCACCGCGATTATTGTCGTCGGTGGCGCCTTATCAGGCATCTTCACTGTGACTGAGTCTGGGGCTATTGGTGCTTTATATGCGATCGTCATTACAGCGTTTGTTTACCGCTCTTTAAGCTTAAGAGACTTTTGGATTGCCGTTATCCGTTCGGTAAAAACAACGGGAATGGTGATGATTCTGGTTGGTTGTGCAGGCGCATTTGGTTACATGCTGGCCCTCTATGAAGTTCCTAAAGTGCTAGCCAGTGCGCTTACGTCGGTTTCGGATAATCCGATAATTATCTTTTTGCTAATGAATCTGATTTTGCTTTTGTTAGGCATGATTATGGACATGGCGGCACTGATTTTAATTTGTACTCCTATTTTCTTACCTGTTGCTGTTGGTCTGGGAATGGACCCAATCCAATTTGGTGTGATGCTGATGATGAACTTGGGGTTGGGGCTTTGTACGCCGCCTGTTGGTGGTTGTTTGTTTGTGGGTTGTGCCATTGGTGAAGTGCCCATTCAAAGAGCAGTAAAAAGCATTTGGCCATTTTACTTGGCCATTCTGGCAGCACTGATGCTGGTGACATATATTCCGGCGGTGTCTATGACTTTGCCTAGCTGGATAAACTCATAACAATAGAGGCATTTTTATGACCAGAGAAGTAAAAATGAAACGTGTTTTAATCACAGGGGCTGCAGGTCATTTAGGTAACGTAATGCGTTCCCGATTAAATGATTGGGCGACTGAGATTCGTCTTTCAGATATTGCTAAGGTCGATGATTTAAAGGCGAACGAACAGTATGTGCATTGTGATCTAGGTGATGCCGATGCGGTTATGTCCTTAGTTGAAGGGTGTGATGCTATTGTGCACTTCGGAGGCGTTTCAACTGAAAACACCTTTGACAGTATTCTGCATGGCAACATCAAAGGTTCTTACAATTTATATGAAGCGGCTAGGAAAAATGGCGTAAAGCGTATCTTTTTTGCTAGCTCCAATCATGTAATTGGCTTTCACGAGAGAGAAACTCTGTTAGATGCCCACAGCCCAATGCGACCAGATAGTGTTTATGGGTTATCAAAAGGCTTTGGTGAGTTATTAGCACAGTATTATTACGATAAATTTGGTATTGAATCAGCATTAGTCCGCATTGGTTCTTGCTTCCCTAAGCCGCGCAATCGTCGCATGTTATCGACTTGGTTAAGTGAAGGGGATTTGACTGATTTGATCAAAAAAGTATATGCCGCAGATCGATTAGGCTGCACGGTAATATATGGTGTATCTGATAACCCAAGTACATGGTGGGATAATCGCTATGCCAAGTTTATAGGTTGGACGCCAAAGGATTCTTCTGCGGTATTTGAAAATGAAGCCTATTTACAAGAAGAGCAGACAGACCCAAATGACCCTGCGGTACGTTTTCAAGGAGGGCTATTCGTCAGTGCGGGGCACTATGAAGATTAGCGCTTACGTCAGAGTTGATTTCGATTAAATCAAAATAACTTGATTAGCTTTACTACTCAATTTATTGGGTAGGATTTTGTGTAACCAAAATATGCGTTTTAACCCTAGAAAAATAATAAAGAGGATGTTGTTATGACACTTTCCGTCGAGCGTATTCGGGCGTCTCTTAGTGATGGTTTGCTTTCGTTTCCCGTGACAGATTTTGATGAAAAAGGGCAATTTAACCCGGAAACTTATAAGGCTCGGATTGAATGGTTTATTGAGCATGATGTCTCTTCTGTGTTTGTTGCCGGTGGGACGGGCGAATTTTTCTCTTTGGATTTAGCGGAATATAAGCAAATTGTAAAAATTGCTGTTGAGACTGTGGCTGGCCGAGTTCCTGTTATTGCCAGTGCAGGACGCAGTGTTGCTGAAGCTAAGGCGTTTGTTCGGGCTGCACAAGAAGCAGGCTGTGATGGCATTCTATTAATGCCGCCGTTTTTAACAGAGTGCCCAGAAGACGGTATTGTTGAGTACGCTTCTCAGATTATGCAAAGCAGCCCTATTCAGTTCATTTATTATAACCGTGGTAACGGTATTTTAAGTGCGGAAAACGTCAAATTGTTGGCTGCGAATAATCCAAATTTAATTGCATTAAAAGATGGTGTAGGCAACATCGCCGCTTTGAATGATACGATTAAAACAGTTGGCGATAGATTGGTGTATATCGGTGGTGTACCAACAGCAGAAATTTTTGCAGAGGCTTACCTTTCAATTGGTGTAAATACGTATTCTTCAGCCGTTTTTAACTTTATGCCAGAAATGGCAAACCGCTTTTACAAGGCATTGCGAGAGGGAAATAAGGCGGTAGTTACCTCTATTATTCAGGATTTCTTTATTCCATTTTGTCGATTACGTGATGAGAAAAAGGGTTATGCGGTGAGCCTTATTAAATCTGGGGCGTCACAGATTGGTCGATCTGCTGGGGCGGTGAGAGCGCCTTTAACTATGCCGACAGCCGAACAGGAGCGTCGACTTAAAGCATTAATCGACGCGAATAAATAGAGGTCTTCAGCTGTTAGTTGATATCCCTTAGCGTTTAATAAAAAAGCCACGGCTCATATTTCAATGATGAGCCGTGGCTTTTTTGTGTTCTTACTTCATTAATACTAGGCGGGTAAAACACCCAATTCGACTAAGCGTTCATGCAAATAGCTTTTTGCTGTATGGCGTTCAGAAAGTACGACTTCTGGCTTTGGGTGCAAAAACAGAGGCAGAGAAATACGTGATTTGGTTTTGTCTGCGCCTTCTGGATTAATGACTCGGTGTGAAGTGGATGGGAAATACCCTCCAGAGGCTTCCTGTAGCATGTCACCAATATTGACGATTAGCGTACCAAAGTCACAGGGTACGTCCATCCAAGTGCCGTCTTTGGCTTTCACTTGTAATCCTGGCTCGTTGGCAGAGGGAAGTATTGTTAATAAATTAATGTCTTCATGAGCGCCTGCACGAATCGCACCGAGCTCTTCATCACCTTTTAGTGGTGGGTAATGCAAAATACGCAGTAAGGTTTGCTGGCTACCTTCTACCATGCTGGAAAGCGGCTGTGAGTAATGCTTCGCTACGTCTGCAGGGGAATGCTGTTCTACCCAAGAGAGGAGTTCTTCGGCCAAGCGGGTGGCCTCGCCATAATATTGCTCTAAAAATGGCTTCTGCTTGGCTGGGCATTGTCCCCAAGGATAGTAATGGAAGTATTCTTTTATATCTCGCTTGGTGTGGCCTTTGGCAGTTTCAGCAACTTTTGGCGAGAAGTAACCGTCTTGAGGGCCAACATTGTAGCGGTAGTCGTATTTACTCTCATCCGCAAAGAACTCTTGCCAATCTTGGTAGATGTCGCTGACAAGCTGTTTTTTTATTGGGTGGTTTTTTAGAACACCAAAGCCGGTTTCACGTAGAGATTTTACAAAGTCTTCTGCGGCGGTTGGGCTTGTGTAATCAATGGCTTGTAATTGCATGAGTGTTTCCTATAGGCCAAATGCTGGCTTTTTTGTCTGAATAGGTACCGTTTGATCATAGACGGATACGGAGAATTTTCGAGAACAATATAGGGAATCTAAGACGACCAGCCGCTGTGGAAAAAGTAGCGCAAGTCCACGGTTTCTGCTTGATAGTGCTGAACCCATTGCGCCAAACTCATCGAATGCAGACGATCAAACATCTCAGCGTTAGCCGATTCAATTTGTACGTGTTGTGATGATGTTAAGGGCACTGCAGGCCTCCTAAACGCATGGTTTTTTCATTCTGATTAAAGGATCAGAAAGGTTAGTTTACTGCTTGAAAAGCAAGTTTTGAAGGGATTCGGTAATAAATTGTCAAAGAGGGGTGGGTTAATTCTCAGTTTGTCCTATACTGGGTGGGTCGGCTGTTTACATTTGCCGTCTTCTTTCGCACTTCTCTACTGTCTATATTTTCGTTTTTGTTGGCAAGTTTGGTCTCAGGTTCAAGTACTTCTTAGGTTTTAGTAACAGGCGCGTTTCTTGCGCTGTCATCAATTTAAAGAGGGCACATGACTATGAATACATTTTTCGATTCGTTTAAAAATCACTTTTTAATTTCAATGCCACATCTAGACGACCCACATTTTGAACACACTGTTATTTATCTGTGTGAACATACCAAAGCCGGTGCCATGGGGATTATCATCAATCGTCCCTCAAATGTTGATTTTACCGAATTGGCAGACCATCTCGGCATTCAAATTCAAAACCCACGCTTAACCTCTGAGCCAATATACACTGGTGGTCCAGTAGAAGCAGAGCGTGGTTTTATTCTGCACACAGCAGATAAAGTTTGGAGTAATACTTTGCCTGTTACCGATGAGGTTTCTTTGTCTGCGTCGTTAGAAGCGTTGGAAGAAATTGCGCAAGGCACAGGGCCTGAAGCCTTTCGTATTACGTTAGGTTGCGCTGGTTGGGACGCAGGTCAGCTTGAAGGTGAAATTGCCAATAATGATTGGCTGGTATGTGAGGCGGATTTAGACGTATTATTCCACACACCAAGTGATATGCAATTTACCGCCGCGACGCGCGTGTTGGGAATTGATATGACAAGACTTTCACCGGATATAGGACATGGTTAATGACAGCGTCAATCTCGACAGGTACGTCTTTAGACGATAACCATAAGCCCAATACTGCTCGTTCAGTGTTGGGCTTTGATTTTGGCACGACGCGAATGGGGGTGGCAATTGGTCAAAGTATCACCGGCACCGCCCAGCCGCTGGATCCATTAAAAGCAAAAGATGGTATCCCTAATTGGGAAGAGATTACTCGTATCGTTGAAGAGTGGAAGCCGGATGCGTTTGTTGTGGGCTTACCTCTAGATATGGACGGTACAGAAAATGAGATGTGTCAACGTGCGCGCAAGTTTGCTAAACGCTTGCATGGACGTTTTAATCTTCCATACCATATGATGGACGAACGCTTGTCTTCTTATGAAGCCAAAGGGCAGGTTATCGCTCGTGGGGGGAACCGTAATTTTAAAGAAAACTCGGTAGATGGGTTGGCCGCACAAATGATTGTCGAAACATGGTTTGCAGAATCTCATTAAGCAAACGAGTTTGAGTAGCGGTTTTTAAAGAATTTATTAGCAAGGTTTGAGAAATAATGAAGTTAGATTTAGAGCAATCTCTAGCGTCAATGCAAACGCAATTAGCAGCCTATTGTGAGCAGAAAAACATTGAAGACGCGATTGTCGTTGGTATTCATTCTGGCGGCGTGTGGGTGGCAGAGCGTTTAATGTCAGCCGTGCCAACCAGTGAGCCTTTGGCGACACTGGATATCACCTTTTACCGCGATGATTTTACCAAAGCAGGTTTGAACCCTAAAGTGAATCAAACCTTGTTGCCTGCAACAGAAGACCGTCATGTTATTTTAGTGGATGACGTGCTTATGTCAGGCCGTACTATTCGTGCAGCGATGAATGAGATATTCGACTTTGGCCGACCAGCCAGTGTGACTCTAGCCATTCTGTATGACCTTGGTCAGCATGAGCTGCCGATTGTGGCGGATATTGTCGGTGAGCGATTGACTCTTAATCCTGAACAAAGGGTCAAGTTGGTGGGCCCCGAAAACTTGAGTGTCTCAATCATTGATGCTAATTAATATGCGCGACAAAGCTTTATTTTTTGTCGAACACGTACGACAATTAACGTATGGATAAGATTAACGGTGCGGCGGTTGCAAGAATGACATTTCATCAAAACACAAGATGGAATAACCGTTTCGTGCTACTAATGCCCGGCTGCAGATTGTCTGTACCGGGCATTTTCCTATCTAGACTTCCTATTTAAAATAGAGAATGACGACCATGTCGTCTTTGCAGTTTGAGGAAAGCAAACCATGATGCGATCCGAGCCTCGGGCATTACAGTTAAATGAACACGGCCAGCTTAAGCATTTTCTAACGTTGGATGGATTAGATAAAACCATTTTGACGGAGATTCTGGATCGAGCCGACTCCTTTCTTTCTATGGGTGAGCAATCCGTTAAGAAAGTTCCTCTGCTACGTGGCAAAACCGTAGTCAATTTATTTTTCGAAAACTCCACTCGTACACGTACTACTTTTGAACTCGCCGCCAAGCGTTTGTCTGCCGATGTTATCAACTTAAATATTGAAACATCAGCCACTTCGAAAGGGGAATCTTTACTAGATACCCTAAAAAATTTAGAAGCGATGCAAAGCGACATGTTTATTGTTCGTCATTCCGACAGCGGTGCGGCGCATTTTATTGCTGAGCATTGCACGCCGAATGTCGCGATTATTAATGCTGGCGATGGTCGTCATGCACACCCAACGCAAGCCATGCTAGATATGCTGACGATTCGTCGTCACAAAGGTAGCTTTGAAGGGCTAAAAGTCGCGATTGTTGGTGATATTCTTCATTCACGTGTCGCCCGTTCTCAGCTTCAAGCACTAACAACCTTGGGCGTGAGCGAAGTGCGTTTAGTGGGGCCTAAAACTTTAGTGCCGAGTTTCTTTGCTGAGATGGGCGCGACAATTTGCCACGACCTAGAAGCGGGCCTTAACGGTGTAGACGTGGTGGTGATGTTGCGCCTTCAAAAAGAACGCATGAAAGGTGCCTTGCTACCGAGCGAAAGCGAATTTTATCGTTTATATGGTTTGACCGAAGACAGTCTCGCTTGGGCAAAACCGGATGCGATAGTGATGCACCCAGGCCCGATTAACCGTGGCGTGGAAATTTCCTCGGACGTTGCTGATGGTAAACAATCGGTCATTTTAGACCAAGTGACAAACGGTATTGCAGTGCGTATGGCGGTATTGTCTATGGCCATGAGTGGGCAATTGCAAAGAGACGAATCGCCAGCTGTGAAGGATGAAGAATAGTATGAAATTACGTATTCAAAACGGTCGTTTGATCGACCCAAGTCAAGACATCGACGCAGTAACGGAATTGTTCATCGATAATCAAAAAATCGTTGCGATCGGTGAGGCGCCAGAAGGCTTCGAGAATGCCGAAGTGGTCGATGCCTCTGGTCAGTGGATTTTACCTGGCCTGGTGGATCTTGCCGTGTCATTGCGTGAGCCTGGTCAAACGCAAAAAGGCAGCATTGCGACAGAAGGTCGTGCAGCTGTCGCCGGCGGTATTACTACCTTGGTCTGCCCACCAGACACGCGACCGATTGTCGATACGCCTGCAGTGGCGGCATTGATTCAAGATAAAGCCGATGAAGCCGGAATGGCGAATGTGTTTCCTCTTGGGGCATTGACCCAAGGGTTAGAAGGCGCACAACTTAGCAACATGGTTGCCTTAACGGAAGCGGGGTGTATTGCGCTGTCGAATCATCGTCACCCTATGGCCAGTACGAAAGTATTGTCCAGAGCGCTTGAATACGCAGCGACGCATGATTTGTTGGTCGTCTTCCATCCTGATGAGTCCAGCCTTTCAGAAGGGGGCTGTGCCCATGAAGGCTTGATGTCGACAATGCACGGTTTGGCAGGGATTCCTGAAGAAGCGGAAACCATCGCTCTAATGCGAGATTTATTGTTGGTTGAGAAAACGGGCGTACGCGCGCATTTTGCTCGACTGTCTTGCGCCAAGTCTGTTGAAATGATTGCCGATGCAAAAGCATCAGGTTTGGATGTGACGGCCGATGTTGCGGTACATAACTTGCTGCTAAATGATCAAGTGTTAAGTGGCTTTGATGGGCATTATCATGTGTTGCCACCTTTGCGCAGTGATGAAGATCGCTTGACGCTTATTGAGGGGATCAAAGCTGGTGTGATTACGGCGATTTGCTCTGATCATCAGCCCCATGAAAAGATGGCGAAAACTGCTCCTTTCGCGGCAACAGAACCGGGCATGGCAAACGTCGAGGTCTTGTTACCATTGGCCATGTTACTGATGGACGAAGGGGATTTGGATTTCACCACCGTTCTGAAATGCTTAACCTCGGGCCCAGCTGCCTGCTTTGGTTTAGAGGCAGGGTCTTTGTCTGTGGGTAGCTTTGCTGACTTTGTTTTGTTTGATAGCACTGTGCGCTGGACTTGGGATTATGAAGGGCGTAGAACAAAAGGTCATAACTCCCCTTACTTTGGTGAAGAATTTGTGGGAAGAGTGTTGACCACATATATTTCTGGCCAACGCGTTTATCAAGTTGCATAAACGTTCTTTTTAGTATGGTTTGGCCAAGTTTTTCCTTGGTCGGGCCTTACTATTTCTTTACTTTTGATATTCGCCCGTTAATCTAGTTTGAATTACAAACGGATGTGGTTTTTATGTCTATCGACACCTTAAATATACAGTCAGAACAGCAGCAGACCATGCTGTCTCGTATTGCATGCCTTGAAAAAGAACGAGACTTCATAAAGAAATTGTACAGCGACATGCCTCACATGCTGCAAACAATTGCCAAAGGCGCTGTTCTCAGTAGTTTACTGGATAGCTTCAGGGTGAAGATGCAAGCGCAGCTGCCGAACGCGTATTGTTTGTTTCTTACCAGTGACAAAGATTGCCTACAATGGCGCCTGCAATATACAGACGCTGTTAATGCCGCTTTGCTCACTCCCAATAGCCTTCTTAGTAAGATTCCCCAAGCGTTAGTGACTTTTGCGGCAAGCCCTTCTTGTCCAATACGCCATGAGGAAAATATTCAAACTGCCGCTGGTTGGAAAGTTTGGCATTCGTTTATTGATAAACAAGATTTTTCTGATGTCTCTATGGTTAGTGTGTCGGATGGCAAGGGGACGATTTATTTATTGGCGGTATTTCAGCAAGACCGCCATCGATTAGCAGATGACCTGGTGACATTGGCTTTAGACAGTTATGCGTCTTGGCTCAGTGCCGTATTTGAAAGGGAGCAAGCTGATCTATCATTACTAGAAGATAGTCATAGAGATCCCACAACTGGTTTGCTACGACGACACAGTTTCGAGAACAGTTTTAACATTATTTTGAAAGACGCGCGTCGTCATTTTTTGCGCGCTGCAGTATTTTCGATAAAAATTCTTTCTTCATCAGCAATCAAAGACGCCGAGTTAAAAATCTTGGCTGAGGTGATGCAGGAAACGGTGCGTGATAATGACTTAATTGCCTATTTTGGTGGACGTCAACTGGTGATGGGGATTCGTATTCAGAATTTAGCCGATGCTGAAATCGTGGCGCAAAAATTACTGCAGTCTCTGAATGCCAAACAGTTCTCGGGCAAAAGTCTGTTACAAGGCGGCTTGTCTATTGGTATTGCTTTTTATCCTGAGCACTCATCTCTTGATGCGCTTTATAGCGCGGCAACGTCAGCTGCGGATTCTTTAAAAAATACTCCCGGCTACCGAATGGAATTCCATGGCAAATATTTTCAATCCAGTACGGATTTTTATACCCTCTAAGTTTTTTTCAGTCTTTTAAAATAATGCTATGCTTCGCCTTTTGAGGCGCTTCCTTTATCATCGATTGATGTATTGGAATGATCGTTAGGTTTTAACATCGATAACAAAGAGGCGTGGCGATATGACAACTGAAGCAGAGCGCATCGACACTGAAGAGATTAGAGCGAATTTAGCGGTCGTGACTCAACAGATCGAAGAGCTTGAACAGCAATTTGATCGGCTGGCGGGCAGCGTTCGTTTATTGGCGGTAAGTAAAACCAAACCCATTGAAGCAATTCAAGCTGCTTACGATGTAGGGCAGCGAGCATTTGGTGAGAACTACGTGCAAGAAGCCGTAGAAAAACGCAGTGCTTTGGCGCATTTAGACGACATTGAATGGCATTTTATCGGCCCTATCCAATCTAACAAATCACGATTAATTGCTGAATCTATGGACTGGGTTCATTCTATTGATCGTGAAAAAATCGCTCGTCGTCTAAGTGAGCAACGTCCAGAGAGCATGCCGCCATTAAATGTCTGCATCCAAATTAATATCAGCGGTGAAGAAAGCAAAGCAGGCGTGTCATTGTCACAGTTAAACGACATGGTCGCTCTCGTTTCCAGTTTGCCAAATTTACAGCTCAGAGGCCTAATGGCGATTCCGGCGCCACAAGAAAACTTTGCCGCGCAATGTCTTGTGTATAAACCTTTACAGCAGGCGTTCATTGAATTATCTAAATCCGATAGCATGATAGATACCTTATCAATCGGTATGTCTGGTGATTTACCTGCAGCGGTTGCCTCTAGTAGTACAATGGTTCGGGTGGGAACAGCGATTTTCGGTGCGCGTGATTATTCTGCTAAGGCATGAAAAATAGAGTTTTAAAATAGACGGCGATAAAGCCTCTGCTTAAAGAATGAAATAATAGGATTTGAAATGAAACCAAGTATTGCTTTTATCGGTGTTGGAAATATGGCCAGAGCCATTTTTAGTGGTTTGCTGGCGAGCGGTTACCCAGCTGATAGAATTATGGGAACGTCTAGAACACCAGAGAAACGCGAGTATTACCAGCAGCAATACGGCATTTCAATGTATTCGGAGAATGAGCAAGCCGTGAGCGAAGCGGATGTGGTTGTGTTGTGTGTGAAACCAGCGCAAATGCAAGCAGTGGTAAAGGAATTTGCTTCTTTTGTCCGTGAAGATCAGCTATTTATTTCCGTGGCAGCAGGTGTAGAGCTTGATTCACTGGCGACTTGGTTGGGGAAATCGGTGGCGGTGGTTCGCAGTATGCCAAATACGCCTTCTCAGCTCGGTGCGGGTGTGACAGGCTTGATTGCTAACCAATATACAGACGACTCTCAGAAAGAGTGGGTAAGCGAACTTTTTGCTAGCATTGGTAGCTCCGTGTGGATAGAAGACGAAGCGCACATGCACACAGTAACGGCATTATCAGGAAGTGCGCCAGCGTATTTCTTCCGTTTTGTGGAAGCCATGGTGAAAAATGCGAAAGAACAAGGTTTAGATGAAGAAACAAGTCGTCAGCTAGCCAGCCATGCCATGTTAGGTGCGGCTCGAATGATTGTTGAATTAGAAGACCCTATTGATCAGTTGCGAAAAAATATTACTTCGCCAAAGGGAACGACAGAGCAGGCTTTGTTGTCTTTTGAGGCGGCTGATATTGATAAAATCGTTGCGAATGCTATGCATGCGTGTGTTGAGCGCTCGAAAGAAATGGCAAAAACTTTTTCTGCCACGAAAGATTAATTTAAGGACATTAATAACATGTACTCAGATCCATTTGTAATGCTCGTAAAGGTTATTTGTAACCTTTACTTGTTTATTGTGCTGTTGCGTTTGGTTTTGCAACTGACAAGAGCCGACTTTTATAACCCAATTAGCCAAGGCATTGTGAAAGCAACCAGCCCTATCGTGTTGCCTTTGCGCAAAGTGATTCCATCGATCGGTCGCTTAGATACAGCGACTCTTGTGTTGGCGTTTCTCGTGCAGTTTATTACGGTGGCATTAGTTGTCGTGATTAGTGGTGCTGTTATTTCTTCAACCAGCTATGCTATTTATACGGTTGCAGGAACCATTTATCATCTGCTGGATCTGTATTTTTGGGCCATGCTTATTTCTGTCATCCTGAGCTGGGTGGCGCCGGGCGCAAATCATCCTGGCGCTATGTTGGTAGGGCAAATTACCGCGCCTTTGTATCGCACTTGCCAGCGTTTCATTCCAACCTTAGGTGGCCTTGATCTGTCACCGATCTTTATTTTCTTGGCGATTTCATTCTTGAAGCAAATGCTGGCACCTTACAGCATTTAATTCTATAAAATGAGTCGCAATGACGTCGATACATAGGGGACTGTGTTTCGACGAATTGAGAACAAGGTCGTATTCCTATATGATGCGACCCCTAAACGGGAATTAGAGCGCATTTATAGCGCCAGCAGCCCGACATGTTCTCCTTTATTAATTTTTTTGGATGAAAGCTATGAGTACGATTGCGGTTTATCCTGGGACATTTGACCCTATTACAAACGGCCATACGGATTTGGTTGAACGCGCGTCAAAGCTATTTAACAAAGTTATTGTAGCGGTGGCCGCGAGCCCGAAAAAACGTCCAGCCCTGTCTCATGAACTGCGTATTTCATTGGCAAAAAAGGTATTGGGTCATTTGCCCAATGTTGAAGTTGTGGGTTTTGATAACTTATTAACCGAGTTTACTCGTTCGGTGAATGGTCAGGTGGTTGTTCGTGGTCTTCGAGCAGTATCTGATTTCGAATACGAATTCCAATTAGCCAATATGAATCGTGCGATTGCACCTGATGTAGAAAGTATTTTTCTGACGCCTTCAGAGAAACACTCTTATATTTCTTCAACATTAGTTCGAGAAATTGCGTCGTTGAATGGTGACTTTGGGCAATTCGTTAACCCAGAAGTCAAACGTGTTTTACAGGAACACTATAAAACCATTTAATCTTGGTTTTGTTCATTGTCGTTATTGATACCGCCGAAGAGTGTGGCGGTTTTAGGAGAGAAGTATGTCTCTTATTATTACAGATGAATGCATCAATTGTGATGTGTGCGAACCTGAATGTCCGAACGAGGCCATTTCTCAAGGTGAAGAAATATATGTAATTGAGCCTTCAAAATGCACCGAATGTGTTGGTCATTTTGATGAACCTCAATGTCAGCAAGTTTGTCCTGTCGATTGTATTCCTCTGGATCCAAATCATAAGGAAACAGAAGAGCAGTTAATGGAAAAATATTTAACGCTTACAGGTCAGCTTTAGCTTATAGGATGTGGCTATCGACGCTAATAGTTTTATCTTTTTAGCGGGGATATTGTTATTAGTTAGTATTCTCGCTAGCTCATTTACTGTTCGTGTCGGCTTACCTTTATTACTTGTCTTTCTCGGTATCGGGATGTTGGCAGGAGAAGACGGGGTAGGCCGGTTGGATTTCGACAATCCAAATCTTGCCTTCTTCGTAGGTAATCTTGCATTGGCTATCATTCTTCTTGATGGTGGCATGCAAACCAAAACTAGCACCTTCCGAGTGGCTTTATGGCCATCTTTATCACTTGCTACCCTTGGCGTTGTATTAACCACCGCCTCAGTTGGTACATTCGCAGCTTGGCTTTTAGACGTTAAACTCATTTATGGTTTATTACTGGGCGCCATTGTTGGTTCCACTGATGCGGCTGCGGTATTCAGCTTACTGCGCAATAGCGGCGTTAAACTTAACGAGCGCGTGGGCGGCACGTTAGAAATTGAGTCGGGTGCCAATGATCCGATGGCCATCTTGCTGGTGGTAATGCTGACGGGTTTGTTGCAAAGTTCTGAGCCGCTAAGTGTGTTGGCGTTCCTAGGGCAAATGGGGCAACAGTTTGCGATAGGTGGCGCGTTAGGTGTACTGGGCGGCAAGCTGCTATTAATGGTATTGCGTCGAATCCCTTTAGTTGAAGGCTTGCACGCGTTGCTTATTATTGCATTTGGCCTGGCGATGTTTTCTGGCATAAATATGATAGGCGGTAGTGGTTTTCTGGCGGTTTATCTTGTTGGGCTTACTGTTGGTAATGGCCGCATCAAACAGCAAGAAGCCATTTCACAAGTTATGGATGGCTTGGCATGGCTAGCCCAAGCTGGCATGTTCTTATTGCTTGGTTTGTTAGTAACGCCATCTAGTCTGTTGACCCATGGTTGGCAGGCTGTTGCGATAGCGGCTTTCTTGATTTTTGTTGCTCGTCCTATTGCGGTAATTTTATGTTTGTTGCCATTTGATTTTCGATGGCCTGAACGTGTTTATATCAGCTGGGTCGGATTGCGTGGCGCGGTGCCGATTGTCTTGGCGCTATATCCTGTCATTGCAGGGTTGTCTAATTCGGAATTGCTATTCGAGATTACCTTCACGGTCGTGCTGATCTCTTTATTGTTGCAAGGCTCAACCGTGCCACAAGTAGCGCGTTGGTTGAAAATCGAAGTGCCACCAGCGCCTGCACCCATCACAAGCTTTTCTTTGATCAATGATGCGGATGCGAACCGCTCGTTAGAATTGTATGAGTTCTTAGTGCAAGCCGACGGTGTACGTATTCCAAGTACTATTCTCCACAATGTGCCGAGTGAAACCGTTTCTACGCCTCAGCTAGTATCGCTGATACGTAATCAGCAACCTATGGTCGTTGACGCACAAACAGAGCTAAAGTCCGGTGACCGTATTTGGATGCTACTTCACCCTGGTGATGTGAATGATGTAGCGCAAATATTTTCGCAGAAAGCCTCCTCATCTTTCTTATTGCAAAACTTCTTTGGTGAATTTGCCATCCGTGGTGATGCGTCTTTGATTGATTTGGCAAAAGTGTATGGTGTGCCGCTTGATGGTATTGACGAATCAGACACTGCAGCAGAATTGTTGCAGCGTCAATTAGGCAAGCATTTGGTGGTAGGTGACCGAGTGCGTTTTGGTAATATTCGATTAACGATAAGGCAAATGAACGGTGGGGAAATCGAAGTCATTGGGCTTAAATTGCAGAATAACTAAGCTTAAGCCCAATTCTAATTACGCGGTAAATAATCGTCTTATTGTTTCGCTGGATGGCACGGTTTGATCATAATTGATCAGCACAATAAGCCCCTCGGCATCGATGACCGATTTCGCCTGTGGGTGAGTCACAATACTGCCATTCTTATGAACATAGCCTAGTGCTGTTCCTATGTCCTGCTGGATCAGTTTGGTGACAACTTCTGCCCATTCCACATTCTTTAAGGTCACATTTAGTCGAATCGTGTGATCGCCCTGATGGCGAAATAGATCCTCTAAGACTTGCTCTGTCCCCGGCGCAATCAAGGAACGCACGAGCATTTCTGGGTAAGCGCGAACGGGCCTAATAACGGCTTGTGCGCCAGCGTCCTTGAATCTAGGACGGTTCGAATCATTTACCGCTTCTGCCATAATGAACGCGGATGAATTAAGCGCTTTGATACGGTGTAAAATGTCAAAGGTTAAGCTGTCAGAGTGGATTTCTTGGTTATCTCGGCAGAGCACGATAATGTATTTTGCTGTGTTTGCTCCAGCGGATTCCAACATACCATCTACCAAAGCATCACCAGTGTGATGAACGACACCCTGAGATCTTAATGTCAACGGTAAGCCGTCTGGGAAGGCCTCTGTTAGGATTTGGATTGGTACATCGACTAACTCGGGGGTTTGGCAGATCTGGTCTACTAAGAGCTCTAAATAGCGCTCCGGGTCATATTGCGGAGTATTGATAATAAGAATATGGTTTTGCATATCATCCCATCTCATACGGCCTTTAATACGCATCTCTTTGCGCGATAGCCTGATTTCAACATAGTCACTAGCAATTTGAGCAAGCAGCGTTATTCCCATGCCATAAATTAAAACAACGGTCGAAAACTGCCCCCAAAAAGTGGCGGCAGAAATATCACCATAACCTGTGGTACTGGCTGACGTCATGGTTAACCAAAAAGCTTGCCACCAGTTTAGGTCCTCAAAGAACACCATCGCCAAACTGTGGAAGCCAATAACACCCGCCAAGAAGATGAGGCGTTTTTTTAAATCGCTGGTATCGTGAAGGTGTACTTTTTTACGAAATTGGCGACGACTGTTTTTTTTCTTTAAAAGCAGTGAAAGAGAATTCATCGTACCTCTGTTGGTTAGTCGTTGTCTGCTGGCATGGTATAACCCAGCTGGCGCCAAGATTCGTATACCATCACGGCAACAGTATTGGATAGATTCAGACTACGAGAGTTCGGCTGCATAGGCAAACGCAAACGCTGAGCTGGTGGCAATGCATCAATAAACTCGGCAGGCAGTCCACGAGTTTCTGGGCCAAACACCAATACATCATTTTCAGCAAAGTTTGCTTCACTGTGTGTTCGGTTGCCTTTGGTCGTCAATGCGTAGATAGTGCCAATCTCATTTTGATCAACAAACGCCTGAAAATCGGGGTAGCGTTTTAGTCGAGTGAACTCATGGTAATCCAGCCCGGCTCGACGTAGCTTTTTATCTTCTAACTCAAAGCCTAACGGTTCGATAAGGTGAAGGTGATAGCCCGTGTTCGCACACAATCGAATGACATTGCCTGTGTTAGGCGGTATTTCTGGTTGGTAAAGTACAATATGCAGCATGGTTTTATCTCCTTGATATAGAGAGATAATACCAGAGCAATAGAAGAAACTAAGATTTTAATTTTTTTTCAAAAAAACTATTGACCCCAAAAAAGGTTTCTCTATAATACGCCCCACTTGCCCAGATAGCTCAGTCGGTAGAGCAGAGGATTGAAAATCCTCGTGTCGGCGGTTCGATTCCGTCTCTGGGCACCATGATTAAAAAGAAAGCCTGCTAATTTAGCAGGCTTTTTTTTGGTCGAAATGGCTTGCACATCTTCACAGTCATTTTTTCTGTTTGCCCAGATAGCTCAGTCGGTAGAGCAGAGGATTGAAAATCCTCGTGTCGGCGGTTCGATTCCGTCTCTGGGCACCACTTCCTAGTGTTTCTCAAACCCTAATAAAAAGCCTGATTATCGAAGAAAGACCAGCTTTTTGGCGCGATAAGTTAGCTATTTAGTGCATTTTTGTGATGTATGGTAAAACTGTGTAAAAGTGGCTGAAAAGTAGTCATCTGTGCATTCTTTCATCTAATAACAATTGATAGTTCACGTTTTATGCAATAACATTTAGGTATGAGATTGAAAAAAATCTCGAACGGTTGATCAAGAATCGCTTCGCTGTTAACAGCAAAAGCATAAACATCGAAGCGAACAACGTGAGCCAAAAAAGGAGATAATTATGTATATTCGAGATGAATGGGAAGACAGATAACTCTTCTCTAAATGGAACGTTAAATGGAACTTACGTTACTACAAACCTACCTAAGCCATTTTGATATTGTCATATTGGCAGCCGCCATTGCGGCACTATATTCAATTCGTAGAAATACAGTAATCAACCGTAGACGCGCTACGGTTGATCTAGTGTTACATCAAAAAAATGACTCTGATTTGAAAGCTGCAAACCTGGTTGTTAATCCACTGCTGCGTGATGAAAGTATTAGCATTACCAAGTATTCGGATAAAACCCATGTTGGCTCAGAAGAACGGACAGCAATTCTTTTTGTTCTTAATAACTATGAATTCGTAGCGACAGGCATACGAGAAGAAGCGTTTGATTTTAAGCTCTTTAAAAGAATGCGATGTGGTACAGTCTTGCGAGACTGGGCTGAGTTTCAGCCTTTTATCTATGAACTACGTAAAATCAATAAACATCCCACGATGTATCAAGAGTTTGAATGGCTAGCTAAAAAGCTTGAACATAATCCACTTTAAAAAAGAAAAAATTAAATAAAATCCTGCTGATTAAAGATAAAGTAGGCTTAGCTGCGTGGTGTGTTCGCTAGTTAGTGGCTATATCATTAGAAATTTAGGGGTAGATGAAAAACTATCCAATGAATAGAAGTCTCTTACACCAAGCAATTAGAGCGTAGATGTCATGCCTCTCGAAATTGTATTAAAAAAGCACCCTCTAAACTGTGCGATTTTTGGCTTCAAAATACACGTACTTTTTAACCTGCCGCATCCTCTTAACTTCCCAAGTACAACCACCATCACGCAAGCGTTTTGACACAAAAAGCGACGCGGCGGTGATGTGCGCCTTAGTAAAGTTCAGGTCTGCTAAAACCTCATGTTGGATTTTACCGACACCCTTAAACGATCGGATGGCACAAAAAAGAAGCTAATAAAAATTTTTTCAAGTAATGACAACTCAAGGTAAATAAAACATAGTAAAGTAATTGTCAGATTAGCTAGTGGGAGATAATGGAATGGCGTCAGAGTTTAATGACATAACAGACTTAATCAAAAAAGGTATGAAAGTTGAAGCAATAGAAAAACTTTTAGACCTCAGAGAAATGATGGCAGATATACGCGACGATAACTTGGCTTTAAAGGAAAGGCTTCAAGCGCTTGAGAAGTCTTTAGAAGATAAAAGCCAATTAACATATGAGGCCCCGTTTTATTGGATGATAGATGGTGAAAGTAAAGATGGGCCGTTTTGTCAGCAATGCCGTGATAGCGAGAAAAAAAATATTCGGTTGCAAAACTATAGAGAAGGTTGGTGGAATTGCGCTACCTGCAAAAATAATTTTGGCACTGCAGAGGCTCAATCAAGAGACCGTTTAGCTTTTAGTAATTAAAAAAGGATTTTTCAGTGAACGTAGATCCAAAGTACCTATCGACCCTTCTAGAGCCACTAGAAAATGAAAACATTCTTACTTTACAAGAATATCTTGTAATTCTTAAAGGTATGGGTGTGAAGCTGCAGGAACCAAATTGTAAGGTTGATGATAAATTTGATTTTCATTTTAGATATATGAGCGCAAGAAAGCTTATATCGAGCTTAGATGGGAAGTGTGATTTAGACTCGCTAGGTTATCTATCAGCTTCCTCTTATGCTGAGTTGGTTTATCAAGGAGATAAAACAATCATGAAGGCGGTAAAGGAGGAACCATCCTCAAATAATACTTTTACCTTTAATGGGCCAGTAACGAATCAACATGCTCAATTTGGTAATAATACCCAGACCGTCACCATCAACATCCAAGAGCTTGTCGAACAAGTAGCTGAATCCGGTGACAAAGAAGCCAAAGGAATGCTAATGAAACTACTGGAGAATCCGACGATTAGTGGGTTGGTTGGGGGATCTGCTTCTGCTTTGATTGGGTTGTTAGAGAATATCTAAGTGTGTTTTTAAGGAGAAATCGTGAGTCAAACAGCAGGCGATATTGCGAAGAGTTTGGTTGATTATGCACCATTAATAGGGGCGATAATAGCTGGTTTTTTTACTGTATCTGGGATTTTGATTGCCAACTATCTCAATAACAAGAGTCAAATATCATTGCACAAACTTTCTCTTCAAAAGAGTCGGGTTGAAGTTAGAACGAATAAAGCGGAGTTGTTATATTTAAGTGTTTCTAGATGGCATGAAATGGCAATTTTTTCTTATATGAATCATTTTGAGTTTTTTAAAGGAAAAGTTAGCTTTGATCAAGTTATCAAAAAAGGTTATGGAGACGAAAGGACGAAAGATGATTTAAAACATATGGAGATGATAATTAATCTCTACTATCCAGACCTTAAAATCCACTATGATGGTCTAATGGCAGTCAGAACAGAACTTTCCGATTTTATGCTTGAGTCATCCCCGCAAAAACATAGTATTGATGACTTTTATAAAAATATTAAGAAATTCAATGGCTCATATAGAAAGCTTATAGATAAATTGAGCGAATCAGTAATAAATGGTTAAAAATAAAATTCGGGTAAAAGATATTTAAAGATCAGATGAATATTTTTATAAAATTTGTTGGTTGGGTATTGGTGGGATTTTGGATTTACTATTAGCTGAAAATTTAGATTTAAATGTTCGAATTGCCGAGGGTGAGTACTGCAAACTTAAAATTAAGTTCGGTAGTCTTCCTAAGCTATCTCATGTTAGCAAACATTGGTATTTTTATGATAACAATGAAGATGTCATTCAGGTTGAGGGGTTCACCGAGCCACTATCTCCAAAGTATCTTTTGTCCCAAGCTCTTAATTCTGGCACGTACACTAATAAGTTGTTTCGTTATGTGTATTCAGGTAAAGCAGATGCGACTAAGCTAAAAAAAGTCTATTTTACGTTTCCTGAACTTGCAGCTTATTTCAATACGGAAATCTCAAGAAATTTAGAGCAAAATGGTGATTTGAGTGGAAATGTAACTATAGAACCGATGGAAGCCACAGTATTAAAAGATACTCAATATATGAAGATAGGATTATATCAATACTATCAACTCTCTGACACATCAACTAACGATGGTTTTAAGTTCACAAGCTCCATGACTCTAGTGTTAGAGTTTGAAAATTCTATAAATTTCAGTGATATAGAGAAGTATTTGTATAAGGCGACAAACCTTTTTACTTGGGTTACAGGTTTTCCAGTTAAAGTGTCTAAAATCGAGGTGTCTGATGGTGAAAATGGAGGATCGTTATACATCCCAACAGTAAAAGATACTTCTGAGCATGACTTATCACACCCAAATGGCTTCATGCTAGCATTCCGATTGAGAGAGCATTTCGTAGAAATTTGTGAATCATACTTCGTAAAGAATACGTTTGAATTTGAGAATATCTGGTCACGAACAATACCTTTATACAATTTCAATGGGATTTTAGAGTATGAAACAATGCTTTATGCTGCCATCCTCGACAAGTATTGCAGCTACAAAGTGGATCAGCTGAATCTTAATAGCACGCTTGATGAAGATGAGTATAACGAGCTAACGAGTAAACTTTCAGCTTTGATATCTGGTGAAACAGATCTGCACAGAACTTTTTCAAAAGGTATTTTGAACGATTTGAGTAACATTAGAGTGCTTCGGGAAATACTACCAAATCGTTCTGTTGCAACCTTTAATCAAAAAGTTAAAAGGTATCTAAATTATATAGGTAGGCATGTTACAGAGGTGTTCCTGTCCAGTGATGACCTATATTTGATTAAGAAAGTCAGAGATAGAGCTGCTCATGGTGAAGTAGAACAATTCAGTACGGACGAAGTAAGTAAAATATACTGGAAGTTAAGAATGTTAGTAACCTATCTAATCTATAAAGACTTAGGTTTGTCTGACGATGATTTTCTTGAAATTATTTCATTTGGATTCAATCCATTGTCTTTGAACTGTGAGGTAGATAAGTTTAAATTGGATACAAAGCTAAAAGAGGCAATAACTCTACCTGTTTCAGAGCAAGTATTTAGCGAACTATCATCTAATCATGGGGTTAATCTTGTTCTTATTCGGGTTGAGAATCTTTATGAAGTTCAGAAAGAATACACAATTAAATTATCGAACTATTTTAGTATTGAAAGAATTAAAGATGCGAAAATATCCCGTCTAGATGAATACGTAAAAACCTTGCTAGAGAACCCGAAACTAGAAGCTAAATACACAGGCAATGCGTACGTTACGCACAAAGGAAAAAGCCACAATCTACATAGTATAGTTCTTGTTGATACTCCGAGAAAATTAAAGAGTTACAATCTTTTATAAAGGTGATTTTTACCCTTGGCCAAGATTTACAATATTAAGCGTAAGATGAAAATTATCATCTTTTCAATACTTTTCGTTCTTGATTTTGATATTTAGTCGCCCCTGAAAATCTCTCAACCTATTGAATCTAATGTGTTTTTATAAGATAGTTAATACCTAAATCTTACGATAAATACGCCTTTAGACCTAAAAAGTTGCAGAATGGGTGAGTTTTATGAAACCTCGTCAGACAAAGACCGTCCCGCAAAAGGATTTATTCCAACCTCAGCTCGTAGACATCATTAACCCCAATCACCCTTTAGTTCGATTGGCTAAGATCATTGATTGGAAGCAATTGGATAACGAATTGGGGGCACATTTCTCAACGGTTGGCGCAGCCGCATTGCCAACGCGCCTTATGACGGGGTTACTGTATTTACAGCACTTGCATAATTTGTCTGATGAGATGGTGCTAGAGCAATGGCTTGAATCTCCTTATTACCAATACTTTTGCGGCGAAACCTTTTTCCAGCACGACTTTCCGTGCCGTCCAACCAGTCTTGTGAAATGGCGAAAACGGTTAGGAGAAGAAGGCTACGAATGGCTGCTTACTCAGACGATACAAGCAGGGCTAAAACTAAAAGTTATCAAACCAGCGAGCTTAAAACGAGTCGTAGTAGACACCACGGTACAAGAAAAAACATCACCTTCCCAACAGATGCCAAGCTCTATAACAAGGCTCGACAGCAGCTTACTCAGGTAGCCAAAGAACAAAGCATCACGTTAAGACAAACCTACGACAAAGCCTGTCATGAGTTAATGCCAAAAATTGGACGCTATGGCCACGCCAAACAATATAAGCGGATGAGAAAAGCGATTAAGCAAGTCAAAGGCTTCTTAGGGCGAGTCCTGCGAGATATTGATCGGCAAGTAAAGCAACAAGGATTAACGCTCACCCAAAAACAGGAAGACACACTCAACCAAGCCTATCGATTACTAAAACAAACTTGCCAGAGCAAAAACAAACTCTACAGCCTGCATGAACCCAATGTGGACTGCATATCCAAAGGCAAAGCGCATAAACGCTACGAATTTGGTGTGAAAGCCAGCATCGCCGTGACCGCGAAAGAATCCTTCATCGTGGGTGCAAGAAGCTATCTTGGCAATCCGTATGATGGGCATACCTTGAAAGATCAACTCCAACAAGTAGAAACCCTAACAGGAAAAAAACCGGAAACCTGTTTTGTTGATAGAGGGTATAAAGGGTCTGGCGTGGAAGATATTAACGTCTTAGTTGCAGGCCAAAAACGCGGCGTCCCCAAGAAAGAACAGCGTTGGATGGGAAGACGAAACAGCGTAGAACCCATCATAGGGCATCTCAAATCGGATGGAAAACTCAGACGATGCTTCTTAAAAGGTGTACTAGGCGATGCGATCAACGTGATCTTAAGTGCCTGTGGCCAGAACTTACGTAAGCTACTGAAGTGGCTTTATTGTGCCCCATATTTTGGAGCATTTTTAAGGCGATTATGGCTGAAAATAACTTTTCTACTGGAAAGACCCAAAAATAGAATGGCGCTTCTTGCCTGAAACGCCATTATTCAGGGACGACTATTTAGGGGCAGATGAAAAATTATTTCCCTTTCAAATCTTGATACTGCTTTAGCTTTATTCATGCCTGCCGCTTTTCTTCATCATCGATCTTACGACGAACAATATCAATCAAGTCATCCAGTTCACTGACAGAGTGTTTTCCCCATGCCTTATAAAGCTTCTCACCGCGATTGTCAGACTGGCTTTTCCTCTGCATGCTCGTTCTCTCAATGGCCTGCTTTCCTGAATAGCAAGCCTCAGAGTCGTTTGTTAGCAAACTGTTTTTCACAGGGTGGTAAGAGTCAATATTTCATTGTTTTTTATTGGCAATAGGGGAGCTTTGTCCGGCAACGACATGTAACGTTCTTTGTGGAAATGGAATTGTCAAACCAGATTCTTCAATAGACTCTTTTACTCGTTTGTTTAAATCCCAGTAAGTTGGCCAGTAGTCTTCATTTTTTGCCCAGGCTCTAAGTTGGATATTAACTGCACTATCCATCATTGATACGACCATGATTTGGGGAGCTGGATCTCTCAATAGCCTAGATTCATTCTCTGCAATTTTCTCTAGTACTGCAAACCCTTCGTTAATAGAGTCTGAGTAAGAAATACCAACAACTATATCCATTCTTCGCTTACCATTTCTAGTAAAGTTTTTAATACTCCCACCCCAGAGCACACTGTTGGGTGAGGCGATATATAAACCATCAACTGTTTCAAGAACCGTTGTGAATAGGTTAATTTCACGAACCGTAGCCTGTGTTGGACCACATTCTATAAAATCTCCGGTACGAAATGGACGCAGTATTAGTAGCATAATACCTGCTGCAATATTACTAAGCGTATCCTTTAATGCTAATCCAATTGCAAGACCCGCTGCACCTACAAGCGCAATTAAACTTGCTGTGTTTACACCAAATATATCTAAAATAAACACACCACCAATGATGTAAACAACGTAGCTGGCTACAGTTGAAAATATGGGGATTAGTGTTGCGTCAAGTTTCTGTAGTTTCGAATTGGTATTTTGGATTGTTTTACGAATAGCTCGAGCGATGAGTGAACTCGCAATAAATATAACGAATGCCAATATTAAGTTATAGCTGAGTTCAATAACTGTCTCAGAGTGGCTTTGCCAGAATTGAATGAGTGTTTCTTTCATATGCTGCTCTTTAAATTAATGCTAACCAATGACTGATGACACCAACCAAACGTTGTATGCACAAAAAGCGACTAGCAAACCTGCGCCTTCAAATCGATTAATACGACCTGTTCTACGAAAACCATATGCCATAATTAATAATGCCACCGTCATTGCCATCATGACTAACCAGTCGCGAGATAAAATATCTGCAGACATGTTGGTCGTGGGTGCTATAACGCCCGCGATCCCTATTACCGCCAGTATGTTAAACATATTCGACCCAACGATATTACCAATAGCAATATCATGTTCTCCTTTGCGTACTGCGATAATCGAAGCCGCAAGTTCAGGCAATGATGTCCCTAATGCAACGATAGTTAGGCCTATGATCAAGTCACTAACGCCAAGAGCATGAGCAATATTTACTGCGCCCCATACGAGAACGCGCGAACTTATAATCAATAATATAAGGCCAAAGATTAACCAAAAAATAGCTTTCTTGATGGGCATGGCATGAACGACTAGCTCCTGTTCTATTTCTCCTTCTAGTGAGTCGCCATCTCCCATGATTGCAGAAAAAATACTCCAGCCTGTCAAAGCAAAAAATCCAATTAGTAGAAGTACAGCCTCAAAACGCGTTAGATTTCCATCCCAGAGAAAGTAGCCCAACAGCAATCCAATAAGTAGCAACAAAGGTATTTCTTTTCGAACTATTTTGGATTGAACTATGATTGGCGTAATCAGTGCTGTTACACCAAGTATTAATCCAGTATTAACAATGTTCGAACCTATAGCATTTCCCAATGCCAAATTAGGATTACCATCTAATGCAGCCATTGCAGAAACGACCATTTCAGGGGCAGATGTTCCAAAACCAACAATTATCATACCGATAAGTAGCGAAGGCATTCCTGCATGTCTAGCGGTCGCAGCTGCGCCCTCAACAAAACGGTCAGCGCTCCAGACCAATAGAACAAAGCCACCTAATATTGCTAAAATAGCGAGAGTCATAACATACCTTAAATGAAAAAAGAGAAACGAGAGAGTAGAGTCATGTGCATAATTTATTGAATCATTTTAGGTGAAAACAATCGTTAAAGCACCTGCTTGTTCTGTTAGTTGGAAGCAATAGAGGGCATCTTATTCTTCAATCTTACGGCGAACAATATCAATCAAGCATCTAACTCACTCACTGGCAGAGAGTTCTCTTCATTGTTTTCGTTTTTTGCGGCAGTGACCTTCCTTTGAGTTGTCAATAAACAGTGTTCTACACTCTTTACTACGCTTCCTATCTGTTCCCTTGTGTCCCTTATGATCTCGTTTGAGGTATTAACCACAATCGTTTTAGCTAAATTGCCTTTTCTTACATAAAGTAACTAATATTAAATCTTCAAGGCGCTTCGATTTCGCTATGATTAGTTGGTTTTGATGGAGCAAGTAAATATGATGAAAGCGATGCTCGTCGTTGCTGTAACGGCGCTGGGGTATTTTGCCCTTGGTGTGGTTGGACTTGCTGTGGCAATTTCCCCTGGCTATTCAACAATCATTTGGCCTGCTTCTGGGTTAGCGGTAGCTGCGGCTATTTTTTACCCTAAATTTGCGCCGCTAGGGATTTTCATCGGGTCTTTGTCGCTTAATATTGGTGCGACTTGGTATAACCATCATGTTTGGGCTTTTGCTCTGCCAGCATTTATCGCTTTTGGGTCGACGTTACAATCTATCGTTGCGGGTTATCTTGTACGTCGCTTTGTAGGCGCGCCTTTCCAGTTTCATCGTACGGCTTTGGTTGTGCGTTTTATCTTTCTAGCAGGTGTTCTTTCTTCTCTTATTGGCGCGAGTGTGGGTGCCTCTTCGTTACTTGCTTTTGGTGTAATTGGCAAAGAAGCTTTTCTAACCAATTGGTTTGTTTGGTGGGGAGGAGACATGATGGGCGTGCTGGTGATGGTGCCTTTGCTTGCCGTTTGTTTCCCTCAGTATTTTGATAACCATTCCCATCGTCCGTTGCGTTTAATAGGCGGTTTTATATTTGTTTTATTCATTACTATTGTCTTGTCATGGGTTACCAGTTATTCAGAATGGAATAAGCAGTCTAAAGAGTTTCGTACCAATGCAGAACTGTTAGAGACGATACTGGCAAACCGCGTTAAAAATAGTGTGGATATGCTGCACAGTTTTGTTGGGTTGGTGAAAGGCAGCGAAAAAATACAAGCTAATGAGTTTGATATTTTTGCGAAAAGTGTGATGCAGCGGGACAATTCTATTTTAGCTGTGTCGCTGAATTTTGTGGTTGCCGGGGAAGATATTCCGAGTTTTGAAGCAAGTATCCAAAAAAATTATCCAGAGCATGTGTTTCGCGTAAAAGAGAAAGACAGTACAGGAAGCTTAAAATCGGCGACACCAAGACCGAAACATATTGTTGTGACCTTTGTGAGCCCGTTTAAGAAGAACGAGGCGGCATTGGGTTACGATGTCTATTCTCAGTCAGATCGGCGCTTTGCCTTAGATAAGGCTATTTTTCTTCGTCAGGCTTATCCAACATCTCCGCTTAAGCTGGTGCAAAATGCCACGGGTATACTTTTATTTTTGCCGTTTTTTGATCGTCAAACAGATACGGTGATTGGTGTGGCAACGGCGGTGATTGAGCTAAGCTCGTTAACTGAGACCTTGGTTAAACAAGGGGGACTGCCTAATACAAGTCTGTATTTGGTGGACGCTGATAACGGCACTCCTGATCCTATCATTGTGGCAAAAAGTACGGGAGCCGCTTTATCAGGCAAAGAATTAGTCACGCGTTATAACGCGGGAAAATTTGAACATGCTGTCCGGTCTGATATTCAGATAGGCGCCAAGTCTTGGCAACTGTATCAGGTGAGCGACAGCTATTTCTTTAAAGCGCCTTGGATTGTTAAATTTGTTTTGGCATGTGGCTTTTTGTTCACGGGTTTATTTGGTTGGTTTTTATTGATCGTCAGTAGCCATACGTCGGAAATTGAGAATCGCGTTAGATTGCGAACTCGTGACTTGCAGTTAGCGAATGAAAGCCTAAAAATTTCGGAATCAGAGCAAAGTAAGGCGAAAGAAGAGGCGCAGGAGGCGAATCGTGCGAAGAGTGAATTTTTGGCGAACATGAGTCATGAAATTCGCACACCGTTGAATGGCGTAATTGGCAGCTTGTCTTTGTTGATGGATACCAAGTTGCAATCAGAGCAATCTAAATTAGTGCGCTTATCTCAGCAAAGCGCCGAGTCTTTGTTGGACATTCTTAATGATATTTTAGATTTGTCTAAGATCGAAATGGGTCGGTTGGTGTTAGATAAGCACGAATTTGAATTGCCAGAGTTAATTGAAGAAGTGACTAATATCTTTGTGCTCCGAGCAGAGGACAAAGGCATAGTATTAAATTCACCTGCGACTTTGGTTCCTGAAGTCGCCTTGTTTGGAGATCGATTACGACTCAAGCAGGTGTTGGTGAATTTGTTGGGTAACGCAGTTAAATTCACGAGCCAGGGTGAGGTATCTTTACGTATCGAGGTAGAGCCGCTGTCTGATATGGATATGGTCTTACTGGTTAGCATTGAGGACACAGGCGTTGGTGTGTCTGAGGAAAGTCAGCGTCGCTTGTTCCAGCGTTTTAATCAAGCGGACAGTTCGACGACGCGTAAGTTTGGCGGTACTGGTTTAGGTTTGGCGATTAGCAAAGACATTGTCGAGGCCATGGCAGGGGAAATCGGCGTCAAATCGGACGAGGGTAAAGGGGCCACTTTTTGGTTCCGTATACCATTTGAAACACGTGCTTTGCCTGCTAAAGACGCGCCGCTAATGCCTAAATTTAAGGCGACGTTAGTGTATATTAATGACACTGGTCGAGAGTATGTTAGTGGGTTACTTGACTCGCTTGGTATTGCTCACAACGTATGCCGTGATCTTACACAAGCCTTGTCTGAAAAAGAGGTGATGGGTCAGTTTGTGTTCTTGGATGCCGATGCTTTAGCGGCTGGAAGCCAGTCTGATGTGTTGGCATGGGAGGCCGTTTGTGCGGATAAATCGGTGTCGCGAATTTTATTGCATGGGTGTTCCGATGCAGAGCCTGAGAAAGGGAAATATATCGATAGGTTAACTAAGCCTGTTTTTATCCGGTCTTTGTTGAAAGTATTAGAGAATATAAAACCTGTATTGGAAGGAGAGGAGATAATGACAGCGAAAGAAACGGAAAACACACCAGAAGGGCGTCCTATCTTTAATGCCAAGGTTTTGTTAGCAGAAGATAATTTAACTAATCAGATAGTGGCTAAAGGATTATTAAACTTATATGGCGTCGAGGTTGTGGTGGCTAGTGATGGTCAAAAAGCCGTGGAAGAAGCCCAAGCCACTAAGTTTGATATGATCTTTATGGACTGTCAGATGCCAGAAATGGATGGTTATGAAGCAACACGGGTGATTCGTCAATCGACAGGGGGCGCAACGCCGTCTGATGTTGCGATTGTCGCGCTTAGTGCCAATGCGATGAAAGGCGATGAAGACGAATGTTTTGCTGCTGGTATGAATGACCATATTGCAAAACCGATTTCACAGGACAAGTTAACAGCGATTCTTACAAAGTGGCTTTCATAAGGCGATATGTTGAATATGCTCATAGATATAGGGATTTTTCGTGATGATTGAGCCGCAAGTGTTTGATAGCACCGATTACAGTAACCGCCTAGCCTGCAATGAAGAATTGATGGCGCTGGTGGCTGCTGAGTTTATTAAGGAAGCACAAGGCTTATTGGACATATTGCATGCGCATATTGTTAACCAAGAGTGGGGGGAATTTTCATTAGTGGCGCACCGTTTAAGAGGCGCGGCATTAGAAGTGTCTGGTAATCGCTTTTGTAAGCTGATTGCAGAAATGGAAATGCTCTATAAGCAGGGCAGCGTTGAGGCAATTTCATCCCGTTATAGCATGCTAAAAGAAGAATTCGACGCGCTTGTCTATGCGCTCAAACAACACGTTTTACATTAATTTCTTCCCTTCATTTTTCTCAATATCCACAGGTATGGCTGTTTTTATACAGCTGTACCGGGTGATTTCGTTGGTTTAATTTTGTCCTTTCTTTGGGTTTTAGTTTCATTTGAATGTTTATTGTATTTCAAATGAAACCTATTTATCATCAAAGTGAAATATTTTCTTTCTATAGTGGTTCTTTCTTTTCTAATAAAAACTCATTGTGAGGAACACGGAAATGCATAATTTGAAGTTAGCGTCAGTTGTTGTTGGTTTATCTATGGCAAGTTCAGCCTTTGCTGCCACGCAGGTGGAATGGTGGCATGCAATGGGTGGTGCAAATGGTGAAAAGGTCAATGAGATTGCCAAAGCCTTTAATGATTCACAAAGCGATTATGAAGTAAAACCTGTCTATAAAGGCAACTATACCGAAACGATGACGTCGGCGATTGCTGCGTTTCGTGCGAAACAGCAGCCTGCCATTGTGCAAGTATTCGAAGTGGGTACGGCGAGCATGATGGCGGCCGAAGGCGCGATTTATCCTGTCTACAAATTGATGAAAGATTCTGGTCAGGCATTTGATGAAAGTGCTTACTTGAGTGCCGTGACGGGTTATTACTCGAACACTGACGGCGAAATGCTTTCTATGCCTTTCAACAGTTCCACACCTGTTTTGTATTACAACAAAGATCTGTTCAAAAAAGCAGGCATTAGCCAAGCGCCTAAAACATGGCAAGAAGTAGAAAGCGTGTCGAAGAAATTGCTGGCGTCTGGCGTTAGCTGTGGCTTTACAACTGCTTGGCAGTCTTGGGTGCAATTGGAAAACCTAAGTGCTCGTCATAATGTCCCTTTTGCAACGTTGGAAAACGGCTTTGCAGGTCTGGGTACAGAATTTAAATTCAATGGTCCTTTGCAAGTTGCTCATATAGAAAAAATGGGCGAATGGCAAAAGAGTGGCATTTTTAGTTACTCTGGCCGCACCAACGATGGCGCTGCAAAATTCTACAGCCAAGAATGCGCAATGTTTACTGAGTCTTCAGCTGGTTACGCGGGCATTAAACGTAACGCGACATTCGACTTTGGTGTGAGTGAACTTCCATATTGGGAAGGAAAGGTTAAGCAGCCTTCCAATACCATTATCGGCGGCGCATCTTTGTGGGTGCTGCAAGGTCATTCTAAAGAAGAATATAAAGGCGTGGCTTCTTTCCTAAGCTATTTGTCTAAAGCGTCTGTGCAGGCGGACTGGCATCAGTTTTCTGGTTATTTGCCAATTACTAAAGCGGCCTATGATTTGACCAAAGAGCAAGGCTTCTACAAGGCGAACCCAGGAACAGAAACCGGCGTTAAGCAAATGACGACAGGCACTCCTACGGCCAATACGAAAGGTTTGCGTTTTGGCAACTTTGTACAGGTTCGTGGCATTATCGATGAGGCTTTAGAATCTGTCTGGAGCGGTAAAGTAGACGCACAAACAGCTCTTAATACGGCTGTTGAACGTGGTAATGCGCAACTGCGTCGATTTGAAAAAGCGAACAAGTAAATAAAAATCGCGCCCTTATGTTTTTTGCATAGGGGCGTTTTTTCTTTCTGAGTTGGCTCGTTTTTTTATTTGTTGTTCTCTTTTGTTTGGATTGTCCGATGACAGTTACCTTTCCTCAAAAAGGCCTACCTTGGCTGTTGTTGTTACCACAATTGTTGGTCACAGCGATTTTCTTTCTTTGGCCTGCTGAACAAGCCTTAGAACAAGCGTTTTATCAAGAAGACGCCTTTGGCTTGAGTCGTGAATTTATCGGTTTGGAAAACTTTATCGATTTGTTTACCGACCCTTTGTATTACCAGTCTATGTTAACGACCTTGGTATTCAGTTTTTCCGTTGCCATTGTGGGCATGTCGCTGGCGCTGTTTTTAGCGGTGATGGCGGACCGTGTGATTCGTGGCAAGTTAGCGTATCAAACATTATTGATTTGGCCATACGCTGTCGCGCCAGTATTGGCGGGTGTGTTGTGGTGGATTTTATTTGATCCGAGCATGGGGCCGATTGCCCTGTGGTTGAAGTCGGCGGGTGTCGACTGGAATCATTATCTTGATGGCAACCAAGCGATGATCTTAGTGGTGATTGCCTCGACCTGGAAGCAAATTAGCTATAACTTTTTATTCTTCCTAGCGGGTTTGCAAGCGGTGCCGCGTTCGCTTATTGAAGCGGCTGCGATTGACGGTGCCAGCCCTTTTAAGCGGTTTTGGACGATTGTATTTCCGCTGTTGTCTCCGACGACCTTTTTCTTATTGGTTGTTAACCTAGTTTATGCCTTCTTTGAAACCTTCGGTGTGATTGATGCGACGACCAAAGGTGGTCCAGGGCAAAGCACCACAACCCTAGTTTATAAAGTGTTCGATGACGGTTTTGTTGGTTTGGATCTTGGTGGGTCGGCAGCGCAATCTGTTGTGCTGATGGCGATTGTCGGTTTGATGACAGTTATTCAATTTCGTTTTATTGAGCGTAAGGTGCAGTACTCATGATCGAAAATCGACCTTGGTTAACTTTTGCTAGCCACGCGACATTATTGCTGGGTATTGGCTTGGTTGCATTACCCGTTTGGATGGCACTGGTGGCGTCGACGCATCCTGCTTCGGCATTTGGAGTTGGGCACATTCCCTTGTGGTTTGGCGATGCTGGTGCAGAAACATGGGGAACGGTGTTGTTTGAAGAGGCCGGTAACGGTGTCGATACGCCAGTCTGGTTTATGATGCTGAACTCTCTGATCATGGCGCTTGGTATTACCTTCGGTAAAATCGTCATTTCATTGTTATCAGCGTACGCCATTGTGTTCTTTCGCTTTCCGTGTCGTAACCTGTGTTTTTGGATCATCTTCATGACCTTGATGTTGCCAGTTGAAGTGCGGATTGTGCCAACCTACGAGGTGGTGGCGAATTTGGACCTTCTCAATAGCTATACAGGGTTAACGCTGCCTTTGATTGCCAGTGCAACCGCGACGTTTTTGTTCCGTCAATGCTTTTTGAGTATTCCTGGCGAGCTGGTGGAAGCGGCGCGAATCGATGGAGCTGGGCCATGGCGTTTTTTCTTTGACATCTTGCTGCCTTTGTCGAGAACCAATATCGCGGCCTTGTTTGTGATCTTGTTTATTTATGGCTGGAATCAATATCTATGGCCTTTGTTGATTACGACAGACGATGCTTATTACACCTTGGTGATGAGTATTAAACGCATGCTGTCGGTGACCGATGGCGATATCGCATGGAACCAAATTATGGCAACCACCTTATTAGCGATGTTGCCACCCGTTGCGGTAGTGATAGGCATGCAGAAACTGTTTGTTAAAGGCTTAGTGGATTCGGAGAAGTAGTAATGACGGACGTAATTTTAGAGAAAGTGGGTAAGACGTACCCGAATGGCTACCAAGCCATTCCCAGTGTTGATTTATCGATTGAAGAAGGCGAGTTTATTGTTTTGGTTGGGCCTTCTGGCTGTGGCAAATCCACCTTGTTACGCATGGTAGCGGGGCTGGAAAGTATCTCCACGGGCGAGCTACGCATTCGTGGTGAGCGCATGAATGAAAAAGAGCCTGCTGAGCGTGATATCGCTATGGTGTTCCAAAATTACGCCTTGTACCCGCATATGTCGGTATACGACAACATGGCTTATGGCTTGAAAAACCGCGGAATAGCGAAGAATCTGATCGAAGAAAAAGTCAGTGATGTGGCAAAAATGCTGGGATTAACCGAATTGTTACAGCGTAAACCGCGTCAATTATCCGGTGGTCAGCGTCAGCGTGTTGCCATGGGACGCGCTATGGTTCGAGATCCGAAGGTGTTTTTGTTTGATGAGCCTTTGTCTAACCTGGATGCTAAGTTGCGCGTGCAAATGCGTGTCGAGATTCGTCAGTTGCAACGCAAATTAGGCACGACAACCTTGTATGTGACCCATGATCAGGTGGAAGCCATGACTTTGGCGGATCGTTTGGTGGTGTTGAACAAGGGGAAGGCGGAACAGATTGGTACGCCGATGGATTTATACAATAAACCGGCAACGCCTTTTGTGGCGGCCTTTATTGGTTCACCTTCGATGAACTTGATTGATGCGACCCTTACAGAGCAAGGCGTTAAAATTTCTGAGGCGCTAACTTTACCTTTGTCTCATCAACACCGAGGCGACATTGTGTGGGGGATTCGTCCTGAGCATTTGGAAGTAAGTGATGAGCAAAATGGCGATTTCGCTTTGCGTATCCAAGCGGTAGAATCCTTGGGAGCAGAGACGCTCATTCATGGCAAAATAGAGACTGAATCTGCTAACGGCGAGTCGATGGTGGTGCGTTTGTCTGGGCCGCATTTGCCAGACGTAAATAGCCTTATGTGGCTAACAGCACCGATGTCGCATTGGCATTTATTTGATGCAAAAACTCAACAACGACTGTGAGATCGATATGACAAATGACACTGTTTCTACCGGTTATATTGTGAAAGATAAGGTATTAGATACCAAAGTAATGGGGCACCGTGGTGCCGCGTTATTGGCTCCCGAAAACACCTTGGCGTCTATCCGAGCGGCTGCCGAAGTAGGCGCGACTTGGGTTGAGATTGATGTATACCTGATCGCTGAAGGTGGTTTGGTTATTTTCCACGATGACACATTGGATCGTTGTACCAATGGTTCTGGCTTAACTCGTGAAGCAAGGCCGGTGGATGTGGCTAACTTAGACGCCGGTGCTTGGTTCTCGGACAAGTTTGCTGGTGAGAAAGTGCCAACCTTGTTGGACGCGTTGGAATGCATTCAGTCGTTGAATCTTGGTCTGAACCTTGAGATTAAACACGATGGTTCTGATGTGGAAAATATTGTGCCAGCGGTCATGGCTATGCTGCGTGATCATTGGCAAGACAATGACAAACTGATGATTTCCAGTTTCAACTTAGCGGCGTTAGAGCTTTGTTATGAGATTGATGCCCAGCGTCATCTTGCGCCCTTGTATGAGAATATCCCAGAAGATTGGCTAGAGCAGCTGAAGGCCATCAAAGCCTACAGCCTGAATTGTGATTACTCACGATTGACCGAGGCTCAAGCGCGAGCGGTAAAAGCCGCTGGCTATAAGTTGCTGTGTTATACCGCCAATGACCCAAAGAAAGTGGAACAGCATTGGGAGTGGGGGATGGATGCGGTGATTACCGATGACCCGACGAAATTTGCTTTTTTATTGGCTTAGCCATTTTTTAACTATTTTACTAGGGTCATTTTGTGGGTTTGAACGAGCGACAAAACCAGATTTTAAACTGGGTGCAACAAGAAGACGCGTTGCTGGTGGAAGAGATGGTGGCGCGTTTTAATGTGTCACCACAGACCATTCGAAAAGACATTAATCAGTTGGCTGAGCGTCATCTTGTTCGTCGTACTCATGGTGGTATCGCTCCGGTTTCTAGTACCGAAAATTTGCCGTTCGACCATCGCCAGTTTTTGAACAGTGATGCGAAAGAAGCGATTGCCGCTGACGTTGCTAAGGTGATCCCCGACGGCGCTTCTGTGTTTCTAGGGATTGGCACCACAGTGGAGTATGTGGCGAAAGCGTTAGTGTCTCATCATGACCTGCAAGTCTTCACTAACAATTTAACAGTGGCGAGCATTTTGGGTAATTACCCTGAGGTGCGCGTGCGCGTGTTGGCTGGGAAATTGCGCCATCAGCACCATGACTTAGTGGGTGAGGAAACCTTGTCTGGATTACGACAATACTATTTCGATTACGGTGTATTGGGTTGTGGAGGCATGGACGAAGCGCAAGGTGTATTGGATTTTGATCCAGAGGAAGCGGCCGTGAGTCGCGTTTTAGTGGAACAAAGTCGTCATTGTTTATTGGTGGCAGATCAACATAAATGGGGCCGCAAAGCCATGGCACGGGTGCAGCCTTTCTCTGCGATTGATTGGCTTTTTACTGATGCGCTTACCGAATCGCAAACCCAATTGCTTACCTCTCATGGTGTTCAAATTAAATTCTGTTCTTAGGACGAATATGTCTATACCTGATTCTTCTTCGTTAGGCTCTTCTGGTCTGGAGCAATCCGCTTTAGCTCTTTCCTCAATAGACAAAAGCATCTGTCAAAGTTTACGTTTTATCTTAACGGACTTTGATGACACGTTAACATGGGAAGGTCAGTTACCTGTTGAAACATTGCACGCTTTAGCACAACTTGAAAGCGATGGTATCAAGGTGATTCCAGTAACAGGTGGTTGCGCTGGCTGGTCTGACATGATCGCCAGAGCACTGCCTGTTGATGGTGTGATTACTGAAGGCGGGGCGTGTTTTATTGGCCGGACAGCGGATCGTCATTTGACCTATTCGTTTTGGCGTAATGAGTATGAAATGCGTGCAGAGCAAGCGGCGATTCTTGCTCAAGTGAATGAGGTGCTCACCCAATTTCCGCGTTTACGTTTGGCAAGGGATCAGGCTTATCGCTTGACCGATGTGGCTATTGATTATGCGCAAGACGTTAAACCTGCCGCAGTGGCTGACAAAGACGCTTGTTTGGCGGCTCTCATTGGTATGGGGCTTAACGCTAAGGCCAGTTCGATACACATTAACGTGTGTTCGCAAGGGTATGACAAGTTTGCTATGGCGCAGCGCGTTTTAAGCGATGTGTATGGTCTGAGTGAAGCGCAGCAGCAAGCACAAGTGCTTTATGTTGGTGATGCGCCGAATGATGAAAGTATGTTTGCGCGTTTTCCACTGAGTGTTGGTGTCGCCAATATTGCTCAGCATTTGTCTATGATGCGTCATCGACCTCGTTATCAGACGACGCAACCGGGCGGCTTAGGCTTTGCCGAGCTAGCAGAGTTTGTGTTGTCTGCAAGACAGGCTTAAATGATCCCTCGATAGCGTGTCTCAGTTTTTTTTCTTGCTCTGTTTTATTTTATTGAACAGTGACACAACACCGACGGCCAAGCCTCCTAAAATTAAGCCAACCGAAAAGCTAACCCCCGTGTTTATCAAGCTGGTGATAAGAGGGAATTGGGCGATGCCACCAGACACGGCGATGTTTGCAAGATGGTGCAGCGCTGGCAGTCCATGAACAAAAATGCCGCCACCGACTAGAAACATAGCAATGGTGCCGACAATGGTTAGCAGTCGGATCAGCATTGGCGCGCCTTTCAATATGACAAAGCCCAGCTGTTTAACGATGGTACTGTTTGACTGATTAAGGTGTAAGCCAATATCGTCAAGGCGCACAATTAATCCCACCAAGAAATACACACCGACGGTGACAATAAAAGCGACCACACTCACTACCATGGCTTGTGTTAACAAGCTTTGTTCTGCAACCGTTCCAAGGGCAATGACGATGATTTCTGCAGATAAAACAAAGTCGGTTCGAATAGCGCCTTTCACTTTGCTCTTTTCTAATGCTAATAGCTCTTTTGCTGAAGTGGCTTGTTTGACGTTTTTCCTTAAGGCTTCTTTTTCTTCGTGGTTGTCCCTGAAGGTATGAAGGACTTTTTCCACGCCTTCAAAGCACAGATATAGGCCGCCAACCATTAATAAGGGTTGGATCAACCACGGCATAAAAGCACTGATGGCTAATGCTAAAGGCACTAGAATTAGCTTGTTGAGAAAAGAGCCCTTGGCCACTGCCCAAACGACAGGCAGTTCTCGGTCTGCCTTGACGCCAGACACTTGCTCGGCATTTAAAGCAAGATCATCGCCAAGAACGCCTGCGGTTTTTTTGGCCGCGACTTTCGAAAAAACAGCGACATCATCTAATAAGGTTGTGATGTCATCAAGAAGTGCCAATAAGCCTGTCATTGCCATGATCGTTTGCTCTGATGGTAAATAAAATATTTACAGGTAAGGGTTAGGAATTATGCTTTTAAGTATAGAGTGACGCTTTTTGAATATTATAGATAGGCGTTCATTGATTCCATAACATTTACTGTCTACATACGTGTTATTGTTTGAGTAGTTTGTATGTTCGGTTTCGCCTTCTGTAATATAGGGGAAGTCTTGGTTAGTGATTTGGCGCTCTTAGTTATCGCTCGCCTTATGGTTTTTATAAGAGGTTTTTTATGACGAACTCTTTACGCATTTGGCGTCGTATGGAAATGCCAGATCCTATTCGTGTTCATCGATATCAAAGTTTGCCTGAGCAAGGCCCTAAAGTGCTTTTTTTTAGTGGTGGCTCGGCGTTAAACAAAATTAGCCGAGTTTTTAAAAAATACACGCACCACTCTGTGCATTTGGTCACGCCGTTTGATTCAGGCGGCAGTTCAGCGCGTTTGCGTGCCGAGTTTGATATTCCTGCTGTGGGAGATTTGCGCAGTCGTTTAATGGCGCTGGCGGATGAAACCGTCATGGGTCAGCCAGAGGTCTATGCGCTGTTTACTCATCGGCTTGAGCAAAAAGCCGATCCTATGGCGTTGAAGCACCAACTGCAGCAGTTGGTGATGGGCGTTCATCCGCTTATTGAAACCATTCCTAATCCAATGAAAGCGTTAATTCAGAATCAACTTGCTGTTACGCAGGCAAATATCAACGAGGATTTTGATTTACGTGGGGCAAGCATTGGTAACCTGATCATGGCGGGTGGTTATTTAAACAACCAGCACCAGTTAGATCCGATTGTTTTTCTATTTTCTCGTTTGGTAAAAGCATTGGGCGAGGTTAAGACGACATTAAATGCGAGCCTTCATCTAGGTGTGGAGCTTGAGAATGGGGAGTATGTGCTAGGTCAGCATCGTATAACGGGAAAAGAAACCGATATATTACCCAGTCCAATCAAGCGTATGTGGCTGAATAAAGGTTTACGTCATGTTATGCCAACCAATTGTCATATTGCGGATGATCGTGTTGATGCTATTAAAACCGCCGATTTGATTTGTTTTCCTCCGGGGAGCTTTTATAGCAGTTTGTTGGCAAACCTTATGCCCGAGGGCGTTGGCCGTTCAATTTGTGCGAACCCCAATCCCAAGGTCTACCTACCAAACTTGGGCGTTGATCCTGAGCAGCAAGGTTTATCCTTGATGGAACGTGTTTCTCGTTTAATTTCTACGATATCGGCCGATACTAATGATGCAGGGCCATATTCTTCATTGGATTATTTATTGTTAGATGATGCTTATGACTACGGCGAAATAGACAGCGCGTTTTTGGATGAGTTGAAAGTGACTGTTATCAAAACACCTTTGATCACTTGCAAGCAGCACAAATACGATGAACATCTGGTTGCTAGAGCTTTGTTATCTTTTGTATAAAGGGTCTATTCGGTTTACAAAAAAAGTATATGCTGCGTTTATTAAAAGCAGCGTTTTTAGACTAGTTATATACTGATTGGGTGCAAACGGCCTATTTGTAATTTGAGAGCATCGTTTTTCATGTCGTAACGCACTAAATATGGAACGTACCAAAAGAGAGTAATAATGAGTACACGAGTACTGATTTGTGATGATTCTAAGATTGCTAGGAAGCAACTCGCAAGAGCGTTGCCTACCGATTGGGAGGTGAGTGTAGAATTTGCTGAGCATGGTCAAGAGGCTCTGGATATGTTGACGTCCACACCTTTTGATATCTTATTTCTAGATTTGAATATGCCAGTGAAAGACGGCTATGAAACCCTTGAAGCGTTGCAGTCTTTTACGAAGACGCCAGCAGTGATTGTTGTTTCTGGCGACGTGCAGCCTAAAGCGATTCAGCGGGTAAAGGATATGGGGGCAATCGCCTTTCATAAAAAACCAGCCTCTGCTGAAGAACTGCGTCGTTTGTTGATTTCGCTAAACCTTTTTTCTGTTGATGGTGATAATTGGCAGGGCAAGGTGGTTGAGCAGCCGACGGCTGCAGAGCAATTTACTCTCAATGAATGTTTACAAGAAATTTCGAACATTGCGATGGGGCGTGCCGCCAGCGTACTGGCAGAGATGCTAAATGTATTTATTAAGCTGCCTGTGCCAACTGTGAATATTTTAGAAGTCAGTGAACTGCAAATGGCGCTGGACTACAGCGTTAAAAAAGACAGTTGCTCTGCTGTGTCACAAGGTTATGTTGGCTCCGGTATCGCGTTTGAAACCTTGCTCATTTTTAGTGATTCCAGCTTCCCAGATATGGCGAAACTATTGGGGGTAACGGATGCGATTACGAGAGAGTTAGAAACAGAGCTCTTGATGGATGTCTCTTCCGTTTTGGTTGGCCCATTTATGGCTGCCATTGGAAAGCAGCTTAATATCGATTTTAGTCACAGCCATCCAATTTTACTGGGGCAGCACGTTAAAATTGCCGACTTGATTAATGAAAAGAAAGCGATGTGGAAAAGAACGTTAGCGGTTGAAATTGTCTATGAAGTGGAAAACTATCAGATTAGTTGCGATTTAATTATGCTTTTCACCGAAGACTCTGTGCCAACACTAGAAAATTTATTGTCCTTTTTGGTTGAGGAAGACGAATGAGTAATGAAGCTGATGGAATGGTAGATCTTCATTGGATGTTTGATATGCTTCACCATATTGATGTTGGGCTTGTGGTGTTGGACTCGAAATATCGCGTAAAGCTGTGGAACAACTTTATGGAAAATCACAGCGGTGTGAGTTCATCGATCGCTAAGGAGCAATCTTTGCTGGCACTTTATCCAGAACTGGATACGGGATGGCTATACCAGAAGTTGGATAACGTTTTTGCTTTGAATACACCCATTTTTATATCTTGGGAGCAGCGACCGCACTTCTTTCCATTTAAAAGTTATCGTCCAATTACTGGCATGGCAAATAAGATGTATCAGAATGTGGCAATACGCCCTATTTCCAACCCCGATGGGTCAATCAAAAATATATGCTTGGTTGTCTATGATGTTACAGATATTGCGACCAATAAAATGGCTCTATCTGCTGCTAACCACAAATTACGACGCTTGAGCCAAGCCCTTTCTAAATAGCGTACTATAAATTTAAGTGACTGTTCTCTAAACAGCACCTTCCTTTTGCGTGTTTTTGGAAAAGGAGGGTGCTTGCTACTATTTCTTTTTCGCTGTTTTCTTGGCAGGAATTTTATAAATTTCCACCAGTGTTTCTTCTTGCTTGTCACCCTGTAGGCAGAGTCCCTCAGGATCGATGAGCACGCGCCCATTCATCGCTTCACGACCCAGTAACATTCTGTAGCCCATGGTATCTCTATTGGTTAGGGTGACTTCTGCTTCCCATGTTTTATCTCCAAGTGTCAGAGGTACACGAATAACAGGGCGGCTTTCTTTGTCTCCGCTTGAACTTTTAATGACTCTTTGATCAACAAGCTGAGCTTCGCAATGCACGGTTGTTTTGCGATTTTTTTGTATTGGATGAACCTCAAAACGCACCCAATGTTCATCGTTGCGGGTAAAGCGCTCGATGTGAAGCGCGTGCATAGAAGAGGTTTTTGCCCCTGAATCTACTCTTGCTTTAATGGCTGGGATGTTTAGAGAGGGAAATGCACACCACTCCTCACAACCAATGACTATTTTTGGATCATTTTGTTGATTCATAAAAAATACAGCGCCTCTAGAAAGAAAAATAGAATAGTCTAGGGATCAGGGAAAGACCGGCTAGATTGTTGTGTTTTATAGCTTAAAAGTGTGGCGAGGTTAAGTTTTAATTGCAGTTCTGATCGCTTATCTACTCCGCTGAATTGTTAGTATAACTGCAAACTATTGTAATCATATCGACTGCCGTTAATATGGGCGTATTAAAATACTTTTTGGAGTTATAAATGAATGGCCGACTGATTCAAGAGTTGGAAGAGCTGGGTGGTGAAATTCGCCCATCAAGCTTTAGAAAATGCGATCAAATCATTATTGAGCAACCGGGCTTTAGCGCATCTATCGCGCTATGGGGCGGGCATTTAGAAAGCTTTATTCCTGCCGGTCAAGAAGACCTTCTTTTTCAATCAGCAAATCAAGGTGGAGAAGGGCGCTTTGGTCGCCGTCATTTTGGTGTTCCTGTATGTTGGCCTTGGTTTGGAGCCAATTATGTTCATGATGACTACCCAGCACATGGCCTAGCGCGCTATTTTCGTTGGGAATTGATCGAAGCTGGGCGTTTTAAAAATGGCGATGTGAAAATTGTGATTCGTCTGGCCTCTGAAAACCATCCCTTGATTGAAGAAATGTGGCCATTTGCCTTTGAATTACGCCAAGTGTTCCGTTTTTCAAGCAAGGGATTCCGAATTAATTTCTCAGCCGCTAATTTATCCGATAAAGCCATGCCAGTCAGCGAAGCGCTGCACACCTACTTCAATATCTCTGACAACCAAACTGCAGAAGTGCATGGACTAGATAAAGTCACTTACGTGGATAAGTTTGACAATGGTAGTCGTCATCTTCAACAAGGTGCTGTGACGCCGTGTGATTATATGGATCGTGTTTATGTATCTGCACCAGATGTGTGCGAAATCCATGATCCAGGCTTACAAAGAAAATTAGTGATTAGTACCGAAGGGAGCCATAGTACTGTGTTGTGGAACCCAGGCGCTGAGTTGGCAAAACAACGCGTAGATATGGAAGACGAAGACTATCGACGATTTGTTTGCGTGGAGGCGGCTAACGCTCTCACAGACGAATACGATATTCCTCCGGGCGGAATTCATCAGCTTAAACTGAAAGTGAGGCACAAGCCGCTGGTGAGCGAATAGCCTTCACTTTCCTTAAACGCAAAAAGCCCGCTAGGTGATCCTAGCGGGCTTTTTTGATCATCAAATAAAGACGTTTAAGAAGACGTGTTCTTAAGCGCGTTTAGTCAATGTTGTATTCTACTATTAATGGCGCATGGTCAGAAAAACGCTGACCTTTATAAATCGTGCCACCTTGAATTAGGTTTTTGATGCCAGGCGTAGCGATTTGATAATCTAAACGACCACCTTCATCCAATTTCCAAGCACGCTCATAGTCAGGCCACCAAGTGTATTGCTTGTCTTGCTTATTTACTTGGCGGAACGCATCGACGTATTCCAACTCATTGAATATTTCGTTTATCCATTTGCGCTCTTCTGGCAAGAAGCCAGAGTTACGTTGGTTAACGAACCAGCTGCTCACATCAATAGGTGAACGCGCCACGTTGGCTGTCCCACAGAAAATAAATTCACGGCGCTTGCGGCGTGTTTTTATTAAGTGGTTTTTAAAGCCTTCCATGAAGCGATATTTGTGTTCTTGCAGCGCTTCTTCATGATTGGAGCCATGAGGCGTTAGAAAAGCACCTATGCTGACTTTATCGAAGTCTGCTTGAATAAAGCGTCCTTCAAAGTCGCATTCAGGGAATCCCATTCCTGTCATAATGGCTTTAGGCATGGTTTTGCAATAGATCGCAACCCCAGCTTGCTCTGGGTTTTCCATGGAGTCAAAGAAGTATGTGTTGTACCCAGGAGGGAAAAACACACTGTCATTTAACGAGCGTTCGTCTGCCTGTATGTCTTGTAGACATACAACATCTGGGTCCTGACGAACCATCCATTCAAAAAAGCCGCGTTCTGCTGCTTGTCTTATACCGTTTACATTAAGGCTGATGACCTTCATTTCTGGTCCCTACAATTCCTAGCCGTGTGTTATATTAGCACCTATCCAATGTTGGCATGGCTTCGCTCGTTCTTGGCGGCGCTTTGTTGTGTATTATTTTATCTTTCTGGAGTTGGCATGAAACCTTACCAAAGAGACTTTATCGAATTCGCTATTGAGCAAAATGTGCTACGTTTTGGCGAATTCACGCTTAAATCAGGACGCGTAAGTCCTTACTTTTTTAATGCCGGCTTATTTAGTTCTGGCCAAGCACTTGCAAAGTTAGGGCGCTTTTACGCAACCTCATTAATGGAAGCAAATGTTCCATTTGATGTTCTGTTTGGTCCAGCCTATAAAGGCATTCCATTGGCAACCACAACAGCAGTTGCTTTATATGACCATCATAATGTAGACACACCATACGTTTTCAACCGTAAAGAAGCAAAAACTCACGGTGAAGGCGGTTCTCTTGTCGGTGCTCCTTTGGCGGGTAATGTCATGATTATCGATGACGTTATTACCGCAGGAACCGCTATTCGAGAAGTGATGGCGATTATTAAAGACGCTAATGCCACTCCCGCAGGTGTTCTTATCGCCCTAGATCGTCAAGAACGAGGCCAGGGTGAATTGTCTGCCATTCAAGAAGTCGAACGTGACTTCGGAATGCCAGTTATTAGCATTGTTTCTTTAAATGACATTATGACGTATTTAGCAGAACAGGATTCTCCTGAATTTGCAAAACATCTTAATGCGGTTAAAGAATACCGTCATAAATACGGCATTTGATGCGAAACATCTCGTTAAGATTTTAGGTGGTAATCTAAAATCTTAACGATTTAACATCAAGTTCTGTGCCAATATTTCCCATTGCTCTTGCCAAATGTCCATAGGCTTGACTTTGAATTCGCTGCGAACGTAGTGGCGGATCTTACCTTCGATGATCGCAATCAGAAAATTCGCACATGGCGCAACGCCCATAGCAGGTCGAAGACCTTGTTTTAAGTCTGCTTCACGAATGATCTGCTTTAATTGGGTTTCGATACGGTCAAATACTTGTGCAATACGAACTCTTAGTCGTTCCGTCTCACCAGCCAACGCATCGGCTGTTAACAAACGGCACATGCCTGGGTTCTGTTCAGCAAAGCCAAGAATAAGCTTCATGATCACTTCTATACGAGAAACCACATTCGACTCTTCTTGGATGATCAAATTGATCCGTGTAAAAAGGCTTTCTTCAATAAATTCGATTAAGCCTTCAAACATTTTTGCTTTACTGGGGAAGTGACGATACAGAGCAGCTTCCGATACACCAACTTGTTTTGCCAGCGCAGACGTTGTTATACGTGCTCCTGGGCTGCTTTCTAGCATTTGTGCTAGAGATTGCAGTATTTGAGTGCGGCGATCGTTTTTCTTATTGCTCATGTGTCGAGTCCAGTTTTCTGCCAGTGTTATTCATTGCTTGTGCTGATTACGTTTACCGAGGCTATTCGCCTACTTTGGTATTGGAAATTAGCGTACCAACACCTGTGTCGGTAAATATTTCTAATAACGTTGCGTGCGGTACGCGACCATCAATAATGTGTGCGCTTGTTACGCCTGCGTTCACTGCAGACAAGGCACAGCTGATTTTTGGCAGCATGCCACCATAAATCGTACCGTCAGCGATCAGCGCGTCTACTTGTGCTGTGCTTAATCCTGTTAAAACTTTACCTTGCTTGTCTTGTACGCCTGAAATGTTGGTGAGCAGCATTAATTTCTCTGCTCCAACGGCTTCCGCTACTTTGCCAGCCACAAGGTCTGCATTAATGTTGTAAGAGTTACCTTCATCATCCACACCGATGGGGGCAATAACTGGAATTAGGTCGCTATTTTCAAAGAACTTTAGGAAGCTGGTGTCGACGCTGGCAACTTCGCCAACGTGGCCAATATCCACTTGTTCTGGAGTAGACATGCCTTCGGCTTGATGTTTGACAAATAACTTTTTCGCTTTAATAAAACGGCTATCTTTACCTGTGATACCGATGGCTTTACCACCCGCTTCACAAATCAAGTTAACGATCTCTTTGTTTACTTGGCCACCTAGCACCATCTCAACCACATCCATGGTTGCCGTATCGGTGACACGCATGCCATTGATGAATTTTGATTCGATGTTCAGCTTCGTTAGCATGTCGCCGATTTGAGGGCCGCCACCATGAACCACGATTGGGTTAATACCAATGGCTTTCATCAAAACGATATCTCGTGCAAACCCTGCTTGTAGGGTTTCATCTGTCATCGCATTGCCACCGTATTTGATGACCAGCGTCTTACCGGCAAAACGTTGGATATAAGGAAGCGATTCGCTTAGTACCTTAGCAACATCTAAAGCAGACTCACGAGAAAAAGCCACGGGTTATGTACTCCTGTAAACAAAGAATGGGTCACACAAAAAAATAGAAACAATCTTGCTGGCGATACTTATTTTAAGACAAGCATTTTATCTATCCAGTTTGATAAAACGATGACAGATAAGGCCAGTAACGAGTGTAAGCAACCACTTAGGTTTGAAATAATAGCGTGATATTGAAGGATTAACTATAGAAATTTATAGGAAACTGACGAAGTTTTGACTTATGAAACTTAATATTATCAGCCTAACGGGAGATGGATGAATGAATGTGGTAAGGCACTTAGAAAAGGTGAAATATTCTCACCTTTTCTAAGTGTTCTGTGCTTATTTGGTGCCTGTGTGACCAAAGCCGCCTTCGCCACGTTCGGTGCTTTCGAACTCTGTAACAATGTTAAATTCTGCTTGAACAACTGGTAGTAAAACCAATTGAGCAACACGCTCACCTGGTTCAATAGTGAAGGTCGTGTTGCCACGGTTCCAACAAGAAACCATAAGTTCGCCTTGATAATCAGAATCGATTAAGCCGACAAGATTGCCCAATACGATACCGTGCTTATGACCTAATCCAGAGCGAGGCAAAATAGTTGCTGCTAAATTTGGGTCTTGGATATAAATAGACAAACCTGTTGGTAGAAGTGTTGTCTCGCCAGGTGCAAGGTCTATTGCCTGATCAAGGCAAGCGCGTAAATCCAAACCAGCAGAACCTTCTGTTGCATAGGTTGGTAGTGGGATTTCTTTGCCAATTTTGTCGCTCAGGATTTTTAATTGAATCGCTTGTTTCATGGTTATCTTCTCTTTTCTCTTAATTCAGTATGTGTTTAAAGCGCAGATTTAATGTGTTGCTGAATAAACGCAACAAGTTGGGTTGCCAGTTCGCTTTTTGCGGCTTTGTCAGGCAACCACGTTGCGTCTTGCGTGATAACGGTGACTTGGTTTTCGTCTTGGTTAAAGCCAATGTCGCTGCGTGAGACATCATTGGCGATGATGATATCCAGCCCTTTGCGTTCTAGTTTGCTTTTTGCATACTCGATCACATTTTGCGTTTCTGCGGCAAAGCCAACGATGGTTTTTGCACGTTTGTGTTTGGCAAGCGTGGCGATGATGTCTGGGTTTTTAACTAACGTCAGAGTCACTTCTTCTGTGTCAGACTGCTTTTTCATTTTTTGGTTGCTGGCAACTTTCATTTTAAAGTCGGCAACCGCAGCGGCACCAATGAAAACATCCGCTTGTGTTGTCATGCTCTGCTCGCAAGCCGCCAGCATTTCATCGGCGCTTTTTACGGCAATGATTGTTGCGCCAGCAGGTGGTGCTATTTGCACTGGGCCGCTGATTAAGGTGACCTTCGCACCACGGGCAATCGCCGCCTTGGCAAGGGCGTACCCCATTTTGCCTGAGCTGTGATTGCTGATAAAGCGAACGGGGTCGATGGCTTCCATAGTTGGACCAGCGGTAATAACCCAGTGCTGTCCCGATAAATCTTGCTCAATGTGCGAGTATTGAAAATGGGTATTTATGGCGGTAAAAATATCACTCGGCTCGCTCATGCGGCCAGGTCCAATGTCTCCACAAGCTTGTGCGCCATCAGCTGGCCCTATACTTAAGACACCTCGTTCAGTGAGTAGTGCTGCATTGGCTTGTGTTGCAGGATGGCGCCACATGGCTTGGTTCATTGCCGGTGCAAGTAAAACGGGCGACTCTGTGGCGATGCATAAAGTGCTTAGTAAGTCATTTGCCATGCCTTGAGCATAACGGGCCATAAAGTCGGCAGAAGCGGGTGCGATGACAATTAAGTCAGCCCACTTTGCCAATTCAATGTGTCCCATTCCAGCTTCTGCATTTGGATCTAATAATGTACTGCGTACAGGATGGCCAGAAACGGCTTGCAGCGTCATCTCGGTAACAAAAGCTTTGGCTCCTTCCGTTAAGACGACCTGAACGTCAGCGCCTGCTTTGGTTAATAAGCGAATTAGCTCAATACTTTTATAAGCGGCAATACCGCCAGTAATGCCTAATAAAATGCGTTTTTGAGCGAGATTTGACATAAAAACTTCTCAATCCGATCTGTGATAGATAAGGTTAGCAAGAGGCAGGACGCCTTTTTCTTTAAAATGGGTGCAAGATTAACATGGATCATGGATCAAGGAGTAGATTATGAGTATTAAGCATTGGCCAGAACAAGAGCGGCCGCGAGAGAAGTTAATTCAGCAAGGCGCTAGCGCGTTAAGCGATTCAGAGTTATTAGCCATTTTTCTTCGTACCGGAACGCAAGGGATCAGTGCGGTAGAGTTAGCTCGGCAAGTGTTGAGCCAGTTTGGCGGGTTGCGTGCATTAATGTCTGCCAGCCGTGAAGAGTTTTGCCAAGGTTTTGGTCTTGGTGATGCAAAGTACACCCAACTACAAGCAGTATTGGAAATGTCCAAGCGACATCTACAAGAACAGCTGATGCGCGAAACCGTGTTTACCAGTGCTGAACATGTTCGGACCTATCTTTCTTCTCAATTGCGTCATTCGCCACGCGAAGTCTTTGCCGTGCTTTTTTTAGATACTCAACACAGGTTGATCCGTTATCAAGAGCTTTTTATGGGCACCATTGACGCTGCCGCAGTGTATCCTCGCGAAGTGGTTAAAGCGGCGTTGCAGTACAATGCCGCTGCGGTGATTCTCGCTCATAATCATCCAAGTGGCGTGGCGGAGCCGAGCCAAGCGGATATCAGTATTACTGAAAGAATCAAACGTGCGTTAGATCTTGTCGATGTGCGATTACTCGATCACTTTGTGGTCGGCGATGGCTCGCCTGTATCGTTAGCGGAAAGAGGGTTGGTGTAGGCGTTCGTTCGATTTTGTGCCTCATTGTGGTTTTGTTTGAGACTTTTTATTAGATACTTTATGTTCAAAAGCTAAAGTTGGTCATTTTTTTAACAAAAGAATTGCTCAATGGGTTGGGTTATGGGAAAATGCGCGCCGCTATATCCTCGGTATGGGATTTTTTTGATTCATAAGGAATCATGCTCCGCCTGAGGAAGTGAAACACTTCCAATAAACTTTCTGGATAGCAAAAGGTATTTAATTATGTCTCGCGTATGTCAAGTTACTGGGAAGCGTCCTGTTACAGGTAACAACGTTTCTCACTCAAAGCGTCGTACTAAGCGTCGTTTTCTTCCTAACCTTCACTGGCACCGTTTTTGGGTCGAAGGTGAAAACCGCTACATCCGTTTGCGTGTATCTTCTAAAGGTATGCGTATTATCGATAAAAAAGGTATTGAATCAGTTCTTGCTGAAATTCGTGCCAACGGCGAAAAAGTATAAGGATCTGAATCATGGCTTCTAAAGGCGCTCGCGATCTAATTCGCATGGTATCTTCTGCTGGTACTGGTCACTTTTACACAACTGACAAGAACAAGCGAAATACTCCTGACAAACTAGAAATGAAAAAGTTTGATCCAGTTGTACGTAAGCACGTTATGTACAAAGAAGCGAAAATTAAATAATTTTCGGTCTTTGTCAAAAGGAACCGACTCATTGAGTCGGTTTTTTTATATCTAGTAGCAACACCTTGTTCATTTGGTCAGCGTATTTTCTGTGGCCATTAGCTGAACTGTATTTTTTACTCAGTATTGTTTGTGTGTATCTAGTCATCATTGAGGTCAAGCATGCCTGAATTACCAGAAGTAGAAACCACGTTACGTGGTATCGAACCCAAATTAGTTGGGCGCATTCTTGCTAGAGTGGATATTCGCCAGCCTAAATTACGCTGGTTGATCACGCCTGAGCTAAGCTTGGACATGGTGGGAGAGAAAATTACGCATCTTTCTCGTCGTGGTAAATACATTGGTATTCATACATCAAAAGGTACCTTGATTGTTCATCTCGGTATGTCGGGTAGCTTGTACTTTGTGCCTCCCGAGACGCCACCGCTATTTCATGATCATGTTGATTTTTGCTTTACCGATGGCGATGTGTGGTTAAGATACACAGATCCACGACGCTTTGGCGCGATTCTGTGGACAACAGATGATTGGAATAAGCATGAGCTAATCGCGCATTTAGGCCCTGAGCCACTATCAGACCTGTTTAATGCTGATATGTTGTATGCGCGGGCGAAAGGGAGAAAAGTGCCCATTAAAACCTTTATTATGGACAGCAAGGTTGTGGTGGGTGTTGGCAATATTTATGCGAATGAAGCGCTCTTTAAAGCGGGCATTCGTCCAGATCGTATGGCGGGTAAAATCAGTAAGGTACGCTTAGCGCGCTTAGTTGAATGCATTAAAGTAGTGCTTGCTGCTGCCATTAAACAGGGCGGAACGACGCTAAAAGACTTTGTCGGTGGTGATGGTAAGCCTGGCTACTTTAAACAAGAGTTAGCGGTTTATGGTCGAGCGGACAAGCCGTGTATCTCATGTAATGCCCCCTTAAAAGAAATTCGTCAGGCTCAGCGCAGCACGGTTTTTTGTGTAAACTGTCAATCTTGATCCATGGTTTGTGTCTGCATAAGAATGGCGGCATAAGAATTGCTGTTCAGCTATGATCGGTAATTGTCGTTACCTAGAAAAAGTGTTTTCTGGATTGGCTTTTTGCTATATACGTAAGAATATTGCTAAAAATGTGCATATTGCGTTGCGGTATAGAGTTAATCGGTTTATTTTTGACCAGTTAGGCAAGATTTTTTGGTTGCCTAGGAAATATTACATAAATAAGAGGAATTGGAATGAAAGCTGTCTTTCTTGCGTCAGTAACTGCATTGGCTATCTCATCAAGTTTAGCTCAAGCGGCATCAGAACCTGCAGTTGTTTATGATCAAGCGGGTAAATTCGATAAATCTTTTAACGAAGGTGTTTATAACGGCGTTAAAAAATACACGGCTGAAACTGGTATTCAGGTTCGCGAATTCGAACCTAAAAACGAAGCTCAAGTAGAGCAAGGCCTACGTCGTTTAGCAAAACGTGGTTACTCTCCAATCGTTACCGTTGGCTTTAACATGACCTCTGCTGTTGAGAAAGTCGCGAAAGATTTCCCTGAAATCAACTTCACTATCATCGATGGTGTTATCGATCTTCCGAACGTTCAGTCTGTTGTTTTCAAAGAGCATGAAGGTTCCTTCCTTGTTGGTGCCTTGGCAGCGATGGCGTCTAAAACCAATACAGTAAGCTTTGTTGGTGGCATGGATATTCCTCTTATTCGTAAGTTTGCATGTGGCTACGAGCAAGGTGTTAAATATCAGTCTCCTAACGCAACCGTTTATCAAAACATGACGGGTTCTACTGGCGCAGCGTTTAATGACCCAACTAAAGGATCAGAGCTTGCGAAGAGCCAGTTCTCTAAGGGTTCTGACGTTGTGTTTGCGGCCGCAGGTGGTACAGGTATTGGTGTTTACCAAGCAGCAAAAGACGAAGGTAAGTTGGCGATTGGTGTTGACTCAAACCAAAACCATGTTCAGCCAGGCACTATGTTGACGTCTATGGTTAAGCGCGTTGATGAAGCGGCTTTCAAAACCTATGCGGATTCTGCCGCTGGTACATGGAAACCTGGTCTAGTTGTATTGGGTCTTGCCGAAGACGGTGTTGATTGGGCGTTGGATGATAATAATGCCAATCTAATCACGGCTGATATGAAAGCGAAAATGGAAGACATTCGCGCAAAAATTATCAGTGGTGACATCAAAGTTCACGATTACATGTCTGACAACACATGTAACTACTAACTTTCCAAGAAAAACAGTTACTCGCGTTATGTGAGTAACTGTTTTTTTTGTTTTAGTGTGTTTGATTCTTAAGCAGATGAATTACTTTTAGATATGACGAATAAAACAATGCCATACGCAATTGAGTTGCGAGACATCAGTAAACGTTTTGGTGCCGTTCAGGCCAATAAAGACATTTGCTTACAAGTTCCAGCGGGTACGATTCACGGTATCATCGGTGAAAACGGTGCGGGTAAATCTACCTTGATGAGTATCATTTATGGCTTTTATGAAGCCGACACGGGCCATATAGAAGTGGATGGCAAGCGTGTTGATATTCGTAGCTCTCAAGATGCGATCAATGCCGGAATTGGCATGGTGCATCAGCACTTCATGTTGGTGGAAAATTTTAGTGTTCTTGAGAATGTTATTTTAGGCGCAGAAGGCGGTGCGGTACTAAAGAATGGTATCGGTGCAGCGCGCTTAGAGTTGCAGCGCTTAGCTCATGAATACAGTTTAGATATTGATGTAGATGCAATCGTAGAAGAACTTCCGGTTGGTTTACAGCAACGTGTTGAGATTTTAAAAGCCTTATATCGTGGCGCACGCATTCTTATATTGGATGAGCCGACGGGTGTATTGACGCCGCAGGAAGCTGATCACCTATTTCGTATCCTAAAAGCCCTAAAAGAACAGGGCGTAACTGTGTTGCTTATTACTCATAAGCTGCGCGAGATCATGGCTTCCACCGACAATGTATCGGTGATGCGTCAAGGTGAAATGGTTGCGCACCGAGAAACCGTTAATACCAGTACGGAAGACCTAGCTGAATTGATGGTAGGTAAAAAAGTCCGTCTTACTGTTCATAAAGATGACGCTCAGCCAAGTGATGTTTTGCTGTCTGCGAAAAACTTGTCTCAGTTTGATAGTCAGGGCGTGAAGCGTCTAAAAAATGTGAGTTTAGAGCTGCGTGCTGGTGAAATCTTAGGTATTGCGGGGGTGTCAGGTAATGGGCAAAGCGAATTATTGAATGTTTTGTCAGGTATTACGCCGATGGACGAAGGTGAGATTCACTTTGCCGGTCAAGTGATTAACGCAAAAGCACCGAAAAATGCCGCACAGATGCGTGATTTAAAGATGGCTCATGTTCCTGAAGATCGCCATAAAATGGGCTTGGTGACGGGCTTTGAAGCCTATGAGGCTGCGGTTCTTGGTTACCATAACTCGCCTGTCTATAACGGTAAAATTCTAATGAACCGTAAGGCAATGCTTGATGAATGTAACGAGCGTATGGCTGCTTGGGATGTGCGTCCACCTAACCCGCACCTTAAAACGGCGAATTTTTCTGGTGGTAACCAGCAGAAAATCGTTATTGCCCGCGAAGTTGAACAAAACCCTGAAGTGTTATTGATTGGGCAGCCAACTCGCGGTGTTGATATTGGTGCAATCGAAAACATTCACGAACAAATTGTAAAACTAAGAGACTCAGGTAAAGCCATTTTACTTGTGTCCGTTGAATTGGATGAAATTATGGCACTAAGTGATCGCATCATTGTGATGTTTGATGGTGCGGTTGTTGGCGAGCTTGATGCAAAAGACGCTGACGAGCGAACCCTTGGCTTGATGATGGCTAACGCTTTTAATGAAGAAGAAGGGGTATCTGCATGAGTCAGGCAAAAGTTCCTGCTTGGGTAAATGTCGCCCTTATCCCGCTGTTAAATATTTTATTGGCGTTTCTAGTATCTGGCTTGGTGATTCTTGCTATTGGTGAAAATCCGATTGAGGCCGCTGGTTATTTGATCTATGGCGCTTTTGGTTACGATGAAGGTATCGGTTATACATTGTATTACGCGACCAACTTGATCTTCACTGGCTTGGCGGTATCTGTTGCCTTTAAAGGCGGTTTATTCAACATCGGTGGTGAGGGGCAGGCCTATATCGGTGGTCTAGGTGTTGGTTTGATCTGTTTGTCATTGGACCACACGATGCCGTTGTATGTGATTGCGCCTTTGGCGGTGATCGGGGCGGCGGTTTTCGGTGCTGCATGGGGTTACATCCCAGCTTATTTACAAGCTCGTCGTGGTAGTCATATTGTTATCACCACCATCATGTTTAACTTTATTGCGTCTTCGTTGATGGTTTACTTGATAGTGAACTGGTTAAAAGAAGACGGCCGTATGGCGCCAAACAGTCGCACATTTGAAGAAAATGCTTGGCTGCCGTATTTGCATGAACTCTTTTCGCCTCTAGGCATTAATATCGGTGACTCGCCATTGAACTTGTCGTTCATTTGGGCTTTGTTGTGCTGTGTCTTTGTCTGGGGATTGGTTTGGCATACTCGTTGGGGTTACCAGTTAAGAACATTGGGAACCAATCCAACGGCGGCACGTTATGCTGGTATTGATACTGCTAAAGTAACCATTTGGGCGATGTTGATTTCTGGTGGCTTGGCTGGTTTTGTTGGTCTGAATGAAATCATGGGTGTGAACCATAATTTATTGCTTAACTTCACAGCAGGTTATGGTTTTGCGGGTATCGCGGTAGCCTTGATGGGGCGTAACAATCCGATTGGTATCATTTTGGCGGCAATCTTATTTGGTGCCTTGTATCAAGGTGGCGCCGAATTGGCATTCGAGCTACCAACCATTACGCCTGAAATCGTTGTGGTAATTCAGGGTTTGGTGATTTTGTTCTCTGGTGCGCTTGAGCATATGTTCAAAGATCGTATCGAAGGCTTTTTTATTCGCAGAGCGGTCGCGTAGGGGAAGATTATGTTTGAAACATTGATACTTATGTTGGACGCGACAATGCGCGTTTCTACTCCGCTTATTTTTGCTGCATTAGCAGGCTTATTTTCTGAGCGTGCGGGCATTGTTGATATTGGTCTAGAAGGTAAAATTCTAGGCAGTGCCTTTGCAGCGGCAGCGGCAGCGTCTGTTTTTGGGTCTGCTTGGATAGGTTTGTGCTTCGGTATCGTTGCTTCCATTTGCTTAGCGATGATCCATGGCTTTGCTTGTATCACTCACCGTGGTGATCACATCGTGTCTGGTGTAGCGATTAATACCATAGTTGCCGGCTTGACGGTGACCTTATCTATGTACTGGTTTGGTATGGGAGGGCAAACCCCAGCATTGGTTGGTGATGCGCGCTTCTTAGATATCACCTTCCCATTTGCTGACGCAATAGCAAGTGTGCCAGTGATTGGGCCTATTTATTCGAATTTGCTCAGCGGTCATAACATTTTGGTGTATTTGGCATTCGCTATGGTGCCTGTGACCTATTGGGTGATTTATAAGACTCGTTTTGGTTTACGCCTTCGTGCCGTGGGTGAGAACCCTCATGCGGTCGATACGGCTGGTATTTCGGTGGCTTTCATTCGTTATCGTGCTTTGATCATTTGTGGCATCTTGTGTGGTCTTGCAGGTGCGTACTTGTCTACAGCCCACAATGCTGGCTTCCTGAAAGACATGAGCGCAGGTAAAGGCTACATGGCACTCGCAGCGCTTATCTTTGGTAAGTGGCGTCCAGTCCCTGTGTTGCTCGCTTGTTTGCTGTTTGGTTTCTTAGATGCTGTGGCGGTTCGTATGCAGGGCGTTGAGATTCCAGGTATTGGCCAAGTGCCAGTGCAGGCGATTGAAGTGTTACCATACGTATTAACTGTCTTGTTGCTTGCGGGCTTCATCGGCAAAGCCATTGGTCCTAAGGCCATAGGTCGTCCTTACGTGAAAGAGAGAGCTTAGTATGTCTAATAGGGCGCAAAATACTGAGCTTTTTGAGCTAGCGAAAACAGCGATGAATAAAGCCTACGTGCCTTATTCTCGTTTTCATGTTGGTGCTGCAATCTTAACGGCGGATGGTCAGTTTTATTCCGGCTGTAACGTAGAGAACGCCGCGTTTCCAGAAGGCACTTGTGCCGAAGCAGGTGCAATTGCGTCTATGGTGCTGGGCGGTGAAACCTTGATTAAAGACATCTATGTTATTGGTAAAGGTGAAGAGCTGGTCACGCCTTGTGGCGGTTGCCGTCAGAAGATTCGTGAGTTCTCTTCTGCGGACACTATGATTCATATTTGTGGTGAGGAAGGGGTAAGAAAATCCCTTACTATGAATGAATTGCTGCCATTTTCCTTCGGCCCTGAAAATTTAGAACAAGCAGCAAGCTAGTATCAGTATCTATATTGATTGAAAGCTTGATGTTTATGAAAACCACCTTCGGGTGGTTTTTTCGTTTTAGTCGTTTGATTGATTTATGCGGTCTTATTCGTCGAAAGCCAGCGAGCAAGCATTGGCCCAGCAATCAGCACCAGCAGAAACCTCGCCACCTGCATAGCCATGACAAAAGACACATCTGCACTGGTCGATGCGGCAATAATGGCAACAGAGTCAGCACCACCAGGACTTGTGGCGAGAAACGCTGTGAGCGGGTCGATATCGGCAAAAGTGATCAACAGCATGGCCAAGCAAGCGTTAATGGCAATGAGCGCTAGAATCGCACCTAACACGTGAGGAAAGACATGCCAGGCATGTTGTAATACTTGTCGAGTGAAACGAAAACCAATGCCCCAACCTAATATGGCAAAGCTGATTGCCAAGCACCAATGGGGTAGAACAATAGGCAAAACACCGGAGAACTTGACCACCAATCCTACCGCAAGCGAAAGCAGTAAAGGTCCGCTGGGAAGGCGAAGCTTGACGCCAATAATGCTCACCACCAAGATGGTGCAAAGCGTGATGGCAAAACCTGACCACGAAGGAACGCCCAGCCAATCAATCGGTTCAGCCGCAACACCATCGACGTGAAATATTGCTGCAACGACTGTCGCTGCGATAGCGCAACACGCCACACGTAAATATTGCATAAAGGCGACTAATCGCATATCTGCTCCGTAGGATTCAGACATAATGGTCATTGCCGAGGCGGCACCGGGAGATGATCCCCAAATGGCCGTGGTGCCAGGTAATAATCCACTACGACTAAGCAGCCAACCTAAAAAGCTAGACACCAAAATTGTTGAGACGGTCCCCATCAGAAATAGCGGCCATTCCATGGAAATTTTCGCAAATACTGTGAGTGGCAAGCTGTTTGCTATCATCATGCCCAAAATGCCTTGAGCCATTAAAAACATTGGCTTGGGCATTGTCATTCCGGCTCCGCTAACCGCTAAGATGATCGCTGTAATCATGGGGCCGAGCAGAAGCGCTGCGGGTAAATTGGCGTATTCAAAGCACACCACTAAAACAAAAGACACGGCTAATAAGACGGATAATCGCCAAGTGGTAGGCCAACGAGAGGGGGTTTTACAAAGTAATATAAAGCGAGAGATCATGTCTATCTATCGAAAAAGCAGCGGTTTAATGGTGCCAAGCATACCTTAAATAAGCTGGTTTTATTGGCGCCTCTGGTGATGTTAACCATACTCGCAACTTATGTTTATGTATTGTCATGTTGGGAATTGACGTGAGCATTAAGGCAGCGCATAGAAAGATACGCCAAAACCCTGACAAGAAGCTGACGGATGTTTCGTTAGGTTGAGTTTGTTAGGTGAAGGTATCTGTTACCATAGTGTCTGAAAATCCATGCGACTTAAAGGAAAAGAAAAAACCATGCGAACAATTAGTATCTTAAGTTGGGTCATCTCTTCGCTCGTCTTAACTGCGTGCGCCAGTGGCCCAATTAGTCGCTCTGATTCAGTCGGGTTCGAAGAAAGCGGTGGAGCCAGTTATTACGCCATGAAGTATCAAGGCCGTAAAACCGCCAGTGGAGAATTGTTTGATCAAAAAGCCATGACTGCCGCTCATAAGCGTTTGCCGTTTGGTTCTAGGGTAAAAGTCACCAACGTTCAGAATGGCAAAAGTGTCGTCGTGCGAGTTAATGACCGTGGGCCGTTCGTTCGTGGTCGGATTATTGACCTTAGTAAGTCGGCTTTTCAGCGCATTGCTAATACGCGCGAAGGGGTGGTTGAGGTTGATATTGAGGTCTTGAACTAGCAAGCATCTCGACACTTTTCCAGAACGCTTGGAGTGAGTTTTATGCTCGCTACCATTTGGCCGAAATCGTCTGGGTCTCGTTGAATCGTAAAGCCTAAATGACGGCAAAATTCGATCATACGCTTGTTTTCGGCCAAGACGATCCCTTTCATCACGCGAATGCCTTTGTCTGCGGCGACTTGCATCAGGCGTCGCATCAGATAGGAGGCCAAGCCTAAACCTTGGAATTCATCTCCCAGCACCACGGCGAACTCACAGCTCTGATCATCAAAGTTGTCGATATAGCGCGCTGTACCAATGAGTAAATCTTTGTCATCTCGCTGGATAACCGCGAGTAAGGCCATTTCTCTGTCGTAATCGATGTGGGACATGCTTGCGAGCATGCGAGGTGTCAGCTCTTCGATATTCGAAATGAAGCGAAAGTAACGAGTCTCGTGAGACATGCTTCGAACAAAATCCGCCAAAATGCCAGAATCTCTCGGTAAAACGGGTCTAACCGTAGCGATTTCTTCATTCTTTAAAATGCGTTCCGATACCCATTGTCTTGGGTAGGGGTGAATGGCGAGGTGTTCATAGCGTCGCCAGTTTTTGCAAAGACGGAGATTGGCTGTGACATCTGCGTAAACACTGCCGCTGTCGTGAAGTCTCACATCGGCCAGTTCTAAGTTTTCAATCTCGGGCAGTTCGCACACCATGGTGGATAAGTTGCGTAGCAAGCTTTCTAATTCAAAGGATTCTTCCCCGGGAAAGGCGCGTTGGATTAAATCCTTTGCCAAGATGGTATTGAGTGGTGGTAAAGCCACGGCTTCGGCTTGTTTATGCTGCTGGGCACCTTCCAAAGATAAGCCAATGGCTGGGCCAAACACAGCGTCTTGAAAGACGCGTAAATGGATAGGGGCGTTCAGCTGATTGGATGACTGACGACGAGTAATTAATCGAATATGAAACAGCTCAAAAATATCTCGTAAAGCATCTGCTGTGGGCGCTTTATCCCCTTGCTTATAAAGCCGGTTAAGTGTGTTTGTGGCTTCTGATACATCGATCTTAAAGCGAAACGCATGGCTGTCTGGTGATTGCTTGGCGAGTAATTGATTACGCTGAAACTGCACTAAAAATTGAAAGCCTTCGATGGCGGTTTCTGGCGTTCTAAATGTTGGGATCCCTGCTTCGTTAATGCGTGTGCGCATGTTGGTCATGTTGCCACCGCCTAGCAAACACACCATGACCAGTTTTTTCTGGGTGCGATGTAATTTGATGATGAGATCGTATAAGGAATCGATATCGATAAGAGCGGTCGGGCTGAGTGTTAATAACACGGCTCCGCAGTCTGGACTGCTTAACGCATCGGCAGCGAGGTCGATGAAAAGATCTGTCGCGCAACTTGCCCAAACGGTTGTCACAGGGCCAATGCCGCCACGACCCGCCATGGTGTTTTCTAATTTATCACGCAGCTCGCCTTCTGGCGTGAGCAAATCTATATCAAGTTCGGTGGCGCGTTGTGCTGCCAATTCGCCCGGTCCAGCGCCGTTTCCAATGATTAACAAGGAACCGTCTTTGACCCGACGGGCGTTGGTCATCACAGACGCGGCCGCGATTAGATCATTCAAGCGTCGGCCGCGAACGGCCCCTGTTCGGCTGAGTGCCGCGTCCAATACGCGTTCATCAGCGCCAATAGAATGCTCTGTTACAACCGCAACCGGTTTGCTTCGCCCTGTGGCGCGTAAGCTGCTGAGGAAACGTGTCGGGCGACCAATTTTTTGCAGATACATTAAAATAGCCTGACTGTCGAAATCATTGGATAAATAATCCAATACTTGCGATGGCATAACATCAACAGGTGATCCCATAGAGACGACTTGTGAGAAGCCTATGCCTTGCCAAGTCGCCCAGTCTACAAGGGCGCTGGCGACCGTCCCAGATTGTGACATTAAGGCTAAGCGCCCTGATAATGGCTGAGTCAGGCCAAGCCAAGCAAACACGCCTTGTTTCGGACGACAAATACCAAAGCTGTTTGGTCCAAGTAAGCGCACATTGTGGTTACGCAGCGCTTCTATCAGCGACTCCTGACTGTCTCCTGTCCAGGATAACATTAGCAAAGAGCCAATGCCTGCGGCGCCACAGTCGGCGATAATGTCTTCCATCGATTGAGTATTGTGAGTGCCAACCAAGACAGCAATGTCTGGGCTAGTGGTGAGTTTTGCTAGGCTTGCTACTAATGGAAAGGGAGTTGTTACAGCAGGCTCAACACCTGACAAATACACAGGGCAAGACTTTTGCGCTGCTGTTAACGAGCTTAATAAAGCCAACATAAGCGGGTCGTGGGGATCGTCGCCGGTAAGCACCACCATAGATTTTGGGGCGAGTAGAGATTGTAATGCGTGTTGGCTCACTTAACCTTCTCCAAAATTCAATGTGTGTGTTGAGGTGATAGTACAGTATTGAAACTGTAGCACAGTCTTCTGTAGTGCGAATTGTAGACCATGGTAGGGTGGACTGTCTTTTTCATTCATGAGATCTTGTCATGCTTACTGCGTTCATGAAATCCTGAAAAGACCTCGGCAGTTTTTAAAAATAAAAAACACTGGAATAAAAATGACAACGGCTTACATCACACACACTTATTGCGACAAGCATGACATGGGCGCTGATCACCCTGAGTCTCCGTTGCGTCTTGGGGCGATTCAAAATCGTCTGATCATGGGGCAGTTGATGGACTTTTTGCGTCGAATGGAATCCGATCCGGCAACGCGAGAGCAGGTTCTTCTTGCCCATGATGAAGCCTACGTAAATTCTATTTTCGCGCGCGCTCCAGAAGAAGGCCATGTGGAATTAGAGCCAGAAACCTTGATGATGCCACATACCTTGGATGCGGCTTTGTACGCGGCAGGTTCGGTGATTAAAGCGGTGGATCTTGTCATGACGGGTGAGATGGAAAACGCGTTTTGCGCCATTCGTCCACCTGGACATCATGCGGAATATGACAAAGCCATGGGCTTTTGCCTGTTCAATAACATTGCCGTTGGTACTCGCTACGCCATTGAACAATATGGTTTAGAACGTGTGGCGATTGTGGATTTTGATGTTCACCACGGCAATGGCACGGAAGACATTTTTAAAACCGACCCTAAAGTGCTTTATGCATCCAGCTACCAGCATCCGTTTTATCCTTACAGCGATCCTGGGGCTTCACACGATAATATTTTACACATGCCGCTAGAAGCCGGTTCTGGCAGTGACGCCTTTCAAGCCATTATCTCCGAGCAACTCTTGCCCGCTCTTGAAGCTTTCAAACCACAACTGATTATGATTTCCGCAGGCTTTGATGCTCACAAAGAAGACCCAATGGGGCAACTAAGATTAAGCGAGTCGGACTTTACGTGGATTACCGATCTTTTGGTGGATGTGGCAGATCGCCATTGCGATGGGAAAATTGTGTCTGTCTTAGAAGGCGGCTACAACATAGACGCGCTTGGTCGCGCTGCGTTTTGCCATATTCGTAGCTTGATGAAGATTTGAAACTAACCTAGCCCTATGATGTTAGGGCTAGGTATTTAAAGCCTGACGAACTTACTGCGATAGGGCATTAGGCAGCCATAATGCGATTTCTGGGAATAGACAGAGAATAAAGGCTGCAACACACATCAAAATAAAGAAAGGGAAAGCGGATTTTGCGACTTGCCCTATTTTTTCTCCGGTAAGCCCTTGTAATACAAACAGGTTAAAACCAACTGGTGGGGTGATTTGCCCAAGCTCTATTAAAATGACAAGAAAGATACCAAACCAGATTGGGTCAAACCCTGCCAGAATAACAATCGGCAGGGTGATAGGTAAGCTCATTACGGTAATGGATATGCCATCTAAGAATAAACCTAATATGACGTAAAATACCGCCAGCGCTAACAGCAATAAGCTAGGAGAAAGATCCAAACTAGCGATATAGCTGGCAAGTTCAGACGGTAGGTGAAGAAATCCCATAGCGGTGGATAACAGCGCAGCAGAAACCAATATGCTGCAGACCATGGTTGAGCTCAACAAGGTAGCAATCATTGCTTCTTGTATCATTTTAAAAGACAACTGACGCTCTTTAATTAGAATAACAAGTGTTGCAAATACACCAACAGCAGCAGCTTCTGATGGAGTTGCTATGCCTGAGTAAATGGCTCCCATAACAATGACGATCAGAGAAATAACAGGCAGCAGGAGAAATATACTTTCTAATTTTCCCGCTGTGTCAGACTTTTCAGGCGGGCATAGCGAAGGGTTTAACAAGGCTCTGATCACTATGTAGCCAGAATAAAGCGCCGCAATTAAAATACCGGGTAAAACTCCCGCCATAAAAAGCTTACTGATTGAAACTTCTGACTGGATTCCGTAAACGATCATCACAAGAGACGGTGGAATTAACAGCCCTAAACTACCCGCGCCAGCTAAAGATCCGATGGACAAGCTTCGGTCATAACCACGCTTTTTCAGCTCTGTTGTGGTGATTTTACCGACGGTTGCCGTGGTGGCCGCACTTGATCCACTTACCGCTGCAAATAGTGCGCAGCCAAACACATTTGTGTGAAGTATTCCGCCTGGGATTTTTTTTGTCCAAGGTTCTAATCCGCGAAATAATCTATCCGAAATATCAGAGCGAAAAATTAGCTCGCCCATCAAAATAAAAAGCGGGATGGCTGATAATTCCCACGAGTTGGCAGATCGAAAAAGAATACGGCTGAGTATGGCGCCAGCTCGGTCCATGCTGACATCGCCAATCACAATGAGAGACAGCAAGGCAACGATTGCTAGGCCTGAAAATACCCAAACACCAAGCCCGAGAACCAAGAGAATTAGGGCGATAACGCCAACGGCTGATAATACAATTTCCATCTTATTTATTTATCTCGATTCGGGGGACTTGGCGTGTAGATACGAGGGTAAGTATTCGGACAAATAGCGTTAAACATAGAAGGCTTAAGCCAACGAGTACCATGCCTTCAGGAATCCACAAAGGAGTTTCAGCAATAGACTCACTAGTGATATTGCGCTTAAAACTGCGGGAAACATTGATATACCAATAACATGAAACCCAAAAAAACATGGTAAAAGAAGCGAGAGAGATAAACGTATCTAATACCCAATGGTACTTCTCAGGGATTCGGTCGCTTAAAATATTAACCTTAATGAGTCCGTTTCTTTCTAAACTGTAGCCTAATCCAAGAAAGGTAATCGTTGCGATTGCGTAACCAACGAACTCATCAAGAACATACGTTGATGTTCCGAAGAGACGTAAGACAATTTCTAACAAGATGTGACATAGCAGGTACGCGATAAGCAACATTGCCAATGCACCAGACAGCTGGTTCAGCCGTCTGGAAAATATAGCCAAAGAACGGATGATCATTTGTTTTTCTCAAAATCCGCCATGATATCGCTACCAGATTTACCCGTGTCCTCTAACCATTCTTTCAATGATGGTTTAGCGGACTCTTGAAGCCAGCCAATAAAGTCTTTTGAAAGATCTTGATGGATGGTTACCTTGTTTGCAGAAAGTTCTTTGTAGTTGTCTGCTACGCGGGTTCTTACTGTTTTCCAGTTATGCTCGTCTGTTAACGCGGCCGCTTTCAAAATGGCACTTTGTTCATCACTGGATAAATCATCAAACACATCTTTGTTCATATGAACCATGTTTAGAGGAATGGCGTATTGAATCGCGCTGTAGTTATCTAGGTGCTCCCAAAACTTACCGCTAGCACCTGCGTCAGCAGAAGTAAGTACCGCTTTAATACCACCTGTGGACAGCTGAGGAACAACGTCCCCCCAGGATAACTTAATAGGTTCGGCGCCTGCTTCACGTAGGGTTAATGTGCCATTTTTGTCATAAGTGCGGATTTTTAAATTAGCGAGTTCTTCTTTTGTTGTAACTGGCTTTTGAGACCAAATGCCGCTGGCAGGCCAAGGAGAAGCGTAAAGAAGAATTTGTCCATTTTGAGCAAAGACCTTTTGGTAATACGGTTTAGCAATTTGATAAAGCTTCTCTGCTTGATCTTCGTTTTCAACGATAAAAGGCAATGAAGACAATAAAAAGATAGGGTCAATTCCGGCCATGCTACCAGCCAATGTATCAGCAATTTGGATAGCATTGTCGGCTACAGCGTAAAAGTTATCAGTGGATTTAAACCCGAGAGAGCCACCGGTATGAAGCGTGATATCAATGTCACCTTTGCTAAGTTTGGTGACTTGATCAATGAAATATTTATCGCCTTCAGCGTGAATTGATGTCGCATTGTACTCGTTTGAGAAGTCAAATTTGGCGGCTAAGGCGAATGGAGCTTGGGATAAGGCGATGGAAACTAACAAAAGGCTAGAGCGGCGCATATGACTTTATTCCTTCAAGAGTGGGGATCATTCCACTCTAGGCCGCTTCTATCTTGGTTGGGTTCGCTATAACGACAAAAGACTGATGGAAAGCGACACCGTCTTAGCCGTTGAGGAATAGCTGACAGCAATCAGGCTTATTTGATTGATGCTGATTTTACGTGTCTTGAAAAGTGCGTCGCGTATCTGTTGGTGGTTGGCCAAAGAAGCGATGGTAAGTACGGCTGAAATGAGCCGAGCTGACAAAGCCACAAGCAACAGATATTTCAAAAATGCTGAGGTTCGATTGTTGTATTAGCTGACGTGCGCGGGTTAAGCGGTATTCCATGTAATATCGAGCGGGTGTGACGCCGACATTAATTTTGAACAATCTCTCTATTTGTCGACGTGAAATACCAACTAACTTAGTGAGTTCATCAATGCTTAATGGATCTTCAATGTTATTTTCCATTAGTTGGATGGCTTCTTTGATGCAATCAGGCGTATGCGTTTCGGATCGTAAAAAACGGTTAGTGCTTTTGGTGTCAGCATTGTTTGTTCGATCCGAACCTATCACTTCCGCTACGGCTTGGGAGCAATCTGTACCATAAGAGCTTTTTATAAAGTGAAGCATCATGTCCAGCGCTGTGTTTGGGCCACAACAGGTGAAAAGCCCGCTGTCTTCGGTAAAAGAAGAGGTCGAAAGGTGCAGAGCTGGGAAGCGCTCTCTCATAATGGCCTTATTATCTTGGTGGATAGAAATAGAATCACCGAGTTTGATTTTGCTGTCGGCAATGTAGAAGCTGCCGTTCCACAGCCCCATGATGGTGGCGTTTGCCTGTGCTGCTTTGACTATTTTCTTATTAAGAGAAGGCTCTGGCTTGAGGGAGCTACGGAAGCCTCCGCATATAATTAAGATAGAGTCTTTAGCGAGCTCTATGTCTTCAATGGTGCCATCGGTGGCTATTTCGATAGAAATATCAGACAGTGCTTTTTTATCTTTTAAGCCGTACGTTTTGCATTCGTAAATCGGGTGGTCGTGCACTAGATTAAGCGTTACAAGTGTGTCGAGCGCGATAGAGAAGGACGACATAGAGAAGTGATCGAGTAAAACAAAGTTCGCTCTTTTTGTCGGTGTAGAAGTGTTTTTAGTGGGCGTCGAGCTAGAATAAGCAAGGTTCGAGCGCTTCAGATGGCTCTGAAACAAAGAGGTATTGAGCTTTTCGCTGACTTCCAACATTCTTTACCCTTTATAGTTTTTTGTAGACACAATATCCGATTTTCAAAGCAAAATAAATGCCGCCAATTCTAAAGTATAGACTTTAGAATTGGGTTGTTGGTAACAATCAGCGGGATAAGCGCTTTATATTTTAGGGCGACGCATGTTGTTATTTTTCCCAGCTTAACAATGTGGGCTTTTGTGCGTCATTGGCAAAAAAGTAACCTGCTTTTGGTGTGACGTATAAAGTTTGGCCTTTTTCAAAGCAGTTCTTATCAAAGGCTTTGTGAGGCAGATCGATTTCCCATACGTCGTTGCTTTGCCAATCAATCGGAGTCAGTTCTAGGCGAACTTCAGCACCAATCGGGTTGATCGCAATCACGCGCAGCGGCAAGTTGGCTTGCGCCGTTGGTTCTCTTGAGACAAAGAATTCATGGGAGCGAATGTACAACTGACCGTCTTTTTGTTCAGCGCCCTCTGGTAAGACGATATTTGCTTGCTGGTTGTGCCATTTGCCATTTTCTACTTTGCCATCAAAAACATTGGCGTTACCAAGGAAGTCGAACACAAATCGGCTGTTTGGTGAGGCATAAAGCGCACCTGGCTGGTCGATTTGCTCGATGTGCCCGTTGCTCATCACCACAACACGATCAGACAACTCTAAGGCCTCTTCTTGGTCATGGGTGACAAACACGCTGGTGAAACCTAGTTCATCGTGCAATCCACGCAGCCAGCGACGTAACTCTTTACGAACCTTGGCATCTAATGCGCCAAAAGGTTCGTCTAGCAGCAAGACTTCTGGCTGAGTCGCCAATGCACGCGCCAAGGCAATACGTTGCTTTTGACCGCCAGAAAGCTGAGACGGGAAACGGTTCGCAAGGTGCTCAAGTTGCACCATTTCCAACAAATGCATTACGCGGGTTTTTATTTCAGTCGGGCTTGGTCGCTCTTTACGGGGCAAGACTTCGAGACCAAAAGCCACATTGTCTGCCACTGTCATGTGGCGGAACAAGGCGTAGTTTTGGAATACAAAGCCGACGCGACGATCACGAACATGCAAGTTGGTCACATCTCGGTCGCCAAATTTAATACGGCCAGTGTCGGTGCCTTCAAGCCCTGCGATAATGCGCAATAAGGTGGTTTTGCCTGAACCTGAAGGTCCGAGCAAGCCTATCATTTCGCCTTCGTTGATATCTAATGACAAAGGTGACAAGGCTTGAAACTGCCCAAAGTGTTTGGAAATGTTTTCAATCAAAATACTCATTGTGTCACCTGTCTTTCTTTTTCAGCTTCAATTTTTAAACTACGTTCCTGACGCCATTCAATAAAGGCTTTCAACAACAAGGTAAGTAGGGCAATCATCGCTAGTAGCGATGCGCTGGCAAAGGCTGCAGCGGCTTGGTAATCCTCATATTGCAACTGAACGTGCAGCGGCAAGGTATTGGTTTCTCCGCGAATATTGCCAGACACCACGGAAACGGCACCAAATTCGCCCACAGCACGAGCGTTGGTCAGGATAACGCCATAAATCAGCGCCCATTTGATATTTGGTAACGTCACTCGGCGGAACAATTGCCAGCCAGAAGCGCCCAGAATCACCGCGGCTTCTTCGTCTTCTCGGCCTTGCTGTTGCATCAAGGGAATCAATTCACGGGCCACAAATGGACAAGTCACAAATACCGTCACCATGACGATGCCAGGCCAAGCAAACATCAATTGGATGTCTTGGTCATACAGCCAAGAGCCTATCCAGCCGTTGTTGCCGTACAACAATAGATACAATAAACCAGCTACCACAGGCGAAACCGCGAAGGGAATATCCATCAAGGTCATCAAAATTTTGCGACCAGGGAACTCAAAGCGCGTTACCGCCCATGCGAGCATCACGCCAAAGACCAAGTTAATCGGTACGGTTAACGCCGCAACAACCAAGGTTAAACCAATGGCGTGCAAGGTATCGGCTTCCACCAAACTGTTGAAATAGTGCGCAGCGCCTTCCACAAAGGCTTGCTGAAAAATGGCAATGAGCGGAACAACCAGCAAAATTGCCGTCAACAATAAGGTGATGCCAATAAGCAAACCTTTTACCAGAGGGCTATCGCCGACTCGCAGCTGGTGTTGCCCAGATGAAGATTTAGAAGATGACATAATATTCTGTTCCTAACTGCGTCCGTGAAGGCGACGTAAATAACGCGCCTGCCAAATGTTAATGGCGAACAAGAGAACCAGTGACGCCATCAGCACAACCGAGGCAATGGCGCTGGCGGCTGGGAAGTCAAACTCTTGTAAGCTAACGAAGATCATCAAAGACGTAATTTCGCTAACGTATGGCATGTTGCCCGCGATAAAGATTACCGCGCCAAATTCACCTAGACTACGCGTAAATGACAAGGCAATGCCCGTCATCAAAGCAGGCCATAAGGCGGGGAAAATAACCCGACGAAATACGGACCAATCAGACGCGCCCAGTGTCATTCCGGCTTCTTCCTCTTCTGGAGAAAGTTCTTCCAAGACGGGCTGAACCGTTCTAACCACAAAGGGAATACTGGTAAATGCCATAGCAAGGACAATCCCCCAAGGCGTATAAGCAACTTTTAGACCTAGGCTTTCGAGTATTTCACCGTACCAACCGTTTTGAGCGTACAAGGTCGCTAAGGTGATACCCGCCACCGCGGTTGGCAAGGCAAAAGGCAAATCCACCAAGGCGTCTAGAATACGGCGTCCAGGAAAGTCGTAGCGCACCAATACCCAAGCGAGTAGAAGGCCAAAAAAGCCATTGAAAACAGAGGCAATCAACGCTGCCCACAAGGTTACTTTGTAACTGGCGACCACGCGTTCATCGCTGATGACTTGCCAATATCTGTCCCAACCCATGTCGACGGATTGCATAACCAAACCTGTCATAGGAAGCAAAAGGATCAAACTGATAAATAGCAGGGACGTGCCCAAGCTTAAACTGAGTCCGGGCAAGACTCGCTTATGGCGAGGTCTGGTGTCAGCCGCGCTTAGATGTGTTGCCATGTGGTTGCCTATTATGGTCTTAGTAAGAAAGTTTCAACAATAAAACGTACAAGTCAGAAACAGAAAAGCCGAACACGCAAGCGTATCCGGCTAGACATTATCTATTCTGATATTAGCGACGCTGTAGTTGGTCTAGTTTACCACCATTTGAGAATAATTCTTTAGTGGCTTGTGGCCAACCGCCAGCAATGTTTTCAACGGTTAGTAAGCTAACCTCTGGAAACTTGTCTGCAAACTCAGCTTTAACAACATCGTTGTGTACACGATAGTTAAAACCCGCCAATAGACGCTGAGATTCTTCGCTGTACAAGTAGCTTAGGTATTCACGAGACACGTCTTCTGTACCATTTTTCTTCGCGTTTTTCTCTACAACAGCGACAGGGAATTCTGCCAAGATAGAGGTTTTAGGTACAACCACTTCGTATTTGTCTGCGCCATATTGGTTACGAATGTTGTTTACTTCAGATTCGAACGTAATCAATACATCACCGATGCCACGTTCAACGAACGTCGTTGTTGCACCACGGCCGCCTGTATCAAATACAGAGACGTTTTTCAGGAAAGTACCTAAGAAATCATCAATTTTTGCTTCGTTGTCTTTGCCAAACGTTTTTTGTGCGTAACCGTAAGCCGCTAAGAAAGTGTAACGACCGTTGCCCGATGTTTTAGGGTTTGGAAACACCAATGCCACATCATTACCTGCTAGATCGCCCCAGCTTTTAATGTTCTTGGGATTACCTTTACGAACTAGGAAGGCAATTGTTGAATAATAAGGCGAGCTGGCATTTGGAAATTCGTTTTTCCAATCTGCTGGGATCATTTTGCCTTTGTCATGCAACACTTGAACATCAGTGACTTGGTTAAAAGTAACCACATCGGCAGACAAGCCATTCATAATGGCGTTGGCTTGTTTTGAAGAACCCGCATGAGACTGTTTGATCTCGATCGTTTTGCCGGTTTTTTCTAGCCAATGTTTTTCAAAGGTTGGGTTGTAAGTGGCAAACAATTCACGTGCAATATCGTAAGACGTGTTAAGGATAGTTTGATCTGCAGCCGACGCTTGAACGGCGCCGCTCAACAATAATGTACCAATAATAGATTTTAAAAAGCGTGGCTTAGATTTCATAGTGACCTCATCTGGGAAGCTTAATATTTCATTAAGAGTGAGGTTACTTAAAAGATTTAGTTATTACAATGTCTTTAAATAAACTATTTTGGAATATAGATAAGGCGATTTTCACATCACACACTGCCTTCTTTTTCGATGACTAAAATGCGTGCTTTACCAACAGAGTGTGCAACGTGTTCAGTGCTGTTTATAAGGCTGATCCGTGCAATGCAAACGCGTGGTGACACGGCAATATCCAGCGTGCCCCAATTCCTCTCAATTATCCGCATGGAAAGTTGTTTTTACGGTGAGCAGCATAATCAGAATCTTTGCTAATTAATGTTGATCTTATTTTGAATTTAGCCCCATTCCAAGCCGAGTCAGTAGTCTTAAAAATAGTATGTGCTTGTTGACGGTATACCTTGTAGTGCTTTGCTCCATGTAGGGGGATTGGATGATTGTGCATGCAATAAGAATATCAAAGGCCTTTTTAATGCGTTTTTTTGCATTTTTAGATTGATTGAGTTAATAACCCCCTCCAGCATAACTAACACAACAGTTAGTGTAGCAAGACGCTCTTAATCAATGCGCGGAGTGGGCCGTGCGATGGGGTATTTAAATAATAATGAGGCACTTATGAATAAACTAATTAGCAGTTCCATTTTAACCTTGTCAATTGCAGGGTTTGCAGCCAATGCGCTAGCCGATACAACCATCCGTGTAACATCTCAGTTGCCCGCCACTCATCCCGTTAGTAAAAACTGGATCGATTTTGGCAACCTTATTGAAGAAAAATCTGATGGTGAGCTAAGTGTGCAACTGTTCCCATCAGCGCAACTATTTAAAGACAAAGAAGTTCCTGAAGCGGTAGGTTCTGGTGCTATTGATGCAGGCACGACCTTTATTGGGCGTTTTGCAGGATCTGTTCCTGCGGTTGATGTGGTCGCTGTTCCGTTTATTTTTAACGATGAAGATAATATTCGTGCCGCCGTTGCTCCGGGCTCTGATTTACGTAAAGCGATTGACAGTAAAATATTAGAAGAAACCGGTGCTCGTGTACTTTGGTGGCAGGCATTTGGTCGTAATGTGTACTTGAGTAATGGCGATGCGATTACTGAGCCTGGCGATATTGAGGGCAAAAAAGTACGTACCTACGGCAAGGTTCATGGTTGGACTATCGAGGCATTGAATGGCGCGCCGACGTTGCTGTCTGGTTCTAAGCAGTTTCTTGCTTATCAACAGGGTGCTGTTGACGTGGGTATGACCGGCGCGTCTGCAGTGAAATCTCGTAAGCTATACGAGGTGATGGATAATATGACGTTGACATTTGATAGCGCGATTGAGTTCCTCGCTGTGATCAATAATGACGTCTACGAGAGCCTTTCTGACGAAGAGCAGGCGATCATTCAGGAAGCGGCTCGAACAGTAGAGCAGCAACTACGTGATCAGGTTTACGCAGAAGAAGCGCAAACAGTCGAAGAAATGAAGCAATACATGAATGTTGTCACCCTGACGCCTGAGCAGCGCCAATCTTGGCAGCAAGCGACACAGTCTGTTGTGGACCGTTTTGTAGAAGAAACAGGTGAAACTGGTGCGGCAGCGGTCTCCGCAATCCGCTCAGTTCAATAGATATCATTATTCTTGTTAGGAGTAACACATGTTGTTGCGCTGTATTGACACCGTATCTGAGTGGACGGGCAAGTTATGTGCTTGGAGTCTATTCGCGGTGGGATGTTTCATAACCTATGAAGTGGTCATGCGTTATGTGTTTAATGCGCCCACTATTTGGGTGGATGAGGTCAGCCGTGTGCTGATGGTATGGTCTGTGTATTTAGCGGCTGCGTTTGCGTTAAAGCATAAAGAAATGGTGGTGATTGAGTTGGTATTCCGTACGCCGGGGACTCTTGGGCGCAAACTTAGCGACAGCTTTGCCTTGGTGTTTATGTTTATCTTTGCGGTTGTTTCTTGCTTCTATGGTTTTGAGCTTTGGATGAAGTCTACTTTAGCAGGCCATACGACGGATACTTACTTAGCATTGCCAAAATGGTTTACTCATGCACCTGTCTGGTTGGGCTCCGGTTTACTGGTGCTACAAGGAATCGCTGAGTTAATTCGCGTCTGGACTGCTGTTCCCAATGACGAAGAAGTATCAGGAGCCACACACTAATGGAAGCATTATTTATTCTAGTGGCATTGTTGGCTCTATTGGTCCTACGCACGCCTGTTGCTTTTGCTCTGGGTGGTCTAGGGATTATTTTATTGGCGCTGAAAGGCCTGCCCATGGTTGGGGTTCCAACGCGTCTTCATGGCGCAATGGATAGCTTTGAGTTGCTTGCGGTACCTATGTTTCTGCTGATGTCGAATGTGCTATTGCGAGGCGGAGTTGGCAAAGATTTATTTGCAGGTGTTCAGTCTTGGGTCGGGCATTTTCCCGGAGGGTTGGGTGTTGCGACGATTTTATCTTGTACGCTTTTCTCCGCGATTTCTGGCTCATCTGTTGCTACGGCAGCGACCATTGGTACGATAGCCATTCCGGAGATGATTCAGCGTGGCTACGATCGTCGGTTTGTCTTTGGCATGTTGGCGGCGGGCGGCACTTTGGGGATCTTAATCCCGCCTTCTATTCCGTTAATTATATATGGCATCGTCTCTGAATCATCTATCAAAACGTTATTCTTAGCGGGCGTTGCACCGGGATTATTCTTGGCGGTCGCCTTTATTATTTACGGTGTATTGTTTGCTCGCTTTTCTAGCCAGTACCAAGCTATGCCGAAGGTTGGCTGGCCGGAACGCTTACAGGCCTCATTAAAAGCATTGCCTACTGTACTATTAGCAGTATGTATTATTGGTTCTATTTATGCAGGTATTGCAACGCCATCAGAAAGTGCTGGACTTGGCTTTGTCTTGGCGCTGTTAATGACGTTTGCCATGGGACGGATGAACTGGGCACTACTTAAAGAGAGTGTTGAGCATACGTTAAAGACAACTGTGATGGTGATGTTAATCGTAGCGGGTGCCAAAGTATTCTCTTATGCGATTACGTTGTACATGTTGCCGCAAACTATCAGCATGCTATTGACGCAACATATATCAACGCCAGGTCTGTTCATTCTTGCGGTTGGCTTAGTTCTGTTTTTGATTGGCTTCTTTTTAGAAAGTCTATCCATGTTGCTAATCATGGTCCCTGTGTTATTGCCAGCGGTACTGAATATGGGGATAGACCCGATTTGGTTTGGTATTTTCTTTGTGATCTTGATTGAGACTGCCTTGATTACACCGCCAGTAGGAATGAATCTGTTTATCATTCAAGGGGTGGCAAAAGCATCGCTGCAGGATGTTTCCAAAGGAGCGTTACCTTTTGCCGTCATTATGATTGTCACCGCGGTATTACTATGGTTCTGGCCTGATTTAGCTCTGTATGTGCCTTACCATCTTGCTCGATAACAGCGGAGAAGGTGCCCATGTCAGTATTATTTTGGTGTGGGCATCTAGGGAAGCATAAAGAGGTTCAGACATATAACGGTAAGCGATGGATCTTGTTAGCTATGCTTATAAATATCATTTATGAGGCTGATTCGTCCAATGCAAACTAGTCGTCACACCATTCATATTGGCAATGTCCAAAGCAGCCCAAGCACGATCTGCGGTGAAGTCTTTGGCTGTGATGAATGTCATTGTTTGATTCCTAAATAATAGAGATAACACGACGTTAGAATGCCATGGCTGTGAAGACAAGGCGTCGATATGTCTTAGGCTAAAATGGCAGTGATAAAAGTCAAAATACGGGCTGGATGTGGCAAAGTGTTGGCATGTTAGATAATTGGGGAGAGGCTTCTAGTAAATATCTCTATCATTGGTCCATAGTTACATTCTAAACATCCAAGAATATTAGATTCAATCCATTGATCTTTTGATATGCCTTCAAAGCTTAAATTGTAGCCGCAATGGATAGCCAGATGTTCAAACAATAGGCGCTGTGTTCTTCCGTTCCCTTCTCGGAATGGGTGAACCATATTCAATTCAATATAAAATTCTGCCATTTCTTGGCAAAAATCATCGAAACCTAAGTGTTCAAAAAAGTCTTTTTTTCTTAATTGGTCAAATAACTTGTTGGCTTCTTTTTGTATAAATTCAGGCTGGCAAAAACGGGTGTCTTGCTTTGAAATCGCAATGGTTCGTATTTTTCCTGCCCATTCATATAAATCTCCGAAGAGTTTTTCGTGCAGAAGGCAAAGATAGGGGAAGTCGTAGGGTGCGGGTTGAAAGTCAATATCAGCAAGCGCAAGAGTAGATAGCTGGTTCTCTATATCGCTTAACTCTACGGAATCTTTAATACCAAGTTTATTGATTAAAGTACTGGAGTTTGAATAGGTATACGGGTCTTGGCCTACACCGTATTTATCTACCACAGGATCAACCTAAGTATTTCTTTAAAAGTTGTTCTTTTTTTACCTTTCTTTCTGATGCGCTGAGAGAAAGTAAGGATTTGTCTACAGAATAACCTTCTAAACGCATGCTTTCGACGAAGTTATCGCCTTTTTTGCTTGTGTAAGCTTGCTGTTTAGAAGTCAGAGATAGCGTTGGTTTGTGTCTCATTTTGATTCCCTTAGCGAGTAAGTTTATCCAGTATAACCTAGTCTATTACAGGCTTCTATTCCTAATCTTGGTTAAAAAGGGAGCACATTTTTGTCATGTTCAGAAGCCTAAACTGCGGAAAAATAATACCGTGAGACCTTTTCAGATATCATAATGATGCACAGAATATTGCTTGGCGTAATGTTCCATGCCATCTGGAATAAAGGCTTTATGCCAGTCTTCTCCTAAAAACTCGATTAGCTTGTCTTTACTCTGCCACTTGGAAATCATTGAGTACTCATTGGGATTTGACTCAACAGGAAAACCAATTTCGATAGACTCACAACCTTCTTGAGTCTCAAGGGCGCCGACAGATAAGCTGCGGAACTTAGTTTCAAACTCTTCTCGATATTCAGGGTAAATCTCAACACGAAAAAATCTTATAATCATTTTAATGTACCGATAACACCTGATTGAAATCTGGATTGTCTTGAATGGTTGCTAGTACTTTATGCCTTCGGCAAACAGCTTCTGACTTCCTCAACAAGTTGAAATTCATTCTGGATGGCGACAGCTTATTCTAATGGTTATTTTAAATCTTCGTAAAAGCCCATTTCAACAGCCTATTTAGCTTAGATTAGGCTGTTGTTATTTTAGCGCATTTTTCATGCTTATGTCCTTGCTTCCCTTCCTCGAAATCTATATTGTACTAGTACGTGAATACAAAGCCTCCTTGTGAGAGTCGAATCCTATGAAAGATTTGGTCCAGTTTTTAACCGAAGCCGGTGACGATGTGGTGTTGGAGAAGCGCTTGAAAGCTTTGCTAACACCGAAGGAAATCAACGAAATGCAACACAGGTTACAAATTTTATCTCTGTTGGAGCAGGGTGTTCCGCAGCGAGACATTGCGAAACAATTGGGTGTGGGTATTGCCACTGTGACCCGTGGTTCCAGAGCATTGAAGGAATTAAAAGAGATATGAGTTCATATAACAAAAAGCCGCAGCGCATCACGCTGCCGCGCAAGCCTAAGTACATTACCATCAGCTCTGCCTGCGATTTTTTTGATCTGTTTAAGAAGGTTGAGAAGCGTTTTGACAACTGTTTTATGTTGGAATCTCTTGGTGAAGAGAGCTTTATTTCCCGCCATTCGATTATCGGTTTTGATCCTGAGAAATTGATTTGGGCCGAAGGCAAGAAGCTGTTTATCCAAGAGCGTGATGGCAGCACGGAATCGTTTGAATCCGACAATCCATATTACTTGCTACGTGACATTGTGCCGCAGAATATTTTGTCGCGCGGTTTTGCTGGTGGTTTAACGGGTTATATCGGTTACGACAGCATGAATTATTTCGAGCCAAGCTTGGATCTGCAATCGAGCGAGATGTTCGATGCCTTCCGTTTTGGCCTGTACAAAGATGGTCTGATACTGGACAAGATGACGGGCGAAGTTTTCTATTTCTATTATGAAGACGAGTCTGGTGATGGAAACCGTGTGGAATTAGTGGACAGTATGATGGCGGAAGAAACGCCAGAAAACGGTCCATTCGTGGTGACGCCAGCAGGCGAGTCCATGAGTAAGAGCGATCACGCGGATGCGGTTGCTAAGGTGAAGCAAGACATTATCGACGGTAAGATCTTCCAGTGTGAAGTGGGCTTTAAAAAATGGTTCGATATGGAAGGCGACACCATCAATTTGTACGAGCAATTGCGTGAAGTGAACCCTTCGCCGCAAATGTACTACATCAAGTTTGGTGAGCAAAAGGTGATTGGTGCCAGCCCAGAATTATTGTTCCGTGTGCGTCAAGGGGAAATGGAAACCTTCCCGCTAGCGGGTACGGCGAAGCGTGGTAAAGACGCGGCTGAAGATACCGCCTTTGCGCGCGCTTTGTTGAACGATCCAAAAGAAATCGCCGAGCACAATATGATTGTCGATTTGCATCGCAACGACATTGGCCGTGTGGCGCGTTTCGGTACGGTAAAAGTGCGCAGCTTGATGGACATTAAGCGTTTTAGTCATGTTCAGCATATCTCTAGCGAAATTGTCGGCATTATGGCGGAAAATCACGACATGTTTTCAGCGTTGGCAAGCAACTTCCCTGCGGGAACTTTGACGGGCGCACCGAAAATCGAAGCGATGAAGATCATCGATGATTTGGAAAACGATGGCCGTGGCCCTTATGGTGGCGCGGTGGGTCAGTTCTCTTTCAATGGCGATTGTATGTTTGCGATTCCAATTCGAACCGTGTTTGCCAAGGGTAACAAAGCTTATGTGCAAACCTGTGGCGGCAATGTGTATGACTCCAATGCCGAAGACGAATACGAAGAAATTCAACGCAAATTTGCTGGCACCAAGCGCGTATTAGACAGTTTCGCGCCAAACGCGAATCAGGAGTAAGGGAAGCATGAAAGTTTATATTATCGACAACTACGATTCCTTCACTTACAACCTGTATCAGTTTATTGGTGAAGTATTAGAAACCGAGAAAAGCCGTGGCGAAATCGACGCGTTTGAGGTGATTGTTAAGCGTAACGATGAAGTGACATTAGACGACATTCGTGCCGCTGCGCCAGATCGTATTATTATTTCCCCAGGGCCAGGTTCACCAGACGACAAGGCGTACTTTGGTGTGTGTGCGGACGTGATTTTAGAGTTCGGTAAAACCATTCCATTAATGGGTGTTTGTCTTGGTATGCAGGGCATTTGTCATGTATTTGGCGGCAAAGTGGTCAAAGCGCCATTGCCAATGCACGGTAAAACCAGCCCGATTACTCACAACGGCGAAGGTATTTTTCATGACATTCCAGACCAACTAGAAGTCATGCGTTATCACTCGCTCATCGCCGAAGCAGAAAGCTTCCCAGACGTGTTGGAAGTTACCGCTTCCGTTGGTGAGTTAAAAGAAGCAGACTTTAAGGACATCGCGACGATTCACCAAGGCGGTAAGTTTGAATTGATGGGCGTTCGTCATAAAGAATACCCAATTCAAGGGATTCAGTTTCACCCAGAATCCTTTGCAACCGAAGGTGGTAAAGACTTGATCAAAAACTTCTTGTTTCAGGTTTGATGAGTTCGAAAAGGCTCGACTCTTGAAGTAATCGAAAAGCAGCACTCAGTGATGGGTGCTGTTTTTTTGTTTACAAAATATATTTGTCTCTTTTGAGAGACTGGTCTGTAGTTTTAGATATCAACTCATGCAGATGTGGAAGAAAGCTGTGAAAGGTGAGAATCCGGGGAAGTTGGAGGATGTATGTTAAAAATTATTGATGTCGACTGGGTTAAAGATCACACCTTAGCATTAACCTTTAACGACGGATTTGAAGGTGAGGCAGACTTATCGGATTACTTTTCCAAACCACCATTTGCTAACGTGAAAGGTTTTAAACGCTTTGCTTTAACCTCTGACGGCGCTTTGAACTGGAATGGTAATGAACTGACAGCAAACACATTACGAAGCATCACAAAAGGAGCTTATCAGGCTGCTGCTATGCGGTTTGATGTGGAGCAAATGGAAGAGGTGATTAAACAGGCGTCATGGGATTCTATGACAGAAGGTCGCCCAGATATTTTGCAAGCGGCCATTCGTTCCTATGTTGAGTTATTTGGCCATCGCGTTGTGATCGCAAGAGCGGATATTAAAAGTCGAACCAGTGCTTACCGGTCTTTAAAGCCTGAAACCAAGCCTAACTTTGCCACCTTGGTACAACTGGCCCATGCGGTGATTGAAATTGCCAAAGAGAGAGTAGGGGAACCGTTGCCAAACTCGGTTACGGCTTCGCATTAGGGGCTTCTTTGTTTGAAATAAAAATTTAGAAAAATGTTTTGTTTCAGCATTAATTTCAAAAAGGAAAATATGGGTTAACGCTCGGCTTTATTACTTCCTTGAAATACTGATCACTTCCATAGGATGGCTATAGAAGTGATCTGAAAATGTTTTTATCAAGGCTGAGTTTTTTGTGTTATTAATGGTTTTATGGACTTGGACATTGTCTTTAAAGTTGATTATATACTTGGTTGTATTTTTACTAGCTTCTTCAAGTCGTTTTAAGGCATCAAGTTCGTATGTTCCTGTAGTCCAGAATTCAAAGATCAAATCTGTATTTTTCCAATCTGGGTGTGTAAGTGAAAAAGTTCTGAATACTGGGATTTGCTCATTCAGCCAATAGTTAACTTCATCTAAAGTGACTCTTTTGTTAGGGTTATAACCTTTGCACTCGATAAATTTTATCGAGTGATTAGTCACACAAATGACATCAGCCTCTTTAGGTCCTATGACGGTTTGGCAAAGTCGATTAAGCATAATTTGATGTGATTCGGCTCTCATTGCCTCGGCTACAATATACTCGAAAAATGCACCTCGAAGCTGACCAGCAGACCCTTCAATTTTGCCTAATGAACTAAATATTTTATCAATTTTTTCTGGAGCAACTACTTGTAGTGCGGTATCTGATAGAAGTCTGATTAACTCTAATAAGCTGCTTCTAACATCATTGCCAAAGAGTGTTGATACTGTTGTTGGTGAAATTCCTTCGGATTTTAGTTTATTAAATGCTTCTTGGTGGAATGTATTTGCAACAAAAAAACATAGTTGTTTGCCCACTTTTTTAAGACTTCTAAGCGAATTTAACTTTAAAAGAAATGGCTTTATTCCTATTAGAGAGACTTCGTCTGTAAGGAGTATGTCACATGCAATAAATCCAGGGTTTGGTTTGCCGTCACTTTTGAAGGTTACTAATGGTGACAAATATGAAGGTCCAGCTAGATCCCAAGCAGTAGTGCTAATGTTAGGGTTTTTGATGTCTGAACGAATTCTAACTTGATTGTATGCGACAAATCCCATTTTTCTCAGCCAGTCGCTAAAAGCTCTAAGAATCATGTCTTCTGCTAATAGTCTTGCTTTCATGTTAGGAATTAAAGATTCGACATGATTGAAATGTATGCCCTTGTAGATACAAAGACCAATACCTTTAACCTCAATTTCTTTTATTAAGTTTGTATCTTGAAGTCTTTTTAAAATAATTGAAGAAGAAAGGTGTTTTTGTTGTCGAATTGGTGAGCCGCATGCAATTTCAAAGTGGTTACGAGGCATTATGCCACCCCGCTCTTCTAAAGCTTGTAAAGCATATCCATAAGCCGAATTTGTATTTAGTAAAGCACTCTCTAATCTATTCCAAAAAATGCCTTTACCAGATTGGTCGCGCAGGTAAAGAAACCTAGCTCTTCTAGGAAATGATAGATCTAAGCGAATAGCTTTTTTGCCTTCTCTAGACACTCTTTGACGGGCTGCAACTGCAGAAATTCCGTGCTGCTTTACTAAATGCTCAGATATTTCAGAGCTTAAACTCGGCCCATTCTCTAAGAGGTATTTTTCTACAGAGTTCTTCATTGTCACACTGCGCTATATATACAAGATAAATATATGACCACCTCTTATAAGAAGAGACAATCAAGGTCACTTGATATTAAAGGGTTATAGATGAGGTTTCCAAGTCTATTTTTTACAAATGTCACAGAGCCATATTTTATGTGTAGATCTTGTATAACTATAAGCTCTTATTCCTAGCACGAACTTTTGCCTTAAAATCATCCATCTGAGCGTTGGCTTCTTCGTTTGACACAAATACAGCAAGGCCGTTTTCCATGCGATCGAAAGCGGCGTTAACTTGTTGTGTTAACCAAGTATCGTGAGATATTGGGTCATCTTTTTTATTCGTTTCAAATGCCATTTTAGATGTCATTGCTTACTCCTTAATCCATTGCCAAGTGCGTCCAAGCCATTCGTAAAAGGCGCGTTGGCTTTTGTAGGCTGCGTTGGCGTCGATTTGCCAGTCGCTCTTTTCAGACCCTAAATACATAGCAGGCGCCGGGATGATGTTTATCCCTGCTTTTTCGAAGAAAATAGACGCACGTTTTAGGTGTGAGGCTTCTGTTACCAAGGCTGCGAGTTTCCCTTCTAAATACGGTTTCATCATGTTGGCTTCCTCTTCGGTGTCTTTGGCGAGAGGAAAGGCTTTAATTCGGTTGGGTTGTACGCCTAATTCTATGGCTGCTCGGCGCATGACTTCTGCGTGAGGTTCTGTCATTTCACCAGAGTAACCAGACACAAATAATTGCGCGTTTGGGTTGGCCTTTAAAATGCGCAAACCTTCCTCAAGTCTGAACAGTGCGCTGTTGCCAAGTGCCATGATTGCCAGTGTATCGCTTAAATCTTTGTGGCCACTGCCGAGGACGATAACGGCATCCACTGGCTGTTCAATATTAAACACAGGATAATCGTGTTCGACCGTTGCAATGAGTGAATTCGCTACAGGACTCCAACTGGTTAAGCCTAATAAAAGTATGGCGCAGAATAGAATGAGTTTGGCGAGTTTGGGCCATTTATTCATCAGCAAAAGCGCGAGACACATGGCCAGCAAAGTGAGAGGAATTGGCATCAGCATATAGCCGATAAATTTCTTAAGGTAAAAAAGAATAAGGCTCATGATAGATCAGTAATCATTGTAAAAGGCGTTTTAGAATAACGCTTTATAGGTAAAATAGTCGCGTCTTTTACGTGGATTTTAGAAAAATGATGACGCCCGAGATCTTTATTAAGCGCCAATGCAAAGCCGACACAGTAGAACGAACGTCGTTGATTCAGTCGCTGTGGAGCGGTTATGGCGAGGTAGTGCGTTATTCACTTACAGGAAAAGAAGCGCCATCGTCTATTATTGCCAAGCATTGCTCGTTTCCTTCGGAAGTGAGTCATCCTAGGGGCTGGCATTCGGATCACGCGCATCTACGTAAAGTGCGTTCCTATGAAGTAGAGCAGAATTGGTATCGACATTGGGCGCCCCGTTGCAATCTATCGGCGCGTGTTGCGCGGTGTTATGGGAACTTTCATGACGAGAGCACAGGGCAGCGATTAACCTTATTAGAAGATTTAGACGCTGCTGGTTATGCGGACCGATATAGCGCTCATAATCTCGAGTATGTCATGTCTTGCATCCATTGGCTGGCGGCATTTCATGCGGGCTTTATCCATCAAACGCCGCCTGCTGATTGGCCGAATGATTTATGGCGCAAGGGAACCTACTGGCACCTTGATACTCGACAGGATGAGTGGTCTGTTATGGCGGAGGGAGAGTTGAAATCTGCTGCATCTGAATTGGCTGCATGTTTGGATAACGCACGTTTTAAAACCCTTGTTCATGGTGATGCCAAGGTGGCGAATTTTTGTTTTTCTCCACTCGATAATCAGGTGGCCGCTGTGGACTTTCAGTATGTTGGTGGTGGCATTGGTGTTCAAGATTTTGCGTATCTTTTAGGGAGCGCATTATCTGAGTCTGAGTTAGCGAAAAATATAGACTATTTATTGGAGTACTATTTCTCTGAGTTGGGGCGTGAGCTGATGGCGCAAGGAGAGTCTCAAGCCTTTGCCCAAGAGGTTGTTGAAGAGTGGCAATATTTATTCCCTATCGCTTGGGCAGACTTTCATCGCTTTATTATGGGCTGGTCTCCGACTCATCCGAAGAACACGCCTTTTAGTCAACAGCTTACCGAGCAGGCACTAAGACACTTAAGATGACCTTAGTGCGCGGTTGGTTTTCGCGGTGGCTTGGGCGCTGAGAGGGTCTTCAGGCCATGGGTGTTTTGGGTATCTTCCACGCATTTCTTTGCGTACTTCTGGGTAGGCTTCACGCCAAAAGAAAGCCAAATCTTGGGTTACGGCCAGGGGACGCTGTCCCGGCGAAAGCAGTTCGATACGTACGATTTGGTTGAGAACGGTTGGGCTGTTTGTGTAGCCAAACATCTCTTGCAGTTTAACCCTTAGGGTTGGTTGTTGCTCACAATAATCAATGGCATGACTCGCCCCAGATGGCACCGTGATTCTCGCGGGGACTTTTTGATTAAGAAATTGCTGTTGGTTCCAATCTAACCGAGATAACAATATATCGTTTAACGGGAGCTTATTCATCGCTTGTTGATTGGTTACTTTACCAAGATATGGCCCGAGCCATTCTTCTAGGTCGGCCAATAATGCCTTATCAGAACAGTCTGACCAGAGGTTTTGTTTGTCGTGCACGAAGGCAAATTGTAGGCGCGCTCGGAGTTGTTCACTGGATTCGTTCCAAGGCAAAACGGACAGACCTTCTTGGCGAATATAATGACAAACGGCTTGGCTGATGTCTGCTTCTGACGGTTTGTTAAGTTTTTGTTTATCAATACAAAGTTTGCCGATCCAACGCTGTGATTCACTTAACAGGCGAGCGTCTTTTTTTGACCAAGCGAGGTGGTTTTTGATGAGGAATAAGTCCGCGAAATTGTCTGTTAGCATAGACAGTTCGATCGGATAGGCGAGAAAAATACGATCTTCTTCTTGGCCATGATGGCCGCCGATATCCAGCGCGATAAGCCATTCGCTTTGTGCACAAGGATCGAGTGACGATAGGCTCGCCATTCTTCCATTGGCAAGTTTGTAGCGGGTCTTGTCGTGGTCTTGTCCTGAACGCTGAGCAATGCGATCTGCAAACGCTCGGATCAATAGAAAGGCTGTGTCTCCTTTATGCTTGCTACAAGACGGTTGCGTGCTGATGCCTTGGCTACGTCTTTGCCATTGCTGTTGAGCCTTCACATAATGTTGTCTTGGGCGCTTGCTCTGGGCTTGATGATGGCCTGCTAACCAACTCAGTCTATCTGACAAATCGCTGTGATGATTCGCAAAAGGGTCGCCTTCCGACAGAATGGTGCAAATGGCACTGGCTAAATCACTGTCATCATTTTGTTTTCCATCGAGAAGCAATCGAGCCAGTCTGGGCTCGATACCGAGATGACTCATTTGCTCACCCAGTTGGCTTAACTCTAAAGACGGTTGTGACGTTTGATTCTGTTTAAGAGCTTGTAGGTTGGTTAGCAAGTCGATCGATTGTTGCCAGTGACTATTCGGTGGCGGCGTAATCCAATCTAATTCAAGACGTTCCTGCACGCCCCATTTTGCCAAATCCATCACCAAACTGCTGAGGTCGCTGATCTCTATTTGCGGCTGAGCTTGTGGGGCAAGCTGATGTTGTTGGCCTTCGCTCCACCAGCGGTAACAAATCCCTTCTTCCGTTCGTCCTGCGCGACCCATGCGTTGGGTTGTTTCCGCTTGGGTTGCGCGACGAGTATGCAATCGTGTAGTCGCGGTGCTGGCATCAAAGCGCGCTTCTCGGCTTAAGCCGCTGTCGATCACGACTCGGATGCCATCAATGGTCAAACTGGTCTGAGCGATGGCGGTCGCCAGTACGATTTTTCGGTTAGGTGCTGTGGTTGGCTCAATCACGGCCTCTTGTTCTTTTAAACTGAGCTCGCCATACAAAGGCAAGATGCTTAAATGTGGCTCATGGCCTAAACGTTGTTGCAACTGGCTTGCCGCTTGGCGAATTTCTTTTTGACCTGGGAGGAAAACCAACAAACTGCCCGTTTCTTCATTAAAGGCTTGGCAGGTGAGTTGAACGACTTCATCGGTTACCTGAAAGGTCTTGAGTGCCTTGTTGCTATAACGAACGGTAATCGGAAAACTACGGCCTTGGCTGGTTAGTGTCAGGCAGCCGAGTCGTGTTTCAAGCGTTTCTGTATCGAGTGTGGCGGACATGACTAACAGCTTAAGCGGGTCTTCATCGCGATACAGTTCGCGTGCTTGCAAGCATAAAGCAAAGGCTAAATCTGAGTGCAAATTACGTTCGTGAAATTCGTCAAAGATCACTAAAGCAATGTTATCTAAACTGGGATCATCGTGCAGCATGCGCGTTAGCACGCCTTCTGTGACGACTAAAATTTGTGTCTGAGCGCTTTCTTTTCCTTCATGGCGAATACGATAGCCAACCCGTTTTCCAAGCGGTTCTTGCAAGGTATCGGCAAGGCGTTTTGCGGCCGCTTTGGCTGCCAAGCGCCTTGGTTCCAGCATGATGATTTTTCGACCTTTGAGCCAAGCTTCATCCATCAAGGCGATTGGCACCACCGTGGTTTTACCTGCACCGGGCGCGGCTTCTAATATCGCTTCATGGTGATGCAATAACTGACTTTTTAGCTGTGGAATTAGTTGGTAAATGGGTAGTTCGCTGGACATAAGACGGCTCATTAATACGCTGCGCTCATGATAACGCTTTTAGACCGTTAACGCAGTCTCACTTTAGGGATGTCTTAGGGCGTTAGAGAGAAGAAGTGGGATGGGCAATTGCTTGTTGCTAAAAGAAGCAAAAGACGAGGCGTTTGCTTCTTTTAGACCAAAGGGCTAAGGCGTGTTTTGTTGGATGTCTGTCACCAGTTTTTCCACTTTGTCATAGCCTTGTTGCATGTGCTCGGAAATGTGATTAAGCATTGCCGTTAGGTCATCACCGTTTGCCAACTCTACGTAGAGATCATGGGCATTTACATACGGGCCTGCTCGATTGTGAGCTGTTTGGTGTAGTGTAAAGTAAAGGTGTAGTCGGCCTCTTAGGCGTTGCCAAGTATCTTGCAGTAATTCGTGCCCGCTGTATTTATAGGCAACATTGTGCAGTTCTAACTCTTCAAAAATAGCCGCTTCTCTATCGTTGTTTTTTATAGCTTCGGTCAGTTTTTTTAGCTGAGTGGTTAACTCGGCTTTAAAGTTCTCATCTCGTTTTTCCCATACCAATTTGAAAGCAAACTGCTCTAGTTCAGTTCGAAACGAGTAGAGTTCTTGTATGGCTTTTACGGTGATTTCTGCAACGTATGTGCCTGTGTAAGGGATGCTTTCAATTAACCCTTGATCAACGAGTTGACGAATAGCTTCCCTTAGTGGTCCTCGGCTTACACCCAATAAACTGGATAGTTGTGACTCAACCAATTTTGTTCCGGGTCGTAAGTCACCATTAATGATGGCTTCTCGAAGCTGTTCAACAACATTTGCACGAAGCGTTCGATCTTTATGGATGGGTTTTAGCTTTAGTGTAGACATAAATTCCTGACTGATAGAGCGATACAGATAACGCACTGCGATGCGGTAAAGATAGCAAAGTCTTTCATCCAGAGAAATAGGATTATCAATTAATGTATGATTGTTGACAATCATACAGTTGACAATTTATTTTCAGACTTATATTCTCAAAGCATCATTTTGATCAAAATAAGATCATATTAATTGTCGGTATCTTGGAGTGAAATATGTCGTCCCATTCTTTTAGTGCGCATTCAGCAGATGAAGATAGCAGGAATGAGTTAATTAAAATTTATGTAAATGGAGAGCTCTTACCAAAGCATGAGGCCGTTGTATCTGTATATGACAGCGGCTTTATGTTGGGGGACGGTATTTGGGAAGGTCTGCGTGTCTACAACGGTAAAATTGCCTTTCTCGATGATCACCTTGATCGCTTATATGCTTCAGCCAAAGTGCTTGATTTCAAAATCGACCTAACACGTGAAGAAATGGTCAGTGCGTTATACGACACATTAGCAGCGAACGAAATGACACATGATGCTCATTTACGTTTGATGGTGACTCGTGGCCGTAAAAAGCATCCGTTTCAAGATCCTAGACTAAGTGTTTTTGGTTCAACGACCGTGATTATTGCAGAACACAGTAAGCCAAGTGCCGTTGTATTGGAAAACGGCATGACCCTGTTTACTGTTCATGTCGTACGTGGCCAACCTAACAGCCAAGACCCAAAACTAAACTCACACAGTAAGCTTAATTGTATTACTGCTCTGACTCATGCTCAAAAAGCAGGTGCTGATGAAGCCTTGATGCTTGACCCGCATGGTTTTGTCGCTACTTGTAACTCCACTAACTTCTTTATTGTTCGCAATGGTGAAGTTTGGACGTCGACTCCTCGCTACTGCATGAATGGTATCACTCGCCAAAAGGTCATCGATCTATGTGTGCAAAATGACATCCCAGTGTATGAGAAAGATTTTTCTTTATTTGAAGTGTATGGCGCGGATGAAGCATTTGTAACCGGTACGTTTGGCGGCCAAACGCCTGTTGTAAAAATCGATGGGCGCGAGATTGGTGATGGTAAACCTGGGCCAATGGTAAGCCGCATTCGTGAGTTATATAAAGCACTGGCAACCGCATAATTAGTCACTGGAGAAGAGGAGATGAGCAGCATAATGAGCGTATCGGATAAGGTGCTAGTTGTTGGTGGTGGACGAATGGGGTCTGCAATTATTGAAGGATGGTTGCAGCAAGGTACTCCGCCAGATTCTATTTATTTGATCGACAATAATTTGGACACTTTAAAAGCCTATGAGCAAAAGGGTTTACACACTTTCGAGAGTGTTGATCATGTGCCTCTGGATTTAGAGTTTAGAGTGTTTTTATTGGCACTTAAGCCTCAAATTATTATGCAGCACATTTCGCAGTTTAATCGCCTCATCTCCCATTCAACATGTTTGGTTTCAGTTGCGGCAGGGGTAATGGTTCAGACTTTATTGTCTATGCTGCCTAATGCAAAGCATGTTGTTCGTGTCATGCCTAATACGCCAGCCATGATTGGTAAGGGTGTGATGGTTGGCTTTTCAGAAAGTCGCAGTGAGTTTTCTGGATTAATTGAAGGCCTATTCTCTTCATTGGGCAAGTTCTATTGGGTGTCAAAAGAAGAAGAAATGCATGCCGTAACGGCGATCAGCGGAAGTGGTCCTGCGTACTTGTTCTACTTTGCTCAGTGCTTTATTGAGTCAGCCCAATCTCTGGGGCTTGATGCGGATTTCGCAAAAGCACTAGCGCTAGACACCTTGACTGGTGCGTCTCATCTGATTGAAGAAAGTGGTATTGATGTTGAAACCTTACGTCAAAATGTCACAAGCCCAAATGGTACAACACAAGCTGGTTTGGAAGCTTTGATGCGCAATGAAGAATTAAAAGAACGTGTGACAGCCTGTTGTGTGGCTGCTCGCCAGCGTAGCGAAGAGCTTGCTTAGCCAGTGCAGAGTAATGGGAATAATACGGTTACTTTGATTCTGTTTTCAGGTTCATCGTGAACATTAGATTAGAAATTGCCTTAAGCAATCAAGAAGAGCATTCGCTCGCTACAATAACACGAAAGAAACGAAGGAATATAAAATGAGTAAGTTGATGAATAAGTTAATACACACTACTGCGGCGGTTGTCGTAGCAGGAGGCGTAAGTGCGACATCGAGTTTTGCGGCTGATGTTGAGCATTTCTCTGTCGGTACTGCGGGACAAACGGGTGTTTATTACGTTGTAGGTCAATCGATTTGTAAAATGGTAAACCGCGATGCCAGAGAGCACAATTTACGTTGTTCAGCGCCGTCGACTGGTGGTTCCATTGCCAACTTAAACTCGATCCGATCTGGTGGTTTGAATCTTGGTATCGTGCAGTCAGATTGGCAGTATCATTCCTATCATGGCACGTCAAACTTTAAAGATATTGGCCCTTATGAAGATCTACGTGCCGTATTCTCTCTTCACTCTGATATTTTTACATTGGTCGTTAGAGATGACGCGAACATCCAAACGTTTGAAGATCTAAAAGGCAAGCGTGTTAATATCGGCAACCCAGGTTCCGGTCAACGCGCCACTATGCTGACCTTGATGGAGAAGAAAGGCATGAAACTGTCTGACTTCAAACTAGCTGGTGAACTGAAGTCATCTGAACAATCTCAGGCTCTATGTGATAACAAAGTCGACGCGTTTGTCATGGTAGCCGGCCATCCTGTTGCGAATGTTAAAGAAGCAACCAGCACATGTGCAACTCACATTCTCGATGTAAATGGCGAAGCGGTTGATAGCTTAATCAATGAGTTTCCTTATTACAGCTACGCTACCATTCCAGGTGGTATGTATGAAGGCACGCCAAACGATGTTAATACCTACGGCTTGAAAGCGACATTGGTTACTTCAACGGCTACATCAGAAAAAACGATTTATAACCTAGTAAAAAGCGTGTTTGAGAACTTTGAACGCTTTAAGCGCTTGCATCCAGCCTTTGCTAATTTAGACCCTAAAGAAATGATTAGCGCTGGCCTAACTGCTCCGCTTCATGACGGTGCGGTCAAGTATTACAAAGAGCGTGGTTGGATCGAATAACCCTAGCTATCTTGGTATCCATTGTTGCCACCGGTGAGATGATCCGGTGGCGTTTTAAGTATTCTCCTGGGGTTGTAATATGAGTCAATATAAGGAGAGCAGTAGCTCGACCGATTTAGATGAGCTAGTTTCATCAAATGACATGGGAGGCCGCAAACCAAAAGGCCTTCAGTTAAAAATTATTTTAGTTGTGGCATTTGTTTGGGCTCTTTTTCAGCTATGGATTGCGTCTCCGTTTCCTTATTTACTCGAAACAGATTTATTGCGTTGGAACAGTAATCAGGCGCGTTCGATTCATTTGTCGTTTGCGATTTTTCTCGTATTTTTGAGTTTTCCGTTTTGCAGTAAATCGCCCGTCGACAAAATTCCTCTTACGGATTGGTGTATCGCTATTCTCGCCAGTCTCTGTACTTCTTATTATTTAGTTGAATACGACAGCATTGCTACTCGGGTAGGTGCGCCTATCTTGCAGGATGTTATTGTGGCTAGCATAGGCATCCCTTTGTTGTTTGAAGCTGCTAGACGAAGCTTAGGCATTACCTTGCCACTGATTGCTGCCATCTTCCTTGTGTACAACTTCTTTGGTAATTACATGCCAGAGATGATTGCTCATAAAGGTTTTAGCCTCTATGAAGTCGTCAATCACCAATGGATTACGACGGAAGGCGTTTTTGGTATTGCCCTTGGTGTCTCAACAGACTTCGTTTTCTTGTTTGTGTTGTTCGGTGCTCTGCTTGATAAAGCCGGTGCTGGTAACTACTTTATACAACTTGCCTTCTCTTGCCTTGGTCATTTTCGAGGCGGTCCAGCCAAAGCCGCTGTAGTGGCATCGGGGTTAACAGGGCTAATTTCAGGCTCTTCTATCGCGAATGTCGTGACAACGGGTACTTTTACTATCCCAATGATGAAGAAGGTTGGTTTTTCTTCCGAAAAAGCCGGAGCTGTTGAGGTGGCGTCTTCTGTGAATGGGCAGATCATGCCGCCAGTAATGGGTGCCGCTGCATTTCTGATGGTCGAGTATGTCGGTATTAGTTACTTGGATGTCATTAAGCATGCTTTCTTACCCGCTTTGATCTCTTACATTGGCTTAGTTTATATCGTGCACCTTGAGGCATTGAAAGCCAATATGCAGGGCTTGCCGCGTAAAAGCTCTGGTGTTGGTTTTGCTCGCAAATTGTCTTCTTTCCTGTTTGGCTTTCTCGCCCTTTGTGTACTTAGTGTTCTGGTTTATTTCGGGCTGGGCTGGATTAAGCAGCTGGCAGGGGATTCCTCTGTTTATGTGATCTCGATCTTGGTTATCTTGAGTTATGTCGGTTTGTTGTATGTTGGTTCGAAAAGCCCAAAATTGAATGACACAACCGATCAAGATTTATCCGAGCTACCGCTGCCAGGCGTGATATTTAGATCAGGTATCTATTATTTATTACCTGTTATAGTCCTAGTTTGGTGCTTGATGATCGAACGTTTGAGCCCTGGTTTGAGCGCATTTTGGGCGGCATTGCTGACGATATTTATGATTCTTACAAAGCCTTATTTAGAGGGTAAGTTTCGCAAAGAAGCCTATGTGAGAATGTCCCGCGGCGCTAAAGACCTGTTCGATGGAATGGTGTCTGGGGCACGCAATATGGCCAGTATCTCGATCGCTACTGCGACGGCGGGGGTTATCGTAGGGGTAGTGTCTCAGACAAGTGTTGGTGCAGTGCTCGCCGATGTGGTTGAAGTGTTGTCGTTTGGCAATATTACCCTGATGCTTATTCTTGTGGCCATTCTCTGCATGATCTTGGGAATGGGGCTGCCAACGACAGCCAACTACATTGTTGTCTCTTCCTTGATGGCGGGCGTTATCGTAGATGTTGGTGCTTCCAATGGCTTAGTTGTGCCTTTAATAGCGGTTCACCTTTTTGTTTTCTACTTTGGACTGATGGCCGATGTAACACCTCCGGTTGGATTGGCTTCCTTTGCCGCGGCAGCAGTATCTGGCGGAAAGCCAATTGGCACAGGCATTATTGCATTTAAATATGCACTAAGAACCGCGCTGTTACCCTTCTTGTTTATCTTTAATTCAGACTTATTGCTGATTAATGTCACTGTGACTCAAGGTGTATTTATCTTTGTGATTGCGACTCTTGCCATGCTGATATTTACTGCGGCGATGGAGCGCTATTTCATCGTGAAAAATAAGTGGTGGGAAAGTGCCTTACTGTTGCTCATCGCATTCAGTATTTTCCGTCCAGGTTTTTGGATCGATAAAGTTGTTGAGCCTTATCAATATGTTGCGATGTCTGAGTTTCTAGAGCAAAACCAGACAGTCAATAGTGGCACACCGCTGCGTATTCATGTGAGTGAAGAAGGCTATTCTGGAGAACCTGAACGTTCAACGCACATGTTAATTGCCCGTGAATCTGGTGATGCGAAGGTGATTCTTGAACATGCTGGTTTGAATTTATACATCGCTGACAGTGTTGTCGAAGTGGACAGTGTGGGGATTGGTAGTGACGCATACGCCGCAGGTTTTGAGGCTTTCCAAGTGCTTAAAGGCGTTGATGTCTCTAATGATCAGCCATCGAATTTCTTTGTGTATATTCCGAGTTTAGCTTTGCTTGCAGGTATTGTTTTACTGCAAAGGCAGCGCAAAGCGAAAAAAGTTTAGCCGCCTCCCTTTTTGGCTTTGGGCAACAGTAATGTTGCCTTTTTTTATTCTAGTAAAGTATAGAGTCTTATGATCAGTAGTAAGTTTTCTTCGTTAATAGCAAGAGAGCATTGGTCTCTAAGTTCAGTCAAATCAGATGCAATCGCAGGTGTTACTGGGGCAATATTGGTTATTCCTCAGGGGATTGCGTACGCCATGATTGCAGGGCTACCACCAGAATTTGGTTTGTACACAGCTATATTTTCAGCCGTTATTGCGTCTCTATTTGGTTCATCTAAGCATATGGTTTCTGGACCAACCGCTGCGCTATCTATTGTGTCTGCGGTTGTGGTTGGAGGCTTGGTAGGCGTATCAGAGAGTAGTTACTTGTCCTTGATGTTTCTATTGTCATTTTTGACTGGCTGCTTTCAGTTGTTGTTTTACCTATTACGCTTTGGCTTTCTAGTGAATTTCATCTCGCACTCCGTTGTACAAGGTTTTACTTCTGGTGCTGCGGTGCTTATTGCAATGAGCCAGCTAAGTAACTTCCTTGGTTTGTCGAATAACCAAGGAACTAGCTTTATTGATTACGCGTCTGCGGTTATTTTTCGTACCGAGCGTATTGATCAGGCTTCTGTTTGGATTGGTGTCATTACGGTTGTTAGTGCGGTAGTCATTAAGTCTTGGTTTAAAGCGATTCCTTACTTACTAGCAAGTATAGTGATTGGTGCTGTCAGCTGTTACTTGCTGTTTGCGAACAACGCATCAGTCAGCCTGATCAGTGCCTTGCCTGATGTGATACCCGTATTCAAAGTGCCTGATTTCAGCCTCGCTTCGATTATGGCGCTTAGTTCTGGCGCCTTATCGATTGCGATACTTGGGGCTATTGAAGCCGTTTCTATCGCTCGTTCGATCGCAATACGTTCAAAGCAATCGATTGATGGAAATAGAGAGTTTTTAGGGCAAGGGTTATCGAATGTTGTTGGCTCTTTCTTTCAATGCTATCCAAGTTCTGGCTCATTTACTCGTTCAGGTGGTAATTATGACTCTGGTGCGAAGACCTCTTTGGCAATTGTTATTTCAGCCTTTCTAGTATTGCTGGTCATTCTCTTTATTCCCCGAGCAACGCAATTTATTCCTGTTCCTGTGATGGCTGGCAGCATTCTAGTAATTGCGTGGAATCTATTTAATTGGCAGGGCGTGAAAGCGAATTTGTCATCGCCAAAGGCCGAATCAGTTCCCTTCCTGTTTACGTTTTTCGGTACGCTTCTTGTCCCTTTGGAGTACGCCATTTATTTAGGTATCGCGGCCTCGCTCGTGTTTTACCTCGCTAAGACGGCACGACCAAAAGTAACCGTAGTAGCCCCGCTAGCGCTTGATGGTCATCCTCGTCAAATTCGTAATGTTGAACGATATCAATTGCCTGAGTGTCCGGAAATAAAAATGGCTCGTCTAGATGGCTCTGTCTTTTATGGCGCTTCCGAGTCATTAAAAGCGTCTATTCGAGAGCTACTAAGTTCTGGGCACAAACGATTAATCCTGATTTTTAAAGGCGTGAATTTCATCGACGTTTCAGGGCAGCATAGCTTGGTTGATGAGGTGGACAGAATTCATCAACAGGGAGGTACCATCTTCTTCAGTTCATTAAAAGGCATAGTGCAGGATGAGTTAACGGATGAGCAACTAATAGAGCGCCTGAAAGATGGGGTGCTAAAGCCATCAATGCAAACCGCTATTGCCAATATGGTAGAGCAAATTCCTCGAAGTGTATGTGCCGAGTGTACTAAGAAAGTGTTTCAAGAATGCCCTAAGTAGCAAAGGTGGTTACAACTTTTGTCAGGGAAAAAGGAAGTAGGTAGTTGTGAATAATTAGAGCTATCGAATAAGAAATGTCGGTCAGCAGTTCTATTTAAATGGGAGATTAGTGTATGTCTATATCGGTGGTCCAGCGAGTTCTGCTTGGCTTTATTCTATTGCTCGTTTTGTTATTTATTGTGGCCGCTTCAGGTGTGATGGGGCTGAATAGTGTGCAGAAGCGAATCGAAACGGTAACCGGAGAGATAGCGAATATCTCTGATAGTAGTAATGAGTTGAGTGTGACGTCTGCGCAGGCTAGCAGTGCGGTTTTGCAATATTTAATTGTTTCTAGCGATTCAGTATTAAAGGTTGCCTTGGCTAAATTTTTAGAAGAAGAGCAACGCTTTTTTACGCAGACCGATAGGTTACAAAAAATGGTTGTTAATTACCCAGACATCCAATCTTCTCTTGATGACATTGTGGGTCAATATGAAGGCTTTTCTACTATCGCCAATGCTGCGATTAAAGACCATAGTCGCCAAGTCACTTTACAGAAAACCTTGGCGGATAAAAAACTGGATTTAAAAGATGCGCTTGTTTTCTTATCGGAAGATTTAGAAGCAATTGCCCGTTATCCGCAAAACGATAAGCAGGCGTTTGCGGTGAGCTTGGTGCAAACGCAAGTGGCGACTTTAACGCGTCTTATTCGAGATTTCTTTGATTCCACAGATGTGGATGCGCTCCAAGATATTCAGTCTGAAATGTCTAAAGTGTTCGTGCCGCTTAATGATGTTTTGTCTCAGTTGGATGATGAATTTATCAGTGAGCAAGTAAAAGCCATTCAGGTGGCTGTTCAAGATCAAGACCATGTGGTTGCCGAATACCTTGAGCTAAACCGAATTCAGGTTGAGTCCGAAGCGGCTGCAAGCATACTGTTTGACAGTCTGGTATCAGTGCAAACACGACTAAATGAATTAGTGTCTTCCGTGAGTGTGCTACGAGATCAAGCAAAAGAAGATGCTCTGAGCGCCTCTGCAAAAGCGAAGTATACATCATTCTTTATTGTGGCTATTTCAGTGATAGTTGCCTTAATAATCGCTATTTGGGTGAGCCGAAGCATTCGTAAACCTTTGGTTAAAATCTTGGCTATTTTGGACCTAATCGCCAAAGGGGATTTAACACAGCGTCTAACCATTAATACCAAAGATGAATTTGGTCAGTTATCTCATTGGGTAAATATGCTGGTTGAAAAACTTAGTTCCGTGATGCAGGACATTCATCATGCTTCAACTCAGGTGGTAGAGTCCGCTGGAAGTGTTCATCTGTCAGCGGGGTCAACGCAAAAAAGAATGCAATCACAACATGATAAGATGACGACGGTTGCTTCCGCGATGAATGAAATGTCGTCCACTGTTAGCGAAGTAGCTCAGAATGCTGACGTTACTTTGAAAAAAGTACAAGAGGTGGATGCCAGCGCCAATCAGAGTTTAGATCGAATGAATGCGAATATTGAGCAGGTTGGTCAATTAGTTGAGCAATTGGAATCGTCTTCTCACATAGTGAACCAAGTGGATAAACATTCACAGGATATCGGTCATATTTTGGAAGTGATTCAAAATATTGCAGAACAAACTAATTTGCTTGCGTTAAACGCAGCGATTGAAGCCGCACGAGCGGGTGAGCAAGGTCGAGGCTTTGCTGTTGTTGCTGATGAGGTGCGGACGCTTGCGAACAGAACACATCAATCAACAGAAGAAATCCAACGTGTTATTTCTGATCTACAGCGTGGTGTGGGAGAGGCGGTCAACGCCATGGAAAACAGTTGTAACAGTGCTCAGGAAAGCATGAATGATGCAGAAGCGGTCGGTAAATCGCTGATTGAACTGCGTGAATTTATGGGTGAAATTCGCGGTCTGAGCATGCAAATTGCTACCACAGCGGAACAACAATCTCACGTGGCTCAAGAGATTAATCAAAGTGTTCATGAAATGTCAGAGAGCTCAGAAGGTGCCATGTTAGACGCCATTGCAGGTCAAGAAAATTGCCAAAGAATGAATGACCTTGCTCGTCAGCAAAGTGAGCTGGTGGGGCAATTTAAGACTGTTTAACGGTCTCGAGAATAGCTTAACGAACGAGCCCCCTTGTTTTTCTAGCGCCTTTGCATGAGGCGCTTTGCTATTTCTGCTTAAATAGAACTTTGGGGCGAGCAATAGAGATATCGGTTTTGCACGTCGCGATGCAGGGAAGGAAAAAGCCATTTTGCTTTTCTTTGTTGTTTAAGCCGTGAGGGTGGCGATCCGCATAATCAATTTCACCGCATAGCAGTTGTGTCAGACAAACACCGCAAACACCATTCGTACACGCTTGTTTGATCGGGATCCCGGCAGATACTAACGCGGCCAAGACGGTTTCATCTTGATCTATGTGGATGAATTGCTCAGGATCTAAAAAAGTGAGCAGGATGTTTTTCTTCTGAGGTTGGATTTTCTGCTGCACGAGAAGCTTTTCCTTTTGTTAATCGTCTATTAACTTTACCATGATATTAATGAGAGCTTAGCTCGTAACATCGTGAAAGGTCTCTAATAATATAGCTATAACGGTTTGTTAGTTTGAATAACAACGATAATGGATTCCAACCCAGACAATGACAGAACAACATAAAAAGACTTTATTGGTAGTGGATGACGATCAAGATATTCGTCAATTGCTTTGTGATGCCTTGTCGCAAAAAGGTTACAGAGTTCTGGAAGCGGAAAATGGCACTCAGATGTGGCTTCATTTAGATGCCGAGCCCGTTGATTTGGTATTGATGGATTTGTACCTCCGAGAAGAAGATGGGCTGAGCCTTGCTCGTGAAATTCGTGAGCGTTTTGTCATGCCGATTATGATGCTAACGGGGAAAGGCGATGAAACCGATCGGATCTTGGGGCTAGAGCTCGCCGCGGACGATTACATGATGAAGCCGTTTAATTTGCGGGAACTGACAGCGCGAATTCATGCTTTGTTACGCCGTTCTTATCAAGTTCCGCCAACAGTGGGAAATACCATAAACCAAGATCATGAACGTTTACTCTTTGGGAATTGGACCTTGGATCTCACTGCGCGTCTTTTGCATGATCCAGAGGGAAAATTAGTGACCCTGACGTTGGGAGAGTTTTCCCTATTAGAAGTGTTAGCGCGTCATCCAGATCGTATTTTTTCTCGTGAGCAGCTGATAGAGCAAAGTCGGGGCTTGGAAACCGAAGTGTTTGATCGAACTGTGGATGTCTTGATTCTTCGTCTAAGACGTAAAATAGAAGCAAATCCGAAAACACCAGAATTTATAAAAACCCAACGTGGACTTGGTTATTTTTTCCAAGGCCCAGTGCGGATGAATTAGATGCGCTTTACCAGTATTCGTCAAAAAGCCTCTTTGTCTATTCTGGCAATTAGCTTAGTGGCGTTTTTTATGGTGGGGATTGGCTGGCAATCCATGCGTGTGAGTGAAGCTTCTTTATCCGAATTCGAATCCGAAACCTTACCAGAAATAAGCACTTCTTTAACGTTAGCGGAAGGCGTTGCGCAACTGGCCGCCATTGCGCCTTATACCGCAGGATCTGGGCGTCCTTTCCAGTTACAAACCGAATCAGAACGCATTCATCGACGAATTCTTGAGCTTCGTGGTGTGGCGGACAGTTTGGCAGATTCTGTTTTCCAACGTGATATCGACGAGCGATTAGACGATCTACAAACCACGCTTGAGGAGCTTGTCGCCTTGGTGCGAGAAGAGTTGTATCTGCGTGAAGACAGCTTGGCCCAACAGTTTAGAATTCGACAGTTACCCTCGGATGATGGCGTTGCCAGTGTGACTAATCAGCAAGGCTTGGTGTGGTTGCTGCAATTGTTAGAATCGCCTAGCTTGGTGCCCGAGAGTCTCTTGGAAAACTTGAAGTTTTCTCAACAAAACGAGCAAGTGGCAAGCATTGCTGAAGACCTATTGATGGCACATCGTCGTTTGAATCAAATACAAGAACGCAAAAACTATTTGCTGATTGCTATTCGAGCTAAGTCGGAACAGTTGAGTAAACAAGTGAGTGACTTTGTAGGCGGACTGCAGAAGAAAGTGAGCCGACAGCGTCAGGAAGTGTCGACTTTTGTGGCCCGTGGTCAGAACTGGATTATCGGCATTTCTGTGTTTCTTCTGTTGGGGCTGACGCGTTTGTATTGGTATAGCCAGCGCATGACGAAAGACTTGGGCGTTGTGACCAACGATATGGAACAGCTTTCTTTAGGTCGTGTGGATTCAAAACATACGGGAATACGTCGTAACGATGAAATCGGTACCTTGGCGGATACCTTTGAGGTTTTTCGTCGTGATGCGTTAAGGCGCTTGGAAGTGACAGCAGAGCTATCGGAACAAAAGCGTTTGCTGGAAACCATTTTCGACAACATGAACGATGGTTTAAGTGTGTTTTCCTCTAAAGGAACCTTACTTGCTTGGAACTCTGGCTACCAGAAATTGTTTGATTTGTCTGACGACGACTTGCATATCGGTATGGCGATTGATGACGTTCAGAACTTAATTAACCAAGGGCAACATAAAAATCTCAACTTAGAAAATCAGCAAGTTCATATGGAAGAAGTGAATGTTTCGCGCCATTTGAGAGTGCAGAGTTTTGAGCGTCACTTTGATTCTGGAAAAATTATCGAGTTTCGCTCTAAGCCAATGCCTGAAGGTGGTTTTGTTACCTTGTATACGGATTTAACTGAGCGTAAAAGCGTCGAAAGCCAGCTTCGTCAGGCGCAAAAAATGGAGATGTTAGGGCAACTGACAGGTGGTGTAGCCCACGACTTCAATAATCTTTTGGCGGCCATAATGGGCAACCTGCAAATGCTGTCTGACTCTTATCCTCAGACAGAAGATCAAGCTCGATACATAGAGCGCGCGCTGGTGGTTTCAGAAAAAAGCAGTAATTTGGTGCAGCGCTTATTGGCCTTTAGTCGTCGTCAGCAACTTTTCCCTGTGCCTATTGCGATAGACGATTTAATCGAAGGTATGCTGGATTTGGTCGAATACAGTGTTGGTTCGCATATTGTGGTTGAAAGCGATCTGCAATGCCCAGATGTGGTGAGCCTGATTGATCCCTCGCAACTAGAAAATGCCTTGTTGAATTTGTCCTTGAACAGCGCCAGTGCCATGCCGGATGGCGGACGTTTGGCTTTTTCAACTAAGGTTTGTACCTTACCAGACAGCGACGTTCCTGCCATTCGTATTCGAGTGGAAGACTCGGGTGAAGGCATTGATGATGACGTCATTGGCCGAATATTTGAGCCATTTTTCACGACTAAGCCTGTCGGTAAGGGCAGTGGTTTGGGCCTGAGTATGATTTATGGCTTTGTAAAACAAAGCGGTGGCGAAATCAAAGTAACCTCTGAAAAAGGCAAGTGGACACGTGTTTGCTTGTTTTTGCCTCAACAAGTGACAGCGCATGGCCTTTTAGCTGAGAAAAAACCTGCATCAGAAGAACAAGCTGGCAAGCAAGGTGTGATTCTTTTGCCAGAGTCCAGCTTGGTGTGGCTTGTGGAAGACGATGATGAAGTGTGTCGGGTTATGCGCGAGCAATTGGAAAAAATGGGCTTTATGGTGCAAACCTTTGACTGTGCCGAAGCGGTTATGCGCGCCTTAAACAAAGCGATTGAACCCGATGCTATTGTGTCGGATGTAAACCTATCAGGCACCATGAGTGGTGTGGAGTTAGCTCACAATTTACAGTCTGATGTATCTGGTTTTTCAGGGCCAATATTGTTGATGTCAGGCTTGCCAAAAGATGAATTAAAACAAAAATACCAATTAAAGGACGACGATTTATTTATCTCGAAACCTTTTACTATCAAGGAGTTAAGTCAGATATTTCAGCTTGAAAAATGAAATATTACAAATATTACAAAAAAAGATTTAAGTATGAAATTATTCATTAGTTTTTGATCTCCATAGTGTTTTGTTAGAAACAGAGTCGGGACAGGATCTGTTTTTACATGGCATCGCTGCCAATAATAAAAACAAAAAATCGGAGTTATAAAACAATGAAATTCATCCCTTATAAGAAACTGGCTTGTCTTGTTGCTGCTGGCACATTGTCTACCGTGGCTATGGCTGAAACCCCAATTATTGGTCTAATCACCAAAACCAACACCAATCCATTCTTCGTAAAAATGAAAGAAGGCGCTCAGCAAAAAGCGGAAGAGCTTGGTGTTGAGTTGCGTACTTTCGCTGGTCGTTACGATGGCGATAATGAAACTCAAGTTCAAGCAGTAGAAAACTTAATTGCCGCGGGTGCGAAAGGCATTCTTATTACGCCAAGTGACACCGCAGGTATTGTTCCGACGATTCAAAAAGCACGTGATGCTGGCTTGCTTGTCATCGCGTTAGACACACCTCTAAGCCCTGCTAGTGCAGCAGACATGACTTTTGCAACGGACAACTTCAAAGCCGGTGAAATGATTGGTATGTGGGCAAAAGCCAAAATGGGCGACAAAGCAAAAGACGCGAAAATTGGTTTACTGGATTTGAGTACAAGCCAAATCACGGTAGACGTAGCTCGTGATCAAGGTTTCTTAAAAGGCTTTGGTATTGATCTTAAAGACCCAAAACGTATGGGTGATGAAACAGATCCTCGCATTGTTGGTAATGATGTGACGCAAGGCTCTGAAGAAGGTGGCCGTCGCGCGATGGAAAACCTACTGCAAAAAGATCCAGAAATTAACTTGGTGTACACCATTAACGAACCAGCTGCTGCGGGTGCGTATGAAGCGTTGAAATCCTTTGGACTTGAAAAAGACGTATTGATCGTTTCTGTTGATGGCGGCTGTCCAGGTGTTCGAAATATTAAAGATGGCGTGATTGGCGCTACCTCTATGCAATTCCCTCTTAAAATGGCCTCTGAAGGGGTCACTGCGATTGTTGAGTTTGCCAAATCTGGCTCACGTCCTTCAGCATCAAATGGTCTAGATTTCTTCGATACAGGCGTTCAGTTAATTACTGATGAACCCGTAAAAGGCGTTCAATCTGTTTCGTCTAAAACTGGCTTGAGCATGTGTTGGGGCTAATTAATCTTTTGTGATAGATGGGTGTGAAGGCGCCTTTATTTGCCGTTAGTCGAGCTTTTGGCTAGCGGCACTTTTTCTATCCAGCGCACTGTTTCTTCTCTGGAGTAGCCTATGAGTTCTAACAACACAAAACCGTCTACAGCGGTTCTTGATCACGACAAAGTAGCGGATCAAGCTAGTACCTATGTCGCCAAGTTCGAGCGTAAAGAAACCCCTTTGCAGCGTTTCAAAAAGTTTCTTCATCATTATCCAATTGCTGCGCCTTTGATTGTGTTGCTGTTAGCGATTGTGAGTTTTAGCGTCATTGTCGGTGACCGTTTTTTGCACCCATTCAATTTGTCATTGGTGTTACAGCAAGTAACGATTATCGGTGTAATTGGTGTGGCGCAGACATTGATTATTTTAACCGCAGGCATTGATCTGTCGGTTGGTGCCATCATGGTTTTGACCTCGGTTGTGATGGGGCGGATGGCGGTGAATCATGGAATCGATCCAAGTTTGTCTATTTTGATCGGTATCGGTGTTGGTGCGTTAGCGGGGTTCATCAATGGCTTGTTGATAACACGCTTAAAAATCCCGCCTTTTATTGCAACTTTAGGTTCTTGGAATGTGTTCTTTGCGTTGAACCTTTGGTACTCAAAGAGCGAAACCATTCGCTCGCAAGACATCAGCAATATTGCGCCATTATTGCAATGGACAGGTCAAACAATTGATTTTTTTGGTGCAAGGCTGACTTACGGTTCCTTGTTGATGCTGGGGATCTTCTTTCTAATTTGGTACGCCTTAAATTGGACTGCCTGGGGCCGTCATGTATACGCAACAGGTGATGATCCGGAAGCCGCGAAATTGGCTGGTATTCGAACCACACGCATTTTGATGTCTGTGTATGTATTGGCTGGCGTAGTGTGTGCTATTGGCGCTTGGGTACTGATCGGTCGTATCGGCTCAGTAAGCCCACAAGCAGGCACTATGACGAACCTCGACAGTATTACGGCGGTGGTGATTGGTGGCTGTAGCTTGTTTGGTGGGCGAGGTTCTATTTACGGGACGCTAATTGGCGCCTTGGTTGTTGGGGTCTTCCGAAATGGTTTAGCGCTTGCTGGTGTTGATGTGTTATGGCAAGAGTTTACCGTCGGTATTTTGATTATTTCGGCTGTGGCCATTGATCAGTGGATTCGAAGAGGAACAGCATAATGACGGCACAATACGATAAAACACCCGTGTTACAAACAAAGAATTTGGTAAAACGTTATGGCAGTGTGACCGCGATTGACCACGCCGACTTTGAACTGTATCCCGGTGAAATATTAGCGGTGATTGGTGATAACGGTGCAGGTAAATCCTCATTGATTAAGGCCTTGTCTGGCGCACTTATTCCGGACGAGGGGGAAATATTATTGGACGGCAAACCTGTGCATTTCTCTTCTCCAATGGAAGCGCGGGCATTAGGCATTGAAACGGTTTATCAGAACTTAGCTGTGTCGCCAGCGTTAAATATCGCTGACAACTTATACTTAGGGCGAGAGTTATTGAAGCCTGGTATCTTGGGGAAAGTTTTCCGCATGCTCGACAAAAAAGAGATGGAGCGTCGCGCGAAGGATAAAATGACCGAGCTGGGATTAATGACAATTCAAAATATCAGCCAAGCGGTTGAGTCTCTTTCCGGTGGTCAGCGTCAAGGTGTGGCGGTTGCGCGCTCGGCTTTGTTTGGTAGTAAAGTGGTCATTATGGATGAGCCAACTGCGGCACTTGGCGTTAAAGAATCCCGCCGTGTGTTGAACTTGATCAAAGAGGTGCGTGATCGCGGATTGCCTATTATTTTGATTAGTCACAACATGCCGCATGTGTTCGAAGTGGCGGATCGTATCCATATCCATCGTTTGGGTAAGCGCGCGGCGATTGTTACGCCTCAGTCTCATACTATGTCTGACGCCGTTGCCATCATGACGGGGGCAATGGAGGTTGGTGAGTCAGAGGGAGAAGCGGCCTAAGCTAGGCCGCTATTTTTATCTGTCATTAAGTAGGGCAAAATAGCGGCATTGCACCGAGGGAAGTAGAATGAGTTTAATGAAACAGTTAATGTCGAGTTCGAAAAAAGCCCGACAGCTTTGGAAGGCTTATCGCTTAATGCCAAGTTTATTGGCTGTTTCGATTGTCGCTGTTTCGCTGTCGCCATTGGCCTCGCAATCCTCAGAACCTCAACCCCTCAAATCCATTGGTATCAGTGTTGCTGATTTAGGCAATCCTTATTTTGTGCAGTTGGTCGAATCGGCAACGACAAAAGCAAATGAGCTAGCTGGTGAGCCAGTAAAAATGCTGATCCGTTCAGATGCGTATGATTGGCAGCGACAAATTGGTCAAATCAATGATTTTATCGAACAAAAGGTTGATTTGATCGTGCTAACTGCGGCTGATGAATACAAGGTCGCAGCGGTGGTAGCAAAGGCTCAGCGAGCGGGTATTAAAGTCATTGCTGTGGATGTCAATGCACAAGGTGCGGATGCCACTATTACGACAGACAATGTTCAAGCTGGTGCTATTGCTTGTGAAAAACTGGCAGAGAAAACCGATTATAAAGGCAATTTTGTCATTATTAATGGCGTATTGGTGTCGTCGGTTATAGAGCGAGTCGCTGGTTGTAAGTCTGCGTTGAATAAATACCCAAACATCACCTTGTTAAGTGACCGAATGAATGGCACGGGCAGTGTTGAGGGCGGTATGGAAGCCATGACGTATTTAATGGAAGAGTACGATCATATCGATGCCATTTTTACCATTAATGACCCAACCGCATTTGGAGCATTGCGTGCCGCACAACAAGCAGGCCGGAGCGAGTTTTTAATGGCCTCTGTTGATGGTGCTCCGTTTGCAAAAGATATTATCAAGCAAAAAGACAATCTTTGGATAGCAACGGCAGTTCAGAGACCTGTGCCGATGGCGGAAAAAGCCATAGAAATTGGTATGGATTTGCTGAAAGGCAAAGAGGTGGCTCAGCGATTTATCTTGATTCCATCCGTATTGGTTGAGAAACCCTAAGCCCATTTGGTATGTAATTGCTCTTGGTCTTTTTTGGCTAGGACGTTAAGCTAACGGCCTTCGTTATAGAGGCTATTAATGGACACTTCTACGTTATTCACACAAATATTTAATACGGTTTTCCCCCTAGCAAGTATTGTGCTCGTCGCATTTTTTTATGCGCGAGTGCGACCGACTGATATGACGGTGGCGAATCGTTTAAACATCAGTGTTTTTTGCCCCGCACTTATCTTTTCTGTCATGGCCTCGAAAGAGTTTCATATCGCTTTATATGTCGATTTGATTATTGCTGCTACTGTGGTTGTGTTGGGTTCTGGCTTACTGGTTTGGCCACTGTGTAAGTGGTTAAAAATCTCACCTAAAACCTTGGTTCCCCCAATGATGTTTAACAACAGCGGCAACTTGGGGATTCCCTTGATTGTGCTGGCATTTGGCGAGTCAGCTTTGCCTATTGCTGTGGTGTTATTTCTTACCGAAAACTTACTGCATTTTACCGTTGGCATGTATTTGCTTAACCCAAAAACCAACCTTCTTAATGTTCTAAAAATGCCAATGATCATCGCAACCATCTTGGGGTTAATTTGGAGTCTACAAGGTTGGACGGTTATGCCCGCTGTGAAGGTGTCTGTGGATATGCTGGGACAAATTGCCATTCCTCTGATGCTATTTGCGCTTGGTGTGCGCATGACGAATGTCGACTTTAGTGAATGGAAGCTTGGTGTGATTAGCGGCCTTTTGTGTCCATTAAGTGGTCTGATTATTGCTGTTATTTGGTACTATGCTGTTGGTATGTCACCAGAAAACTTTGCCTACTTACTGATCTTTGCTTGTCTACCGCCTGCGGTATTGAATTACATGGTCGCCGAGTTGTACCAACAGGAGCCCCATAAAGTAGCGTCGATTGTATTGATTAGTAATTTGATGAGCATAGGCATCATTCCTGGTGTGTTGTTCTATGTTTTATAAATCCGTATTAGGAGAAAAAGCATGATGGTGCAGGTTGGCTTAATCGCTCTATTAGTGGTGGCGTATGTCATTGTCTCGCGGATTTTAAAGTCGAGCATCACTTTGTTAGGACAAAAAAAATACGCGAATGAAGTACGAATAACCTATGTCTCTAAAACGCTACACCTTGGCTTCACTGCTATTTTTGTTTTATTGATTTGTTTGGTTCTTGGTATTGGCTATGGTCAGTTAGCCATCTTTTTCTCCTCTGTTTTTGCGGTTGTTGGTGTGGCGCTATTTGCCCAATGGTCGATTTTAAGCAATATCACAGCAAGCCTGATTATCTTCTTTAGCTTTCCCTATCGAGTAGGAGATTGGGTCAAAGTTGTTGATAGAGACGACGAGATTTTGGGGCAAATTTTAGAGATATCGACCTTCCATGTGATTATTCAGCGTTTGTCTAATGATGTCGTGACGTATCCTAATAGTTTGATTCTACAAAAAGCCGTTGTACGTTTTGATAATCGAGAGGCCGCACTGGCCATGAGCCAATTTCAACCCTCTAAAACGTCAGTCGATAAAGTGGAAGGCGAAAGCCCTTCTCCTTAATGCTGAACAAAAAATAATCAGTTTTTTTAAGATTTGAGATATTTGTGTCATACTAAGAGGCTTTCATCGATAAGAAGAGAAGCCTCTAGTGAAATCTGATCCTGAGTCCTTATTAAAAAACAATGATGAGCTCATTCATTCGGATGCGCTGAAAGTCAAATCCCACGCCCAACGACCGCAAGAAGATTGGGTGCTGCATACCTTAATGATTGAAGGTTACGATGTGCCGTTTCGTTTCAAACGCCAAGGCAAATATCGCACCTTGCGCGGCGCTCGTGTGAACCTGACTTATTACCCAACGCAAGAAATGGTGGCGGGTATTCCTGTTGAGATTATGAAAGTTGTGCGAGTAAAACGTACATAACTTGCAAGTCTGGCCTCTAAATCTACTTCTGCTTTTCTTCTGCCGGATATGAACTTAATATGGCGTGGCCTGTCTTTTATTCGGGCTATAAAGATTGCATATTAGGTGTAGGTAAAAATGGAAATAGATCATTCCGGAAGTTTGTTTGCCATAATGAAGCGCATCGAGCGCAGTGCGTGGTTTCAGGGCTTTATCATTAGTATCATTGTGGTCGCGGCACTTACCGTGGGCGCTAAAACTTATGCTTTACCTTATGGTATTGAGAGAGGCATAAACTACTTAGACAATTTCATCACCGTTTTCTTCTTGGTCGAGCTTAGCCTGCGCTTTCTTGCCTGTGATGATAAACGTCATTTCTTTAAAGACCCTTGGAACCTATTCGATACGGTTATTGTTGTCGGCAGTTTAATACCTATTTCAGAAACAGAAATGATTCTTGTGGCACGCTTGCTGCGTGTGTTCCGTGTCTTGCGTCTGGTCTCAATTATTCCTGAGCTGCGTTTTTTGATTAATGCTTTGCTAAAAGCTATTCCCCAAATGGGTTACATCGCTTTGTTGATGTTTATCATTTTTTACATCTTCGCTGCGGTTGGTTCCATTTTTTTCCATCACGTCAATGAGGAACTTTGGGGCGATATTGCCATTTCTATGCTGACGCTATTTCGCATTGCAACGTTCGAAGATTGGACAGATGTCATGTATGAAACCATGGATGTTTATCCGTTCAGTTGGATTTTTTACCTCATCTTTATATTCCTAACGGCATTTGTGTTTTTAAACATGATGGTCGGTGTGGTGTTGGACGTGATGACCCGCGAAACCGCGCAAGAAGAACACGAGAATCAAGAAAGTAATCACCAAGCCTTAGTAACACAAATTTCTGAGTTACAAGCTCAAGTCGCACGCCTTGTGGATAAAATCGACGCGCAACAAGATAAAAAAGACTAACCCTTAGTGGTTCAAACGGCCTGCTGGCTAACTTTCTTTAGCCAGCGGCCACCGAATGTATTCAGCATCAAACCAAGTAACACGATAAAAATCCCCGCCCATTGCATAGCGCTTACTGTTTCAGAGAGGAAGATTTCCGCTGACGTTAAGCCCACAACCGGAACGCCTAAGGTAAGTGGCGCTACGGTCGCCGCTGGATAGCGTGATAGCAAATAGCTCCACAAACCATAGCCGGCTAAGGTAGCAAAGAGTGACAGGTAAGCAAGTGAAGCAATCGACTTAAAGCTTATTTCAGTGATGTTGCTCCACATGACATCACCACCGTCAATGAAGTATGCGCAAAGGAAGAAAGGGATAGGTGGAATCCAGCTCGACCAAACGATTAGATTTAGGTTGGCATCGTAGCCTTTGCGGCTAATGATTTTGGTGAAAATATTTCCCAACGCCCAGCTAGAACCCGCCGCCAAAGTTAAGCCAAATCCAAGCGCTGTCATGGTGGTATCTTCATTATCTAAGCCGATGACTGCTAAGCCACCAATGGCAATGCCAATGGCGAGTACTTGATAAGGTCGAACGGCTTCTTTTAATAACAAAATAGCGAACAACAAAGTGAAAATCGCCTGAGATTGCAGTACTAACGAAGCAAGGCCTGCTGGCATGCCAAATGACATGGCGCTGAATAAAAACGCAAATTGCCCGAAGTTCAATGATAAGGCATAACCAATACACCAAAGTAATGGCGTATTAGGTCGAGAGAAAAAGAAGCAGCCAATCATGCCGATAACGAGGAAACGCAACCCGCCTAACATCATCGGCGTAAGCTCATCTAAGCCCCAGCGCATCACAATAAAGTTAAAGCCCCACGCGACAATAATAAAGAGCGCCAAAAACATATCTTTGCGAATCATGTTGAGTCCTTAACTTGGTAATCGTGAGGCAAAATAAGCTAACTACTTTACGTTGTTTCGCTGAGTTTGCACATGGACAGATAAAGGAAGAATTGAGGACGCAGATCAAGAGAATCCTTTATTGTTGAGGGATACACGGTATTCATTTTTCAGCAAATCCATTAATAGAAGTGATAGCCCATTCATTCATATTGGAATATAGGCTAAATTGACAAATTCCCGAGTAAAAACTGATTATCACACATTTAATCTGCCTTATAACAACAAAGAAGTCACAAGAGCATCAGTATCATGCGTATTTTAGTAGTAGAAGATGATCGTATTTTAGGCGAAGCCATTAGCCAAAGAATCAGTCGAATGGGGCATGGCCTTGATCTTGCGCAGACTGGTTTACAGGCAAATCAAATGTTGGCATTGCAAGAATACGATCTCATGTTGCTGGATCTAAATTTGCCAGATATGACGGGTACTCAAATATTACAAACGCTTCGAAAAAAACACTCTAATACGCCGGTGATTGTTCTAACTGCCCGTGATGAAGTAAAAGATCGTATAGAGCTTTTGGATCTGGGCGCAGACGATTATATGACCAAACCGGTGGACTTTGGTGAGCTTGAAGCTCGTTGTCGTGCTTTGCTCCGTCGCAGCCAAGGGCAAGCGCAAAATACAATAGAATACGGAAATGTCAGTTTAGACTTGCAAGCATGCACTGTGACTATTAGCGATCACCTAATCGAGCTAAAGCAACGAGAGTTTCGTTTATTAGAAGTGTTTATCAGTCATACCGGAAGAGTTCTAAGCAAGGAAGTTTTAATAGAGCATATTTATAATTTCAATGAAAACCCGAACCCTAGTGTCATTGAGATTTACGTAGCACGTTTGAGGAAATCTTTGCAAAGCAGTGACATCAACATTAGAACTATTCGAGGTCTTGGCTATTTGCTGGAAAAACATCATGGCTAAGGCAACTACCTCGATTCGTCGGCAATTGATTCTAATGGTGGCGACCGTGTTGATTGTGATTAATGCAGTGGCTCTTTGGAGTGTGCATATTTATGCAAATAGAGCGGCAAAAGAGTCTTATGATCGGCTTCTTTATGGCTCTGCTTTACAGATGGCCGAAAATATCAACATATTGGATTCGCAATACTTTATCGATTTGCCCGTTTCTGCATTTGAAACTTTAGCCTTATCTGCCTCAGATCGTGCTTTTTATTCCATTATGAATGGACAATATCAAGTGCTGACAGGTTACAAAGATCTTCCTAATATCCCGTTTACCCAGTTGCTTCAGCAATCCAGCGAGAAAGAAAAATTTATTCCTATTTATTATGAAGCTATGTATCGCGATGAGATGGTTCGTTTTGTTGCGTTAGGGAAACGCCTGTTAGAGGGAGATAGTGTTAACGATGTTTTTATTATTGTTGGCCAAACATTAGATGCTCGGCGCGCAGCGGCGACGGAAATCAGCCAAATGGCACTGCAATTTGTTACTTTGTTTTTCTTTATCACGTTACTTTTATTGCTTTTCGTTATTTGGCGAGTATTGCAACCATTGCAAACGATCAAGCAAGCCATTACAGAGCGCTCGTCTCAAGAGCTGTCTCCTTTAGATGCAAATGTTCCCAGTGAGATAGCACCTTTACTAAAAAGTATTAATTATTTTATGGCTCAGCTGGATAGTACGTTAAATCGACTAAAACGTTTTACAGCAGAAGCGGCTCATCAGATCCGTACGCCTTTGGCTGGCCTAAATTCACAGGCGCAAAACGCAATAGATGAAACCGATGAAATGTTACGACAAAAGCAGCTACAGCATATTTTAGAAAGTAGTAACCTATTGACCAATACGGTCAATCAGCTTCTTAGCCGCGCTACGTTGACACATCGTTATCAGAGTCATCCTTTTAGCCCTGTGTCTTTGGACTATGTGATCAAAGAGACTTGTCGTGATCTAGTGGTTTGGGCTTTAGAGCGGGAAGTGGAGATTGAATATGTTGGAGATATAAAGGCAACAATTAACGGAGATGAGTTTGCTCTCAAACAAATGCTGCAAAATATCATCGAAAATGCCATTAAATACAGCCCAAAAAGCGGTGTGGTTGAAGTTGAGTTAATGATTGTTTTTGAGCAATCCGTACCCTTAATTGTGCTACAAATTCGAGACCAAGGAGTAGGTGTATCGGATCAGGATAAGGAACATATTTTCGAGTACTTTTATCGTAGTCCTGACAATTTTGCATCAGGTTCCGGAATCGGTTTATCGATTGCTAAAGACGTAGCAGAACACCATGATGCTAGATTTCACTTAAAAGATAATCAGCCAACCGGATTAATTGTAGAAGTCATTTTCCCTCAACGAAAAGGACTGTCGTATGAAGGTTAGTTGTCTTTTAGGGCTTGGTTTATTTTTGGTCAGTCGTATGGTGTTTGCTGATGCCGTACCACAAGATTCTTATATCGCTTTTCCAAGTTTGAATAAACAACCCAAGTATCAGGGGGATGTACTCGCTATTTATGGTGCCGTAAATCATCAGGCCATTGAACCATTGTTTAGGGCATATCAAGAAAAGTACCCGAATGTAGCCATTCACTACACAGAGTCGAATACTCGTCATTTATACGAGCAATTTATCTCTCAGCCTAATATTAGACCGGACGTGATGCTTAGCCCGGCGATGGATCTTCAATTTAAGTTGGCAAATGATGGTTACGCATTAGCTTATAACTCGCCAGAGCTTGTTAATGTTCCCAAGGGGTCACATTGGCGAAATGAGTTGTTTGGTTTTACCTACGAACCCATCGTAACGGCGATAAACAGCGATATTCTGACGGGGGACGAGTTGCCGCAAAGCCGTGAGCAGCTATTGAATTTGATCCGGAATAAAAATCATCTCTTAGACGATAAAATGGGCTTGTTTAATATTGAGCAATCTGGATTGGGTTACTTAACATGGGCCTATGACGGTCAGCAATCCCGTAGTTATGGTCGGTTATTGGAAGCGTTTGGGAGGCATCAAGCTCGGCTTTATACGGATACATCCTCTATGCTAAATGCGCTTTTAAAAGGCCAGATATTCATCGCTTATAATCTTGTTGGTGCCTATTCCTATAAATGGTCGCAACAGTATGAATGGATCAAAACCATCATGCCGACAGATTATACGACGATCATAATGCGCACCGCATTTATTCCTCGTGATGCTAAGCAGCCGATATTGGCGAAGCGTTTTATTGATCTCTTATTGTCTTCAGAAGGGCAGCATGTACTTGCAAATCAATCAGGTATTACGCCAATAAGCACAAAGGTTAAAGGCCCATATAGTCGAGATGAATTGAGTAAATTGCCACATGGGATTTTTCGTCCAATTCCTCTTGGCTTAGAACTGCTTATTCAAACAGACGATGCCAAAAAACAACTTATTTATCATGAATGGGATAATGCTATGTTTGCTGAGCCTAACAATCTTTCTCAATAGCTTTTATTTTTTATGATGTATTCAAGATCCATGAAAGGTTCATGAAAGGTTTCTTCGCTAGAGTGTTCTAAGCAATAACAAAACAAAAATAAGTTGGAGAATATTATGTTTAAAAAACTGCTTATAGCGAGTGCCTTGTGTACGACTTTAGTCAATAGTCCTGTTCAAGCGGCAGAACGTGTATCCATTGGAACTGGCGGAACGGGCGGCTTGTTTTATGTGATTGGTGCAGGGATTTCTGAAACTCTCAACAAACACATGGACAATACGACGGCACGGGCCGAAGTAACTGGTGCGTCTGTGGAAAACAATCACCGCGTTGCAGCAGGCCAAATGACAATGGGATTATCTTCTTCTTCAACTTTGTTTGAAGCAAAAAATGGCCAAGGCCCATTTAAAGTTAGCGGACCTTTGGACGTGGCTGGTATTGCCTATTTATATCCAGCAGTGTTGCAGGTCGCAACGATTTCCGGAAAAGGAGTCGACTCCTTTGAAGGCTTAAAAGGCAAGCGTGTTAGCATGGGGCCTCCAGGAAGTAATGCCGCGGTTTTAGCAACTCGTTTGTTACAGGAATATGGTGTCTTTGACGATATCACACCACGTTTTCTTTCTTATAACGAAGGGGTAAAAGCCTTGGTAAACGGCCAAGTTGATGCGACAGTGGTTTTGGCAGGTGCACCGACTTCCTCTTTGATTGATCTCGACTCACAAACTGACATGAAATTGTTGTCAGCTGATATTGATAAACTCGATAGTTTGATCCAAAAATACCCTTTCTATCAAGCTTACTCTCTGCCTGCTGAAACCTACCCAGATCAAACCAAACAGATTTTGATGATTAATGATCCTGCTATTTTGTTCACCAGCGGTAAAGAAGATCAGAGCAAAATTTATAATATCACCAAAGCAATTTTTTCTCATTTAGATGAGCTTGGTCAAATTCACCCACAAGCAAAAGCAATTTCGTTAGAAACCGCAAAACGCACTCCTGTTACATTGCACCCAGGTGCGAAAAAATATTATGACGAAGTAAGCGAAAACTAGGAGAGCTATTATGTTGAAATCAGATTCCAGCAATGGCTTTCAAAGTTTGCTCCTTGAATCAAAATTCGCTGGTGGCAAGGAACGTCTAGCAGTCTCTTTATTGTTTAGTGTGATCGCCGCTGGAATCGCCAGTCTTGTGCTGTATGGTGCGTATTATGGCGGCATTACCGCGTTGCTATTGAGGTCTTCGTTTTTCTCACTAGTTGCGGCTGCTGCCATGCTGTTTTACGCGCTAAGGTACAAGAATATCATGGGCCGTGGCGTGTTTTATCTATTGGCCCTATTGGCTTTAATTCCGGGGCCTTACTTGTGGCATTACTACATTGATATTGTCATGCGCGGCGCTATGTCGGTTGAGCAAGATAGGTTGATCTTTATTGCTCTGATTGCGGTGGTGTTTGTCTTTGTTCGTATTGCTGTAGGTAGGGCATTGATTATTTTGATGGCCCTTGCTTTTCTTTATGCGTATTTTGGCTATTTGATCCCTGGTAAATATGGTCATGGTGGCTATGACATTAGCCGTTTCACCTCAACTCTGATGTTATCGACTGAAGGGGTTTATGGTGTACCAATGGGGGTCGCCGTTGAGTATATTTTCCTCTTCGGTTTGTTTGGTGCCATTTTAACTAAAATTGGTACGGGTGAAGTTTTTGTTGATTTGGCCCGTGGTTTGACTGGACGTGTGCAAGGTGGCCCTGGCTTATCTGCGGCTTTGTCTAGCGCATTGCTTGGCTCCCTTAACGGCAGCGCTGTGGCCAACGTAGTGACTACAGGCACTTTTACTATTCCGTTGATGAAACGCGTAGGCTACAGTGCAAAACTGGCTGGAGCGATCGAAGCCGCTGCATCTTCGGCGGGGCAAATTATGCCACCGGTCATGGGGGCTGCTGCTTTCTTGATGGCAGAAATGATTGGGATTCCTTATGCGGAAGTTGCAATGGCCGCTTTGGTTCCTGCACTTTTGTATATTTTAGCGCTGATGATTTCAGTGCGGCTAGAAGCTGGACGCCTTAATTTAGAAAGGGATACCGAAGCTGGCTTACAATTGTTATTAAATACACTGAGAACAAAGAGCTATCTTTTGCTTCCGCTGGTGGTTTTAATCGGTCTGATGATTTCAGGTAAATCACCAACCCAAGCTGCCGTTATGGGGATTTTGGCTGGTTTGCTTGTTTGTCCTTGGAAAAAAGCCACTCGTATAAATGTGGTCGATTTGATAGCGGCTTGTAAGGAAACCTTGTCTTCGACGCTACCGATAGTGGCGGCTGTTGCAGCCGCTGGCGTGATTATCGGTATTCTGAATTTGACTGGTATGGGCTTGATGTTGTCTGGTTTGATCATTGAACTGGGTGATGGCAATTTATGGGCCGTTTTATTACTCACTGCATTGGCGTCTTTTGTTTTGGGTATGGGATTACCAACATCAGCGGCGTATTTGTTGCTCGCAGTATTGGTTGCGCCTGCGATGACACAACTTGGTATGGAAACCCTGTCGGCGCACATGTTCATTTTCTACTTTGGTTTAGTGTCTGCCATTACTCCACCTGTTGCATTAGCAGCTTACGCGGCGGCGACAATTTCTGGTGCCGAACCGAATGAAACGGCCGTTGAATCCATGCGGTTAGGTTTTGTTAAGCTTTTGGTTCCGTTCTTATTCGTGACCATGCCGGGTATTTTATTGATTGGGACAACGACGAGTGTGATCGCGGCAATCTCGTTCGCTACCTTGGCAACCGCATCGATGAGCATCGGCTTTTCTGGCTGGTTACGTGAGAATTTATCTTGGGTGACTCGTATACTATATGTTGTTGCCGCGATACTTATTGCTTGGCCTGCGGCTGCTACGGACACTTCCTTATTTGTAGTCTGTGCGCGAGTATTGGGTGTGATGGTGTTTGCCGTTTTGCTTCTGAAAGCGAGCATGGGCGCGAAAGCTGATACGCTTAAAGCGGCTAAAGTGTAACGATCATTATCGTAATCTTTTACTTAATAATGCTAAAAAGCCTCGCATTGAAAGTTGTAAAGTGCGGGGCTTTTTTATACGAATAGCATTGCTCAAGGCAATCCTGTCATCAGCAGTTTAATACCATAAGATGCGGTTAATATGGCAATAAAGCCAATGCCGTAGAGCAGCAAAAAACATTGCCACGGTTTGAGTTTGGCGGCTTTTTCTTTCAGGCTTTTGAGCGACATTAGTAACCCTCCTGATAATCTTCCACCTTACCGGCAAAGACGCGGTAACCCCATAAAGTGTAAGTACAAATCAAGGGCACAAAGATGCAGATACCAGGCAGCAAGAAAAGCAAGCTGCTGTCTGGCGAAGCGGCTTCCATAAAGGTTAGTTGTCTTGGAATAAGGTACGGGAATAAACCAACGACAAGTCCTGCAAAGCCTAGTAAGAAGAGGGTTGCTGCGTACCAGAATGGTCGACCTTCATGATGAGTGATACCAGCGGAGTGACTGTTTAAATCTTTCCAAGCCAATGCGGCAACGACTAAGGTAATAATAGGCAAGGGCGATAGCCATAAAAAATTTAAGCCGGAGAACCAGCGTTGACGAATGTCTACTTGGCTCACTACTGTCCACACGCTGACAATAACCATGGCTAAAATGGTGATCAGCAAGAGTCGCTTGCCTAATTTGGCTGCGTGATCTTGGATACGCCCACGACTTTTCATAAACAAATAACAAGCAGCCAACAGAGCATACCCTGCCATTACGGCAAAGCCAGTTAATATAGAAAAAGGTGTTAGCCAATGTAAGCTAGACAAACTGTCGACACCGACTGGCACGCCTTGAACGATGGAGCCGAGCAATATGCCTTGGCAAAATGCTGCTATGGCTGACCCCGCGCTAAATGCAAGGTCCCAATAAGGTCGAGATGTATCGGATTTAAATCGATACTCGAACGCCACGCCACGAAAGATCAAAGCAAACAGCATCAGCATGATAGGCAAGTAAAAGGTTGAGGTAATGCCAGCATAAGCAGCGGGAAACGCCGCAAACAACACCACACCACCAAATACTAACCAAGTTTCGTTACCATCCCAAACGTGTGAAATAGAACGCATTAAATGATCTCGCTCGCCTTCTTGGTTAAACCAAGGGTAGAGAATGCCAATCCCTAGATCGAAGCCATCGAGTAACACGTACATGAAGATGGCAAAGCCTAAGACAAGGAAGTAGAAAAGTGCTAAATCCATTATTTATCTCCTTGTGCTTTTAAACTTTGGTTTTCAGTGTTTAGGGATTTTACCCAAGCCAATGCGTAGCCTGGTGCTTTCATACCAATCAATTGTTGTTCGAGAGCTTTCATTGACGGCGGCCCCTTCTTGATCAGTTTGCGCATGAAGTAGAGGTAAACACCAATCAGCAAACTGTAAATGATCACAAACATGGTTAAGGTAAACAGCACGCGCTCTGGAGGAAGTGGTGATACGATCTCCGATGTTCTAACGAGGTTGTAGACAATCCAAGGTTGGCGGCCGATTTCCACCACATACCAACCTGCTAGTACTGCAATGACACCCATAGGCGTAAAAAATGTCACGATAGACAAGAAGGCTTTGTTTTCATACAAGCGGCCTTTACGACGTAATAAAAGTGCTAGCGCCGCGATGCCCATCATGCCAAAACCAATACCCACCATGACACGGAAAGACCAAAACACTAACGGCACATTGGGTCTGTCTTCTGGCGGTACGGCTTTTAGACCTTGTACTGCACCATCCCAAGAATGAGTGAGTATCAAACTGCCGAGATTTGGAATGCCGACTTGATAATCGTTTGATTCCGTTTTCATGTTTGGCATAGCGAACAGTAACAGCGGCACGTTTTCTTCTTCCGCAGGCCAAATACCTTCCATTGCAGCGAGTTTAGTTGGCTGATGTTCTTTGACGTTCAAGCCGTGCATATCGCCAATCCATGCTTGCAGTGGCGTTAGTACCAAGGCAAACCACATGCACATGGACAGTCCTTTTTTCGCAAAGGGAATGTTTTGCTTTTTCAGCAAGTAGTAAGTACTGATGCCCGCCACGACAAAAGTCGCGGTAATCAATGACGCAACCAGCATGTGAGTAAGGCGGTAGGGCATAGACGGATTGAAGATGACTTCCATCCAACTCGAGACTTCGAATTTACCATTGACGATCTTGTAGCCTGTTGGTGTTTGCATCCATGAGTTCGCCACAATGATCCAAAATGCAGAAATCCAAGTACCTATCATTACGGTGACGGTTGCAAAGAAATGCAACTTGCGGCCAACGCGCTGCCAACCAAATAGCATGACGCCAAGAAAGCCTGCTTCCATAAAAAAGGCAGTCAGCACTTCGTACGCCATCAAAGGACCAAGAATGGCACCGGTGATTTCGGAGAACTTGGAAAAGTTCGTACCAAATTCGTAGGACAAAACAATGCCAGATACCACGCCCATACCAAAGGTAATGGCAAACGGCTTGATCCAAAATTTGGCAAGCTGCAAATAGTAAGGGTTGTGTGTTTTAAGCCACAGCCCTTCCCAAATGGCAATCAGCGTTGCCAAACCAATGGTGATACTGGGAAAAATAATGTGAAAACTCACCGTAAAGGCGAACTGTATACGAGATAAAATGGCGACGTCGAGGTCCATAATGGCTCCCTTGGGTGTCAGTAAGCGTTAAGAGATTGAAGTTAAAACTAGGCATTTCTCTTAATTCTTAGCGTACGCATTTGCTGCAAAGCCAGAGGGAGTAGCGCTAAGCCTACAATGCTAAAAAGTGCGATGATTTCAGTCATTAAAAATTCAGTATTCATGATAGTTGTCCTATAAGTTGAAGGTGGTTTGATATAGATCAAAGGTTTCTTTCAGTAGAGCAAAGGGCAGGCCAACTATTAGCTGAATTTATATTATTGATTTTAAAGGGGAAATTTATAATTTTGCTTGAGGTGTAAAAAAAGTTTACGATTTTCTCACTTTATGATGTAAACGAGGTTTACGATTTTGACGCTTTCGTTGATGTTTGAAGTCGCCATGCTGGTGACCAGTGTGTGCGGCATCTTGGTCGCTGTTTGGTTATTGTGGCGAGCACGAAATCAAAGCGATCTTCAGGCCTTGGCAGGCTTCGCCATTATGATGGCGATTTGGTGCTTCGGGCATGTGATGTTGTTCCAAGGCTACGAGCAAGTTGGTATCCACATTATTCTTGCTAATCCCTTAATGCCGACTTTTTTCCTGCATTTTGCCATTCGTTTTGTGAACTCTGGCCCAGTCAAAGAAGCGATGCTTGAGCGCTTATATCAAGCGGTGCCTTGGTTTTACCTCACTAGTTTTGCTGTGGTTTTACAGAGCTGGTGGATAGGCGCGGGCGATGCTATTAGCACTTTGGATACACGTTCCTTTTTTATCTTCACCGAGGCGGGGGCGTGGAATCTCGCTTATACCGTGTTGATCGGTATGCTGGCTCATGGTGTTTTGTTATTTGGTTGGTATCGTCATTCTGGTAACAAGAAGCGCTCCATACTTGCTATGTTTGGTGTTGGAGCGTGGGGGTTGTTGTTAGCGACCAGTTTTGTGTTTCCCTCTTTTGGCATTAGCTGGTTTCCTTATCCCATGTTACTGCTGCCAACCTATTTGCTGTTATTGATCTACGCGGTAGTGCGCTACCAGATTTTATCGGTGAATGCCTTCGCCAATCGAGCCTTGCTTTGGGTTGCCATGATGTTGGTGATTCTCTGTGTGATTGCCGTGATCAGTGTGGTGTCTGGCCGTATTGGTTTGCAGGCGTTAGCAAATGTGCCCAGTTGGCAGCTGTGGTTGTACTCCTTGCTGATCTTGGTGGTGGCTGCGCTGATTTATCAGCCTTTGAGTCGCTTGATTTCTCGGCTGATTTATCCTGGAGCCTCATTGAATGAAGCTGTGTTGGACACCTGGTCAACGCAATTAAAAGAGGCGCAAGATTGGCCACAATTAATTGCCATTGGTGAGCGTTTACTTTCTTTGCAGATAAGACGCAATGTGGCGATCCAGCTACAAAGCTCCGCTTATCCAGTTCAAGAAAAAAATGACGTCTTAGCGATACGAGTCTCTCGGTTAGGTACTGATTGGCACTTCACTTTAATAGGCTGGGAAGACGCTAGCCCTGGTATGCGTTTGACGGCGGAAGTGTTTGCATCCTTGTTTTCAACCAGTTGCGGCTTGCTTGAGCGCTCTTTGGCCTTGGCCGTGGCCGAGCGAAAACGCATGGACGAACAGCATCTTGTCGAGTTGGGGAGTTTGTCTGCGGCAATGGCACATGAACTGCGTAATCCTTTGAATATAATTTCTATGGCGGCTTATGACGCACCAGCCGAGACGCGTCAGCATATTCAGACTCAGCTTAAACGCGCCGATCGTTTGGTGAGTGATATGTTGGTGTATTCAGGTGGCTTGTCATTACAAATAGTTGCCACGCCGTTGCGATCTTTAGTGGCGAGTATTTTGGCGCAAGCTCAGCTAGAAGGTGTCACGTTTGAGCTGGATATTGATGAAACGATTGAGTTGGATGCTGACCCGCAACGGCTTCAGCAGGTGTTCATTAACCTGATCGATAACGCCGTGTCTTTTTTGCGCAATATGCCAGATGGCAAGTTATCCATTGAAGCGGAAGAACGAGATCAACAGATCGTTATCCAAGTAAATAACAATGGACCTGAGATTGATCCAAGTTTACAAGGCGACAACTTATTTCAGCCCTTTGTGACCAAGCGAGCTGGCGGCAGTGGTCTTGGTTTAGCCATTGTGCGTCGTATTGTCGATGCTCATGGCGGGAAGATTCAGCATCGTTCTGATTCGATATGGCCTGTAACCTTCGAGCTTATTTTACCTCGCCACTTTTCTGGTACTGACATTTCAAATAGAGAATTCCATGACTCAAAATAAAATATTACTGGTCGACGACGAGCCCGCATTTCGTGAATTAGCCAGTCGCTGGTTGGCAAAGCAAGATTATCATGTGAAAACGGCAGGCAGCTTAGATGAAGCCCGTGGTGCGTTGGCATCGTTTGATGCGGATCTGGTGCTCTTGGATCTTTCCATGCCGCCAAGTTTTGATCCACAAGTCACCTTGGATGCGATAGGCGAATTTGATGGTCGTCCGGTGATCATTATTACAGGCCATGCGGATCGGGATTTGGCACTTAAAGCCATTGAGCTTGGCGCATGGGATTTTATTGCCAAGCCGATTGATCCAGATATGTTGGCGGTTGTGGTGCGTCGAGCAATCACTAAAACCACTTTAGAGCGAGAGTTAACTCAGCTAAAGCAAACGGGTAATTCTGCAAAGGGTGCGTCAGCGTATATCGGTCATTCAATCAGTTCGCAAAAGGTCAGAGCGCTCGTAGAGCGAATCGCCCCGACGGATGTGCGCGTCTTGGTGACAGGGCCATCAGGTACAGGAAAGGAGGTTATCTCGCGTACTTTACATGATTTAAGTCATCGTGCAGCCAAACCATTTATCTCGGTACATTGCGGTGCTATTCCAGCGGATTTATTAGAAAGTGAGCTGTTCGGTTATGTGAAAGGCGCCTTTACCGGAGCGGAAAAAGACAAAGTCGGTTTATTGAGTTTGGCCGATGGTGGCACCTTATTCTTAGATGAAATTGGTGAAATGCCGTTGGCGATGCAGGTGAAACTGCTGCGCGTGTTGCAAGAAGGTACCTTTTTCCCTGTAGGCGGACGAGAGCAAAAACACATCGATATTCGAGTGGTCTCCGCGACCAACGCCGACTTACTGAGCAAGGTGCAAGAAGGCAGCTTTCGAGAGGATCTGTATTACCGAATAAAAGGCGTAAACATCGAGACTCAAGCGCTTGCTGAACGGCTAGAAGATGTCCCAGTATTGCTGCAATCATTTTTACAGCGTTTGCAAAACCAGCAAAATAAGCAGCTACAGCTCAGTCCTGAAGCTGTGCAATGGTTCCGCGATCAAACTTGGCCTGGAAATGTTCGGGAATTGAAAAACGCCTTAGAAAGCGTCGCGTCTATTTGCCCACAAGGGCAAATTACCATGGAAGACATTCAGCTGCTGTATCCCAGTGGTGAGGCTATTCGTCAAACTCCAATAAGCACACCAACGAACGACGCCTCATTAGACGAACAAGTTCGGGACCTTGAAATTCGATTGATTAACCAAGCCTTAGAAAAAAACCAAGGCAACCGCACCCAAGCCGCTAAGCAATTGGGCATTTCACGACAAGGGCTGATTAAAAAAATTGAGCGATATGGGGTGTGATGATTTTATCGATGGGGCAGAAGGGTCTGTTTTTTTATTGATAGGAGTCAATGTTATCGATTATTAATAACTTTGTTATTTGCGATAAGAAAATTGTTTTGTTTTTGTCATGATTTGCGGTGTAGTATTTGACGATAAATTTACAATAAGGGTAAATAATAAGGACGTTATTATGAAGTGGCAAAGTTTATCCATCAGAAGTCGTATGTTCTCTGTTCTTGCTGTATTGCTTGTTGTGAGTTCTGTCGTTTCGGTCAGTACTCAAGCCATTTCAACACTAGACATAGAGTTAGAACAGTTAAAAAAAGAAGTGTTACCGACACACCTTAGTAACCTCGCCTCGCAAATCAGTACCGAAATTACCCCGTTAATTACCGCTTCCCATCTAATGACAAACGATAATTTTGTTGAAGATTGGGTACGTAACGGAGCGAGCCCCGATAAGCTTCCTTTTATTGAGCATAAGCTGAAGTCTGTAAAAGACATCTTGGGCAGTGATTCCACCTTCTATGTTGTAAAGGGTCCAAACGGGTTGGATTATTATGGTTATGACAAAGCGTTTTTTAAAACACCGTTAGAAGACTATCCTTACAAAGAGTTCTACCCAAATTTTTTGGCCACAGGCCATGATTATGAACTGAACTTACAGTATGAAAACGAAATGCTGTTTATTAACTATCGAAGCGATACCACGGACCCGAACACGAATAAGCCTTATTCTGTCGCAGGTTTAGGGATTAAAGCTGATAAGCTGATTGATATGGTTAAGAAGCTAAACGTAGGCCTGCAAGGGCGTGCTATGTTGGTGACAAGTGATGGGGTTATCCAAGCTAAGGGCGATTCAGCCTTTATGGAAATAGTCGATAAAAGCCAAATTTCTAGCCTGTTAAACAATAAAAATGACATGGTCATTAATGATGTGACCATTGATGGGCAGGTTTATTACCTTGGCTCTCTGTGGGTGCCTCTGTTAGATAGATTTATCATGCTTGCTGTGCCGAAACAGCAAATTATGGCGCCGATTTATTCTCAGTTACAGAATGCGTTTCTCTACTCTATCGTTTTTATTTTAATTTCTCTGCTCATTCTTCATTTTGTGATTGGCTCTTTAACACGTCCAATTGTCGCTATCGGCAAGGAAGTGCGCTATGTGTCCGATAATTTAGATCTGAGTTATCAAATTAAGAGCTCTGATAAGGCTGAAATCGGTGCCTTAGCGGAGACGGTAAACTCTCTGTTGCTGACGCTAAAAGGATCATTGCTTACGGTGAATGATGCCGTTAAGACGACAGACGGTGCAATCGAAGGATTGCACCATCAGGTCGATGAGCTTTCGCAGGCTTCGGAAGCGGAGAAGCAATCGGTAGAACAGATTTTCATTTCCACTCAAGACATCACTGAACAAAGTGCTCAGGTGAAGGATTTGGCAACAAAAGCAGGTGAGTTGTCTGATCAGAGCAACGCTGAACTTCAGCAAGCGAGCAAAGAAGTGCAAAGCAGTTTGGTTTTCTTGGAAGCTTTAGAAGTCGATATGCTGCAAAGTAAAACCAGCTTAACGGAATTGAATGACAACATTGAAAAAATAGTTTCTGTGCTGAATGTTATTAGCTCTATTTCCGAGCAAACGAACTTATTAGCGTTAAATGCAGCAATTGAAGCCGCCCGTGCAGGCGAGCATGGCCGAGGCTTCGCAGTGGTGTCTGATGAGGTGCGTATGTTGTCCCAGCGTACCAGTGAATCAACCAATGAAATTCAAAGCATTATTACCCAGCTGCGATCTGCATCCACACAAGTGACTTCACAAATGGACGTAGCGTGTGAGAAAAGCATTCAGACTTTGGATAGCCAAAAACTGGTTTCTGAAAAAGTGATGGCGCTTGATACGTTTTTACAGCAATTGTTTGATATGAACGAGCAAGTGGCAGAGCGTGCAGGAATCCAGAATGCTTCCGTTGAGGATATCAACCAGCACCTGTCAATGTTGGCGGCACAAAGTGAGCAGACAGTAGAACTCTTCCATCAAAGCCGAGCGGCAACCAATGCTATTGGCGATGAAATGAGACACCTGAAAGATAAAGTTGAGCGGTTCAAAGTGACGTAATGCAATCAGTTGAACCAAGCCAAGTTAATTGGCTTGGTTCAAGATTGCTTATGCTTGGTGCTCGTTTTGCTTTTTAAGTGACTCGGTGAGGTGAGTGAGGAAATACCTCACGATAACAGGCAGCTTTCTTCTCGACATAATTTGTACTTGTAAACTGCGCTGAGCTAACGCGGCTTCTCGCATTGGTCGTATAACCATGCCATCTCGCTTTGCCCGTCTTGCAACCGTTAACTCCCCACAGAGCGCAATGGCATCTTGGCTTTCGCTCGCAAAAGTGTAAATGGAACCTGCTGAGTCGCTAGACAGTGCTGGGATGATTTGCACCCCTTCAATATGACAAGCGATATCGAATAAGTAACTGAGCGTTGTCCCTGATCCGGATATGGCAATAGGGTATTCGGTTAATTCCCGAATACTGATGTCTTGCTGACTGGCAAGAGGATGATCTTTGGATAACAACGCGACGATTGGAGAAGGCACTTGCAACGAAACCTCAACGCCTTGCTCTGGTTGCAAATTAAAAGTAAAAGCCGCGTCGACGCTGCCTTCTCTTACCAGTTGTGTTGCTCTGCCCGAATCCACAACTTGTAAGGAAAAGCGTGCACTTGGGTATTTCAAGCGAAATTCCGCCATGATGTGAGGGATAAAGTCCCAAGCCATACCTTCTGGGCAAGCCAGCGCAATAGATTGTTGTTGGATATTACTTATGCCCCTCATTTCCGACATCACGTTTTTAAATTCCAACGTATTTCGCAATGAGTAAGTGTACAGAATATCGCCAGCAGGCGTTAAAGACATACCTCTGGCTTTACGTTCGAACAAAGACAACTGTAGCTTTTCTTCTAGTTGGGTGATTTGTCTACTGATAGCCGAAACTGCGACATGGAGTTCTTCAGAAGCTGCGGATAAGGAGCCTGTTTTCGCAACAGCATGAAAGTATTTTAACGAGATGTCATTCATAAGCTTTCTATTTTATAGAAGGTTTTGTTGTGTAATTGATAATTGTTGTAAAGCTTATTACATCTTAAGCTAAATGCCATAATAAATCTGTGTATTTGGAGAAATTATGTCTCAAGCAATGAGTCAAAATGGCCGTCAAACCGCCTTACAACAGGCTACTTCGACCCTTAAAAATGGTCGGTTTATCGAAACGTTAACGCGTCGTGTGGCGTTTGCTTCAGAAAGCCAAAATCCGGACGCCAGTGCTGAACTCATGAAATATTTAACGGATGAAATTCAGCCGACTCTTGCGAAATTAGGCTTTGAGTGTGAAATTTTTCCAAATCCTATCGAATCTTGTCCGCCGTTATTAATTGCTAAGCGTATTGAAGATGAATCGTTGCCGACGTTGTTAACGTATGGCCATGGCGATGTAACTAATGGGCAGGCCGAATTATGGCAGACGGGTACTCATCCTTGGGAATTATCACAAATCGGAGAAAAGATCTTTGGACGTGGTACAGCCGATAACAAAGGGCAGCATACGATTAACCTACTTGCGCTCGAATCAGTATTAGATGCTCGTAAAGGGAAGCTGGGTTACAACGTTAAAATACTTTTTGAGATGAGTGAAGAGGTTGGCTCTAAAGGATTAGAACGTTTTTGTGGCGAGCAAAAAGAATCGCTAAAAGCGGATTTGTTTTTGGCGTCTGATGGACCAAGATTAAATGCTCAAACACCGACTATTTTCTTGGGCTCACGCGGTGTTTGTCAGTTTCGATTACGTTGTGAAACAGGGAATGGGGCGCGCCACTCTGGCAACTGGGGCGGCGTTATTACCAATCCTGTGACACGTTTGCAGCACGCGCTAGCTAGTTTAACGACAGCGGATGGACGAGTCACCGCTGAGTGCCTTCGAGCCCCGTTACCAAGTGGCGTCACTGCCGAGATGATGCAAGCGTTACCCGTTGGTGGTTATGCTGGCGACCCAACATTGAATGATCAATGGGGGGAGAAAGAACTGACTGTCGGTGAGCGATTGTTTGGTTGCAACACGTTAGAGGTGATTGCTATTGGCGCTGGTGATATCAAAAAGCCCATTGGTGCCATTCCCGATGTGGCGGAAGCGGTGTGTCATTTGCGTATCGTGCCTGGTACAGATTGGCAAAACCTAGTCGCTAATTTGTCTTCTTTCTTAGAGGAGCAAGGCTTGGGAGACGTGAAAGTCGTTTACGAAGGTGGCTATAACGCAACTCGCTTAGATCCAGCTCACCCTTGGGTTGGGTTTGTTAAGAGCTCGATGGAAGCGTCTCTGGAACAGAAAGTAACGGTTTTACCTAATTTAGGCGGTACGATTCCCAACCATTGTTTTGCAGATGTGTTGGCCTTGCCGACGGTATGGATGCCGCACTCTTATCCGTCTTGTAAGCAGCACGCGCCCGATGAGCATTTGTTGGAAAGTGTTGTTGAGCAAGGTTTAGCCGCTGCGGCAGGTTTGTTCTGGGATCTGGGTGAACAGTGGCCAGAGTAAACATCTTGGTGTGTATTTAGATAATGTGTATTTAAAACGGTGGCCCATTTGGGCCACCGTTTTTATTTGTCGCAAAATCCAAATGTAAGGCAAAAAAAACGCCACGTTAACGTGGCGTTAGAAAGCAATATGCGTCAGATCTCTAGTTGATCTTGAAGTGTTTACGTATGCCATACAGAGCAAGTAGGCTGACGAAACTGGTTAATAATAAGTAATAGCTTGGCGCCAGTTGGTCACCTGTTGCGCTGATAGACCAGACAAGTAAGAAAGGCGTGAAGCTGCCAAAAAGAGTCGTACTGATGTTGTAGCTCAACGCCATGCCTGTTGCTCTGACTCGTGTAGGGAACATTTCCGACATCAAGGCTGGTAGGCCACCAAAATACATGGATTTCAGTACACTTAGCCAAAAAAGAACGCAGGCAAGCATGATTAATGTTGGGTGATTAGACAGTATGAAAAATGCTGGCCAAACCGTTATAAAGAAGAGTATGCCTGCCGCAATCATAAGGCGAGTGCGTCCAATACGATCGGATAAAATGCCAACGAAAGGTGTCAGGAACATAAGCACGGTGTAGCTGATAAGGGTGCCGCCGTAACCGATGGAATTGCTTAAGCCAAGGTATTTTGTGGCATAAGTCGGCATGAAAATAATGGAGTAAGTGACTGAGGTCGACAGTATCATGGCACCGATATTAAATAGAATGCCCAATTTGTTATTCGCAAACAATTCTATTAATGGCACTTTCTCTTCTTTTGATGTGGTGAACTCACCCGCTTCTTCAATATGTCGACGAATGTATAAACCAACCGGGCCGATTAGTAGGCCAAAGAAGAAGGGAATGCGCCAGCCCCAGCTTTCCAGTTGATCAGTGGTTAACGTAGTCGTTAGTAGTAGACCAAATCCTGCACCTAATAAACCGCTAAGCCCTTGGCTGGCAAACATAAAGCTGGATATAAAGCCTTTGCGTTCAGGGTAATGTTCGACCAGCATGGCTGTTGCACTACCAAACTCTCCCCCCGCCGAGAAGCCTTGTAGAAGTCGAGCAAGCAAAATGCCTAATGGTGCAAGTAGTCCAATAGTTTCATAGGTTGGCATTACTGCAATTAAAAAGGTTCCGGCCATCATTAGCCAGATTGTTAGTAACATGGCTGCTTTACGGCCTATCTTGTCCGCGTAGCTACCAATAACGATCGCGCCAATTGGGCGAATAAGGTAAGACATGGCGAAAGTGAAAAGCGCCAGCATGAGTGACAAGGTTTCGTTGTCAGTAGGAAAGAATAGTTTTGAAATAGTACGAGCAAAAAATGCGTAGACGATTAGATCGAACCATTCCAATGCGTTGCCAACGGAAGAGGCAACAATGAGTTTTAATAATTTTTTGTCTGTTGGCTTTTGGGTGGTTGAGGCCTGTCCGCTCCCGACGTGGTAAGTGTCCGACATTTATGTCACTCCATTATAATATTTTATATATTGCTAGTTAGTCTTCAATCGATACTAGGGAATGAAAAGTGTTTGCACAATTATTCATTTATTAAAACTTCTTTGCTTTTATTAGAAACCTAGAGTGTCCATTTTGGGGCATTAGAAAAGGCGGTAAGCGTCTTTATCTGCCTATTTCGGATGTTTATTGTTTTGTGTATTTTGCCAAAGATAGCAGCGGTACGATAAGCGAGCGCACTAGAAAACGTACGCTCGCTTAATAGTGCGGCTCTAATGCTCTGTTACATCGCAGGCAATGGTGCCGTCTTGAACCCTGACGGAAATAGCGTCTCCTTTTTTAACATCCTTAACGGAACGAATTACTTGTTCGTCTTTAGAAGCAATGGCGTAGCCTCTGGCTAAGGTGTTGAGCGGGCTAACGAGGTTGAGCTTGTCGATAATACGAGCAAAGGCGGTTTGTTTGTTGGTGAGGGTGTTGCTTAATGCGCGAGCAAGTCGAGCGTCTATGTCTTTGAGCTTTTGTCTGTCTTGATCAATGCGACGAATGGGGCTGTTTCGTTCCAGTCGATGCGCCAAATTCGCAGTTTGGGTTTGTTGCTCTAATACTTTGCGTTGCATGCTGTGTTGCAAACGGCGTTTTAGTTGATCAAGCTGGTTTTGTTGTTGCTCAATGCGTTCTTTTGGGTGACGAATGCGCTTGATCATAAAGTCGAGCTGTTGCTGGCTTTGCTCGAGAATGCGCGACATGCGTCGAACCAGTTGCTTTTCTTGCTGCTCGATTTGACGAATCAGCTGATTGCGATCAGGGCTCAAAAGCTCCGCGGCCGCCGTTGGTGTGGCGGCGCGAACATCAGCGACAAAGTCCGCAATGGTGAAATCTGTCTCATGGCCCACCGCTGACACAATCGGCGTTTGGGCGGCAAAAATAGCGTGTGCCAAGGCTTCGTCATTGAAGCACCATAAATCTTCCAGTGAACCACCACCGCGACCTAGAATAATGGCATCAAAGTGCCCGCTTCCATCGGCCCGCTGTAGTTGTCTTAAAATGTTTTTAGACGCGTCTTGACCTTGCACTAAAGAGGGCAGAATGGTGAGTTCGGTTAACGGGAAACGCCTGCGAAAGGCGATGATCATATCGCGAACCGCGGCACCGACCGGTGAGGTGATGATCGCAACACGTTCTGGTTTGGTCGGTAGTGGTTTTTTGTGTTCTGCCGCAAACAGACCTTGAGCTTGTAAATTGTTTTTTAGCCGCTCAAATGCTTGTTGCAGCGCACCTTCGCCTGCTGATTCCATGCTTTCGACACTAAGCTGACAATCGCCCCTTGGGCCATAAAAAGTGACGCGGGCACGCAGACGAACCATGTCTCCATCTTTGGGTTTGAAGCGAACCGCCGCATTCTTGCCTTTAAACATGGCGCAGCGAATTTGAGCTCTGTCGTCTTTGAGAGAAAAGTACCAATGACCCGAGCCAGGTTTGGCCAAATTAGAGATTTCGCCTTCGACTAAAATCCACGGCAAGCTGGCTTCAAGTAGTTGTTGTATCTGTCTATTTAGCTGCGATACGGTAAAAGCAGTTTCTTGTGACGCAGAAGTTGTAAAATTTTTCATCAATCTCTCGTGGTTTTGATTTACCCAATGCAACTAAAGGAGTAGAATTACTTGCCATCTTAACACCCTTGTTGGCATTGGAAACTCCCCATTATGTTACGAATTATTCAAGAAGCTTTAACGTTTGACGACGTACTGCTTGTCCCCGGCTATTCCGAAGTTCTTCCTAAGGATGTTAGCCTCAAAACGAAAATCACTAAAGACATTGAGCTAAATATTCCGCTTACGTCTTCAGCGATGGATACGGTTACCGAACATCGCATGGCGATTGCTTTGGCTCAAGAAGGTGGCATTGGCATTGTGCACAAAAACTTGACCATTGAAGAGCAAGCACGTGAAGTGCGCCGTGTGAAAAAGTTCGAGAGTGGCATCGTTCGTGATCTTGTTACTATTAATCCTGACGCCAGCGTTCAAGACCTTATGGATTTGACTGCGGCGAATAGCATCTCAAGTGTGCCTGTTGTTGAAGGTACTGACTTGGTTGGTATTGTAACAAGCCGTGATGTGCGCTTTGTGAAAGACTTCGATAAAAAAGTCTCTGACATTATGACACCAAAAGATCGTCTTGTGACGGCGCTTGAAGGTGCTTCATCTGGTTCTATCCGCAAATTGCTACATGAAAATCGCATTGAGAAAGTGCTGATTGTTAATGAGCAGTTTGAATTGCGCGGTATGGTCACAGTGACTGACTTTAATAAAGCCACGACGTTCCCAAATGCATGTAAAGATGAACATGGTCGTTTGCGTGTTGGTGCGGCTGTTGGTACTGGTGCAGATACAGGCGATCGAGTGAAAGCTTTGTCTGATGCTGGCGTTGATATCATTGTTGTTGATACGGCGCATGGCCATTCCAAAGGCGTTATTGATCGCGTTCGTTGGGTAAAAGAAAACTTCCCTCACATCCAAGTTATTGGCGGTAATATCGCAACAGCGGAAGCGGCAATTGCGCTAGCGGATGCCGGTGCGGATGGTGTGAAAGTGGGTATCGGTCCTGGTTCTATCTGTACAACGCGTATCGTTTCTGGTGTGGGTGTTCCTCAAATCAGTGCGGTGGCGAATGTTGCTGAAGTAATGAATCCACGTGGTATTCCTGTTATCGCTGATGGCGGCGTACGTTTTTCTGGCGATATCAGTAAAGCGATTGCAGCTGGCGCGAGCGTTATCATGGTTGGTGGTTTGCTTGCTGGTACTGATGAAGCACCAGGTGAAGTTGTCTTGTTTCAAGGTCGTGCTTATAAAGCCTACCGAGGCATGGGTTCATTGGGTGCAATGTCCCAAGCGCAAGGCTCTAGTGACCGTTACTTCCAAGACTCAAGCAGTGTTGAGAAATTGGTTCCAGAAGGCATTGAAGGCCGTGTACCTTCTAAAGGCCCAATGGTGGCAGTGGTTCATCAACTTATGGGTGGGGTTCGCTCTTCCATGGGTTACACAGGCTCGGCTGATATTGAAACCATGCGTACCAAAACGCAGTTTTCTAAAATTACCGGTGCAGGTATGCGTGAAAGCCACGTCCATGATGTGACTATCACTCAAGAGGCACCAAATTATCACGTCGGTTAAGGCGGGATAAGTTGAAACCGAGATGGGGCGTTTAAGACGCCCCATCTTTATTTACTGCTCTTACTATTTTATTGATTACTTCTACGATAAGCCTGGTTCTTTGAGTAGAGTGAAAGGAATGGCTAATAATGTCGCAAGATATCCACGCTCATAAAATTCTTATTCTTGATTTCGGTTCTCAGTACACTCAGCTGATTGCACGTCGCGTTCGTGAAATCGGTGTTTACTGTGAAGTTCGTGCTTTCGATATGGAAGATCAAGAAGTTATCGACTTCGATCCAAAAGGCATCATCCTTGCTGGTGGTCCTGAATCCGTTCCAGAGCCTGGATCTCCTCGTGCGCCAGAAGCTGTATTTACATTGGGCGTGCCGGTATTTGGTATTTGTTACGGTATGCAAACCATGGCAGAGCAGTTGGGCGGTAAAGTTCAAGGTTCTGAAATTCGTGAGTTTGGTTATGCTCAAATTCGTAAGCATGAAGGCCCAGCCTTGTTCGATGAGATTCAAGATCACATTGCAAACAATGGCGTTGCTTTGCTTGACGTTTGGATGAGTCACGGCGACAAAGTTATTGAAATGCCAGAAGATTTTACCTTGATGGCGTCAACTGACAGCTGCCCAATTGCGGCGATGGCGAACGAAGCGAAGAAATTTTACGGTGTACAATTTCACCCAGAAGTAACGCATACGTTACAAGGTGGCCGTATTCTGTCTCGCTTTATTGTTGATATTTGTGGTTGTGATACCTTGTGGACTCCTGCCAACATCGCGCAAGACGCTATTGAGCGTATGCAAGAACAAGTGGGCAACAAGAAAGTCCTTCTTGCTCTTTCCGGTGGTGTAGATTCCTCTGTTGTGGCGGCATTGCTTCACAAAGCCATCGGCGACCAACTGACTTGCGTATTCGTAGACAACGGCTTGCTTCGTCTGAACGAAGGCGACCAAGTGATGAAAATGTTCGCTGACAATATGGGTGTTAATGTCATCCGTGTTGATGCTGAAGACCTATTCCTAGGTAAACTACACGGTGAATCGGACCCAGAGAAGAAACGTAAGATCATCGGTAACACCTTTATCGAAGTGTTCGACCAAGAAGCGGCGACACTGACAGAAGTTGAATTCCTTGCACAAGGTACGATCTACCCAGACGTTATCGAATCTGCAGCGTCGAAGACAGGTAAAGCGCACGTTATCAAATCTCACCACAACGTGGGCGGTCTTCCAGAAGACATGAAGATGCAGCTGGTTGAACCACTGCGCGAACTGTTCAAAGACGAAGTGCGTAAACTGGGTCTAGAGCTAGGTCTTCCTTACGACATGGTTTACCGTCACCCATTCCCAGGACCAGGTCTAGGTGTTCGTATCCTTGGCGAAGTGAAGAAAGAGTACGCCGACATCCTACGTCGTGCAGACGCTATCTTCATCGAAGAGTTACGCAACGCTGGCTGGTACGAAAAAACAAGCCAAGCATTCGCTGTATTCCTACCGGTTAAATCTGTTGGTGTAGTAGGCGATGGCCGCCGTTACGAATACGTGGTTGCGCTACGTGCCGTAGAAACCATCGATTTCATGACAGCGCGTTGGGCTCACCTACCGTACGAACTGCTAGAAAAAGTGTCTGGTCGCATCATCAACGAGATCGAACACATCTCCCGCGTGACTTACGACGTATCGTCTAAGCCTCCTGCTACCATCGAGTGGGAATAATTCAGCGTTAGGTAACACCTTGCACTGAACAGCAATAAACACTCCGAAGCCCGCTATCTAGCGGGCTTTTTTGTGTCTGGCGGCCAAACCGCCGGTGGCCGTTTGGCTTCATCTATCCGCGAAAGCATGGACTCAGGCGATGACTCGATGGGACACCAAGAAGGGGATGGCTCCAGCGATGAACAATCACCATCTTTTGATAGTGACTCCCTAGGCGGCCAAGAAGGCTGGATAAATCAAAGCGGTGGCTTTAGTGAACTATCTGAATCAGACCAGGAAGAAGCCCGCCAAGCCCACGCCGACTGGTAAGAGCGTGATCCAGAGAAACACACTTTTGATGTAGAGGATTACGTCGACTACGCCCAAGAGAAGCAAAGGGAACGGAACGAAGAGATAGCGAGTTTTGTGGGGAAGAACTCAATTATGTAACTAGAAAGGGGTTAACTACTAAGATTAGAAGCCATCCTGCAGTTTTATTCGCGCGTTTATTTAGAGGTTCGGGAGGGACTACCAGGTATATTGAACAACTTGAATGTAATATCGTCGCAATGTAGTATGAAATCGGCTCACATGCAGATTTGCTGGTTGCGTTTCGCAACCTGTGACAACATGGTCCAAGTGACTCGCCTTCTAGGATGCTACATTGCGTTCTTGAATTACTCGCTAGCGGCGCGTAAGAGTGCATGTGAGCTACTTCTTTAGCTCTAATTATAAAAAGAGAGTAGTGTGATTCATAGAAGAAACTATTTACTACTTAAGCAAACTAAAACGAAACCTGAATTAGCCGAGATATTGGGTGTTTCAGCTGCTTTTCTTACCAGAACCTTGTACAAACCTGGCGTACAATCACACGTAAATTCGCACTATCATCAATTTGATGTCGCCAAGAAATCGGGTGGTGTCAGAACAATCAGTGCACCATCAGATGAATTGAAAGACCTTCAGCGTAAATTGTCTGATTTATTATTGGATTGCAAAAGTGTTATTCATCTTGATAACAAAGTTGAATGTTCTCTTTCTCATGGCTTTGAGCGAGAAAGGTCTATCATAACGAATGCGCGTATCCATCGTGGTAAAAAAAATGTATTAAATTTAGATTTGGCAGATTTTTTTGGAAGCTTCAACTTTGGTAGGGTACGCGGGTATTTTATTTCTAATAGAGATTTCAAATTAGACCCCCATATAGCAACGGTTATAGCTCAAATAGCATGTTATGAAAACCGTCTGCCACAAGGAAGCCCATGCTCTCCAGTTATTGCGAATCTTATAACCAATAGCTTGGACATAAAACTTTCAAAATTAGCTAAAAGAAATGGCTGCTCATATACGAGATATGCTGATGATATAACTTTTTCGACTAGGAAGAAGATATTTCCTACAGCTATTCTGAAAGACGCTGAAAATGTAATATTGGGCTCAAAATTGCTTGGCGAGATAAGACGAGCAGGTTTTTCTGTAAACCCTAAAAAAACAAGACTGCAATTTAAAGACTCAAGACAGGAAGCAACAGGCTTAGTTATTAATAAAAAAGTCAGCGTTAAGTCAGAATATTGGCGATTAACTAGGGCTATGGCTAACTCTCTATTCAAAACAGGAAAATTTCTGATTGCCGAACAAGATGGCTCATACAGAGAAGGAAAGCTATCAGAGCTAGAAGGGCGATTAACTTTTATTGATTCTATTGATTTCTATAACAATATAGAAGAAAAGAAAAAACCAGAGCCAAAATCTGAGCCTAAGATACACAATGGAATTAATAAGTTTCGTGGGAAGTTGAACTCAAGAGAGAAAGTTTATGCGGAGTTTTTGCAATACAAGCACTTCTTCGCAAATGAGTATCCAACAATATTGACTGAAGGTAAAACAGATAAATCAGATTATTCGCCGAAGTTAAAGTTCCCAGATTTAAATCGTAAAACAATGTACTTTCTCGATATAGGTGATGGAGCAACACCTTTTGTTAGGTTTGTCCAAAGGTATGCTGATGATTTAAAGCGCTTTGAAAACAAGAAAGCCAAGAACCCAGTCATTCTAGTGCTTGATAATGATACTGGCCCTAAAGATTTATTGAAACACTTAGTGAATAAAGTTAAGTCATGTCCCAACGATATGGGTACACTAAAAAGTAGTGGTTTTATTCATTTGTTCCATAACCTGTATCTTATTTTGACTCCTTTAAATGCTGGCGGAAAAGATTCAGCAATGGAAGACTTATTTGATGCAGCAACTATCGGAACTGTAATTGATGGGAAAACATTCTCAACAGCTGATCATATTGACATAAGCAAACATTACGGAAAACATATCTTTTCTACTAAGGTTGTTCGCTCAAACAAAGCAAAAATCAACTTTGATAAATTCAAGTACATCTTTGACGAGATTGAGAAAGTTAAACTACATTATAAAAAATTGTAATATCGATCTAGCTGATGGATATCTAGTTAATTTCGATTTTTGCTAGCATGCATCATCCTGATGATCCGAATGATAAATGCTATGATTTAAAGAAAGAGCTTTGCGATATTCTGAGTTAAACAATTACGTTGATGTTGTGGCTTCACCAATCTAGATACAGATCACTGTAATTGCGTATAAGAAGTCTTGTATTTGGAGTACGCTGAAAAGGTTAAGGTAATATCGTATCAATATCAAAGTGATGTGAGTGTCTGCTTACTTAGTTCTTGAAACGTGTATCGTAGGCGCAACGCTTTCTAAAGAAACTTGCCATCGCTACCTTAAGAGGGAAGGAGGCTGGTGTTTTACAGGCCGGATGAACTAATTGACAGTGGAATTAAGCTGGAGAAGTGAGGTGGATAGAATTATATTGGGGCTGCGAATGCTTACTGCTGAAGAAAAGCAAGAACTCCGCCGAGACATGGCTGAGTCCTCTGCTTGGGCGCGTGCCGAGCTGAAGCGTCGCCGGGAAGAAAAGGCCAAACAGAACGCTGAACATGGTACTAATAATGGTACTACGACAGAGCCAAGCCCCAAACAGCCGTAGTTAAAGGGCTTGCGGCCCTCATTGACCATCGAGTGGGAATAATTCAGTTAGGCACGCTTTAACTGAATAAACAGAAACACCTAAAAACCCGCCTCGTCGAAGCGGGTTTTTTTGTCTTTAGTGATTACTACCCAGCCCTTCCATATAGAGTTTACTCAATTGCTCAGTAGAAATTCCCTGTAAGGTTTGTGTCGCGGATGGCGGTTGATGAAATATTTGCTGGGCGACTTGTCGGCCAATATGTTGCGCGCTGGAGGTTTTGTGAATGCGAGTGCTGTAGAACTCTGACAGCAGGCTATCGAGTGGTTGGTGTTGTTTAAGTAGTTGGGACAAATGCCAAGCGTCTTCAAGGGCTTGGCTGGCGCCTTGTCCTGATGTGGGCAGAGGCGCGTGGGCGGCATCGCCGATAATGATTAGGTTGTCTTTATGCCAATAAGGGAGTGGGTCGAGGTCGTGAACAAAAAGGCGTTTTACGCTGTTGGGATCATAATTTTCAAGTACGTGTTGAACCTTGCCAGACCAATGTTGAAAGCGTTGGTGCATTTCGTCAAACCAGCTTTTTAAGGTCTTGGATTCATCCATGTCACACAGCCATGCGGCGGCCCAGTAGCCTTCCTTTTGTGTGACAGGGACGATACCAAAGCGTTCGCCATTGTCGCGGTATTCGTGAATGCTTTGATCGTGATCCATTGCACATAGACCAATGATGTTGATAAAGCCCTGATACGTCGGTTGTATTGTGTTGCCGTACAGATATTGACGAGCAGGCGAGTGCATTCGTCCATCGGCCCCTACCACCAGATCGAATTGTTGCTGTAATCGAGGCATGTCTTGGCTTGTTAAGGCTTGGTTGAAGATGACGGTAGCGTTTAGCGGTTGCAGTGCGTCTGCCAGAAGTTGGATGAGATCGCGACGAAGTAGATTGACTGTCGGGAATCCACAGGCCGCGTTTAAGGCTGCTATATCAAATTCGTTTTGCTGCTCACCTTGGCGGTTACATTGGCGCATGTAACTGGGTCGTCCGCCTGTTTTGAGCACCTTATTCATTAATCCCAGTTGTTGAATGACAAAATTGGCATTGGGCCACAGGGTCACGCCAGCACCGATTGAGGAGAAGTGTTTGCCTCGTTCGTATAGGGTGACTTTAATGCCTTGTTTTCTGGCAAAAATAGCTAAGGCTAATCCGGCGACGCCAGCCCCAATAATGGCCATATTTTTAACGTTGTTCATCTTGATTGTCTCCCTTGTCAATGATGAGACGATTATTTCAAGTCAAAGTAATGGGATAAATGTGCTATTTTTGGTTTATTTATCCCGTTGAGTGAGACAGTTGTGCTGGAAAATATTGAATTACAGTGGTTGCTGAGCTTTCAGAAAGTTTATGAACAGTTGAGTTTTAAGCGCGCGGCTGAGTTACGGCAGATGCCTAAGTCGAATGTGAGTCGCCATGTTGCATTGCTGGAGCAGGCGCTGAATGTTCGCTTGCTCGAACGTACCACAAGGAAAATGATCGCTACCGAAGCAGGGGAGCGGCTGTACCACAATATCACTCCGCTGCTTATGGTGATGGGGGATGTGCTGCAAGAAGTTCATCAGGATGGTGATACCATTTCTGGGCATTTAAAAATCATCACGCCTGATTTGCCTTTTATGGCGGAAGCGGTGGCAGCGTTTTGTCACCAACACCCTAAGGTTCAGCTCAGCTGCGATACGCAACTGAATCCTGAAGAGGGTTTGCTCGAAGGCTTTGATGTGGTGATACGCTTTGGTCGAGGCCTTATGGAAGATTCCGGTTGGGTGGCGAGAGAGCTGGTACGCTGGCCAAGCTGTGTGGTGGTGTCTCCTAGTTTATTGAAACAACATACGAAACCTAATTCCATTGCGCAGCTGAGTTCGCTCCCTTGTATCACCAGTTTGTCGGTATTGCAGGGCATGCCTTGGCGGTTTAAGAATGCTGGGGCTGTTAATGTGTCCTCTTGTTATAAGGTGAATAGTGGGCAGATGGCTAAAGCCGCAGCGGTGAGAGGTTTAGGTTTTGCCATATTACCTTGGGAAGCTTGCCGTGCAGAATTAGAGGAAGGTACGCTGATTAAAATCGAGTTGTCGGAAGATGAGCCAGACGATTTGGTCTTGCATGCACTGTACTCGGGGCGTAAATACCCATTGGCAAAAGTGAAAGCCTTTCTTACCTACCTTCAAACCATAATTGAGCAGCATTACCCTTAAATTTGTTGGCTCTAGAAAATATACCCTCATACCGAATACTTCGACGTTTCCATGGTTATGGAAAAAGTGTTGATGAATTTAGAGAGAGAAATACGGTTTGATGTCGACAGATGTATGGTTTTGTTAGAGGTGGTTTCTGCGATTGAATTAATAGAGAAACAGCCAAACACATTGAGAGGGAAGTGATTCGGCTCCCTGATCCATAGTTTATTACTTTGAGTATGGTTAAATAGAGCGGCTGTTTGTTCTCTTTATAGGAGAGTGAAGAGCTGTTTTTGTTTGTATGGAATCTCGAAGAAGTTTTGGAGTAGTAGTTTGAAATTTCCAATCCCCTTAATAGAAGGGAAATTAATTAAGCGTTATAAGCGCTTTTTGTCTGATATTGAATTGGCGAGTGGCGAAGTAGTCGTTGCTCATTGCCCGAATACGGGATCAATGAAGCGTTGCCAACAAGATAATGCCCGTGTGTGGCTATCCAAAAGCGATAACCCAAAGCGTAAGTTGGCGTATACGTGGGAGCTGGTGGAAGTCGATGATCAATATTTAGCCTGCATTAATACAGGTTATCCAAACAAGTTAGTTGGCGAAGCCATTGCTAATGGTGTAGTGACAGAGCTTGTTGGCTATGCAGAACAGAAGGCTGAAGTGAAGTACGGCGAGAAGAGCCGTATTGATTGGCTGCTTACTGGTAGCGATGGCCGTAAGTGTTATGTTGAAGTGAAAAACGTTACCTTATTAGAAGACGATGGATTTGGGTACTTTCCGGATGCGGTGACGGATCGTGGGCGTAAGCATTTATATGAACTAGCTAAGATGGTTGAAGAGGGTCATCGTGCAGTGATGTTTTTTTGTGTGAGTCACACAGGGATAAATTCTGTTACGCCTGCTGTTCATATTGATAAAAAGTATGCACAGGCTTTTATTGAAGTAGTGGGCAAAGGAGTAGAAGTTGTTGCTTACCAAGTGGCAATTGACCCCCAAGAGATGAAAGTGGTACGTTCGGTCCCCGTAATAATGCCTGAATTGTGAGATTAATGGGCTTATATGGGTAATTTTTGGTTGTTTTATAACCAGTAAAGTGCTTTTTGGATGGCTTCATGAACAAATGCGCTTTTATTTAAAATAAATTGAAAGAAAATGCTAAAAAAGGGTTGCACAAAATCTGTAGATCCTTAATATACGCCCTCGCTGACACGGACAAGGCTTCAGAGCAACGAAGACCAAGTTCAACTAACTAAATGCGATTTGGTTAACGATTCAAGTCGGCACGCTCTTTAAAATAGATAGTCAGATAATTTGTGTGGGCGCTCGCTGGAGGCTTCAGAAGATCCTTTTAGGATCAAAAAAATTGAAGTCTTGCGAAACGTCTAACACGTCAATTCGCTTTATGTTGGCTTATTGTTTTTAGG
>NZ_QKLW01000004.1 GCF_003208215.1 Marinomonas alcarazii
GGGCTTTTGTATTTATTCCCTCCCCTTATGAAGGGGAGGGCTAGGGTGGGGTTCTAGGGCTTTTTGACCCCCTCCCAACCTCCCCCTTGGCAGGGGGAGGAGCTAAGGGCTTTTGTATTTATTCCCTCCCCTTATGAAGGGGAGGGCTAGGGTGGGGTTCTAGGGCTTTTTGACCCCCTCCCAACCTCCCCCTTGGCAGGGAGGAGCTAAGAGCAGCAGAGATTTAATTATTTAGATAAGAACAAGGAATCCAGTATGAAAAAACAAACGTTACGAATTGGTGTGGGCGGTCCAGTAGGATCAGGCAAAACGGCATTGCTGCGTTCTTTATGTAGCGCGATGCGAGACCATTACAACATTGCCGTGGTGACCAATGATATTTATACCCAAGAAGATGCGAAGTTCTTAACTCAGCATGAGGCGTTAGATGCCGATCGTATCTTGGGTGTCGAGACTGGCGGTTGCCCACATACGGCGATTCGTGAAGACGCGTCGATGAACTTGGCGGCGATTGACCAACTATTAGAGCGCCATGGCGAATTGGATGTGGTGTTTGTGGAAAGTGGTGGCGACAATCTGAGCGCGACTTTTAGTCCAGAGTTATCCGATTTTACGATTTATGTGATCGATGTCTCCGCTGGTGACAAAATTCCACGAAAAGGTGGTCCAGGTATTACCAAGTCCGATTTGTTGATTATTAATAAAACTGACCTAGCCCCTTTGGTTGGCGCGTCTTTGGATGTGATGGCACACGATGCCAAGATTCAACGCGGTTATCGTCCGTTTATTTTTTCAAATCTTAAAAAAGCCCAAGGTTTGGATGAAATTATTCAGATTATTGTGTCGGAAGGTATGTTGGAAGCGAAAGAAATACCAGCAGCGAAAGCCGTTGTTTAAACGACTACAGCGTTCTTAACGACGTTGAGCAGTATTCAGTATTAGGAGAAAGAGAGTATGAATGCATTGAAAACAAAAGGTTTGTTGGTAGCGGCCTGCGTATTAGCGTCAGGTTCTGTTCTGGCACATCCGGGGCATGAACAAGCTTCTAGCTTTATGACGGGATTTGCTCACCCAATGGGTGGTTTGGATCATCTTTTAGCGATGGTGGCGATTGGTCTTTGGGCCGCGAGCATGGGCGGTCGCGCTTTGTGGGCGATTCCGGCTGCGTTTGTTGTAACCATGTTGCTAGGCGGCGGTTTAGCTGTGGCAGGTTTGAATGTGCCATTTGTTGAGCAAGGTATTTTATTGTCTGTCATCGTTTTGGGGGCTTTGGTGTTGTTTGCTAAGCGTTTACCAACGGCGGTTTGCGTGGCGATTGCGGGTGGTTTTGCGTTATTCCATGGTGCTGCTCACGGTATGGAAATGCCTTTGAATGCCAATGGTCTGCAATATGCGCTGGGCTTTGCTTTGGCAACGGCTGGTTTACATGTGGTTGGTTTGGGTTTTGGTCAGTTAATGGCGAAAATCGGTACGTCTTTGGCGACGCGCATTAGTGGTTCTTTAATTGCGACAGCGGGTTTGTTTCTTGCTTTTGCATAAGAAGATGGTCGGCATCTTGATGCCTAAGTCCGAGATATTATGACCGCGGCACAAAAGATCTTTAAAGTGCGACGCCACTATAATAAATGGGTCGCCGACCAAACGATGGAAGACTATGCCTTGCGCTACACTTCCAAACAAGGTCATACCATGAGCATCGAGCGTGTCGGTCATACTGCGCTCGGTGCAACGGCGTTTTTGGCGTTGGAAGGTCTGGCAGCCGTTATTACTTTAGCTTATGGTTTTACCAACGCGGTGGCGGCCATTCTTACTGTGTTGGCGGTGTTTTTTATAACGGGTTTTCCCATTGCCTATTATTCTGCCAAGCATGGTTTAGATATAGACTTACTGACCAGAGGCGCGGGTTTTGGTTATCTCGGATCGACTATTACCTCGTTGATTTACGCGACTTTCACTTTTATATTCTTTGCCATTGAAGCGGCTATTTTGGCCTCTGCTATGGAGGTTCTGTTAGGCATTCCCTTGGCCTTGGGTTACGCGCTTTCAGCAATATTTGTGATTCCCATCGTGACGCATGGTATTCGGGCTATTAGTCGTTTTCAAAACGGTACTCAATGGATTTGGTTGGTGTTGCAAGTGGCGGCTATCGGCGTGGTGGTTACGCAGGAATACCAAAACTTCGAAGGCTGGACTCAATATGCGCCGGTGGATTTACCACAAAGCACGCATTTCGATTGGATATTATTTGGCTCGGCGGCGTCTGTGTTATTTGCCTTGATGGCGCAGATTGGCGAGCAGGTCGACTATCTACGTTTTTTTCCAATCAAGAGTAAACAAAATCGTCGCCGCTGGTGGTTCTGGTTAATTTTAGCCGGTCCCGGTTGGGTGTTTATTGGCGCCATCAAAATGCTGTTGGGCTCATTTTTGGCCTACTTGGCAATCTCCGATGGTGCTTCTGCGATACAAGCTACAGACCCAACTTACTTGTATCAGCGAATCTTTTTCTTTTTAACTACCTCTCCGACCACTGCGCTGATTTTAGCAGCGGTGTTTGTTTTTATCTGTCAGATGAAAATCAATTTAACTAACGCGTATGCGGGTTCTATTGCTTGGTCGAATTTTTTCTCACGTTTAACTCATTCTCATCCGGGCCGCGTGGTTTGGTTGGTCTTTAACGTGACTATTGCGCTATTGCTTATGGAGTTAGGCATTTATCAAGCGTTAAGTGCTATTTTAGGCGTGTTTGCCATTGCAGCAGTGAGTTGGTTAGGCAGCTTATCGGCGGATTTATTGATCAACAAGCCCTTAGGATTAAGCCCCAATTATGTGGAGTTCAAGAGGGCGCATTTATACGATATCAACCCAGTTGGAACGGGATCAATGCTAATCGCGACGACATTAGGGTTAATAAGTTATTTAGGAGTCTTTGGCGAAGTCGCAAAAAGCTTGTGTCATTTTATTTCTCTGGGTTCTTGCTTTGTGTTTGTGCCGTTGATTGCTTGGCTTACCAAGGGGAAGTATTACCTTGCGCGCCAAAGTCCTGAACTGATTCCAATGATTGAGCTAGCAAAGGAACGCAACCCTAAATATGTCACTCTAACTTGTGGGATTTGTGAGAACGCTTTTGAAACTGAAGATATGAGTTTTTGCTCAGCCTATATGCAGCCTATTTGTTCCTTGTGTTGTTCTTTAGATGTGCGATGTTTAGACAGTTGCAAGCCGAAGGCAAGCATTGGACAGCAAAGTGATTACTTTTTGAAGTTGTTTTTACCCAAGAGACTAGTGAAAGCGCTGAGCTCTCGCTTTGGCCGTTTTGCTTCCTTATTGCTAATAATCAATATTATCAATGCAGCACTGATGATGTTGATTTATACGCAAATGGCACCGAATTCAGCAAATGAAGTGGTTTTGTTAAAAGACACTATGTTGGCCTTATTCTTCACGCTATTGATCGTTTCTGGTGTGTTGTCATGGCTATTCGTATTGGCTCATGAAAGCCGTTTAGTGGCTCAGAAAGAGTCCAATCGTCAAACTCGAAAACTGATTCGCGAGATTGACGCTCACCAAGAAACGGATCGCGCATTACAAAATGCAAAAGAGCAAGCCGAGCAGGCAAACGAAGCAAAAAGCCGATATCTTACTGGTATTAGCCACGAATTACGCACGCCGCTGCAATCTATTATTGGTTATGCGCAACTCTTGTCCGAGAAAGCCAATACGCCATCAGGGCACCAGAACGGTTTGGATATCATTCATCGTAGTGGTTTGTATTTGGCGGATTTGATCGAAGGTTTGTTGGATATTTCGAAGATAGAAGCGGGGCGCTTTGATCTATACCGCAATACGGTAGATCTGCCGAAATTGATCGATCAGTTAAACAGCATGTTTTCTATGCAGGCTCGTGACAAAGGTATTCAACTGCAATCTAAAATTCTCGCCCCTTTGCCTCAACACGTGGTGACAGACGAAAAGCGTTTGCGGCAAATCTTGATCAATCTGTTATCAAATGCGGTGAAATACACACCAAAAGGCTCGGTTTTGTTTGAAGTGAATTATCGCAACCAAGTGGCGGAGTTTGTGATTCGCGATACAGGTGTTGGTATTAAAGAAGGACATCTAAAACGTATTTTTGATCCCTTCGAGCGAGTCCGCGACATCAGCACTGGCAATTTACCCGGCACAGGCTTGGGCTTGACCATAGTGAAGCTGTTGACGGAAATTATGGGCGGTGATTTGCAGGCGCGCTCAGTGGTCGGCGAGGGCAGTGAGTTTCGCGTTAGTCTGATGTTGCCTTGGGTCAGTCAAGGAGACGGCTCTGCTTATGAATATAAACGCATCGTGAGTTACCGCGGTTATCAGCGCACTCTGATGGTAGTGGACGATGACCCAGTGGTACGTGGTTTGTTGTCGGATATTCTGGTGCCGCTGGGCTTTAATGTTCTGGAAGCCTCCGACGCTGAAGCTTGCTTGGATGAGCTGGATTCTTGCTCGCCAGATTTATTCGTATTAGATGTCTCCATGCCCGGTATGGATGGGTTGAGTTTAGCTAAGTTGCTACGTGATCAAGCTTATAGTGCGCCAATTATTATGTTGTCTGCTGATGCCAAAGAGAATCAGCGTAAGCCTGATGAGCAAGCGGCGTTTAATCAGTATTTAGTCAAACCGGTTAATAACAGCGCCTTGTTGGATGCGATTAAACATTGGTTGGTGCTTGATTGGGTTTATCAAGAAACAGAATTAGACACCTTAGCACCGACTGTCATTCAGAAGCTTTCAGGAAGCAGCGAAGAGCAAGAGCAAAAAGTGTTAGATGAACCGACCATTCCAGACCATGAAAGTGTGCGTGAACTAATGGCGTTCGCAGAAATGGGTTATAAAAAGGGCGTGCGTGGTGTGCTGGATCAATTGGCTAAAACAGACGTAATCGCTCCGAATCATTTGCAGCACTTAGAAAGTTTGTATCAAAGTTTTCAGTTCGATGCGATTGCCCAATATATACAAAAAAGTCATGTTTAATCCGTGGTGTAAGTGAGAAATCTAATTATGAATCCGAGTAGTAAAAGTGACATTGTATTAGTGGTTGACGACTCACCAGATGCGTTGAGCCTGATTCATGACACCTTGGAAACAGCTAATATGGATGTGCTTGTCGCCCTTGAGGGAAAGCAGGCTTTAACCATCGCCCGACGGATTCGTCCTGACATTATTTTGCTCGATGCCCTTATGCCGAACATGGATGGTTTTGAAACTTGTCGAGCGCTTAAAGCCGACCAAAGTTTGGCGTCGATTCCGGTTATTTTTATGACGGGGTTGAGCGATACCGATGATATTGTGCGTGGCTTAGAAGCGGGTGGTGTGGATTATCTCACTAAGCCAATTCAACCCAATGAGCTAATTGCTCGCATGCGCGTGCACTTGTCTAATGCTCGTTTAAGCAATAACGCGCAATCGGCTCTTGATAGCATGGGGCAATATTTGATGACAACGACTTACGCAGGCGAAATTGCTTGGGCGACGCCACAAACCTACGCCTTGCTTGCCAAAGCTCGCGCCAGCAGTGAATGGCAAAATACGGAATTAGCCCTACAAATACGACTTTGGTTAGCTCATCACCCCGTGGTCGGAAACGTCTTGAAACTCAGCGGCTTGGAATACCCTTTGGCGTTGAAAATGATGGGAATTACTGAGCAAAAAGAAGTGCTTCTAAGATTGGAAGATGGTGATAAACCGACAGGCCCTGCATTATTAAAGAAAGAACTGGATCTAACTGATCGCGAGTCCGAAGTATTGCACTGGATCGCCAATGGTAAAACCAATCGAGAAATCGCCGAAATCCTAGAGATGAGCCCGCGTACAGTCAACAAACACCTAGAGCAAATTTTCCCTAAGCTTGGTGTTGAAAATCGGACCTCCGCTGCAGGTGTGGCTTTGCGAATTTTATCGGCAGATCGATAGTTTTGGTAGGGTGTTTGCTATTGTTTAGGCTTAACTTTAGGTAAGCATTTACTTATTTTATAAACGCACAGATTACTCTATGCTGCCATTTTACCGCATCGAAGAAGGTGTTCTAATGTCTATTGAGAAATCCATCGAGTTATCGCTTCCCGTTGTTTACAAGGTGAATCAGGCTATAACGGCTAAGCAGTTTGTTGAGTTGCTGGCAAAAACGACATTGGGCGCGCGTCGTCCTATCGATGAGACTGTAACAATAGAGGCTATGTTGGAAAATGCTAATTTATTGATTACGGCATGGCAAGGCGAGGCCTTGGTCGGCGTGGCGCGTTCAGTGACGGATTTTGCCTTTTGTTGTTACTTATCGGACTTGGCGGTGGACGAATCTGTTCAGGCGTCGGGCATTGGTAAAACGCTGATCCGAATGACCAAGGAAGCCTTACAACCTAAATGTTCCTTGATTCTATTGTCAGCTCCTCTGGCCGTGGATTACTACCCTAAAATTGGTTTTACTCAACATAATAGTGCTTGGGTGTTGACGAATGTTGATGACTTGAAATGATTTTTCTTGACCAAACAGCTTACCTAACGCCTACTACCGCTCATGTCATGCCGCTTAAATGGTGCGGTATTGTCTTATCAATAAAAGGCTTTTAAGGCGCTGGTTATGAAGATTACAGATTTACCCTTTGGCATTACCGATTGGCAAGGTGTGGAAAAAACGACCCACAAGGGCGAGAGCGGTTTTGCCTATTGGCAGACTAAGCAGTTCGGCGATATTCGAGTGAGAATCGTGACTTATTCTGCGGGTTATTTAGCAGATCATTGGTGTACCAAAGGACACATTCTTTTTTGCATGAGTGGCGAGCTGAAAACGGTATTAAAAGACGGTCGTACTTTTGTTTTATCCGCAGGCATGAGCTATCAAGTGGCGGATGATGCTGAGCCGCATCGTTCATCCACCTCGGAAGGGGCAACGCTATTTATTGTCGATTGAGTTGCGTCGATTCCATAGTAATGATTAATAAAAAGCAAAATCATCCTGTGGTTTTGCTTTTTGCGTTGTTCACTGTATTGGCCCGATTAGCGGGGTAAAGAAGAAACAAAACGTTTGCGAAAAGCGCTGGGCGTTAATCCCATTATTTTCTGAAAGGTTTTACGGCAACTTCCCACATCTTCATATCCTACCTGCAACGCGATACTCTCGAACGGCAGCGTTGTTTGCTCTAACGCATCGCAAGCAGCTTGAATGCGGATACGTTGTAAGTATTCATTTGGGTTTAACCCTGTGCATTTAGCAAAGTGTCTTAAGAATGTTCTTGGTGTGAGTTTGGCAAAAGCGGCCATGTTTTCGGTGCTTTTTAGTTCGGCAAAATGGCCTTGTAAATAATGCTGAACAGCTAGAATAGCGGCATCGCCATGGTCGAAATTAGGCTGAAACTGTTGGTAGTAGCGTTGCTCTCTTTTGCCAGTATCGATTACCAAGGTTTTGCTAAGCTGGCGAACGATATGAGCATTTGTCAGAGCTTGTACTAATTCCAGCGCCAGATCCATCCAAGACATCATTCCGCCGGCACTGATGATATCGCCTTGATTGATCAAAATCTTCGACGTATCTATCGCTTGTTTTGGGAAGCGTTCCTTGAACAATGCCTCCAATGCCCAGTGTGTTGTCATCTGGCGTTTTTCTGTTAGGCCTGAGTAAGCCAAAAAGAACGCGCCAGCGCAGGCGCTGCAAAGTATGGCTCCATGTTGATGTTGTGCAATTAAAAAATTATTGATGATGGTGTTTTTCACACTGTAGCTGGCTTTGTTTAGAGTCGGGGGCAACAAAACCGCGTGATAGTGCGATTGCGTGTCTAATTCTGCCTGCAGGTCTTCCATGTGTAAAATATGCGTAGTAATACGAACTTCTAACCCCGTTGTTTTGCAGGCTTCATTGGCTAGTTCGAAGGTTTCTGCAAAACCATAAACAGCCGATAAAAGGGAGTGGGGATAAGCAAGCACAGCGATTTGATAATGTTTCAAGGTTTTATCCTGCTTGTCATTTATGCCTCCTAATATGTCAAATTTGACACTGTGATGGAATCTATTGTTTTGCGATGCTAACGTTTTAAACGCAACCCTATAGGAGTTAACAATGAGCCGCACTGCATTATTAGTCATCGACCCACAAAACGACTACTTCACTAATGGTAGCTTTCCTCTATGGAATGCCGATGAAGCCCTGAAAGAAATAATCAACGCCATTCAAGCCGCGAAAGAGCAAGATGCCGCTGTGATCCTTGTGCAACATGTGGCTGCAAGCGAGTCACCATTATTTGCTGAAGGCAGCGAAGGGGCAAAGCTTCATCACGCGATTCTTGAAGCGGCACCTGATGCACCAGTGATCACGAAAAAACACGCCGATGCGTTTCAGGACACCAACCTAACGCAAGTGTTAGAAGAATTGGAAGTTGATCGTTTAGTCATCTGCGGCATGATGACGCAAAACTGTGTGACTCATACCGCCATCTCGGATGCGGCCTATCTTTATCAAGTCAGCATATTGCCTGATGCTTGTACTACCCGTGAACAACTATTGCACCTAATCGCTTTAGAGGCGATTAAGGCTAAAGTGACCTATACCGACATTCAGCACGCTTTTGAGCGAGTTTAGGTGGGAACTTTTAACGAGAATGAGAAAGCGTTGAAAGGCAGAAAATAAGAGGGCTGTGTAAGAGGTTGGTTGAAAAATAGCCTGTTAATCAACTACTTTCGAAGATTTATTACACATAAATTGCATCGACTTCTTGGCAAGCGGCGAGCATGTCGCTATAATCTGCAACGCTTTTAGGGCCTGTAGCTCAGTTGGTTAGAGCATCCGACTCATAATCGGCAGGTCCCCAGTTCAAGTCTGGGCAGGCCCACCATATAAAATAAGCCTCTAGAGAGTTAGTGAATGCTAATCTCTAGAGGCTTTTTTATTTGTTGTGCTACACGGGTGCTACAGTGTAGTACAGTGCCTTCTCAATTGTATGGCCTTCCTTCAACATCTTTGGTACAACTTTTTTAATATTTGAAAGAGATATAGGTTCATTTTTGTCGTGTCCTTCGTTTATCTCTGAATTAAGTATCTCGACATAAGACATATTGAGCCCTATCTTTTTGTAAAACCAACGTTCATTGCGTACCAATAAGCGGTCTGTTGTGACTAGACGTTCTCTTCGAGATAGCATTGCTTCTAGTACAATTGCGTTGATGAGCCAGAAAGGGTGTTGTGAGGCTTCGTAGTGATTGTTTAAAAGGCCTTCAGAGTATAATGTTTTACTTAGATCTTTTAGTGAGGATGCGTTTGAGATGGCTTCGTTTAACCCGTTGGGTAAGTCTGGCAGCGAAGCCGCAAACTCTTGAAATTTTGAGATGTTAACATTACTCCAATGCTCTTGTTTTAGATCATATACCATTGAATGTATAAATGAGTTCGTTGGTAGTGCAGGAGTTTCTGTATCAGGAACCTCTTCAATCATAAAGTTGCTATGAAGTCGGAAATCATTATGTTGTACCAAGTTTCTCTTAAGCTTGTAGTTATCTAGCATTTTTTTTTCATCAGGCTCCAATGCTTCAAATACTATTTTCCCTAATCTATTTGATTTGTTTGAATCTACAATCGATGTTTGATGCTTAGGACAAAGCCCACTATTATTCGCTACTCTATAGCAAAACTTGCAGAGTAAGAAATCTGTAGATTTTAGAAGATGAGAGCTAAGCTTGTTTTTTTCTACTTCTTGAGAAAAATTATTTAAATATGAATGAGTATTTCGTTTAGAAATTATTTCATGGGAATCTTTTAAGAGTAAGTAACAAAGCTTTGATTCTGCTAATAGAAATTCGAGTTGCGGTGTACTACTTAACAGTAAATAGTTGTCTTTGATCTCTTGTCGATAGGTTTTAATTTGATTCAATATTGAAAATATTTTACTACTTTTTGTTTTCCCCCATTCTTTCGATGACCAACTTTCGTGATTTGATATTTCTATTAAGGCTTGTTGTAAGCTACGAAAATCTATTTTTATATTTTCATTTATAATAAATGGGAATAACCCATAACTTTTTAATTTATCAGAATGATTTGAAAGTATTTTCAATAAATTATTTTCTAAAATACGAAGATATGATCTTGTGCTGTTTCGTTGTTCAAAAGATATATAGAATTTTTCAACTGAAAAATAGTCGGAAATTTCTTTTAAACATGTAGAGCAATATTCACCTATTTCATCTTCAAACTCTTTAAATTGTCTATAAAAAATCAATGATAACTCTGACTTGATTTCATTTGTTTTATGCTCGTTTGACATAAAAAATCCTCTTGGCTACTTTTTTGTAAACTTTCCCACGTGACCCCAAAAAATATCATCATTAGTCTATAGCTGTCTAACAACGAGGACTTAGATGATGAAAGAAAAAGATAGATCTAATTTGATTTCCACTAATGGAAAACAAGGTTTGTTGAGTCGTAATGAAGCAGCCCAATTTTTGGGTGTACGTCACCAAACTTTGAGTACTTGGGCTTGCAATGGGCGCTACGGATTGCGTTATGTGAAGATTGGACGTAGAGCAATGTATCGTGTTTCTGATCTAGAGGATTTTTTAGACCGTCGTACGATTACTCATTGTGGGGAGTTGAGAGATGAGTAAATTAACAGCTTTTCTATCAGACCCCAACGCACCTGACGATGCATTCAGTGTCTTATGGAAATCGGAGCTATCGCTTGAGTCTCTCACAGAGTAGCTGATTTCAGTTAGAGAATTGATTTCTCAATTCCATTATTAAAAGTTTAACTAATTCAATTGTTTAAGGCGGATTTCATTGAAATCACGCTCAGGGAATTTTTATGTCTAAAAAAAGTGTAAGTCGAGCAATCACAGTACGTTTTTCAGCGTCAGATTATAACCGTATCGTAAACGATGCTGAACAAAAAAATGAGTCAGTCGCGGAGCATATTCGAACCATCATTTCAGCAAATGATGAACAGCTATCTCTAGATCAACGATTTGTAAATTTAGAACGTCGTATTACTAATCGAATGTTTTCAATTGTATGTGCTGTTGCAAATATTAGTGATCATGAGCGTGAGATTGCTAGACAGCGCTTAAATGGAGGTAACTAGTGATGAGAACTACACCAAACGAAAAAACACAGGATTGGAATTCAATTTTCTTGTCATTTGGGATTTTTTTTGTATTTTTTTATTGCTTTATTATATGGCTAACATGGAATTGGCTTACTGGATGGGGTGATATTTCTGAATATTATGAATATTTTTTAAGCTTCTTTAAAAAGGTAGCGTTAGGTGGTTCTGGTTATGATTGGATTCAGTACTGGAATTGGTTAGAAAGAGAAAGTTTAGTATTGCATTTCTATATTCATTTGATAGCTCCATTATTATTTTCATTTCTGGTTTCTTATAAATTAACAAAGAAACTAGTTTGGGAAGAAGGTGGTCGTGATCTTAGTAGGCATGTTGAGGGTTCTAAGTTATATATAGGGAAACGAGCTATATCTGTTATTAAGAAAAAAACAAAAAAATCTCTGAAAAAGGCAGGATGGAAAAGTAGAGGGATTACTATTTATCCAAATTCTTCCCTAACAAAAAAAGAGGAACAGTCAAATGTTTTAATTTTAGGTACTGCGGGTGGAGGTAAAACTACAGTTATTTTGCCAATGATGGATCAGGTCATAAATAGAAATGATAAAGCTTTTATTTATGATGAGAAAAAGGAGTTTACAACTTTTTTCTTGAACAACAAATCGATCTTGATCGCGCCTTGGGATGATAGGTCATTTAGGTGGGCTATCGAAAACGATATTCAGAATGAACATGACGCTGAAATGATAGCAGCTAATTTAATTCCAGATGGCAATTCACATGATCCGATGTGGATAAAAGGAGCGCGGCTTATTTTTACCGGAATGCTGGTTAGTCTCTTGGAGGAAGGTGAGCCTTGGGGCTGGGGTAGTATCAATCAACGTATTCAGCTACCCCAATCTGATATGTTATCTCTATTACAGCGTTACTATCCAATTGCAGCATCATTTGTAATCGATGGTTCTAAAACTACACAGGGGTTCTATGTGAATTTGATAGCGGAGCTTAGCTGGATTGAGACTTTAGCGGTTGCATGGCGGGATTCAGATAGGCCAAGGTTTTCTATTCGAGAGTGGGTGAATAGCAATCATAAAAAAGGACGAAATACGCTTATTGTGCAGTCTGATCCTCGATATAAATCGATTGGAGCACCATTATGTAACGCGTTATTGTCGCTGATGACAAAGCATTTTCTATCCCAATCAATGAAAAATGTTCGGGACACTTGGTTGTTCATTGATGAAATGGCAAACCTTCCGCCAAATCCGAGTATCAAAATGTGGCTGGAGCTAGCGCGAGCGCGTGGAGGGCGTGCCGTTTTTGGAACTCAATCAATTTCACAGATTAAGAAAAATTATCAAAATGATGCTGATACGATTTTAAATCTATTCTCTGTTGTGGTTGCTATGCGTGTAGGTAGTGCTGGAGGAGAATCTGAATATGTTTCCAATATGTTCGGAGATCGCATTGTTGAGCGACCGTCACAGGTTGGTAACGAAAAAACATGGCAGCGGTCTATTGAGGCAATTGTTAGTGAACATGATTTAACTCACATTGAAATGCCATCAAAAAAAGGCGTAATTGGCTATCTCATGGTGCCTAGCTGGGAAGGTGTATTCCGTTTGCAATGGCCTCTTTTCAAGAAAAAGCCTATTGCGGAGGAGCATGTTCCTGCGAAATGGTTAACTGAACGTCCCAAAAAAGAGAGTAGGCCTGAAAATAAACTGTTCGGAGGTCGTCCATAATGATGACGATATCGCCGATTAGAACGATTTCCTATTATACCAACCTCGCAGCCGAGGATTACTACCTCGGCTCAGGAGAGCCGCCTGGTGAATGGTATGGGTTAGGTTGTCGTCACCTCAAACTATACGGTGAAACAGTAGAAAAAGAGTCATTAGAGGCTTTGATCAATGGAGGTGCGCCTTCGGGCGCTCCTCTTGTTCAGAATGCATATTCAGATAAACGTCGATTAGGTTGGGATTGCACGTTTAGTGCGCCTAAATCGGTCTCTGTTGTGTGGGCTAGAGCAGAAGAGGGTCTTTGAGCAAAAATTCAGGAAGCACAGACTACCGCAGCTAAACGCGGCATTGATGCATTGGAACGGTATGCATCTTTTACTAGACGAGGTAAAGGGGGTGAAACGTTAGAGCGTACCGCTGGTCTAGTCGCGGCGACTTTTAATCATTGCACTTCTAGGGAGCAAGACCCACAGCTTCATATACACGCTGTTATATGTAATGTCGCCCCTCGTGCTGACGATAGCTGGGGAAGCTTGGAATCTCGAAAAATTTACCAGTGGCAAAAGGCAGCGGGTGCTATTTATAGAGCTGAATTGGCCGCTCAGATGAAAGAGCTAGGTTTTCAGGTGGAACGAGAGGAAGACTCCTTTCATGTGTCTGGTGTCGATAAAGAGGTTTGTGAGCATTTCTCAAAAAGATCAAAAATGATTCGTGAAGAGCTGAAAAAACAGGGAGTCGGGAGCAGTGCGAGTAAGGCGGGGGATCTAATAAAACTTGATACTAGAAAAGACAAAGGCCTAGTCGACCACCATGTTCTTCTAGAAAGCTGGCAAGGTGAAATGGATCAACAGGGCTTTTCTAAAGAGCACTTAAACCAGATACATTCACATGAACAAGTTTGTTTAAATGAATTGAATGAAGATAGCTCTCTCCTTTCGATTACTGACAAAAAAGCAATCTTCAAACCTCAAGATTTGTTCTACCAAATTGCAATCGACTCGGTGGGTTCAGGTATTAATGCGACTAGTGTAGAAAGCATTTCTAAGCGTTTATTAAAAGACGCTGAGGTGGTCGAGCTTCCTACAGAATACGCATTTGATCCTAAATACACGACTGAATCGGTTCTGGCCTGTGAACGTATGATGGTTCAGTCGGCTAAAACACTCGCTAGTAGAACAACTAAGCAAATACCTAATACTCAAATTGCAAGTGCGATTGCCTCCGCTGAAAATCAGCTTGGTTTTGCATTTGACGACGAACAGCTAGAAGCAACTTACTCCATGCTATCAGGCGGCGATTTTTCAATTATCCAAGGCAGCGCGGGCGCGGGTAAAACAACGGCTATGTTGGCGGCAAATCATGCTTTTCAAAATAGAGGTTATCGCGTTCAGGGTGCGAGTATTGCTAAGCGCGCAGCCGATAACTTGCAGCAAGAAACGGGCATAGAGTCCGTCACTATTGCATCCTTGACCAGTAAGATAGTTGAAGGTGCGAATCCGCTATCCAATTTAGATGTATTGGTTGTCGACGAAGCAGGGCAATTACCCAGTACAGATCTGCAAAAGCTTACTCACTGTGCGGAGCAAGCTAATTGTAAAATTGTTTTGACTGGAGAAGATAAACAATTAGATGCCATCAACCGTGGCGGTGCTCTTAAGTATCTATCCAAACCAGAAATAATCGGAACTACTCGAATAGAAACCATCAAAAGGCAGCGGACTGAATGGGCGCGTCAGGTCGTCGCGGACTTACGAGATGGTCACATGGAAAAAGCGTTCAACACCTTGAATGATAAAGGTTGCTTGCACTTTGGGGAGGATCAAGAGGCTGCAAGGAAGATGCTAGTCGAAGATTGGCATAACTTTCAAAAGACTCATCCAAACAAGAAGTCACTTGTTATTGCTCAGAAATGGAGTGATGTCCAAGAACTAAGCAAGCTTATACGTGATATCCACATTTCAGAGGGACGGGTAGGGCATGAAAATATAGAGTTGGATTGCAGCGTAGCAGGGAAAACCTTCAAAACTGAGTTTTCTAAAGGGGATAGGATCAAGTTTTGTCGAAATGACTATCGAGATTTGAAGGTATCCAATGGTACATTAGGAACAATAAGTGGTATAAGAAAAACAGAAAGTCTTGAAACCGAGCTGACAGTGAAAGCTGATGATGGGCGTTTGTTGTCTTTCTTAGCGTCAGACTATGCCGATGAAAAAGGGGCTTACCTTTGTCATGCATATGCACTGACAGTTTATAGTTCACAAGGTGTGACAGTTGATGGAAATACGTTTGTATACGGAGATGCTGGGATGGATCGTGTTAATTCATATGTATCATTAAGCCGCCACAAAGATCTTTCAAATTTATATGTTACTCAAGATGAAGTAGATTTTTTGACTAGAGTATACGAACAAGAAAACATTATAGAAAGTAATCTTACATCTCGTCATCTTGGCACGGTTGTTCCCCGACAAAAGTCATCAGCTCTAGCAATTGAGGAACAGTTGAGTTGCTAAGAGGATAGGTGAAAGAGGTTTCTGGATGTGGGGTTTTTAGGATATGTCACAAGGCTTTATATTAGGGTAGCTATATTGAAACTGCGTTTTTTAGGGGACAATTCGCTATCTCTACTTATGTATTTAATTACGTTTAAGGAGAGAAATATGGATTTTTTAACGAGCAGTATACTATCAGGGGTGCTCTATGATGGTTTTAGACGAGGCGCCTCGATATCATCTACTTTTTTGAAAGAGAAGCTTCAGGGTTGGATTCTAGATGATGTTCTATTGGAAGGCTTAACAGCTAAAGTGAACGAGCTTAAATTGCAAGATTATGGTGAGCATGTCATTGAGCGTAAGTTAGATGAATCTGAGTCATTGCAAAAAATTTTAGAGCAGATCAAACCAGATCAAAATACAACAATTGGATCAGTGACTCAAAATCATAGCGGTTCAGGTGACAACATTGTCGGGAACAAAACTGTTTATCATAAGTAGGTAGATTATTTGATGGTGGAGCAGGATGATACCTTTATTGGTGACAATGTTGTGGGTGGGAACAATGCGACTCAGAGCCATACAGGATCTGGTGACAATGTTTTGGGTAACAAATACGAGAACATAGTTCGCAGCATTAAATCTGGCGACCTTATGTTGGTTACCACAAGTATTATGAAAGATATTTGTTATAGAGATCTAGATAAAGCTCATGAAACGTTGAATGTTTTAAGTGAGATTGGGGGACTAGAAGTTGATGTTCAATTGTTGCTCAAAGCCTTAAAACTCAAAGCCGAACTTGTAAATACATCTGATTTACCATCAAAGAGTGATCTCTTAACATTGGTGAAGAGTGATGGTCTTCCTAACGATATTTGTGATGTAGTTACTTCTATCTTAATTGATCTGGAGTCAAGGTCCTCAGCGGATTTAGCTAGAAAAAGATATGCCGATTTATCTTTTGAAGGCGTATATTGCAAAGAAGTTTTCTATGAATTCTTAGCATCTGAGGAAGAGCTAAAAGATGCCTACCAAAACGCTAAAGTCTACAATCTGTCCGAGCAAGAGTTGACAGGGTTGATTCGTGGTGTATTAAGGGTTAACAATTTTGAGTTTGCCTTTGAGATCGCTAAGTGTCTACATGAACATTTTTTTTCAAGTAACTCTACAGCCCTTTTGTTATATGTAGAAACTTGCACATTGTGTAGTTCCAATCAGAAATTGCACTATTTTTCTTTCAATAAGAAAAAGAAAAGTGATGTGGATAGACTAATTAAACAGCTTATAAATGATATCTCTGATAAAAAAGATTCTAGGCATATTGCTGCCCTAGCGAATTTGCTTAACCTTACGAACTTCTCTGATAAACGATTATTTGATCTTGGAAAATTACATCTTGATTCAATCAATAAAATCGTCCCAGAGTGCTCGGAAAGGATTGAACTACTTGCTGGAGAGACCGTTAGTTCAAAGGAGAAAATTGATTTAGCTAATAGTTTTCTGAATTTAGAGCAATTCGAATACCTTGATATTGCTCTAAATAATAATGAATTTAAGGTTAGTACTCTGCGAATTTGGCTTGAGCGCGGAGGAGAAGTTCTTACAGATGATGATTCTATTAGCTCTTTTGGTAATTTATATCTAAATGCTTGGGTGTGCTCATCTGATAATAATGAGCTACAAAACCTAGATAGAAAAGCGAAAGACTTTTTAGATTTATATGAGGATAAACTTCTTAAATTTAATCCTTATATAATTGTTAGACTATGTATGAAGTTTATCGAGCTGAAGCTTCCTTTGCAGGCTGTCAAATTCTTGGAACCTTTTTTATCAGATGAGGCTTGGGTATCACCACTTTTTCATTGCTATCTTGATGCATTATTTGCTAGTGAGAAGTTTGACTTACTCTTGTCCAAAGTAAGTCATTTAAGTCTTGCGGATAAAACGCCAGATATTTACTTAAGAGAAGCCCGAGTATATGAACGCCTAAGTGACTATCCCTCTTCCATTGCATCTACAAGGGCTTCAATTTTAATTGAGCCGGACATACCGTATGCGTGGCAATTGTTGCTGCACGTATCCAGAGAAAATGAAGCTAGCCAAGAGCAGTTGGCTAATATTGTTCGTGAAATACCAGAGATAATGTTCTCAAGTTACCATGAATCCTCAGTACCGTTAGTTAATGAAATAGCAACTTATGCAGACGTTAATTTTGCAGATAGAGTGCTTGTTGATTGGTTTGCTCAAGACCCTGATAAATCAGCTACAGCCCTAACGCAAATTTATTTTAATTCTTTGCGCAATAGGCCTGATGTTACTGTCAATCCTTACGAACCACTATATTGTTGTGATGGAGTTAGATACAACGATGGATTTGAGACCTTTTCCCGATTGCTTGTTCGTGAGGTCGCTGTAGATCACCCCTTATTACTAGATATAGAATCTCCTCTGGGGAACAAGCTGAGTGTTATGCAAGTGGGGGAAACGCTAGATGATCTTAAATTGCTTGAGCGTTTACCGCCATTTGTTGCTGCTTTTAGGTATGCCGCAGATATCCGGCATAAAGGGAATGATGGGACGGATGCTTTTAAGATGTTTAATGTTCCTAGTAACGAAGAGGATTTTTTTCCTTATTTTGAAAAGGTATTGAGGCGCTTTTCCCCGGAAGAAAACAGATCAAATGAAGCTTTTAATAACCCTAACCTACCTTTGATGATGAGAGCTCATTATACGGATAGAGGAAAACCGCTTCGAGGAGCCATAGTAAACCTTCATTCAAATGACGCGACTCAACATATGAAGCTGTTCAATAAAGGTGAAGAGCATTTTAAGAGAGTTATTGTTGATGTATATACGGCTGTATATTTATCTATGATGGGCTTTATTCCGAGTGTAATTGACCTACATTGTAAAATAGTACTATGTCGAAATACAAAGAGAGTTCTAGAGAAGTGGCTTGAAGATATTTCAAAAGACGACTTCATACTTATGGGCGTGTCAGAGCAAGGTCTACATAAAACTACATCTGATAGCTTTCAAAAAGAGTTTCGTATCCTTATTGAAGGTATTAAAATTCTACTTGAGATTTCGACAGTCGAGTCATTAAAACCTTTGAATACCCCTGAGTTCTTAATAAAAATTAGAGATGTTGTAGATGAGACAGTATTTTCAACCTTTCAGCTCTCGTTTGCTAATGATATTCCGTTGCTTTGTATAGATCATTTGATGGCTGAGTTGGTGTATAAATCTGGACTACGTGTTGTCAATATGGCCTCTATTATCCAGAGTTCTATTAATTCGCTATCACTGAAAGATAGAAAAAAAAGTATCGAATGTAGCTTATACCTTGGGGTGCCGTGTTCTATTTTTTACAATGACATTATAACGCTTAGTCGCTCATCAGAGCTCGATGACACTCGCTTGGTTTCTAAATTTTTAGATAAGTATGGCGATCAAATTATTCAAACTGATTACCCTCTAGAGTTTTTAGCTCGTATTGCCAAAAATGTAGTAGTCATAGCTAATCTTGATGGAGAGATTGTACGGAGGGGAGCAACTAGTCCTAGATATCGTGGACATGCAGTGAAAACTTTTAACTCATGTTGTCGTTTGGCAATGAATACTAATATTGGTCAAACCTCAGAACAAAGATTGGCGATACTCATCTACGGTATCATTAACTTATCAAACCAGTCTCAAGAATTAATCAGACTTATCTCTTATTTAGTTACTGAGTTTGCTAAAGGCCACTTTTTAGATGTTGAAGCTTGCTATCGAGAGCTACAGTCCTGTTTTGATAGTGGAGGCGGTTAAAGTACATACTGGGAAGTGCAGTGTTTACCAAAACATCAGATCGAAACCATTGCACTAATTATGTTGTCTATATTTGAGGAACGCTATGACGATGCCAAGACCTGTTCGCTTGTTTCATATAACGGCAATCGATAATTTAGATATGATATGTCAGCAAGGTGCCTTGTTTAGTAAAACCAGAAGTCAGCAGCTTGGTTTGCATTATCATAATATCGCTCATGGCGGAGCTCAAGGAGCGAGAGCGGTAAAGTCTGTGACTAACCCTCCTGGTGGTTTGGTGCATGAGTTTGTTCCTTTTTATTTTGCCCCTCGATCACCTATGCTTTCGGCCATTCATCATGGGCAGGTTCAAAACTGTCAGTATGATCAAACGGGTATCATCTATTTTGAAACAACGATTGAAATAGCCCGTCAAAACGGGCTACAAGAGTTTGTTTTTTATGATCGAAACGCAACATTAGATTACAGCCAATGCTTTACGGACTTAAGTTCATTAGAAAGCTCTGTAGATTGGCCTACGATGACTGCATACCCTCAACTAGACGGTTTTTGTAAGTACTTTTTTGATAATCCAAGAGATGAGCGATACGTAGACAGAATGGAAAAGCGCCAAGCGGAGTTCTTAATCAAAGAACAAGTTCCGTTAAGTTGGATAACTAGAATTGGTGTGATAGATGAAGTTAGAGCACAAGAGGTCAATGTCATTTTAGCTCGTAACAATGTAAACTTAATAGTAGATGCAATGACTGACTGGTACTTTCTGGGGCAATGATATGACGATAATCTCAGCTAAAGGTGATTTGCTAAAGCAGCAAGATGTTGATGCTATTGTGAATACTGTCAATTGCGTAGGGGTAATGGGCAAAGGTATTGCATTGCAGTTTAAGAAAAAGTGGCCTGACAATTTCAAAGCCTATGCTGCAGCCTGCAAAAACAAAGACGTAAAGCTAGGTCAAATGTTTATTTTTGAGCTAGGGGTTCTTGCTACGCCTCGTTACATTGTGAACTTCCCTACAAAAGATCATTGGCGAAGTGCCTCTAAGATAGAAGATATTGAGTCCGGCTTACAAAGCTTGGTCCTGCATATACAAAAGTTCGATATTCGCTCTATTGCTATTCCACCTTTAGGTTGTGGCTTAGGCGGCTTACCTTGGGTTGATGTGAAAGCATTAATTGTAAAGTACTTAGGTGAGTTAGATAATTTAGAAATTCGACTATTTGAACCTAATGATGAGATCAAAGCGTCTGATATTGAAATAAACACTGCAAAACCAAAGATGACGGCAGGAAGAGCGGCTATTCTCGCTCTGTTAGAAAGCTACCGCTCAGTTAACTTTGGCTTATCTAAAATTGAAGTTCAGAAACTGGCTTATTTTTTACAAGAGGCGGGTGAAAGTATGAGGCTTCAATTCACCAAAGATGCATACGGGCCTTATGCCGACGCTTTAAGACATGCACTGAATACAATGGATGGTCATTATATTCAAGGTGTTGGTGACGGTGTTGTTGAGTCTGAGATAAGACCGATAACTTCGGCATTAAAAGATGCAAAGCAATTTATAGCCGACTCAAACGAAGGTATTCATTCAAGAATTCAACGAGTCACTGAACTTATTGATGGCTATCAATCTCCCTATGGGGTTGAGCTTTTAGCTACAGTTCATTGGGTTGCTAAAAATGAGGGAGCCTCTAATCCCACTGAAGCTCATCAAGCGATCCAAGTTTGGAATGATCGTAAAAAAGCATTAATGACGCCACAGCATATAGAAGCTGCATGGGGTCGACTTAAACAAAATGGATGGATCCAGTAGTTTTTATGGCGATATATCAAGTAACAGATAACGAAATTAAATCAATTTCACGTACTACTTTTTCTCAATCAGGATTAAAAGAACGTGAAGACCTTCAGCGTTTGCTAAAACATCAAATCCAAATCATTTCACCAGACACTCTAGTTGTTGCAGAAGAGTTTGGTGAATGGGATGAAAGTCGTAGACGTATTGATTTATTAGGTATTGATAAGAAAGCTAATATCGTTGTTATCGAATTAAAGCGTACCGAAGATGGTGGCCATATGGAGCTTCAGGCAGTTCGATATGCAGCTATGGTTTCAACGCTCACGTTTGATCGTTTAGTTGATATATATGCTGACTATCTAAAAGCAAACAGTCTTGAATTAGATGCTGAAGCATCACTATTGGATTTCTTAGGTTGGAGCAAAAAAGACGAAGATGAATTCGGGCAAGAAGTTAAGATAGTCTTAGCGTCTGCTGAATTCTCTCGAGAGTTAACAACAACCGTTATGTGGCTCAATGATTACGGTTTATCTATTCGCTGCGTGCGTATGCACCCATATATAAGTGATGGGAAAATTCTATTAGATATACAGTCCGTAATACCTATTCCTGAAATCGAAGATTACCAAGTTAAGATTCGCGAGAAACGCCAAAAAGAAAGAGCTTCACGTTCTAGTAGTAGGGATACGAGCCGTTATTCTATTTACTTTAATGGTGAGCAAGTTTATGCCCATATCCAGAAATCAGATATTGGTTACTGCACAGTACAGTTGCTTGACGAGAAAGGCTTGATTGATCATGGCGTATTTGAGTTTTTGAGAGCGGATAATACCTGTGCATTTCAGTTAATTAAATTAGAGTCGGAAGTAACTGAAACCAATAAAAAGTATAACAAGTATCGTGTTTCTCGTGATCCAGAGCTGATTTATGATGGCGAAGAGTATTACGTTGCACGTAACTGGGGTAAGGAGAGTGCCCAAGCCTTCACTGTTAAAATAAGTAATCGGTTTCCTTTAGTTTCTTATGAAATGCATGCTGAGTAGTACTAGTTTTTTAAAATAGATAATGTCTAACTTGCTTTACTTGTTAAGCAATTTATTTTCTATTATTTCGCATGAGGGTTTTAACTCTTCAGCTGTAAGAATTGTATAGCCTGCAGTTACATCGTTTCTACCCGTTTTATGATTAAGTAAACGCTTAATCGTATAAGTGCCGACTCGTAAGAGTTCTGCTGTGCTTGTGAATGTTCTTCTAAGGTCATGAAGTGTAAAGCTAACCCCTGTTTCATCTATAATTTTCTGTATTGATTTTTTTGGCTCTCGAACGTATCCATAATCGTTTTCCGCTTGAAATACATACTCATTGTTGGTCATTGTTTGTCGTCTCTCAAAAATAGAATGTAAATGACCTGCCATTGGTAGTTCTAACGCATCACCATTTTTTGTCTCTAAAATTCGGAAAGTTCGTTCTTCAAGATTTACCTGTTCCCATTTCAAGTTTAGTAGTTCTGATTTTCTCAATCCTGTGAATAGGGCTATTTCAACAAAGTCACAGACCGCAAACAAAAATGTGTCTGCGGTTTCACGAATAATATTTAGGCCGCTCAATAATTTAGGGATTTCAGATCGGGTGAGGCGTGTTTGTTTGCGTGGTACGTGATTCCATTGCCTTTTATGACTAAGTATTTGAACTGGGTTGTAGAGAAAAATTGGTTTGTCTTGAGCGTTTTTATATTCAAATTGAGCAAAGTTGTACAAAGCTCTGAGTACTCTCATGCAATAGTCGGCTTGCGCTCGACTAGTGCATGAGAGACTCGCGTGTTTTTCTTTGATCATGCTCTCTGTAATGTCTGCAAGGGCCGATTTATGCCAGTCAGCAAGATAGGATCGCATTATTTGGTTATAGCCGCGTAGGCTCGACTCAGACAGCTCCTTTTGTGATATGTAGTCATCATAAACTTCTATTAATGTGATTTTTGACTTTGCATCGGCTTTGGCTTGTTCATTTGGGTTGATGCCATGTGCAAGCTTGGATAATTCCTCTAGTGCTTTTTTTCGAGCGTTCTCAATGGTTAAAGAAGGGAATTGGCCTAGTGTAATGCTTACAGGAGAGGTTTGTCCTTTGAGGCGTTTGTAGACACGAAATGATTTTCTACCAGAAGGAAGCACTTCTATTACTAAACCATCGACCTTAGCATCTTGAATACGTTGTCTTTTATCTGACGGTTCTATGGCGGCAATGATCTCTTTAGTGAACTTCAATTTCATATGATACCTAAATTACGTGCTACAGATGTGCTACATAATCTATCAATATAGGTATAGTTAAGTAAAGCTGAATTAAGTAGTTTTATATTTAAGTATTTGATATATATAATTAAATATATTTCAATCAATCTGCGTAAAGCTATATCAACCACTAGAGATTAAAACTCATAATCGGCAGGTCCCCAGTTCAAGTCTGGGCAGGCCCACCATATAAAATAAGCCTTAGTAGGTTAGTACTTACTAAGGCTTTTTTTATTCCTTTTTTATTGATCTGGTCGGATCATTCCTCTAAATATTCCTCTAAATTCACTTCATCATGCAGTTCTTTAGGTAGGAATCGCTCGGCGTATGTTAAGTAAGTACCGCTGGTTAGAAAGAAGCGGAACAGTTGTAGGTCGAGGTGTCCTTCTTTGCACATGTTAAACATAATGTCGACGGCAACGCTGAGTGGTTTGGCCTTTTTATAAGGACGGTCAGCGGCGGTGAGGGCTTCGAAAACATCGGCGATCATTAGAACTCTGTCGGGAATGCTGAGCTGTTCTGCATTGAGTTTTCGTGGGTAACCTTTGCCGTCCATTCTTTCATGGTGAGTGGAGGCATAAAGCGGTACTCGACTTAACTCTGGCGGGAAAGGCAGTTTGTCTAGCATAGTAATGGTGCTGATGATGTGTTCGTTGATTTTGAATCTGTCCTCTTCGGTGAGTGTGCCTTTTTGTATGGTGAGATTGTAAATCTCACCTTGGTTATATTGATGCTCGGGGATTGTCATCTTGATGCCTAGGGATTCATCAAACTTGACTTCTTTATGCCGAGGAATGATGTGTTCAGGCTTGTCTGATAATAGGGTTTCTATGGCGTTATGTGGATCCCTGTGCTGGTCTTGCTCTGCATGCATCATTTCTTCTGCAGGGGATAATCCTAAGCGATTATTGAAATGGCGAGTCCATTCTTGTGCACCAATGGCTTTGATCTTGTTTTGCTCTTTTTCACTCATGAATTCACTGCCAACGTTGGCTTTGGCTACTAATGCAAATTCCTCTTGAAGCCTTGCTTGATTTTCTTGCCATGTTGCTAAGGCGATACTTGGGTCTTGTTTTTCAATATGTACAGAGCGTAAGTAGTCTATTTCCGCATCGCGCCATAAGACTTCAAATCGTGTGCGAATCTCATGAATGCGATTATAGATACATTCGAGTTTTGAGCCTTTGTCGATGATGTGTTCTGGCATGGTGATTTTGCCGCAGTCGTGTAACCAAGCAGCAATACGAAATTCTAGGCGTTCATTGTCATTGGCAAATTGGAAGTTTTTATAAGGGCCTTCTTCGGCTTTTTCTAAAGCGCCGGACAGCATGAGCCCTAGTTCTGGAACTCGATAGCAGTGGCCGCCAGTATGAGCGGATTTGTCATCTATGGCCGTGGCGATAAGGCGGATTAATGCCTCCATAAACTCTTTTTGGCTGGCTTCATGCCGCTTGATGTCTTGAGACATAGAGACGAAGGAGTTAGACAGTTGCCAGATTTCTTTAATGTGTGAGTCTGTGAAGGTGACATCATCAAACTGGCGTCGTTTGATTTTCTCTGTTTCGAGTTGTAGTTGTCGAATCGGGCGAACGATGGGGGCGCTAAAAAGCCAGATAATGGGTAATAAGATGATCATTACCAGCGCATTTAACAATGTGGAATGAAGCGCTTCTTTGGTGGCTTGTTGAAACAAGACGTCCTTTGGCAGAGTAACGGCGATGTATTGTTGATTGAGTATGTCGTTGCCGATGGCGGTAATAAATGCATAGTATCGAGGAGAATTTTCTTTTTCGATAAGGGTTGGCTGTTTTGCGTTTGGGTTGTTGGCAATGTCGATGAGTCTTTTTGATTCTATGCCAAGGTAATCTTGAATGTATTGATGATACGACGATGTGTCTGAGTCGCTATCCGTTATATTTGAGGCAATGATTTTGCCGTTTTGGTTGAATAAAAAGGCCTGCTCCTGACCATTTATCAGTTTTGTTGAAGATAAAGTCAGTTGATCTGATAAAGACGATAAAAGTATATCTAATCCGATTACCTGTTCTGTGTTGCGAATTCTCTTTGCGTAGGTTTGTCCAGATATTTGTAAGTGTTCAAAAGTATAAGGTGGGGTTGTAACGATATTATTTTGTTCTGATGCCGCAAACCATGGTCGCTTTGTAGGGGAGAAACTACTCTTCTCTGTTTGTTGGTGATTTAGGCGAAAGGTATTCGAGTAAAAATAGGTGCGGCGTAAGCGCTTTTCGCCATCCCCTGAAATATGTACAGCGGCCCAGCGGTCATCCGCTTGCGCCCCCATTCGTTGTCTTGTGTCTTTGGCTGAGTTTAGGTTAATGAGCTGAAAAAAGTTTTCTTGCTTGTCACCAACATAAAGGCTGTATAGCTCGGGACGCTTTTGTAGAAACTGAGCAAATAGGCTGCTTTTGTGTTCTATGCTGATGTTGGATAAATCTGAGCTGATGAGCTCGGAAAGTAAATTAACGGCTTGTTTGGCGTCGCTGTCTAGGCTTTGAACACTGTCGCTCATATGATCGGAGAGTAGATCGATGCTTGATAGCATGTGATCGACAGCGGTTTTTTTGCTGGTGCTATACTGCAGAGAAATAGCAATGCCTGCGGTAATGACGATTGCCAGAAGAAACATATTGGCAACAAGAATTCTGATCGATAATCGCTTGGGTCTTCGCTGCTTGCTAGTCACTATTCATTCCCTTGTAATGAGTATTGAGTACATACATTTGTGCAAATCCATCAATGTGATGATTTGTTATCTCTTATGCCTTCATTCTTGATTCAAATTTTTTCCTTATTTGTTTTTCTTATATAAGGTAATCATTTTTCCTTCTTATCCATTTAGTCAACATTTTGTTAAGATGGCGCCAACTTGCCGATCAGACCTGTTGATTGATGTTTAGGTGAACGGGCGTCGGTGTTCTAAGGTTTATTTTTTTAAGGTTTTCCTCATGTTGTATCCCATTATTAACTTAGTGGTTTTCGCTTTGTTAATTGTATTGCTGTTTAAGCTTCAAAAAGCAAAAAAGACACTGTCTACCCAAGTGTTTACTGGTTTGGGCTTAGGTGTTGCCTTTGGTGCTGCGCTGCAATTTATCTATGGTGTTGGCAGTGCAGAAGCAAGCGCCACGCTAGAGTATGTAAATATAGTTGGTTATGGCTATGTTAGCTTGCTGAAAATGATCATTATGCCGTTAATTTTGGTGTCTATTATTGGCGCTATCATTAAGGTGAAAGACACGGGCTCTTTGGGCAAGATGTCTGGCGGTATTATCGGTATCTTGTTAGCAACTACCGCAGCTTCTGCCTTGATTGGTGTTTTTGTCAGCAATTTATTTGGTTTGTCTGCAGATGGTATCGTACAGGGCGCTCGTGAAATGGCGCGTGGTGCGGCATTAGAGACACGTCTTGATGGTCTGGCTAGTGTGTCTTTTGCTGACATGATTACGTCTTTCTTCCCTGGTAATCCTTTTGCTGATTTGGCGGGTAGTCGTCCGACTTCTACAATCGCTGTGGTGATTTTTGCTGCCTTCGTCGGTATCGCTGGGGTGACAGTTGCCCGCTCTGAGCCAGAATTAGGCGCAAGTTTTGAACGTTTTGTTGATGTAGCTCAATCAATTGTTAGAACCTTGGTTCGTATGGTGCTAAGCCTTACGCCATATGGTATTTTGGCTCTGATGACTAAGGTCGTTGCTGGTTCTAATGTTGATGACATACTGACGCTGCTTAACTTTGTTGTGGCCTCTTATGTTGGTTTGGCACTCATTTTAGTCATGCATTTATGTTTATTGGCTTTCAATGGTATTTCACCTCTGCGTTACTTTAAGAAAGTCTTGCCAGTATTGTTGTTTGCCTTTACTTCCCGTTCGAGTGCGGGAACGATCCCGCTAAACATCGATACTCAGGTAAAACGTCTGGGTAACGGTGAGGGTGAGTCAAACTTTTCGGCTTCTTTTGGTGCGACGATGGGCCAAAATGGTTGTGCTGGTTTGTATCCAGCCATGTTGGCCGTGATGATCGCGCCAACTGTGGGCATTAACCCGTTGGATCCAAGCTTCATCATTTCATTGATTGCCATTGTGACGGTTAGCTCGTTCGGTATTGCAGGTATTGGTGGTGGCGCGACATTCGCTGCATTGATTGTCTTATCCGCTTTAGATATGCCAGTTGCATTAGCGGGTTTGTTAATTTCTATTGAGCCTTTGATCGATATGGGGCGAACAGCCGTAAATGTGAATGGGGCAATGACTGCCGGTAGTATTACATCTAAATGGCTTGGTCATTCAGATTCGAGTGTGTTTGAACAAGATGAAGTGCCTGAAGCAGAGCTGAAAAACAGTTAATGATATAGGGCTGCAATATTTTGTTTATATAAAACCACCTTCGGGTGGTTTTTTTATGAATTTTTTTGGAGAAGTATTAACTGCGGTAGTTAATAAAAGAGCGCAAATTTTTTGCTGATCTATATTAATGATATTGGGCATGCAAAGTGCATGATTTCGTCTAAGCTTGCTTTATAACAACGACAAGGAGAGGCTAGTGTCCTTATTTTCAAATCTAAAAGTATCTCATTCGGTTGCCATTGTTGGCATATTACCCTCACTTTTTGCGATTATTATCGTGGCGTTTTTGGTCACAGATCTTAATGAACAAGTGGATGAGGGGGTGCTTGCGGAAGACATGGTAAAGCTATCAACTATTCTTGATGGGGTAGCACATAATTATGCTGTAGAGCGTGGTTTGAGTGCAGGTTTTTTGGGAAGCAAAGGCAGTAATGGCGCCGAGGCATTATTAGCTCAGCGTAAGGTGGCTGATAGTGCAGAAGAAGCCCTTCGCAATATTGATGAAGATGCTTTTGAAGAATTGTCGTTAGATCGTTTGAATCGCTTGCGAAATCCTGTTTTAAATTTGCTAAAGGATAAGAGTCAGATCCGTCAAAAAGTGGATGCGTTAGCCGCGGATAATGGCGCTTTTGATTTTTATTCTGAGGTCAACCGTAAAGCTCTTGGTTCGATAGAGCGTGTTATTTTAGATGTGAGTAATCGCGATATTGCTAAAGCACTTGAAGCTCGCTTAAGTTTGTTGTGGATGAAGGAGCGAGTCGGTCAGTATCGTGGTGCACTGAATGGCGTCTATGCCGCTAAGACGACAACCTTAATGCGCCAGTCTCAGATTGCGGCTTTTATTATTGATGAGGAGCATCAATTAGAACACTTTATGGTGACGTCATCCGATAAGGAGCAAGCCTTGCTGGACACGGCGATGAAAAATGCAAAATGGCAGGCGGTCGACCAAGCGACTAAGAATTTTTTGGCGTTACAGGATGTGTCCTCTGTGAACGGCCCCGCTGATTGGTTTGCGCTTGCGACGGCGAAGATAGGTTTGATTAAAGGTGTTGCTGATCAGGTTAGTACAGAGATCAAAACGTTAAGTAGCGCCATGACAGCGCAAAGTAAGCTGTATCGTAATGGGCTGGTGATTGGCTTTATTGTACTGATTACACCGGTTATTTTGTTGGCATTTTCGTTGACTCGTTCCCTAACAAAACGTGTGGAAGAAATTAGCCGAGCATTATCTAATGTCTCTGTAGAACGTAATTTAGTCGGCCGAATTGAAAATACGTCGAAAGACGAATTGGGTGAAATTATCCAATATCTCAATGTTCACTTAGATCATCTGAGTGAGTCATTTCATCTGATGGTGGATATGGCATCAGAATCAAAAGAAAGCATGAATGTATTAAGTGGCTATTCTAAAACTGCATTAGAGGAAACCAAAGACCAGTTTAATCAAACCGATCTTATGGCTTCTGCTGTAGAGGAGATGTCTCTGACCAGCAACACTATTTCTCAGGATATGCAATCCTCAGCGGAGGCGACGGAAAGTATTCGTCAGCAGAGTACCCAAGGTTCAGAACGTATGCAGAGTATTCTGCAATCTATCGCAAATTTATCATCTGAAGTGGAAGGTGGTCATAAAGCGGTACAGTCTGTGACGGATCATACGGAAGAAATTAGCAGTATTCTGCAAACCATCGAATCTATTGCTGAACAAACGAATTTGTTAGCCCTTAATGCCGCAATCGAGGCGGCTCGAGCAGGAGAGCAAGGTCGAGGTTTTGCGGTAGTGGCAGACGAAGTTAGAACGCTGGCGCAGCGTACACAAAATTCGACGGAAGAGATTCGTTCGATGATAGAAGCCTTGGTAGGTTCTGGTAAGAGTGCGCTTCAATCAATGGGGCAATGTGCCAACATGGCAACGGAAACATCGAATGTAGTGACTGAGAACGTCACTATGATGCAAGGCTTATTTGAGGCCATAGAGCATTTGGCTCAAACAATTGAACGAGTTGCTACCGCGTCTGAAGAACAATCACAGGTCTCTGAAGAAATTAATAAGAACATTCAAAATGTCAGCGAACGTTCCGAACGAATTCTGGACATGGTGAATAAAACCGATGAAGGGGCAGGTCAAGCCAAGCAGCGTTTTGAAAACGTATTGAAAGAGATTAGCTCTTACAAGTTGAGTTAGTTTTTCCTCACGATGACATCTGGTTCTAGCGTTGAGAGGCAGATGTCATCTTAGTTTAATAGGTTTGCTCAATGTTGTTTTCTTCCATGAAGGCTTCGCTGCTAAAAGCGCCGATCAATGTGCCTAAAGAAATTGACAATGCGATGATGAAGATAAGCGATTTGATGGATGGGTTTTTAATGCGTTTTCTTAGGGTGAAGTAAGAGAGTAGTGCAGCTAAATATAAAACAGCGGCATTTAGGTTAAAGAGGAAGTAGAACATAATCTCGAATGTCCAAAGAGATTCGCTGCTTTTGAATTCATTAAGAGACAGAGTTGTGTAAGCGAAGGCGAGGAATATAGCGGTAATGGTAGGTAGAATTTTATAGACAAAAAGCTTTTCTTCTTTCAATAGGACGTAGCCTATTCGTAGAGAGTAAAGGAAGCTGATCGCCCAGAATAAAAACAGAGGAAGAATGATAATTCCCATGACACGTCCTTGATGTAAGTGAGTTGTTATTTAATCTTATGCGCTGTTCAAAGAAAAGACACAGTAGCGGTATGCTCACTGTGGCTTTATTTTAGCAGACTCACTGAAAATTAGTCTGGCTTACGGTTACGACGCGCTGGCGCTAATGGTTTGCTACGTAGACCTTGTCCAGGTGTCATTTCTGCTTTCGGTGCTGCAGGGCGACGTTTGCCAGATTTAGGCGCGTTACCTTGCTTTGCTCCAGCGTGTTGATCGCGTGGGGCTTTCGGTTTTTTCGGCTTTTTGGGTTTAATTGGGCGCGTATCAAGGGTGGTATCAGGCAACATGTGTGTTGGAATGAAGTCATCTTCATAACGACGCTCAATCAGCTTTTGAGTCAGGCGCTCAATGGCACGTAATTGATCCAGTTCGTCAGCTGCAACCAATGAAATTGCTTTGCCTGTCGCACCAGCGCGGCCAGTACGACCGATGCGGTGAACGTAATCTTCAGCCACATCAGGTAAATCAAAGTTGACAACGTGAGGCAGCTGTTCGATGTCTAGACCACGAGCGGCAATGTCGGTTGCAACGAGAATGCGAATGCGGCCTTCTTTAAAATCGGCTAGGGCACGGGTGCGTGCGCCTTGGCTTTTATTGCCGTGAATAGCACTAGCACGAATGCCAGCGTCTTCTAATTGTTTGGTGATCTTGTTGGCGCCGTGTTTGGTGCGAGAAAATACCAAGGCTTGATCCCAGCGACCTTGGGCTATAAGTTGAATCAATAATTCCGATTTACGTTTTTTGTCTACTGGGTGTAACCACTGCTCAACAGAAACGGCTGTCGCATTACGTGGCGTGACAGAGATTTCAACAGGGTTGTTGACTAAGCCTTTCGCTAGTTGGCGAATCTCTGGAGAGAAGGTCGCAGAGAACAATAGGTTCTGGCGTTTTTTCGGTAAGATGGCTAGGATCTTTTTGATGTCATGAATGAAGCCCATGTCTAACATTCGATCGGCTTCATCTAAAACCAGCACTTCCAATTTATCGAAACGCACGGCTTTTTGGTTGTATAAATCCATCATACGACCAGGCGTCGCAATAAGAATATCTGCGCCGCGTCGAAGGGCCATCATTTGAGGGTTGATTTTGACGCCACCAAATACAACGGTCGACTTAAGACCTAGGTGCTGGCCGTAGTTCTTTACGCTTTCAGCGACTTGAGCGGCGAGTTCTCGTGTTGGTGTTAACACCAAAGCACGAACCTGATTATTTTGCGCATGCTCGCCTTTACTCAGAATTTCAAGCAAGGGTAGGGTAAAACCGGCTGTTTTGCCTGTCCCTGTTTGGGCCGCGGCCATCACATCTTGGCCTTCAAGAATGGCTGGTATTGCCTGAGCTTGAATTGCAGACGGCTCAGTATAGCCTTGATCTTCAATGGCTTTTAGGATGGGGGCAGAAAGCCCAAGTTTGTTGAAACTCATAGATGTTCTCATGTTTTATAAAGGCAGGTGCAAAGCTGAAAAATCAGGTTATGCAAGAATTTCGCGAAGCTTACCTTATATCGGCTCTACATGCTATGTGGTAAGCCTCTTACTGAAATTTAACAGTATGCATATTAGTCTATTTTAAACATGTTTTAACAAGGTGTTGTTTTTGAGGTTGGCTATTTTTAGGCTCATTTTATCATTAGTGACATGGGTCGGTTTTATTTCAACGGAAAGTCGCTACTATGCCCTGTAGATTGTTTATAAAAATCTCATTTTAAAAGAGAGGGTGTTATTTGAAGCAGGTTAATCGTGTTGTGATTGCAGGTGCTGGGATTGGTGGCTTGTGTGCAGCATTAGCTTTGGCAAAGCGTGATATTCAAGTGGTGGTTTGTGAGCAAGCCGTAAGTCTTGGTGAGGTGGGGGCGGGTTTACAAATGAGCCCGAATGCCATGAAGGTTCTGCGTGAACTGGGTTTAGAAGCAGAGCTAAGCGCTTTTGCTTTTGTGCCTCAGAACGCTGCGATTCGACATTATAAAACGGGTGAATATTACCTTAAATCTCCTTTGGCGGAGCAAGCCGAAGTGCGATATGGCGCGCCTTATTGGCATTTGCACCGCGCTGATTTGCATCAGGTATTGGCGCAAGCCTGTTCCCAAGCGGGTGTGGAATTAGTGCTCAATTCAACGGTAGATTCTTACCGCGAAGATAAGGCGCTAAATCAAGTTTGTGTGTCCCTTGATGGTGGACGTGAAATTTGGGGGGATTTACTGATTGGTGCGGATGGCATTCGCTCAAAAGTACGTGAGCAAATGCTTGGCAAGGAGCGCCCTACTTTTATGGGGCAGGTGGCATGGCGTGGTGTTATTCCTGTGAGTGATCTGACAGTTAATGTGAAGCCGGATGCCTGTGTTTGGGCGGGGCCTGGTCGGCATTTTGTCAGTTATTATCTGCGTGGTGGTGATTACGTTAACTTTGTTGCGGTTGAAGAGCGCAGTGATTGGCTGTCCGAATCTTGGCGTGAAGAGGGGGACATAGCCGAATTGAAACGAGTTTTTGCTGATTGGCACCCTGAGGTTAGCCAGTTGATTGCTTGTGCGAAAAGTACTTTTTTATGGGCTCTGAATGGGCGTGACGAATTACCTACTTGGCATCAGGGACGAGTGGTTTTGTTAGGTGATGCTTGTCATCCAATGTTGCCTTTTATGGCACAAGGAGCGGCTATGGCAATTGAGGATGCGTATGTTTTGGCTGAAAATTTAGCTCGCCACGAATGCCATGCAGCATTGGTTGAGTATGAGCAAATTCGAAAGCCAAGAGCAACCAAAGTTCAGCAGATGTCGAAAGCCAACGCTGGTCTCTATCATATGCAGGGCGGTGTATTTGGCAAGGCGAAATTAAGAGCGCTCCAGGCCGCAGGTCGCTTTGTTCCTAATGTTATTCAATCTAAGTTGGATGCTGTTTATGGCCATGATGTAACGCAGGGGTGAGGAGTATCGCCTTTTAAATATGTAAGAAAAAAGTCTATTTTGTCATTTTGTGCTCTAAACTTTTCCTTTGAAATGTAATCATCTATGGTAAATAGGTAGCTTGACGGCTTTCAGTGCTCGTTTGGCATTTGTGCTCCTGAATTAAATGAATGAATCAAACACAAAGGGATGAGTTTATATGATAATTCTTTCGGTACTTTTTTTAGCAATAGGGCTAGCGTTGCTATTCGGTGGCGGTTGGTTAGTGGCACTTGACGGTAGTTCTTACTACGTTGTTGCTGGTGTTGCATTTATCGCTGTTGCTCTATTGCTAAGAAAGCGTAATAAAATAGCTAACCTTATTTATGCGCTCTTATTAGTGGGAACCTTGATTTGGTCGATTATGGAATCCGGTTTGAGCTGGTGGCCATTGGCGACTCGAATGGGGCTTTTCTTAGTTCTAGCGATTCCTCTTCTTTTATTCGCTTTCTTCAAACGTCCTGCCGGTGGACGCTTGTTATTTCCTGTTTGGTTAGCGACTGCCTTGGTGACTATATCGCCTCTATTTATGACATCTCCAACGACGATCGAAGGGCAAATGACTCGCTCTGTTAGCATTCCTGACGCCGACATGGGGGATGTGAATCAAGGGGAGTGGAATGCGTATGGACGCAGTAACTTAGGCCAGCGTTTTTCGCCTTTGGCGCAGATAACCCCTGATAATGCTGATCAGCTTCAAGTTGCTTGGCAGTATCAAACAGGTGATAAAAAAGGTCCAAAAGACGTTGGTGAGACGACTTATGAGGCAACTCCGTTAAAGTTGGCGAATGCTCTTTATGTGTGTACGCCACATAACTGGATTGTGGCTTTAGATGCCGATACTGGTGAAGAACAATGGGTTTATGATGCAAAAGTTCCTGAAGAAAGTCAGCGTCAGCATCAGACTTGCCGTGGTGTATCTTATTTACCGCCTTCGAATGCGCCTCTTCCTCCTGTTCAAAAATCATCTGTACCTGCTGAAAGCTTAACGAGTATGCAATGTGATGCTCAGTTGTTTTTACCTACGTCTGATGCTCGTCTAGTGGCTGTGGATCCAACCACTGGTGCCCGTTGTGCTAACTTTGCTGATAATGGTGAATTGGACTTAATGCACAATATGCCATTCAAACAGTCTGGTTATTATTATTCTACGTCGCCGCCAATAGTGGCTGGTGGTGTGGTGATTGTCGCGGGATCGGTGAATGATAATTATGCGGTGAACTCGCCTTCAGGTGTGATCCGTGCTTATGATGTAAAAACAGGTGAGTTGATGTGGAACTGGGATTCAGGCCATCCAGATGACACAACACCGATTGGTCCTAATGAAACCTATGCGACAAGCTCACCAAACAGTTGGTCTGTTGCCAGTGCTGATGAAGATCTAGGTTTGGTGTATTTCCCAATGGGGAACCGCACGCCGGATCAACTGGGTATGTACCGTTCTCCTGCGGAAGAAAAATACGCAACCTCTGTTGTGGCTCTGAGCCTTGAAACGGGTCAGGTTGCTTGGGTTCAACAATTTGTTCATCACGATTTATGGGATATGGACACCCCTGCCCAACCCGCGTTGTTGGATTTAGATACGCCAACGGGTAAGCAGCCTGCTCTGGTGGTGCCCACTAAGCAAGGTGATGTGTACGTATTGAATAGGAAAACGGGCGAGCCGATTTTCCCTATTACAGAAGAGCCTGCGCCACAGGGCACGATTCCTGGAGATTATGCTGCGAAAACCCAACCCACTTCGGCGTTGACGTTTAAGCCAGCTAAATTGACAGAGGCTGATATGTGGGGTGGTACACCTTTGGACCAGCTCATGTGCCGAATCCAGTTTAAGCAGTTACGTTATGAGGGCCGATACACTCCGCCTTCGTTGCAGGGAACCATCGTCTATCCTGGTAATTTTGGGGTATTCAACTGGGGCAGCATTGCCGTTGACCCTAAACGTCAGCAAATGTTTGGTATGCCGCTTTATCTAGCCTTTACATCAACCCTAGTGCCAAAAGATGGTGTTGATTTGGGAGAATCAAATAAGGGCGAGCAGGGCCTAAACTCAAATGAAGGCGCAGATTATGCGGTTGAGTTGAAACCTTTCTTATCGCCATTAGGCGTGCCTTGTCAGCAGCCACCTTGGGGTTATGTTGCTGGTGTCGATCTTAAAACGGGCAAAACGGTGTGGAAGCATAAAAACGGCACAATTGAAGATATGACGCCACTTAAGCTACCAATCGAAATGGGTATGCCTGGAATTGGCGGTCCCGTTATCACGGATGGTGGTGTTGTCTTTATGGCAGCAGCCGTGGATAACTATTTGCGAGCTTATGATTTGTCTACGGGTAAAGAGTTATGGAAAGGGCGTTTGCCAGCAGGTGGTCAAGCAACACCAATGACATATTTGAACAGCAAAGGCGAGCAAATGGTTGTTCAGGTAGCTGGTGGACACGGTTCTATTGGCACCACGATTGGAGACTATGTCGTCGCTTATAAACTGAAAAAATAACCTAAGAGTTCTTTGCTTTATAGCTAGGTGGTTTTATAGCTAAAAGAAAAACCCAAGGTTAAGGCTAGCCAATAATGGTTTGTCTTAATGATTGGGTTTTTTATTGCTTGTGAGTTCTAGTATTGTGTATATGTCTATATTGAATAAAAAGGTGATATATTTGATTTTTTGGTTATAACGTTTTGTGACAACGACATTGCTAATTATTATTGGTCTCGTTGACGACTTTTTACTATCATTCGCGCCTTTCTTCCCTAAGACCAAAAGTTGCAGGGTTAACTTAATCTGGAATCCTCAGACGATATGACTTCTAAATCTCCTTTGGCATTGTTGCCATTGTTACTTTTCCTTGTTCTTTTTGTTGGCAGTGGCCTTTGGTATCAGTCTGAAGGTGTCGATTTCGCCTTCTATCAGATCTCTGCACCTGTCGCTATTTTACCTGCGATTGCCTTGGCTATTTTGTTAGGTAAAGGACACTTCAATCAGCGTATTGAGACTTTTATTCAAGGCGTAGGTGATAACACGATTATCACTATGATCTTGATTTATTTGTTGGCGGGCGCTTTTGCCAGCGTAGCAAAAAGCGTTGGCGGAGTGGATGCAACGGTTAACTTTGGTTTGAGCATTGTACCTGCCTCTTTATTATTGCCGGGCTTGTTTGTTATCACCGCATTCGTTGCAACGTCGATGGGGACTTCCATGGGAACCATTGCCGCTATTGCGCCAATTGCTATTGGTGTTGCGGAAGCTGCGGATTTGCCTTTGTTATTGACAGTAGGGACTGTGATTGGCGGTGCGATGTTTGGTGATAACTTGTCGATTATCTCCGATACCACAATCGCGGCAACGAGAACGCAAGGCTGTGATATGCGAGATAAATTTCGCATGAACTTTAAAATTGCTTTGCCAGCGGCACTGGCGGCTTTGGTGTGGTTATTTTTTCAGAGTGAAGAAGCGCATATTGCCGATGTTCAAGATTACGAGCTGATTCGAGTGTTGCCTTATGTGGCCGTTTTGGGCTTGGCTGTGGCTGGGGTGAATGTCATTTTAGTCTTGTTTAGTGGCATTATCTTGGCAGGTGTGATTGGTCTGACGATGCAGCCTGACTATTCAGTGGCTTCTTGGTCCGCGGATATTTATGCGGGTTACACTGGGATGCAAGAGATTCTGATTTTATCTTTGTTAATTGGTGGTCTTGCTGGATTAATGAAATCACAAGGCGGCTTGGCTTGGTTGGTTGGTGCGATTGAGCGTATTAGCCGTGGCCTAGGAGCGAAAGAAGGCTCTACTCGTGCTGGAGAGTTGAGTATCAGTGCTGCTGTCGCGTTGACTAATTTATGCACAGCCAACAATACGGTGTCTATTTTAATTAATGGTTCAGTCGCAAAAGATATTGCTGAGCGCTACAATGTTGATTCGAAACGCAGTGCTAGCTTGTTGGATATTTTCTCTTGTGTGGTACAAGGTATCTTGCCTTATGGCGCGCAAATCTTATTGGCTTCTTCTTTAGCGAAGGTGTCACCATTAGAACTAATTAGTTATGTCCAATACAGTTGGTTATTGGCCGTTGCCGCTTTGATTTCTATTTTTATTAGCTGGCCTAAAGGTACGAAAGCAAATAAGGTTTAGTAACAAGCAATAAATTTTTAAAGCCTGCGAACTTAGTGATAGCTCACTCGGTATGCAGGCTTTTTTGTGTCTTGCATTTGGTAGGGGGAGCGCCTTTTCTGTCCAACATTATTATTTTTAAGTAAGGAAAGCTCTTGAAACAAGGGACTCATCTGAAAGCTGAATTGATTTTAGTCTTCGTCACTATTTTGGCGGGGTTTGGTTGGATCTTTTCAAAAGAAGCCATCTCAGGAATGCCACCGCAGTTTTTTATGGGGGTACGTTTTCTTGTTGCGGGTTTTGTTTTGTATCTTGCTGGGTTGAAATATTTTCAGGGGCTAAACTGGCAGGATGTTAAGCGGGCGGGGTTGGTCGGTTTGGTGATGGGGATCACCATGATGTTTTGGGTGAAAGGCTTAGATCAAGGTTCGAACTTAGGAGTGGGGGCTTTTATCGCCAGCCTAGGGGTTGTCTTGGTGCCTTTGATTGCGCGATTTATGTTTGGCGCTAGGCCACCATTGAGTATCTGGCTTGCCTTGCCTGTGGCTGTTTTAGGCTTGGCTTTTTTGGCATTGGATAATGGCTTGGATTTCGAATTTGCCCATGTGTACTTTTTTTGTTCGGCGTTAGGCTTGGCGTTTCAGCTTAATTTATTGTCGCGTTTTTCTATGCGTATGCATGTTTTAGTATTAACGACGATTCAGTTATTGGCGGCAGGCTGTGTCTTATTGTTGCTATCACTGTTAACAGAATCGCTTCCGCACAGCATTAGTCTTGAGGTGGCCGGTTGGTTCCTTGCGAGTACTTTGATTGCCAGTAGTCTGAGGTTTTTATTACAAGCTTATGGGATGAGTTTGACGCCAGTAAGTCATGCGGCAGTTATTATGAATTTGGAGCCTGTTTGGACTGCTATCTTTGCGGTATTTTGGTTTAGGGAGTCGATGTCGGGTGGTCAGATATTTGGCTGTTTTTTGATCTTTGTTGCGATGTTAATTAGCCGCTGGCCTCAAATTAGGGGCATATTCAAAACGCGTAAATATTCATGAGAGAGTTTTAAACTTCTGAGTGAATATTTAATCGGGCAGAATCGTGTCTAAAGTTTGCTGATAGATTAACTGCGTTTCTTCGTTAAAAGGTCTGTTCTGTGAGTCCCATCTGGCCAGTAAGCCTTCAGTAAGCGTAACGAGTATTTCAATACGTGCGATGATTTCTGCTTTTGCCATTTTGGGGTATTGAGATTGAAGAATTTTTACCGCGCGAGCTTGTAAGCGGTTATTGGATTCCATATAGATTTTCTCGATAACAGGGTTACGTGATGCTTCCGCTTGGATTTCATAGTGCATCACTCTCATGCTATGAGTGTCTTGATTTTCTTCAGAAAAGTGTCGGTTTAGCCAATCTTTTTTATCTAAAAAAGACGCCATAAACTGTAATCTTTTTTCGGTAAATTGGTCTACTAAAGCGCAGATAATGTCATCTTTGTGTGCAAAGTATCGATAAATTTGGCCAACACTCAGTCCAGCTGTTTTGGCAATTTCGCTCATACTGGCTTTATGAAAGCCTTTCACAAGGGCGTGTTGTTCAGTGGCATCAATAATGCATTGCTTTCGCTGATCGCTGTGACATGGCGGCTTAATAGATCTCATTTATTTGCACGTTTTGACATATATTAGGTACATTTCTTGTATTATAGTGCTAGTGAATGGTCATTCTCAATATCTCGAAAGGAAGTTTCCTCAATGTTGTCTAAATCTAAATATGCTTTAAGCGTGTTAGTTATTTTTTTGTTGGCTGGTTGTCAGGAAGAGGCTGCTGAGTCTGCTTCTGCAAAACCACCGGCTCCGAAAGTGCAAGTGGGAGTCGTTAGTATTGAAGCCCAAAAAACAGATCTAATTGCTGAATTACCTGGACGTACCACTTCAAGCTTGGTCGCAGAAATTCGTCCGCAGGTGGGTGGAATCGTTAAGAAGCGTTTTTTTGAGGAAGGTCAAAATGTTAAAGCAGGTGATTTGCTTTACGAATTGGATGACTCTACTTATGTTTCTTCTTATAACCAAGCTCAAGCGGACTTAGAGTCAGCGAATGCAAGCCTCAAATCTGCGCAGTTGAAACTGCAACGCTACACAGAGCTGCGTAAGCAAAATAATGTTTCTCAGCAAGATTTAGATGATGCGCAAGTGGCTTTTCTAGAAGCTAAAGCAAGGCAAAAAGGGTCTGAAGCCGCGTTAGAAAACGCCAAAATCAATTTAGGTTACACTAAAATCAAATCCCCTATCGATGGTCGAATCGGTATCTCTCGCGTTACTGTAGGTGCCTTGGTGACGGGTAGTCAGGCTGCCGTTATGACAACGGTTCGTTCATTGGACCCTATTTTTGTAGACTTATCTCAAACAAGTTTGGATCAGCTTAAACAGCGTACGTTTTTAACGAAAGAGGGTGTTGAGCGTGGCTCAAATCAAGTTTCTTTGATTCTAGAAGATGGCACAGAGTACCAATATAAAGGTAGTTTGAAAGCCAGAGAAATAAGCGTAGATGAGTCCACCGGTAGTGTCACGTTGCGTGCTGAATTTCCAAATCCAGATAACCTTCTTTTGCCGGGAATGTTTGTTCGTGGCTTGATTAATGAGCTAACACATAATTCAGCGATTCTAGTGCCTCAGCAAGCCGTTTCTCGTGACGTTAAAGGCAATCCTGTTGCCTTGGTTGTTAACGATAAAAATGTGGTTGAGCGCCGTATTTTGAACATTGAACGCTCTTTGGGTAATCAGTGGTTGGTTCTCTCTGGTATTCAATCGGGTGAAAAAGTCATTGTTGAAGGTTCTATGAAGGCAAAACCAGGCACTGAAGTCGTGCCGTTTGCAATGAAACGAGATAGTGAGACTGGTGCTATTGTCGATGCCAGCGGTTCTTCGACTCAAGGGAATTAATCTATGTTAGCTCATTTTTTTATCAATCGTCCGGTATTCGCGTGGGTTATTTCCATTGCGATTATGCTGGCAGGTCTTGGTGCAATAACGGCCTTACCAATCTCTCAATACCCTAATGTAGCGCCACCTACGATTAGTATTTCAGCAACGTATTCTGGTGCTTCAGCTGAAACGGTTGAAAACAGTGTTACTCAAGTATTAGAGCAGCAATTGACTGGCCTTGACGGTCTTTTATATTTCTCGTCTTCCAGTAGCTCAAGTGGTCGTGCAAGTATAAATGTTACTTTTGAGCAAGGTACAGATGCTGATATTGCACAAGTACAAGTGCAAAATAAAATTCAGCAAATTACGTCCAATTTGCCAACGTCTGTTCAGCAAAACGGTGTGACTGTTCGCAAAGCGAACTCAGACTTTTTGATGGTAGCGTCTGTTTATGATGAGACAGATAGAGATACAGCAAATGATATTTCTGACTTTTTAGTGTCAAGCATTCAGGACCCTGTTTCTCGTGTTGATGGTGTTGGTAGTATCCAAGTATTTGGTGCGGCTTACGCCATGCGCGTTTGGTTGGATCCACTGAAATTGGCCTCTTATAAGTTGATGCCTTCTGATATCGCAGCAGCAATTAATGCTCAAAATACTCAGGTTGCTGCAGGTAGCCTTGGTGCTTACCCGATTGTTAAAGGGCAAGAACTTAACGTCACAGTCACCGCTCAGTCTAAATTACAAACGGCAGAGCAGTTTAAAGACATCATACTGACTTATGATGACAGTGGTGCAACGGTTCGTTTGAGTGATGTTGCAAGGGTTGAACTTGGTAGTGAGTCTTATGGCTACATTCCCCGTTTGAATAAACACCCTGCCTCTGGTTTGGCTGTGATGTTGGCGCCAGGCGCAAATGCCTTATCGACGTCGGAAGCGGTGAAAAAGACGTTGAATGATTTGTCTGGCAGTTTGCCTGAAGGGTATAAATTTTCATTCCCTGTTGATAATACTGACTTTATTAAAATATCCATCGAAGAAGTGGTCAAAACTCTCTTTGAAGCCATTGCTTTGGTAATCATTGTGATGTTCGTCTTTTTGCAGAACTGGCGTGCGACGCTCATTCCTGCAATTGCAGTGCCTGTTGTACTTTTAGGTACATTTGGTGTGTTGGAGGTATTTGGTTTCTCGATCAACACGCTGACCATGTTCGGTATCGTACTCTCTATCGGTTTGCTTGTTGATGACGCCATCGTTGTGGTTGAGAACGTTGAGCGAGTCATGGAAGAAGAAAAGCTGTCTCCTAAAGAGGCGACGATCAAGTCCATGAAGGAGATAACAAGTGCCCTTATCGGTATTGCGGTCGTTTTGTCTGCGGTATTTTTACCGATGGCGTTCTTTAGTGGTTCTACGGGGGTTATTTATCGACAGTTTTCGGTAACCATCGTTGCTGCCATGGTTTTGTCTGTGATTGTGGCATTAACCTTAACGCCAGCTTTGTGTGCGACTCTGTTAAAACCAAAAGATCATTCAGATGAATATAAGGGTCTTGGTGGTTGGTTTAATCGAAACTTTGACCGCTTTACGGGCAAATATTTTAATGGTGTTAGTCGTATCATTAAAAAGCCTGTTCGCTGGATGCTGGTATACGGCATGATCGTTGCCGGTTTAAGCGGCTTGATGTTGAATTTGCCTTCTGGTTTCTTGCCAACCGAAGACCAAGGTCGAGTGATGGTTATGGTGTCTTTGCCTGAAGGCGCCTCTATGTCTCGTACTGATAAGGTCATGCAGGAAGTGGAAAACTATTTCCTCGAAACTGAGAAAGACAATGTTAATGACGTGTTCACTATTTCTGGCTTTAACTTTATGGGCAGTGGCCAAAACGCAGGTTTGGCGTTCATTGCGTTAAAAGATTGGAGTGAGCGAATTGGCCCTGCGAATAGTGCTAGCGCTATCGTTGGTCGTTCTTATGGTGCTTTTGCAGGTATACGTGATGCGCAAATCTTCTCTCTAATTCCGCCTTCAATCCAAGGTTTGGGTCAGAGTAGTGGCTTTACTTTCCAGCTTCAGGCAACCGGTAACACTGATCGTGAAACCTTGCTTGAGATGCGAAATAATTTGCTTAACGATGCTAATGCAAGCCCGTTATTGACTGGTGTTCGCTTGGGTTCACAGTCTGAAGGGCCGCAACTGCATATTGATATAGACCAAGAAAAAGCGTCTGCGCTTGGCTTGTCTTTATCTGATATCAGCTCAACCTTGAGCAGCGCGTGGGCTGGTCGTTATATCAATGACTTTATCGACCGTGGTCGTGTTAAGACTGTTTATATGCAAGGTGAAGCGGAATACCGTTCTGCTCCTGAAGATTTACAGCACTGGTATGTTCGAAGTAATGACAATACGATGACGCCATTTTCTGCTTTTGCTAAAAGCGAATGGACATATGGACCGAAGAGTTTGTCTCGTTTTAACGGCCTCGCTTCTTATGAAATTCAAGGTTCAGGAGCTCCTGGCGTGAGTTCGGGTGAGTCCATGGATGAATTGCAGCGTATTACGAACAACTTACCTGGTGTAACAGGCTCTTGGAGTGGTTTGTCTTATCAAGAGCGTTTATCGAGTGGGCAGACGCAATTGTTGTACGCCATTTCGATTTTGGTTGTATTCCTATGTCTTGCAGCCTTGTATGAGAGCTGGACTGTGCCTTTCTCGGTGATCATGGTTATTCCTCTTGGGGTAATAGGTTCTGCTGCAGCGGCGCATTTGCGAGGCTTGGAAAACGATGTGTATTTTCAGGTTGCGTTATTAACCACCATAGGTTTGTCGTCTAAGAATGCGATCTTGATCATAGAGTTCGCTGAAGCGGCTTATCGACGAGGACTTGGGGTGTGGGATGCTGCTGCTCAAGCTGCTCGCTTGCGCTTACGTCCTATTATCATGACGTCTTTGGCGTTTATGGTGGGTACTTTACCGCTAGCGCTTTCTTCTGGTGCGGGTGCAAATAGTCGAATTTCTATAGGTTCAGGTATCGTGGGCGGTACTTTGACGGCAACTGTATTGGCTATTTTCTTTGTGCCTTTATTCTTTGTTGTTGTTCGTCGGATCTTTCCGAAACGTCCAGATGGATTAGTAACTGAAGAAAACGCAGAGTAATTGAGCTTAGCTAAAAGCAAAGCTAATAAGTAAAAAAGGAGCCGTCTTTGGCTCCTTTTTTTGTGCAGTAAACTGTTTACTGAAGAGAGTTAAAGTAAGCGTTTGCGAATAATTCGTAGAGCATTGATTGTTTATAACGTCGAGATCAGCGAAAATAGGCGTATAGAATCCAAGATTAACATCACGGGGCTTTATAATAAGCTCGCGTATAACCTAAAAGAACACTTTAATGGCAGACCAGAATTTCCTTAATGAAGTAAGCGATAGACGTACTTTCGCTATTATCTCCCACCCAGACGCCGGTAAAACTACTATCACTGAAAAATTGCTGTTACTAGGGCAGCTGATACAGACTGCAGGTTCAGTGAAAGGGCGTAAAGGTGATAAGCATGCCACATCAGATTGGATGGCAATGGAGAAGCAGCGTGGTATCTCGATTACCTCTTCTGTGATGCAGTTTCCTTATAGAGATCGTACGGTTAACTTGCTGGACACCCCTGGGCACGAAGATTTCTCTGAAGATACCTACCGAACGTTAACAGCTGTTGATTCTGTGTTGATGGTGATCGACGGTGCGAAGGGTGTAGAGGATCGCACGATCAAGTTGATGGATGTTTGTCGTCTTCGTGATACGCCTATTTTATCTTTCATTAACAAAATGGACCGCGATATTCGTGATCCGATTGAGTTGCTTGACGAAGTGGAAGATGTATTGAAAATTGCCGCGGCTCCTATCACGTGGCCCATAGGTATGAGTGATTTCTTTAAAGGGGTTTATAACCTTTATACTGATACTATCCACGTATTTGTTCGTGGACGTGGTCATACTTTGATGGATGACATTCGTATTGAAGGGTTAGAGTCTGATGAAGCTAAGGAGTTGCTTGGTGATGATTGGGAAGCGTACGTTGAAGAGATCGAGTTAGTTCGTGGTGCTAGTCATGAGTTTGATCATGATGCGTATCTTGCTGGTGAATTAACGCCTGTGTTCTTTGGTACGGCGTTGTCTAACTTTGGTGTTCGCGAAATGCTGGACGGCTTTGTTGAGTGGGCTCCCGCACCGATCGATCGCGAAACAAACTCTCGTACAGTTGCCGCGAAAGAAGAAAAGTTCTCTGGTTTTATCTTTAAAATCCAAGCCAATATGGATCCAAAGCACCGTGACCGTATTGCGTTTATGCGAGTGTGTTCAGGAACCTACAGCCGCGGCATGAAAATGCGTCACTGTCGCATTGGAAAAGATATTAAGGTGACGGATGCGGTGTCTTTCACCGCTGGCGATCGTGAGGGTGTTGATGAGGCATTTTCTGGTGATATCATTGGTTTGCATAACCATGGCACGATTCAAATCGGTGATACCTTTACAGAAGGTGAGGATTTGAAATTTACAGGTATTCCTCACTTTGCCCCAGAATTGTTTCGCCGTGTACGCTTGAAAGATCCAATGAAAATGAAAGCGTTACAGAAAGGGTTGCAGCAGCTTTCCGAAGAAGGTTCTACTCAGCTATTTATGCCACAACGCAATAATGAACTGATTGTTGGTGCGGTAGGTCAGTTGCAATATGAAGTTGTGGCTTATCGTTTAAAAGACGAATACAAAGTTGAGTGCATTTACGAACCCGTTAACGTTAATACCGCTCGCTGGGTTGAATGTGATGATGCTAAGAAGTTTGAAGAATTTAAGAACAAATGTCGTGATAATTTGGCGATTGATGGCGGTGGCCATTTAACTTATTTAGCGCCAACAAGAGTAAATCTGATGATGGCCGAAGAGAAATGGCCTGAAGTACGTTTCCGTTCTACTCGAGAGCACTGATCTATACTTGACTAAATTACTCGGATAAGCGGATAATTCATTTATTGAAATGGTTTTAGTGGTATTGAAATGAGCATGGTTGAATCGATTGATCCTATCGAGTTTACAGACGCAGCTGCGGCTAAGTTGCAATCTTTGATTGAAGAAGAAGAGAACGATCGACTCATGTTGCGAGTTTATGTAACAGGGGGCGGTTGCTCTGGCTTTCAGTATGGTTTTACGTTTGATGAAGAGCATCAAGAAGACGATACAGAAGTTAAGCGTAATGGAGTGACTTTAGTGGTCGATCCGTTGAGCTTCCAATACTTAGTTGGCTCTGAAGTAGACTATAAAGAAAACTTAGAAGGCTCGCGCTTTGTGGTGCAGAACCCTAATGCCACATCAACGTGTGGTTGTGGCGCAAGCTTTAGTATTTAACTCTAGTGTTTTGTTACTGAAACCCTTCAAGCTTCTGGCTTGAAGGGTTTTTTATTGGCTGGCGTTTACAATTAGGCTTTGGTATAGAGATTGGATGCTTGTCTAGCGCTTTGCTCTACGCTGTGAATGTTGCCTTCTAGTGCTGTGTAGTGACCGACAAAAAGCAGGCCTATTTTATTACTTCCTAATACTATCGGTGTTAGGGCGTTGTTCTTGGCTCGCCAAATTCTTAAACCAAACATCTGCTTTGGCAGTGAACTTTCTTCAGCTAACTTACTTTGATTAACATGAGCATAGAGGGCTGAGAGCTGATCTGGCTCGCCATCTTGATCCAGTAAAATGTGGTGATGCCTGGTTTGCTGATCCAAAAATTCTGGCGGATACGGTGTTTTTAGTACAGGCAGAGAATTTTCTTTAGGGAGCGAGTGAAAAAGCTCTAATGTTTCAGGGGAGCCGTTATGTGGCGATAAAAGTAGGGTCATTTCCACAGGTATTCCGTATGAAGGCTTAACCGGAATGTGGAAAATGAGTTGTTTTGCTGGTGGTCGTCGATGAATCTCTGGTGCCATGTATCCCGCTGTTTTGTTGTTTTTGTTTGCGTGTATAGGGGGGACTTGTAAAAAAAGACGCCATTCTTTTTTGTCTAAGTCGAGTTCTTCTGGTGAATGAATGTGGAACTTAGCTTCAAATATGTGGCTGAGTACGTGTTCAATTAGGTTGGCAAATATACTGGTTGAGGCCGTAAGCGATTCTTTATTTTGGCTATCTAGGTATATTTCTTTTACCTGATGCGCAGCAGAGCTTAGGTCAACTGAATCTTGATTACTGGTTATAGGGCGATATTTGACCCGAGAAATGGTTTTTCTCTCGCTCGGTTGATTTGATGCTCGATTGAGCGCCTCTATGAACAGCATAATACGACTCCTTGATTCGCTATCAAGAGTATCGGCCATATCGTTGAAGAGTTTAGAGATAGTCTGTTTTTTGTTCAAAAAAGACTATCTCATGGTGTATTTAGCGAAGAAGATTCGAAAGCTTTGGGTTTGGCTCTAAAGCTGCACGGTAAAAAAGTGCTACTTTGCCAATAGTCTGAACAGTTTCGCATTTCATGATTTTACTGATTTCTGCAATAAGAGCGGTACGAACTTCGCGATCCGCGATGCTAATGCGTACTTTAATAAGCTCGTGATCTTCTAATGCGCGATCTACTTCAGTTAATACGGCTTCAGTTAAACCGTTGCCCGCAATCATAACCACAGGATTTAGCGCGTGGCCGATTAGGCGATATTGCTTTTTTTGGGCGTTTGTTAGACTCATAGTTAAATTTTCTCATATTAGTTGACCCTCTTTATTGGAGGCTTAAGAGGTTAAGCGATATTATAGCGGAATATTGACTAATTTAGGTATGATGAAAACGTGGCAAGATCAAAAAGTAGTAATAATTGGATGAAGGAACATTTTGACGATCCATATGTCAAAAAGTCCCAGCAAGATGGTTATCGCTCTAGAGCCAGTTATAAGCTGATAGAGATTAACGATAAAGACAAGCTATTCAAACCCGCTATGCGAGTTGTGGATCTTGGCGCTGCTCCTGGTGGTTGGTCACAAGTGGCAGCAAAACTTGTTGGGGATCATGGAACAATTGTGGCTTCTGATATATTGGAGATGGCACCCTTGCCGGGCGTGCGTTTTGTTCAGGGTGATTTTACTGAGCAGGAAGTGTACGAGGCTATTTTGGCTGAAATTGGAGATGAGAAAGCAGATCTTGTAATTTCAGATATGGCCCCCAATATGAGTGGTAACAGTTCTTCTGATCAGCCACAAGCTATGTATCTTGTAGAACTTGCTTTGGATATGGCGGCACAAGTATTGCGTCCAGGTGGGAATTTTCTGGTAAAAGTGTTTCAGGGTGAAGGGTTCGAAGAATACCTGAAAACTATGCGGGCTCAATTTGGGTCAGTAGTAACACGTAAACCAGATGCATCGCGAGCAAGAAGTCGTGAAGTTTACTTATTAGGAAGACAATATAAAGGTTAATGGGATATGTTCTGGTATGATTACCAGATACATTTTAAATAACCGTTTAGAGGTGTGCTCTTGAACGATATGCTGAAAAATATACTGTTGTGGTTGGTAATAGCAGCTGTACTACTAACTGTATTTAATAATTTTAATACGACATCTGATACGAACCGAATTTCATACTCTGAATTTGTAAAAGAAGTTCAGGATGGTCGTATTGCCAAAGTGGTTGTTGATGGTTACACCATTAGTGGTAGTAGAACCAGTGGCGACACCTTTGATACTGTGCGTCCAGCGGCAGCTGATCCAAAAATTATGGACGACTTGCTGAGTAATAATGTGGTTGTTGAAGGGCGTATGCCTGAGCAGCAAAGCATTTGGACTCAATTGCTTGTCGCCAGTTTTCCTATTCTTCTTATTCTTGCCATCTTCATGTTTTTCATGCGCCAAATGCAAGGCGGTGGCGGCGGCAAGGGCGGACCAATGTCTTTTGGTAAGTCAAAAGCGCGTCTGTTACCTGAAGACCAGATTAAAACAACCTTTGCCGATGTGGCTGGTTGTGATGAGGCGAAAGAAGATACCGAAGAGCTTGTCGATTTCTTAAGAGAGCCAAGTAAGTTTCAACGCCTTGGTGGTAAAATTCCACGTGGTATCTTGATGTGCGGTCCTCCGGGTACGGGTAAAACCTTGCTGGCAAAAGCGATTGCTGGTGAAGCTAAGGTGCCTTTCTTTACTATTTCGGGCTCTGATTTCGTTGAAATGTTTGTGGGTGTTGGTGCGTCTCGTGTTCGTGATATGTTTGAACAAGCTAAAAAACACGCACCATGCATTATCTTTATCGATGAGATCGATGCCGTAGGTCGTAACCGTGGTTCCGGTATGGGAGGCGGTAACGATGAGCGCGAGCAGACATTGAACCAGCTATTGGTAGAAATGGATGGTTTTGAAGGTAACGAAGGTATTATCGTTATTGCGGCGACTAACCGCCCAGACGTATTGGACCCAGCATTGTTGCGTCCAGGCCGTTTTGACCGTCAGGTTCAAGTTGGTTTGCCAGACATTCGTGGTCGTGAACAGATTCTTAAGGTGCATTTGCGTAAAGTGCCTTGTGATGATGATGTTGAGCCAAAAAACATCGCTCGTGGTACACCAGGGTTTTCTGGTGCAGACTTAGCGAACTTGATAAACGAAGCGGCATTGTTTGCAGCTCGTTCTAATCGTCGATTAGTGAATATGGAGTTGCTTGAGTTAGCGAAAGATAAAATCCTCATGGGTGCTGAACGTAAGACCATGGTGATGAGTGATAAAGAAAAGTTAAACACGGCATACCATGAAGCGGGTCATACCATTATTGGTTACTTGATGCCTGAACATGATCCTGTTTATAAAGTGTCTATTATTCCTCGTGGTCGTGCTTTAGGTGTCACCATGTATCTTCCAGAGGAAGATAAATACAGTATCAGTAAGCGCGGTCTTGAAAGTCAGGTTTGTAGTTTGTACGGCGGTCGTATCGCTGAAGAAATGATTCATGGCTTTGATGGTGTTTCAACGGGCGCTTCAAATGATATTGAACGCGCTACTAGTATTGCTCGCAACATGGTTACCAAGTGGGGCTTGTCTGAAAAACTAGGTCCTTTCGCGTACGAAGAAGATGACAATAGTGGTAGCTTTATTTCTGGGCCAACGGGCAGTAAATCGAACTATTTCTCGCCTGAGACAGGTAAGGTTATTGATGCTGAGGTTCAGGATATTATTAGTCGTTGTTATGAGACTGCGACAAAGATTTTGGTTGAAAATCGTTCAAAACTGGATGTTATGGCAGAAGCCTTGATGCAGTATGAAACGATTGATGCTAAGCAAATTAAAGAAATCATGGACGGAAAAAAACCGTCACCGCCTGAAGGCTGGTCTGATCCAGGTTCCAAGGCTCCTAAAGCAGAAGATGCTGATCAAGTTAAGGATGATGCGGTTTTATCGTCTGATGATGACGTGAAAGCGGATGATGCAGATGCAACTTCTGGTCAGGTGTCGCCTAAATCAACAGGTGAGTGATTTCAAATAGTACTTTTTGATATGGTTTTTTCATGTCGTTAATGTCATTTGGGGATAAGTCGTTAGACTTATCCCTTCCTCATGTTATGGGGATATTAAATATAACCCCAGATTCCTTTTCAGATGGTGGTGCTTTCAACTCATTAGATGCGGCATTGCGTCAATCTGAAGTGATGATCCAAGAAGGCGCTAGTATTATTGATGTCGGTGGCGAATCCACGCGCCCTGGTGCCGAAATTGTATCCACTCAGCAAGAGATGGATCGTGTCTTACCTGTTGTTGAAGCGATCAAGCGTCGCTTTGATATTATTGTCTCTGTTGATACGAGCACCCCGGATGTCATTCGAGCAGCTTCGGCTCTTGGTATGGGGCTGATTAATGATGTAAGGGCGCTTGAGCGTGAAGGGGCTTTGCTGGCCGCTGCTGAGACAAATTTACCTATCTGTTTGATGCATATGAAAGGTGCACCTCAAACAATGCAGGATCGACCTGATTACACTTCTGTGGTGGGCGATGTGGTTGGGTATTTGATGTCTAGGGTTGCTGCGTGTGAGTCGGTTGGAATTGATCGCTCTAGACTTATTTTGGACCCTGGTATTGGCTTTGGAAAGACGCTTTCCCATAACTTATCATTGTTGAGTCATACTGATACTTTAAAGTCATTAGGTTTTGAGGTGCTGATGGGGCTTTCTAGGAAAACCATGATAGGTGATGTACTAGGGAATCCTGTGGAAGAAAGACTTTATGGCACCATGGGAGCAAATGCTTCTGCTTATTTGAAGGGTGCACGTATATTTAGAGTTCATGATGTTAGGCCGCATGTAGAAATGTTGGCGTTAATGTCTCGTATTGAGGGAGCGGTTTAATGCGTAAGTATTTTGGTACAGATGGGATTCGAGGTAAGGTCGGGACAGCGCCTATAACACCTGAGTTCATGTTGAAGTTGGGTTGGGCAGCAGGTCAGGTTTTTAAAGAACATGATAAGAAAATCTTGATTGGTAAAGATACCCGTATTTCTGGTTATATGTTTGAATCTGCGCTGGAATCAGGAATTGTTGCTGCTGGGGCGGATGTGCGCCTAGTGGGTCCAATGCCGACACCGGCAATTGCGTATTTAACGCGAACGTTTCGTGCCAGTGCAGGCATTGTTATTAGTGCTTCACATAACCCTTACACTGACAATGGGATTAAATTTTTCTCAGCTGAAGGTGGCAAGATTTCTGATGAAATTGAAGAGCGCATAGAGTATTTCCTAGAGCAGCCGATGGAGGTTGTTGAATCCAGTCTTATTGGCCGAGCGAAGCGTATTGATGATGCCGCTGGTCGATATATCGAGTATTGCAAGGGTACTTTTCCTATTGGGCTGCAGCTTAGCGGTTTAAAAATCGTTGTCGATTGTGCTGATGGTGCAACTTATCATGTCGCTCCTCGCGTGTTTTCTGAATTAGGCGCCGAAGTAATTCCAATTGGTATCAATCCTGATGGGTTAAATATCAATGAATTCTGTGGTGCAACTAAGCCTGAATTGTTGCGTAAAAACGTCTTAGCTGAAGAGGCCGATTTAGGTATCGCGTTAGATGGTGATGGTGACCGTCTAATACTGGTGGATCGCCATGGCGTCGTGCGTGATGGTGATGATATTTTGTATATCATTGCGAATCATCTGATGCGCACAGGTCGCTTCAGTGGTGGTGTTGTGGGGACGTTAATGAGTAACTTCGGCCTAGAGCTAGCATTTTCTGAAACTGGAATTGGTTTCAGCCGGGCAGCTGTTGGTGACCGTTATGTAAACGAGAAGCTGATGCAACACGGCTGGGTGTTGGGTGGTGAGCCTTCTGGGCATATCGTCTGTCGCTCTATTACCACTACAGGTGACGGTATTATCGCTGCTTTACAGGTTCTTCGTGCCATGGTTGAAGAGGGTAAGGCCCTTGATGAACTGCTTGTCGGTTTGGTTAAGTTTCCTCAAAAGCTAAAGAATATTCGTGTCGCTAAACGGTTTATTCCAAATGAAGAGCCAGCTTTGCAAAAGGCCATTGCGGTTGCGAATGAGCGTTTGAATGGGCTTGGTCGTGTATTACTTAGAGCGTCTGGAACAGAACCTTTGATCAGGGTAATGGTTGAGGGGCGTGATAATGATACGGTCGATGAGTTGGTTGAATATCTTGTTGACGAAGTGAACGCTATTGTTGAGTCAAAGAGCGGCGAATAAAGTGATTTGTGAATTGAAAAAATAAATGCTTGAAACCAAAGCGTCCATTCCATAGAATGGGCGCCTCGAATTTAGGGGTTAGAATATGATTCGTCAAAAGATAGTTGCTGGTAACTGGAAAATGAATGGCTCAAAAGAGAGCATTTCTGCACTTGTTAATGGCCTTCTTGAGATGGATGGTTCTGGCTCTGAAGTAGTTATTGCTCCTTCGTTTCCTTATTTATCTCAGGTCGACAGCCTTATTTCTGGTAGCCATATTGTTTTGGCGGCTCAGAATGCAAGCCAAGAGATAAAAGGCGCTTTTACTGGAGAAGTTTCGGCTTCTATGTTGAGTGATTTTGGAGTTAAGTACGTTTTAGTTGGTCATTCAGAGCGTCGCTCTCTTTATGGAGAATCTGACGAGCTGGTTGCAGCCAAAGTGAAAACGATACTTGAATTGGGTCTGACTCCAATGTTGTGTATCGGCGAAACATTAGCTGAGCGTGAGTCGGGCAAAACTCTTGAAGTTTGTGAACGTCAAATTCAAGCGGTTATTGATTTAGTTGGTATTTCTGCATTTGAAAAGCTAGTTGTTGCTTATGAGCCGGTTTGGGCTATAGGAACAGGTCTATCAGCAAGTGCAGAACAAGCTCAAGACGTTCATGAGTCAATTAGAGCCTTTTTGGCTAAGTCATCTAAATCTGTTTCTGAGAAAGTTCAGATTTTGTATGGCGGAAGTGTTAAAGCATCAACCAGCTCGGCTTTATTTAAAATGCCTGATGTAGATGGTGCTCTTGTTGGTGGTGCATCACTTGATGCAAAAGAATTTATCGCGATTGTAAAAACAGCAGGTTAATAAATGGAAGCACTTATTTTAGTTTTGCATGTACTAGCAGCGGTATTAATTATCGCGTTGGTTTTGTTGCAGCAAGGCAAAGGTGCGGATGCCGGTGCCTCTTTTGGTGGTGGAGCATCCCAAACAGTATTTGGTAGCCAAGGTGGCGGCAGCTTCTTTGGGAAAATGACCGCAGTCTTCGCTTTGGTTTTCTTTTTGACCAGTTTTGGTTTGGCGTTTTTTGCCAGTGAGAAAGCGAAAGGTGTTTCTGGCGCGGTTGATTTTGTTCCTTCAGCTCCTCAGGTTGAAGAAACGACAGGATTGCCAGAGTTAGGTGAAAAGAATAAAACAAATTCTGATATTCCAGTGACTGAGTAATAATTTCATTTAGTTTCTGGCGTTTTGTACTGAAGAGTTTGGAAAGAGTTTTGCGGATGTGGCGGAATTGGTAGACGCGCCACCTTGAGGGGGTGGTGAGCTATGCTCGTGGGGGTTCGAGTCCCCCCATCCGCACCAATATTGAATTGATATCGTATTTTGTGTATGATGTCGAAATATTGATGCAGAGTAATCTGGTTTGTTGAAAGTGTTATGTGTTTTTGTATTCGCTTTCTGTTTGTTTTCCTATCTTAGGTAAGCGCACCAGCTTGTTCTTAGAGTATTTAGTGTCAGGATTGACAACCTTCTTCTGGAAGGCTTCTCTCTCAATTTATTTTGAAGGGAGTGCTAAGAACCCCTATATGGGGTTTTTTGTTATCTGTACTGCTGCACTAAGTTTTTAATGTAAATGGGCCTTGAGCCCGTTTTTTGTTTCTGCGTTTTACAAAAATGATATTCGGAGAAAACGATTGTCAGCGAAATACACGATTTTAGAAGAGCTCATTCGACCAGTTGTTGAAGGGTTAGGTTTTGAGTTTTGGGGAATGGAATATTTATCACTAGGTAAAGATTCTGTGCTTCGTATTTTTATTGAGACCGATGATGAGAAAGGAATTGATGTTGAGGATTGCGCTCGTGTCAGTCGTCAGGTTAGTTCTATTCTAGATGTTGAAGACCCTATCACAGGGGAATATAACCTAGAAGTCTCGTCACCAGGTTTAGATCGGCCTTTATTCAGTTTGGCTCAGTATCAGGCTTATATCGGTTCTATTGTTTCTTTGCGTTTGCGAGTGCCTTTCGATGGCCGTCGTAAATTCAAAGGGCAACTAATGGGGATCGAAAGCGAAGATATTGTTATTCGTGTAGATCAAGAAGAATACTTGTTGCCTATCGATTTGATTGATAAGGCAAATGTAGTTCCACAATTTTAAAAATTAACCTTGAAGAGAGGCTAAAAGGATGAGCAAAGAAATTCTTTTGGTAGTAGAAGCCGTTTCCAACGAGAAAGATGTTCCGAAACAAGTTATTTTCGAAGCCGTTGAAATTGCTTTAGCTAGTGCTGCCAAACGCCGTTTTGAAGAAGACGCATTAATTCGTGTATCTATTGATCAACGTACGGGCGATTACAAAACATACCGTCAATGGAATATTGTTGCGGATGAAGATTATTCTGCTCCTGCTTCCGAGTTAACAATTGATGATTCTGAAGAGCAAAATCTTGGCGTTGCTATTGGCGAGATTTACGAAGAAGAAGTTGAGTCTGAGGCGTTTGGACGCATTGCTGCACAAACAGCAAAACAGGTTATCGTACAGAAAGTACGTGAAGCTGAACGCGCTAAAATGGTCGCTTTGTATTCTGAGAAAGTGGGCAAACTTGTTCACGGTCAAGTGAAGAAAGTGACTCGCGATAGCTTGATTATTGATTTGGGTGAGAATGCTGAAGCATCTTTGCCAAAAGATCAGTTGATTGCTCGTGAAAGCTTCAGAATGAATGACAGAATTCGTGCATTGTTGCTTGAGATTCGTGAAGACAGCCGTGGTGCTCAGTTGATTCTGTCACGTAACGCCCCTGCGTTTATGGTTGAACTGTTCCGTCTTGAAGTGCCAGAAATTTCAGAAGAAGTTATTGAGATTCGCAGCGCTTCACGCGATCCAGGTCTAAGAGCAAAAATAGCGGTTAAAACGAATGATCGTCGTATTGATCCTATTGGTGCTTGTGTTGGTATGCGTGGTGCTCGAGTTCAGGCTGTTTCTAACGAAATGAATGGTGAGCGTGTTGATATCGTGCTTTGGGATGATAACCCAGCGCAATTGGTTATCAATGCGATGGCGCCTGCTGAAGTTGATTCTATTGTGATTGATGAAGACGCTCATTCTATGGATGTCGCAGTTAAGAGTGATAATTTAGCTCAGGCGATTGGCCGTAATGGGCAAAACGTTCGATTGGCCTCCGCTCTAACAGGTTGGTCTTTGAATGTGATGACCAGCGAAGATGCTGAAGCGAAGCAGCAAGAAGAGTCGCAAAAACTAATCGATATCTTTGTTACTGGATTAGATATTGATGATGATTTAGCGATTCAGATGGTCGATGAGGGATTCACTTCTTTAGAAGAAGTGGCGTATGTCCCAATGGAAGAAATGTTAGATATTGACGGATTTGATGAAGATTTAGTGAATGAACTTCGTTCACGAGCAAAAGAAGCTCTTTTGAATAAAGCACTTCAAGCAGAAGAACAATTAGATGATGCCAAACCAGCAGCTGACTTATTAGCTATGGATGGAATGGATAATCACCTTGCATTGGTTCTTGCCTCTATGGGGGTAATTACAATGGAAGATTTGGCTGAACAATCAGTTGATGAATTGCTTGATGTTGAAGGTATGACAGAAGAGCGTGCAGCTAGTCTTATTTTGACTGCTCGCGCACCTTGGTTTGCTGAATCTGAATAAAATCTGAGTACATAAGGGGGAACTTAATGACAGTTCAAACCGTAAAGATACTATCCGAATTGGTAAATACGCCAGTCGATAAGCTACTGGCTCAGATGAAAGACGCTGGTTTGCCTCAAACAAGTGCGAGCCAAGAAGTCTCTGAAGTAGAAAAGCAAGTTCTGTTGAACTATTTAAAGCGTCAGCATGGTGAAGAAAGCGATACAAGTCAGCGTATTACTTTGCAGCGTAAAACCACTAGTACTTTGTCTCGTGGTGACGGCGGAAAAGCGGTTAATGTTGCGGTAAAGAAAAAACGCACCTATGTTAAACGCGATGATGCAGACGAAGAAGCTCAAAAGCAGGAAGAATTGCTGTCGAAACGTCTTGCGGAAGAGCAAGAGCGTTTAGCGGCTGAAGAGAAAGCACGCCTAGAAGCAGAGCGTAAGTTAGAAGAAGAGAAGGCAGCTAAAGCAAAAGCTGAAGCTGAAGAAAAAGCGCGTCAAGAAGCAGCAGCGAAGCCTGCTAAAGCGGATGCTGGCGCGGTAAATGATACGGAGCAGTATGTTTCCGATATAGGAGCGGCAGAACCCGTGGAATCACCGAAGCAGCCAAAAAACCCGAAAAAAGCGTCTCAACCAGCAATGGACAGTAAAAAGTCAACTGTTGCGCCTAAAGGCAAAAAGGGTCCAGTTAGACATGACAATGATAAAGACAAGCCTCGTGGTCGTGCTAATCCAGATAACAAACGTTCACGCGTAAACGTGAATGATGAAGATGAATTTACTCGTCGCGGTAAGTTAGGTCGTAAGAATAAGAAGCCTGCTAAACAAGAGCATGGTTTCCAGAAACCTACAGCGAAGATGATTCATGAAGTCGCTTTGCCAGAAAGTATTACTGTTGCTGATCTTGCTGAGAAAATGGCAGTAAAAGGCGCAGAAGTTATTAAAATTATGTTCAAAATGGGCGCGATGGCGACCATTAACCAGACAATCGACCGTGATACAGCAACGCTTGTTGTTGAAGAAATGGGCCATACGGTTAAGTTTATCGACGAAAATGCTGTCGAAAATGACATGATTGAAGCGATTGACTATGAAGGTGAGGCGATTAAGCGTGCACCTGTAGTCACTGTAATGGGTCACGTTGACCACGGTAAAACATCATTGCTTGATTACATTCGTACTACTCGCGTTGCAGCGGGTGAGTCGGGTGGTATCACGCAGCACATTGGTGCTTATCACGTTGAAACACCTCATGGCATGGTTAGTTTCTTGGATACACCTGGACACGCTGCGTTTACTTCCATGCGTGCTCGTGGTGCTAAAGCAACGGATATCGTTATCCTTGTTTGTGCCGCTGATGATGGTGTAATGCCTCAGACTATTGAAGCGATTCAGCATGCTCGCGCTGCTGAAGTGCCTATGGTTGTTGCTATCACTAAGATAGATAAAGAAGGTGCGGACTTAGATCGTGTTAAAAACGAACTTGTTGCACAAGAAGTTGTGCCAGAAGAATGGGGCGGTGACGTTCAGTTCGTAGGCGTATCGGCTAAATCTGGTGAAGGTATCGAAGAACTTCTAGAAGCGGTTCTTTTGCAATCTGAAGTACTTGAACTTACCGCTGTGCCTAGTGCTCCAGCTAAAGGTGTTGTGGTTGAGGCTCGCCTTGATCGTGGCCGTGGTTCTGTAGCGACACTGCTTGTACAAAACGGTACTTTGAAGAAGGGCGACATTGTGTTGGCTGGTCTTCAAATGGGTCGTGTGCGTGCTTTGTTGGACGAAACTGGTAAAGCAATTGATGCCGCTGGTCCTTCTATCCCTGTTGAGATTCTTGGTCTTGATGGAACACCGGAAGCGGGTGAAGAATTCATTGTGGTTGCTGATGAGCGTAAGGCTCGTGAAGTAGCTAACTTCCGTCAAGGTAAGTACCGTGAAGTGCGCTTTGCGCGTCAGCATTCTGCTAAGTTAGAGAACTTGTTCTCTGAAATGGGCAAAGACGAAGTTCGTACCTTGAACGTGGTTCTTAAAGCGGATGTTCGTGGTTCTCTTGAAGCTTTGATCAAGTCTTTGACTGACTTGAATACAGACGAAGTAAAAGTAAATGTTGTTTCTAGTGGTGTTGGTGGTATCACCGAGACTGACGCAACTTTGGCACTTGCTTCTGATGCGGTTATCTTCGGTTTCAACGTTCGTGCAGATAGCTCAGCTAAGCAGTTTATCGAGCGTGAAAGCATCGATCTTCGTTACTACAGTGTTATCTACAACATTATTGATGATGTGAAATCTGCATTGTCTGGCATGTTGTCTCCAGATCTTCGCGAGGACATCAAAGGTACTGCTGAAGTACGTGATGTATTCCGTTCGCCTAAGTTTGGTTTGATCGCTGGTTGTATGGTTATCGAAGGTACGGTTTACCGTAACAAGCAGATTCGTGTACTACGTGATGACGTTGTTATTTACGAAGGTGAGCTTGAGTCTCTTCGTCGCTTCAAAGATGCTGTTAACGAAGTTAGCCGCGGTATGGAGTGTGGTATCGGCGTGAAGAACTACAACGATGTCAAAGTAGGCGATAAGATCGAGGTTTTTGAAACCGTCGAAGTAGCGCGTACGCTTTAATAGGACAAAATCATGGCAGGCGAATTTAGTCGTACTAGTCGGATTGGTGACCAGCTCCAAAAGGAGCTGGCGTCCTTGATCCAGTTTGAAGTAAAAGATCCTCGTTTAGGGTTGGTTACTGTCAACGAAGTGCGTGTAGCAAAAGATTTAGGTTATGCGGATATTTACTATACCGTTCTTGGTAAAGATGATCAGCCAGAAGTATTGGCTGAGAACCAAGCAGCACTTGATAGTGCAAAAGGGTTCTTGCGTCGTCGTTTAGCACAAGAAGTAAAACTTCGTGTTATGCCGCATTTGCGTTTCCATTATGACCAGAGTGTTGTAAATGGCTCGCGCATGTCTGCTCTTATTGACGAAGCAATTCGTGATGATGAGACAAAAAACGGTAAAGAAGACGAGTAATAAGTTCGTATGGTTAAAGCAAAATGGCGTTCAGTGGACGGTATTGTCCTGCTGAATAAGCCGATAGGTTTAAGTTCTAACCAAGCCCTGCAGCGTGTCCGTCGTCTTTATCAGGCGGCAAAAGCTGGGCACACTGGGGCGCTTGATCCTTTGGCAACTGGAATGTTGCCATTATGTCTTGGTGAGGCGACTAAATTTTCTCAGTATTTATTGGATGCAGATAAGCGCTATTTAACCTGTATTCAACTGGGGAAAAGAACAACCACAGGCGATCGAGAGGGTGATGTGTTGACGGAAGAGTCGATACCGTCACTTACTGATGATGAGCTTGAGGCTGTTTTGGACAGATTTCGTGGTGAAATAGAGCAAATACCACCAATGTATTCTGCTTTAAAGCATGAAGGAAGACCTTTATATGAGTATGCTCGTCAGGGTATTGTCATTGAAAGGAAACGTCGTCGCGTTATTATTTCTAATCTTACCCTTGTTTCAAGAACGGAAGATACACTGACTTTAGATATTCAGTGTTCTAAAGGTACTTATATTCGAACGATTGGTGAGGATATTGGTGAAGCATTGGGCTGTGGTGCTCATCTTCATTCATTGCATCGTATTTCTACGGCAGGATACTTGCCTGAAAATATGATGACGTTGGAGGAGTTTGAGTCCATTGCAGAGCAAGGTTATGAAGCGTTAGATTCTCATCTAATTTCTATGGATACGGCCGTTGAGCATTTTGTTAAAGTGGATTTACCTAAAGTAGATTCGCTGGATATGATGTTCGGTCGAACTGTCCAAAGTCCTGTTTCATTAGACCATGAAACGGTAATTAGAATGTACGATCATGAGTCTCAGCGATTCTTAGGTCTTGGTCAGATTAAAGGGGCGACTATTCGTCCTTATCGATTAGTTAATACGAGTGAGTTCTCTTTATAAATAGCAGTGAGTTCTGCTAAAAAGAGTGTTAAACTTGCTGGTCTAGGATAACTGAAAATATGCTCGGCTATCCTTTACTTTTAATAGCATATTAATTTGGAGATTAAGATTATGGCATTGTCTGCAGAATCAAAAGCAGCGTTGGTAAAAGAGTTTCAAGTAGCGGAAGGCGACACTGGTTCTCCTGAAGTTCAAGTAGCATTGTTGACTAAGAACATCGAAGGTCTTCAAGGTCACTTTAAAGCTCATATCCACGACCATCATTCTCGTCGCGGTCTAATCCGTATGGTAAACCAGCGTCGTAAGTTGTTGGATTACCTTAAGCGTAAAGATGCAGCACGTTACACTAGTTTGATCAAAAAACTAGGTCTGCGTCGCTAAGACTGAGAAAGGGCCATAAGTGATTATGGCCCTTTTTTTATTGGTCTCCCAAGGGACAGCCTGTACTTCATATACACTTTTTTCTCTCTGTAAGTGGGAGAAGCGAGAAGAGTTTATATGAGTACTGGCTTAAAAAGAGGTCTTTGGGAGAAGAATTATTTTTAATAAAAAGGAATACGCGTGAGTATTACTACAAAAACTTTTCAGTTCGGTAACGATACCGTAACGCTAGAAACAGGCCGCATTGCTCGTCAAGCAACAGGTGCTGTTCTTTGTACAATTGGTGATGCGCAAGTACTTGCTACTGTTGTAGGTGCTAAATCAGCTAAACCAGGTCAAGACTTCTTCCCACTGTCTGTTCATTATCAAGAGCGTGCTTACGCTGTTGGTAAAATCCCAGGTGGTTTCCTAAAACGTGAAGGTCGCCCTTCTGAAAAAGAAACGCTAACTTCTCGTTTGATCGACCGTCCAATTCGTCCATTGTTCCCTAAAGGGTTCATGAACGAAGTTCAGGTTGTTTGTACTGTTATGTCAACAAACACTGACCTAGACGCTGACATTGCGGCTATGTTGGCAACGTCTGCAGCATTGACTATTTCTGGTATTCCATTCAACGGTCCTATTGGTGCTGCTCGTGTTGGCTTTAACGACGAGTCTGGTTATGTGCTTAACCCAAGCTACTCTGATCTAGACGGTTCTTTGCTAGACATGGTTGTTGCTGGTACTAAAGACGCGGTATTGATGGTTGAGTCTGAAGCACAAGAGCTTACAGAAGACGAAATGCTAGGTGCGGTTCTTTATGCTCACAAAGAAATGCAAACGGCTATTTCAGCTATTACTGAATTTGCAGCTGAGTGCGCTAAGCCTCGTTGGGATTGGGAAGCTGAAGCGGCAAACGTTTCTTTGACTGACGCTCTAGAGTCTGGTTATGCAGCTCAAATTGAAGAAGCATACGGAATCAGTGAGAAAATGGCTCGTTACGCTCAACTAGGTGTTGTTCGTGACGCTGCTGTTGCTGCGCTTGTTGCTGAAGAAGGCGAATTTACAGAAGCTGACGTTGTTGGTGCTTTCTCTAAACTTGAAAAACGCATTGTTCGTCGTCGTGTAATCGATGGCAAGCCTCGTATTGATGGTCGTGACAACAAAACGGTTCGTCCAATTGACGTAGAAGTGGGTTTGCTAAGCAAGACTCACGGTTCTGCTTTGTTCACTCGTGGCGAAACTCAGGCGATTGCAACTTGTACTCTAGGTACGAGCCGCGATTCACAAATGACAGATGGTTTGACTGGCGAAAGCAAAGACAGCTTCATGCTGCATTACAACTTCCCTCCATACTCTGTTGGTGAGTGTGGTCGTATGGGTGGTGTTGGTCGTCGTGAGATTGGTCACGGTCGTCTAGCGCGTCGTGGTGTTCAGGCTGTGTTGCCTTCTGAAGATGAATTCCCATACACAATCCGTGTGGTATCTGAGATCACTGAATCTAACGGTTCAAGCTCTATGGCCTCTGTTTGTGGTGCGTCTTTGTCTATGATGGATGCGGGTGTTCCTCTTAAAGCACCAGTTGCGGGTATCGCAATGGGTCTTATCAAAGAAGACGACGGCTTTGCAGTATTGACTGATATCTTGGGTGACGAAGATCACCTTGGCGATATGGACTTTAAAGTAGCGGGTACTGCAGAAGGTATCACTGCGCTTCAAATGGACATTAAAATCGAAGGCATCAACGAAGAAATTATGGACATCGCCTTGAGCCAAGCGCTTGAAGCTCGTACTCATATCCTTCGTGAAATGGCAAAAGTAATTGGTTACGCTCGTCCAGAAGTGTCTCCAAATGCGCCATCTATGGCGACGATCAAAATTGATCCAGAGAAAATTCGTGACGTTATCGGTAAAGGTGGTGCAACAATCCGTTCTATCACTGAGCAGACAGGTGCTTCTATCGATCTAGATGACGATGGTACAGTGCGTATCTACGCGGCTGATAAAGCATCTTCTGACGCTGCTTTGCTTAAGATTCATGAAATCACTGCTGAAGCAGAAGTTGATAAGCTTTACAAAGGTAAAGTTGTTCGTCTTGCTGAGTTTGGCGCATTCGTAAATATCTTACCTGGTAAAGATGGTCTAGTTCATATTTCTCAAATCGCTGAAGAACGCATTCGTGCGGTTTCTGACTTCTTGTCAGAAGGCCAAGACGTGATTGTTAAAGTACTAGATGTTGATGCACGTGGTCGTATCAAGCTTTCTATGAAAGATGTAACTGAAGAAGAAAAAGCAGCTTATACTGAATAATTTTTAGTGTAAATTGATGTAAAAGGGCGCTATTTATAGCGCCTTTTTTTGTTTTTAATGGGTCTAATAGACTAGAATGAAAACATCATAAATAACACTCTCATTTGTTGTTTGACTGACTTATTAAACAAGGAAAAGCGCATGACGTTTAAAGTAGTAAGTGTATTGGCTGCCAGTTTGGTGTTGGCTGCCTGCAGTAAAGATGTAGTAAATACCCCTGTTGCTGATGTTCCTGATTGTGTGTTTGCTGATGGTTCAAATCAAGCGGCACCAGAATGGGTGTGTGGTGCACCGGTTGAGGGTGTGGAATTATCTGCAGTTGGTTACAGTGAAAAGTCTGCAGCCGGCGCTAATTATATGAAGCAAATGGCAACGACAGCTGCACGCGTAGAATTAGCTCAAGTACTAAGTGTTGATTTGCAAAACATGGTTAAGCAATATGTTGAAACGACAGGCGCTGCCGATGCTGAAACGGTTGATCGTGTTAACAGCGTGGTGACAAAACAAATAACTGAGCAAACCTTGATAGGATCTAAGGTCATTCGCCAGATGCCAACCCCAACGGGTGGTTTAGTGGTGTTGGTTGGTTTAGACCCATCTCAAGCTGAAGGTATTGCTGAAAGTATTTTGCGTACATCTATGAGAAATGAAGCGGCTTTATTTCAGAAATTAGAATCTGAAAAGAGTTTTGATGAATTGGCTTCTGAGATAGCAAAACGACGTGCTAATTAATGGATGAACGATGGGAGACAGGGTTATCTTGTCTTCCATCATTTTCCGGAATAGGTGTTAAACACCTTCTTCTTCGTCAAAGATGGGTGTCGGCTTTTTATTGCTGTCTACTGCCACAAAATTAAAATGCCCAGTGACGGCTTTTGTGCGTTTGTCGCTGTCGAGCTGTTCAAGAAAAATAGACACTTCTACTTTTAATGACGTTCTGCCAACGTGAACTACGCGGGCGATAAGTTCAACCAGAATGCCAGATGGGATTGGTTGTTTAAAATCGACTTGCTCTGTTGAAATGGTAACCATGGTTTTTCTTGAAAACCGAGTGGCTGCAATGTAAGCAACTTCGTCCATCCATTGTAAAGCGATGCCGCCAAATAATGTGTCGTAATGGTTTGTCGTGCCAGGGAAAACCATTTTGGCCACGCGTGTTTCTGAAATTTCTTCTCGTTTTTGGATGAGTAGCTTGTTCATGTTAATAAAGCCTTTTCGTTCTTATCTTCTGTTGTTCGCTATTATACTCGTTGTTGGCGGTTGTGATACTCGCTTTAAAGGTGAAGCTTTTCTGAATGAATATGTCGTAGATTTAAATCGCTCTCAGTCATTGTCGATTTCTTCTCCTGCGATTGTTATGCCGAAAACGTTTCCTTCAGCACGATATAGACAGCAAACTTTAAGCCAATTTGATATTGGTTTATTGGATTTTCTTTCTCTACAGCAATGTGATGTAGGGGCTGTTGCCGGAAGAAAGAACAGTATTCTAGGTAAGGTAATGCCTGATAGTCAGCGATTTTTGTACGAACTAGATATTATTCGTGCGATTGAGTCCTGCGATATTAAGAATGAATCCTTGTCAGAAGAATTGCACCAAGTCGCTGCGCAGAAAAGACTTGAATTGTCTAAAGCGTTCTCAAATGCACTTTTTAATGGCGTAGAAAGCGATGCCTTTTTCAGCCTATCGAATGGTTATTTGCCACTTAATTACTCTACGGCGGAGCAGCAGGAGTTGTTAGATTCACTTAATCGATTGGTGGTGATTGGCGAGAATTTGCAAGATTTACCTGTGATTGATGCTGGGACTTTTGAGGATGATCTGAAGGTCTTGATAGACAGTGAATATGCTGGACGTTTATTGTATTCGTTAGCGCGTATAGCGGATTATTTAAATCTTGTTGCGAGTAATGTGCATGCTTTAAATGAAGAGGTTTGTGGTGCGCCAATGACATTTTTAAAGCAACAATTTGAGACACATTATGTGCAGAAAATTCAGCCATATATGGGGCGAATTAACCGTGGTGCTTATCAGGTATTACCGCTGTTAAATCAATTATTCCAAATAAGTCAGCCGCTAAGTATCGAAATGGCTGAGTTTTCAAGTCAATTTTCTTTGCAGCAAAAAGGAAGTGAATGGCAGCGTTATCAGTCGGCGTCTCAGTATCATGCTAAAGAGTGGAGTGCATTATTCGAGCGCTGCTCTGTCTCAATTCAAGATCGTTAGATGCGAACACTCAGCTGTTGTTCTAAGCTTTCAACGGCATCATATTGGTAAGCAGGGCCATTCGCTAAAGGTTCTTGGCTTAATGCTTTTAAAAGAGCGATGTTCGCGATCGGGTTCTCACCAATGTTGTGGGAAAACTGCATTGGCCGAGTCAGAGCATGAGGCTGATGAAAGCTTAATTCATCATCTGCGTTCATGATAGACGGGCCTGGTTGATTGAAGAGGCTCATCAATAAAGCGAAATTAGCGTTTCCAGATACAGCTTGGCCCGCTTTACTGCTTTGAGTTACCTGCGTTTCAATAATTTCTCTTATATTCATTTGTGTACCTAGTTAGCCACTCTTAAATTAGCTATCGGCACAGATAAAATTTTCTTAAAGAAAACAGGTAAATAAAAGAAGGCTGAGTTGTGCTAGGTGGTGATGAAAGAAAAGAATATGATGTGATATTTGTCTCTGAGGCATACAAAAACGCTGTTTTTGTATGATTATTCATCACTTTTTTGTTCCATCTATAGCTCAAAGTAATTAAGCATCGTACTATAATGCAGTTAGATCAATGAGGTTTTTAGGGTCTGGTGCTTCTATATAGAATTAATGAACCGCTTAATTTGACTGCGGTAAGGCATAATGCATGCATAATATTAATGAATTGATCGATAATGTTAGACACAATGAAGAGATAGCACGCAAATTTTTTGAAATTGAGCGTTGTATTCTTTCGATTGGTCGCTGTGATCAGTTTGTTTCGACTCTTACTAAAGAAGTGCAAAAACAATTCAATGTTCCTTATGTTTGGGTGAATTTAATCAACGAGGCTCCTTTGTCTCATTTGATTGAAAGCTTGGAAAAAATGCCTGATCTACGCGATAGGGTGTTATTTACAAGACGCCGTTCAATGATTGATATCATTAAATCTAGCAATAAAACAGTTTTGGTTAATACCAATCTAAGCCGCTGTTGGGAGATTATCCCAGCGGTTTACCGAGATATCATTTCGTCCGTTGCTATTTCGCCTTTAACGATTGATGGTGAGCTTGTGGGTTTATTTTGTCAGGCTGATTCGGACAGTACTCGCTACGATGCCACTACAAAAGACACTTTCTTACTTGATCAGTTGGCCATCAAAATTTCCATTTGCCTTAGCAATGTGACAGCAAGAGAAAAGCTTGAATATTTGGCGACTCGAGATCCCTTGACTGGTTTGTTAAACCGCCGACAATTAGAGTTAATGTTAGACCGCGAATTCGCTCGCTCTAAGATGCAGGAGCGTGATTTAACGGTGGTTTTTATTGACTGCGATGCTTTCAAATCGATTAATGACACATTAGGCCATAACTGTGGTGATGAGGTGTTGGAATACATCGCCAAGCGGCTATTAAAATATGTACACAAGCAAGGGTTGGCATTTCGGTTTGCTGGTGACGAATTTGTTTTTGTTATGCCGGGTAAAAGCTATGAGCAGGCCATTCTCATCGCTGAATCTATTCAGGAATATCTACAATCTAATCCATTAAGGTACAAATCTAACCTTGTACCTATTACTATTAGCTACGGTGGTGCTAGTGTGTCATCTGACAGACCAAGTAACTATAAACATCTGTTGAAGATCGCAGATGAGCGTCTCTATGATTATAAAAATAACCGTAAAAGATTAGTGCCTACAAAGGTGTTCAAGTTTTTAAACAGGCTGAGATAAAATGTAATTTTATTACATTTTAGCCTTTGTTTTTTCAGGGTTGCGGTATTTTTCACCTCATTTTTGTTGTAAAATTTCAAGAAAATTAAATAGGGTTCGTTTATGTCCCATGCTTTAATCGCCGATCTCGGCGGAACTAATGCGCGCTTTGCCTTGGTTCCCATTCATCAGTATGAGCCTCTAGAAGTAAGAGTGCTTCCCTGTGAAAATTATGAAACCTTTTTTGATGCTGCTGCCGATTACATTGAAAATTGCAGTGTCGGAATGGATGATATTGACGCTGTAGTGCTAGCGATTGCAGGTCCTGTAAATCAGCCGGTGATTAGGTTCTCTAATAATCCATGGCAGTTTACTCGTAGCGAAGTAGAGTCGTATTTTGGTGACAATAAAGCGGTTGCTTTGTTGAATGATTTTGATGCTGTTGGTCACTGCCTAGAAATCTTGACTCCTCAGGATTTGGTGGTGGTTGGCGAACGATCTGAAGTAGATCCCAAAGGCGCTTGTTGGGTGGTTGGGGCTGGGACAGGTCTTGGTGTCGCCTGTGTTGTTCCGCAAGATCATGGCCCAAATATTGTTTTGCCAGGCGAAGGTGGTCATGTTGATTTGTCTGCTTGTAATGACGTCGAGGATAATATTTTAAAGTTTCTTCGTACTCGTCATCATAGAGTTTCTGCTGAACGAGTCCTATCTGGCATGGGGTTGGAAAATATTTACGAAGCGTTGGCCTTGCAACAAGGTATTAAAAAGCGTTTAACTGCACCTGAAATAGGTGACGCGTTGAAATTGGGTAATGATCCGATAGCGACAGCGACCTTGGATCAGTTTTTTGTCTTTTTAGGACGAGTGATTGGCGATTTGGTGTTGTCGGTTGAATCCCGCGGAGGGGTTTATATTGCCGGTGGTATTGTGCCTCGTTATCTAAAAGAAATTCTGAAAAGTAGCTTTCGTGACGCGATGCAGGATAAAGGTCGTATGAAAGATTTCGTGTCACCGATTCCTACGTTTGTTGTGATGTCTGAATACCCAGGGCTGATGGGCTGCGCATGTTATGCATCTCATCTAGTATCGAAAGCCTAGATTTAGTTGGAGAGTAAAGAATGAAGGCCAGTTTAAAAGCCTGTGATGTTGTAATTTTTGGTGGCGGTGGTGATCTTGCGATGCGTAAGTTATTACCGGCTTTATACCATTTAGATATGGATGGTTTGCTTGCTCCAACAACACGAATTATTGGTGCTTCTCGACGAGAAGTGACTACGGAAGATTATCAAGCAAAAATTCGAACGGCACTTGATGAGTTTGTACCTTCTAGCATTGGCGACAGCAAAACATGGGAACGTTTTAAAAAGCGTTTGAGTTATGTCTCGGTTGATGCGCAGCAGGAATCGGATTTTGTTCGTTTGAATGACCATCAAGTCGGAGGCGATGATCGTGATGTTGTTTTCTATCTTGCGACTTCCCCTGATTTATTTGGTTCTATTTGTTCATCATTAGCGGCGCATGGTTTAAATGCTGAACGCATGCGTGTGGTATTAGAGAAACCACTAGGCCGTGACCTTGTTTCTTCTCGTGCTATAAATGATGAGGTAATGAAAAACTTTACGGAACAGCAAGCGTTTCGTATCGATCATTACTTAGGTAAAGAGACAGTACAAAACTTGTTGGCTATCCGTTTTGGTAACACACTTTTCGAACCTCTATGGGACAGTGCGCATATAGATAATGTGCAGATTACTGTATCCGAAACAGTCGGAGTGGAAGGTCGCTGGGGGTATTATGATAATGCCGGCGCTATGCGTGATATGGTGCAAAACCATTTGATTCAGCTGCTTTGCTTGGTGGCGATGGAGCCACCGGGTCGCATGGATGCCGATTCAGTACGAGATGAAAAAATTAAAGTACTAAAAGCTTTGCGTCCAATTGCTGGTGCTAATGCTTATACCAAAACTGTCCGTGGCCAGTATGCAAAAGGCATGATCAAAGGCAAGGAAGTGAAAGGTTACTTTGATGAAGAGGGCAGTAACCCGAATTCAAGAACGGAAACCTTTGTGGCTTTGCGTGCCGATATTGATAACTGGCGTTGGGCTGGCGTACCTTTCTATTTAAGAACTGGTAAGCGCCTTGGTCAGCGTTATTCTGAGATTGTGATTCAATTTAAGGCTGTTCCTCATAGTATTTTTAGTGACGAGAGTAACCGCCAACTACAGCGTAATCAGTTGATCATTCGTCTTCAGCCAGAAGAAAAAATCTCGTTGACTGTGATGAATAAGGTACCTGGCGCAAGTGAGGGTATGAACCTTCAGCCTGTTGATTTGAACTTGAGTCTGACAGAAGCCTTCAATGACAAACGTAGTCCAGAAGCGTATGAACGACTATTGCTTGATGTAATGCGTAACGATGCTACTTTGTTTATGCGCTACGATGAAGTGGAAGCGGCTTGGAAATGGGTCGATGGTATTATGTCTGCATGGAGTCAAACTAGTGAGCGTCCAAAAGAATATGCTTCTGGTTCATGGGGGCCGGCTGCATCTATGGCTCTGCCTATTAAAGATGGCCGTAATTGGCACGATTATTAAGTTTTAAAGAAAGGAAAATTTCAATGACCACTTCTTATACTGCTGAGCAGGTAATGACTGCAACTCCTGTTGTGCCTGTTATTGTTGTTGATGACGTAGAACAAGCTGTTGCATTAGGTAAAGCACTTGTTGCAGGTGGAGTGCCTGTTTTAGAAGTTACTTTGCGTACACCTGCAGCCTTGGAAGCCATTGCGGCGCTTCGTAAAGAAGTTCCAGAGGCGATTGTCGGTGCGGGAACCGTGTGTTCTCGTGAGCAATATGTTCAGGCAATCGAGGCTGGCTCTCAGTTTATTATTAGCCCTGGGATGACTGCGGATTTATTGGCTGTTGGTAAAGAATATGATGTTCCTTATTTACCTGCTGTCGCAACCATCTCGGATATATTGTTGGGGATGGAATACGGTTATGACCGTTTCAAATTTTTCCCAGCAGAGGTGAATGGTGGTGTTAAAGCTCTGAAAGCGTTCGGAGGTCCATTGCCGCAAATTAAATTCTGCCCAACAGGTGGTATTGGTGCGAATAATTTCCGCGAGTACTTGGCTCTGCCTAACGTACTTTGTGTTGGCGGATCTTGGATTGTGCCTATGGATTTGGTTCGTGCTGGAAAGTGGGATGAAATTACAGAGCTGGCAAAATCTGTAAGCCAGTAATTTACTGCTTTTCATTTTTTTTGAGTCAATTAAAAAGGGAAAGAGCATTTGCTCTTTCCCTTTTTTAGTCGCTGTTGTTCTGTTATTTAGAGGTTTTCTTCTGCAAATTCAGCAAGTCGACTGCGCTCAATCCCATTGACGTGCATGATGCTGGAGTATTTGAAAGATTTCGTTTTTTCAACCAAGTAGGTTAAACCTGATGTAAGTGGGGTAATGTACTTGTTGTCTATCTGAGCCAAGTTGCCTAAGACAATAATTTTTGAGTTGCTACCAACCCTTGTGACAATAGATTTAAGCTGGAATTGTGTTAATCCTTGAGCTTCATCAATAATAATCAGAGCGTTGTTGAAAGATCGACCTCTCATAAAGTTCAGTGATTTGAACTGAATGTTGGCCTTTTGTTTTACATAGTCAATGCTACTAAAAGAATGCTCGTCAGCGCCATGAAGTATTTCTAGGTTGTCATCGAATGCCGCTAACCAAGGTGCCATTTTTTCTTCTTCAGTACCTGGTAGAAAGCCGATGTCCTCAGCCATTGGTGGTGTTGATCTTGCCACAATGATCTTATTGAAGCGTTTTTCCTCCATGGTGACTTGTAGGCCATAAGCTAAGGCCAGTAGGGTTTTCCCTGAGCCTGCTGGGCCTGTCATTACCATTAAATCGGAGTTGTCATGGCGTAATAAGTAAAACGCCATAGCTTGCTCCAGATTGCGTGGATGGATGCCCCAAAAGTTTTGATTCATCAAATGCTGTTTGTTTACATCAAGCAAATAGACAAATTCTTGATCGAGGTTTACCACAAAGCCAATAAAGTCCTCATCATCAATAACGAACATATTGATATAGAGGTTAGGGAGTCGGCTTTTATTGATTACATGGACTGTGTGACGGCCGTGAGCTTCCGTTTTGACACTATCAATAGTCGACCAAAAGCTTCCGGTAAATTGAATGTAGCCTTTGGTCATTAAGTCCAGATCATCTAAAACACGATCTTTGCGGTAGTCTTCTACCCGTTCTAGGCCAGAGCCTTTTGCTTTTATGCGCATATTAATGTCTTTGGTGACTAAGCAAACCGAAGAACGCGGATGCGTTGCTTGTAAGCTTAAGCCAACATTAATAATTCGATTATCGTTTGCGTGATCATGGTTTCCGTTTAGGAAAGGGATGTTGTCGGTTAGTGTAATTTGTTGATCGGGGTAGATTGCTAAAGAGCCTTCATTGCGGGCGTTCTCGTTTTTGTCTATGTCGTTGCTAACGACGCGGATTGGAACGCCAGCTTGCAATTCGCGAGGGGAGGCGTCACCTACTATTTTATCTATCGTATTGATGGCTACCCGTGCCTCGCGACTGACGTCTTTGTCTCTTCTATCTTTAATAACGTCCAGTTCTTCAAGAACCGTCATTGGAATAACAACCTTGTGTTCAGCAAAAGCATAAATTGCCAAGGGGTCGTGCAATAGCACGTTAGTGTCAAGAACGTAGATTTTTTCCATAGAGTATTACTCCTACAAAGAACATGAAGTTTTCTTTTGAAAGGGTGCATAAACGTACAAAACAATGGGGCTTGGTATTTTTTGTGGTGCTGAATTTTTTATTGGAGGTAAATTTTAGGGTATTGAAAATCTGAACAGAGATGCTTTCTGTTGGTGGGAATAGGGTGATGTTATGGTCTGGATTATGGTTTTGTAGCAAGCTATACCTCACTGTATTTATCCATACTCTAATCTGAGTGTATGACAGTTTGGTTGCGTATGCTTGTTCTAATTGGTTTTTTTTACATTTTTTGGTTATAAAAAAACCGCTGTTTATGGCAGCGGTTTTTTTTATAGTCGATCATATTACTCGTCTAAGAAGCTTCTTAGATGCTCTGAACGGCTAGGGTGGCGTAGTTTACGCAATGCTTTGGCTTCGATTTGACGAATACGTTCACGAGTAACGTCAAACTGTTTACCAACCTCTTCTAGGGTGTGGTCAGTATTCATATCGATACCGAAGCGCATACGTAGAACTTTAGCTTCGCGGGCGGTTAGGCCAGCAAGTACCATTGTTGTTGATTCACGCAAGCCTTCAATGGTGGCAATATCAATTGGAGATTCAGCACCATCGTCTTCAATGAAGTCGCCTAGGTGTGAATCTTCATCATCACCAATAGGGGTTTCCATCGAAATAGGCTCTTTAGCAATTTTCAGAACCTTACGAATCTTGTCTTCTGGCATATCCATTCGAGCTGCTAGCTCTTCAGGTGTCGCCTCACGACCCATTTCCTGAAGCATTTGACGAGAGATACGATTAAGTTTGTTAATCGTTTCAATCATATGCACAGGGATACGTATAGTGCGTGCCTGATCCGCAATTGAGCGAGTAATTGCCTGACGAATCCACCATGTAGCGTAAGTTGAGAACTTGTAGCCACGACGATATTCAAATTTATCAACCGCTTTCATTAGGCCGATGTTACCTTCTTGAATAAGATCCAAGAACTGTAGGCCACGGTTAGTGTATTTTTTCGCTATAGAGATAACCAAACGTAAGTTGGCTTCAACCATTTCTTTTTTCGCACGGCGAGCGCGAGTCTCACCGATAGAAATACGACGGTTGATTTCTTTAAGCTCAGCAATGGTTAAGCCTGTTTCTTTCGTCACTGCACGAAGTTTACGTTGGCTGCGCATAAACTCAGCTTCGTTTTCTTCTAAGGTTGCAGCGTAATCCGCGCCCGTTGCAATTTGTTCTTGAAGCCAATCAGGATTGGTTTCATTGCTTGGGAAGCGTTTCAAAAATTCTGTTCTTGGCATGCCGGCTTTACGCACGCACACTTGCATGATTAGGCGTTCTTGTTCACGAACTTTTTCCATGCGAGAGCGAACACGATCAATCAAATCGTCAAACAGTTTTGGAACCAGTTTGATCGGCGCGAAGCTGATGCTCAATTCTTCTTGCTTGCTTTTTACAGCTGGATCTTGTCGATCTTTCGTTTCTAGCAAGATTTTCAGCTCTTCGTAAATGCGTGAAATATCGTTGAAGCGCAGTGCCGTTTCTTCTGGGTCTGGACCGTTATCGGTTTCTTCTTCGCTGGTTTCGGTGTCATCATCATCGTCGTCACTGTCAACCGAATCTTCTTCGATAGCAGGCTCGTCCGCTAAGGTCTCTTCGAAAACAGGCTCTTCGCCATCGCCATCGATAAAGCCACTGAATATGTCGCTTAAACGGCCTTCTTCTTCTTGCACTTTTGAGTAAGCATCAAGCAATACGTCTACTGCGCCAGGGAAGTACGAAATGGCCGCCATGACTTCACGAGTACCTTCTTCGATACGTTTTGCAATGGCGATTTCGCCTGCGCGAGTCAGTAGCTCAACGGTTCCCATTTCGCGCATGTACATACGCACTGGATCTGTTGTTCGGGTGATATCACCTTCTACGGCCGCTAACGCAGCAGCAGCTTCTTCAGCCGCGGCTTCGTCTGTGGCATCACCTTCTTCCATAAGAAGGTTATCTTTATCAGGAGCAACTTCAGAAACCGTGATGCCCATGTCGTTGATCATGGCAATAATTTCTTCTACTTGCTCCGGGTCTGAAAGGTCATCAGGTAGATGGTCGTTAACTTCTGAGAAAGTTAGGTAACCTTGTTCTTTACCTTTGGAGATCAGCTCTTTGAGACGTGACTGTTGAGTGTCTGGCATTCGACAACCTATCGTTAGAAATTCATTTGGGAGTTTAGCAAGCCGCGGATTATAACAAAATCAATCACTTTTATCCACCAAATCCTTAGATTTTTGAATGAAAAGTAAGCAACATTTAAGATTTTTTTTGCCTAATTAGATCCATCAAATTTCGCAGTTCTTGCTGACTGTTAATATCCTTTATGGATTCATTTCCCTTGTTTTTCAACCGTGCAATGCTGCTATTTAATCCAAGATTTTTTTCTAGCGTTAGAATCATATCAAGCACTTCTTGCTGTGCGTTGGTGATTTTTTGCTTTGTTATGGCGTCTTTGTGGTTCAATAATGCGTAAATAGAAGAAAGGGTGAAAGAATCTGTTATCTCGCTTAAAAGATTTCCGGTGTTTTTTGTTGGATTTTTGGTGAAAAAACGCCAAATTTTACAAAAAACTTGTAGCTCTTCGCTTGCTTGGTTGATCAGTGGCTCTGGTATATCAATTTCTTTGGCTATGTGTGGGTGCAGCAAAAGGCACAGTGTGGCTTGTTTAATTTGACTTAAGCTAGGCGCTGCTGGCGGTAAGGCGGGTTCGTCATTATAAAACTTACCTTTAGAGAAAGGCTTTTTACCAAATGGCTTTTTGAATGAGCTTTGAGCTTTCTGCTGGGTGGCCGGAATGGCGTGATCTGTGTACTGGTAATCATCATAGTTACTATGGGATGGTTCATAGTCGTAATGACTTAAATCTGGAAGATCGTCACTGTAGTTTTGAGTAGGCTGAGTATGGCCTTGTTGTGGCGTCTCGTTGGATTCTGTTGAAATGTGCTGACGTCGAGCTTTAAAAACAGTGTTGCTTAATGTTTCGCTGTCGATGCCAGACTGTTCACTTAATTGGCGAATCAACACAGACCGAAAGGTTAGCTCTTTCGGAATCTCTCTAATCATCTCCATAGCGTTGCGAGCAAATTGAGCTTCGCCTTCCTCGTCGCCCAAGGTGACTTGATTCCGTGCGTGTTCAAACAGTACATGGGAGAGAGAAGAGGCGTCTTCTAAGCGATGATTGAACGCTTCTTTACCTTCCTTTCTGACGAGAGAGTCTGGATCTTCCCCTTCGGGCAAGAATAAGAATCGTACTTGCTTTTCATCTTGCATCACTGGAAGCGAAGCTTCTAAGCCTCGAATTGCAGCGGCACGACCCGCTTTGTCGCCATCAAAACAAAGTACGACTTTGCTGACCAGTTTAAACAGTTTACGTATGTGCTGACTGTTGACGGATGTGCCAAGCGTTGCAACTGCATTGGTTATGCCGTGTTGCGCTAATACAATCACGTCCATGTAACCTTCGACGACCAGAATTTGGTCGAGTACAGGCGTATTCTGTTTTGCTTCAAATAAGCCATAGAGTTCTTGGCTTTTTTGGAAAACGGGCGTTTCTGGGGAGTTTAAGTATTTGGGTTTTTCATCGCCAAAAGCTCGTCCACCAAAGGCGATGACTCTGCCTCGTGAATCACGAATAGGAAAAATGATCCGATCTCGAAAGCGATCGTAATAGTGACCTGGTTGGTCTTTTTTCTCTATCAGCATGCCGCCAAGTAGAAGTTGTTCTTGGCTTTCGGCGCGGGTGCCGACTTTTTTAAGTAGGTTGTCCCAGCCTGGTGGAGCATATCCTAGGCCAAAGACTTTGGCTATTTGGCCTGATAAGCCACGATCTTTTGATAAATAATCGGTGGCTTTTTTCTTGTCTGGGTGTTGTGTTAATTGCTGTTGATAGAATTGCGAGCTTTCAGAAAGTCGTTTGAGTAATTCTGCGTTTTGCTCGTACCTGTCTGGTGCGCCTTGTTCTCTGGGTACTTCCATTCCAGCGTCTTTGGCAAGCGCTTCAATGGCTTCAACAAAGTCTAAATGATCATGCTCCATGACAAATGAAATAGCGTTACCGCCAGCACCACAACCAAAGCAGTAATAGAACTGCTTGTTTGGATTTAAGCTGAAAGAGGGGCTTTTTTCATTATGGAAAGGGCATAGGGCGCTGTAGTTTTGCCCTGTTTTTTTTAGGCTGATGCGAGACGCAACCACATCGGTTAGATCGGTTCGAGCTAACAGTTCATCAATAAACTGATCAGGAATACGTCCCGCCATTGTATTAGCCTAGTTGTGCTTTAACTTGTTTGCTGATTTGTGCCATGTCGGCACGGCCTTGTACTTGTGGTTTCACAATGGCCATAACTGCGCCCATTTGTTGCATAGAGCTAGCGCCAGTTTCGGCAATCGCCGCTTTGACGATCTCACCGACTTCTTCGTCAGTCAATGGTGTTGGTAAAAATTCACTAATGATGACCATCTCTTCCTTTTCTACGGTAGCTAGATCTTCACGGCCACCGTCAATGAATTGTTGGTAAGAGTCTTTACGCTGTTTGTTCATTTTATCAAGAACGGCCAACACGCGCGCGTCATCTAGTTCAATGCGTTCATCAACTTCGATTTTCTTGCATTCAGATAAAATGGTGCGAATCACGGTTACGCGTTGTTTTTCTTTAGCGCGCATAGCGGCCTTTAGGGTGTCTGAGATGTGCTTTTTTAAATCTGACATGTTGTCCTCTTTATGAATTATAAGCAAAAAAAACGGCTAGTTGATTAACTAGCCGTTCTTTTATAAACCTATTTGCTAAAAGCATATAGGCAAACATTTGTTTTTAGCAAAGTGCCAAACGGCAGATTGGCCTAGTACAAACGTTGGAATTTCTTCTGCTCACGAGAAACTTTCTTAGCGTGACGTTTTACAGCAGCTGCTGCAGCACGTTTGCGAAGAGTTGTTGGTTTTTCGTAGCATTCACGACGACGAACTTCAGCCAAAACACCTGCTTTTTCACAAGAGCGTTTGAAGCGACGTAGAGCGATGTCAAATGGTTCGTTATCTTTTACTTTTACAGCTGGCATGTTATTACCTTCAATAATATTTTTTTAAAGTTTAAGTATTCACAAAAACGGCGTGAATCATACCCGTATTTACTGGGCTTTCAAAGCGCGCTTTTGTTGAACAGAGTGTGATTCAGTATGAATCGATTTTTCTGAGCCAAAGGCTCAACCCTGAACAGACTATTGTCGCGTCTGTAACGGTATTCATTTTTTAAGAGGGTGTTTGGGTCGCCATTTAACTGATATAAGAAGTCTTTACTTCAGTACGTCAGAATCTATGTGCCAAACTAGAAAAATCACCTGCCTTTTAATTTAAACATTTAAAACGCGCGCATTATAATGCTTTTGTTCCTCTGTGTCTAATTTCATTTAGCCTGCGTGTTAAGTAGTGACGCTTAACTCTGCAATGGATGGCACAGATAAGGTACAATGCGCTCAAATTATTGAAGAGATTATTCTGATGAAAGTATTGGGATTAGAAACCTCTTGTGACGAGACTGGTATCGCTATTTACGATACCGAAAACGGATTGTTAGCTCACAAGATTTATTCTCAAATTGCACAGCATGCTGAGTACGGTGGCGTCGTGCCTGAATTGGCGTCTCGTGATCATGTTCGTAAAACCTTGCCGCTGATTGATGAAGTGTTGCAAGAAGCGGGAATGAAAAAGTCGGAATTGGACGCGATAGCCTACACCAGTGGTCCTGGGTTAGTTGGCGCCTTGATGGCTGGGGCAACGATTGGGCGTTCTCTGGCGTATGCTTTAGGGATTCCTGCTTTGGGTGTTCATCATATGGAAGGTCACCTTCTTGCTCCTATGTTAGAAGAGTCTCAACCTAAAATGCCTTTTGTTGCTTTGCTGGTTTCTGGTGGACACACACAGTTAGTGCGAGTGGATGGTATTGGTGAGTATCGTTTGTTAGGTCAATCCCTTGATGATGCGGCTGGTGAGGCTTTTGATAAAGCCGCTAAGATGATCGGATTACCTTACCCTGGTGGGCCACAAATAGCCGCATTAGCAAAACAGGGTGATCCTAAATCCGGGTTGAAATTTCCTCGCCCGATGACGGATCGCCCTGGTTTGGACTTCAGTTTTAGTGGTTTAAAAACCGCATTTTTAACAGCGGTTCATGATGCCTTAGATAACGAGTGTTGTGATGAGCAGTTTAAAGCGAATGCGGCTTTGGCATTTGAAACGGCGGTCGTGGATACTTTGGTTATTAAGTGTCGTCGAGCTTTGGAAGCGGAAGGGCTGAAACAGTTGATTATTGCTGGTGGCGTGAGTGCCAACCAGCGTTTGCGTGAGCAGCTTGAAACCCAGCTTAAAAAGATAAAGGCGAATGTCTTTTATGCGCGTCCAGAGTTTTGTACGGATAACGGCGCCATGATTGCCTATGCTGGTGCTCAGCGTTTGTTGAATGGTCAATCCTCAGAGTTAAGTCTGTCGATACGTGCGCGTTGGCCTCTATCCGAATTACCTCCTTTGAAGGGATAAAAAATGCAAGATTTGGTGTTCATTGAAGGTCTTAAGGCTCAAGCAGTCATTGGTGTTTATGACTGGGAAAAAAAGATCCAACAAGATTTGGTGTTTGATTTGGAAATGGAGCACGACAATCGTGTTCCTGCTGAAACAGACGATTTGGCTAAAACGTTAGATTACGAAGCGATTTCTAATTACATTTTGACTTTCTGTGCAGAGCGTCAATTTGAATTGATTGAAACCTTGGCAGAGCATTTGGTTGGTGAGTTGATTGGGCAGTTTAAGTTAAATGCTGTCACATTAACTTTGCGTAAGCCGGGCGCTGTACCTGCAGCTAAGGCTGTTGGCGTGAAGATTCACCGTAAGTCTGCTGTTACTTACTAGTTACTCTGTTTCAGCGGACAAATGGGGATAGGGTTTTATCGAGCGCATCCGCACGGGCTTGTTTTAGTGCTTGCCCAAGCTCTGCACCACTTAAGCCTAGCTTCATTAGGCTTGCTGCATTAATTGCTGCGATAGTAGTGCGTAGCAATTGCCAGTCCTGTGGTTTGCTATTGGTTAACAAGCTTAGAACCTCAATCAGTAAAACAAATGGTTGAGGTTTTTTTATGGCATTAACGGAGGTTAACCAGTTTTCCCATGCGACAGAGTCCATAGGGATGCGTTGGTTTTCTAAAAAAGCGCGAGTTTGCTCGGCAAGAACCTTAAATTGGTTAGGGCAGCGAATGCGTTGATGCAGTTGGATTAACGTCTCAAGAGGGGTGTCTTTGCAGAGAATAGCCCAACGCTGAGCAGGTGTGAGTGTGACTTGCTGTAAGATATCGACGAGAGACTGGTTGTTTTTCCATACGAGTTCTGGAAAGAGTTTGTCGAGCGCGTTCGCGTCCTTTAATACCGAAAAGAACACATTGGAATCTTGAGTATTTAACGCTTTTTCCAATTCTTTCCAGATGCGTTCAGCGCTTAAGGTAGAAAGTTCTCCGGACGCGCTTATTGTTTGCATCAATAGCATGGTTTCTGGGGCGATGGTGAAGCCAAAGTGATGAAAACGAGCGGCAAATCGGGCGACCCTTAATACTCTGAGTGGATCTTCAATGAAGGCATTTGATACATGGCGAAACACTCTATCATGTAGGTCTTTTTGCCCATTAAATGGATCGATTAGTGTGCCATTTTCATCTTGCGCAATGGCATTGATGGTTAGGTCTCTGCGTTCTAAATCTTCTTCCAGGCTGATATCCGGCGAAAAGTCACAAATGAACCCAGTGTAACCTTCGCCTTGTTTTTTCTCTTTACGGGCAAGGGCGTATTCCTCTTTATTCTTAGGGTGTAAAAAAACAGGGAACTGCTTGCCAACTTGCTGAAAGCCTTGCTGTTCAAGTTGCTCTGGAATGGCGCCTGTAACAACCCAATCGTGATCGATTACGGGTAGCTCTAATAAAGCATCGCGAACGGCGCCACCAACGAGATAAACTTGATAAGGTTGTGACATTATTGATTACCTGATTCACACTGATCTGGAAACATGGCGCTCCATTGACTAAAGCCACCATTCAATGAGTAAACTTCTTTGAAGCCTTGTGAGGCTAGATATTCTGCGGCACCTTTACTGCTGTTGCCATGATAGCAGCAGACAATAATGGGTTGTGCTTTGTCTGTGTTGTCGATGAAATCTTGTACGTTGTCGTTGCTTAGACTTTTTGCATTTGCAATGCGGCTGGTTTGGAAGCTAGCCAAATCACGGATATCTACGATGGTTGCATTGTTTTCAATGATTGGGAGGGCGTCTGAAATATCGATACAAGTGTAAGTCATGATTTCTTCCGGTTGATGTTACAAGGTGTGCTAAAGCGTTGCATATCTTCAAGGCGTAGAGCCGTTAAACTTCCACCCCAGACGCAACCAGTGTCTAAAGCATGGATGCGACTTTTTTGGGTTTCCCCTTCTAATGCAGCCCAATGCCCAAAGACAATATGACAACCTTCAGGCAACTTTGTGGGGTAGTTGAACCAAGGAGCATAGCCTTTAGAGGCTGTGTCTACACCTTCTTTGGATTTTAAGTCGAGTCTACTGTTTTCATCGCAAAAACGCATGCGAGTAAGGTAGTTAGTAATCGCTCGAAGTCGATCTAATCCTGATAATTTATCTTTCCATAGATCTGGTTTATTACCATACATGGTCGCAAAATATTCATCAACAGTGTCTGATTGAAGCGTATTTTCGACTTCTTTGGACAAGGCGATCGTTTCTGCTAAATCCCAGCATGGGGGGATGCCCGCGTGGGTCATCACCGTATTAAGTTCAGCGTCGTAATGACACAATGGTTGGTGGCGCAGCCAATCCATTAATTCATCTCTGTCCCTAGCCGTTAGAATTTCCATTAATGTGTCGCCACGCTTTAATTTGCCATGGCCAAACGAAACAGCAAGCAAATGTAAGTCGTGATTACCTAAAACCACAGTGGCGTTATCGCCCAATGATTTAATAAAACGTAATGTTTCTAGTGACTCGTGACCTCGATTAATTAGGTCTCCCGCAAACCACAGTTTGTCTTGCTCTGGGGAATAATTGATTTGTTCTAATAACTGTACTAATGGGGTCAGACAACCTTGTAAGTCCCCAATTGCGTAAGTTGCCATAGGGAAGCCTCAGTGAATCTGGTTTGGCACAGAGAGAGTGAAAGGGCGAACTTGAGCGTGAAATTCTGTGCCGTCATCGGCAAGAAATTGGTAGCTGCCATGCATACTGCCAACCACGGTATCCATTACTGTGCCGCTGGTATAGTGGAACGATTCCCCTGGTTGCAAATAGGGGTACTCACCAATTACGCCGCTGCCTTTTACTTCTTGAACTTGTTCGTTGCCATTGGTGATTATCCAATGACGTGTTTGCAGTTTGGCAGGTTCAGTTCCGCAGTTTGTAATGGATATGTGGTAAGCAAATACATAGCGTGACTCAGCTGGTGTAGATTGGCTTGCTATATATTCTGTTCGAACAGAAACCACGACATCATATTTTTCCATTCATCCTTCCTTGTTAAGGACGTAGTTTGTGATTCTAACAAAATCCTCTACATCCAATCGTTCTGGGCGTAGTGTTGGGTCAATGTTTACGGCTGCAAAATCATCATTGTCCAATACCCCTTTGTAGTTATTACGAAGGGTTTTGCGACGTTGTTGGAAACCGATGCGCACTATGTCTTCTAGTTTCTTAATGTCGTTGACAGGGTGAGGCGGTGTTTTGTACGGCGTCATTCTGACAATGGCTGAATCGACTTTAGGGGCAGGGTCAAAGGACTCTGGCCCAACAATAAAGAGAGATTCAACAGCGCAGTAATATTGCGCCATAACACTTAGCCGTCCATATAAGCTGTCACCTGGTCGTGCAGCTAGTCGATCAACCACTTCTTTTTGTAGCATGAAGTGCATGTCTTCAATAGCGCGGGCTTGGCTCAGCAAATGGAAGATCAGGGGCGTTGAAATATTGTAAGGTAAGTTACCAACAACTCGAATAGCTTGCTCTTCTGTGCTTAGGGAGGTGAAATCAAATTTCATCGCATCGGCTTCATGAACCGTTAGGTCTGGGTAGCGGAACAGATTCACTCTCAATATAGGGATCAGATCACGGTCAAGTTCAACCACGTCCATGCGCTCAGTGACGCTAATGATTCCTTCTGTTAGGGCACCTTTACCTGGGCCTATCTCTACGATACGTTGTCCTTTTTTAGGACCTATGCAGGCGACAATTTTTCGGATGACGCCGTGATCGTGAAGGAAGTTTTGGCCGAATCTTTTTCTGGCTTTATGGGGTTGTGGTTTGCTCATTTAGAAAACTTTTTCGCGTTATTTGCCATGTTAATAGCATGTTGAATGGCCACTTTTAGGCTGCCGTTACTTGCTTTGCCTGTGCCGGCTAAATCAATTGCCGTGCCGTGGTCTACAGATGTCCGAATAATAGGTAAGCCTAATGTAATATTAACGGCATTACCAAAACCTGAGTATTTTAACACAGGTAAGCCTTGATCGTGATACATGGCTAAAGCACAGTCAGCATCATTTAGGTATTTTGGGGTGAAAAGTGTGTCCGCAGGCAAGGGCCCAACAAGATTTAGTCCTTCTTGGCGAAGCTTATTAAGTGTTGGGATGATGACATCAATTTCTTCTCTGCCCAAATGACCGTCTTCACCTGCGTGTGGGTTCAGTCCACAAACAAGTATTTTAGGTGTTTTGATGCCAAATTTTTCTTGTAGGTCTTTGTTGAGTGCTTTGGTAACTAGGCTGATACTGTCTTCTGTGATTACTGCTGATATGTCTTTTAGTGGTAAATGAGTGGTGACTAAGGCCACTTTCATTGCTTCAGTGGCGAGCATCATAACCACATGGGGAGATCGGCACTGGGCTTGAAAGAACTCAGTATGCCCAGAAAAATGCACACCGGTTTCACACAAAACGCCTTTGTGGACAGGTGGCGTGACAATGGCATCGAATGCTTTTTGAATACAGCCTTCACCCGCTTGCTTTAGTGTTTCTAACACATAAGGCGAATTTTCTACGTCTAGAATCCCTGCTGTCGCAGGTTTTGCTAGTTTTATTGGCAGAACACTAATAACACCTTGTCTATGGGGAGGCGCATCGTTCGCGTTACTTAGGCTTTGAATATTGGCCGATAGTCCTAGCGTTTTGGCTCTGTCTTTGAGTAATTCGGGGTCAGCAAGAACCACTAAGCGAGCAGGGAATTCCTGTTCGCTTAGTACGCTAATAATAATGTCTGGGCCAATGCCTGCCGGCTCCCCAGAGGTAATGGCAATAATGGGCAATGGCTCATACAGGTCGTTAGTCATCATTTGACCTTTAATTTTTGATATCGATGAAGGCATCGGCACGTAATTCATCCAGCCAATTTCCTAATACGACATCTTGTTTTTGAGCTATTAAGGCTTGCTCTGCATTACTACGTTTAACTTTGTCGCTAATGTCAGCTTCACGACGGCCTTCAACTTGAAGAATGTGCCAACCAAATTGTGTTCTGAAAGGCTTACTTATTGCCCCGATGTCGGTTTTATCCATCATCTCTTCAAATTGCGGAACCATTGTGCCTGGTGTCACCCAACCTAAGTCGCCCCCTTGTAAGGTCGAGCCTTGGTCTTCGCTGTATTCCTTGGCTAGTTCAGCAAAGTCCGCACCATTTTGTAACTTGGTATAAATTTCCTCAGCCAATTCTTTGGTTTGGGCCATGTTTCTAATTTCATTGGCTCTAACAAGAATGTGTCGAGTCTTGGTTTGCTGTTGCAACGTTACATCAGGAGATCGCTTTTCTATTACCCACAAAAGGTGGAAGCCTGCATTGCTCTGTAATGGGCCGATAAGTTGACCACTTTCTGACTCAAGAGCACGTACGAACAGAGGTGGAAGCTGGTTTAATGGTCTCCAGCCTAAATCACCGCCTTCAATAGCGTATTGTCCATCAGAGTTTTCAATTGCCTGTTGGACAAAGTCATCTTCGGTCTGAATGTTTTGTGCGATGGCTTCTATTTTACTTTTAGCTTGCTCTGGGTCATTAGCTCGAATCAGTAAGTGACGTAAATGCACTTGGTCTTTTTCTTTAGTAATGCTGGTGTCAGAACTCAAATAGTCGTTGATTTCTTGCTCAGAAATGACAATGCGCTTTTTGATTATTTCTCTTTTGATGTTATTGATTAGGATCTCTTGCTCAATTTGTTCACGGTAGCGGGCATAGTTAATTCCTTTGCTAGCGAGGACATTTTTTAGCCCTTGAAGGTCTTGATTCATGTTTTTGGCAACACCAAGAATGGCGTTATCAACATCGGAGCTAGACACTCTCATGCCGACCTTGCGTGCGTAGTTTGCCTGCAGTGCTTCATCGATCATTTGGTTTTGAATTTGACGGTGAATATTGTCAGTCATAATGCCGCCGGGAACGCGTTCTTTCACAATTTCGAAGCGGCTTTGGATATCACTCTCTAAAATAGGAGTTGAGTCCACAATAGCGGAAATACCATCGATTTTTGTTGGCGCAGCGTGTAGTGATTGCAAGGGTAATAATGCAAATAAAATAAAAGAGAAAAAAGACAACTTCATGATTAATATCCAACGTTTCCTTGGTTCCAATAGTTATCAGCAATATTGGCTTCGCTGTTCGCTCGGCCAGCAGTGCTTAAACCACGTAAAATAAATTGTAAAAAGACACCTCTATCAAATACATTGTCATCGTTTAGCCAATCTTGATAGCTTAGCGATACTTTGATACAGCAGTTTTCATAGCCTAAACCTACGATTTCCTTAGTCGAGTCTTCACGGTTGAAGTCATAGGTGTATTGATTGTAAATAGACCAGTTTTGGTTAAGAGGAAATATCGTTCCAATGCTAGCTTGTTTGGCGTCATCATCTGGATCTGTGTTATTGATTGAATACAAATAGCTTAGATTGATTTTAACGTCATCCACGGGTTCCATAGAAGCAACAAGTTGGGCTAGGTTAACGTTTTGGTCATCTAGGTTATAGTTTAAGTTCGCAGTCAAACTGTAGTTATTGCCAAAGTAATCTGCGGAGGTTAATAAGTCGCTACGTTTAGCATCATCTACAGCGGTGTCTTTATTTGTGTTGCCATTAATACCAACATAACGATCTTCCAAATAAAAGACTTGTCCCGCTTTAAAAGCCCACTTTTCATTATTGTTTGCATCATATAGACGACTTTCGAGACCAAAGGTTATTTGCTCTGTATCACCAATACGGTCACTGCCGTTAAAGCGGGTGTGACTAAAGGCTTGAGAGTAGGTCATGGTCGGCTCACTGGCATCAAAGTTGGGGACCTGATTTTGATACTCAAACGGTGCATAAAGGTAGCTTAAACGCGGCTCAAGAGTTTGTCGTCTGGATGTTTGACCATCTAGAATTCGTCGTTCAAACAAGAGTGAGGAGTCAATATAGCTCGATAGATGGCCAACGGTATTTGAGCTGTCGGTACTGGTTTTATAATCGTGCAGATCATAGTCACGGTACTGAGTTAGTAATCCTGGACTAATGGTTCCCCAGCTATTACTAAAATTTAGAGCCAAATCTTGGTTGAGTACGACACGTTCGCCATCAAAGTCATCTTCAGCCGGATCATAAAAGTCGGTGTACTGTACGTTTACTTTGTAATCCATATAGGACGAAGTCATTTGATAAGAACTGTCGACTCTTGGTTGCCATTCAAATGGTTGATCGTCTGACTTATCTGGTGTCTGGTAAGTCAAGTAAGTGACCTTGTTGAAGAAATTGCCATTATTGAAAGCAAAGTACATGCTACGTTGATAATGGTCTTTCTCGCCAATGGAGGTGCTGTTGGCTTCTGGAAACTTATTGTCTGTTGGGTTTGCCTCTAGCAAAAAGCCTGCGTTGAAATAGTCATTAAATTTTTGTTTAGAGGTTAATTTTAATAGTGTCTGCTCACCTTCGTCATTATCCGAGAAAGTGGACTGCTCATAGGTTGTTTGTCCATAAGGGCTTAGGTGACGAAGCTCTAAGTCTATGCCTTCCCCTTTCTTCTGAATGAACTGAGGTGTAATCGTGGCGTCGTAGTTTGGTGCGATATTCCAGTAAAAAGGTGCAGAGAAACTGAAGCCGTCCGAGCCAGAGTAGCCAAACTCAGGAAATAAAAAGCCTGTTTGACGGGTGTCATCGAGTGGAAAGCGTAGCCATGGAAAGTAAAAAACGGGTATGCCAGCAATGCGTATTTGCACGTGTTTTGCCGTCCCAAATCCACTTTTGGTATCCAACTCAATCGAACTGCCATAGAGCTGCCAGCTTTCTTGGGTTGGCTCGCATGTAGTAAAGAAGCCTTCTTCAATGAAGATGACACCCTCTTGGTCGTTCGAAAGAGACTTAGCTGCAACACGAGTGCCTGACTGGTGGTTTAAAAAAGTCGCATCATTGAATTCAGTTGTCCCGTTGCCATTATTTGAAATGTAAGCACTGGAGCTGCGTATTAATTGATTGTCTCCGCGCAAGGTGACATCGCCATTGGCGCGATAGTAGTCATCAGGAATACCTTCAATTGTATTGGCTGATAATGTCGAGTTGGGTTGGACGATCTCAGCCGCCCCTTGAAGGTGAATCACCCCCTTCTTGTCTCGTACAATCAAGTCACCACTTAAATTTGTCGTTTTGCTGTTGGTGGCTTGCCAGCTGTTAATATAGGTTCCCTGGCAATACTGATTGAGCTGAGCTTGTTGCTCCGCTGTCAGGGATTCTCTGGGTGTCCAGTCCCATTGGTCTACTTGCGCATTGGCAATAGGCAATATGAAAAGACTTTGAAAAAATAAGGCGTAGGTGCGTAAATGCTTAAACATGCAGGGTATACTTGTGCCAATAGTTATTGTCCGAAATCGGATACTGCCCGTAAGCGGGTCCACGTGTTAAGACAAATGATAATCTAAGCAGGCCTATAGGGGCTACCGATTCTGGAGAAATATCTTTATGTGGAAAATTGTTTGTGCAATTTTGGGTTATATATTAGCGGGCTTTATAGGCGCTTTGCTTGGTTTTATTGTTGGCGGTGTTATTGATAGGTCCCAGGCTGGAGGCTCGTTCGGTACGATTCGTAATGGTGCTACTGTGCGTCTTCAGCAAGAAACTTTTTTTCGTACATTGTTTCTTTTGATGGGGCGATTGGCTAAATCCGACGGACAGGTATCTGAAGCTGAGATCCAATTAGCACAGTCTGTGATGCAGCGTTTACGCTTATCTCCAGCGGCTCAAGAGCAAGCTAAGCAGCTGTTTAATGAAGGTAAATCCGCTAATTTTGATTTGGCTATTGTTTTAGATAGATTTAAACAGGTGGTTGGTCCTGGGGATCTGACACGAACATTGTTAGAAGTTCTGTTGGTTTCTGCTTATGCTGACGGGCACTTTAGTGTTGAAGAAAAGTCGTTTGTTTCTCAGGTTTGCGCTCACCTTGGTGTGTCTGCCGCGGAATTCGAAGCGTTACATATTCAAGTGAAACAGCAAGCACATTTTCGACAAGGCTATCAGTCGTCTGCGAATGGCGCTGACTCAAAGGATTTGCTCAAAGCTGCCTATGAAGCGCTTGGGGTGACTGAAGATATGAGTGATGCAGACATTAAAAAAGCATACCGACGACTGATGAGTAAAAATCACCCAGATAAGTTAAGTGCCAAAGGTCTTCCGGATGAAATGATAGAGTTAGCAAAAGAGAAGACTCAAGAAATTCAAGCAGCTTATGAAATGATCAAGTCTGCTCGCAAATAACGAATCTGCTTAATGCTATCGCTATCTCACTCAACAGGGCTTTTATAAAAAAGCCCTTTTTTTATGTTAGGAAGCTGTTTTTGTTGCGTTATTTGAGTGGTGTTTTGTTTTAAAAAGCCACGGACGCGTTGAATGAGTAATTGTTTGCTGTTTTTACCAGTGACCCTGTCCGGTATTGCATCTATTTGAATGTAGCTAATGTCACTTTCTGTTCTTTGGTTGGCTGCTTGCTTTCGCCAAAGGGCAAACCTTTCACTGCCATTGTTGTTTACATAATAGTCCAAAGTCGGTTTGCTTATTTGGCGGATCTTCTGGGCGTTTGTGTAATCAGATAGCGCAGTGGGGGACTCAATGTCAATTAAAATTAACGCTTCGCCAGCTTCTGGGTTCTCTGCTAAGAATGCAAGAGCGTAACTGGCACCGGTTTTGTAGCCAAGCAAGACAAATTGTTCAATGCCGTCTGTTCTTGCTCGATTCATTGCAGCTTCGACTCGTGCGAAAACGTTAGCTTGATTCGGTAGCCCTGTCGATTCTTGATTGTTGCTATTCTCCGAAGGGCTGGTTTGAACAGGCGCCGCACGCTTTATGATATCAGGCACCTCTATGGCTAGAGTGCACCAGCTATGTTCGGGCAGTGCGTTACGTAATGGGCCAATGGCATCAGGCCAGTCGGGATGTTCATTGTCCGAATGCAGTAAAATGACACAGCCTTCCGTAGAGCGGGTCAAAGACGGATTATATAAGGTTAAAAACGACTCTCCATTTGCTTCCAAAGTTTGTATTTGATGGTCTAACTGCCTTAAGGTCAACGTGCTTTTTAACGATTCTATCCGCGATGCTTGTGGTTTAGGAAGAACGTATTCTTGATCTGACTCTTGTGGTGACCTTGATTCCGAATTGTTGTTATCAGTTGAAGCTTGAGACTCTTCAGCCAACAAGGAGGATGTATTCAGGTAAAGAAGTGCAATGATAACGTAGAGTATGGCATTAATTTTCTTCATTGTTTTTCAATACTTCTTATAAAGGCCTTGTTAAAATACGGTCTACATTTTCATTATGAGACCTTTATTGTGTCACTGCTGGAGTCAGATATGAATGATTTTATCATCGCCCCTTCTATCCTTTCTGCCGATTTCGCTCGATTAGGCGAAGAGGTAGACAATGTACTGAAGGCTGGAGCCGATATCATACACTTTGATGTGATGGACAATCATTATGTTCCTAATTTAACGATTGGTCCTATGGTCTGTAAAGCTCTGCGCAAACACGGTGTGACCGCAGAGATTGATGTTCATTTGATGGTGAAACCTGTTGATCGTATGATCGGAGATTTTATTGAAGCAGGTGCTTCTATTATCACTTTCCACCCAGAAGCCAGTGAGCATATTGATCGCTCATTGCAGATGATCAAGGCTGGAGGATGTAAAGCCGGCCTAGTTTTCAACCCAGCGACCCCTCTAGATTATCTGAAATATGTATTAGATAAAGTCGATATGGTTTTGTTGATGTCTGTTAACCCAGGGTTTGGCGGTCAGTCTTTTATTCCAGGTACGTTAGATAAGCTGCGTGAAGCTCGTGCTTTGATTGATGCTAGTGGTTATGACATTCGCCTTGAGGTTGATGGTGGGGTGAGTGAAAAGAACATTGCTGAGATAGCTCGAGCGGGTGCGGATACCTTTGTGGCGGGGTCTGCTATTTTTGGTAAAGACGATTACAAGGCTGTTATTGATACCATGCGCAAAGAATTAGCGAGTGTACGTTAATGAAAACACCTAGCTATTTTTCAAAATGGTTTGAAGGTTGGCCAGAGTTGGTGTGTTTAGATCTAGATGGCACCTTGGTTGATAGCGTTCCTGATATTGCTGGCGCGGTAGATGCTTTTTTGGCTGAGCTTGGTGCACCTTTAGCAGGTGAGGAGCGTGTTAGAGGTTGGGTTGGCTTTGGCTCGGCTAAATTGATTGAACAAGCACTTGAGTGGGCAAAAGTTGATCCCGCAAAACAGGAAGAAGCATATCGTATTTTCTTAACGCATTATCATGCACATTTGACTGATGGAACGATCCTATATCCGAATGTTAAAGTGCTGCTAAAAGCACTCAAGTATAATGGTGTGCCTGTGGCTTTAATTACGAATAAGCCCAGTGTTTTCGTGAAGCCTATGTTGGATCATTTTGAACTCACTGAGCAGTTTGGCTGGTTGTTGGGTGGCGATACGTTAGAAGAGAAAAAACCGTCGGCGATGCCTCTGCTTTACTGCAGTGAATCCATTGAAGCCTTACCTGAAAACTGTTTGATGATAGGGGATTCAATCACAGACTTTAAAGCCGCAAGCAATGCTGGATTTAAATGCGCATTGGTGACTTATGGTTATCATCAGGGTGTTGATCTTAAAGCGTTAGGTGCTGACGCTATCATTGATGACTTGGCGGAATTATTAGTCTGAATGGTGGTTTAGGTTACACAAAAAAAGCCAGACTGAAATCAGTCTGGCTTTTTTGTGTTTTATCTTTAGTTTCTACTTTTTCGCAGGCTGCTCTTGGCTAGATGGCTCATCAGGAGAGTGTTGGGTATTCTTTGCCTGTTCCGACAGTAAAGTCATCTGGCTGTCGTTTGCCATATGCACTGTGTGAGTAGGGAAAGCGACTTCAGCACCATGAGATTCTATAATTTTCATGGTTTTAAATAGCACGTCTTGTTTGACATTGTGATACGTTCGCCAATCTACGGTTTTTGTATAAGCGTAAATAAAGAAATCCAGTGAAGAAGCGCCAAATTGGTTAAAGTTCACCATGTATATGTCGTTTGTATCGAGATCTTCATGATTTGCGATCATGTCTTTTATATCTGATAAAATGGTCGGTAACAGTCGAAAATCACTATAGCGCACGCCAATGGTTTCATTGATTCGTCTGTGTGTCATGCGCGATGGATTTTCAACAGAAATCAAAGAAAAGGTAGAGTTCGGAACATATAAGGGGCGCTTGTCAAAAGTGCGGATGCGAGTTTGGCGCCAACCTATGTGTTCAACTGTTCCTTCTATGTTTTTATCTGGCGAGCGGACCCAGTCGCCAATAGCAAATGGGCGGTCTAAGTAAACCATTAACCCGCCAAAGAAGTTAGCCAGTAAATCTTTTGCGGCAAAGCCTACGGCAATACCACCTACACCGCCAAATGCTAATACCCCAGAAATGCTATAACCTAGAGTCTGTAGCGCGACTAATACAGCGGTGATAATAACGGTTGCGCGTAATAACTTACTGATTGCACTGGCCGTTGTATAATCAACCTTATTAGCCACTTTGCTTGAGCTAATTAAGGTGCGCTCACTTTCGGAGATGCAACGTAAAACAAACCAGGTTAGCAAGGCGATAATGCCGACTTCGCGGGTTGCTCTAATGAAAGATATGAAATTAGGGTCTAACTCTTTGCCAGATATTTCGGCCGCGACACTTAATCCAGCCAGCCAGATGAATACACCGATTGGCTTTTGTGCCGCATGAACTAAAACGTTATCCCATGGCGTTTTGGTTTTTTCTAGTTGTTTATCTATACGCATTAGAATGCGAGTGGCAATAAAGTTGACGGTGAGAGTGACGAGTACCACTAAAAAGACTCGAACGATCCAGTGCATCTTGGTATCACCTAGACCTAAATATACTTGCATTGTTTCCCAGTTCATTATTCTTACTCTACATCTTTTATGTTCGTGAATGGCTTGGATTAAATAATTGGTTTCGGCACTAGATAAGTAATAAGGTTCCTAGTCCCAAGAAAGCAACAAAGCCAGCAATGTCGGTTACTGTGGTTAAAATAACGGAGCCTGAAAGAGCGGGATCAACACGTAATTTATCTAGCAATACGGGAATTAAAACGCCAGATAAGGCGGCCATAACAATATTGACGATAATGGCTAAGCCAATCACCATGCCAAGCATTGGGCTTTCGAACCACCATAAAGTCACGATGCCAATGACAATCGCCCACAATATGCCGTTCAATCCTCCTACTTTTAACTCTTTGGATAACAGGGATTTCAAGTTGCTGCGAGTGATTTGCCCAAGAGCCAAGCCTCGAACAATCAGTGTGAGGGTTTGGCTACCAGCAATGCCACCCATAGAAGCCACAACAGGCATTAATACTGCTAAAGCAACGACTTGTTGCAGGGTGGCTTCAAATATTCCTATGAAAGCAGAAGCTAAGAATGCGGTTAATAAATTGATGCCAAGCCAAATGCCGCGAGTTGCTGCACTGCGTTTTACTGGAGCAAATAGATCGGATTCTTCGTTCAGGCCCGCTGTCGACATCTGCTGAGCTTCATATTCTAAGCGCCACGTTTCCATAGCGAGGCCTGCGTGAAAGCGCCCTAATAGAATTTGATTGTCATCCACTACCGGAAGGGCTGACAGTGAAGAGCGTTCAAGTAGCTCAGAGGCTTTGGTTAGCTCGGTGTTGGCATTAATGAACGTGCACTCTTCATCAATCAGGCTAGAGATAGGTTCATGGCCTTGGGCTTTAAAGAGTTGGTCGAACTTTACACAGCCGACCCATCGTCCGGTTCTGTTTACTAGATAAATCATGTCTGTGTAATTTGGTGTGCTTTTCTTTAGCAGTCTCATAACTTCAGAGGCTCGAATGGACTGCGAGGCAATTAATAACTCGTGGTCTATCCAACGACCAACAGAGTCATCGTCGTAAACAATACCTTGTTGGTAATATTCACGTTGTTTGGTGTCCATTTGCTTTAACGCAATGTCTACGAGTCGATCGGGTAAGGAATCGGTTATTTCAAGTAGATCTTCTGCATCAACATCAGTGAAAAGTGCTTCAATCTCTGAATCATCAAGTTCTTTGAGCAATAGCTGACGAGATTCGCCACGCATCTCAACAAGAATATCCAATCGATTGGCTTGTTTGATGTTTGCCCATGCCTGTCTTCGTTGGGCAAGTGGTATTGACTCCAGTGCTAGCGCAACATCGTCTGGCGTTAGCTCTGAAATGGCCTTGTTAACGGACTCTGGAGAGTATTCGTCATGAATGAGGGTTTCTATGAGGGCGGCGACTTGGCTATGCACAGGGCATCCTTAAAACACTGAAAAATGATGTTAACAATAACATGCTTTTCAGTGTGTAACATAGTTGGGAGTGGATCAAGTAAGGTTCTGTTTTTACAAGGTTTTATTGAAAACCTTTCATATTGCTGAATAACTTAGTCAAATTGTAACGATAAATTTCTTACTGGGTGTGGTTAGAGAAGTGTTGAGTATGCGCTCTGGCGAGACAGGATCTTTTTGACAGTGTAGAATTTAGCGCACTTTAAATACAGGTGCGTGTTACTTGTTGGTGAGTTTTGTTTTTTGCGTGCCAGTTTCTGCGGATAATGGCATTGGTATAGGTCAATATGGTTTTTATAGGCGCGTTCCTTTTTTATGTTATTGATGATCGATAATTATGATTCTTTCACTTACAACCTTGTGCAGTATTTTCGTGAGTTGGGTGCGGATGTGCGAGTGTTTCGTAATGATGAGATTAGCGTTGAGGAAATTGAGCGTCTTTCACCTTCGCATTTGGTGATTTCTCCTGGTCCTTGTACGCCGAATGAGGCTGGGGTTTCTATGCCTGCTATTGCTGCTTTTGCAGGGAAAATTCCTATATTGGGTATTTGCTTAGGCCATCAAAGTATTGGTCAGGTCTTTGGTGGGGAGGTGATTCGTGCTAAAAATGTCATGCATGGCAAAACATCCTTGATTTACCATCAAAATACCTCGGTATTTTCTGGATTGCCAAACCCTCAAACCGCAACACGTTATCATTCTTTAGTGGTGTCTGCTGACTCTTTGCCGGACTGCCTTGAAGTGACGGCGTGGAGTCAAAATGCGGCTGGTGAACGAGATGAAATTATGGGGATTCGACACAAAACGCTTGCCGTTGAAGGGGTGCAGTTTCATCCTGAGTCGATTCTGACAGAGTCAGGTCATGCTTTGTTGGCCAATTTCTTAACGCGATAGTTTTAACAAGATAGGAGAGGCTGGTGGATATTCAAAGAGCAATTGCTGCAGTTGTTGAGCGCCATGATTTGAGCGGTGACGAGATGCGAATAGTGATGAATGACATCATGACGGGAAAGGCCACTCCAGCACAAATAGGCGGTTTTTTAATTGGCCTTAGAATGAAAGGCGAAACAGTCGAAGAGATTACGGCAGCAGCGCAGGTGATGCGAGAATTATCCAGCAAGGTAAACTTGAACCTTGAGCATGTTGTTGACACTTGTGGTACTGGTGGCGACGGTGGGAATTTGTTTAATGTGTCTACCGCGTCTGCTTTTGTTGTTGCTGCGGCTGGCGGTAAAGTGGCAAAACATGGTGGTCGTTCTGTTTCTTCTAAGTCTGGCAGTGCTGACGTGCTTGAGCAGGCAGGTATTTTTCTTGGACTTAATGCGGAGCAGGTTTGCCGCTGTGTGGAAGAAATCGGTTTAGGCTTTATGTTTGCTCCTAACCACCATTCAGCGATGAAGTACGCAGTCGGGCCACGAAAAGAGATGGCTGCGCGTACTATTTTTAATTTGCTTGGCCCTTTAACGAACCCTGCTAATGCAAAATGTCAGGTGATGGGGGTTTTTCATCAAAAATGGGTTCGTCCTATCGCTGAGGTATTAAAAGCTTTGGGTAGTGAGCACGTTATGGTTGTGCATTCAGAAGATGGGTTGGACGAGATTAGTATTGCGGCACCAACCTATGTAGCTGAGCTAAAAAATGGTGAGATTTTAGAATATAAAATATCTCCTGAGGATTTTGGCATCGCTTTGCAATCCATTGATACGATCCAAGCCTTGGATGCATCAGAAAGCCTAGCTTTGGTGAAATCCGCATTGGATGGCAAAGGGAAAATTAATCCTGCTAGAGACATTGTGGCTCTTAATGCTGGTGCGGCGATTTATGTCTCGGGTATCGCGGACACATTGGCAGAGGGTGTGAATATTGCGGAAGATGTGATCGGCGGTGGTACGGCCAAAGTTAAAATGTCGGAACTTGCTAGTTTTACACGCTGTTTTATGAGTTCAGACTCACTGTAAAGAATAGGAGCAATAGCCTAATGCAAATAGAAACACCAACAATTCTAAAGAAAATTGTGGAGCGAAAGTATGAGGAGATTGCTGAGCGTAAATCTCATACGCCTTATGGGAATCTAGAGGTGGCAGCTTCTGTAGCAAATGTTCATAACGCACCTCGTGGTTTTGCCCAAGCGCTAAGGCATCAAGTTGCCATTGGGAAAGCGGGCGTTATCGCGGAAATTAAGCAAGCTTCGCCTAGTAAGGGAATCATACGAGACCCTTTTATTCCAGCAGATATTGCCCGTTCCTATGAACGCTCTGGAGCAGCTTGTTTATCTGTTTTGACAGACAGTGACTTTTTTAAAGGGCATGAAGATTACCTAGTGGAAGCTCGTGCAGCTTGTAAGCTGCCAGTGATTCGAAAAGACTTTATTGTCGACGAATATCAGGTGTTAGAAGCGAGGGCGATAGGTGCTGACTGCATTCTTTTAATTGCAGCTTGCCTTGATGGTGAGAAATTGCGTGAGCTGGATCGAATGGCGCGTGATCTTGGTATGGATGTGCTTGTTGAAGTGCACAATCGTCCTGAATTGGAATTGGCTCTGGAGTACACTGAGACAGAGTTGTTTGGTATTAATAACCGTGATTTACATACGTTTGAGCTTAGTTTGAATCACACGTTTGAATTGATGGGCAGTGTGCCTTCCGATCGTCTTATTGTTACGGAAAGTGGAATCCATACTCGAGATGATGTTGCGATCATGCGCGAAAAAGGCATTCATGCCTTTTTGGTTGGTGAGGCCTTTATGCGTGCTGACGATCCAGGTGAAAAATTGGCAGAACTGTTTCAGTCTTAGTGGCGATGGTTTTAGTCTTGGCAAATTGAAGTAGGGTTGAACAATGAAGACAAATGTAAGTTGGCAAGAAGATGTGCATTTTACCGCTGAAACTGGCTCTGGTTTTAAAATAGAGATTGATGGTAATCAGACTGCTGGACCAAGACCAATGGAGCTTTTGCTTGCAGGTTTGGGTGGCTGTACTTCTTATGATGTAGTTGGGATTCTTAAAAAAGCCCGTCAAGATGTGACGTCATGTGTGGCTCAAATTGATGCGGATCGAGCGGATGCGGTTCCGGCTGTATTCACAGAGATTCGAGTGCATTTTGTTGTGACAGGTCGCAACTTAAAAGAAAGCGTGGTTGCGCGTGCAGTGAAATTATCGGCTGAAGAATATTGCTCTGCTTCTTTGATGTTAGAAAAAGGCGGAGTGAAGATAGTTCATAGTTTTGAAGTGGTTGAAGCTGAGTAAGGCGACAAACTAAAAGCGTGGATTTAGAAAGAGCCGTAAGGCTCTTTTTTTGTGTCGGTTTCTAGATGTTTGGTGTCCCCACCAGGACTCGAACCTGGAATAGCTGCTTAGGAGGCGGCCGGTATATCCTGTTTACCTATGAGGACGTATTTGACGAAGTGTTTTATACATTATTTAGGGTTGGAATACAAATCCATGGTCAGTACAATATTGATTTGTATGGTTTTTTACGCTCTACCAAGTGTGTGCTTGCTGCTTATTGGGTGGGTCGAGCCTCTAGAGGTGTAGACTTTATTTTTGCTGTTATGGCCTTGCAGTAATTCAAAAAGGTGCTTATTGCGCTTCTGAAGGGTGTTAAGTACACGCGCATTGGTGTTGTTCTTAGTTTTGCATACTTGTAGGAGTGTTTCGCACTCATTCATGAGTAAGCGTACATTGTCTAATGAACTGTCTTGTAAATTTAACCAGTGTTTGAATTCTTCTTCGGTAGGTTTTTTTCTATCTACGACATCAAATTTAATGAGAATGTTGACTCGCTTCTCATTAAGTTGATTCATTTCATCGAGGAGGGCTTGTTTTTGCTCTGCTATATTAATAATGGTGTCACTGTCCGACTCGCCATAAGCAAAGCGTTCTTCATCAAGAAGCGCAGAAAGTTTTTCTAGTACCTCTTTGCTTCTGATGAATATTGGGGCGATAGGAATCATAAGGCAAACCGTTTGCTGGGTGCATTGAACTTATAGCTTAGAACAATGAATCCATAGAAGCCATGTTGCTTGCTAGCTTTTGCGTGTCGATCTTGTACTCGCCAGAAGCAATTGCTTTCTTGATTTGCTCTACTTTATCCATATCAACATCTGGTAAGTTGTTAATTTTCGCTTGCTGGCTCTGCAATGTTTGCGCAGTTCCGCTTAATTTTACGGTATCTTCAGCAAGTGTGCCGCCACTTTGCACAGCGTTGTTTTTAGCTGTTGCATTGCCTGCTACATCGTCTTTCTGAGATCGTTCACTTTTGTTTATAGTGTTTTGATTGGATAGACCTGTAAAATGTATTGCCATTGGGTTTTCCGCCCTTTAATAATTTGCCTGTCTATATTGTCGGCAGAGTCTAAGAGAACTTTAGTAAAAACTTCATAAAAGAATTTACTCGTTACACTTGTAGAATAATCCTTGTTCAATAGTTTACAAGAACTTCACTGTCAGTTACAACTTTGGCGTATATAATTCGTTCAGAACTTGTGTTTTTTACTCTGATTTGTTGACCTTTTACACCATTTTCTAGAGCAACACCGTTCATTCTTACTATAATAGTGCCACTGCTTGCGGTAATAAGTACAAGGTCTCCCTTTTTTACCAGTGTTGGTTGGTTGGTTAGGTCATCAGTTATGAATGTGTTGATTCGGAGGTTTCGTGCAGCAATCAAGCCGTACGGAGGGTTTTTTAGAGTAAAAACATCGCCTCTTAATGTTGATATGTCGACTTCGCCAACGTCTGTGTTGGACTGATTGATCACTTGTCCGCGATTGATTGGTGTTATGGTTTTTACGGCTGAGATTAAGATGCTTTGTGTGACTGGAATGTAAGACTTCCAAGTGGGCGACTGGCAGCTGATTTCATAATTTGTACGTTTAATTGCTTCTGGCCGTTGATTGTTGATTTGGATTGAACCACTTTCGCAGTCTGGCAGATAGTTTAGAGCAGCAAGATTGTTTAGCGAGATAGTGATAGCGGCATCAGGGTATATTTCTGACAGCCGAGGGATCTCTACTTGGTTGATATAGAGGTTAATTTGCTCTTCTAGAGAAGCGGCAAAAGTTAATCCTGTTTGGAAACAAATGAAGGCTATACTTAGCCTTATGATTCGCATGATTTGCTCTCTTTGTTTATTATTGCTTGATTAATAAGATAGTTAGTAAAAAAATAGAATTCACTTTATCATCGGATGATGCATTTTAACAATTTTGAGGTAATACCTCAGTATATGTTTTTACATTCTGGAGGCGTTTATGGCTGGAGTTTTGGATACTGTTAACCAACGTACACAGCTCGTAGGGGAAAACCGACTTGAATTGCTGTTGTTTCGCTTAAATGGTAAGCAGATTTACGGTATTAACGTCTTTAAGGTAAAAGAAGTACTACAGTGCCCTAAATTGACCACTATGCCTCATAGCTCCCCTGTGGTTAGAGGGGTGGCTCATATTCGTGGTGGTACAATCCCTATTTTAGATTTAGGTTTGGCTACGGGCGCAAGCCCTATTGAAAACATTGCCCAGTGCTTTGTCATTATCACGGAGTATAATCGCCGCATTCAAGGGTTCTTGGTACGAGGCGTTGAGCGCATTGTAAACATGAATTGGAGTGATATTCAGCCACCACCAAAAGGGTTATCAAACGATAATTACTTGACGGCTGTTTGTCAGGTAGACAAGGAGATGGTCGAAATCATTGATGTGGAGCAAATTCTTTCTGAAGTTGCGCCAACCCGTCAAGACATTTCGGCTGGCATTGTTGATAACAGCGTGACTGAAAATGCCCAAAAACACCATATTCTTATTGTGGATGACTCTTCTGTTGCTCGTAAGCAGATCAAGCGCTGTATGGAGCAAGTTGGCTTTGCAACAACCGTTTTATGTGATGGTCGTGAGGCGCTAGATTATCTTCAAACTTTGGTTGCAGATGGCAAGGATGTTACGAAAGAATTTTCCATGGTTATTTCAGATATTGAAATGCCAGTAATGGATGGCTATACATTAACGACAGCGATTCGTAATGACAGTCGCTTACAGGATCTATTTATTCTTCTTCATACTTCTCTAAGTGGCGTCTTTAATGAAGCCATGGTTAAAAAAGTGGGTGCAGACGGATTTTTAGCGAAATTCCAACCTGATGAGCTTGCTCGATTGGCAATAGAAACCGTTCAAGTGCAATCGGAATAATATTTAGTCTCTCTTAGGGTAGGCTTTATTTATTGAATCTGGAACGTATGGAGTTTTAATGCTCAGTAGTACAAATACAATTACGCCGAATGGTTATATCAGGTTCAGGGACTATCTGCAGAAAGTTTGCGGAATTTCGTTGAGTGATAATAAGCAGTATTTGGTTGCTAGTCGTTTAGGAAAAATCTTAGAAAGAGAAGGTTTTTCTAAAATAGAGCAACTTGTAGATGCTTTAGAGAAATTTGGCGGCTCCAAATTGAAAGAAGAAGTCATTAATGCAATGACGACGAATGAAACCTTGTGGTTTAGGGATACCCACCCGTTCACTATTTTGAAAGAGAAGGTGTTGCCAGAAATGACGGCATCTCCTTTGAGAATTTGGTCGGCTGCTTCCTCAACTGGCCAAGAGCCATATTCTATTAGTATGGTGATTGAAGAGTTTAAATCCTCTCGACCAGGTGCCTTAAAAGCGGGTGAAAAGATAGTTGCTACAGATATCTGTACAAATATTTTGAAGCATGCCAAGCAGGGGGAATACGATAGCTTAGCAATCGCTCGAGGTCTTGGTGCAGATTTGCAAAAGCGTTACTTTGATAAAGTGAATGACACAACTTGGAAGATTAAGCCGAACTTGGGTGCACGTGTTGAGTTCAAGTACTTGAACCTAATAGAGTCGTTTTCTATGTTGGGCAAGTTTGATGTGATTTTTTGTCGAAATGTACTGATTTATTTTACTGTCGATCTGAAGTTAGATATTTTGAAAAGAATGCATGCATCCCTTAAGCCAGGTGGGTATCTGTTTCTTGGTGGCTCAGAAGCGTTAAGCGGTCTGTCCGATTATTTTGAAATTGTTCAATGTCACCCTGGGATTGTTTATAAAGCTAAGGCTTTATAAGTACTTTTCACTTCTTGTTCTTAAAATAGCCTGTCCTTTTTGGATGGGCTTTTTTGTCTCTTCTGTTCTATCTTTAAGTTTGCCGCTTTTTGCCGTGACGCTGATTAATTTAACTAACTGTTTGAAAAGTATGGGTTTTATTTTTTGGCATCATAATTGCTTTATCTACACCATATCAATTAAGACTCGTTTTATTGAGGGCTAGATGGCTATTTCTTTTTCGAAAGCATTTGCAGGGCATGACAAAGCGCTTGAGTTCCGAAGCGCGAGAGCGGCTGTGCTCGCAAACAATATTGCTAATGCGGATACGCCAAACTATAAGGCGAGAGATATCTCGTTTGACTCTTTATTAAATGACGAAAGTAATAAGTTGAAGCTTGCAGGCACTAACTCCCGCCATATTGCTGGAGAAGGATTTGCTGGTGAGCCTGAAGGGTTGCTTTATCGAAATGCTAATCAGCCTTCCCTAGATGGTAATACAGTGGACATGCAAAGAGAGCAAGCAGAGTACGCGCAGAACTCAATGCAGTTTGATACTAGTTTTATGTTTTTAGACCGAAAAATTAACGGTATGAAAAAAGCACTTGTTGGGAATTAATAACGATGTCTTTAAGTAATATTTTTGCAATTTCTGGATCTGCTATGAGTGCTCAAACTGTACGTTTGAACACGATAGCCAGCAACATGGCTAACGTCGACAGTGCGGCAAGCTCAGCAGATCAGACATATCGTGCCCGCAAGCCGGTTTTTTCTCAGATGATGAACGATAGTATGCGTGAACGCGGTTGGGGAAACGTTAAAACAGATAATAGCGGTGCAGGCGTTGGGGTGAAAATCGATGGTATTGTGGAGTCAGATGCGCCTTTGCAACCACGTTATGAACCAGATCACCCAATGGCGAACGATGATGGCTATGTGTTTTACCCTAATGTAAATCCGATGGAAGAGATGGCCGATATGATGTCGGCTTCTAGATCTTTTCAAACGAATGTAGAAATTATGAACTCCGCAAAAAGTATGATGCAGAAAATGCTCACGCTTGGGCAGTCATAGGAGCTGATTTATGGCAAATATCTCTGATACAAAAGGTCTTGGCGGTCTAATCTCGCAATACGGGACGGATGCTGCTAAGTCAAAAGCTGGTATTGAGAAGCCTGAAGTAACCAAAGAAGAGGCTGCGTTAGCAGATCAAAACGTCTTCTTAAAATTATATATAGAGCAGTTAAAAGGCCAGGATCCAACGGCGCCACAGGATACTAATGATATGGTGGCCCAAATGTCTCAGTTTAGCTCTCTAGAAAGGCTGACGAGCATATCTGATCAGCTTGAAAACATGGCGACTTCATTGACCTCCAATCAGGCATTAAGTGCCTCCACGTTGGTTGGTAAATCGGTGTTGATGGAAGGCAGTAAGACAAAAGTAACGGAAAGCTCGGAAGAGGTGCCGTTAAGGGTTGTTATACCTGAAAACTCTCAGGCAGCAACACTGAAAATTTATGACGCAGACAATCGTCTTGTACGTACAGCAACGCTGAACGATGCCAACTATAAGTGGGACAAGAAAGACGATGACGGAAATGTTTTGCCGCCTGGTGAATATCGCTTCTCCGCTTTCTCTACAAACGATAAGGGGGAGGTTTCTGCGATGAATACTCGCTTGCCTGCCCGTATTCAGGGAGTCACCATTAATGGTGAAGATGGAACGGCTTTGAATGTAGAAAATCACGGTAAAATTAAACTTACAACTGAATTAGAAATATTAGGGTGATTGGAGAGCATTATGGGATTCAATACTGCATTATCAGGCATTAAAGCTTCTGCCGATTATTTAAGTGTTACGGGTAATAACATTGCCAACGCCGATACGACGGGCTTTAAAAAGTCACGTATTGAATTTGATGACCTCTACAACACCAGTGTTTTAGGTGCCGGAAGTGGTAACAGTATTGGTTCTGGTGTCAGTGTGAGCAAGGTTTCTCAAGAATTTGCTCCTGGCAACTTATCTTATACAGACAACAACCTTGATTTAGCGGTTGATGGCACTGGCTTTTTTGTCTTGGATGCTGGGGTTGCGCAATCTTACACGAGAGCGGGTAATTTCAAGTTAGATGAGAATGGCTTTCTTGTGACTAACACGGGAAGTAATGTTCAAGGCTACAATGCTGTAGATAATGTGGTGGGTGGTAATTTAGAAGACCTCAAAATTCCAACTGATCGAATTGCGCCTGAAGCGACATCTGCGATGGAGTTGAAGGTGAACTTGAATTCAGACAGTAAGGACGTTCCGCCGTATATTAGTGCTGATTTTGATCCGATGAATCCTGACTCTTACAATTATACCCAGACGCAGGGTGTTGTTGACGCGAATGGCCAAACGCACGTTGTTACCTATTACTATTCAAAGAGTGAGTTGCCTAATACCTACAAGGTCAATGCGACGGTAGACGGCAACATGACCGATGATGCTGGCGTTCCTTTCTTAGCGGAAACTTTTGCTACGTTTAATACAGCAGAAGGCGGTGTTGATTATAATGGAGATGGTATTCCTGAGCAGCCAAATCAGTTGCTTTATATTGGCGCTGCTGAGCCGGGCGCTGGAGACATCGCGGCGTTAACTCAAACGCCTTTGACGCTTAATGGCACTTTGGGTGGGGTGGCGATTACAGCTACGCTGGCTCCTGATGAAGTGCGTAATCATAGTTCTGTTGCCCGCGAGGCGTTTGATCCGCTAAATATTGATACTTATACCTACGGTAATACTAGAACAGTATATGACTCCTTAGGTGGCGCTCATACAATGGGGTATTACTTCATTAAGCAAGGTGAGAATAATAATTACGAACTGCGCGTCACATTGGATGGAGAGGAAAGTTATGTCGATCCGCTTACCGGTAATGACACGCGTTTCTTGAAAGAAAAGACAATGGTTAGCTTTGACGCGGCAGGTAATTTGATGGGGACCTATCGTGGTGTTGCTCCTTATGATATTGCGCAACCTATCGCTTTAGAGATTACAGGGTTAGACCCATCTAACCGAGGTAAGGTGGTGGAGCTGGATATGGTTGGTTCTACTCAGTTTGCGTTAGAGAATACCGACACCTTTGAGCAAGATGGATTCTCTGCAGGTGAATTGCAGGGTGTTTCATTTGATGATGACGGCATGTTAACGGCAACTTACACCAACCAACAAACGGCAATACTTGGCCAAGTTGCTTTGGCAACCTTTGATAGTACGGATGGACTTGTCCCTAACGGGCATTCTGCGTGGCTTGCAAGTAAAGGTTCTGGGCCAGCTGATATTGGCCGTCCTAATAGTGGCACGCTAGGACGAATTCAAGGTGGCGCGTTAGAAGAGTCTAACGTTGACCTAACGTCTGAATTGGTTGCGCTTATTGAGGCGCAGCGTAATTATCAAGCAAACAGTAAGACATTAGAAACAGAAAATACTGTGACTCAGACGATAATAAACCTTCGTTAATTTTCTGGAGAGAGAAGATTTAGGCCGGAGCAGCAACGCTGTTCTGGCCTTTTTTTTGGCTTTTATAAAGTGGTTTTTTACGCTTTTTGTAAGTTGGTATGCTTTTTGAAAGGATATTGGCTAGTGGTCATTTTTTTCCGGGAGAATCGTAGTGGATAAGGCTTTATATTTGGCAATGAGTGGCGGTGTTCAAACAATGAATGCGCAAACTATTCACGCTAACAATCTTGCAAACGTCAGTACGACCGGCTTTCGCTCAGATTTTGAGCAAGCCCGCTCTATGCAAGTCTACGGTGATTATTATCCGAGTCGTGTTTACGCGATGACAGAAAACCCAGCTACACGCTATACGCAAGGTGACATGATACAAACGGGTCGAAATTTAGATGTGGCTGTGGCAGGTGATGGCTTTATCACGGTTTACGATGACAGTGGTCAAGAAGCATATACCCGTGCTGGAGATTTTCAGATTAATGCGGCAGGCCAATTGGTAACCGGACGAGGTTTGCCTGTTGCGGGAGTGGATGGTCCTATTTTTTTGCCACCTGCTAGTAGCATTAACATTACCGCGGACGGCTCGATTTCCATTGTTCCTCAGGGTGGCGCTGGTAATGAAGTAGCTGTGTTGAACCAGATTAAGCTGGTTAACCCAGATAGACAGAATTTACGCAAAGAAGAAGATGGTTTGCTGCATACCAGAGATGGCCAGGAATATGAGGCGGATCCTAATGTTCAGTTGGTGAGTGGTTTCATTGAAGGCAGTAATGTGAATGCTGTGGAAGAGATGACCCATATCATGAATTTGTCTCGTCGCTTTGAGATGAATGTCAAAATGATGGATACCATTCGAAATAACGCAGACTCTTCGGCAAGAATATTACAACGTACGTCATAAGCATGATGGTTAAACACGTATCGATGAATTAAGAGGTATTTATGAATTCGGCATTATGGGTTAGTAAAACGGGTTTAAGTGCAATGGATAAGCAGTTGAACGTTGTTGCCAACAACTTGGCTAACGTTTCAACGACGGCTTTTAAGAAAGACAGAGCGGTATTCGAAGATCTGATGTATAAAACTGTTCGTGCTCCTGGTGGATTAAGTGCCCAAAACGCTGAATTGCCCTCAGGTTTGCAATTGGGAACAGGGGTAAAAGTGGGCGCATCTCAAAAAGATTTTTCTAATGGCGATTACAATATGACTGACCGTCAGCTTGATATCGCTATTCAGGGTAAAGGTTTTCTACAAGTGTTACAGCCTGATGGCACGATTGCTTATACGCGCGATGGTAGCCTTCAGTTGAACAGTCAAGGCCAGTTATCAACATCGGGTGGCTTGGTTGTAGAACCGGGTATTCAAATTGACCCAGATTCTATCGAGATCATGATCGCAGAAGATGGCATCGTATCTGTTCGTAAAAATGGTGACGCTGATGCTCAGCAAGTCGGGGCCATCAATATAGCGGGATTTATTAACCCAACAGGATTAAATTCTGCCGGACAAAATTTATTTACAGAAACCAATGCGAGTGGGCCACCGTTAGTTGGTGTACCAGGGACAGATTCATTGGGAACGATTGCTCAGGGTATGCTTGAAGCTTCTAACGTGAATTCGATAGAAGAACTTGTGAATATGATCACGACACAGCGTGCTTATGAAATGAACTCAAAAGTGATTGCCTCTGCGGACGGTATGATGAGCTTCGCAATACAGCAGTTATAATAAAATGTGGATCATGATGAAGATTAAATTTGCCTTATTAATTTTACTTAGTGTTTGCTTGTCTGGTTGTCTCACATGGGATGTAAATCAGCAAGCGGTAGCCAATGCAGCGGCCGCTGGTGCGGCGGCCGCTGTGACGGATGCTGTTATTGACGCTGTAGCTGATGAAGATAATGGTGAGGATGGTGCTTCATCCGAAGAGGCGCGTAAAGGCTATGTGCCTGATCCTAATGATCCTTTAAATGGACCTAATATTAGTCAATCCATTCAGTCTGATGACCCTTATTACGCACCGGTATACCCGAGTGATATGACGCCTTCTCAGGCGCCAACCGGCGGTATTTATCAGGCTAATATGGGAGATGTTTTTTTTGGAGATCAAAAGGCCAGTAAGGTTGGGGATATTTTGACCATCAACCTAAATGAAACAACAACCTCTACTAAGGCCAATGCGGCAACGGTTTCAAAGTCTTCTTCGGCAACAATAGAAAACCCAACGGTTCTTGGGCAGGAATTGAGAGTAGATACAACGCTGCCTCAGCAGGGAACAGATTTTAGTGGTAATGCTTCAGCTAACCAAAATAACAGCTTGAGCGGGACAATTTCAGTAACGGTTTATAAGGCGTATCCAAATGGATTACTCGCCGTTCGTGGTGAAAAATGGCTGCGCTTGAATCAAGGTGATGAGTACATTCGCTTCTCAGGTATGGTTAGAAAGCAGGATATTTCTCCTGATAATACGGTAGAGTCTGAACGTGTGGCGGATGCAAGAATTACCTATTCGGGTACGGGAGATGTTGCCGCTGGAAGTGAGCAAGGTTGGGTGAGTCGTTTGCTTAATACAAGCAATATGCCATATTAATTTAATGATCTAACTACAGGGGACTGGTTCCTCGTAAATGGGTGATGTGATGAAGCACATAGCGCTAATTGTCTTATATTTTTTATCTTTTTCTGTTCAGGCTGAGCGTCTGAAAGACATTGCTAGTGTTCAGGGGGTTCGAGAGAACCAATTGTTTGGTTATGGCTTGGTGATTGGTCTTAATGGCACGGGCGACAGTACCGCATTTACCAATCAGAGCTTTGCAAGCATGTTGTCTCGGTTTGGTGTGACCTTGCCGGATGGAGTGAATGCAACGTCTAAAAACGTGGCAGCGGTTTCTTTGACGGCGACCTTGCCGGCTTTTTCTAAGCCAGGTCAGAAAATTGATGTGACGGTCTCTTCTATTGGTAACGCAAGCGCATTACGAGGCGGTACTCTTTTGCTTTCTACATTGAAGGGTGCGGATGGGGCTGTTTATGCAATTGCGCAAGGTAACCTTGTTGTGGGTGGCTTAGGCGCTGATGGTTCAAGAAATTCCGTTAACGTGCCTACTGTTGGGCGAATTCCTAACGGTGCCAGCGTTGAGCGTATAGTGCCTAGTAGCTTTAATACCGGTGACACCTTGACGTTTAACTTGAATCGCCCAGATTTCACAACGGCTAAGCAAGTATCAGATAAGATTAATAACCTCCTTGGCCCTGGTGTGGCAACAACTCTAGATGCTACGTCTATTCGAGTATCGGCGCCAAGAGACCCAAGTCAACGTGTTACTTATCTGTCTATTCTTGAAAACTTGGATGTTGAAGTTGCTGAAGAGCGTGCTCGTATTGTGGTGAACTCTCGTACTGGAACCATTATTATTGGTCAGCATGTCAAAGTTTCACCTGCCGCCATTACTCATGGTAGCTTAACTGTGACAATTCAAGAGGTGCCACCTGAAGTTGGTCAAGATGGAACAGTAACCGGCGGAGAGACAATCATATCGCCTCGTGAGGGAATTGAAATAGCCCCTGATAGTGGTCGTATGTTTGTGTTTGACCCAGGTGCTTCATTGAATGATATTGTACGTGCCGTTAATCAGGTTGGCGCAGCGCCAGGTGATGTTATGGCGATATTGGAAGGCTTAAAACAAGCTGGTGCTATTAATGCAGATTTAGTGGTGATATAGATTTGGTTATGAACTCAGTGCCGCCCAAACAAGACTTTTTTGCTGACTTTTCGACCTTGACTGACTTGAAAACTAAGGCGCAAAAAGACCCTGATGGCGCGTTAAAAGATGTGGCTCAGCAATTTGAATCCATTTTCATTAACATGCTGTTGAAAAATATGCGTAGCACTAACGAGGCAATCGGGAGTGGTTTGTTTGCTAGTGCTCAAACAAAGCAGTATCAGGAAATGATGGACTCTCAGATGTCGCAGAGTCTAGCGAGTTCTGGTGGTATTGGCTTATCTGACGCACTTATTCGTCAGTATCAAACACAGCAGCAGGCCCGTATCAGCTCTCCTGAAGCCAAACAGCGTGGAGATACTGACTTTTTAAATCAAGTGGCAAAGCAGGACTTGGTTCGAATTCAGGCCTTGGCGCATCGAGCGTCGACGGAGTTTATTGAATCTGTACAGCAAGAGGCTAAGCAAAAAGCGTCTACTGGCGCTGCAGACGAGTCCTCTTCTACTGCTGCCCCTTCCGCACTTTCTGTTGTATTTGGATCCCCGCAGGAATTTGTTGATAACCTTTGGCCTCATGCTCAGCGAGCGGCCGAAAAGTTAGGGGTAAACCCCAAGGCTATATTGGCTCAAGCAGCATTGGAGACAGGGTGGGGTAAATACCCTATTGCTAAAGAAGATGGTGCGGCCAGTTTTAATTTATTTGGCATTAAAGCCGATACTCGTTGGCAGGGCGATAGGGCCGTTGTGAATACCTTAGAGTTTCGTGATGGTGTTGCTCGGCGAGAGAAAGCTGCGTTTAGGGCTTACGATTCTTTTTCGCAAAGCTTTGAAGATTATGCGAATTTTTTGTCTTCTAGTGAGCGGTATAAAGATGCCATTAATGCTGGGGATGACGCGTCAATGTTTGCCGCTTCTTTGCAAAAAGGCGGCTATGCTACAGACCCTAAATACGCTGAAAAAATTGAAAATATCCTTTCAAGCGAATGGTTTCAGCGGTTGTAGGCTTTTTTCTTGCCGTCTTGGCGCTTTTTTATTTTTAAATAAAATCGCCTAAAATCCTATATTGTGTTGTTAAAGTTAACTTTTTTCTTATTTTCATTTGTTTTGCACTCTCTTCCAAGAAAATATTTCGAAATTAAATTCTACTAAATAGAAGCATTGGTAAACTTCTTGCATCCTTAGTCGTTAGAGCGGGCTTTTAAAGCTTGGCTATTTTGAAAACGTACTAGAGGTGTGAGCAATGGGCTCAAATTTATATTCAATTGGTTTGTCTGGACTTCAGTCCAGTAATGCCCGTATTAATACGACAGGGCAGAACACATCCAATGTGGATACAGAGGGTTATAGCCGCCAAAGGACTGACACCACTAGTTCGCCTGTAGGAGGTGTCGTACTTCGTGATACTGCACGCCTAGTTGATAATTTTGTTAGTAAGCAAGTGCGTACTGATACCTCGACACATTCCTATTACGATACCTATCATTCGATGATTTCGACTTCTGACAATCTGTTGGCAGAAGACAGTATTTCTTTGAACACATATCTGAATAAATCTTTTGATGCATTACAGACGGTTAATAACGATCCTACGTCTTCGTCATTGCGGCAGTTGGCCCACTCTAGCCTTACTAATCTAGTGCAGCAATATCATGTTTTGTCTGGTGTGGTGAGTGATCAGGAAGGGCTGGTAGATGCACAGCTTTCTTCATCTTTGAAAGATGTAAATGCCATTACATCAAAAATTTCAAGTCTGAATAAACAAATTTTGAGACAAGAAGGTCTCTCTAGATCGCCAGCCAATGAGTTACGAGATCAACAAGAGTTGTTGGCTAAGGATTTATCTGAATATCTAGATATCAACGCTCAATTTAACGATGAAGGGTTGATGACAATACAGTTGGCTAATGGCCAGCCGTTGGTTATGGACCAAAACCCGACAGAAATTAAAGTTAGACCAAATCAATTGCAACCCAAAAAAATTGATTTGGTGGTGAGCTTTGGTGACTATGAAGTGGCTTTAAAAACACAAGGCTTAGGCGGAAGTGTTGGTGGGCTTGTTGACTATAGATCTGAATTTAGTGTCTATGCTGATAGAACCTTAGGGCAGCACGCCATTGCGTTAGCTGATGCTATGAATACTCAGAATAAAAAAGGTATTGATGGTAACGGCCAGGCAGGTAAAAACCTATTTTCTTTAGGGGAAGTAAAAGTCTATTCATCCCTAGAAAATATTAACAAGGCTAAAGATATTTCAGTCAAGGTATCGGATGGTGAAGCAGCTAAAATCACAAAAGAGACTTTTGAGTTAACCAAAACGGACGATAATCGCTTTTCAATAAAAAGAATTGATGAAAAAGGCAATTCAACGGAGCAGAATATTATTTTTGATCCTGTCTCACTCACAAAAGACAGTGATGGATACGTTAAGATAGACGAACTTGGCATTGATATTCGTATTGATAATATGAGTGCCATTGACGATAACGATGTGTTCCGCTTTACCCCAACGGAAGGTGCTGCAGCTGGATTGTCACTCTTTGCAAAAAATGGTGAGGCGCTTGCTTTAAGTGCGCCTGTTAGCGTTAGTACTGGGTCTAGCAACTTATCCGATGCCCGAATTTCATTAACGTCTGTAACGAATACAGACCCAGAGACATCGGCGTTTTCATCTGATGGGCCACTTTATCCAAGTGCTCCACATCAAATTTACTTTACTTCGCCAAGTTCATACGTTGTTCGTGATGCAACTGGAGTCGAAATTGCTTCAGTAAGCAATGTGACTCAGTATACTAAGTTACTTGAGCAAGCCGGTCTTTCTAACGAGGCCGGGTTTGATGTATCGGTTTCATCGAAACCACAAAAAGGTGATGAGTTTTCTATTAGTACCGATAACATAGGTGTGTCCGATAACTTTAATGGTCTTGCGTTGGCTGATCTACAGAATAAATCCTTAGTTGCTGGTGAAGATACCCTGATGAAGTCGTTTTCTGGCTTCATCTCCTACGTGGGTAGTAAAACAGCAGAGGTAGAAGGGCACGCTGACGCAAGTGAGATAGTGTTAAATGAAAGCCTTGCTCGTCGTGATCGTTTGTCTGCGGTAAGTCTTGATGAGGAGGCGGTGAATCTCTTGAAATATCAACAATCCTATTCTGCTTCCGCTCAAGTGGTGACTGCTGCTCGTACAACGTTTGAAACTTTGCTTGGGATCATGAGGTAAGATTATGCGTGTAACGAATAACTTAATTTACGGTCAAGCAAACCGATCTATTAGTCAGGCGAATGAAAAAATCTTAGATGTTCAAGGCAAAATATCATCGCAAACGAATATCTTAAAGCCAAGTGATGACCCGGTTGGAGCCAGTCAGATTTTGCTGTATGACGGCAATAATCGAACGCTAAAACAATATGATGAAGCGATGAAAATGGCCAAAGGGAACTTGGAATACCAAGAAGTGGCTTTGGACAGTTTGAATGATTTTTTAGATACTGCCAGAACGCTGTTTATCCAAGCTCAGAATGACATTAATACTCAAGCAGATATTAATGCGATTGCCCATGAAATCTCATTAATTACAGAGTCAATGGCCGATCTAATGAATTCCAAGAGCGCCGATGGAAGTTATATATTTGCTGGTACTGACTCTCAAAGCCCAGCCTTTAGATTGGGGAGTGATGGGCGTTACCATTGGTCCGGTAACGAAGGGCAGAAATTTGCCCAGATTTCAGAAGACATTAAAATTCCTGTGACTAATTCAGGGAAAGTGCTTTTTCAGGATATTTGGACGAATCGATCTTTTAACGCCAAAATCACTGAGGGTAATGTACGATTAAGCTCTAAAGTTCAGGATCAGGCTGATCTTGATGCTTTTATGGCGAAAAATTATGATCCTGAAAATGCGCAAGTAAATCGCTATTATTTGACTACTTCTTACGCTGAAGATCAAAAACCTGTAGATACTCAGGTATCTGATGGGAAGGATGGAAAGTCGGAAGAGGCGTTGGATAATTATCACCTGTTTACAGGTATGCCTGCCCAATATGCAATTACAAACAGTGATGGGGAGGTCATTGAATCTGGTGAGTATCGTGTGGGTAAGCCGATCGCGTTTGCTGGGATGTCTTTTATTGTTGAGGGGGAGCCAGGAGCTTCTATTGATATCTCTCTTAAAAAGCCAGAAAAAGATAACGTACTTAACCAGATAAAAGACTCTTTAGCTGTTTTGACTGATAAAAATAGCACCTACAGTGATAGGGAGGCTGCATTTTTCAGTGCTACCTACAGCATTAATAATGCTCAGCAACGAATTGGTGAAGGGCGTTCTGAAATTGGTGCAAGGCTGAATATGATTGAAGATAGAGAGGATTATAGCTCGGCCAACCAGTTGTCTAATACGATTGCTCAAAGTAGAGAAGGTGAATTGGATATGGGGGCAGCTGCTACCGAACTGTCTATGAAAGAGTCTGCACTTAATGCTTCGCAGAAGGTCTTTTCTCGCATGAGTAATTTGTCTTTATTTAACCAAATGTAACTTTTTAGGATGTAGGGTAAACAATGTCAGCATTTAAAATGGAGTCCTGTTTTGGGGCTGATATTAATGTCGGGTATTTTAATATTACTGAAATACTCACTATCCTAAAAATTAAGGACAAAGTTGTTGGTAGTAAACGTGTTAAAAGTCTGATTGGGATGCATGGCAAAAAAGACCGTATTGTCATCATTGCTATGCGTCAGATTGCTTTTGATGTATTGCGTTCAACTCTGGACTCTGAATTTCTGCCTTATGATCCTTACTTCTCGGATGACAAGCTTTTAAATACTCGGCGTGAGCGACTGTATGACGCACAGGAGAGATTTCTCATATTGTGCATGTCCATTGCTACCGGTCGCTCTGTCAGAAGTCTTAGAAAACTCAACCCTGACCTAAATACCAAAGAGTTGCGTAGTAAGTATGCACGTGGCAAAAGTCTGTTTCGTTATTTCAGGCAAGAGCTAAATGATCATACAAGAGAGTATATTCTGAGCTATAAGTCAGCCCAGGATAAAACCAAAAACGTCGACATAACCTCCGAGACCGTTGTTGCTCCAGAGCAGCAAGTTAAGAAAACGGGAATGGCTAAAAAGAGTGTTGTCGACCATAAGTTAATTCCCACTTCATTTGATGATGAAACATTAACAGCACTCAAAATATTTCAGGATGGTCATATCTTATTATCAGCTCAAGTGGAGCGCTTTAAGCGTGGTGAGCAGCTTGAAATGCTTGAGATGATGAAGTTTTGCCGTCGATTAATTGAGTCTCATACCCGTAATAACTTTTCTCTCATGGCCATACGTCATATTAAAGATCCCTCAGCCTATCTAGAACAGCATGCAATGGGAATGGCAGTGTTGGCTATTCACTTTGCGAAAGCGCTAAAGCTATCGTATGCCTACATTGAAGTTATCTCGCTTGGTGCCCTGTTGTTTGACTTAGGGCGTTTTAAATTACCGATGGCGATGGTGACAAAAACCACCAAAATGACGGAAGGGGAGTTTGATTTATTTCGTAAGCACATACAGTTCGGAGAGCAGATTTTGCAAAAGTGTGAAGGTGTGCCGAAGGCTGTTTATCAAATGCTAGCTGATCACCATGAAAAAATAGATGGTTCTGGCTATCCTGCAGGTAAGCAAGATCAGGAAATATCTGTGTATGGGAAAATTGCCGCAATAATTGATGCTTATGATGCAATGACTTCAGAGCAGCCGCATAAGCCTTCAATGGGGCCTATTAAGGCGTATCGGCAAATGCAGAAAGAGTCCGGTTTGGCGTTTGATAAAAAATTACTGTCTGTGTTTTTAAATAGTATTGGCTCTATTCCTGTTGGTTCTTGTGTCGCGCTTTCTAATGGAAGGGTTGGGTTTGTTCTGACACTGAATAAATCATTTCAGCCTTCTTTGGTGCGTCAGGTGTACAGTGTCACAAACAAAGCGTTTATTGAGGCTTCAGATATTGAGCTGAATAAGGTTGCGAATCTAAGAACAGAGGTGAAGATTGAAAAAGACGTTGATCCGCAAGAATTCGGACTGCAATTCATCAATCACCTTTCTTAATACATTGTAATGAACTCTCCCTCCTTCTAATTTTTTCCTTTTAGTATCCCCCCCTGTCAGCTTACAGAGTGAGACCTCTGTAAGCTGATGTGCGTTTTTTTCACCTAATCTCCATGTTTTTCACGATATTTTTACTTTTATTCTAAAGTTCTTGGGGCTCTGTTCGATAACCGTTCTAGCGCTTAATAACTAAGAATAAAAATTAAATAAAAACTAAAAAAAGTGCAAAAACAATTAAAGGTTATCTTATCTGTGTCGATAACCTTATTAAGAGACAAAAACCCCAAAAAACTAATTAAATCAGAGGGTTGTCTTGATTTTAAATATTCTTAGGAGAGAAGAAAATGGCTTTATATGTAAACACAAATGTGTCCTCGCTGAACGCCCAGCGTCAGCTTACAAGTAGCGGTAAAGTACTCGATACAGCGTTTCAAAGATTGTCATCTGGCCTTCGTATTAACAGTGCGGGTGATGACGCTGCGGGTCTTCAAATATCTAACCGTTTGACATCACAGATTAATGGTTTGAACCAGTCTGTTCGAAATGCTAACGATGGCATTTCATTGGCTCAAACTGCTGAAGGTGCTTTGGAAGAAACAACAAGCATGCTTCAACGTATGCGTACTTTGTCTATTCAGTCTGCAAACGGCTCGAATGCTGACGAAGACCGTATTGCCCTACAACAAGAAATGGGGCAATTGGCACAAGAAATTAACCGAATTGCTGAAATTACCACTTTTGGTGGTCGAAACCTTCTTGATGGTTCTTACCAAGGTATTTTCCAAGTAGGTGCGGATGCTAATCAGACGATCAGTTTTTCAATGGAATATGGTGGCATCAATAATTCCATCAACTTGGCTGGTAACGGTGGCTTTACTATTTCTGGTTTGACTTCAGGGGTTCCTTATATTGAGCCAGAAGAAGAGCCAATTCAGGTTATTGCGACTGAAGAAGGTGGTTTTGTTAACCAATATGGTGACGCTGTTAATGAACAGGGACATCTAATTAATGAAGAAGGTGAGTTGATCAATGAAGACGGGCTACGAGTCAATGAGAACGGTGTTCTTATTGATGAAGAAGACCGCCCTATTAATGAAAATGGGGTGTTGATTGATGAAAATGGCACACCTATCAATGAAGATGGCTCCATCAGAGAAGACGTTGTTAACGAAGATGGAACAATTTTGAATGCGGATGGAACAACGACAGGTCTGGACGGCAGTATTTCTTATCCTGATGGGCGCGTTATGCAGCCGGACGGATCTATGGTTCACCCAGATGGGACAATTAATCACCCAGATGGGGGTATTACTCAGCCAGATGGCACTTATGTCGAGCCAGAGAAAAAATATGGCAAGCCATTAATTACAGCTGAGACGGTGTCCATTACAGATATTAAGAATTCACAAAGTATGATTTCAATGCTGGATACCATGATCCAAGCGGTTGACTCTAAACGAGCTGAGTTAGGTGCTGTGCAGAACCGTTTTAGTTCAACTGTGAATAACTTGTCTAGTATTTCTGAGAACGTATCGGCTGCTCGATCTCGCGTAAGAGACGCAGATTATGCTGCTGAAACGGCTTCATTGACTAGTTCTCAAATTATTCAGCAGGCGAGCTCGACGATCCTTGCTCAAGCGAATCAAAGACCTCAAGCTGCATTGCAGTTACTAGGATCTTAAGTGGTTTAACATGGTTGAAGTTCGCATAAAAAAGCGGCTTCAGTTGGAAAAAATTCGAGATCTTCTCGGAATATAGGCTACTTCTCTCTCCTAGAGGTGCCTTTTCAGCCGGGTGAATTTTCACCCGGCTTTTTTTTGCCTAAATAGTGCTGATTTATAGCATTTTTCGGGTTTTGGAGAGGGTTCTAGGCTTATGCCATAGGTGTTTTTTGGCATTAGAAGGGACATGTTTTGTTTCTTCTTACCAGAGAGCAGCTGTGAGATGGGCTTCTAAGTAACTGGTCGTACCAGGCTATTGCTATATGGGCTATCGAGAATTTGTTTGTTTTTAACAATAGGGTGTTGTTTTGAAGGTAGTGATTTTGTTCATGAGTTGAATCGCTTTTAGGTGATGAGATGTGCCTGTTTTTTTATGGCGAAAGTCTTAAGGGCTGATGCAATGCGATATGGCTGTGCGCGTGAAAAAAATGAATGAGTCCCGCTTGTCTGTAAGGGGGATTAATTTGTTCTGGCATAGCTGTGTCTTGCCTGCTGATGAGAGGCGTTACATGTGAGTCATGCAAGTTATTCGATGTATTTTTTCATTAGATAGAAGCACACGGATTGGTCGTGCCGACAAGAGATTGATTGGCAAGAGAGGTTGGATGCTTTGGCTTTTTTTATGTGTTGAAAGTAATGGTCACTTTACTTGATAGGTAAGGGGTTCGGATGTCGGATATTTGGCGCTGCCATTTCGGGTTTGTCTGTGGGCGAACGGTAAGTTGAAGCACTGTTTTAAACGCCACAATTGCGTCTCGATTTTAAAGGGCAGGGTAAGCGATTTGTTCTGTATGCCTCTGGTTGGTGGAAGTGTTGTTTGATGAGTGCTTTTGATCGCAATCGTTTTGGGCTGATGTGTATTGGTTTTGTTTGCTCGTGCATGGCGAAAAACAATTGGTTGTTTGCTGGCACAGTTGCGCCTGAATTATGGCTCAAACGAGGTATCGAGGTCTTTAGTGCCTAGGAGTATCGGCTGAGTTGATTCGACAGAGCTTTATAGATTGAAAATGGCTTAATAACGAAGCCTTGCTGGGATTTTATGATATCGAATTTTTTTTGAGGTGAGCGTATTTGAGGGTGTTGCTGTTCTTAGTGATCAACATTTTAGGCTTTATCGCATCTGGCTTTGCCTGTTTTTGTGTGCGCCTGTTGAAAAGAGACGTCCGTTTTCTAATGGCACAGTTGCGTCCCGATTTTGTGGCGTGACCAGCAGGTTTGTATTGCACCTAAGAAGGGTTTGAGTCGAATAAAGAGCGTTTTTTGTATTGAAAGAGGCGGCAATAAAAAAATATTGCTGGGGCTGTTGCGTTGAATGGACTTGCCTGGGTGTGTGATTGAAAAAATGGACTGTTTGGCTGCACCGTTATGAGCTGATTTTAATGGGTATGTGAGTGCGAGAAAGGCACCGCCTATGTTGCTTTTTGCGATTTGTGTCGTAGGAATATTGCTGCCTATTTGCGGTGGCAAGCATTCTCCGCTTGTGGCTGTGTTGAGCCGCATTATGGCAATGGAATACGGCAACGAAAAACTCGCATTTTGCTCAATTAGCAATACACGGCTTGAACAATATGTACATGTGATCGGGTAATTCTTCTGTCGAATGTCAGTATTTTGTCATTAGCGGGGGTTTTAGGGCGTTTGAAGTGGTATTTCGGAGCCGTTTTGCTCGGAAAGTACGTGCTTTAGAAAAAAACGTAAAAAAATTTAATTGTTTTTTAATCCAGTTAAAACAATTAGTTAGGCATTAATTTGCCGCTTTATGGGACGTTTTTTTCCACCTTAAGGAAAAAATATTCCGAAATTGACTAAAGGTTTTCAATTTCTTGTCGAAAACCTTATACGATCTGCTTTTTTGCGGAGTTTAATGAAACCTAGGAGGCTATAATGGCTTTATACGTTAATACGAATACTTCATCTTTAAGCGCACAGCGTCAGTTGATGAACTCAAGCAAAACTTTGGATACGTCTTTTCAGCGTTTATCTTCTGGTTTGCGTATCAATAGTGCAGCAGATGATGCCGCAGGTTTGCAGGTTTCTAACCGATTAACATCTCAGGTTAATGGTTTGAATCAGGCAGTGCGTAACGCCAATGACGGTATCTCTGTAGCTCAAACTGCTGAGGGTGCGTTGGATGAAACGACAAACATGCTGCAGCGTATGCGTACTCTGTCTATTCAGTCTGCAAACGGGTCTAACTCTGATGCAGACCGTAAAGCACTACAGCAAGAGATCACGGCTCTATCTACAGAGATTGACCGTATCGCTTCTGATACCACTTTCGGTGGTCGTAGCTTGCTTGATGGTACTTATGATGGTGTTTACCAAGTTGGTGCAGACGCAAACCAAACAATTAGCTTTGATTTGAGTAAAGGTGAAAACCAAGATTACGCAGGCAATGGTGGTTTCACTATGGCTGGTCTATCTTCTAATGCGGCTGCTGAAGCGAAGTACCAAGAAGAAGTGGCTGCTTATAACGATTACTTTGTACAAAAAGATGCAGCAAAAGCACAAGCGAGAGCAGAAGCTGAAGCTAACGGTGATGAGTATGAGGATCCAGAGTTAGAAGCGATCGCTGCTGCTGAAGAGCGTGGTGAAGTTTATGTAGATCCGAATGCACCAGCTGTGCCTCAGCCACCAGCAAGTCGTTCTAGTAGTTTTGGTAATCCAGAAGAAGGCTTTGGTACGCCATCGGTTACTTCTATCCAAAACGCACAAAGCATGATCTCTATTTTGGATAATATGATTTCTGCTGTAGGTTCTAAGCGTGCAGAATTGGGTGCGATTCAAAACCGTCTAGGTTCTAGTATCAGTAACCTAAGTAATATCCAAGAAAACGTATCAGCCGCTCGTTCTCGTGTACGTGATGCTGACTTCGCTGAAGAAACTGCTAAACTAACAAGTGCTCAGATTCTACAGCAAGCAAGTTCATCTATATTGGCTCAAGCGAACCAACGTCCACAAACTGCTTTGTCTCTTTTGGGCTAAAATTATTAGGTTTAACGAAAAGCTGGGGCTTTGTTCCAGCTTTTGTTTCGTTTAGAGGGTTGATGATATGTCAATTAATTCCAGTGATTTTTCAAAGCAGCCAATGGGAGTGGTTACAACTAGGCAAGACCAGCGAGCGGATGAGCAATTTAGAGCATTACGTGAAGCAAATGCTAAAGTAATACAGGGTTCAGCCGATAGTAATAAAACTGGTGCTAATAGTGGTAACAGCCAAGGGGCAGCAAATTCTCCTCGTGTTGAGCCAAAGCAGATTGAGAACGCGAACATTAAAATGTCTCAATTAAATGTTCAGTTATCGTTTGAAATGACCGAAGATCGCAAAAATAATATTGTGAAAGTGTTAGACCAAACGACAGGTGATGTGGTGCGTCAAATGCCCACAGAAGAGTTCCTGAAGATGTCAGAAAGAATTGATGCTATCATGAATCAGCTAAGTGACGTAAAAGGAACATTAGTGAATAGTGAAGTGTGATTTTGTTATAAATGTTATGTTTTAAACTTGGGGAGTTGCTATGGCTATTGGCTCATTAGGTGCTGGATCTGGATTAGATCTGGAATCCCTAGTAAGTGATATGGTGAGCGCAAGAAGAGATACAAAAGTAAAATTGTATCAAGACAAACTCGCTGGGTATGAAGCAGAGCTTTCTGCTCTCGGTTCAGTTGGCTCCGCAATTGATAATTTCAAAACATTTGTAAGCACTTTGAATAATGCTGACCTTTTTTCAGGTCGTAATGCAACCATCGAAGACGCAGATGGCAAACCATCATTTTCTGTTGTTGCAGACAAAACCGCTTCCACCGATAAATATTCTATTCAAGTTGACCAGTTAGCAAAAGGAAGTCGTCTTGTTTCTGATATCACATCATTTACTTCCCGAGATGAGAAAGTAACCTCTTCAGGGGGAGAGCTTAAACTAACAGCGGGCGATCAAAAGCTTGTCTTAGATGTAAAGCCAGACACAACCTTGTCCCAGCTTCGCGAACAAATAAATGCTGAAGGCAAAGACTTTGGTGTATCTGCCAACTTGGTGGATGATGGCGATGGACATATGTTTTTCACGATAACGTCTACAAAAACCGGCGCCGGTAACACCTTAAAAATTGATAGTAGTAACCTAACATTAGACAGTGTTGGTCTTGGTGGCTTTTTTCCTGGTTTAAGTGTGCCTGCGGGCGGTGAAGCGCAAGACGCCATGATCACTGTCGACGGCATTAAAGTGCGCAGTGAAACGAACGATTTTGATAGTGCGATTGCAGGTTTAGAAATCAAAGCGTTGGACGTCTCACCAGAGCCTAAAAAAGTAGAAGTTAGTTATAATAAAGAAGAAGTTGAGAATACCATTCAGGGTTTTGTTAGCTCTTATAATGAGCTCATTAGTGTATTTAAACAAAATACAGCAAAGGGTGCCGTTCTGAATGGAAACAGTATGATACGGAACTTAAGCTCATCTTTGGCGACTAATTTAATGTCTAATTACGCTGAGCCAGGCAGTCCTTTTACCTCCATTTTTGACGTTGGGGTAGAGTTCCAGGACAACGGAACGTTAGCCTATGATAGTGATAAGTTTAATAGAGCCGCCGAAACGAACTTTGATGCCGTAGCGTCATTGTTTACGGGTAAAAATGGCTTAGCAACCTCACTTGATTCATTATTAGAAAGTTACGCAGGCCCAAGGGGAATGAATAATACCCTGAAGGACTCTGTTACAAAATCTATTGGCAGTACGGAAGAGTCTCTTTCTGACTATGAAGACCGTATGGCCAAATATGAGGCGTCTTTACGCAGTAAATTCACGAATTTAGATACACAGCTTGCCAATATGAATGCGCAAGGTGATTATCTGAATTCGATGTTAAACCAGCTATAATTTTTGTTTGAACCAAATTAGTAAATTTATTGAGGTTGCTTTATGTACGGGAAAAAAGGGATTCAGGCCTATAAAAAGGACTCGATTAAATCCGATTTAGCCTCGGCAGATCCTCATCGAGTTATTCAGCTTCTACTGCAAGGGGCAATCGAAAGGTTGGCTTTGGGTAAGGGCTGTATTGAACGAGCTGACTGGGCTGGCAAAGCGGCTGCATTTACTCGAGCGATAGAAATTATTAACGCTTTAAGAGATGCGTTAGATAGAGATGCGAACCCTGAATTAGTCGATAATTTAGAGGGTTTATATGACTACATGACGGTGCGAATCAACGAAGCCAGTGTGTCTAAAGATATTGCTGTTATAGATCAAGTTATTGCCCTTCTACTACAGATTAAAGGGGCTTGGGATCAGATATCAGAAGCGGATAAGCAAGAAGCCTATAACCGTGAAAGTGAAGTCCGAGCTGGGGCTGTGAATGCTTGACCTGTCTCGGCTGACCAAGTTAACTGAAGACTTAGAGCAAGCTGTGTTATCGGAAAATATTGATGAAATTCAACGCTTGTGCTCCGAAAACAGTGATTTTATTTTTTCTATTCAACCTGAAAAAAAAAACACTTCAGCTAATCAGCAATTAAAATCCTTTATTGATATTCATCAATCAGCCACTCTGTTGGTAAAACAAACTCATCAAACGGTACAAAATCAACTTTATCAGTCGATAAAAGCTCGCAAGAGTGTGAGTAAATACAAAGGCGTAAAGCATGCAGAATAACGATCCTTTTTCTAACCTTGAGCATGCGGAAGCATTTCTTGAATCTTTTAAAGCAGGCGCAGGAAGGCTAAAAGAAAACGATCAAGAGTTGACTGAGCGCTATGTGAAAAATATGACTGTTTTTTCACAGGTAATGCCTCATATATATGAAGAATTACAAGGCTATGTTCCCAAGAAGCGCTTTATCTACATGGAAGAGTCAGGGGACCTAAATATTTTTAGGGAAGACATAGGGTTTCCTCTATTTTCGACAAATCCTCGAACTCAAGCGCAAGAAAAAATTAATCATGCTTTTGCTCATCCCACGAAAACACTGCTTAATTTAGAGCGCTCTCTTAACAACGACAGCCGTCATGTATTCTATAGCAACAAGATTCTTGACGAAGTGAAGGTCCAATCAGAAGGGCTAAAAGAACAAAAAGAGTGGCCTCAGTTTGTGGGGGCTGCCATTGTTTTCGGAATAGAGTTTGGCTATCAGCTTGAGCTATTGTTACAGCAAAGGGAAATTAAACACCTTTACCTCTATGAAAGTGACTTAGACTTTTTTCACTACTCTTTATTCGCAATAGACTGGGAGAAGATCCTAGATACCTTTAATAAAGATGGTCGTACTGTACATTTCTTTTTGGGTATTCAGCCGGACGAATTTACAGATACTTATCTGCTTCAGCTGCAAGAGAATGGCTACTTTTTGGCGCCTGAAACCTATCTTTTTATGGGGTATTCTAGCCCTGAAAATAATAAAGTATTTGATTACTTTAAGAAGCATTATGCACGCCAAGTGATGGGCTGGGGGTTCTTTGATGATGCCTTAATTGGTATCGCGCAAGGGTTAAGATCCTTACCGAAAACAAAAGTCGCCCATTTTCAAGGACGTGATGTACTGCCTAAATGGGTTACCAATGTTCCTGTGTTTATCCTTGGTAATGGCCCGTCGCTGGATCAAGGTATTGAGCTGATCAAAGAGATTCGTGATCAAGTGTTATTGATTTCATGTGGCTCTACTATTAATACCTTAAGTAAGCTTGGTATTACGCCTGATATACATGTAGACATTGAAAGAATGAAGCAGACGGTTGATAAATTTCTGTTTTTAGATAAAGAGTACTTAAAAGGAATTTGGGGACTCAGTGTTGATGTCATGCACCCAGAGTATTTTGATTATTTTGATCGTTCTGGGATGGGAATGAAGCCTGGCGAGGCAATCACTTCTCTTATCCTTTCTCATGCTCGCGCTAATGGCGATGACAAGAACTATGTACAGCTGAATTTCTGTAACCCTGTTGTGGCCAATTTGGCTTTATCTTATGTGCATTTATTTGGTTTTAATAATGTGTACTTTATGGGGGTTGATAATGGCTTCAAGGATAAGAATACTCACCATTCTGTACACAGTGGTTACTATAAAGACGGCAAAGAAACTGGGTTTCAAACCTTCCAGGAAGCGAAGCTGGTGGAGCGTGAGGGCAACTTCGGTGGGACAATTTATGCGACAGGCATAATGGATACATCGAGAGTTCAGCTTGAATCTCTGATACGTAACTTAAATAAGCGTAAAAACTTTGAGAGTTTCAATTTGTCTGATGGCGCCAAAATAGAAGGTGTCACACCACTCTCAATCGACGATGTTCTGATTACCGATCCTGTTATCGACCAAAAACGCGTAATCGACTTGCTCGAAGAAGCCTTTTTTACCGAATCTCCTGAAGCGGTTTTACATCAAACGCCAGACCAGCTGCTTTCAGTGGATGACTTTTTGAAAATCAGCAAGGTTTTACAAAGTGGCTGGGATGACTCAATAAAAACGCGTGAGGATGTCTGTAATTTACTTTGGTCATATCACCGAGAAATTTATTTCTTGAGAGGCAGTGTTTATCGTCATATTCATGATCTATTGATTGGCTCTTTCACCTATTCGGCCTTCTTGATTGTGCAGTTCCTATTTAAATTTGAAGACGAAGCTGAAACGGTTGCTCGTGCTCGTCATCTGTTTACACCTTGGTGTGAGTTCCTCGATGAAATGCCTAGTATGCTTCAGCAAGCGTCTGAATACGTGGATAAAGGCAATGATCATCTAATCACTTTTTATAACGGTTAACTATGTTCGAAACCATGTTTGAAAAAACGCCTTTTATTATTGCTGAATTATCTGGCAACCATGACCAAGATTTTGAACTCGCTAAAGCCATGATTCATGCCGCGGCGGACGCGGGCGTGGACGCTATTAAGCTACAGACTTATACACCAGACACCATGACACTAGATGTCCGTCATGGTGAATTCATGGTATCTGAAAGTGACAGTTTATGGCGTGGTACCAATCTTTATGATTTGTACCAAAAGGCCTCAACGCCTTGGGAATGGCATAAGCCTTTGTTTGAGTTAGCCGAGTCTTTGGGGTTAGTCGCGTTTAGCTCGCCTTTTGATTTGAGTGCCGTGGCATTTTTAGAATCCATCGATGTGCCTTTATATAAAATAGCTTCATTCGAAATGACCGATATCCCACTGATTCAAGCTGTTGCGCGAACAGGCAAGCCGATTATTATGTCCACTGGAATGGCGAGCGAAGAAGAAATTGCCGAAGCCGTAGCAACCATTCGAGCCATTGGTGATAACCCACTCACATTGCTTAAATGTACCAGTACTTATCCTTCCAAGATTGAAGACTCTAATTTGGTTACCATGGCGGATTTGGCTGAAAAAACGGGTTGCCCGGTTGGCTTGTCCGATCATACTCAAGGTATCGGCGCTGCTGTAGCGGCAACAGCGCTGGGCGCCACCGTGATTGAAAAACACTTTGTGTTGGATCGTAGTGCGGGTGGTGTCGATGCTGAATTTTCTATGGAGCCAGAGGAAATGAAGGCGCTGGTTGTTGCTTGCCGTGCGGCAAAAGCGGCGCTTGGCACAGTGACATATGGCGGCTCTGATGCCGAACAAGCAGCGAAGAAATACCGTCGCTCTATTTATGTGGCTGCAGATTTACCTGCTGGCACCATATTGACCGAAGAGCACCTTAAAATCATTCGTCCTTCGTTTGGTCTTGCGCCTAAGCACTGGCCAGATGTAATAGGGAAAACATTAGTAGCCGATGCACAAAAAGGCCAACCCCTTGCTTGGGATATGATGGCGTGAAACTCTTGGTGCGAGCCGATGCTTCTGTCGAAATCGGCATGGGGCACAGAGTTCGCTGCCAAGCCTTGATTCATGCGTTTCAAGCACTAGGTTGGCAGTGTCAGTTTGTTGTGGATTGCCGCTATAAAGTCTTTTCAGCCCCTGAAGATTGTTTTATCGGAGGTCAACCTGGCAAAGCCAGCAAGGTTGAATTTTTATCGTTAGCAAAGCAAGCTGACTTGGTCATCTTAGACCATTATGACTACAGTGCCGACGATATTACCCAGCTCTATCAGCATCAAAAAAATCTCCTAGTATTGGATGATATGAATGATAGGGGAGAGTTTCCTGCCAAATGGCTGCTCAATCCTTTGCAGCAAGAATATTCCAAGTTGGTTGAGTTTTCATTAACAGGCAGTCGCTACGCAATATTAAGACCTGCTTTTCAACACCATCAAGACAATCACAAGGTACCAGAGCAACTGCTCATTACGCTTGGTGGTACGGACCCGCTGGCGTTAACTTTGCCTATTCTAAATACCTTATTGGCGTCTAATTTTCCTAGGAAAAACATACAGGTTTTATTGGGTGCCAACGCCAAAGATGCCGACCAAGTGATTACGTGTTGCCAAGATAATAGTATCGCTTTTGCACAAGGTTTAACGGATGTTACGCCTTTGATGGAACAAGCAAGGATGGCCATTTCTGCTGCTGGTGGCACTTTGTTTGAATTGGCTTGTATGGGCGTGCCTACGATATTTGCTCAGGTTGCTGACAATCAAACACGTTCTTTAGAGCAGCATGTTCCACTTGGTTGGTGTCGTTCACTTCGTTTTGATAACGTAGCGGAGGACATTAGATTGCAGCGTGTTGAATTGCTCGCTGCAGAGTTAAAGCGTCTGTGGCTGGACATTGAGTGGCAGCAAAATGCCCGCAAAATTGCCCGCAGTTTAGTTGATGGTAATGGTGCTAAACGCGTGGCAGAAACCATTAATTCCTATTTTTAAGTGCCATAATTTGCGTTAAACGCAACCAATCTTCTTCTGTGTCTAGGTCTTGAATTCTATGTCTTGGTAGCATCAAAGGCTTGGATTTAGGGCCAAATATTTCTTCATCAAACCAGTCTTGAGTTCTCGCCCAATAGAATTGTCCTGCATCGTGTATTGCTTCGGTTAAATCCTGTGAGCGCTTTCCAATGTGTTCAGGAAACATTGGCGCTAACTCGCCATTTTCTTGGATATGAAGCGCCCGCTGGATAGGGAAGGCAAACGTCGTGGCGGAAAAACAAAAGGCTGTGAATTCGTTAAGCTGTGCCAAACCTTGCTGTAAATCATCCGGCGTTAGTAGCGGACAAGTGGCGTAAATTAAGCAAGCTTGATCTGGTGTTTTGCCTTCATCGATTAAACAACGTAACGCGTGTTGCATGACGGGGGTTGTGCCAGTCATGTGGTTGGCTAAATCGGCAGGGCGAAAGAAGGGGGTTTCGGCACCAAATTGACGTGCGACCTCTGCTATTTCTGTGTCATCGGTGGACACAATTACGCGATCAAATAACCCAGAAGCAATCGCTGTTTCGATAGAATAACCTATCAAAGGTTTGCCATCTAACAAGCGAATGTTTTTTCTTGGAATACGCTGAGAACCACCACGAGCCGGAATCACCGCAACGCGATAATTTTTTGGGTTGTCTTGCGAACGAGAGTGCTTTGTCATTGTTTAGGCGCTCATCACACGATTAGCAATTAAGGCGTGTTTTAAAATCAGTGCCACTCGCTCTTGTTGCTCATAGGTTAGATCGGCAAAAAGCGGCAAACTCAGAGTGCGAGCGTAATAGTCTTCCGCGATAGGAAAGTCGCCTTGTTTAAAACCAAGCGCTTGGTAATAAGGTTGCGTATGCACCGGAATGTAATGCACCTGAGTACCAATTCCGCCTTGACGTAAAATATCAAAAACGCCTTTTCTTGCCGACTTGTTATGTTCTGGTAATAAAATCGGACACAAATGCAGGGCCGAATAATTATCTTCTGCTTGATAAGGCAAGGTGACGGGCAAATGTTTTAACAAGGCCTTGTAGTTGGCAAATTGCTGATGGCGACGTTCGATAAAGTCATCTAAACGAGACAGCTGAGATAAACCCAAAGCAGCCTGCAAGTCCGTCATGCGGTAATTGAAGCCCAGCGTATGTTGCTCGTAATACCAATCTCCTGGCGTCTGGGTTAAGTCATCAGGGGATTTGGTTGTGCCTTGTTGAGCATGAGTGCGCATGTGCTTGGCAAGTGTTTCATCGTTGGTGATCGCCATTCCACCTTCGCCAGAGGTAATGATCTTTACTGGGTGAAAACTGAAAATACAGATATCACTGTAAACCCCGTTACCCACATAGTTGCCTTGGTATTTCGCGCCAATAGCATGGGATGCGTCTTCTATGATCCGAAAGCCGTATTCTTTCGACAGTGCATGAATGGTTTGCATATCACAGGATTGACCTGCGAAATGCACTGGAATCACGACTTTGGGTAAGTTGTTGTTCGCCTTGGCGATGGCTAACTTTTCAGCCAATTTATTTGCGCACAGATTGTAAGTGCGGGGATCGATATCAACAAAATCGACGTTTGCACCGCAATAGCGTGCGCAATTCGCGGAAGCGATAAAGGTGTTAGGCGATGTCCAAACCGTGTCGCCCACTCCAACCCCCAATGCCAAGCAGGCCAGATGTAACGCTGATGTGGCGCTGTTTGCGGCGACGCCATAACGAGCACCGACTTTTGTGCAAATGGCCTGTTCGAAGTCACTGACGTAAGGGCCCTGAGTTAAAAAATCAGAGCGTAGCGATTTTACGACGGCCGCAATGTCGTCTTCGCTAATCGAGTGGCGGCCGTAAGGAATAAAATCATGCGTCATCGAAGGTTAAAATCTCTTCTACTGTTAAAAAGTGTGGATTGCTGCCAGATTGATACTCATAACCTGGTTCAACCAAATCGCCCGTTTCGCCTAAACGATTGTGCGCAAAATCCATATCATCTTGATAAAACTTGATGCTTGGCGCAATCACATAATGATCTTGAAACTCGTACGTATGAAAAGAATCATCGCCTGGGCACATGACTTCGTGAAGCTTTTCTCCGGGACGTATGCCAACATCTTTAGTTGGTATATTAGGCGCATAAGCGGCCGCTAAATCCATGATGCGCACCGAAGGAATTTTAGGAACGAATATTTCCCCCCCGTGCATGCGACGGAAGTTTTTTAGTACAAAATCCACACCCATAGGTAAGGTGATCCAGAAACGCGTCATGTCTGGGTGAGTAATCGGGATAGACTCTGCCCCATCAGCAACCAACTTTTGGAAAAAAGGCACAACCGAGCCCCGTGAGCCAACCACGTTACCATATCGAACCACAGAGAAGCGTGTGCGGCCTTGGCCAACCATGTTGTTGGCAGCGACAAATAACTTATCAGAAGCGAGTTTGGTGGCGCCATAAAGGTTGATAGGCGCAGCGGCTTTGTCTGTAGATAAAGCGATGACTTTCTCTACGTCATTAGCAATGGCGGCTGCAATCACATTTTCGGCACCATGAATGTTGGTTTTGATGCATTCCATAGGGTTGTATTCGGCAGCAGGGACTTGCTTTAGTGCCGCCGCATGAATCACAAAATCCACATCGCGCATGGCTTGCGTTAAACGGTCTTTATCTCGCACATCGCCAATAAAATAGCGCATGCAAGGCGCATCGAATTCTTGCTGCATCTCGTATTGTTTCAATTCATCACGTGAATAAATGATGAGTCGTTTAGGTTGGTAATTGGCCAATAGAGTTTTCACATACTGATGGCCAAAAGAGCCTGTACCACCAGTAATAAGAACGCTTTTGTTGTCAAACATGTTATATACCAAACTAAATAATGGAATTGAGGAGAGCAAGAAGCCTCGCCATTGTACTAAGAGCCTCTTAACTATATCGACTACTTTAGGTGAAACATTAATGAAATCAAGGAACTGCTTGATTTTTTGTACTTTGATTTATGTCTTTTACCATTAAAGATAAGTTCACCCCCTCCCAGCCTCCCCCTTAGCAGGGGGAGGAGCTAGGTGCGATCTGGTCCCTTCCCCTTATCAAGGGAAAGGTTAGGATGGGGTCAGGGCTGTTTGTTAAGAACGACGGGCAATACAATCCGTAATATGGTCGTTCACCATGCCGGTGGCCTGCATGAAAGCGTAGCAAGTCGTGGGGCCAAGGAATTTAAAGCCGCGCTTTTTCAGATCTTTCGCTAAACGTTTAGATAAGTCGGTAATAGAAGCACCATCTGTGTGATGTTCAATAGGGTTGTCGATGACTTGGTTGTCGCTAAATGCCCAGTAATACTGGCTAAACGAACCAAACTCATCAGCGATTTTCAAAAAAGCTTTGGCGTTGTTAATGGTCGCTTCGATCTTAGCGCGATGACGAACGATACGCTCATCTAATAATAATCGCTCGACATCAGCGTCTGTCATTTTAGCGACTTTTACAGGGTCAAAGTTATGGAAAAGGGCGCGATAGCCTTCCCGTTTACGTAAAATTGTAATCCAGCTTAGACCTGCCTGAGCGCTTTCTAGTACAATACATTCAAATAGGGACGGATCATCATAAATAGGCACTCCCCATTCAGTATCGTGATAATGAATGTATTCGGGAGATCCTAAACACCAAGCGCAACGTATGTTTTCCATGAATGACACTCCAATTGTGTGATAACGACATGCCTAACTGCGAATTAATCATATCAGACACTGTACTAAATAGTGTTCTGCTTAGGACGAGATAATATGAAGTTTAAACCGACTTACAGTAAAAAAGATGTCGAGGTTTTGGCTGACGAATGCCTTTATAAAGGTTTTTTCGAAATGCGTAAGCTGACGTTGAAGCACAAAAAATTTAACGGTGACTGGAGCCAGCCAATGACCCGTGAAATGATGGTGCGCAACGATGCCGTGTGTGTGCTTTTATTTGACCCAGTGGCCGATAAAATTTTATTAATCGAACAGTTTCGCCCTGCGGTACTGAACAGCGAGTCACCCTGGCTACTGGAATTGGTGGCCGGCATGGTGGAAGAAGGTGAAAGCGATGAAGATGTCGCACGCCGTGAAGCGTTCGAAGAAGCAGGTGTGACAGTAAAACGTCTTGAATACATGTTTAAGTTTGTTCCTTCACCGGGCGGTCTGGTGGAATACCTACGCATGTACGCTGGCGAATTTGATTCGAGTCTTGTAGATACGAAAACGGTGCACGGTTTAGACGAAGAAAATGAAGACATCAAACTTCACCTCATCTCATCTGATGATGCCATTGATTTGCTTAAAAATGACGTGGAAAACGCCAGTACCATCATGGGATTGCAGTGGTTTGCATTAAATAAAAATGATCTTATAAAACGATGGTGTGCTTAAGTAGATGAAGCCAGAAATATCTCGTTTAACAAATAAGAAGACTTGGCTAGAACCTTGTATCGGCCTCGTTTCCTTTGCATTTATGTGCGCCAATGTGCTGTTTTGGGCTTCGCTTGTACACCTTATTGCACCTTTATTGTTGTTGAAAAACACGCGCTACGCGAACCTTGCAGAGCAATGTGCTAATCGCTTGTATTACAACTGGCTTGCTTCCTGCGAATGGTGGTTCCAAAACATTTTAAATGTGAAATGGGAGCTTGATGAAACCATGAAAGAGGACTTTGATCATTGGCATTTGATCATAGCGAACCATCAGTCTTGGGTGGATGTCTTTGCGGTCTTTGCTCAGCTTAAGGATCGCCGCCCTTTGCCAAGAGTGTTCATGAAGCAAGCACTGTTCTGGATGCCGTTTGTGGGAACCGCCACCTACATAATGGGGTTTCCTTATATGAAGCGTTATACTAAAGCTCAGATTGCTAAAAATCCCAAGTTGGCAGGCAAAGACCTAGCTACCACCAAACGTTCTTGTAAGCGACTGCTTAAAGACCCAAACTCCATTATGAGTTTTGTTGAAGGAACACGCTTTTCAGAAAAAAAGCATCGGCAACAAGCGTCGCCTTATCGCTGTTTATTAAAGCCAAAGGCGGGAGGCATCAGTTTTATATTGCAGACAATGCCGCAGAAAATAAAAACTATTACAGACATCAATGTCTTATACAAGCAAGACAATATAAGTGGCTGGGATTTGCTCTGCGGTCGCATTGGTAAAGTGAAAGTCATGGTGCGAGATGTGGCCATTCCTGACACCATGTTAACGCCAGAATACCAAGCCGCAGGGAAAGATAGAGAGCACTTTTTTACTTGGTTTAATCTATACTGGCACGATAAAGATACACGCATGAGCCATCAGCTTGCTGCTTTAAAACAGGCAAAGACTTTGGGCTCAGAACAAGAATTTTCAAAAGGAAATACGTCGCAATAAAATGACGAATGCTATGAAAACATCGAAACAATATGTACCAGATTTAGTGAGTTTACAGATGCTTGGTGAATTAAATTATCGCCGACTAGGTAAACTCCTGCGCGGTCATGAAGAGATGGATTCGTGGAGTTTTTCGATTCACAGTGCCGGCGATCAAGAGAGCCGCTTACGCCTCACCTTGGGCAAAGAAAGCCGCTTCACCTCTGAAATAGCGCTAGAGTTTGGTCCGGAAATTCCTAAACAGCTGCTTTTTAAAACCACACTATCTATGACGGTGCGTTTGTATCATGATGTCGGTATCGCAGAGATTACGGATGGACATCGCCAATACAGTGGAACGTACCCATATCCAAATGATGCCATGCTGCACAGAGACGAGAAGTTTCGTCTTAACCAGCAGTTAGCCGATTTATTAGAGCTGTGTTTGAAACATGGTCATAGACTGAATGACACCTTATCCTTTCAGTTTGCCTGACTGTCGTTTTTTTAATCGTAAATTGCTTGATAGAGAAGACCACCTTTGACTGTTTTACTATATATCCACGGTTTTAATAGCTCTGAGCGATCCCATAAAGCCACCGTTCTCAGTGAAGCGGCAAAAAAGTTTGGGGTGCCCGACGCGGTCGTGTCTCCCCGTTTGTCTTGGCGGCCAGCGCAAGCCATTAAGCAATTAGCGGACATTATCGAAGCGAATCAAGCACAAGGCATTACGTTAATTGGCAGCTCCTTAGGTGGTTTTTATGCGGCTTACTTAGCAGAAAAATACCATCTGAAAGCCATATTGGTTAATCCAGCTGTTCAAGCACCTATCTTGCTTCAAGACTATCTAGGTCCGCAATCTAACCCTTATACCGGCGAAGAGTATGAATTAACGCAAGCACACATGGCCGAGCTAGAGGAATTGGTAGTGATCGATCCGACAGCCGAATATTATTGGCTGATGATTCAGGAAGGTGACGAGGTCTTGGATTATCGAGAGGCCCTTAAAGCTTTCCCTCAAACAGCACGCCTTACCCATGAAGAAAATGGCAACCATAGCTTTACCGAATTTGAACGATTTTCCGAAGATATTCTTCGTTTTGCTGAAATATTAACCGAGTAAGCTACTGCTTTTATTGGAGTATTTCACACAGTATAAAACCAGTGATAGACTCTAACCCATTGAATTGATACTCGCTCACGTTGTAATGTTTGATAATACAACGTACGACCAACTTGGAAGTAAAAACACGCATGTCTGCAAAAGAATATAACGCCGGATCGATAGAAGTTCTTAGTGGTTTAGAACCCGTACAAAAACGTCCTGGGATGTACACAGATACCACGCGGCCTAACCACTTAGGCCAAGAAGTTATTGATAACTCGGTTGATGAAGCCTTGGCTGGTCATGCCGATCGCATCGAGGTCATTTTATACAAAGATGGTTCGTTAAGCGTAGAAGACAACGGCCGCGGCATGCCGGTAGATATTCACCCTGAAGAGGGCGTATCTGGTGTTGAATTGATCCTAACGAAATTGCACGCAGGCGGTAAATTCTCAGGGGATAATTACCAATTTTCTGGTGGTTTGCACGGTGTTGGCGTGTCTGTTGTGAATGCCTTGTCTACCTCCCTTGAAGTGTGGGTGCGTCGTAATGGCATCCAGTATCATATTGGCTTTGAAAATGGCTTCAAAACGTCAGAGCTGAAAGAAATTGGTACCGTAGGTAAGAAGAACACCGGGACAAAAGTTAAGTTCACAGCCGATACAAAATACTTCGACAGTCCTAAATTTTCGCTTTCCCGTCTAAAGCACCTACTTAAAGCCAAAGCCGTACTTTGTTCTGGTCTGCATGTTGTCTTTATTGATCAAAGTGGCAGTGAAGAAGTGCGTGAAGAGTGGTTCTATCAAGATGGCTTAAAAGACTACCTTGCCATTGCGAACCAAGGTTTTGTACTGCTGCCTGATGAGCCTTTTATTGGCGGTATGACGGAGAAAACTCAAGGCGTCGATTGGGCGGTTCAATGGCTGCCGGAAGGTGGCGAATTAGTGACAGAAAGTTATGTTAACTTGATACCAACAGCCCAAGGCGGTACACATGTTAACGGTTTACGAACGGGGTTGCTAGAAGCGATTCGAGAGTTCTGTGAGTTCCATAACTTATTGCCTCGTGGCATCAAGCTAACCGCTGATGATGTGTGGGATCGTTGTAGTTATGTGTTGTCAGCGAAAATTCAAGAGCCACAGTTTTCGGGACAAACCAAAGAACGTTTGTCGTCTCGCCAGATCGTGGCGTTTATTTCAGCAACCGTAAAAGACGCCTTCAGCTTATGGTTAAACAAGCACGTTGAAGACGGTAAAAAGATTGCTGATATTGTAATTAATAGTGCGCAGAAACGTCTTAAAGCCAGCAAAAAAGTCGTTCGTAAGAAAGTGACTCAAGGGCCTGCATTGCCGGGTAAATTGGCCGACTGTTCTGGGCAGGACTCGTCGCGCAGTGAACTTTTCTTAGTGGAAGGGGACTCAGCGGGTGGATCAGCTAAACAAGCGCGCGAGAAAGATTTTCAAGCCATTTTGCCTTTGCGCGGTAAAATATTAAATTCATGGGAAGTAGACTCTGCGCAAGTATTGGCTTCCCAAGAAATACACGATATTTCTGTCGCTTTGGGTGTGGATCCTGGAGAGGAAGACTTAAGTGGCTTACGTTACGGCAAAGTATGTATTTTGGCCGATGCGGACTCGGACGGTTTGCACATCGCGACACTGATTTGCGCGTTGTTTGTTCGACACTTTCCTGCTTTGGTTAATGGTGGTCATGTCTTTGTTGCCATGCCACCGCTGTACCGAATAGACATCGGAAAAGAGGTTTATTACGCTCTTGATGACGAAGAAAAAGACATCACATTGCATAAAATTGCCGCTGAAAATAAACGTGGTACGCCAAATGTACAGCGATTTAAAGGCCTGGGTGAGATGAACCCTTCCCAATTACGCGAAACCACTATGGCGCCAGATACGCGTCGCTTAATCCAGTTAACCATGGAAGATAAGCCAGATACTGACGAGCTTCTAGACAAACTGCTGTCGAAAAAGCGTGCAGGGGATCGTAAAGGCTGGTTAGAGACATATGGCAACTTGGCGATTATTGATTAAACCTACTGTGTTTTTATCAGGCCAAGCTAAAATATAAGTATCGCTCAACAAAATGGAAACGAATGAATGTCTGAAGAAAACGGCGATGATGTCATCAGCGAAGAAGTCCTTTACGAAAAGATCGACCACTATTTATTGACGTTCGGCACAGATCGCTCGTTGATGTGTGTGTCCGAACTCGATGGCTTTCTAACCGCGTTGGGCTGTTCGATAAAAGAGTTGGAGCCAGATGTATGGCTTAATGCAATATGGGGCGCGGATGAAGACCAGCCTGTATGGGACTCGACAGAACAAGAAGATGAATTTCTAAGCCTAGTGTTAATCATGTATATGGAAACCATGAACAGCTTATTGTTCGGGGATTTCTATCCTGTTTACCTAGAACAAGAAGTAGATGGTGAGTTTACCATTTTGGTTGAAGAGTGGTGTGTAGGCTTTATTCGAGGCGCTAAATTGATTGGTTTAGGCGTTGGCGGAGACAGAGAATTCTTTGACGAAGTGCTTGCTCCAGTGCGTCTGTTTGGGACAGAAGCCGGATGGGAGAAGTTAGAAGGCATGGTCGATGAAGAGGTGACATTCTGGAAGGAAACACTAGAACCTTCGATCCTGCGTTTGGCTAAACACTACCATCCTGAAATGCAAGCAACGAGCAAAATAGAAGGCAAACGCACATTGCATTAATCATGCAATGCCTAGAGGACGTATTCCCAAACTTATTTTGTGTATAAAAAAACGTGATGCAGGTTTAGCCTGCATCACGTTTTTTTTGCTTAGTAAGGGATTAACCCACTACTTTTGCGATGCTTTCACACAAGTAATCAATGTTGCTATCGCTGACACCAGCGACGCTCATACGACCAGTATCTGCAATGTAAATAGAGTATTCACTGCGCAAAGTGCGAACTTGTTCTAACGTCAAACCGGAGTAAGAGAACATGCCGCGCTGATCTTTGATGAAGCTAAAGTCTTTGCTCACCCCAGAAGCCGCCAATTTCGCTACAAGTTTTTCACGCAGGCCGTTAATACGGTCACGCATTGCCGCCACTTCTAGTTCCCATTCCGCTTTCAGTTCTGGGTTGCTCATAATGGTATAAACCACTGCGGCACCGTGAGCTGGTGGCATAGAGTAGTTGGCACGAATGGCTTGACCAATAATAGAAAACGCAGCATTGGCTTCATCAGCAGATGCAGCAATAACACTTAAGCCGCCACAACGTTCACGGTAAATGCCAAAGTTTTTCGAAAAAGAGTTCGCGATCAACATATCTTGAACATTCGCAGCCATGTGACGTAAGCCCGCTAAGTCTTCGTCTAAGCCATCGCCAAAGCCTTGGTATGCAGCGTCAACCAATGGTAACAAACCACGCTTATTAACGAAGTCTGTTAGCACTTTCCAGTGATCAAGTTGTAAGTCAATGCCTGTTGGGTTGTGGCAGCAAGCGTGAAGCAACAATACATCGCCTTCTTTCACTTCGGCTTCTAGTTTTGCCATCATATCGTCAAAGCGTAAGCCGTTCGTTTCAGGATCGTAGTAAGGGTAATCTTTTACTTCTACGCCTGCAGAATCAAAAATAGACTTATGGTTACCCCAAGTTGGATCACTTACCCAAAGACGAGCGTCTTTCAAGTTCGCGCTGATAAAATCCGCAGCGACTTTTAACGCGCCAGTACCGCCAGGAGTTTGAGTAGAGCGAATACGCCCAGAAGCAATCAGCGGATTGCCTTCACCCAAGATCAAATCTTTGATAATGGCTTCAAATTCAGTTGCGCCATAAATACCTAGATAGCTTTTAGAATCTTCTTGTTCAAGCAAAATAGCTTCCGCTTTTTTAACCGTATTTAAAATCGGTGTATTGCCATTATCGTCTTTATAGACACCAACGCCTAAATCGATTTTCTTTGGGTTCGTATCTTGCTTATGCGCAATGATAAGGGCTAAAAGAGGGTCGCCAGAAACAGGTTTAAGATGCTTGAACATGATATTTAAAGGGTCCTTATGGTGTGCCACAGTAAAATCGCTGTGGTTAAAATCGTTGCTTAAATAGCTTCTTCATTTTGCCGTTTTTATGACAAAATACAATGCAACATAAAGTGAAATTTCCGCAATACTGTAAAGAAATAAAGACACTTCGTTTTCCTGCTTTTAAGAGCCAACTTATGACCTCTTTTCAATGTCGCTTTCAAAGCCTAAATACTTGGTTAAAAGCACATACTCAACTCTGGCAATTCGACACCTTTGCTCGCTTAGATAACCCTTGGGCACAGGCTTATCCTGAGTTGGCTGCACTGTTAGAACGAGAAAATCGAGTAATAGAAAGCGAGGCTTTCTATGAACAAGTATTTCAGATTTGCCCTGACTTAAAAATCGCACTTAGCTTTTCAAAGCCAGATTTACTTGATGCATCACCGAAGCGAACACTTACAAACGAATTGCCAAGTTATGTCTCGGCGGGAATAAAAGGGCGCAAATGGTCGCAAATCCAAGCCTTTGTTGCTCACACCCCCAAAGCCAGCAACTATCTAGAATGGTGCGCAGGCAAAGGCCATTTGGGCAAATTATTAGCCTTTCAAAACGGTAAGCCAGTTCACAGCCTAGAATGGCAAAAAGCCTTGTGCGAAGCAGGTGAACAAGAAGCCAAAAGCCTAAAGCTACCGCAAACCTTTACTCATGCCGATGTATTAAAGGGAGAAGGGCGATCCAAGTTAGCAAGCGCTCACTGTGCTGTTGCGCTCCATGCCTGCGGCGATTTACATCGTGAACTGATCGAACAAGCGGTTGTCGTTAATACGGCCATGTTGTGCATTTCCCCTTGCTGCTACCACCTAACAAAAGACAGCCACTACCGACCATTTTCAAAAACCGCGCAACAATCTAGCCTTAACTTACGCCAAGCCGACCTCAAACTGGCCGTCAAAGAAGTGGCTACCGCTGGCGCCCGTGAACAACGCCTCAAACAACTGGAACTGACTTACCGTCTCGGCTTCGACGCATGGCAACGCTACGCCCGCCAGCAAGACGACTACCTTCCTGTTCCCTCTATTCAGAAAGCCCTGCTCAACCAAGGCTTCGATGCTTTTTGCCATTGGGCCGCCGAACAAAAAGGCTTAACGGACTTAATCGCCAAAAATCCATTGGAAAGCTTCGAACAACAAGGCGAACAACGCTACCAACAGGTACAAAAACTCGAAGCCATCAGCCAACTCTTTCGCCCCGCACTGGAATACTGGCTCGTCCTCGACCGCGCCATGTACCTAGAAGAAAACGGCTACCAAGTTGAAATCGGCACCTTTTGCGAAAAAGCCCTCACGCCTCGGAACTGGATGATCAGGGCGGGGCGGTGATTAGTGAACTGTAGCGTGATGAGCTCTTTCCATTTCGGAAACAGTTCATCAAGAGGGCATAATAGAGGTTAAACGCAAACTTGAGTATTACAACCTAGATGCTGTCATCTCAGTCGGCTATTGAGTTAACTCGGTGCAAGCGACCGAATTTCGTATCTGGACGACTCAACTCATTAAGGATTACATCATCAAAGGTTTTTTCATGGATAATGAGTGTCTTAAAAAAAGCGTCTACTTTACCGCCGCACAGGCGGTTTAGAAAATGTAGATAAATAAATTAATAGGGTAGAATGCAAGAGATTATTCATCCTATTAAAGGGAGTTATGTGATGTTTATGCGTTATATTTTTGGTTTTGTGTGTTGTTTTTTAAGTACTATATCATTCGCTCAAAGCTGTGAGCTGAAAGTTGAGCCCAATCATTCTAAGTGGTTTGGAGCTTATTTGGGGAGTGATATTGATGATGTGAAGGCATATCTTAACTGCGAGAACCTGTTGTTTTCATATGAAGTGCCTCCAAAATTAAATCAAGAAAACTATGTGAAAAATCAGTTCTTATTTGTCGACGAAGACTGGCAGCCAAGTTATATCGATCCGAGTGCTACTATTGCTTATGCTTTTGATCCTGCAGGTGAATTGTTTGATATAACTGTCTCTTGGAAAAGTATGTCAGAGAATAGTTTTAATATACTGCTTGATTTTTTAATGGATAAATATGGCACCGAATCCGTTAAATTTAATAATGCTTACTTATTTTATGACAAAGAGAATAGCGAGACGGTACTTTTAGATAAAGTAGCAGTATCGGGTGGTGTAGGGCACAGATATAGACTTCTTATCCAGCCCTTTTTTACAGAATAATAGTAATAGATCACTGTCTAATTAGCATTTTTTATAGGTTTTAAACAGTGATCTATCCAATCTGATTAAATCAAGTCACACCAAGTCAAACAGTAGTGCTTTAACGCGTTGCTCGCTGAGTCTTTCAAAGTTAATTTCAGATACATCTTTAATTTTTGCGCCGTCGCCTGGGCGCATTGTAATGCCATCACCTAGGGACAGTTCGCCTTCGATTAGGTGCACGTAGTAGTGGCGGTTGTTGTCCGCTTGCCATGTTGCTTGTTGCTGATCTTCTAGTATCAGTTGGATCAGTTGCATGTTTTGTTTTATGTGCAGTGTGCCATCTCTGCCATCAGGTGTGATGATGGTGGTGAAGCCTTGTGCTTGGCTAAATTCTTTTTGTTGGTAGCCAGGTTGCCCGCCCAGTTGGTTTGGTTGTATCCAAATTTGTAGGAATTTCAGCATGTCTGTTTTAGAGGCGTTAAATTCGCTGTGATAAATGCCTTTGCCTGCGGACATGAGTTGGTATTCGCCTGCTGGTAGTTCTTTTACGTTGCCTGCGCTGTCTTTGTGGGCGATGGTGCCTTCTAGTACTAGGCTGATGATTTCCATGTCTTTGTGACCATGGGTGTCGAATCCTGCAGCGGGCGTCACTGTGTCGTCATTGATGACGCGAAGGTGTGAAAATCCCATTTGCTGAGGGTCGTAATAGTTACCAAACGAAAACGTATGATAGCTGTTTAACCAACCGAAGTTTGCGTGTCCGCGGTCTTCTGCATGACGTAGTGTAATCATTGTTTGGCTCCTTAATGGCTGTTGCTCTTTTTGAGGCTATGAAGTGAGTGTAGGTGTTGTGGAAAAGAAAGAAAATCGGAAGGTTTTGAGCTAATATTTCAAAAAATTTGAACAAAGGTTTGGTTATGACATACGCGGTGACGTTGGAAGCATTAAGAGTGTTGGAGGCGATTCATCAGTTGGGCAGTTTTGCCGCGGCGGCGGAGGCTTTGTTTAAAGTGCCGTCGGCATTGACCTATACAGTCAAGAAGTTGGAAGACGATTTGGGTGTGGCTTTGTTTGATCGCTCGCGCCAAAAAGCAGTGCTGACTCCTGCTGGGCATTTGGTGTTGGAGCAAGGTCGTAGCATTTTAGAGGCTGCCATGCGCTTGGAAGATTCAATTAAGCAATTTGAGTCTGGCTGGGAGCCGAAGTTAAGAATCGCCCGTGATACAGCGTTGTTGGAATCGCCTTTGATGTCGGTGGTCGGAGAGTTCCTTTCGCAGAACCGACCGGTGGAGTTGACCTTGTCAGAAGAAGCCGTTGGTGGTGGGTGGGATGCATTACACGATGATAGAGCGGATTTGGTGATCGGGGCGACCGGTGAGTTGCCAAAGGGAAATGTTCATATTCGTGCTCTTGGTGAAATAGAGTTTGTGTTTGCGGTGTCGCCGACGCATCCACTGGCGTTGGCTGACGGGCCCATTACTGCGGCGCAATTGCGCCAATATCCTTCTATTGTTGTTGCTGATAGTTCAAAAATTTTGCCTGCACGAAGCAGTGGGGTTTTTGAGAGTCGGCAGGTGCTTAGGGTCGATACCATGCGCAGTAAAATTCAGGCGCAATGTTTGGGGTTGGGTGTTGGGTATTTGCCAAAACATCGTATTGCTGACGAGTTAAGCTCTGGGCGTTTGGTGCTACGCCAGTGTGAGTTGCCAAGGCCAAATCAGATGGCGTATTTGGCATGGCGTAAAGAGGACCCAGGTCGAGGGTTGTCTTGGTTTGTTGAGCGATTAGCCATGCAAGACTGGCAGCTTTTTCAAAAAACAGACTGATACCTCGTGCTTTCAGGCAGGGGACATTTGAGACTATTTTTAAGGAGTATTTGTGTTTTCTCTCTCTCTTTCTGTGTTGCCAGTATTTTTGCTTTTGATGGCGGGGGCTGTTTGCCAGCGTTGGCGTTTTCCTATGGAGGGGTTTTGGTCTGGTGTCGATAAGTTTACTTATTGGGTGTTATTTCCCGCTTTGTTGTTTAGTAAGACGTCGCAGATCGATTTTGACAACCCAATGTTGCCAAAGTATGCGTTTATTTTGTTGTTTGCTTTGCTAGTAACAGCTGTGTTTGTGTTTACCTGTACTTGGTTGATGAAGGTAGTCGCGCCGACGGCATCGTCTATGCTGCAAGCCGGTGTGAGGTTTAACACTTTTGTTATGTTGGCTTTAGCGGGCAGTTTGTACGGCAATGATGGTTTGGTGTTGGCGGCGTTGGGCGCTTCTGTGTTGATTCCTTCTGTTAATGTGTTTTTGGTGGTGTCCATGACCTTGATGCATGGGTCGTCGTCAGTTGATAGTTCGTCAGCCAATTCCTTGCCTCGTTTGTTAAGTGGCGCTTTGATTCGCAACCCTTTGATTGTGTCTATTGTGCTGGGCAGCGGTTTGAATTTGCTAGGGCTGACGCCGATCATTTTGGTTTCTGATGTGCTTAGTATGTTGTCGCAGGCGGCATTGCCATTGGTATTGTTGGCGGTTGGTGCGAGCGTACGGTTTGAAACAATTCGCTCTGTTGGTATGACGTTTGTGATGTCTGCTGTGGCGCGTTTTGTGGTGTTTCCATTGGTAATTGGTTTGATGTGCTGGTGGCTAGATGTTCGTGGTTTGCCTGCGTTGGTGGCGGTGTTGTTTGGTGTGGTCCCAACGGCAACATCGGCTTATGCGTTGGCTCGTCAGTTAGGGGGCGATGCAGATAGGATGTCAGCGTATATTACGATGCAGACGTTATTGTCTGTGGTGACTTTGCCTGTGAGTGTTTGGTTAAGTCAGTTGTATTTGATGTGATGTAACGCGCACTTTAATGAATAAAAAATACCATATTGTGAATAAAACAGTCATGTTGCAGTGCTTTTTCATATCAATATTGATATGAAATTCGCTGTAACTTGCATTTGAAAGGTAAGGGGAGGAGATATAGTGTGAATCGTAGGGCGTGAGTTTGTCTGTAAATACAGATAGATGATGCTCCCTTTAGTACTGATCACAACAAAAACAAAAAGGAATCTAGTATGAAATCTCTTTCTATTCGCCCATCACTTCCATGGTTGGGTGCATTCAAGCGCAAGGCTGTCTTGACCACTTTTTCTGTATTACTTCCTGTGTTGTCCGCTTCGGCGATGGCTGCGGATCTCACGATAGGTTTCTCGCAAATTGGCTCAGAAAGTGGCTGGCGGACGTCTGAAACCGAATCCATTAAAGCTGAGGCAGAACGCCGTGGCTACGATCTAAAATTCTCTGATGCTCAACAAAAGCAAGAAAACCAAATTAAAGCGGTGCGTTCATTTATCGCGCAAGGCGTGGATGGCATTTTGCTGGCGCCTGTGGTGGAAACAGGTTGGGATCAGGTGCTGAAAGAAGCGCAACGTGCCAAGATCCCTGTTGTGTTGATCGACCGTGGCGTGGCGGCAGATCCAAGTTTGTACCTAACGAAAGTGGCGTCTGATTTTAAAGAAGAAGGCGCATTAGCTGCATCTTGGTTGGCAGCGAAAACCAATGGCCGTTGTAATATCGTCGAGTTGCAAGGTTCGGTTGGTTCTTCTGCGGCTATTGACCGTAAGACGGGCTTTGATTCTGTTATTAGTAACTTCCCTAATATGACGATTACTCGTTCTCAGTCTGGTTCATTTACTCGTGCTGGCGGTAAAGAAGTGATGGAAAGTTTCTTAAAAGCCGAAGGCGGTGCGAAGAATATTTGCGCGCTATTTGCTCACAACGACGATATGGCGTTGGGTGCGATTTTGGCGATGAAAGAAGCGGGCGTGAAACCAACCAAAGACATTTTGGTCGTGTCTATTGATGCTGTGCCAGATATCTTTAAAGCGATGGCTGACGGTGAAGCCAATGCCACTATCGAGTTGAATCCTCATCTTGGTGGCCCAGCATTTGATGCCATCCTAGCGGCTCAGGATGGTAAAAAAGTCGACAAATGGATCAAGGCAAACGGTCCTTTGTATCTTCCTGATACGGCGGCTGCGGAATACGCTAAGCGTAAATAATATTGCGTCACACTTAGGAGCACGGTGCTTCTAGGTGTGGATTATTGTTTTATGTTAGCGGAACGGAGACGGCGTTATGTCGCAATTAGTTAATGAAACCTTGATGGTCAAAGAGACGGTCGAGGCAGCGCAAAGCGCAGTGCGTCCTTTACTCGAAATCAAACATTTATCCAAATCCTTTACCGGCGTTCAAGCCCTGAATGATGTGTCTCTAGAGATTCAACAAGGAGAAATTCGTGCCTTGCTTGGCGAAAATGGCGCGGGTAAATCCACTCTGATTAAAGTTTTGACAGGTGTTTATCCTCGGGACAACGGTGAGATCCTATTAGATGGCTCGCTAATTAGCGCATCGGATAGCGGTCATGCTCAGCGTTTAGGTATCAGTACGGTTTATCAAGAAGTAAACCTTATTCCTACTATGTCGGTGATGGAAAATCTGACATTACAACACCAAGAAAAAACCTTTGGTTTGATCAGTTGGAAGAAAGCTGAAATCCGCGCGAGGGAATTATTGGCGCAAGTAGGCTTAGACATAGATCCATTACGTCAGCTAGATACTTACTCTATTGCGATTCAGCAATTAGTTGCTATTGCCCGTGCGTTAAGTACTCAGGCAAAGATGTTGATTTTAGATGAGCCAACGGCCAGTTTAGACAGTGACGAGATTAAGCAGTTGTTTAATCTGATGGCACGACTGAAATCCGAAGGCTTAGGCATTATCTTCGTAACTCACTTTTTAGATCAGGTTTATAGCATTACCGATAGCATCACTGTTCTACGCAATGGGGAGTGCATTGGCACCTTCAAAACCGCTGAGCTATCGCGCTCTGATTTGGTCAGTCACATGGTGGGCAAGTCTCTAGAAGATTTAGCGCCAACCGCTCACGATCATTCTATTAAACGCGAACGTACGGAGCTGCTGCAACTGAATAATGTCGGCAAACAGCGTTATCTTCAGCCGTTGGATTTGAATATTGCGGCTGGGGAAATTGTCGGTGTGGCGGGCTTGTTAGGCTCTGGTCGTACTGAATTGTGTGAGTTGGCCTATGGTTCAGTAAAACCAGATCAAGGCGAGGTGACGCTAAGTAATCATTCACTGACTAAATCGTCTTTGCGTCGGGCGATTCAGGTTGGTATGGGCTATTGCCCAGAAGATCGCAAGCAAGATGGGATAGTGGCGGAGTTGAGTGTTAGGGAAAATATGATCCTTGCGCTGCAAGCGAGCAAAGGTTGGTGGTCGCCTATTTCTATGGCCGAGCAACAAAAGCTAGTAGAAGAAATGATTCAGCGTTTGGCAATAAAAACACCTGATATGGATAAACCCATTGGCGAGTTAAGTGGTGGTAACCAACAGAAGGTTATCCTTGCTCGCTGGTTGATTACGCATCCTGCCTTGTTGATCTTAGACGAGCCAACACGGGGCATTGATATCGGTGCTCATCATGAAATCATTCAAATTATTAAAGAGTTGTGTGAGCAAGGGATGGGGTTATTAGTCGCGTCTTCTGAACTGGAAGAGTTGGTGATGTTTGCTCATCGCGTGGTGGTAATGAAAGACCATCATAAGGTATCTGAACTTCATGGAGATGAGGTTTCAGAGCAGGCTATATTACGCACCATTGCGAGCTAGTCATTTTTTACGTTTTCAAAGTAGCTGTTCATATGAAAAAAAATAACTTTCTACATAAGCATCAAAAAACGCTCGCGCCTTTGTTGTCCCTTGTACTGATCATTTTGATTACGGCATCTGTGACACCGGGGTTTCTGAGCATTCGAATGGTAGATGGGCACCTATTTGGTAGCTTGTTGGACATTCTTCATCGTGCAACGCCAACAGCGTTAGTGGCTTTGGGCATGGCGGTAGTCATTGGTACTCGCGGTATTGATTTGTCCGTGGGAGCCGTGATTGCAATTTCCGGCGCGGTGACGGCAGTGTTAACAGTCAACACCGATTGGCCTGTTTGGGTAGTGATTTTATGCGCTTTAGGCACAGGTATGCTGTGTGGTTTATGGAATGGCATTTTGGTGTCCGTATTTAATATCCAGCCGATTGTTGCCACGTTAATCTTAATGGTGGCAGGGCGTGGTATTGCGCAGATGATTACGGAAGGACAAATTGTCACTTTCCATTCAGATGTATTGGATGCCATTGGTAATGGCTATTTCTTAGCATTTCCTATTCGCGTGTGGATTGCGATAGGCATGATTGTCTTAACCGTATTGGTGATGCGTAAAACTGCGCTGGGCTTATTTATAGAAGCGGTTGGGGCGAACGTGCGAGCCAGCCGTTTGGTGGGCATCGAAGCGCGTTTATTGGTGTTGTCTGCTTATGTTTTTTCGGGCCTTTGTGCTGCCATGAGCGGCATTATTCTTGCGGCGGATATTCGTGGTGCTGATGCTAACAATGCCGGATTATGGTTGGAACTGGATGCGATTCTAGCTGTGGTGTTAGCTGGGGCTTCATTGGCTGGTGGACGCATTTATTTGTTGCTGACGATTGTTGGCGTGTTGATTATTCAAACCTTAACCACGGCCATTCTGACCAGTGGCCTACCTGCTCAATATAATTTGGTGGTGAAAGCGACCATTATCTTAGCCGTGTTGTTGGTTCAATCGCCTAAGACTCGCCAGTGGTTGTCTGACTTTTTTATGAAAAAGAAGCATGCAGAAAATAGTCGTACTGGTAACCCTGATACCGGTAAAGGGAGCATAGAACCATGATTAATGAACGTAATTTGCCGATATTGGCAACGCTATTGGTTTTTATCCTCTTGTATGGTTTTGGGATGTATGAATACAAGGGATTTCGTGACACCTTGGTATTCTCAAACTTGTTGACCGACAACGCGTTTTTGATCATCACTGCGATTGGTATGACGTTCGTCATTCTGTCGGGAGGAATTGATTTATCGGTTGGGTCGATGATTGCATTTATCGGTGTCTTGATGGCTTATCTGATTACCAGCACCGGCATGCATCCTTTGTTTGCCATTGGTATCGCTTTGGTCGTTGGGGTGGCTTTTGGCGCGATAATGGGCGTTATCATTGCGTTTTTTGAGATTCAGGCGTTTATCGTTACTTTAGCAGGGATGTTTTTGTTTCGTGGTTTGGCGTATTTGATCAACCTAGATGCGGTGCCGATAGATCACCCGTTTATTACGGGCTTGTACGATATTTATGTGCCGTTACCTGGGCGTGGAGGGCTGACCTTTATTGCCATGGCGATGCTGGTATTACTGGCGTTGGGCATATTGCTCGCTCGAAGAACGCGGTTTGGTATGAGTGTGTATGCGCTGGGTGGAGACAGTCATTCTGCGGCCTTGCTAGGTGTGCCGGTGAAAAAGACCATTATTAAAATCTATGCGCTAAGCGGATTTTACAGTGCTATGTCTGGGGTGATCTTTGCGATATATACAGGCTCGGCTTATCCACTTGCAGCAGTTGGTGTTGAGTTAGATGCGATCGCTGCGGTGGTGATTGGCGGAACGTTATTAACGGGCGGTGTGGGTTATGTGTTTGGTACTTTCTTGGGGGGAATGATCCAAGGCATTATTCAAACGTTAATTACCTTTGATGGTTCGTTAAATAGCTGGTGGACCAAATTGGCAGTGGGTGGCTTGTTGTTGTTCTTTATATTGTTACAAAAAGGCATTGTGGTTTGGGTGAAGAAACGCTCGGCGGCTTAGGGGGTTATTTGTTTAAAGCTCTTCTCATGATATCTCTGCACCGTCATTCCCGCGAATGTGGGAATCTAAGGTTTAAATTAGGTTGTTTTGCAAGATTATAGCTGAAGACCATAAGTGATTGTTTCCCGCCTTCGCGGGAATGACATAAGAGAGCTGCTCTGTGGAATGATTGGCACCTCTGTTTTATATAGGTCTTAGTTTATTTTACTAAACACAAAAAAAACCAGTACGTTTAATGTACTGGTTTTTTTTGACCTGTTTTGGTGCGTTTTCTAGAAGGTTACGCTTCAGTAGGGTCTTGGTAAATGTTTTTGTAGCAGTAGTTAGTTGCTTCAACGAAGCCATCAACGCTACCACAGTCAAAACGTTTGCCTTTGAATTTATACGCTAATACACAACCCTCTTGAGCTTGTTGCAAGATAGCGTCAGTGATTTGCACTTCGCCATTACGGCCGGCTGGTGTGCTGCGAATTTTGTCAAAAATATCGGGTGTTAGAATGTAACGGCCGATAATAGCAAGATTCGATGGAGCGTCTTCTTTTGCTGGTTTCTCTACCATGTCGGTAACACGGTAAAGACCGTCCATCATGGATTCACCTTTAATAACACCGTATTTGTGTACTTCGTCTTCAGGTACTTCTTCGATAGCCACAATTGTGCAACGGAATTGGTTATACAGTTTAACCATTTGTGCCATTACGCCATCATCTTCTCCGAAGCAAAGATCGTCCGCTAGTACCACGCCAAAGGCTTCGTCGCCAATCAGAGGTTCGCCCGTTAGGATGGCATGACCTAGACCTAACATGTTGTTTTGACGAGTAAAAGAGAAGTTAACGTTGTCGATTAGGTGACGTATACCGTCTAGGTATTTTTCTTTGTTTGTGCCAGCGATTTGGTGCTCTAATTCGTAGCTGATATCGAAATGATCGGCAATAGCGCGTTTACCACGGCCAGTTACGAAGGTGACATTGTCCAGACCCGCTTTGACTGCTTCTTCGACACCGTATTGAACCAAAGGCTTGTTTACAATAGGAAGCATTTCTTTTGGCATAGATTTAGTGGCAGGCAAAAAACGGGTGCCATAACCGGCAACAGGGAACAGACATTTGCGAATCATAAATTTTCCTTAAAAAATGGCGTTAATCTTTGTTTAATGGCTGGCTAACATTATACCGCATAGTCAGCCTGTTTCGTTTCAGTGGTGACTCTATTTTAAAGCTTCTTGTGTGACGCTTTTTATCACCTTAGTTAATCGATCTAATACAGGTGAATTGAGTTTGTACCAATGCCAGTAAAGAGGCAAGGCTAGGCGCGTGTTTGGCAGCAAGGATACCAGTTTCTTGCTTTTTATTTTCTGTTTGATTTGAATACTAGGAATTAAAGCACAGACTGTGCCACCCATTACCAGTTCAACAAAACCATGGGAAGAGGGGTACCAATGACTGTGACTAATATCGGTTTCGACTTGTAGGCATTCATTTTGATATCGCGCCCAAAGTTCATCATGTTCGTCGTAAATCAAAGACGGCGATTTTAAAACGGCTTCGGCGCTAAGGTCTCCTTTCAGGTGTTCTTCTATAAAGCTGGGTGTGGCGACCAGTTCATAGTGCATGTAACCAAGAAAGATTGAATCCCCACCGGCCACTGGCGTACCAATTTGACTGACACAAGCCACGACTTCGCCTGTCTGTAGTAGCGCACGAGTGTTGGCTTGGTCAGCGGCTTTAATATGTAATTTGTTGGAATCTGTTGCCGAGAATTGGCTCACTACGTCGGCAAACCAAGTCGCGAGCACATCGTTGTTGACCGCAATGCTTATCGGTTGTGTGGCTTGATTGCCTTGTATTGCTTCTTGTAAACCTTCCTCTAGCATGGCGACTTTATTGAAATGCGCGAGTAGTTGTTCTCCAAGTGGTGTGGCAACGACAGGCCGAGCTCGAATCAGTAAAGGGCGACCACATTCTTGTTCTAAGCGTTTGATATTTTGTGACACCGCTGATTGTGTCAAATGAAGGTATTCTGCGGCTTTGTCAAAGCTCTGGAATTTCAAGACAGCGTGAAGCGAGGATAACGCTTTATAATCCATCATAACTTTATCTAATGTAGCTTTAGTTTAATTAATTTTAATTTAATGGTTGCCTTGCGTAAGATCAAGCGCACTTTAAAGAGCGCAGAGAAATTGGAGAAAGTTTGTGTTGGCATTTTTAAGTGGTGCGATTACAGGTGGTGGGTTAATTGTCGCGGTTGGTGCGCAGAATAGTTTTTTATTGGAGCAGGCATTAAAGCGACATTATGCCTTTCCAATCGCGCTGATGTTTATATTAAGTGATGCGATTTCCATTGCACTTGGCGCATTTGGTTTAGGCTTAATCTTGCAAAGTCATGATTGGCTGTTGTCGGTATCTCGTTGGGCGGGCGTGGCATTTTTAGTGTGGTTTGCCTTTGGTAAATGGCGTGCATCTTTTCAGGAAGAGCACTTGGTTCTGGAGCAATACAGTCAGCGTTTGGCCTTTTTTCCATTGGTAATGATGGGGTTTGCGGTGACGTGGCTGAACCCACATTTCTATTTAGATACCATGATTTTGATGGGGAGCTTGGCGAACCAGTGGCAGGGCGAAAAGTGGGCGTTTGTGTTTGGTGGTGTGTGTGCGTCTGTGGTGTGGTTTTTGTCTTTGGCTTTCGTCGGAAAACTGTGTGCCAAGTGGCTAGAAAAAGCGGCTTTCTGGCGTTGGTTTAATCGTGTGAATGCTATCTTGATTTGGAGTATTGCGCTTAAAATTGCAACACAGCCCTTATCGTAAAAGGGCTGTGTTGATTATCGCCAGTTATGGAATAGGCTAAAGTTTGATTTCAACCTCGTGAGAGGTTTCTTCTGTCACTGTTGAAGAATCTGCTTCAACTAACATTTCCGCTGTAGCAACAGATGAAACGGTCAATGCCACTGGGATTTGATCCCCTTGCTCTTCGATGATCATCGCTGGCTGATGCTTGATTCGATACACAGCAAACAATGCCACGGAGATATTTAAACCGGCAACGAACCAGAACAAAGCATCTATGCGCATGGTGTCCATTAGGGCTGCTGCAACCAGAGGCCCCAACATACCGCCAATACCATTCAGCAGTATCATGCCGCTACTGGCAGAGAGAATTTGTTCTGGGCGAAGTTGGTCATTCATATGAGAGGAAGCCAGCGAGTACATTGGAAAAGTAAATGCGCCCACTGCAAACATACCAACCATCATTAATATTTGATTATTCATTGTGCCTCCGAGCGGCACAATGAAGGCGGCGAGTGCACCCACTACACCAACCCAAAGGATAGTGACGCGTCGGTCTTGGCGGTCAGATAATTTACCAATCGGCCATTGCAGCAACATGCCGCCCACATAACTTGCACCAATGAAAAACGAAATTTCAGCAATATTCATGCCGATACTTTTTGCATAGAGTGCCCCCAGACCCAATAAGGCGCCAGAGGTTGCCCCTGCGATGGTGACACCGGTGACACCAAGGGGTGCGGTTTTGATTAACCCTAGAATGTTGAGCTTTTCAGGTACGTTGATGGTTGGAGAAGGAGTACGAACTAATAATAGAGGTACCACTGCCAAGGAGATTAATACAGACGTCAAAATGAACAAGCCGTAGCCACTAGGCGAGGACAAGTTCAATAAGAACTGACTGATGGTTTGGCTTGCCCAGATCTCGATAATATAAATTGAGAATAATCGACCACGAGTTTTATTGGTGGCAATGTCGTTTAACCAGCTTTCAGTCACAATAAAGAGACCCGCGTAACACAAGCCTGTGCCCATTCGCATCAGCATCCAGAACCATGGGTTCACTACCATGGATTGCATTAAGATAGTAACGGATGCTAATGAAGCTACTGCGGCAAATACACGAATATGGCCAACATTTTTGACCCAACTCGGCACTAAAAGGGAGCCCAAAATAAACCCAAGGTAATACGCGGACATGATTAAACCTGTCGCGGTGGTATTAAACCCCTCAATCGATGCTCTAATACCAATGAGTGAGCTTTGCAAAGCACTTGCCATAGTCAGTACGGCAATGCCTATGAGTAGACTCCAAATTGGAATCAGGGTTTGCTTTAACATTCAGTGTCCTTTACAAGTTTTAGCTGGCAATAAAAAGTTTAATACTACGCTGGATTGATCATTATTTCGGCTGACTATACCGACAGAATTTGTGAATGCAATCACTAATCTGAGACTTAAAGGATAGCAGGTGACAACGCTTGTTTGTGATGTAATGCGCCCGTTTATTTTAATACCATTGAGTCGTTCGAGTTAAGATGCAAACAACATACCTCTTTGGCGATATGCGTTTATTTGAGCGGTTTAAATAAGAAAGGCTAGGTGCTTTCACCTAGCCTTTTCAAGTTTGCAGTACGTCACGTTGATCTTAGCTCAGGTGCTCTATTAAGCCGCGTCTTCTTCGCGTCCAAAATGTTTACCAAGTAGCGCATGGTAAAAATTATGATCGTTGAGAATGCCGATGCATTGACCAGCTTCTTCCAATACTAACAAGTGATTGGATTGGTAACGGATCTCGACAGCATCACGCATGGCGATGTCAGCTGGCACGATAAACACTGTGTGATCAGGCACATTGGCAAGGATGGTTTCTGGTGTCCATCTTGCGGTTGGGATTTCACCTTTTGATCCTTGTATTGATACCAATTTACCATTCTCTAGTGTCATCGAGATATCATCACTGATGATGATTTGACCATCTTTTACAGCCAAATCTGCTAGCGGCGTCATTAATGATTCTCCGCGCAGTACGTTTAGCGGGTTGGTGTGAGCAACGAATTTTTCTACGTACTCGGTAGCGGGATTTAAGACAATTTGCTCTGGAGTGTCTTCCTGAATGATTCTGGCTGATTCCATAATGGCAATCTTAGAACCAATCTTTAAGGCTTCATCTAGATCATGGCTCACAAAAATGATGGTTTTATTGAGTCGTTTTTGCAGCTCGATAAGCTCGTCTTGCAGTTGAGAACGTATCAGTGGGTCAAGTGCTGAAAAGGGCTCATCCATTAGCAATACATCTGTGTCCATGACAAAGGCTCTTGCTAAACCCACTCGCTGGCGCATGCCCCCAGAAAGCTCATCGGGTTTTTTATCTGCCCATTTATCTAGGCTTACCATTTTGAGTTGTTCACGTGCTTTTACAAGTCGCTCTGCTTTTGGCATTCCTTGCATTTCTAGACCAAAAGCAACATTTTCGAGCACGGTCAGCCAGGGCATTAGCGCAAAACTTTGAAATACCATGGAGACTCTGTGCGTTCTCATATGACGAAGCTTAGCTTCATCGCATTTGGCCATATCGACCATTTTGTCGCCATCTCTTACAAGGCAACGACCACGGGCGATTTTATTTAAGCCATTGACAGCACGCAGTAGGGTAGATTTACCTGACCCTGATAACCCCATCAAGACACAGATTTCACCTTCATTCACTTCTATGTTGGCGTTTTGTACGCCAACAACGTCGCCAGTCATTCCTAGAATCTCATCACGGGAGTGACCTTTATCCATCAATGGGAGTGTTTTTGCTTTATTGTCACCGAAGACGATGTCTACGTTTTCAATTGTTACAACAGCCATAAATTACCCCTCGTTCTTAGATGATGGCGACTTACAAATACGGTCTAGCATGATGGCAACCAATACAATGGCGACACCTGCCTCAAAGCCTTGGGAAATGTTTACCGTGTTGAGTGCTCTGACAACTGGTTTACCTAAACCATCTGCTCCGACCAAGGCAGCAACCACCACCATGGAGAGTGACAACATAATACATTGGGTTACGCCAGCCATGATACTTGGCATAGCTGCCGGTAGTTCAACTTTGTAAAGCAGCTTTGATTTGGTACAGCCAAACGCCAAACCCGCTTCAATTAGCTCATTAGGAACCTTGCTGACACCTAGATAGGTCAAGCGAATGGGTGCGGCTATAGCGAATATAATGGTCGATATCAATCCTGGGACATAACCCAAGCCGAAAAGAATCAATGTCGGGATCAGGTAAACAAAGGTTGGGATTGTCTGCATTAAATCCAGTATCGGACGTAAAATAGTGTACAACCAAGGCCGATGAGCTGCCGCAATGCCAATAGGGACACCAACTAGAACACTCATTGCGGTTGCGGAAATAACCAATACTAAGGTTTGTATGGTTTCGATCCAGTAGCCCATATTTATGATGAGTAATAGGGATAAGGCAACGAAAATGATTAAGCTGATACTGCGATGGAGGAACCAAACACCGACTAGAATGATGGCAATCACTGCGAGAGGATGAAGGTAATCAATCGCATCAACCATGCTAACAATCATGGTTTCTAGGGTGAGAGAGACAAGGTCAAAAAACACGGAAGCCGCACTCACTAGCCAGTCGACAAAGTTTTCCATCCAAGCGCCAAGAGGGATTTTATTATCCGTCAGCCAATTCATATGTGTGTTCTCCCGATAGATTAATGACGCATTCTTAGTCGTGTGTGACTAAGAATGCGATGTGATGCAAATGATGTATTACAGGCCTAGATGGGACTTCACAGCGCTAAGGCCGTTATCACCAGAGGCAGTAGTGACACCTTTGAGCCAATTATCGAGAACGTCAGGATTGGCTTTTAACCATTCTTTTGCGGCGATATTCGGTTTTTTACCGTCGTCTAAGATGGCACCCATGATTTCGTTTTCCATAGGTAAAGAAAAGGTGAGATTGGAAATAAGTTTGCCGACATTCGGGCATTCTTGAATGAAGCCTTTACGAACGTTGGTATGAACATTTGCACCGCCAAAGTCGGGGCCAAAGTAATCATCGCCACCCGATAAGTATTCCATTTTGAAGTTGGCATTCATTGGGTGCGGTGCCCAACCTAGGAAGGCAATCCATTTGTTACGACGAGTGTTTCGGTTTACCTGAGAAAGCATGCCCGCTTCACTTGATTCAACCAGTTGGAAGTCACCCAAACCAAAAGCGTTAGAATCGATCATATCTTGGATGATACGGTTGCCATCGTTACCTGGTTCAATGCCGTAAATGCGCCCAGAAAACTCTTTGCGGTGTTTGGCGATGTCTGAAAAATCTGTCACACCAGCGTCAAAAGCGTCTTTGCTTACTGCTAGCGTGTATTTAGCGCCGACTAGGTTGGGACCAAGGTCCTCAACCGTGCCAGCTTTAAGGTAAGGTTCGATATCGGCTTGCATGGTAGGCATCCAGTTGCCAAGGAAGACATCAATGTCACCGTTTGCAAGAGATGTATAAGTAACAGGGACCGATAATAGTTGAGTTTTCGCTTTGTAACCTAAGCCTTCGACGATTTCACTGGTTACTGCCGTTGTCGCAGTAATGTCTGTCCAGCCCACATCTGAAAAGCGAACGGTAGAACACTCTGCGGCCATTGTCAGCCCTGAAACACCAGCCATACTAATCGCGATAGCGGTCTTTTTTGCTTTATTTAACATAACCTTACCCTCTTTCTATTGAACTCAAAATCAATGAGCGAATACAGTGCTAGATCTCAACACTGAGCGTGAACTCCTAAAACGTTTGCAGCGAATAAATGAAGGCTGCTTAAAATGTATGATGTAAATATAGGTACTAAGGTGTTTTAGTGATGACTTTTAAACACCAAATCCAAATAATTCTGTATTTGTTCTGAGGCTTGTTTTTTATTAATTCCGCCTGCGAGCGAGCCCCTTAACCACATGCCGTCAATTAATGCGGCCACTGTGAGGGCGATGTTTCGTGCTTCTTGTAAATCAAATTCTTCTTTTAGTACGCACACAAGCGAGGTGTTTAACCGCTTTGAATAAACGTTTTGCAATCGATATAAAGAAGGTGTGTGCATTGCAGAGGCCCAAAACCCCATCCAAGCTTTCACAACTTGAGGATGAGTCTGAGACTGACTAAAACTGGCTTTCACAATCGCCATGACTTTATGTTTTGCTGACTTGTTTTTTGTTTTTGTTATTTCTACTGATAACCCGTCAAAAAATTCGCGGATTAAGCTTTTCATGGTGGCTTCATACAACCCATCTTTACCACCAAAGTAGTGATTAATGATGGCGGGTGAGACACCTGCTTTTTTGCCGATAACACTGACTGTCGCTCCCGCAAAACCATGTTTATCTATGGCTTTTATTGCGGCCTCGATAAGCTGAGGTTTTCGTATTTCAGGCATTCCAACTTTTGGCATTCTGGATCCTTTTTTATTAAACAGCCGTTTAATGAAAACTATACTAGGCTGATTGTGCAATTTAGGTCAACCCTTGACAAATCTAAAACTTAGTACTCTAATCAATTTAAAGGTTTGATTTTAAAAGGTTTTTAGCCGTTTAAAATTTTTTTAATCTTTTTTTTAGAGCGATTGTGTCGGTTTAAGATAAGAAATAAGGATTTTTAGGCTTATTTCTTCTGATTTTAGGGCGTGTTTATCTTATTCACTCGTCAGATTTTCACTGGAGTTTGTCGCTTAGACTATGTTAATTATAAAACGAAATACATAACTGGAGTGTTATTTAATGGCTGTCTCTTCTTCTACCTTTGATACTGTTTTAGATCGATCGAATACCAGCAGTGATAAATGGTCTAAATACCCTGATACGGTTCTCCCAATGTGGGTAGCTGATATGGATTTTGATTCACCTGAATGTATAAAATCTTCATTAAATCAAAGGGTTAATAAAGGTGTTTATGGCTATACCCACACACCTAAGGCGCTAGAGAGCGCTATACAGTCACACCTTTTGCATCGTTATAATTGGCAAATTTCTGCGTCACACTTGGTGCATTTACCGGGATTGGTTTGTGCTCTGCATCTTAGTGTTCAAACTTTCTCTAAAGAGGGTGAGGGGGTCGTTGTCCCTGGACCTGTTTATTATCATTTAACCAAGGCACCACAGTGGTCTGGTCGAGATTTGTTACATGTCGATATGTGTTCTCAAGATGGCCGTTGGTTACCTGATATGGCGCAGCTTGAGGCCGCTTGTGCGAATCCTAACAGTAAAATGATTTTGCTATGTAATCCGCATAATCCAGGTGGGACTGTCTATACAAAAGCGGAGTTGTTGAGCATCCATGCATTGGCTGAAAAATATGATTTGCTGATTGTCAGTGATGAAATTCACTGTGATTTGATTTTGGATGATTTGCCGCATGTGCCTCTTGCTAGTCTAAACAAAGACGCTGCAAACCGAACAATTACCTTAATGGCACCAAGTAAAACATTTAACATTGCAGGGTTAGGTTATGCCTTTGCCGTTATAGAAAACACAGAATTACGCCAAGCCTTTAATAAAGAAAGAGCTGGCCTGATTCCATCACCCAATATGCTTGGTTTAACGGCCGCTACGGCCGCTTATGAAGAGGGTCAAGAGTGGCATAACGCTTTGCTCATGTATTTAAAAGGAAATCGGGATTTATTGGCTCAAAGGCTCGCTGCTACGCCATTAAAAATGCTGCATTTGGAAGCGACATATTTGGCTTGGATTGATGTTTCTGCTTTGGCGTTGGACGATCCGCATCAATTTTTTGTTGATGCGGGTGTGGGAGTTTCAAATGGTAAAGATTTTGGTAATCCGAACTATGTTCGCCTAAACTTTGGGTGTCCCCAATCTATTCTGAACCAAGCGATAACTCGTATTGAAGAAGCTCTAATTGCGCATGGATTTATGTAATTTATTATATTTTTCAAATGGTTAAGTTTTCATGATTGAGGTCCTTTTTATTTTTTTAATATAAAGAGAGGCTTTTATGTTGAACTTAGCATCGTGTGATTTTGTAAGACAATATGTCCAGCATAGTTCTCCCGCAATGCGGGCAGATCTACTGGAAATCATTGATATGATGGAGCTAATTGCACCGGATGCGGAGTTAGTCAGTGGTATAGAGATTCCGTATTTTCAGCAAAACTCAAGTTGGCTTTATGGTGTGGCAGCACGATCTGATCATTTATGTGTGTATTTCTCTGATTTGAGTGTTTTACACCCTTTTATTGATCGGTTGCCACATGTTCAATTTGGTGATCATTGTTTTATTATTCATCGCTTAGATGAGGTAAATCTTAATGTATTGGCAGAGCTGTTTGGCCAAATAAAGGTGCATTTTTTATTAAGCCATCAGCATCCACCTGAGCCTATTCAGTGAGGCTCGTCTTGGGGCGTAAATTTGATCTGTATCACCGTGTTCTTATCTAGGTTGTGTACTGAATGATAGATTTCACTGTACGGGTTGGCGTGTTTTTTCTTGTATTCAGCACATTGGTTTTGTGGCAGTGGTTGAGTCCAAGGGCGATGTTGTTACAGTGGCGGCAACGTTGGTGGCACAATATGTCTCTTTTTGCGCTCGGCGCGCTTTGTGTCCGAGTTATTCAGCCATTATTACTGTCTGTTATCGCTTTCTCCAGTTCGGAGTTTGGTCTCTTTTGGTGGTTAGATTTGCCTTTTTGGGCTGTATTCTTATTCAGTATTTTACTGTTAGATTGCCTTATTTATTGGCAACACCGTCTTTTTCATCGTATTCCTCTTTTGTGGCGAATTCATCGCGTCCATCATTCTGATCCAGAGTTAGATGTTAGCTCGGCCGTGCGCTTTCATCCGGTCGAAATTGTCTTGTCTCTCTTTTTTAAGGGGCTGGCCGTTTGGCTGCTGGGGGTTCCTGTGGCGGCCGTATTGGCGTTTGATGTTTTATTGAATGCATCGGCTATGTTTAATCACACCAATGTTAGATTGCCTGTTATTATCGAAACTTGGCTGAAGAAGTTACTGGTTACTCCCGATATGCATCGCATACATCATTCAAGAGTAAGTCTTGAAGCAAACAGTAATTTCGGCTTTTTTCTCAGTATTTGGGATGCACTTTTTAGAACGAAAAGAAATGACGCTTTAGAAGGAGATGAGCACTTAAAAATAGGACTGCCGGATACAAAAACGTATCAACCCACATCGTTAAAAGACGTATTGGTGATGCCTTTTACCGTATTTAAAAAGCATCGTTAAAGACGAAAGATAAGAAGCAGTTAGGAATCCCTATGAGTTATCACGAAGTAAACTTTATAGAAATGCGTATTATTGGTTGTCTGATGGAAAAAGAGATAACCACGCCAGATCAATATCCTCTTAGTTTGAATGCACTTGTTAACGCTTGTAATCAAAAGTCCAATCGCGATCCTGTTACCCAATTGTCAGAGTTGGATGTTCAAGATGCCTTAGATGCTCTGGTGGCGCGTGGTTTAGTCACTGAAATTAATGCTTCTCATAGCCGAGTCAGTAAATATCAGCACAGATTTTGTAATACGGAGTTTTCAGACTTACAGCTATCTCCTGCAGAAACAGCGATTATTTGTTTGATGTTTGTTCGTGGCGCACAAACGCCAGGAGAAATTCGTTCACGTAGCGGTCGGCTGCATACTTTCCAGTCTCGCGATGAAGTCGAGCAGGCTTTGCTGTCACTGCAGGAGAAAACGGGCGGCCCTTATGTTTGCCAGTTGCCAAAAGAACCTGGAAAGCGCGAGCAGCGCTATCAGGAATGTTTCTGTTCCGAGTCTGAGCGACCTGTCGTTTCCTTTTCTTCTGATACAAGCAAGGAATACACTCAACAACTTGAAGCCAAAGTTAAAGAATTGGAAGCACAAGTTGAGAAATTAAATGAACGTATTCATGAACTTGAAAATGTCAGTGGACTATAGTCTTCTTTAACGTCAAACTTAGCGAGATATTTGCACGACTGCTGTGCTTGCCAATACTTTGTTAAAAACAGACTCGAAATGCTCATTTATAACTCATAAATTCTGCTTTCTCGTCTATTTTTTGCCTCGTCTTGGTTTCACTTGTAACGTCGTGCAAAGGTCTGTTACGCGCGTTTTTTAGTGTCGCTAAGTTTAACGCTAATCTGTTGTGGGCGTTAATGCTTTGATTAAGTCTATGGGGAGAATCCTATGAAGAAGGTACGCTGGGGTATTATTGGTACAGGTCAAATCGCGCATTTATTTGCCAGTGATTTTTGTCATGTCAAAGCGGGTGAACTTCGTGCGGTTGCTTCTCGTAATAAGGTGTCTGCGGATGCTTTTTCTGCTGAGTTTGATATTGAGTTAGCGTTTTTTGACTATTTTTCCTTAATAAATAGCAACGAGGTCGATGCTATTTATATCGCGACACCTCATGTGTATCACTACGATTTGACCAAGGCGTGTATTTTGGCAGGCAAAGCAGTTCTGTGTGAAAAGCCTTTTACTATTAACGAGTCGCAGTCTAAAGAGCTTTATGATTTAGCCTTAGAACATAACGTCTTTGTTATGGAAGCCATGTGGACGCGCTTTAATCCTGTTATTGAGCAGGTGGTAGAGTGGGTTGAAGAAGGTGAAATAGGAACATTAAACAGTATTCAAGCAAGTTTTAATTTTATTGGACCGACCGATCCTAATCATCGTTTGATGAATCTTGAATTAGGTGGCGGTGCCTTGTTAGATATCGGTATTTATCCTGTCTTTTTGGCGCAGTTGTTCTTTGGTAAGCCTGACTTTGTGCAGAACCAAGCAGTAATTGGTGACACAGACGTAGATCTGTTCGAACAAATTTTACTAGGCTGGGAAAGCGGGCAACTTGCTTCATTGGATGCGTCTTTGATTTCATGCAACCCTAACCGCGCTACTTTGTCTGGTTCAGAAGGCTATATTGAAATTGACTCTGAATGGTTTAAAGCTAAGTCATGTCGTATTGTTGGTGCTGATAATTCAGAGCGAGCGATTGAGTTTGATTTCCCTGGGAATGGTTACCAATTTGAAGTGGATGAAGTGAATCGTTGCCTTGAAGAAGGTTTGCTGCAAAGCCCTAATCACAGTTGGAAAGACAGTTTAGAGTTGATTGCGACTTTGGATGAGATTCGTCAAGACATTGGTTTGTATTACCCTGGCGAGACAGCTGAGGGTCATCATCACCATGATGAAGAAGATCTGCATGAGCATCATCATGAGCATAGCCATCATAAACATTGATTTTAAAAACAAGTGCTAAATAAAAAAGGCTCTTTTCATCGCAGAAAAGAGCCTTTTTTGTGTCTACCTTATGAGCTAAGGGATGTCTTAGTTCAGGTGCTTGTTAAGCGTTGGTAGTAATACTTTGAATAAACGTGGCGCGGCACATAGTACATCGCCTTTTTCTAAACTTGGCGAGCCATCAAAACCAGCGAATAGGCAGCCTGCTTCTTTGGCGATAAATAGTGGGGCTTGCATTTCCCATTCTTGAAGTTTGATGCCCCAAGCAGCGTCAAGACGACCTGCTGCAACGTTAGCAAGCATCAGTGCTGGAGAGTCTTGCATAACGGCACGAGCACCTTGCTCTGCAATTTCTGCTAGCACTGCGAATTGGCCAGATAGAGAAGGCATAAGACGATCTGTTGCTGGGAATTGAGCTGCGACAGTTACGTTTTCTAGGGTGCGAGCTGTACTGCTGCGAATACGGGAATTGTTTAGATAAGCACCACGACCTTTACTGGCGTAAAATTCGTCTTTGGTGTGAGGGTTTAGCACAAGAGCGTGCTCCACTTTACCGGCAACTAGGTAGCTCATAGTAATGACGTTGCCTGTTAGGCCTCGTGAAAACAGGTGCTGACCTTGAATCGCATCAATGATCCATTCTCCTTCTTCACCATTTTGTACAGTGCCTTGAAGGCGAGTCGTAATAGTGTCTGCAGGGTAGGCTTTTTCTAGATGGTAAACGATGCTGCGTTCAGCGCCAGAGCAAACAGTTTGATAAACCTGTTCAGCTGATTGGCCTTGTTCTTTGTCAAAAAGTAGTTTCTCTTGTGAGTGAACTATATATTCTGCAGCGGCACGAGCTGCTTTCAGTGCGACATTGATTCTAGGTTGCATAATTTACCGTCAATTATTTCGTCATTAAAATGCACATACCGTCGATAAGACAGACGATAGGTTGCCAAATAAAGTGTTAAAGAGCGGGCGGCTCCGTTTTATCTATTTACTCTGCAAAGAGGGTTAGTTTCTAAGTGAGTAGGCTAAACAAATTTCCTGTTAAAAAGAAAAGAGCGCGATAAAACCGAGTGCCTAAATAAGAGCGCGAATTCTATCTTAATCGTCTGCCTTTTACTAGGAAATATTTGTTCGAAAATTGATCGATTTGCGGCTTTACTATAAATATCTGTTAAGATACCTGCCATTGTCCTACTGCTATTATTGGTACCTCATAAAATGCAAAACAAAGTAAGAATCGTCCTTGTTAATACGTCGCACCCAGGCAATATTGGTGGCGCTGCTCGTGCAATGAAAAATATGGGGTTAGCAGATCTTTATCTTGTTGCACCGAAGCAATATCCTAGCGATGAAGCAGTAAGTCGAGCCTCAGGTGCAACCGATATTTTGGACAATGCGGTTGTCGTTGAAACCTTGGAAGAGGCTCTGGCAGATTGTCAGTTGGTTATTGGGACGAGTGCTCGTGAGCGAAATATTCCTTGGCCTTTGGTTGATCCAAGGCAGGCGGCTGATCTGGTTTATGACGAAGGATTGGTCACGGCGTTTGTGTTTGGTCGAGAAGACCGAGGTTTGACGAACGAAGAATTGCAACGTTGTAACTATCATGTGCATATTCCTTCAGTTGAGACCTTTAGTTCCTTGAACTTAGGTGCTGCCGTTCAGGTTATCGCTTATGAGCTGCGAATGAAGTCTTTATTGATGAAAGACGCGCCAGTAGTAACGAGCAAATGGGATGTACCAGCCGCCAATGTAGAGCAGATCGATTATCTGCTTGAGCACCTAGAGAAAGTGCTAGTACAGACTGAATTTCTTGATCCAGAAATGCCGATGCAGGTGATGACGCGCTTTCGTCGCATGTTCCAGCGTTCGCGATTGGATCAGCAGGAAGTGGGCATGCTAAGAGGGATGCTGACTTCTATGGAGAAGAAAATGAAGTCTTGACGACAGTGCTCGACAAGACTTTGAGACTTTTGCATAACTACTACGCTTGCCAATATTTTGTTAAAAACAGAAGTCAGCGTATTAAGTTTGAAACAAAAAAAACGCTGACTTATTGCTAGGTCAGCGTTTTTTTTGGGGCTAAGAGTCGGTCTTAAGCTTTGCGCTCTGGACGACCTTCTTCCTGCCAGTATGTGTGGAATTTCTGACCTGCTTCTGCATCCACTCGTTCATAAGTGTGGGCACCGAAGTAATCACGCTGTGCTTGAAGCAAGTTTGCAGGTAATACTTCAGAACGGTAACCGTCAAAGTAAGCCAAGGCAGAGAAGAAAGATGGCGTTGGAATGCCTGATTGTGCCGCAAGAACAACCGCTTTACGAAGGCCAGCTTGTTTGCTTGCCATTGCATCGGCGAAATAATCACTTAGCAGTAGGTTTTCAAGTTCTGGATTTTCAGTAAATGCATCCGCGATTTTTTGTAGGAAAGAAGCTCGGATAATGCAGCCTCCACGCCAAATCTTAGCGATATCGCTGAAGTTAAATTTCCAATCGTATTCTTTTTCAGCGGCGCGCATTAGCTGGAAGCCTTGAGCGTAAGCGCAGATCTTCGCACAGTAAAGCGCATCTTCAATGGCTTTTTCGACTGCTTCTGCCTCAATCTCTCCGCTGTCTAGGTCAGCAACAAGCTTACTGGCAGCAAGTTCGCGTTCACCTGTCAGTGTGCTTAGGGCGCGAGCATAAACGGATTCACTAATAATACCCGCAGGAACACCCATTTGAGTCGCGCTAATTGATGTCCAGCGACCTGTACCTTTTTGGCCTGCGCTGTCTAAAATCATATCAACGAGTGGCGCACCTGTTTTATGGTCGTATTGCTGAAGAATATCGGCTGAGATTTCAACAAGGTAACTGTTTAAAACGCCTTGATTCCATTTTTCAAACAATTTGCCGATTTCTTCTGGTTCGTAACCAAGCAAAGAACGAAGCAAATGGTAAGCTTCACAGATAAGTTGCATGTCGGCATATTCGATACCGTTATGAACCATTTTTACGTAGTGACCTGCGCCATTTGGCCCAAGATACGCAGTGCAAGGCTCACCTTCAGTAACGGGCTTGCCAGGCGTGTTGCTAACGATAGGTTTGCCATTTTCGTCTACTTTGGCTGCAACCGCTTCCCACATTGGTTGTAGGTATTTCCAAGAGTCTGCATCACCGCCAGGCATAAGAGATGGACCGAAGCGAGCACCCACTTCACCACCGGAAACGGCTGTACCAAAGAATTTGAATTTTTCTTTGTATTCCGCTTCACGTCGGATAGTGTCTGTCCATTGGCTGTTACCACAATCTACCACGATGTCGTCTGCTTCTAGACCGGCTTCAATCAAGCTGTTGCAAACGGCGTCAACAGGGTTTCCTGCTGGAACGAGAACAACAATAACTCGAGGTTTGACAAGGTTTGATAGCATGTCTTCCATGCTTGAGCAGCCAATGATGCGTGCTTCTGTCGATGTATCTGGACGTTCCGCAGCTTCTGTATCAAGAACGTCTTGTACTTTATGTGTGTCAAGATCAAAACCTGCAACTCGGTAGCCATGGTCAGCTAAATTTAAGGCCAAGTTTTTACCCATGACACCCAGGCCGACAAATCCAATATTGCAGTTCTGATTTGTTTTTAACATAAATATCAATCAACCTTTTGAACAATTGGGGGGAAATCTAAGAAAGAATCTTACCACGAAGCGATATGATTCAGGACATATTAGAGGCAAGAAAAATTCAAAAAATTGTATTTTTTTGAAGTTTCTTAATAGAAACCCTACATTTTAGGTGGCTTTGTCGTTGATAGATATGCGCGTTGTTTGTGGATTATTGTAGGGGTGTAAGTCAGTAAGAAGGTTTCTGTTTAGTCGGTGGGTGACAAAAAAGAAAGAAAACTACATGAATTTAACGCTCAATAGGCGCTACCTAGGCATAATTTGTTGGGGAATCTTGTGTTTTTTTGTATAAGTTTATAAATAACAATAACTTACGCTATATTTAAAAATTTCAAAATGGTAATAAAATAACATATTGTTATAACAATATTTTTTTTTAGATTGTTTTGTTACTATGTTTTTCACCGAAAAAAACTTCGTATAACTGAGTGTTTTGTACGGCGCAATATTTGATGTTGTCGTATAGAGGCATTTTTTAACAGAGTGATCAGACAACCTTTATTGTTCAGAGGACTTAGCAAAATGAACTCCGCATTAGACGTAGCGACTATTCATACAAATTTAACCACGCCGCAGTTGGTGGAAAAGGCCCTGCAGAATGGCGAAGGGGTTCTTGCCGATAACGGTGCGCTTGTTGTTGAAACGGGTGCTCGTACAGGTCGTTCTCCTATGGATCGTTTTATTGTAGAAGAAGCGTCCAGCAAAGATAGTATCCACTGGGGACCAGTAAACCGTCCATTTCCTGAAGCGAAATTTGCTCCGCTGTGGGACCGAGTGACTGCGTATCTTGATGGTCAAGAGTCGTTTGTATCTAATATCCACGTTGGCGCGGGTGATGAATATTATCTTCCTGTCATCATGCGTACAGAAACCGCTTGGCATCAGTTGTTTGGTCGTAATCTATTTATTCGTCCTGATGTCTATAATCCATCTGACAAAGGTGAGTGGCAGATTCTTAATGCGCCAAACTTTGTTTGTGAGCCTGATCGCGATGGCACTAACTCAGATGGCTGCGTTATTTTAAATTTTGCTGAGCGTAAAGTGCTTATTGCGGGAATGCGTTACGCTGGTGAAATGAAAAAGGCCATGTTTTCTGTGCAGAATTATTTGTTGCCTGCTCATGATGTCTTGCCTATGCACTGTGCTGCGAACGTTGGTCCAGAAGAAGATGTGACACTGTTCTTTGGTTTGTCTGGAACGGGTAAAACCACTTTGTCTGCGGATCCTGAGCGCTTTTTGATTGGTGATGATGAGCACGGTTGGGGTAAAGGTACTGTTTTCAATATTGAAGGCGGTTGCTACGCTAAAACGATTGACCTTTCTAAGAAGAATGAGCCGATCATTTGGGATGCGATTAAATTTGGTACAATTGTTGAAAACGTTGTACTAGATCCGAATACACGTGTAGCCGATTACGCAGATACTTCTTTGACGCAAAATGGTCGTGCAGGCTACCCTCGAGAGCATATTGAGAAGCGCGCTGCAGGTAACCGTGCAGGTGAGCCAAATGCGATTATCTTTTTAACCTGTGATTTAACTGGTGTTCTTCCTCCTGTTTCCATTCTTACTAAAGAGGCGGCGGCTTATCATTTCTTAAGCGGTTACACCGCTTTGGTTGGTTCTACAGAAATGGGTGCTGGCACGGGAATTAAATCAACTTTCTCTACTTGTTTCGGTGCACCTTTCTTTCCTCGCTCTGCTGATGTTTATGCGGATCTTTTGATTAAGCGTATCGAAGAGTTTGGTAGTAAGGTTTATCTAGTGAATACTGGTTGGACTGGTGGTGCTCACGGTCAAGGTGGTAAGCGCTTTAGTATCCCAACGACTCGTGCGGTTATTTCTGCGATTCAATCTGGTGTATTGGCTGATGCAGAAACTGAGCATTTGGCAGATGTTAATCTAGACGTTCCAACTCAAGTTCCGGGCGTCGATAGTGTTTTGTTGAATCCTCGTAAAACATGGGCTGATCAGTCTGCGTATGAAGCGCAAGCGAAAAATTTGATCTCTCAGTTTGTTGAGAACTTTAAGAAATTTGAAACCGTTTCTGATGCTATCGTGAAGGCTGGCCCATCACTTTAAGTTAGTTTATTCGCGTTTCTAAATAAGCCGTGCATAGTGCACGGCTTATTTGTTTTTGTCGGTTTTATAAAATAGTGCTTTATTCTTTAAATCATGTAATCTTTTATGTATGTATATAGACAGTCATTGCCATTTTGATTTTGATGTATTTGATGGTCAGCGCGACGCTTTAATGTCGCGTTGCCTAGCAAGTGGGGTTGGTGGTTTTTTAGTACCGGCAACGACTCATGCTAGCTGGTCTAAATTGGCCTCACTTATTGTGCATTACCCTGAATGGCGAGCAGCATATGGTCTACATCCCTATTTTTTGCGAGATGCCAAATTGTCTCAGATTGATCTGCTTGGTGAGCAATGTGATGCCGATAGAGTGGTTGGTGTTGGGGAAATAGGTTTGGATTGTTGGCCTGATGCGGTTGATATGGCAGTGCAGATCGACTTCTTTTCTCGACAACTAAGTGTGGCTAAATCTTTGCAATTACCTGTTATCGTGCACGCTAGGAAAAGTTATGATTTAGTTCTTAAGTGTATTAAGAATGTGCGGTTTCAAAATGGCGGTGTGATTCATGCCTTTAACGGCAGTATTGAACAAGCGAAGGGGTTTTTAGATTTTGGTTTTGTGCTGGGGATTGGCGGTACAATTACGTATCCTAGAGCAAAGAAAGCTCACCGTGTTTTGGCGGCTTTAGACAGTAAAGCATTTGTACTTGAGACTGATTCACCTGATATGCCTCTTAAGGGATTTCAAGGGGAAATAAATACACCACTTTCTATTCCCATAATTGCACAGTGCGCGGCAACGATAAGAACAGAAAATGTTGAGCAGATCGCGATACAGACATGTGATAACCTACTTAGAGTTTTTCCTAAGTGGAACGAGGGTTCGTTGTGAATACTACACCTGATATTAATGCCCCTATTCGTATTCTCCTGTTGGGGAGTAGCACGGAAGTGGGGTCGTCATTATTAAGTTTATCAAAAGAAAGAAGTGAATTTTTATGGCTATGCCCAGACGAGTCATTGTTGCTGGATGTTGCTAGAAGGGAAGAACTTGATGCAATGCAATTTGACGTTGTTATTGATGCGTTAAGTTTGCGTTATGCGTTGCAGGGTAGCGATGAGAAGTTGCAGGCGGCTTTACGTTATTTCAATGAGCGAGCAAGTGCACCATTGATAATGATTAGTAGCGCTAGAGTGTTTTCAGGTAACAAAGATGCAGCTTACGCTGAAACAGATGAGCCTGACGGTACGGAGCCTTACGCCCAAGCCTTGATCGCGGCAGAGTCTATAGTATTAAGCAATCCTGATAATATTGTCCTGCGAACTGGTTGGCTTTTTAGTGGTCAAGGTGATGATTTTGTATGTAGAACGCTTGGTTTGATTCAGGATGGCGTTAATCTTGCTTACAAAGATGATCTCATTGGTAGTCCGACGCCTGTGTCAGATTTGGTTCGTGTTATTCTATCTATGGTGAGTCAGGGTCATTACGGTGCGCAAAATAAAGGTGTTTACCATTATTGCTGTGCGGAAGAAATTAGTTGGATTCGTTTGGTTGAGGCGATTCTTGCGACTTCTGGGCAGTTTGATCCTAAAGCGCAAGTTGAAGTTGAAGCGATTGGTGATTCGTTTCCGGAAGTTCAGGAATCTTCTGCGATGCAGCGTCAGTCGTTATCTTGTCGAAAAGTGTTTAACCACTTTGGGATAAAGCAGCGACCATGGCGATCAAAATTACGAAATCTAGTGAAGGAATTATACAAAACCAGTTAACAGCGTGTGAGCTGAGACTAACAAGTTAAGGGGCTGATGTGTACAAGGTAAATAAAAGAGCGGTTGTGTTGGTGTTTATCCTTCAGATTATACTTGGGGGTGTTTGGTATGTGTCTGCACCTTCTTCATTTTTAGACCGCCTTACACGCACTATTGAGCCAAATCAGCTCGATATCGGTTTGATATTCGCCTTTGTTGCTTCTTCCTTTGTTTACTTGATGTTCACTGCTTGGTTGTTAAGTCGAGTGAAAGGCTTTTCTGGGGCAGGGCGTTTTTTCTTGGTGATAGGTTTGTGGCTGTTTGTGGTTCTGCCTAACAGCGCTTTCCTCTGTTTCTATTTAGGTTTTGGCATTTCTGATATGTTGTATTTCTTGTCCTATGGGGCGGTAAATAGCGCCATAGCAGCAATCATATTGCCATTATGGCGCTCGTCACGTTCAATATTTAAGGACTAAATCGCTCTTAGTATAGGCTGCTTTCTGGCCAAACTAGCCACAAGCAAAATCCACTCACTAAAAGGCTGATTACACCTTGAATAAAAATCACGCCGATGCTCTGTTTATTGGTCAACTCTGAACTGAATCTTACTGCAATTGGTGTAACAAACACGCTTGCTGTAATGAGTAAAATGACACTAAGAGGAATGTCTGCAAGCACGTGGCTCTGCGTGATTAATCCTCCTAACAGTAATGACGCTGGGATACAGCTAAACACTTGTGTGACTTTTGTTAGATAGCTAACAATCACATAAGCAAAAAGAGCCGCTCCTAATGCACCTAATAATTGCCCAATTAGCAAGCTTCCACCAATAGAAATGACTGGTGCGGCTGCGCCTGCCACAATCATGAGTCCTACTGTTGGTAAAAGAACAGACAGTTTGCGTTCAGCCTTGTCATTGCCTAATTCCAACTCTTTCGGTTGCACTTGCAGTAGGTGATAAACTAGGGTGACGATCGCACTTGCCGCAGCCCAACTTAGACTGAGAAGTAATCCCGTATGTTTAAGGACTGGGTTTAGTAGTAAGTAAAAGGATAAGCCAAATAGCACTAGCCCTAGGATGTTGCGTGGTATCGTCTGTCGAATATTGGTAAAGCAAAGTACAGACACTGTTCCGATTAATGCTGTGATGCTGTAATAGTCGATGGCTTGGGCCGGCGGGAAACTCAAGCCTGAGTGAATCAGGCTGAGTCCGGCAATAAAGCCACCAATGTAACCAAGGTAAGACGATGCACGTAGTAATTTAGCTGCAATAACGCTGATTATTAGTGCGGCGAGAAAAGGGTAAACTGCCGTATGTAATAACATAAGCACCGATGAGTTGCTGGCTTCTTCGTACATGATCGTTCTGCTTCCTTAATGAGTTACAGTTACTGGCGAATGCCTTCGATAAACACTTCAATTTCTGTTTGATCTGTTACGCCTGGAATGAAGTAAGTAATGCCAAAGTCACTGCGTTGGATTACCGCTTTTGCTTCAAAACCGGCACGGTAGCCACCCCATGGGTCTTTGCCTTCGCCAATTTGGTTAACGTCAAAGCTCACCGGCTTAGTTACACCGTGTAGAGTCAAATCACCTGTTAATGTCTTGCCATCAAATTGTGTGCTTTTGAAGGTTAAAGTAGGGAATTGTTTTACATCTAGAAAGTCAGGGCTACGTAGGTGTTTATCACGTGCTTCATGGTTAGTGTCAACGCTAGCTGTCTTGATTGTAAGGGTTGCGCTTCCTGATGATTTATCTTCAGCGTATGAAAAGTTGCCTTCAAATTCATTGAAGCGACCTGGTGTTGTGCTTACACCTAGGTGCCCAACTTTGAAAGTGACCGCAGAATGAGCTGGGTCAATCTTATAATCGGCCGCCATAGTGATACTTGAAGCTAATACTAATGCACTGATAGTGATCATTTTCATTGTTTAGTTCCTCTATTTGATTCAATGATGCGTGTAGTGTAATTTGTTTTTTTTAATAAATAATCGGCCTAAAATAGAATTCAATATTTCTTAATAAGAAATGATTCTGGTGGAACTTTTGTGCGGAGAGCAGAATGAATGGATAAACTTCAGGGTATGAAGGTGTTTTGCCGAGTTTTCGAGGCGGAAAGTTTTAAATTGGCTAGTGATTCTCTTGGAATATCCAGGCCTATGGTGACCCGCTATATTAACTCTATAGAGGAAGAGCTTGGTACTAAGCTTTTACAGCGTAACACTCGGAATATTAGTATTACTGATGCTGGGCGCAAATATTATCAGCATTGCATTGCCATCATGGAGGCAATTGAAGAGGCTGAAGGTGAAATTGGTGAATTGACTAAAAAACCTAAAGGCCTACTTAAAGTGAGTGTACCGATGGATTTTGGGTTAACGCATCTTGTGCCTTTATTGAATGAATTTAGTCAGATGTACCCGCAAATTGAACTGGATGTTGATTTCAGTGACAAGCGTGTTGATATGACGGAATCGGGTGTGGACATCGCGATCCGTGGTGGCTATTTGGGCGGTGATCAGTTTGTTGCAAGGCCGCTTTGTTATTCGAAAGGGTTTGTGTGTGCGTCGCCTGAATATGTTGCTGCTTATGGCCCGCTTAATGAGATCGCCGATTTAGAAAAGCACTCTTGCCTAATATATCGTAATGCTCCAACACCAAATAGATGGACATTAATGAATGAGAGCGGTGAATCTCAAACAGTGTCTGTGTCAGGTGGTTTTTCGGCAAATAATGGCAGTGCTTTGACGCGCTTTGCAGTGGCTGGTTTGGGGATTATTTATCAGCCAGACTTTTTGGTATCCAAGTACATTGAGTCAGGTGAACTGATTAATCTATTGCCGCATTGTAAAGGGTATGAGATAGGGTTTTATGCTATTTATCCGCAAAGGAAGCTTATGTCTAGAAAGACGCGTTTGCTTTTGGATTTTTTACAAGAAAAACTGGCCAACATTCAGTTTTAGCTTCATGTTGACCAGTTGTTTTATCACCGAGGTATTATTTTAGGTCGCCAAATTCATTTTCTATATTGAGGCTTACTGGCATTTCGTACCCAGGTAAGCGAATTTCTTGATCTGTGATGTGAAGTTCTTCACCACCTAGAACATTAAATCCAAACTTATAAATAGGCAGAACTTCACCGCGAATACTTGATTGGTTGTATTCTTCAGCCGCCGCTGCAACGTCTACGTTTTTAGCTTCGTAGGCGCTGATGTCTTCTGCGCTGTAGCGCTTCTTCAACATTTTCATGGTTTGTTGAGGGGATAGAAGAACGGCTGTTGCGTTGTTGCCACCAAAACCTTTTGAGTTAAGTAAAGCGGCATCAAAATAGTCCTTTCCATAAACTTCATGTTTAAGTTGGAACTTTAAGCCGTCTCGGTAAACATCATCAGCAATAGCGTGGGATGTTGTTATACCAGGAAGAATGCCGTCTTTCCAAACACCTAAAGATAGATGAAGTTGATCGCCGCCAGCTGTGCCTTGAGAGTGTCCTAGAAACGCTTTCATAGCGATAACGGGCATTTCTGTTGCACCAAAGCTGACTGCTGCTTTGCTTAGAACGTGAGATTCAGTGATCCGGTTTTGTGGTGTGCTTGTACCGTGAGCTTGAATGAAGGTGCGTTGTGTTAAACCCTCATTACCTATTATGTTTTGTAGGTAAGCCATGGCTTTGCTCATGGTTAAATAGTTACCAATACCCGGCGCTGAAATGGATTTTTTGTGCCCATCTGCATATGAGAAAACAGCAGGGATAGCGCCAAATATTTCTGCGCCTAGCTCTATCGCTAATTCGTCATCCATCAGGAGCGTCCACTGACTGGATTCTCCGATGGTGAAACCACAGTTTTGTGCGAATGGGCGACAGCTACGAGTATGGTCTGGCTCTTCTTGATTGGTTATTTGGTCCAGAGCAAGTAGGGCTGTATCTTCAGCGAGTGCGCCCATGGTTCTGAAGCCTTCAATGATCTCTGGTGTAATTGGTGCATCACTACCGCCCACCATAGCCACTCTGAATTTACCAGATTTGATGCCTTCAATGGCTTTTTCTAAATTGAAGAAATAGGTTGCGCAGGCACCGATGGCAGTACCTACATTGCCTACGCTGCCAAGGATGTAGGCGTTAACAAAATCAGCGGGCATTTGCGCGTAGCCAAGTGGCAGATGTTTTGATGTTGTACGCTTGCCCATTAAGGCGGATTTAAGCATGCCGCCAAAGCCGAGATCGTCCATTTGACCAATAGAGTTGGCTGCATAGACGGCCATTTGGTCTGGGGAGACCTTGCTGCGAATGACTTCCCAATCGATGCCACTGCTTTTAATAGCATCCGAGGCGCCATAAACCGTCATTTGTAGCCCGCGAGGATGGTTTCGACTTTGGTACAATTTTGATGGATCAAAGCCAGTTGGTAATTGTCCTGCCGCTTTTACAGAAAGTGGGCGAGCGTCTTTAATAAAAGTTTCTAAATTGCCATCAACCGTTACTTTACTTAGCGTGCTGGATAGTTCAACTACATGCCAATTCGTTGGGCGCTCATTGGGCAAAGAGCGAGTTTTTATCGTGAAGCTTAGTTTTTCATCGTCTTGGTTTGATTGTAGTGTCGTTGACTTGTGAAGAATGACATGGTCAACATCAAATAAACTTGGGTGAATACGACGAATTAAAGTACGAGCAAGAAGTGACTCACCAATGCTATCAACCAATGCGGCAGCGTCTAGTGCTTCGCCGCCGTCTGTATACCACAGACCATTTTTATGTTCGGCCATATTGGTGATGGTGGCAAGATCGAGTAAAACATCCTGCTGAATTGAACTTGGCAAGAGGTCAAAGACAATGCGGCGATATGCTTGATGTGAAGAGGTACGACCAGCCGAATTGATTCCGCCAAAGCCAACAATAACAGGTAAACGGGCCAATTGAATTTCCTCGTTTTATGAGTGGGTAAATTATTACGGTATTGTAATGAAGGGGGTGGCGCTTAGCCACCCCGCATTAAGGTAATTTCGCAACAATACGCCGAAATTTAGGAAAATTGCGAATTGCCTGAACAGTTACTGCGGCTCTTGATTTGGCTGAACACGGTTGTAGCGCCAAAGTTTATTATAATTAATGAGGCCTTCGATTTCCTCTACATAGGCTTGGCCGCGTTGTGAGTAGAACTCTAGTCCATGAACGAGCGCAAGGCCTGTGATTATTTCTTTATCCTGTCTTAGTTCCTCGCGCGCAGCTCGAAGTGTTCTATACGCTGCGTTGGTGTTTAAGTTGTCTATGTAAGCAAAAACAGATTCGCGGGCATCATTGAATTTTCGTACTTCGTGATCGGCGTCTTCGTCTCGAGATCCAGGGACTAAACCACAACCTTTTCTAAAGCACCATTGGCCAAAAAAGTTATTTCCTTCTGTGGCAAAGCGTGAGGTTCCCCAAGCGGATTCATTCGCGGCTTGTGCTAAGACTAACGATACAGGAATAATGTCGACCCTTCTTAATAAGGCTTTTAAGTCATCTTTTGTGTAGTTGTCTAACTTGCTCATTTTGTGGTCTTCGCGAAGGGTAGAAATCCACTTTTTGTTTTTAGATGAGAGCTTTTTGTTGCTGTTTAATAGACCCGTTATACGTTCACGGTCTTTGAGTATGAGCGTGTTTTTTTCATTAACAAAGGGGGTTAGGAATTCAAAAAAGGCTTGTTTGCGCTCTTTAACGTCTGTAATGGCTGCGAAATCAGGCGTTTTTTGAGAAATAGGGTGAGACTTGAAGTAGCTTTTTTCGTTTGCAGTGGCTTCCCCAGATTCTTCGTTTAGGGCTGTGGCGCTGTCATTTGTGGTGTCTTCTTCAGTGCTTTGAAATGGACCTGCTTTTATCCACAATATGAACAGCAGTGCAAACGAAATAATCCAAAGTATTTTTTTGTTCATAAATAACCACAAGTCCTAAGCATTTATATTTGGGGCGATGTCCACGTTAGCGGCTACCGACCCAAATAAATTGGATAAAAAGTGAGCCTATTATCCTTAAAAATAGACCACTTTAATAGACTTTAGCTTAGGCTTCTTTAATTTACCTTAATTCCTTTGCTTGTTGTAAAGCGACTATAGGAAAAGGTTGGTTGGTCCAACAGGAACAACTTGCGTTGGATTAATGTTTTTATGGCTAAAGTAGTAATGTCGTTTTATGTGCTGCATATTGATTGTGCTGGCGATATTGGGTGTTTCATAGAGGCGTTTTAAGTACGTATTTAAATTTGGATAGTCCAAAACTCGCTTTAAGTTGCACTTGAAGTGCCCAAAATACACTGCATCAAAGCGAATGAGTGTTGTGAAAAGCCGCCAGTCGGCTTCGGTTTGTTCCTCTCCAAGCAGGTAGGTATTGGTCGACAGTTTTTCTTCTAAGAAATCCAGTGTATCAAATAAAGGCTGTAATGCTTCTTCGTAAGCATCTTGAGTGGTGGCAAACCCACATTTATAAACGCCATTATTCAAGGTATTGTAAATACGTTCATTAATTTCATCTATTTCTAGGGCTTGGCTTGCTGGGTAAAAGTCGAGTTTGTTGTTAGTTATCTCATTGAAAGCGCTATTAAATATGCGAATTATCTCAGACGACTCGTTAGACACGATGGTGCTGGTTTCTTTATCCCATAAAATAGGCACGGTGACTCTGCCACTGTAATTGGAGTCGGCTTTAGTATAAAGCTGATGCGCATAGTTAAACTGGTGTAACGGGTCGCCAATAGCAATATTTGGATCGCTAAATGCTGAGTCTTCTTTAAATTCCCAACCGTTCTCGAGCATGTCTGGATGAACACAGCTGATACTAATTAGGTCTTCTAGTTGTTTTAATTTGATGAAAATTAACGCACGATGCGCCCAAGGACATGCTAAAGAAACGTATAAGTGATAGCGTCCGGCTTGTGCTGGGAAATGCTTTGCATTGTCTGCATCATACTCACTGGCTGGATAGATCCAGTTTCTGAAAGCAGACTCGCTGCGCACGAATTTACCTTGGTTTGATTTTGTGTCGTACCATTGGTCGACCCATTGTCCGTCTACTAGTAATCCCATCTTATTTTTCCTCAATTTATAATTCACACTATTATTAATGAAATTGGATCGTTTTCGGGGCAATATATTGATCGTATTTAATCGAATGATTCGATGGGTTTGATGTTTTATGTCTGAACGGTTAGGTTCATTGTTAGTGCCATGCTGTATTTTGCTCGTGAGTGTTTACGCGAGTTTGTATGTTGGTATGCTGCCTCCTTTGTGGTTTGGTATTTTGCCACTGCTCCCTCTTATTTTAGCAGGCGTCGCTATTTTATTAGCTTGGCACTTTAATAAAGGTCGAGTCTTGATCTTAGTCTTGTTGCTACTGATTCCCAAATTGTATGGTGGTTCAGACCAACAGGCATCATTGACGGCGTATCTAGTCGTGTCTTGTTTTTGCATTTCTTTGTTGGGATTTATTCCAGAGAGAGGGTTTTTTAACCATTTTGCTGTAAATCGTATTCTTTTTATCTTTATGTTGGTGGGGTGGTGTTATGCCATCGAGCGCGGCTGGATTTCATTTTCTTTTTTAGATTACCGCTTTTTTAGCAGTAGCTTTACCTGGTCAACGGTATTGCTTTGGAGTGTTTTGTTGTTGAGCGCAGGTACGACAGGCGTTGCTTGGTGGTTTAGCGGAGATGCGTTTAAAGCTAGCGGTTTAGTGAGTATCGTTAGCTTGTTGGTAATCAGTTATTTTGTGTCTTCAGATACGCAGTTTGATGCGTTGCTATCGGCTCAGTTTCTTTTATGGATTTGGTTCTTATTGATGGAAAGTCATCGTATGGCTTATCTCGATGACCTGACAAAATTGCCTGGTCGGCGGTCTTTGAATGAGCAATTGGTGGGATTATCTAAGCAGTACGCTATTGCTATGGTGGATGTTGATCACTTTAAAAAATTCAATGATACCTATGGACACGACATGGGAGACAAGGTGCTGAAAAACGTTGCCTCTCAATTGAAATTGTTTGCTCACCCAGGGCGTGCTTTTCGATACGGCGGTGAAGAGTTTACGGTGGTCTTTCGTAGTAAGCATCTTGATGAAGCTGAGTCATCATTAGAAACCATTCGAGAGAGTATAGAAAAGGCGTTTGTTACGGTATTCGATCCTAAGAAAAAGCAGGAAGTAGATATAAACGTGACGGTCAGTATTGGCGTCGCATTTGCAGTATCCGGGGAGTCTACCGATGCAGTCTTAAAAAGAGCGGATGATGCTCTATATCAATCCAAGAAGAAGGGACGAAATCGTCTTACCAGGGCGCCTCAACCTAAAAATAGCTAATTTATTTAAATTATTTGATCGATCGGTCAACTTTTTTCTTCTGAGCTATTGCGCTGCAAAATTAGGTGTCTATAATCAGCGTATAAATTGAATATTTAAGACATTGATTGGCGTATAAAGGAAAGCTAATCGGCTTTTGCGAATCAGTGTCTTGCTCAGAACATTGATATGTTGAACCTACAGCATGTCAATTACAGCGCCAACGTGGTGTAGCAGTTAGCCTAGTAACGAATGCCTATAGTTACTAACGTCTCTGCTACGAGGGGAAATGGGGAGCTTCGGCTCCCTTTTTTTATGCCAAATTTTTGTTATCTCTTCGTGACAATTATAAAGAATGTTATTCTCTTCCTGTGTCGCACAGGAAGGTAAGTCGATACTGCAAATCATTTCCCCTTTAGTACTATATTCGATCAATGAGGCTACACCTTTGACTGACGTTAAACGACCAAAAGATCAGCTGAAAGCGCATATTCGAGCTCAAAACCAAATGCTCATTCTTGAAACATCAGAGCGTGTTTTTGCTCGACAAGGTCTGGCAAAAACAACGACTCAGATGATTGCTGATGAAGCTGGCTTACCAAAGGCCAATGTGCATTACTATTACCGCTCTAAGAAAGATTTACTAGAAGCCGTATTAGAACGTATTTTGCGCCTATGGTTGGATTCGGTGAGTGAGTTTAATGCGGAAGAAGGTCCAAAGCTTAATCTAACCCGTTATATTAGCGAAAAAATTGATCAATCTCGCGCCAATAAAAATGCCTCTAAAATCTTTGCAATGGCACTAATTGGTGAAGAGGCTTTTGTTCTAGATTATCTGAGAAACTTATTCGTAACGGAGTTAAGTCGAGAGAAAGCAACAATTCAACAGTGGGTTGCTCAGGGCTTGATGGCTCCGGTGTCGACTGAACATCTTTTTATTAGTATTTGGGCTATGACTCAAACTTATGCAGATTTTGATGCGCAAGTAAAAATTATGCTGCAAAAAGATGAGTTAGAAGAAAGTGATTACGAAGAAGCTAAACACTTTATTACTCGTATGGTGTTAGCCGGCTGTGACGTAAAAGGGTAGCTAAAGGAGCATCATTATGACATTAGAAAGTGGCATTACCTTCTTTCTCGCTATCTTTATTTTTAGTATCACTCCAGGTCCTGGTATTTTTGCTATCTTGGCAAGAAGCATGACCAAAGGTGCGCGGGCTTGTTTATCGCTTAGTCTTGGTATGGTGTTAAGCGATATCATTTACTTGGTGATGGCGTGCTATGGTTTGGCTGCGATAGCATCCACATGGGAGAGTGCATTTTTAGTCATACGATATGCAGGTGCGGCCTATTTGCTGTATTTAGGCTGGAAAATGTGGACATCTCCTGTCTCTTCTACTTCAGCAGATGTTGGCACGACGAGCGGTGAAATGGCGAGTTTTATGCAAGGTTTTATGATTTCAGCATCGAACCCTAAAGTGATTCTTTTTTATGTGGCTTTTTTGCCGACCTTTATGGATTTAACTGTTCTTGGTGGTGTTGATATTGTATTGGCTTCTTTTTTGGCCTTTATTGCTCTTTTGCTTGGTCTTACCATTATTTCAGTTTGTGCTTCTCAAGCGCGACGGTTTATGAAATCTGAGCGTTCAATGAAATCATTGAATCGAACCGCTGGCGGTATTATGGCAAGTGCTGGTGTATTTCTTGCTGTGAAGAACTAGCGTGTTTTGTTGTTTAGTCTACTGTTTTAAAAATACCGCTTTGATAGAAAAAAGGCCCTTCTTTAAAAGGGCCTTTTGATTTGGAGTTGTATTGATTAGCGCGTTCCGTATATACGGTCGCCAGCATCACCTACGCCAGGTCGGATATAGGCGTGTTCATCAAGGCCACGGTCAATTGAACCTATGTACATGGCAACGTCAGGGTGTGCTTCTTTAAAGACTTGAATGCCTTCTGGTGCGGCAAATAGACAGATAAAGCGAATGTCCGTTGCGCCCATTTCTTTCATTTTTTCGATCGCCATGATCGCAGAGTTGCCTGTTGCTAGCATAGGATCGACAACAATGATGGTGCGCTCATTCACTGAATGTGGCATTTTTAGATAGTATTCGACAGGTTGTTTTGTCTCAGGGTCTCGGTATAAGCCAACATGGCCAACTCGAGCGCTTGGCGATAATTTTAATACGCCTTCAGCAAGCCCGTTCCCGGCTCTCATTATTGTGACGATACAAAGCTTTTTGCCTTTTAATACAGGGCACATGGCTTTTTCTAATGGTGTCTCTATTTCGATGTCGACAGTTTCTAAATCTCTGGTGGCTTCATAACCAATGAGGGTGCCAAGTTCTTCTACCAACATTCGAAATTCACGCGTGCTGGTATTTTTGTCACGTAGACTTGTTAACTTGTGTTTAACAAAAGGGTGCTTTACCACATGGATATCTTGGTAAGCGTTAAGGATTTCATCGCGGGTCATTGGCCATTCCTTTCTAATCACTAAGGGAGTGTGAATGTAAGTGAGTTATCGTTTCATCATTTAGCTAATAATAGCATTAAGTAAGAATTGACCAAATAACTAATCCTGTCTGTATGGTTAGATTGGCTCTTGAAGTAAGCAAGTATTTGGGAAAATAACGGAAAGTATTGTTTTCGGTAAGATCGTCATTACATAGAAGGTATCAGAAAGAGTAGTCATTAGCTGTTGATCGCTGGGCTGTTTTTAACAACGAGGCAATGTGTGAGACCTTAATAATGAATGATGATGAACAATATATAGATGAACACGAAGTCAATGATGTAATGGATGGGGCTGACGATATCGAGATTAGTGACCCTAAAGGTTTAGCTTTACCTGATGATGTTTTGCCTGAGACGCTATTTATTTTACCTATTTCTAGTCGTCCATTTTTTCCCGCGCAGGTTCAGCCTGTTATGGTTGATGCACAGCAATGGGAAGAGACTCTGGAGCGAATTGCTGAGCACCCACAAGCGGCTGTTGGTTTGGTCTACGCGGATAAGAAGGCAAAGAAAGAGCCTTCGGTCAATGAGTTTCGATCTATCGGTTGTGTTGCCCGAGTTCATAGAGCCGAGAAGCAAAACGACAAATTAACGTTTTTGGCGCAGGGCGTGAAGCGGTTTGAGGTTGTTGAATGGTTAAGTGAAGAGGCGCCTTATCTGGCGCGTGTTCGTTATATTAACGATGTTAAATCAAATGATGATGAGTCAAAAGCGTACTCAATTGCGATCCTTGATGCTATTAAGCAATTGATTCGTTTGAACCCTTTATTTAGTGAAGATTTAAAACAGTATCTAGGGCGCTTTTCCTTTAATGAATCTGGTCTGTTAGCCGATTTTGCCGCGTCTATCACTTCTGCAGATGCTGAAGAGCTGTACGATGTTTTGGCAACGATTCCGATTCCTGCGCGTATGCATTCGGCGTTGACGCTGCTGCGCAAAGAGTTAGAAATTGCTCGCTTACAAAATGAAATTAGCGCAGAAGTGAACGATAAAATCAGCAAGCATCAGCGTGACTTCTTTCTAAAAGAACAGCTGAAAATTATCCAAAAAGAGTTGGGGATTTCAAAGGACGATCGTACTTCAGATGTTGAAACGTTTGAAGCGCGCTTGGAAGGCAAAATTCTTCCTAAAGCTGTAAATGATAAGATTCAAGAGGAGTTGCATAAGCTCAGTATTCTGGAAACGGGTTCTCCAGAGTATGGTGTTACGCGTAATTACTTGGATTGGGCGACAGCGCTGCCTTGGGGAATTCATTCTAAAGATAATCTCGACATCAAGCTGGCTCGTGAGGTTTTGGAATCTCATCATGCGGGCCTTGGTGATATCAAAGATCGTATTGTGGAATTTTTGGCGCTCGGCGCGCATCGCGGTGAGATGGGAGGAAGTATTCTTCTTCTTGTTGGCCCTCCAGGTGTTGGTAAAACGTCCATTGGTAAATCGATCGCGGAGTCTTTGAATCGTAAATTCTATCGCTTTAGCCTTGGCGGTATGCGCGATGAGGCTGAAATTAAAGGGCACCGACGCACTTATATAGGCGCTTTACCGGGTAAGTTTGTGCAAGCGCTGAAAGATGTTGAGGTTGAAAACCCTGTCATTATGTTGGATGAGATCGATAAGATTGGCTCTTCTTTCCAAGGCGATCCTGCGTCTTCTTTATTGGAAGCCTTGGATCCAGAGCAAAATGTTGAATTTCTCGATCATTATTTAGACATGCGTATCGATTTATCAAAAGCCTTATTTATTTGTACAGCAAACCAGCTGGATACTATCCCTGCGCCTTTGTTAGACAGGATGGATGTGATTCGGTTGTCTGGTTACATAAGTGATGAAAAATTGGCGATTGCTAAGCAGCATCTGTGGCCAAAATTGCTGAAGAAGAACAAGTTGCTTAAGAAGCAGTTGAATATTACGGATGCAGCGTTGCGACATATTATCGAACATTATGCTCGTGAAGCTGGGGTTCGTGGATTGGATAAATTGCTACAAAAAATCTTGCGTAAGAGTGTTGTGGAACTGATAACGGGAGAGAAAGAGCAAATCAATGTAGGTGTTAAAGATGTCGAAACCTTGTTAGGTATGCCTTATTTCAGACCTGAGAAAACCTTACAAGGCGTTGGTGTGGTAACAGGTCTGGCTTGGACGTCTATGGGCGGGGCGACATTGCCGATTGAAGCGAATAAAGTGCATGAACTAACACGTGGCTTAAAACTCACTGGTAAGCTGGGGGATGTGATGAAGGAATCCGCTGAAATTGCTTATTCCTATGTATTCTCGCACACCAAGAGCTACCAGAAATCGCCAGAGTTTTTTGATAAGAGTCTTGTGCATTTGCATGTGCCTGAAGGCGCAACGCCGAAGGACGGCCCAAGTGCTGGTATTACGATGGCAACGGCTTTGATGTCATTGGCAAGAAATGAACCGATACGTCGAGGCTTAGCAATGACTGGTGAGCTTACTTTAACAGGCCAAGTGCTTGCTGTTGGTGGTATTCGAGAAAAAATCATTGCTGCGAAACGCAGTAAGATTAGTGAGATCATCTTGCCAGAGCCTAACCGCCGAGATTTTGAAGAGCTGCCAGAATCGGTGAAAGAAGGTATGACGGTGCATTTCGCAGAGCGTTTTGCTGATGTCGAAAAAATCGTTTTTAATCGAACGAATAATGACCTTCACTAAATTATCTGCATGACGAGTGTGAAGTAAGCATTTTCTCAATTGCCTATACATGAGAAAATAAAGGATCGGACAAGTACTCACTTGTCCGATTTTTTTATTTTTTCGTATCGTTGTCGTTCAGTAAAAACGGCATTTTTAGGGGAAACAAATGCCTAGTCCGGCAAAGCTTACAGAAGGTTCAACCTTTAAACATGTTGTTAGTATGTCTGCTACTGGCGCGTTTGGCCTGATGTGCATGTTTTTGGTCGACCTCGTCGACATGCTTTTCCTCTCTATGTTGGGTGAAAAGGAAGCGGTTGCGGCCGTTGGATTCGCCAGCACGATTATGTTTTTTACCATCTCTTTAAGCATTGCTGTATCAATCGCTGCAACGGCATTGGTATCCAGGGCAATTGGAGAAGGTCAAATTGAATTGGCCAAGCGGCGTGCCGTGAATGTGTTGGCGTTCGGTATTTTTTTCTCGACTGGGATTGTGTGGCTTTTGTGGTCTAATATCCCTCATATCTTGTTGTATATAGGTGCGACAGGGCGAGCATTGGACTTAGCTACCGGATATTTGCAGATTTTAGTTCTTGGTATGCCGGCAGTAATGATTGGCATGATTGGCTCTGGCATTATGCGAGCATTAGGCGATGCACGTCGAGCAATGTACGCCACTATGATTGGCGGCTTAGTTAACGCGGTACTGGACCCGATTTTCATTTTTGCATTTGGCTTGGGGGTGCAAGGGGCGGCCATCGCTTCTTTGATCGCGCGTTTTTCTATGGTGGCTGTGTCTTATTATGGCGTTGTCCATATCCATAAAATGTTAGGCGAATTTGATTTGATGGATTTTTTTGAGGACGTTAAATCTATCTCCCTAATTGCTGTTCCTGCCATGTTAACCAATATGTCTTCGCCGCTAGCAAACGCCATTGTAATGGAGCACACGGCTTCTTTTGGTGATGATGCCGTGGCCGCCGTCGCAGTTATTGGACGCATTATTCCTGTTGTTTTTGGTGGTATATTTGCTTTGTCTGGCGCGGTGGGGCCTATATTGGGTCAGAATTATGGAGCAGGGCGTTTTGATAGAATGCACAGTGCAATCAGCAGTGCAGTGATTTATGCATTTGGATACTGTTTAGTGCTTTGTTTTTGCCTTTATCAGATGCAGGACTGGCTGATTTCTGTGTTTCATGCGTCACAGGGCAGTGCTGATTTGATTCGCTTTTTTGCTACCTTTGTTTCTTTTAGCTTTTTCTTTCAAAGCTTACTTTTTATTGCGATTGCGGTTTTCAATAATCTTGGTAGGCCGCTAAACAGTACCTTGTTAAATTTTGGCCGAGCGACACTAGGTACTTGGCCTTTGATTACTTTCTTCTCTTTGTTTATGGGCGCTGAAGGGATTCTTTTTGGTCAGGCGATCGGGTCTGTTATCTTTGGTTGTTTGGGTTTTTATATGGCTAGAAACTATATTACTGAACTAGAAGAAAAAGAAGCCCGTGAGATTCTGCCTAGTAACCTTCACAACTACGATGAAATTATCTAAGCGTTAATTTTCTCTGTACATCATGGGCGATGACCTTATCGACGTGTCGCCCAAAGTAAAAATTCTTGGTTGCCATCTCCGCCCTTGATCGGACTTTCTATATAGCATTTCACTTCGAACCCTAGTCCTTGGATAACGTCTTTGATGTCTTTTTCAAGCTGCTTTACTCGTAGTTTGTCTTTGACTATACCGCCTTTTCCAATGAAGTCTTTGCCTACTTCAAACTGAGGTTTTACTAGCGTTATTAGGTGACCTTTTTCGCAGAGTAAGTCTGGTAGCTGTGGCAAAATTTTTGTTTGTGAAATAAAAGAGACGTCCATAACGACAAGGTCGAAACCATTTTCTGGGAAGTGTTCGTTTAGATCTGTAACCGATAGGTGGCGAGCGTTGATGCCCTCTAAGCAAATAATGTCCTTATTATCTCGTAAGCGCGGATCGAGTTGGTCGTGGCCTACTTCTACACCGACAACTTTTGCTGCGCCATGTTGAATAGCACAATCGCTAAAGCCTCCGGTAGATTGGCCGATATCTAGTACGTATAAACCTTCAATGTTTAAGTTTGTGTATTGCAAGGCTCCTTCAAGTTTTAGGGCACCGCGCGAAACGTACCTATCAGCGTCGTTTTGTTGGATCGTAATTTCGGTATCCCCAGGGAGCTTTAGACTGGCCTTGGTAACGTTTATCCAGTGTTCACCTTGTTTGTAAGATACTCGACCTTCACTTATAAAGGTTTGCGCTTGCGAGCGAGATTTTGCAAGGCCTTGCTCAGTGAGGATTAGATCAATACGTAACATGGGGAGCTCTTCAGTAAGATAATAAGCGCGAATATTAGCAAAAAATGAATAATCAAAGTAGATTTAAAAGAAACTGAAATGTTCTGTTTGACGAGCGTTAATGAGTGTCTGAGGAAAAGCCTGTGCTATTAAAAACATTAATAAATACAAATGAATTGGCTACATTGCTTGGGCAGCCAAATGTCGTTGTTTTGGATTGCCGATTTTATTTGACTGATCATGCTAAAGGGCGGTCTGAATATGAAAAAGGCCACATTCCTGGCGCTATTTTTGTGGATGTTCATCATGAGTTAGCTTCGCCAGAAACACAAACAACTGGTCGACACCCTCTGCCGGATGAAAATGTCTTCTCGAAGCAGTTACAGGATTGGGGGATAGAGACTCACTCTAAAGTGGTGGTTTACGATGATATGGGCGGAGCTATCGCTGCCCGAGCTTGGTGGATGTTGAGTCAGCAAGACATTGATGTGCGCGTGTTAAATGGTGGCTTTCCTGCTTGGGTTAAAGAAGGTCGAGATGTCTCACAAACACCTACTGTTCCAGTAGCGGCAGAGCATAAAGTAGCTGTATCATTTCCTTGGGCTATTACCGAGCAAGCGGTTATCGAAAATTTTGAAACCAATCAATTCCAGCTGGTGGATGCTAGGTCATCAGACAGGTTTAATGGGGAAAATGAGACAATGGACCCTGTTGCAGGTCATATCCCTGGAGCCATTAATCGACCGTTTGCCGATAACTTGGATCCAGATGGCTACTTTAAGCCCGCGGAACAACTTCATGTCGAGTGGCAGGATTGGTTATCAGATGATTGTGATGCTTATGTTTATTATTGTGGATCTGGTGTGACGGCTTGCCATAATGTCTTGGCATTAAACTACGCTGGAATAGGTGCTAAGCAAGTTTATGTTGGGTCTTGGAGTCAATGGGCTAAGCGTATGCTGCGAGCGACGGCTTTGTGATGTCATGGGGCTTAGCCTTAGGTTAAGCCCCATGCCTTGTTTTATAAGAGGCAAGCTTTCTATTTTGGTGTTGTGCCTGCCATGAATATTTGCACTTGCTGGTGTGTTTCCCCCCAGATGTGCGACTTGATAGCCATTAAGAAATGCTCAGCCTCTTTTAGTGAAACAATACCATCTATTAACTTGATTCCTATGCCTTCTTGGGTGAAGAAAAACTGCCAAGTATGTTTATCAATAATGGCTTCACCTTCGCCGTTATTGTAGCTTACTTGCTGGAAAGGGTAGTCACTAGGAATAAAGCAGGAAAGCTCTTGTCCTGAGATGCCATAATTTAGATCTGGGATATAGCCTTGACGGTCTACTAGTTCGAACTTCATAGAGAACTCCTTGTTTTTTATTAAGATTAGCTTAGGACTTCTCTACTTGCTGCATTTCTTGATGTAATTCTTTTAAAAAAGGGAATTAGGTGTTTTTTATTGTCTGACACGTTGTAAAATATCGTCTTTTCAAAATCACTTCTGGCTTTAAAAAAAGGTAGCTCGCATGAAAATAGCGGTGGCAGGAACTGGATACGTAGGCATTTCAAATGCTCTCTTATTAGCCAAACACAATCAGGTAGTCGCCTTAGATATCGTTGCTCAGAAGGTCGACATGCTCAACAACAAGCAGTCTCCTATAGAAGATCGTGATATTGAACGCTATCTGGTCGAAGAGAACCTTAACTTTGTTGCCACCTTAGACAAAGAAGAAGCTTACTGTGATGCTGATTATGTAATCATTGCAACGCCTACAGATTACGATCCAGAAACAAACTATTTTAATACCAAGCATGTTGAGTCGGTCATTCAAGATGTAATAAGCATTAATCCAAATGCGGTTATGGTGGTTAAATCTACGGTACCAGTGGGGTTTACCAAGTCAGCAAGTGAGCGTTATGCGACTGATAATCTGTTGTTTTCACCTGAGTTTTTGCGTGAAGGCAAAGCGCTATATGACAACTTGTTTCCTTCCCGAATTATTGTTGGTGAGGAGTCTGAAAGGGCTCGGGTTTTTGCTCACTTGCTTGTTCAGGGAGCGGAAAAAACTGACATTGATGTACTACTTACAGGCTCTACAGAAGCGGAAGCCATTAAGCTGTTTGCAAACACTTATTTAGCGATGCGCGTAGCATTTTTTAATGAATTAGACAGCTACGCGGAATCTCATCATTTAGACAGTCGTCAAATTATTCAAGGTGTGGGCTTAGACCCTCGTATTGGTAGCCATTACAATAATCCCTCATTTGGTTACGGTGGCTATTGCCTGCCTAAAGATACTAAGCAGCTACTTGCAAACTATGACAAGGTGCCGAATAACCTAGTACGTGCGATTGTCGACGCTAATGCCACTCGTAAAGATTTTATTGCAGAATCAATTCTAAAAAATAACCCTAAAGTTGTTGGTATCTACCGTTTGGTGATGAAAGTTGGATCGGATAATTTTCGGGCATCGGCCATTCAAGGAGTCATGAAGCGTATAAAAGCAAAAGGAGTTGAGGTGGTAGTGTATGAACCCTCTCTTCTAGAAGATAACTTTTTTAATTCCAGAGTCATTAAAGATTTAGAAGAGTTTAAGGCTTTATCAGATGTTATTGTCGCTAACCGAATGACCGATGATATGCTAGATGTGAAAGATAAAGTTTATACACGTGATTTGTTTGGTGGGGATGTTTGAATGGCGAAGAAGGATTTAGCTTATCTCAAAGGCCGCCTATCTCGAATTCGTTATTATTTATGTGAAGGCTTGGCTCTTCGTCGATCTGTTAAATCGGTAGAGATGTTGTTGGCTGACGTTGATGTGACAAGTGACTTACAGAATAGAGTCGACTATTATTGCAAGCTTAATCAGCCATTCTCTCCATCAGCTAAGGCTGTCTCTGTCGCAACCTTTAAAAAAACAAAAAGTTTTGTATATTACGCAGATACAAAGCGTGTGGTTCGCCATTTTCCTAAAAATAAAAGATTTGACTATGTTTTTGGTGATGTGACTGATGTGCCTGATACTCCGTCTTTTGTGAAAAGCCGTCCAATATCTGAAGATAACCAGAACTCCGTACTTCTCAAGCTAAATGCTATTCGTCACTATAAGTTTTTATCTGATTCGCTAGAGTTTGAAAATAAACGTCCTCTTGCTGTATGGCGAGGTATGGTGTATCACCAGCATCGGCGTGACTTTGTTGATATGTACTGGGGCAGCAACTTAGCTAATATAGGCCATAATGATGAGAAACTATCCTATGAGCCTAGTTATAAAGGTTTTTTATCAATTCAAGAGCAGCTTAATTACCGTTATATCATTAGTGTTGAAGGAAAGGATGTAGCAACCAATTTAAAGTGGGCCATGGCATCTAATTCCTTAGTTATGATGCGCAGACCAAGGTTTGAAACATGGTTTATGGAAGGCTTGCTTGTGCCAGGGGTTCATTACGTTGAATTGAAAGAGGACTTTTCTGATCTGGAAGAGAAGATTGAATATTACAACCTTCATACTAGCGAGGCATTAGAGATAATTGAGTGTGCCCATAAGCATGTCTCACAATTTTTTGATAAGGATAAAGAGCAGTTAGTGTCATTACTGGTAGCTAAGAAGTATTTTGGGTTAGTTGAAGATAATTGAAATAGAGACGGTTGAATTTATGTCTACAGTTGGTGTACTACTTATTGTCAAAAATGAAGGTAAGATGTTAGCGAAATGCTTGTCGTCTGTAGCATCATGGGCAGATCAGATTGTGGTTGTAGATTCAGGTAGTGATGATAACACAATAGAGATTGCACGCTCCTTTACCTCTGATGTTTATGTTCATTCAGATTGGCCTGGATTTGGTAAGCAGCGGCAAATTGCACAAAGCTATATAAACACAGATTGGGTGTTTGCGATTGATGCAGATGAGGAAGTTTCTGAAGCTCTTCAGCAAAGTATCTTAGCTGCAGTTAAGTTAAATGAGCCAGTATTGTATCGACTTGATCGTTTGAGTAGTGCTTTTGGCAAACGTATTAGTCATTCTGGATGGAGTCCTGATTGGATAGTGAGGCTTTACCCTCGAGAGTTTGCTTCGTATAACGATGCGCTTGTCCACGAAAAGGTGGTCTCGGACAGGTCATTGGGTAGTAAGAAGTTGTCTGGTCATCTATACCATGATACTTATTCGAGTTTAGCTCATTACTCCGCTAAGACGACGGGTTACCTTAAAGCTTGGGCGGATGATCGTGAAGGGAAGAAGTCTTCATCAGTGTCAAAAGCTATATCACATGCACTGTCCTGTTTTATAAAAATGTATTTTGTTAAACGTGGCTTTCTAGATGGTCGGCATGGTTTTATTTTAGCGTGGTTAGCCGCACATTCTACATTTTATAAGTATATTGATTTATGGCTACGAGAGTATCAAAAGAAATGAAAATTAGTTTAATCGTCACCACTTATAATTGGAAAGAAGCGCTTGCTATTACACTAGAAAGTATCAAAGAGCAGACCTTGCTTCCTTATGAGGTTATTGTGGCTGATGATGGCTCTAGTGAGGATACTAAATCGTTAATCGAAGCCTATCAATTGAACTATCCCACTCGCCTTGTTCATTCATGGCAAGAGGATAAAGGCTTTCGTTTGGCTGCTAGTCGTAATAAAGCTATTGCAAAGGCTCAAGGTGATTATCTAATCATTGTAGATGGAGACCTTTATTTACCAACTAGTTTTGTCGCTTCTCATTCTAGCGCAGCAAAAGAAAATTGTTTCGTTCAAGGAGGTAGGGTTCTTCTGGGGCCGAATATTAGTAAAAAAGTTATGGAGGTTGGGTATAAACCACACTTTTTTAGTGCTGATATTAGAAATCGTCATAATATGCTAAATTCAGAGTTGCTTAGTAACTGGTTTACAAAAATAAAGAACAATGACAAGTCTACTCGAGGGTGTAATTTTGCTCTCTGGAAAAAAGATGCCATATATGTAAACGGTTACAATGAAGACTTTGAAGGTTGGGGGCGAGAAGATAGTGAAATGGTTATTCGTTTGCTAAATAGTGGTTTAGATCGCATTTACCTGAAATTTAAGGCAGTTGGCTATCATATATATCATAAAGAAAGCAGTCGAGGAATGCTTGAGAAGAACCAAGAGATTTATCAGAAAGCTATTGATCAATGTCTGACTAAGTGTGTTAATGGATTGGACAAATATACTTCATGAAAAGGGTCATTATCGCGAATGACTTTTATGTAACTAAATATCTTATGAAAGATGTTATTGATCTTGATTATGATATTTTTTTTGAGAGTGATTTTCGTTGTCGCGTTATTAATAAAACTTTTGCTCGATTCAATGCATTTCTTCCCTCTAAGCCTGGGCCTAACGATTGTGTCTTGGCGTTTGCTATCGAAAATATAATAGTTCTTGATCAAATATACCGGAAAGTAGGTAAGCCTAAAGTTTGGTTATGGAATCCTATATCGTCTATGACAAGAAAGAATAAAAAGCTTTTTTTATCTTATGTTCGACGCAAAAAAATTGAAGTGTGGACTTTTGATGAAAATGATGTGGAGCTTTATGGGTTTTTATATCATGATCAAATTCATTCATCTTCTTTAATTAAGTCAACTGTGTCTGTATATAATCGGGCGTTTTTTTCTGGTGTGGATAAAGGGCGTCTTTGCACTGTTAAAGGTATTAAAAAAGAATTAGATGAAATTTCAATTGATAGTGTTGTTCATATTGTTCGGGATAAGGGCAATAATGGTTATACCCTTTCTGATTTAGACGTTACGACAGATGTGTATTTGAGTTTTGATGAGTATCTTGAGCAGGTTGAGCAAAGTGATATTCTTATTGATGTTGCTCAAAATAATCAGAGGGGTGTTACTTTACGAGTTGTTGAGGCTTTTTTTCAGAATAAAAAATTGATTACAACCAATCCTTATGTGGCTTCGATGGATGGTTATTGTCCTGAAAATATATATATTTATGGAGAAGAAAGGCATAGAGCATTAAAGGAGTTTATAGAGACTCCTACGCATGTCGTAAAAGACTCTATAAAACGCCAATATACCTTGAAGCATTTATTGGAAAAAATGTTTGGGGGGTTCTAGTTATCTATTCTAGATGAAGCTTTTCCATAACTTGTTCTGGAGTGAGTTTATTCTGGCAATTTGTATGCCCTAAAGGGCAAGTTCGTTTGAAGCAAGGTGAACATTCTAGGTGTAAATTATGAATGGTCTTGTTTTCGGTGAGTGGTGGCGTGAATAATTCACTGGTTGACCCATAAATTCCATGTACTTCTGTACCAACTGCAGCCGCTACATGCATCAATCCTGAATCATTGCTAACAGCTTTTTCTGCGATTGCGAGTAAATCAATAGCATCGACTAATTGAGTTTTTCCACACAGGTTGATGGCATATTGGCCAAGATCCTTAACAATATTCTCGCCATCTGTTTGGTCTTTTGGCCCGCCTAGTACCCAGATTTGATAGCCTGCCTTAATCGCTCTGTCTGCTAATTCATGGAAATAAGCGATTGGCCATTGCTTAGATGGACCAAATTCTGCTCCAGCCATTAAGGCGATTGCTGGTCTGTTTGATAATTTATGCTGCTGATAGAGTTTTTTCTGATTCTCAGGGTCAACATGCAGAACTGGATATGGCGTATTTGCTGGTGGATAGGCAAGCTCGTTAGGTAGACCTAAAGATGTAAAGCGTTTGACTGTTTGGTTTAGAATATTCTTATCTAATTTGCGCCGTTCATTGATTAGTACAAAGCGTTGTTCACCAGTAAAGCCGACACGTTGCGGAATATTGGCAAAGAAAGGTACTAACGCTGACTTCCATGAGCGAGGCATCACAATAGCGCGATCATAGTGTTCAGTGCGAAGTGAGTGTCCGAGTTTTCGTCGAGTATTTATCCCCCATTCGCCATGTCCTGTGGGTAGGGTAATTGCATTACGAACTTCTGGCATCCTAGCTAATATAGGGGAAGACCATTTTGGCCCAATTACATCAATTATAGCTTCTTTGTCGCGCTGTTTTAGCGTAATAAAGAGGCTTTGAGCCATTACCATGTCACCAACCCAAGATGGGCCAACAATTAAATATTTAGCCATTCGAATCGAGCCAACCTAAGTAATCTTGAACACCTTGAGCTAATCCTCGGAATTTGCCTTCATATCCAGCCTGGCGAAGCTTTGTTATGTCTGCTTCAGTAAAGCTTTGATAGGCCCCTTTTAAATGCTCAGGGAAAGGGATGTATTCAATTTCGCCTTTTCCATAATGCCCTATTACAGTTTCAGCTATCGTACGAAATGGCTCGGCTTTACCTGTACCTAGATTGAAAATTCCTGACTTTTCTGGATTTTCTAGAAACCAAAGTTTGGTATTAACTAGGTCCTCTACGTAAATGAAGTCTCGGCTTTGGCCGCCAGCTTCGTAGCCGTCATAGGCGCCAAATAATTTGGGGTTTTCCCCGGCTAGAACTTGGTTGCGAAGATGAAAGGCCACACTGGCCATGCTGCCTTTATGTTGTTCGCGAGGGCCGTATACGTTGAAATAGCGGAAACCGACAATTTGACTTTGTGCGGTTGGTAAAGCAGCGCGGATGTACTGATCAAACTGAAACTTAGAGTAAGCGTACATATTAAGTGGTTTCTCGTTTTGACGAGACTCTTGGAAAACAGGACCTGATCCATAAACGGATGCGGATGAAGCGTAAGAGAAAGGTGCGCCATGCTTTAAGCAAAAGTTTAATACGGCTTTTGAGTATTGATAGTTTACATCCATTACATACTTGCCATTCCATTCAGTGGTTGCCGAGCAAGCGCCTTCATGGAAAACTGCAGTAGGGATTATTCCCAAACTATCATCTTTTATTGCGTCTAAAAAGTCATACATATCCATGTAATCTGAAATATCAAGGTCTGATAGGTTTAGACACTTTTTTCCATCTGTCAGGTCATCAACCAAAAGGATATTTGTTATGCCCTTGTTGTTTAAGGCTTTGATGATGTTGCTGCCGATAAATCCGGCACCGCCAGTTACTATGTACATAATTTGTTTATCCTAATGTCTTGTCTAAGCTTGCTTCTAGAATGGTAAACTAAATTCAGAAAGAGCTTTGGAAACCGTTGTTCGCTTTAGCCCATGCTATCACTTCTGTAAGGCCGAGAAAAATATGATAGTCACTGGTTCCAGGGAGTGGGAAGTCCTTTGCTGAGTTGTCTTCGTTAAGGTATTCATTCCAGCGTCCATTTGGGAGTAAATAGTATTGTTGCATAAAATTGATTGCCTTAACCAAGCGATCTACCTTTTCTTCTTTACCTATGGGCATAACAGTGATGGCTTTTAAATATTCAGTGATGGGCCAGATTCGCTTTTCCTTATCGAGAGGCTGATAAGTATTTCCATCTATTTGATTGTAAATTCCTCCATTTTCGGCGAGGCCATATCGGGTTGCCGTTAACCATAATTGCTGTGCTAAATCGGTATACTCTAAGCTGGGCACTATTTTATTTGCTTGAAAAAGCAGCCATACCCATTCGAAATGGTGCCCCGGCTCTACTTGGTGGCCTGTTTCAGGGTCAAGGCTCCAATCCGTACTAAAAAACTCACGAAGGGTTTTTGTTTCTTTGTGATAGAAGTGCTTGAGCGATAATGAAAGTAAATATTGGACGGTATTTCTATATTCTTCATCATGAGTGGCCTCAAAAGCTGCAATATAGCCCTCTAGTAAATGCATATGAGGGTTTTGGCGTCGTACCTGTTTGATGTCTACTGGGTAGGACTCAAAAAAACCACCGGACTCAGATTGCATGTTTTCTAGTAAAAAACGATGTGTCTTTTTCATAAATTTAAGAGCACGATCGTCATTGGTTACAGCATAGTAGTGACTAAAAGACAGTAAGACAAAGGCCAGAGCATAAGCGTCTGAGTGCTTATCTTTTATAGATAAGTCGTCATTTAACGAAAAGATCCATCTATCCTCAATAAAGTAATGAGAGACGATAAAGTCGAATAGGGGAGTTAACTGTGCTTGCCATTCAGGCATGCTCTTAATCTGGCAGGCATGGCTAAAAGTATATAATTGACGGCATTGTGTTAGTAACCGTACACGACCAAGAGGGTTGTTTGTCCAGTTGTGATTCATGCTTTCATAGCTATGACCATCTTCCTTGTTGATACCATAACGCGACCAATTGTTTAAAAGTTCTTCAAATAAGAACGATTGGCTAGATAGTAGAGCGGAATTCAGCATTGTGTAAAAGCCTTATTTCGTATGTTTTAGGTATGTCCAACTTGGCAGAGTAGTATGATAAGATGAGTGCCTCTAAAAATCGATTATTATGTGGCTATGAACTCTTCGTATCTAAACTTTAAAGATAAACGCATCCTTGTTGTTGGTGATGTAATGCTGGACCGCTATTGGCATGGTGGTACCTCGCGTATTTCTCCAGAAGCCCCTGTTCAAGTGGTCAAAGTATCTAATATTGAAGACAGACCAGGTGGTGCTGCAAACGTTGCACTTGGTTTGGCTAAACTGGGTGTGCCTGTAACACTTGTCGGCGTGGTTGGTAATGATGAAAATGCCGATATATTAGCCAGTAGTTTAGAAAAGGCCGGCGTTAAATGTCGTTTTGTTCGATCTGAAACCTTGCCGACTATCACCAAGCTGCGAGTAATGAGCCGCCATCAGCAGCTTATTCGTTTGGATTTTGAAGAACGTGAAGACAGCCTTTCGCAGAATCAAGAATTGGCCCAAGTGGTTACAGAGTGCTTACCTGAATCTGACGCTGTTATTTTTTCTGATTATGCGAAAGGGTGTTTAGCAGATGTTCAGGCATTAATAAAATTATCTAATGCCGCTAAAGTACCTAGTTTCGTTGACCCTAAAGGCAATGATTTCTCTATTTATCAAGGTGCTACCTTGGTTAAGCCTAACTTGCTTGAATTTGAAACTATTGTTGGTAAGTGTCATTCAACGAAAGAGCTGGAAGAAAAAGCCAATGTTTTGCGAGAGCAATTTGGCTGGAAGGCTTTGTTGGTGACACGTGGAGAAGATGGCCTTATTTTATTGAGTGAGGGTAAACCGCCTTTTTCACTGGCTACAGCGGCTAAAGAGGTTTTTGATGTTACTGGTGCAGGCGATACCGTAATAGCAGTCTTGACCGCTGTTTATGTGACTAGTAAGCGTTTTATTGACGCTGTTGAATATGCGAATCAAGCCGCTGGTTATGTTGTCGGCAAGCTCGGAACAGCAACGATTAGTGCTGAACGACTTGAAGCTATTATGTTTCAACGTTCGCATAGCTCTAATTTTGGCGTACTTTCTCCTGAAGACTTGCTTGAGCAAATTAAACTGGCGCAAATGAACGGTGAAAAAATCGTTTTTACGAATGGATGTTTCGATATTCTTCATCCGGGACATATTGCTTATATGAAACAAGCAAAGGCACTAGGTGATCGTTTAATTGTTGCTGTTAATACGGATGCATCTGTTAAGCGTCTCAAAGGAGAAAAGCGCCCGATCAATAACCTAATCCATCGTATGTCTGTACTCGAAGGAGTTGGGGCGATTGATTGGGTGACATGGTTTGATGAAAACACACCAAAAGAAATTATTGAATATTTAACACCAGATGTTTTAGTTAAAGGTGGGGATTACTCCATAGAAACAATCGTTGGTGCTGATCATGTTTTAGCTCATGGTGGTGACGTTAAAGTGCTGACCTTTGTTGATGGTTATTCAACCACCTCAATCATAGAAAAAGCGAATTTATAAATGCAAGACAAAGATAATGGTGAGGCTCTACCTCAAAAGGTGCCTGTATCTGGCATGAAGATTTATTTTCGTTTGTTGGGGTATGTGCGATCTTCTTGGTTCTATTTAGTGCTAAGTGTTATTGGTTATGTAATTTACGCAGCGATGGAACCTGCTTTGGCTGCCTTGTTAAAGCATATTGTTGATATTGTTTCCGCTGGTAGTATTTCAGAAAGCCGCCTGTTGATACCTATTGCTATTTTAGGTGTATTCATTGCAAGAGGGATAGGTACTTTTTTGGGTAACTATTTTATGGCAAAAGTGGCTAACAACGTTGTATTCGATTTGCGAACTAGTATGTTTGACAAATTGGTATTGTTGCCATCTAACTATTATCACTCGATTCCCACAGGGAGATTATTAGCTAAGTTAACTTATGATACAGAGCAGGTCATTGGCTCTATCACACAAGCAATACGTGTCCTTTTGCGTGAGGGGTTAACAGTTGTTGGGTTGTTCAGTTATATGATTTATATGAATTGGCGCCTTTCTTTATTATTTTTGGTGGTTGTTCCTCTGATTGGCTTGGTGGTGTCCTACGCTTCTAAACGTTTTCGTAAATTGAGTACACGAATTCAAAATGCTATGGGTGGTGTAACTGACGTCGCATCTGAAGCGATTAAAGGCCATGAAGTAGTCAAAATATTTGGCGGTAGTCATTACGAGACCGAGCGATTTAATAAAGCTGCGCATGAAAATCGACGTTCGCAGTTAAAAATGGAAATGACTAAGTCCCTTAATATTCCAATTGTGCAATTTATTCTTGCTTTGATGATGGCTGTTTTAATCTGGCTCGCCTTGAGTCCTTCGATCAGCTCTCATATGTCTCCGGGGGATTTTATCGCATTTCTGACCGCGGCAGGTATGTTGGGTAAACCTGTGCGTCAGTTGACGGATGTAAATAGCATTTTGCAAAAAGGCATTGCAGCCTCGTACAGTATTTTTGATTTCCTCGATATGGAAGAGGAAGTGGATAACGGTACAGTATCGATTGACCGCTTAAAAGGAAATATTGAGTGGCGTTCTATGTCTTTCACATACCCAGGTGCAGATAAAAAAGCCTTGAAGAATATTAACTTATCATTGCCAGCTGGTAAGACTCTGGCTTTGGTAGGGCGGTCTGGTAGCGGAAAGTCTACGATGGCTAATTTGATTCCGCGTTTTTATAATTTTGAAGACGGCAGCATTAATATTGATGGTGTTTCCATCAATGATTATAAGTTGACGGAATTGCGTTCTAATATTGCTTTAGTTAACCAACAAGTCGTTTTGTTCAATGGTACAATTCGCGAAAATATTGCTTATGGCCACTTAAGTGATGCTGACGATGACGCTGTAATTGATGCCGCGAAAGCAGCGAATGCTTGGGGTTTTATTCAAGAGCTTGATCATGGCTTAGATACTATGGTTGGTGAAAATGGTGTATTGCTTTCTGGTGGTCAACGTCAGCGTATAGCCATTGCGCGAGCTATTTTGAAAAATGCGCCAATTTTAATTCTAGATGAGGCTACTTCAGCATTGGATACGGAATCTGAACGAGCCATTCAGGCCGCTTTAGATGGCTTGATGGAAAATCGTACAACGATTGCTATTGCTCATCGATTATCAACCATTGAAAACGCCGATATTATTGCAGTGGTTGACCATGGGGAAATTATTGAGCAAGGCTCCCATAGTGAGTTGTTGGCGATGAACGGAGCTTACGCTCAACTTCACAATCAGCAGTTTAGTGAGACGACAGCCTAATTATGTGGCTTTACCGTATTCTGATTCATATCTTTTCGCCGCTTGTGCTGTTGAAAATTCGACGTTTTAAAAAAGACTATGCGAATTATAGAGCGAATGAAGCATTTGGCTTTTGGCCCTCAGTAGAAGCCGATTTATGGATTCATTGTGCGTCTGTGGGTGAGGTGCTTGCCGTTCGCCCTTTAGTGCTTCAGTGGCGTGAAAAGTGTCCTACGAAAAAGTTATTAATTACTACTATGACCCCAACGGGTGCCGAACAAGTGGTTAAAACTTTTCCTTTTGCAGAGCATCGATATCTGCCTATGGATTGGCGTTCTAGTGTAAAAAGAGCGCTTAAAAAACTTTCCTGTAAGCACCTTCTGGTTGTTGAAACTGAGCTTTGGCCGAATTTATTACAACTCGCAAAACAACGTGGGTTGCGAGTAGAAGTGCTAAATGCTCGATTAAGTGAACGTTCTTTTCAACGCTACCAGAAGTTCTCAATTATCTCGCGTCCTTTATTCGCTTTGCCTGATTGCTTTTTGGCTCATGCGCAAGCGGATGCTGTGCGCTTTGAGGCGATGGGGGCAAAGAGAGTGCTTGTCACAGGAAGTATTAAATTTGATCTTGCTGTTCCTCCTGAAGTATTTCAGGCTAATTGGCGTAGTCAGCTAGGCTCTCGATTTGTTTGGGTGGGAGGCAGTACTCATCAGGGTGAAGATGAATTGCTTTTGCGTATTCACAAAGCCTTGTTGGAAAAGCAACCTGATGCGTTATTAATATTGGTTCCGCGTCATCCGGAACGGTTTGAAGCGGTGAAAGCGTTGGCAGAGCAATCTTTTGAACGTGTAGCATTGCGTAGTCAAACCCCACCAGATCAATGGCGTCAGTTTGATGTCGTGATAGGTGACTCTATGGGAGAGCTGATGTATTACTATCAGGCAGCTGATATCGCTTTTGTTGGCGGTAGCTTGATTAAACGGGGTGGCCATAATCCTATTGAACCGGCCTTACTTGGTAAAGCGATTTTGGTTGGTCCATATACGTTCAACTTTCTGGATATTACCGAACAGCTTCTACAAGTAAACGGTGCCATTCGTTGTCAGGATGAGGCACAGTTAGAAAAAGTGGTTGTGGATCTTGCTGGGCAATCGTCTCAACGATTCCGGCTTGGTCAGTCGGCATTACGTTTCGCTGAAAAAAATCAAGGTGCTGTGACGAGAGTGCTTAGCGAAATAGACTTCCGTTAAGCGACTCTTTACAATAAGCGCTCAATATCTCATGGGGTGTTCTAGTGTTTAGTCAATGCTAGAGCTGAGAAGCAGATTTTCTGCTAACCCACCGAACCTGATCCAGATCATGCTGGCGTAGGAATCGAGATAGCAAGTGAAATAACTGACACTCGTTGTCATTAACCATCATACTTGCCGTTTCCCCTGTACGCCGCTCACTTATTTTAGGAGCGACACTTTGCAATTACTTTCGTTAACCTCTACTTTATCCGCTTCATTTATTGCTTTTGGCCTTACCATTTCGCCTGTGGCTTTATCAGCAGACACCTTGAATGTTTATACCTATGATGCCTTTGCATCTGATTGGGGCCCGGGCCCTAAGATAAAAGCTAACTTTGAAAAAGAGTGTGCTTGCGAAGTCAATTTCGTTGCATTGGATTCTTCAGGGGGGATTTTATCTAGAGCGCAGCTTGAAGGGAAATCGTCTCAAGCGGACGTGCTTTTGGGGTTAGACCTTAACCTAATGGAGGCTGCGAAAGACACTGGTCTGCTGGCAAATCATTCTGTTGATACTTCTGCTGTGACGATTGATGGCGGTTGGTCTGATAACATCTTTGTGCCATTTGATCAGGGGCATTTTGCTTTTGTGTACAATTCTGAAACGCTTTCAAATCCACCAACCAGTTTGAAAGACGTAGTAGACAATCAAGACCTTCGAGTTATTTATCAAGACCCACGAACCAGTACCCCAGGTTTAGGTTTATTGTTGTGGATGAAGTCTGTGTATGGTGATGAGGCAGCTGATGCTTGGGAGCGTTTAGCAAGTCATACCGTTACTGTGACGAAAGGTTGGTCTGACGCTTATGGTTTGTTTTTGAAAGGTGAGGCGGATGTCGTGTTGAGCTATACGACTTCTCCTGCATACCACATTGTGGCCGAAGGAGAGGAAAAGTATAAAGCAGCCTCTGCCAGTGAAGGGCTTTATCCACAAATTGAAGTGGCTGCAATGATGAAAGACGCGCCTAATCCTGCGTTGGCTAAGCGTTTTATGCAGTTTATTCTGCAGCCAGGTTTCCAATCGACTGTAGCGACAGGAAACTGGATGCTGCCAGTTGTTAAGCTGGATGAAAAGTTACCATCCGCATTTGATAATGCTTTAAAGCCTACTAAGAGCTTGGTTCTGCCTGCGAAAGACGTTGCACAAAACCGTAAGGCTTGGATTGATGAATGGTTGAATGCGACAACGCGATAACAGGAACTAATTTGCTCTTTTTTCACACGATCAAAAGGCTCACGCCAGCATTAATAGGTGTTGGTGTTTTCTTGTTAGTAGGAGCTGCCAGTCTGGCAGCTCTTTTGCGTTACAGTGATCTTCCGTCTTGGGTCGGTTACCTGCAACAGCCTTACCTTTGGCGAGTGGTTCGCTTTTCTTTATGGCAGGCACTGCTCAGTAGTGGTATCAGTTTGCTTATCGCTATACCTGTAGCCTCTTGCCTTATCCATCGTTCATTTTATGGGCGCTCAGCGTTACTGCAGTTATTCTCAATTTCTATGGTTGTGCCAACCATTGTGGCTATTTTAGGTTTGGTCGTGGTGTATGGTCGCACGGGCTGGCTGAGTCACATATTGGGTGTGCAAATTCCCTTGTATGGATTGGTTGGAATTTTATTGGCCCACGTGTTTTTTAATATGCCATTGGCGGTGCGTCTTTTATTGCAAGGATATGATTTGATTCCCGCAGGGCAATGGCGTCAAGCCTCGCAATTGGGGTTTTCCCGCTGGGCGGCTTTTCGGTGGATTGAATGGCATTATATAAAAAAAGCGCTGCCTGGGGCGTTTGTGTTGATTTTCATGTTGTGTTTTTCAAGCTTTGCCGTTGTGTTGAGTTTGGGTGGAGGTCCGAAATCCAGTACGTTAGAGGTGGCTATATATCAAGCGTTACGGTTTGATTTTGACCTGAATAAGGCCAGTTTTTTGGCATTATTGCAGGTGTTTATATGCACCTTGTTTGCGGTTGTTGTGTATAGACTTGCGCCTGTGAACCGCCAAGATGCCAGTCTATTGGCGGTTAGGGGTTATGCACTGAAGGATTCTTGGTTAGCGAAAGTGGCAGATGGTGTTGCTTTGCTTTGTGCTCTTTCATTGGTGATTCCACCTTTTTTAGCTATTTTTGATCCAGTTTTCTCGCCTGTATTTTTAAGTACATTGCAGTCGGCTGCCTTGTGGGATGCCGTACTTGTTTCAATGAAGATTGCGTTGCCCGCCGCTTTACTGAGTCTGTTGCTTGGGGTGTGCTTTGGTGTGCTGGCGCGTTTTTGTATGGATCGTCCGTATTTGGCGTTTCTACCGAATAAAATTGAGCATTTGGGCAATATGATTTTAATGGTGCCCGGATTGGTTATTGCTACAGGGTTGTTTTTAACTTTACGCGATTTAGGGCTGGGGCTGCAATCGAGCTACTGGATTGTGGTTTGGGTTAATGCTGTGATGGCGTTACCTTTCGTTCTGCGGGCACTGATGCCTGTGTTGTACCAGCAAGAGCGCCGCTTTAGAAATGTTTACTTGAGCCTAGGGATTTATTCATGGGCTAGGTGGCGTTTAGAGTGGCCGCTGGTGCGAAAAAGTGTTGCGCAGGCATTTGGTTACGCTTTGCTGCTTTCTTTGGGGGATATGGGTGTTATTGCTCTATTTGGCAGCCAAGGCCTAGTCTCCTTGCCGTTATATCTGTTTCAGTTGATTGGGTCCTATCAGCTTGAAAAAGGAGCGTGTGTGGCCGTCGTGCTGATCTCTCTGTGTTTGGTTTTGTTTTATTGTTCATCTCGCTTTATTGGTGGAGTCACTGCACGTGTTAAAAATTAACCTTCAATATGATTGGGAGACCTTTCATGCCGATTATTGCGTAGATATCCCCCCTGGCGTTACCACACTCCTTGGGGGGAGCGGTGAAGGGAAGAGTACGCTGCTGCATTTATTAGGCGGTTTTCTGGATGGGCGTGGTGAGATTTATTTTAATGATGCTTCGCTTTTGTCTTTACCTGCTTATGAAAGGCCTATTTCGACTTTGTTTCAGAGCGATAACTTATTTCCGCAATTAACTGTTTGGCAAAATGTGGCTGTAGGTTTGTCTCCTTCCTTGTCTTTGAATAAAGAGCAGAACCAAAAAGTCCAATGGGCGCTTGATAAAACACAGTTGCTTGATAAAGCCGAACGATTTCCACAGGCTTTGTCTGGCGGGCAAGCTCAAAGAGTGGCCATAGCTCGTGCCTTGGTGCGAAAAAAGCCGATCTTATTATTGGATGAGCCTTTTAGTGCGCTGGACCCATCATTGCGTGAAGAAATGCTGTACCTGGTTAATGATGTCACTCAAGAGTTGGGTTTAACTACTTTGTTGGTGTCGCATTTACCAAGTGAAGCAACTCTAGTTGGAGGTCGTGTTATTTTGATCGAGCAGGGACGAATTACTGCTCATGAAGATGTGTCTGTGCTATCTGAAACTGGGTTTCACCCACATTTCTCTCGTTACTTTGGTGTTTCTAATTCTGGTGAAAGGTAGCGTCTTAACTTTTAATCGCTCGACAAGTGAATTTTGTTGGGTTAAATATTGCGTTTGCTTTTCTTAAATTAAGAGTAACTGAGTGCTAGATAATCATGAGTTGTTGAAAAAAGGGATTATTATGACAATCGCGTATGCGTTTGTTATGTCTCTTACCGCCTTAGCGGCGAAGCAGGCGCAAACCTTGATTGCAGTATCAACGCTGGTTTTTTGGCAAAGTTTGTTTTGCACCTTAATTTTATTGCCGCAAATGAGAGGCCGTTGGCAAAGGCGGCCATTTTCAGTTTGGAGAATCCATTTCTTACGTAGCTTTGGCGGCTTCCTTGGTTTTCTTTGTTATTACTGGTCCTTGAATCATATCCCTTTGGTTGAGGCGTCTTTGCTTAGAACGTGTGCGCCTTTATGTGTGCCTTTTGTCGTTTTAATGCTTCATAAGATCAAGGTTCCAAAAGAACGTTGGGTCCCACTTGTGATTGGCTTTATTGGGGTGGCGTTTATTATTCAACCAACGCCAGATCATTTAAACCCTTGGCATATTGTTGGCTTTATTTCCGCTATTGGTTTGGCGCTGTCGATGGTGACAACGCGTATGTTGTCTCAGCAAGTGTCAGGCCAAGAGACGTTGTTTGTGTATTTCCTAGTTTCGACAATCTTGTCTCTTCCCTTGGTGTTTATCCAAGGGGACTCTGTTGTGCTACCCGCTGAGGTGTGGCCACTGGTTGCTGTTGTTACGATTACCTTGTATGTCGGAATGTACCTTTATAATTTGGCTTATACTTATGCGCCAGCCAGTATCGTGTCGCCTGTTAGTTATGTCGGAGTTGTTTTTAGTGGCTTTTGGGGATGGGCTGTATGGGGGCATGTGCCTGATGTTTACGCCATTCTGGGAATGCTGTTTATCTTTTCAAGCATTTTGATTAGTACCCGAATGGCGCGTAGTAAAGGTTAGTTTGTTTGTTGTCGTTTTTTATTGAGTATGGTCGCGACAAAAATGCCCGAGAAGATAAGCATGATACCTATATAGTGAAAGTGGAATAACCTTTCGCCTAGGAAAATGACAGAGAGACCAATACTAAAGACTGGTAATAAGTGAATGAAGTGTCCAGCAGTGGCAGCCCCAAGTTTTTGAACACCAGTATTCCAGCATAAAAAAGCCCCAATTGATGCGAACACCCCCATATAAGCGATGGCTCCCCAGTTACTTGCTGTAAAGTCGGCAAGGTTTGAGTGTCCAAATAGGAAGAATAGAGGGGCTTGAATTAAGGTTCCTATGAGTGCTGTGCAGGCAAAGAAGCCAATTAAAGACATTTCTTTCGGGCGTTTTACAATCATTACCGAATAAATGGCCCAGCTGACAGCGGCGGTAATGATCCATAAGTCGCCTTGTGAAAAGCTGAGATGCAAAAAAGTATCTAAACTACCGCGACTAACAATGGTGATGGCCCCCAAGGTGGAAATAAGTATGCCGGTGTTTTGCAGCCAAGATGTTTTGTTTCCCAAAATTAGTCGGGCGGTAATAAGTATCATAACTGGCATGATTGAATTTAATAATACGGCATTGGTTACCGTTGTAGAGCTTAGCCCTATGTATAGGAAAAGGTTGTAATTGCATATGCCCAGCCAACCAAAAAGAACCAGTAGTGGCCAGTTTTTGACGATAATATGTTTTTCATTCCAAAGCTTTTTATAAGCAAAGGGCAGAATAATTAAGCAGGCAAGGCTCCAGCGTAAGAAGGAAATTGAGAAAGGGTCAATGCCACTGGAAACCGTAAGACGACCAAGAATGTAGTTGCCAGACCAGAAAAGAATGGGGAGCAATAAGTAAATAAATGGAGGCATAACATATCCTTTGCTTTGTTAGTTTGTTTTTCTTTTTGCCCAATTTTGTATGAATAGGCCGGTTAGTATGAAGGCTAATCCAATGAGCGTTGAGCGTAAAATTGGCTCGCCGGCAAATTGTGACAGCCAAACAATAGATAAAAGTGGCGACAGGAAGATTAAATTGGCTACTTGGCTAGCGTTGGATGTCAGCTTTAAAGCCTTGTTCCATAATACAAAACTCAGTCCCATTTCAAATAAGCCAATGTAAATGGCTCCCCACAGGCCGTTATTATCCCAATGGTTTAGCTCCCCTGTTAGCGCCGCATAGATGAAGACTATTGGCAGTGCGAAAACAAAATTAAGAGTTAGACCCACCAAGCTGGGGCGTTTGTCTTTGGTGTTTAAAAGCCAATACAGCGCCCAAATAATCGTGCTTAGAAGGGCGAAAGCAACGCCAGAAACGTTAGAAAACTCTAAAGAGCCTATTTGCCCACGTGTTGCGATGTAGAGTACGCCAAAATAGCATGCGGCAGCTGCCATATAATCGGCGGTTTTTAGTCGCTGTTTTAGAATGGGAACAGCCATAAAGCTAAGCGTTATAGCCCATGTGTAATTGATTACCTGAGCTTCTTGAGCCGGAAGAGTGTTGTAAGCTTGGAGCAATATTAAGTAATAGAGAAAAGGGTTAATCGCACCAAAAAAGAGAGACGATTTCCACGATTGCTTGGTATAGGAAACGAGAGAGCCAAACTCTCCTTTAATGACGAGAAGCGCAATGAGAAAAGCGAGCGACACGACATTAGCAACCAGTAATAACTGGGTAGGTGAAAAGTGTCTTAGGGATATGGAAAATGCGGTCGCAACAGTCGACCAAAGCAGTACGGCGCCTAGCCCAAAAAACATGGCTTGAGCATTGTGAGAAAGTTTACTCATGGCTTATACGTTCCGAAAACAATGGTCTGGATTTTATTCGATATCGAAGTGATAACGCTTAAAATGAAAAGATAAAGCCTACTGAACCCGCAGTTACGGTATTGTCTTCTACGATAGGGCTTTTCAAAATATCATCATCAAATTTGGTTTGGCTAATGCCTAGTATTAGATTGGCATTGGGGGTAAGAGGGTAAATAGCTCTTACGCCATATTTTATTTGGGAAATAGCGCCTGAGTCATAAGCGGCAATAGCGTTTCCAGTTCGAATAGATTCACTTTCAGAAATGCCGAATAAGTGGTTACTCATTTTACTGTCCATATGGCGATAGGAAAGCGATGGGATGATTCTCCATGAGCCAATTGGAATGGGATAACCAACCCCTACCTGAGCGTAATAACCGTCGTGTTTACCGCTTATGTCTTGTGCCACTTTGGTTGACAATATTCCAAATTGATAGCTGGCAAAAGCCATGATGCTTGGGTCTCTTTCATCAAGTTGCTGGATGTCAGCATTGCTTGAGTCACTAGGATCAAAGCTTAAGCCTTCGTAGGATATCCCTACGGAAACGTTCTGCGCAGATTGCCTTGGTAAAAATCGGTACCCTACCTCCGGCAGTTGAAGGTAAAAATGATCACCTTGGTAGCCGATATTTGGTAGGGAGGTTGATCGGTTACTGGTTTCCTTATAAACGGATTCAGATGTCGCACCAACCACGCCCACGCTACTGCTGGCTTCAACAATAGGTGAGATTGATATAAGTAACCCCAAAAATGCTTTTTTTATCATGTCCATATTCTTTAGGTAGCCTGATCATAGAGTGCAATGATTCTATTGTTTTTGCTCATGTCTGTAAAATAACCTGTATAAAATGAAGCCGCTTAACTGAATTGTCGATCTTAAAGAAAGGAAAGAGGTAGGTGTCCGCATTACTTTGGCTGAATTCGTTTACTTATTGTTCATTGGTGCTATATAATGCGCGTCCCTGTAAATCAATACTCCTTGTCTCACAGCTTTTTAACAGGGGGAGCGTGGAGACTAAGAACCCATAAGGAGAGCTTAAATGCGTCATTATGAAATCGTCTTTCTGGTTCACCCAGATCAAAGCGAACAAGTACCAGCAATGGTTGAGCGTTACACTAACCTAATCACTGAAGATGGTGGTCAAGTTCACCGTCTAGAAGATTGGGGCCGTCGTCAACTAGCTTACCCAATTAACAAAATTCACAAAGCACACTATGTTCTTATGAACATTGAGTGTTCTGACAGTGTTTTGTCTGAATTAAACGACACTTTCCGCTACAACGATGCCATCATCCGTAACTTGGTGATTCGTCGTAAAGATGCGGTAACTGACGTATCTCCTATTAAGGCTTCTGAAGGTCGTGAAGACCGTCGTTCTGCTCCTCAGCGTGAAGAGCGTAACAACGATACTGAAGAAGTATCTGAAGAATCTGAAGATTAATTTATTTTTATTAGGAGACACTCATGGCTCGTTTTTTCCGTCGTCGTAAGTTCTGCCGTTTTACAGCAGAAGGCGTTAAAGAGATCGATTACAAAGATCTAGACACACTGAAAGGTTATATCACTGAAACTGGTAAAATCGTACCTAGCCGTATTACTGGCACTAAGGCTCGTTACCAGCGTCAGCTAGCGACTGCTATCAAACGCGCTCGCTACATTGCTTTACTTCCTTACACTGATAGCCATTTTAATTAATAGGCTTAAGAAGCGCTTTATATGAGTGGTTTAGCTAAATGGGTAATGAAAAAGCGCCTGAATGCCATTATTGGTGTGATGGTGTTTGGTCTGATACCTGTGATGTTTTGGCTGGCCGCTGCAATCTTAGGGTTGGTAGTGCTTCGCAAAGGTGTAAAAGAAGGAATACCTGTATTAGCTTGGGGTTGTTTACCAGCACTTGTGCTTTGGATACTCCAAGGAGACGCCACGGCTCTCATGGTGTTAATTGATGTGATGTTGTTAAGCTATTTACTTAGAGTGACAATGTCATGGAGTTGGGTATTGTTAGCCGGCAGTTTTCTGGCGGTTATTAGTACGCTACTTCAGCCACTTTTAATGACCGATGTTTTGAATATGGCGGTAACGCTGGTTCAGAAAGTTCTGTCAAATGAAGGTGTTGAAGTACCTGATAGAGACTTGATTTTTAGCCAGGCGGTGATGGCAATATCCATCTTCCAAGTGGTCATTGCGATTCTTTCTTTGTTTTTGGCAAGAAAGTGGCAAGCAGGACTCTATAATCCAGGCGGATTACGCGCTGAGTTCCATCAATTAAGGTTGCCGATAGCGTTCAGTTTGGTGTTGGGTGGAATGATTCTGATAGGCGAAAGCTTAGGAGGTTCATTCAGTATTTTATCCCAAGCTGCTGTACCTGCATTAGTATTGCCGGGGCTCGCTCTAGTACATGGTGTTTTAGCAAAGAAAGAAATTGGGATTGTTGGACTGATCGCATTTTACCTTGTGGGATTTTTTGTTCTGAATGTGTATTTTGCAAATATTCTCGTTGCACTTTGTGTGATTGATAGTTTTGTGGATATTCGTTCTAGAATCCAAGGTAAGGCGTCCAACTCAAGTGATAGCTAATGATTAATTAGAGGTGATCGAGATGGAAGTTATTCTACTCGACAAAGTAAACAAGCTAGGCGGTATTGGTGACGTTGCAGTTGTTAAACCAGGCTATGCTCGTAACTTTTTGATTCCGAACAAAAAAGCTGTAATGGCTACTAAAGCTAACTTGGCTAGCTTTGAAGAGCGTCGTGTTGAACTTGAAGCGAAAGCAGCGGAGCGTAAAGCAGCAGCTGAAGCTCGTGCACAAACGCTAGAAGGCAAAACTTTCACTATCACAGCAAATGCTGGTGATGAAGGTAAGCTTTTCGGTTCTATCGGTACTCGTGACATCGCTGACGCTATTTCTACGCAAGTAGCAGTAGAGAAAGCTGAAATCCGTCTTCCAGAAGGCGCGATTCGTCACACAGGTTCTTTCGAAGTAGACATTCAACTTCACTCTGACGTGGTAGTTGCTGTTACTTTAGAAGTAATCGCTGAGTAATTTGCTTAGGCAAATTGCTTAAGAAAGGCGTTCGTCTTTCTTAAATAAGAGAAGGGGATCTTGCTAATGCAAGATGCCCTTTTTTTTCGGTCGTGCTAAGCTAATCCTCCGTATTTTTCTGTTTTTGTATGAGTATTTTACGTGCAACTAAATGATTCCGAAGTCGCTTCTATAAAATTACCACCGTATTCCATTGAGGCTGAGCGCTCAGTCGTTGGCGGATTAATGCTGGACCCACAGGCTTGGGAGAAAGTATCCGAACTTGTGATAGCGGATGATTTTTATCGACCAGAGCATAAATCAATATTTGCGGTAATTGCTCGTTTAGCTGATGAATCTGAGCCTATTGACGTTGTTACCATCGGAGAGCGTTTAGATAAACGTGGCGATTTAGAATCAATAGGTGGCATGCCCTATTTGATTGAGATCGCTGAAGCAACACCCAGTACATCCAATATTGCTGCCTATGCAGATATTGTTCGCGAACGTTCTATTTTACGTCGCCTTATTTCGACAACGAACGATATTTCAGCCAGAGCATTTCACCCAGAAGGCATGACCGCAGCTGAAGTGTTGGATGAGGCTGAACGCAAGATATTTCAGATAGCTGAAGGTGGAGAGAAAAAGGGCGGCCCAAGAATCGCTGCCGATATTCTGAGTGCGACCGTAGATAAAATTGATGAGCTTTATCATCAAGATGGTGCCATTACGGGCTTGAGTACAGGCTTTACCGATTTAGATGCGATGACTGCTGGTTTGCAGCCCGCAGATTTGATTATCGTTGCTGGCCGTCCATCCATGGGTAAGACGACTTTTGCGATGAACTTGGTGGAAAATGCCGCCATGATCAGCGACAAGCCGGTGATTGTATTTAGTTTGGAGATGCCTGCGGAATCATTGATGATGCGTATGCTTTCTTCTCTTGGGCGAATTGATCAGACACGCATGCGTTCTGGTCAGTTGGTTCAAGAAGACTGGGATAAGTTGATGTCAGCGGTAAAAATGCTCAAAGACCGCAAACTATTTATCGATGATACGGGTGGTATCAGTCCAACGGAAATGCGTTCTCGTGTGCGTCGTATTGCTCGGGAACACGGTGGTGTTGCTATGATTATGGTCGATTACCTTCAGTTGATGCAGATTCCCGGTTTTACCGAAGGTCGTACCAATGAGATCTCTGAGATTTCTCGATCTCTTAAAGCCATTGCCAAAGAAATGGACTGTCCGATGGTCGCGCTCTCCCAGCTAAACCGTAGTTTGGAGAATCGACCGAATAAACGCCCTGTTAACTCGGACTTGCGTGAGTCTGGAGCGATCGAGCAGGATGCCGATGTGATTTCTTTTGTGTACCGAGACGAGGTGTATCACGAAGACACGCCTCACAAAGGGATTGCGGAAATTATTATTGGTAAGCAGCGTAATGGTCCGATCGGTACTTGTCGATTGGCGTTTGTAGGTAAGTACACGCGCTTTGAGGATTTGGCTCCAGATGCTTATCGCGATTTTGATGATGAGTAAGTTTGTGTTGTGTTTTTAGTGTGTACATAGTTAGCAACAATTAAGCATACGTGATAAAAATAACGAATATAAAAAATATATCGAGAGTTGTTTATGCGAAAAATGCCTGTAACCGATAAAGAAAATGATTTTCCTGAAAGCTATGTTCTAGTTTCCAGTACGGATGTGAAAGGACGCATTACGTTTGTTAATGATGTTTTTTGCGAAGTCGCTGGCTATGAGCGAGAGGCTTTAATTGGCTCTCCTCATAACCTTATTCGTCATCCAGATGTGCCACCTGCTGTATTCGCCGATATGTGGGCTAACCTGAAGCAAGGTAAAAGCTGGATGGGGTTAGTAAAAAACCGTTGTGAAAATGGCGATCATTATTGGGTGAGTGCTCATGTGAGCCCATTGTTAGATGGCAGTAAAGTGATTGGCTATGAGTCGGTGCGTCGTAAAGCGACACGGGATGAAATTAAGCATGCTCAATCTATTTATGATCGTATCAATGCGGGTAAAGCATTGTTACCGACGTCAACAAAAGTGGCTGCCCATCTTAGTAATGCGACTTGGCCATTAATGTCTTGTTTCATTTTATTGGCGGTTCTGGGTTTGTTATCTAATGTGTTGGCGCTACAAATAGCTGCGCCTGTTTTGGCATTGTTAGGAATGTGGTTAACCTATTTCCAGGCTCAGGCGCTTAATTCAGTTGTGTCTGGTTTGTCGTCTGAAGCGAGAAACCCGATTGGTCAGTATTTATATTGTAAAACGGTCGGCGTTAAGGCGGCCATTAAGTTCGCTAAAATACATCAAGAAGCCGCAGGCAATACGTTCCGCTACCGTCTTAAGGAAGGGGCTGAACAGCTTCGTCAGCGTGCTTCTGAAGCGAAGTCGAGCGTGACTGGGAATTTGGCTAACTTCAATACACAGCGTAGTACTTTCCAAGATGTGGTAGCGGCAAGCTCCCAGCTATTGGCTAGCGTCACTCATGTTGCAGAGCATGTTCATGTGGCGGTTGAGGCCACAGAGTCGGTAGGTGACTTGTCGCGTGAAAGTCGATTGCTAGCACAGCAGACAGGCGAAACAATGCGTCAGGTTTACCATGATGTATCTGAGGCGAAAAAGGTTGTTGCGATATTAGCTGAACGCAGTGATAACATTAATGAAGTGGTTAATTCCATTAGTGATATCGCAGAGCAAACCAATTTGCTTGCTCTTAATGCGGCCATTGAGTCTGCCCGTGCTGGTGAGGCTGGACGTGGTTTTGCCGTTGTTGCGGATGAGGTGCGTGCGTTGGCGATACGTACTCAAAATGCTACGCAGAGCATCAATAGCATGACAGAAGAGCTGAAGAAAAATACGCTTGATGTTACGAATACCATTGATAAAGGGACGTTGGTCGCACAGGAAGGTGTCGACAGTGTGAATAAAGTTGCCGAGAAAATGAGTGATATTGAAACCGCTATTAAGCAGGTTGTGGCGATGACGGCACAAATTAATGTGTCTTCAGAAGAGCAGGCCGGTGTCGCTCGTGATCTTAATGATAAGATGCAAGACGTTGATGCGGTAAGTATTGAGAGTATTGCTCAGGCTGAAAATGTTGTCATCAACATTACTCATATTGAAGAAGAAGCCTATGAGCAGGGTAATCTTGCTGAACGAATGAAGCAGTAAATTAGGTATCTTAAGCTTATTGAAGCCCTTCTAGCTGCGATGCTTGAAGGGCTTTTTTATATCGGGATTAGCAAGCCTGTTCGCTAGCGATTTGGTGGATGGCTTTGCCGAGAGTACTGATTTGCTCTTTGCTGATTACGTACGGTGGCATTAAGTAAATAAGTTTGCCAAAAGGTCGTATCCATACGCCTAGTTCGACGAATTTTGGTTGTATTTCGTGTAAATTAACGGCATTTTTTAATTCTACAACGCCAATGCCGCCAAGACAGCGGATTTCTTTTACTTGTTCAAGCTGTTCACATGGTCCAAGAGCTTCCTTCATCCAAGTTTCTAGCTGCGTAATCTTTTCTGGAATATTGTATTCGCTTAATAGTGAGAGGCTTGCATTGGCTGCAGCACAGGCAAGAGGGTTTCCCATGAACGTGGGGCCGTGCATAAACACCCCATCATTCTCGCTGATTCCTAGGGCCACTTTGTCATTGGTGAGTGTGGCTGCTAGTGTCATATAACCGCCCGTTAGTGCCTTGCCGATGCACATGATATCAGGGCAAATATGGGTGTGATTGGTGGCGAAAAGCTTACCTGTTCTGCCAAAGCCTGTGGCAATTTCATCGAAAATCAACAATATGTCGAATTCATCGCAAAGTGCGCGGATCTGATTTAAATACTCCGGATTATAAAAACGCATGCCGCCCGCATTTTGCACGACGGGCTCGATAATGAAGCCTGCTATGCGTTGGTGGTTGTCTTCAAATGTCTTGCGTATTTCTTCAAGATATTCCGTTTTTACAGGTTCGTTCAGGCCTGTTGGGGGAGGGGATATAAAGTACTGTTGTGTTAGTGCGGCACTGAACAAGTTGTGCATGCCATTTTCAGGGTCGCATACTGACATAGCAGCAAATGTATCGCCGTGATAGCCACTTTTGGGAGTGACAAAAAACTGCTTGTTGGGCTTGCCTTGGGTGTTCCAGTACTGAATAGCCATTTTAAGAGCGACTTCAACAGAGACCGAGCCAGAATCGGAAAAGAAAACGCGTTGTAGTTCGCTAGGTGTTATTGCGACAAGTCTTTCGGCGAGTTCTATTGCTGGTTTGTGAGTTAGCCCACCAAACATAACGTGGGAGAATTGTGCTAACTGCTCTTGAATTGCCTGATTGATCGTTGGGTGGTTATAGCCATGAATAACACTCCACCAGGAAGACATGCCGTCGATTAGCGTTCGCCCATCATTGAGGGTTATTTCACAGCCTGACGCTTTTTCGACAAGGAAGTGAGGACTAGGTTTGCTCATCGATGTGTATGGGTGCCACAGCAGTTGCTTGTCTAAATCTAGGTATTCTTGATCTGTTTTCATGACGTTCACCATTGCTTTGTTGGGGGCATAGTAAACAAAGGAGCCTGCAATGACTAGGTGGTTTGAGTGGCTTATATTTGGTGCTCTTTGTCTGGCGTTCTCGCAATCACCCAAATATCGACCTGTTCAGCGCCCGCAGCTAATAATAATTTAGTGCAATGCTCTATAGTGCTCCCAGTGGTCATGACATCGTCAAATAGGGCGATGTGTTTAGCGATAGGTGAGGTAATTACATAGCTGTTTTTGGGCCCTTTTAGTCGCTCTTTGCGGCTTAATGAGTGTTGGGCTTGGGTATTCTTGATTTTTTTTATTGGGTTTTTCTTTGTTAGGCTTGGGCATTTATCTCCGAGTTGGTGTCTGAGCTCTCTCGTTAGTTGTGTTGCCAATGCTTTTGTTTGGCAGAAACCTCGTTCTTTGATTCGACTTGGGTGGCTGGGGACATAAAGCAGTTGCTCGGGCCAATGTTTACCTGAATATGACTCCATAAGATGCTCGCTTAATAAAGTGGTTAAAGGTCGAATATAGTGATTTCTTTGGTTGAATTTAACGCCATGAATCAGGTTTTTTATGATGCCTTCAAATCGGTAGGGGGCGACGCATACTTGATAAGCGGGAGGTGTGCTTTGACATTGTCCACATAAAATATTTGAGACATAGGTTGGGCGTTTGCATTGCAAGCAATGGGTATGGTTTGAAGGAAGTCCTTGTTTGCAGGATTGGCAGAGTGTGGTTTTGGCTTTTGTATGACAAATATAGCAAAGGTTTAAAAATAACCTGCTGTAAACCTCTGTTATTTTTGTGGTTGACAGTTTCTTCCAGTCCATTAGTATTGCTCCATAAATTTCTATGGATCGAGGATACTATGTCTTTAAGTACGTCTACAAATACTGTGAGCGGGCCGCGTTATGACTGGACGCATGCGGAAATAAAAGCTCTGTTTGATTTGCCTTTTATGGATTTGATGTTTCGTGCTCAGACAGTCCATAGAGAAAATTTTGCCCCTAATGAAGTGCAGGTCAGTACACTCTTGTCTATCAAGACGGGAGCTTGTCCTGAAGACTGCAAATATTGCCCGCAAAGTGGTCACTACAATACAGAACTTGAAAAAGAAAAATTAATGGAAGTTCAGAAGGTGCTTGAAGAAGCAGCCTTGGCAAAAGAAAAAGGCGCTAGCCGTTTTTGTATGGGCGCCGCATGGAAGCACCCTTCCGAGAAAGATTTTCCCTATGTACTAGAAATGATTAAAGGTGTTAAGTCTTTAGGTTTAGAGTCTTGTGTCACTCTTGGGACGCTAAACGATGAGCAAGCGCAGCGCTTGTCCGATGCAGGCTTGGATTACTATAACCATAACCTAGACACCTCCGCTGAGTTTTACGACAGTATCATCACCACGCGTACTTATCAGGACCGTTTAGATACACTGTCTCGTGTGCGCGATTCGGGTATTAAACTGTGCTGTGGCGGCATTATGGGGATGGGAGAAGAGCAGAAGGATCGCGTTGGTTTGCTGCGTCAATTGTCTTTAATGACACCGCACCCAGAGAGTGTGCCGATTAATATGTTGGTGAAAGTAGAGGGAACGCCGCTAGAAAATGTTGAGGATCTGGATACTTTTGAATTTATTCGCACTATTGCTGTGGCGCGTATTTTAATGCCGAAATCCCATGTTCGTTTGTCTGCGGGTCGACAAGGCATGAATGAACAAACTCAAGCTTTGTGTTTTATGGCGGGTGCTAATTCTATTTTTTACGGTGAAAAACTGTTAACGACTGGCAATCCAGAGGCAGATAAAGACATGGCGTTGTTTGCTAACTTGGGGATTAATCCTGAAAAACGTGAAGAGCATTCGGATGAAGCGGTGGCTGAAGCCATTGCAGCGCAAGCTGTAAAGCAAGAAGAGTCTAAGTTGTTTTATGAAGCCAGCGTCTGATACGCCGGATTGGGTGTTGGCGGCGCTTGAAGAGCGCCGCCAAAGGGACTTGATGCGCCGAACAATAACGCTAGATAGCCCTCAAACTCCACACACACAAATCCACTCTCAGCAATATACTGCGTTTTGCTCAAATGATTATTTGGGGCTGGCCAATCACCCGAAATTGATTAAGGCGATGTCAGATACGGCGAGCGTTTATGGCGTTGGTGGTGGTTCATCTCATTTGGTGTGTGGGCATTTATCACCTCATCAGGCGCTTGAAGAGGCTTTGGCAGACTGGTTGGGGTATGAACGGGTAATGCTGTTCAGTACTGGCTATATGGCGAATCTGGGAGTGATTTCGGCTCTTGCGGATAAACAACGTCCAGTTGTGCAGGATAAGTTAAATCATGCTTCTTTGATTGATGGCGCTTTGTTGGCACAAGCGCCTTTGCGGCGTTATTTGCATAGCAATGTGGCGAGTGCTCAGAAGTTACTTGCTAAATCTTCTTCTCCTGGTCTGTTAGTGACGGATGGGGTGTTTAGCATGGATGGTGATATTGCGCCTTTGGCTGAATTATCTCAGTTGGCAAACCAGTACGGCTGGATGTTCATGGTTGATGATGCTCATGGTTTGGGCTGTCTTGGTGAAAGTGGCAGAGGGTGTTTGTCTTTAGAAGGGATGGATGCTAAGCGTTTGCCTATTTTAGTTGGTACTTTTGGCAAGGCGTTTGGAACAGCCGGAGCCTTTGTTGCCACGTCACACGATTACGCTGAGTATCTTACGCAGTTTGCTCGTCCTTATGTTTATACCACCTCTATGTCGCCAGCGATTGCTGGAGCCACTTTGGCTTCATTGCAGCTTATCCAATCCGCAGAAGGTCAGGAAAAGCGAGAAAAACTGGCTCGACATATTGCTTACTTTCGTCAAAGAGTTCACTCCCTTCCGGTTGAGCTAATGCCATCAAATACGGCTATTCAGCCTATTGTTATTGGTGATAGTAAGGCTGCGATGGCAATTAGTGAACATTTAAGAGCGCTTGGAATATGGTGTACTGCGATTCGTCCACCAACAGTGCCTGTTGGTAGTGCGCGTTTAAGAATTACCCTAAGTGCTGCCCACTCTGAGGAAGATTTAGTGTTATTATGCGACTCACTCGAGAAAGTTTTAACAGTGACATCTTTAAACGCAACGTAATAGAGGGGCAGCATGCGAGTACGTATTGAAACAGAATCTTTTGGAAGCGCGTCGAATCAGGCTATTTTTATGGTCTCAGGTTGGGCTATGCCAAAAGAGGTGATGCGTTCTTTTGCTTTGCGCCTCAGTGAGCGGTTTTATGTGGTGGTGGCAAACTTACCTAGTATATCTCTTGATGAGCAATGGATTTCTCGCTCACGAATTGGGCCGAATTACGATATCGATGCCTTATCTGAGCAGCTTATAGAGGCGGCACCCGATGAAGCTTGGTGGATTGGTTGGTCTTTAGGTGGCATGGTGTCGACCTACGTAGCGGCTCGTCGCTCCAGTTGTGTGTTGGGGGTAATTACCTTGTCGGCTTCGCCTAGTTTTATTAAGCGTGACGGTTGGGATAACGCCATGTCTGTTGAAGACTTTGACGCCTTTGCAAGTTTGGTCGCGCAAACACCAGAAGAAGGGCTTAAACGCTTTGTTATATTGCAGACCAAAGGTGCTGAGAACGAGCGGGCTTTGATTAAACAGTTACAGGCTTGGTTGCCACTAAAAACACTAAATCGCCAGGCTTTGATCGGTGGCCTTAGGTTGCTGAGATCGTTGGATGTGCGCCGTGAATTGTCGTTGTTGGATCTCCCAAATTTACATCTATTTGGTGGTAAGGATGCATTGGTTTCTAGTCAATCTTTAGATCAGCAAATGGATGCAAACCCTTTGCAACAATGTGTTGTCTTGTCCAACTGTGCGCATCAGCCTTTTTTAGAAGATGAAGAGGCTTGCGTGCGTCATATAGAAAACTTTATCGATGCTAATAACCCCTGAAATATCAACGCTTAGCTATAAAAAACAATTGGCTAGGCGTTTTGACCGCGCTTCTTTGTCTTATGATGCCTATGCCGATTTTCAAAAAATTGTTTTAGAGCGGCTGGTTGCTATGCTGCCGGTAGAGGATGCAGAGGTTGTGCTTGATCTAGGTTCGGGAACAGGTCAGGCATTAGTCGCCTTGTCTGAGCAATTAACGCCAGCGTGTATGATCGCCCTTGATTTGTCGCCACAAATGTTGGCGGTTGCGAGTAAGCGCTTCCCTGAGCTAAAAAATGTTCATTTTGTTTGTGCTGATGCAGAACAATTACCTATCCAAGATGTTTCCTGTGATTTGGTTTTTTCTAGTTTGGCAATCCAGTGGTGCCTTAATCCTTTGGGGCTATTTAAAGAACTGTATCGAGTCACTAAACCTGGCGGCTATGTTGTTTTTTCAACTCTGTCTAAAGGTTCTATGCCAGAAATTAGTCAAGCTTGGCGTGGTCTAGATGACGCCGAGCATGTGCATCAGTACATGTCGCCAGAGGCACTGATGGATTGTATTAAAGAGTCTGGTTTGAACCTTTTTTCTTCTTTGTTATCTGATATTCCTATGTGGTTCGTTACACCAGAAGACGCTATTTATTCGCTGAAAAAGGTAGGGGCAAGTCTCATTGCTTCCGAGGGTGAAAAGCCAATATCGCCAAGTAAGTGGAAAGCGTTTCTAAATGAATATGAAAAACAAAGGGTTGAATTGGGTATACCGCTAAGTTATCAAGTTTCGTTTGTTGTGGTTCAACGACCTTTTAGTATTCAGGAGTAATGGGTGAAGAAGCGTTTTTTTGTTACGGGTATCGATACGGATGCTGGTAAAACTCATGTCACAGTAGGTCTGTTAAAAGCGGCTAAGCGTGCAGGCTTGAAATCGATCGGGTTAAAACCTATTGCAGCGGGCGCTGATCGTGTTGATGGCAATCTACGTAATGATGATGGCTTGCTCATACAGCAGGCCAGTAGTGTTAAATTGGCTTATGAACAAGTGAACCCTGTGGTTCTTGAAGAGGCTATAGCTCCTCATATTGCGGCGATGAAGGAAGGGCGTCTTGTCACAGCTTCGCGTTTGGAGGGTTACATAAAAGGTGCCTTGCTAACGCCTCATGAATTTGCGCTAGTTGAAGGCGCTGGTGGTTGGAGAGTGCCATTAAATGATAGAGAGATGTTATCTGATGTGGCTAAAGCCTTAGGTTTTCCGGTTATTCTGGTTGTTAATATGAAGCTAGGCTGCTTGAATCATGCGCTATTGACTGCTGAAGCTATTTTGCGAGATGGCCTTACTTTGGCAGGGTGGGTAGCAAACACAGGGCCGGAGACAATGCCTTTTTATGATGAAAATGTCGCAACATTATCTGCAATGTTGCCCGCTCCCTTGTTAGGTGCCTTGCCTTGGGGAGTGGAAAGTGAAGAGGTTGCCAAGGTGTTTGATGAGTTGCTTTCGGCTTTATAATAGCGAATTGATGTTATTAGCTGGCGTGAAGCGCTTGAAAGTGAGTAAAATCAACGCATTATAATGGTAGTGACTGTATATTTTGATTGAGGTGATGGTGTGAAGGCTTGGTTGTGTGGATTGGACGATGAAGAAACGTCGAGCGTGTCCAGCATTCTGACCTTTATCGGAATTGACTATAGCACGTCTTTGAATTCGCTTTCTTTGCCCGATTTTGTTGTGCTGGGAAAAGCGGTCGATTCTTTTGAGCTTGATGAGATGGTGCCATTGATCTCACTCAGCCCGAGAGAGAAGAGCGCGGATGACTTTAATGTTTGGTTTTGCCCTTTGCCTTGGCGCTCCCAGTCACTGTCTCTTGTTTTAAAAGAAATTAAGCAGCTGCATACTTTTCCCCAAGCCTCTGGCGTGAATTTAAATTTGCATGTTCGTCATCTCGAAGCACTTCTCATTCGCCAAGCTTTAGTGTCTACTCAAGGTGTTGTGTCTAAAGCAGCGCAAAATTTGCAAATACAGCGCACCACACTGATTGAAAAAATGCGTCGCTATAATATTGATAAATCGGAGTTTTAGTGACAAAAGATGAAGAAATTGCGGAGTTAAAAGCCGCGTTTAAAGCCTTCTCTGAATCTTCTGATGTATTGGCAAAGTCATATGTGGACCTTCAGCATGAAGTGGCTCGATTATATGACCAATTAGAGAAACTTGAAGAGGATAAGCGTCAAGAACAAGATAAAAACCGTGTGCTGGTGTTGCAGTTTCAACAGTTGTTTGAGTCTATGCCAGTCGGGGTTTTATTGCTCAACGAAGAGGGTGTGGTTGTAATGGCCAACCCTGTTGCCGATCGCTTATTCAACCTGCCTTTGGTTGGTCAGTCATGGGGCAGTATTGTTCCGCTTAGCTTTCGCCCCCAAAAAGACGACGGCCACGATGTTAGTATGGTTTCTGGGCGAAGAGTCCGCGTAGAGACCGCGTCTTTAGGTAATGTGCCTGGGCAGCTGGTTATTTTGGTTGATTTAACTGAAGCGTATTTGCTGCAAAAAAAGCTTAGTCATCATGAGCGACTGTCTAACATGGGGAAAATGGTGGCGGCTTTAGCCCACCAGATTCGAACCCCTCTTTCGTCAGCTACTTTGTATGCTGGGCATCTACAGAAACCAGACCTTGCCCCCGTTATGCGACAGACATTCGCGAACAAGTTAGTCGATAGGTTAGGTAATATCGAAAAGCAAATTCGTGACATGTTGATTTTTTCCCGTAGTGAGATAAAACTAGATGAAACAATCAGTGTGACGGCTTTTATAAAAGAGCTTACAGCGCAAAGCCAAGAAATTTGCGACCAAAGAAATATGAAGTTTGAAGTTGCAGGGGCTGAATTTTTAGCGACGGATTGTATTCAGTGTAATAAAGAAACATTATTAGGAGCATTACTAAACCTTGTAAATAATGCGGTAGATGCGCAGTCGGAAGGAGGTTTAGTACAATTACATTGGCGTAATAGTCATGGGTTTGTAACGCTTATGTTTAAAGACAGTGGCGTTGGCATGTCTAAAGCGCAGTTGGAACACGTTCAGGAAGGTTTTGTAACGACAAAACAACATGGCACAGGATTGGGTTTGATGGTGGTGAAGGCCATTGCTCGAGCCCATCATGGGCAATTTGAAATAGACAGTATAGAAGGCACTGGAACGACCGCCAGTTTTACGTTGCCTCTAGTAAGGGTATGAAATGTCTGATGTTAAGTTATTGATTGTAGAGGACGACAAAGGGCTTGCTGAAGCGCTAGAAGATACACTGATGTTGGCAAGTTATCAGTGCAAAATAGTCTATAGCGCTGAAGAGGCGATAATCGCACTCAAACATGCTCCATTTGATATGGTGGTTTCTGATGTTAACCTTCCTGGAATGGATGGTTACGGGTTACTTCATCATGTTATAGATACTTACCCTGAATTGCCTATTATGTTGATGACCGCATATGGTGATATTGCGCATGCTGTAGAAGCCATGCGTGATGGTGCGGTTGACTATTTGCTAAAACCATTTCAAGAAGAAGAGCTGCTTAATGCCATTGCAAAATACACCGTAAAAGCAGCACCTTCTGTCAATCTTCAACCTATCGCCAAAGATCCAGCGAGTATTGCTCTGCTTGAGTTAGCAAAGCGTGTTGCGGTAACCGACTCGACGGTGTTGATTTGTGGCGAAAGTGGTACAGGTAAAGAAGTACTTGCCCACTATATTCATCAAAATTCAAGCCGACCCAATGCGCCTTTTGTGGCAATTAACTGTGCGGCCATTCCTGAAAACATGCTGGAAGCCATATTATTTGGGTATGAAAAAGGTGCATATACTGGAGCGGTGTCATCTCAAGCTGGTAAATTTGAGCAAGCCAATGGCGGTACTCTGTTGTTGGATGAAATAACTGAGATGGATGTCGGTTTGCAGGCGAAATTATTACGTGTTTTGCAAGAGCAAGAAGTAGAGCGCCTCGGTGGTAAAAAGTCGATTCCCTTGGATGTTCGTATCATTGCTACGACAAACCGAGATCTTGCTGATTATGTGCGAGAAGGTGGCTTTCGAGAAGATTTATACTATCGCTTGAATGTCTTTCCGTTGCGCTGGCAGCCCATTCGCGAGCGTAAAGGGGATATTTTGCCTATTGCTCAGCATTTGTTGGCGAAGCATGCTTCGAAAATGCGCATTGCTGGCGCCACATTAAAACCGTCAGCACAGAGCAAATTGGAATCTCACCCTTGGCCGGGGAATGTCCGCGAGCTGGATAATGTGATTCAGCGTGCTCTTATATTAAGTCCAAATGCGCAAATTAATGAAGATCACATTGCCTTTGATATGATGAGCTTAACGCCTGCGGCGACAGAAGCGGTTGTGGATGAAGACAGTGCGGCTTCCATTTTGGGCAAAGGTGTTCAGCAGCATGAATTCCGAATTATTGCTCAAGCTCTTATAGATGCAAATGGTAAGCGTAAAGTGGTCGCAGATAAATTGGGGATTAGTCCAAGAACGCTGCGCTACAAAATTGCTAAAATGCGTGAAAGTGGCATAGATGTAGATTGATTTTTGTATCTTGTTTTAATTAGCTTTATGCTAAGCTGTACAAATGTGATTTTTTAGGTGAAAAAACATGATTACTGGTCGACCAGACATTAATCAGGTGTTATCTCAAATGAGAGAAATGCAGTCGCAAGTTCAAGCGCCTAGCTCCTCTGTGTCTAATATCCCCAAAATAGGTGGTGAAGGCGACAGTGGTCAGGCTGTTGAACGAGCAGATTTTGCAGAAATGCTAAAAAATGCGGTCAATAACGTGAATACTTTGCAAAAAGAATCGACTCAGTTAGCCCAATCCTACGAGCGCGGTGATGAAGGGGTTGATTTGCCTCAAGTCATGATAGGTCTGCAAAAGTCGAGTGTGTCATTTGAAGCAATGACTCAGGTGCGTAATAAACTTGTAGACGCGTATGAAAAAATCATGAATATGCCAATTTAGGCATAATAAACCGCTTGGCGCTTTTTAATGGATAATATCCCTGCAGAACAATCGGAGCAAAAGCTCTATCTAGAGTTGGTTACCGGCTTTAATAAGTTAACGGTGATACGTCAGCTTGCCTTAATGGTTGGTTTAGCTGCCTCTATCGCTATAGGATTAGCCGCTGTCTTATGGAGTAACGGCCCAGACTACAAACCTGTATTAAGTAGCATTACCGATTACAATGCAGATCAAATCGTTGAAATTCTTAGTGTTAATAATATTCCTTTCAAATTAGACCAAAATACCGGTGCGTTGCTTGTTGAATCTGATTTTTATCATCAGGCTCGCCTCAAGTTAGCGGGGTCAGGTATTGTTTCCGACAACATTGTTGGTATGGAAATAATGGATCAAGAGCAAGGGCTTGGCACATCTCAATTTGTAGAAACGACTCGATATCGCCGTGGCTTAGAAGGTGAGTTAAGCCGAACCATATCAAGTTTACAAAGTATTAAAAGTGCTAGGGTGCATTTGGCAATACCGAAAGAGTCCGTTTTTGTCCGCGATACACGAAAACCATCTGCATCGGTATTCTTAGAGCTGTATCCTGGAAGACGTTTGGACAGAAGCCAAGTTGAGGCGATTGTTAACTTAGTGGCTTCTAGTATTTCCCAATTAAGTGATAAAGATGTCACTGTTGTAGACCAGCGCGGCACTTTATTAACTGAGAAAGACTCTGATTCTGAGCTTTCTGTTGCTGGAAAGCAGTTTGATTACGCTCGTAAAGTAGAAGATGTATTGCTGCAACGAGTGAATAATATTCTTGGGCCTGTTGTGGGTCAGGGACGTTTTAAAGCAGAAGTGTCTGCGGACGTTGACTTTACCGCGGTTGAAAAAACAGACGAACAATATAACCCAGATTTGCTGGCGCTAAGAAGCGAGCAAACATTACGAGAAAATCGAAGCGCAGGCGCCAATGCTGGCGGTATTCCAGGGGCTTTGACCAACCAGCCTCCAGGTGCGGTGACAGCGCCTGAAGCGGTTGATGAAAATGGCGCGCCAATAGGTGGCGCTTCCACCGGTGTAAACGGACAATCCCGTGAAGAAACAACACGAAACTTTGAGTTAGACCGAACTATTAGCTATACCAAGCGCCAGCAGGGTATGGTTAGGCGTTTGTCTGTTGCGGTAGTGGTGGATGATTTGGTGAGTTTAAATCCAGATACTTCTGCAATTGTAAGGACGCCATGGAATGACGACGAACTTGGTCGATTAACGCTCTTAGTGCGTGATGCGGTCGGCTATGATCCTTCTCGTGGCGACAGTGTGAGTGTTATTAACTCTCCATTTGCTTTGCCAGACCCAGAAGAGCCGGCGGTTGAAGTGCCTTTCTATCAGCAAGCTTGGTTCTTGAATCTTATTCAGCCAACCTTGGTTGGCATCTTTGTGTTAATACTATTGCTTGTCGTGGTTCGACCAATTCTTAAAACACTCAGCGATCAGAATAAGATTGCCGTGACAGAAGACACCGAAGCAGCTATTTTTTCTGATGAGACAGACGAAATATCGGACGATCAGGTTTCCTTAGTAAGTGCAGAAGATATATTAGTTCCTGGATCACCAGAGAAAATTGACCGACAGCTTAACGCTATTCGTGGATTAATTGCCGAAGAGCCAGAGCGTGTCGCTCAAGTCGTTAAACAATGGGTAATGGAAAGCAAATGAGTGATACTGGCCAAGGTGCAGATTTAAGTTCAGTTCAAAAGGCAGCCGTGCTACTTATGTCGCTGGGTGAGTCTGATGCTGCCCAAATATTGAAGCATATGGGGCCTAAAGAGGTTCAACGTATTGGCCAGACTATGGCTCAGTTATCCAATATTCAACGACATCAAGTTGAGAAAGTATTGGATGATTTCTTGGTATTAGTTGGAGACCAAACTGGGTTAGGGCTTGGTGCCGATGGTTACATTCGTAACATGCTAAGAGAAGCCCTAGGTGAAGAAAAAGCCGGCAGCTTGATCGATCGGATTCTATTAGGCGGAAATACAACCGGTCTTGATACGCTTAAATGGATGGAGTCTCGTGCTGTTGCTGATGTTATTCGTTATGAGCACCCGCAGATTCAAGCCATCGTTATTTCTTACCTAGATCCAGATCAGGCCGCTGATATCCTTGCGAATTTTGATGAGCGAGTACGTTTGGATATCGTGTTGCGTGTGGCCGCCTTAGAAACGGTTCAGCCAGCGGCATTGCAAGAGTTAAACAATATTCTTGAGCGTCAGTTCTCTGGTAATAACTCAACCCAGTCTACAACTATTGGCGGTGTTCGTACGGCAGCCAATATCATGAACTTTATCGACAGCTCTGTAGAGTCTGAATTAATGGAATCTATTCGTGATGTTGATGAAGATCTTGCTAATACAATTCAGGATTTGATGTTTGTATTTGATAACCTTATGGATGTGGATGATCGCGGCATTCAGGTTATTCTTCGTGAAGTTGAATCTGAAACCTTGATTCTTGCCTTGAAAGGCGCAGATCCCGATATGCAGGACAAAATTTTCAAAAACATGTCTTCACGTGCTGCCGATATGCTTAAAGATGATTTGGAAGCGAAAGGCCCTGTGCGTGTAAGTGAAGTGGAAGTCGCACAAAAAGAAATATTGGCAGTTGCCAGACGCCTTGCTGATAACGGAGAAATCGTTCTCGGTGGCGGCGGTGAGCAGATGGTTTAGTTAGAGCATGTCAGATCAAAAGCAGGAAAAAAACGAACGTAAGTTAACGGCTTACGAGCGTTGGGAACTTCCTCACCTAGAAAATAATAATCCGGTGACCAATTCTGGTCCAGCGATGTTGATTCAAAAGAATACAGTTGTCACCAGTGAAGAGGTCGATGAAGACTCTTTGGTGTATGAGCCGCTAACCGCTTCTCAATTAGAAGAAATTCGTTCGGCCGCCTATGAAGAAGGTTTCATTCAGGGTGAAGAGGAAGGCCATAAAAAAGGTCATGCCGATGGTTTTTCTAAAGGCGAAGTGGATGGCTTTGAGAAAGGTCATGAAGAAGGTCGTTTAATTGGCCTAGAAGAAGGCAAAGAGCAAGCTCGTGAACAGGCGAAACTACAATTTGAAGCGCTTGAGGCTTTATTGAGTAAGGCTGTGCAAGAATTGACGCATCCATTGGAAGAGAGCCGAGAAGCAGTAGAAACGCTTTTGTATCAGTCAATGACGCGTATTATCGAAAATGTTTGTCTTTCTACAATGTCTCAAGATGGCCATAGTGTGCTTAAAAAGCAGCTTTCAAGAGTATTTGATGAAATTGGTGAATACGAAGGTCGTGTGAAACTTCGACTTCACCCTGATGATGTGTCTATTTTAGAGGAGTTGGGGGTTAAAGATAGACTAACCATTCAGCTTGAAACGGATGAATCGCTTATCAGCGGTGGTTTTGTTCTTGATTCTAAATCCTTTCATGTCGATGGGCGCGTCGAGCAACGACTTGACGCTGTATGTGATGAACTTCGTAATCTATCCTTTGCTGAGCAGGATTAACTGCTGTGTCTACGCTTAAAGAGCGATTTAACAAACTAAGTCATGTCTCATTAACAAGGTTGCCTCCTCAAATAGAAGGCAAAGTGACCCGCATGGTTGGTTTGACCATGGAGGCGGTTGGCTGTGTCGTGGCGTTGGGAGATCGCTGTTCGGTACAAGTCAGAAAAGACCGCTGGGTGGAATCCGAGGTGGTTGGGTTTACCGGTGATTTAACTTATTTAATGCCAACAGAAGCAATAGAAGGGATTTCTCCTGGTGCTCGGGTGCGTCCTTTACTTGGTGATAGCCTGATGCCTGTGGGGGATGAGTTGCTCGGCCGTGTTGTGAATGGCTTAGGCAAGCCTTTGGATGGTAAAGGCAAAATCAAAACTAAGGATTCTGTTAGCCTGCACGGTGATGTGATTAACCCGTTGCAAAGGAAGCCTATACACGAGCCATTGGACGTCGGAATTAAGGCGATCAATAGCCTGTTAACGGTTGGTAAAGGACAGCGTTTAGGGCTTTTTGCCGGCAGTGGTGTGGGTAAGAGTATGTTGCTTGGGATGATGACCAAGTATACAGAAGCGGATATTACTGTGGTTGGCTTGATTGGTGAGCGTGGCCGAGAAGTAAAAGAATTTATTGATCAAATACTTGGTGCTGAAGGTCTTGCACGTTCGGTTGTGGTAGCTTCTCCTGCGGATGACTCAGCATTGATGCGATTGCGCGCAGCGATGCTTGCCACTCGCATTGCTGAGTATTATCGTGATCAAGGTAAAAATGTTCTGCTGCTAATGGACTCTTTAACTCGTTATGCTCAAGCACAGCGGGAAATTGCACTGTCAGTTGGAGAGCCCCCAGCAACAAAAGGGTATCCGCCTTCGGTTTTTTCTAAACTTCCACAGTTGGTTGAACGGGCTGGTAATGGCTGCGAAGGCAGTGGCTCAGTAACCGCATTTTATACGGTATTAACTGAGGGGGATGATCAGCAGGATCCTATTGCTGATGCGTCTCGAGCTATTCTAGATGGCCATATTGTGTTGTCTCGACGCTTGGCTGAAGAAGGGCATTATCCGGCTATCGATATAGAGGCTTCTATTTCTCGAGCTATGCCGCATATTGTCAGTGAAGATCATTTATATGGTGCCATGCGAGTTAAGCAGCTGTATTCAAAGTTCCAGCAAAACCAAGACCTTATTTCTGTCGGTGCTTATGCCCGTGGTAGTGATCCGGATTTAGATCAAGCCATCTTGCAAATGCCAGATATCAGGGAGTTTCTACAGCAATCCCTTACTGAAAGCTTCAGCATAGATGAGAGTTTGCAGGCTCTTGTGACGGCAATGACGAAAGCGCAGTAGACGCCAGCTTATAAAAACGTCTACTATTTAGTGAGTTTCAAAGTGGAGTGGGCATGAAAAAATCACAGCGAATGCAGATTCTAGTCGATCTTGCTAAACGCAAAGAGGACTCTGCTGCTCAGCAATTAGCGCGTGATAAAGCGAAAGTGCTTTATGATGAGCAAAAGTTGCAAGAGTTGCGCGAATACGCGGAACAGTATGAATCAGAGCGAAATCTTTTAGGTTTGAGTGCGTATTTAACGACCAACTATCAGCACTTTGTGACGCGAGTTCAGCAAGCGATAGCCCAGCAGGAAGCCGCTATTGGTCGATCTGAGCAACAAGCCAATATGAGTATGCGTCGCTGGCTGCAAGCTCGTACCAAAACGAAAAGCATGGATTGGCTTAAAGAAAAAAATCACAAAGCAGAGCTGCTTGTGGAGACTAAACAAGAACAACGACAAAGTGATGAATTTGCTATGCGCCGCTTTTTAGATAGTTTGCGATAGCATTCAAATTGTATATTTAGACAGCCACTTGGCTCATTGTTAAGGTGAAATATGGCAGGACTGGATAACGGAGTAACCAATTTGTCTTTGCCTATTGCTCAAATAGAAAGTGCACTGCATGAATATGCCTACTCACCCGCAGATGGCATAGCGCAGCTTCAACAATCATTACTTTCAATTAAAAATCTTTTTAAATCATCTTTTCCTTCCCCTTTGTGCAATCAGCGTTTATTAGACATTTTGTCGGCTGTTGATATGCTCTTGGCGCAGGGTGCGCCTTATGACAGGGAATATCATCTTGCTTTTTTGTCCGCTACCGATGCGATTATTCAAGTAATTATTGCTAGTCAGATTGATGCAGAACGAGTAAATCAACTGGAAGCTCTGTTGTCGGCTGAAAGGTCTTGTTGGCAAGTGGTTTTATCTTTTTCTGAGCAATCATACGATGAGCCATCCTACAAAAACTTTGAAGCAAGCCTGGATGGAAATACGAATTCGTTGATAAGTATTGATACCTATCTTAAAGGGCTTTCTCGTGTGGGAAAGGTGTCATTTCAGTTAGATTCGTTTAAAAACTCTGTGGTGATGGGGCGATTTTCTCTGGTGAGTGTGCAATCACTGAGTTGGCTTCAGGATCAATTTCCTGACTTGCACTGGAAAGTACTCCCCAAAAACAGCAAAGAAACATTGCGAGAGCTCTGTGAGTTGAGTTTTTTACCCTTATTTCAAAATACGGCGATGCCACGCGATTTGCGTTATCGCTTGTTAGATAGGTTTGATGTGCATGTTAAGGCTGGGTTCTATAAAGGGTTTAGTGACTGTTTTCGTACTGATGTACCTTTACTGAATTCAGCAAACCGTCTTGTGCCTATGGCTGAGCATGTTGTGCCGATTCAGGTGGAGGAAGGTCGTGATTACCTACCTGTTCGTCATGGAGGCTCTGTTTACCTTGCTACTCTTGAAAGTGGCCAGCTATCTTATTTGTCCTGCCTAGGGCGCGATTATCTAGCCTATACTTTGTATGAGATAGAGTCGAGTTTCGGGACTGTTGTATTTGATCGAGCGGAATGCTTAGGCAAGTTTCTTGTGACTGAAGAAAGCATGCACAAGATGGGTGAGCGCTGGATGTTTTCGATGGAAAATCGACTAGAAGCAGAAGTGGTATTCGACATGCCCTTATTTTCCAAAGTCGATGCTTTTTGTCTGTTGCCCTCTAGTATTCGCGAGGTTTTAGTTGTGCAACAGGGAGGGCGCTATTTTGCGATTCCTTATCTTTTTATCCGTGAGATTGAAGCGGTAGCGTCTCAAATGCCATCACCCCGCTTATGGGTTAAGAATGTTTGGTTGAGTTCGCTTAATGAGCCGCTATTAGAGCCTTGGTTGTTGAATGCTGAGGGCTTACCAGTAATTTCTAGCTGGCAATCGTCTAAGAGAGAAGCTTTACCAACTAAGAACGGTTATTATTCTGGAAGCGTTTGTGGCAGGATGTGTTGGGTAGAGGCGAGTTTAGTGATGGCCTTGCTGCCTTACCAACCATCTAAAACGGTTACAAGTAAGGTGGGAAGCCGTTTAGAGTTTGGTGCTTTCGTTGTGCACGACGGCCGCTGTTATGACCGTGTGATATCTGAATTACCCTTTGATCTTGGCGGGGCGTTTTCTTCAGATGATCCCGCATTTACCGTTGTCTTAGAATGGATGGGGGCGTCAGTAGTTTTGTCTCTGTCTGGATGTGATTGGAGTTCAGCTGTGCCTGAGGCCGACTATATTCAGGATTTTGTTGCACTAGATAATGCATTTAATAGTCAGCGTGAGAATACGAGTTTTTCTTATGCTGATCACGGTGACATTCTTATTACTAAGAAGAATTTCGTATCCTTTGTTGCTGGCGTTTGGCCATCTTTATTATTAGCTTGAAAGTGATTATTGCCTATGAATACACCACATTCACCATTTGGCGCTCCAAGAAAAGAGCTCATTAATAGACTTCAAAAAGGCGTTGCGGCTTTATTGTTTATGCTCTTGCTCGTATTTAGTGGGGTGTATGTTGCCATTAGCATGAGTTTAGAGCAGCAGCGGCAAGAGCAGGCAAAGTTGAATGAGCTGTTAGTGCTGACGCAGAGTGCAAAGGAACACTGGTTACAGTGGCTGTTGCTTGGTAAGGGGGATGATGGTGATATCGCTCGTTCAGCCATGGAGACGGATGACTTTTCGCAAACGCTACAAAGAGAGTATGGCTTGATTGAAAGTCGGTTGCCAAATTTTCCGCTTCTAGCGGATGAGAATGTATCTGACTCTTTAATAATGCTGGATGCCATGATTCAGAAAGAACCAGAGCAGAGGTTGTTGACAGAGTCAGAGCGAATGGCGGCTTATGCTTCGTTTGATCAGTTAAAAGCTATTAATGAGAAATTGCAGCAGACTAGAGTCAGTCTTGATTATAAACATCAACTGTTTGCTGATCGTTTAATGATGGGATGCATTGCTGCTTTTATCCTATTGATGGCCATTTTGCTTATTTTGAGTGTGCGATTTGCCACGCAGTTGCGCACTGGCTTTTCTAGTTTGCAGGCCGTGTTGGATCACTATAAGCATAGTCATGCGCATGTGTTACCACCTCGAAATGTGGTGGATGAGCTAACAGACATTGGCCACATTATTGATAATGAATTGGCATCCCGTGATTTTGATATTCGCCAATCTCAGGAGTCGCTTGAGTTGGTCGAGAAGGCTTTAGGAAAAGTCGATGAGGCCTTTTTTATCACGAATCATGAAGGCGATGTGAGTTGGTTAAGTGCTGGTGCTGGGCACCTTTGGTATAGAAATACCGCCTTGTTTGAGTCTTTGTTTGGCATTGATCCGGGGCTTGATGATCCTATCGGAGAGCGTATAGCGGATTCGATACTCCTTTGCGAGGACAGTGTAGTTTTAAATTTATCAGATGGCATGTACGAGCTAAAAGTAGAGCGCCTTGCTCCTGATAGTGAGGAAGAAGCGTCTCGTTTACAGTGTTTCATTTCTATAAAAGCCAAATCAGAGATGGCTGAACTTGAAGTGCTACATCATAGCTTGAAGCTAATGTCTCATGATGTTTGGGATGCGCCTATACGCCCATTAAGAGCTTCTTCTCCTTACGCTTCCTTTGCTAAATCTTTAGAGCTTACTCGTCAAAATGTCATTTCGGTGTTTGATGTCCTTAACTCTCTCTCATTACAAACAAAACCGGTAGAAAAAGTTACTAAACTACAACAAATAGCATCCCTAATTGACGAGAAAACCAATCACAATAAAGCATCTGGTAATGATGTTGCGTTAGTCGATGATTCGCTTGGTGACGTGTTTCAAGGTGAACTAAACGATGTTGTTTGGTTGTCTGAGCAAATAAGAGATTCATTGATATTAGGCTACGAATTGGTTTTGCAGCGCTTAGCACTGGTTGAAAAGGATTTGTCTTCAGATGTGTTTTTATTAGGTGATGTAGAGCGATGGCTTAATGAAGTGAGAGCTGGTGTATTAACCAGTCTGGCGGCGACCGAGGGTGAGAGTGAAGGAGTGCGTCACCGTTTCGCTGTTGATTTGCAGCATGACATTAGTAATGTCCAGAAACAGATACAAGAGATGAAATCAATGACGTCATCTACCTTGTCTTTGCTAGAGTCCGATAGAAGTGTCGGGGTCGCTAGGCTTGATAAGGCCAGAGTGTCTGTTAATGAAGTGTTGGAACGGCTCCATAGTATGATAGAGAGAGCCTCCATAAGTATTTCGTCGGTTGCAGATGACGATAATTCTGCTGAAGAATCTAATAGTGAGTGGGAGGCTAAATAAAGCTTTTCACTCATCCTCTAGGAGTAGGCTGTGGTTGAAAGCTTTTTTAATAAAAAATCAGGGTGTTTAACAATCCGAATAGAAGGACGCTTTGATTACAGCTGTCATAAAACGTTTAAAGAAGCTTTTATGAATACTGTGGGTGTGACTTCTTGTGATGTGGATTTATCTCGAGTGACTTATCTTGATAGTTCGGCTTTGGGTATGTTGTTGTTGCTAAGGGACTATACTGGAGGCGATAAAGCGAATATCCGATTGATACACGCAAATGATGCGGCTATTGACATTCTTAAAATTGCTAACTTTCATCGGCTGTTTGTTATTACTGAGTAGTTTTATATGGAACAAGTTTTAACCATATTGATTGCGGACGATAATCCGTCTGATCGCATTTTATTGAAGGCTATTTTAAGCCAACTCGGGCACAAGGTTGTCGTTGCGATTGATGGTCAAGATGCTATTGATAAATTTGACCCTAAAGCTATTCAACTTGTCTGTTTAGATATAAAAATGCCATTAAAAAATGGTTGGGAAACCGCTTCTGAAATCCAACAGATTGCTGGAGATGTGTTTGTTCCTATTGTTTTTCTTTCTGGGATTTCTGATCCTATTGCTTTATCTAAATGCCTACGTATAGGCGGCATTGATTTCATCTCTAAACCTTATAGTCCTGCTCTTATTACGGCGAAATTAAATGCCATAGTGAAGCTGCTTGTTATGCAGAAAACGTTGGAAGAGCAGCGTGATGCAATGAGCTTATACAATGAACAACTGCTGCACGATCAAGAAGTCGCAAAAGTTGTATATGAAAATATAACGCATTCCAATTGTTTGGAAGATCCCGCCCTCTCTACTATTCATTATGGAACCCATACCTTTAATGGGGACGTTATTTTGGCCGCCTATAAGCCAAATGGTGGGATGCATTTATTATTGGGGGATTTTACAGGGCATGGTCTTTCAGCCGCTATCGGCGCCCTTCCATTGGCCGATATCTTTTTTGATTGGACCAAAAAAGGCTTTTTGATGCGTCAAATCATTCCTGAGATTAATGCTCGTCTAAAGGGTATTTTGCCAGCCAATATGTTCTGCAGTGCAGTGTTTATCGATGTTAAAGTGAACAACAATAGTATTGAAGTGTGGAATGGGGGCTTACCAGATTTATTGTTCTTTTCAGAGTCATCAGAACAACCTATGCGTTTCGCGTCTAAAAATTTACCATTGGGTGTGCTTTCGCCCGAGGCTTTTGAGTGTCAAATTGACCCTATGAACTTTGCGCCTGGTGATAGGTTGATGGCCTTTTCAGACGGTGTTTATGAAGCTTTGGGGTTATCTGGTGAGATGTTTTGTCATTCAGTACTCAACCCTCTATATCGAGGGGAAATTGAAGCAGATAAGGCGACAGATTGGTTGGTTGAGCAGCTGAAAAACGAAGGGGTTTTAGAAAATCCTCATGATGATATTTCGTGTTTGAATATTCGTTTAGATACAAACATTGGAATTGATTCTTTGGAACGAGATGTGCCAAAAAGGCACCATGAAGCGCCAGCCAATTTCTCCTTTGAATATGTTTTATACGCTGACTCGCTTCGCAATACAGATCCACTCCCATACGTTTTGCAAATACTGACGACAGTGCCGGGGTTAAGTAGCTTTTCTAGTCAGATTTTTATGATTCTGTCTGAATTATATTCGAACGCACTGGAACACGGTGTGTTGCAGCTGGATTCAGCGAAGAAAAACTCTAGCGAAGGTTTTTCTCAGTATTACGATGAGCGGGAACGACGTTTAAGTAACTTGGTTGATGGCTACGTAAAGATTTCCATCAAAGTCACTTCTGATAATAATCAGCGTGTGCTTGTTTTGTATGTTGAAGACAGTGGATCCGGGTTTGATTATCAGAAGGTGAATTACGATATATCGAACACAGAGTTGCTTTATAACCGAGGCTTAGCATTGCTGGATCAGCTGTGTTCCAAATTAGAATTTTCTAAGGGTGGTAGTGCAGTGACAGCGCATTATCATTGGCAAGTTGGTTTAACTAACTAGGTTGGCCTTTCTATTGCATAGTCCTCTATACTATCGGAGGAAATTATGCGCACAGACTCAAATTCGGTATTGTCTTTATCTTCAAATATACCACCTAAAAAGCCTATTTCGACTAAGGCGCCTTCTAAGAGCGGCGATGCTTTTGCGAACGACTTTAATAGAGCAAAAAGTACTCTTGCTTCTGATAAGGCTTCCTCGCGTGGTGATTCTTCTGCATCTACACAGTCGCCAGCAGCTGAAACAAAGGCTTCTAGTGCTGACAAAGTAGCGACAACGAAAGAGCCAAAGAATGATTCAACACCAATAGGTGACCGTTCTTCTGATGGGAAGAGTGGCCTTACTGATCAAACTGTCTCCTCCAAAAATAACGACATCAAAGCCGATGGCAGCGGCAAAAAGTTGCAGGGTGAAGGTGAAGTCGCTCCTGCTCAAGGGGCTTCTGGTGCTGTTTCCGCTGATGCAGAAGTGCCTGTTTCAACATTACCGGCTACTAACAGTTTAAATTCAGAGTCTGAACTGGTTAGTCCTGTGAATTCGGATGCTGAGTTGGTTGCTGCAGAAGCTGAGTCCGTAAAAAATTCTGATAGTGGTGAGGTGGTCGCGACTGGCGTGTTGTCTCAAAAGACACCAGACATGAAAAATGAGTCGATTGCTAAGACCGCAAATGCATCTAGTACTGCTACTGTCAGCGGTGAAAACCTTGCTGGAGTAGCGGGGCTAAAGTCCGTTGTGGCTGGTGGCGATGGTTTGACTTCTAAATCTGGTTTGGTTGAATCTTCCGGAGAGGGCGTTGAGACAGACTTGGAGGGTGAAGAAAGCTCTTTGTCTTGGGTTTTATCTCAAATGGCGAATCCTGTTACTAAAGCCGCTTCAGGTTCTGCGACTGGAGAGTCTGGAGTGGATTCGTCTAAAGTTCTTAGTGGCGCTGCAGCTGTCGCTGGAACGGTTGGCAATAAAGAAGCTCGTTCAGGAGCGGTTCCTACTGCTTTGTTAGGGGCTGGAGCGGCTACTGCATTAGATGGCGATAGCGTTGAGCTTAGTGATGCTTTGCTAACGGATGATGGTGTACTGCTAAACGAGCCGATTGAATTGCGTAAAAAAGAACAGGAGGCCATGATAGGTCGAATGTCAGCGCAAATCGATGGCAATTTTGCTGATGATAATTCATCTGGAGGTTTAAATAGTTCGTTGCACAATAACAATGTAAACCGAGCGGCTGTTGTTGCAGCGAATGCGTCTGCTATGGCGCCTCAAAATAATTTGACCATGAGTGTGCCACCTGGTCATCCTGGTTGGGCCAATGAGATGACTCAAAAAGTGGCTTGGATTGCTCGTGATGGAGGTCATACCGCGCACATCCGTTTGGACCCACCGGAGCTTGGAAGTTTAACGGTAAAAGTCTCTGTGGACAGTGATTCGAATACTCAGATTAGTTTTATTGCCGCAACGCCTCAAGCAAGAGATTTGCTAGAAGGCCAGATGGGTCGCTTGAGAGATATGCTTGCTCAGCAAGGAATGGATTTGAGTCGTGCTGATGTGGATGTTTCCCAGCAAGACACTTCTGGCGCGCAAGATAGGGCAGGTGAGCGAGGCAATGGCTCTTCGCAAGGGTTGCTGGCTAGCAATGATGAGCTTGAGGAAGAGTTGGATTCAAGCAATTTATCGTATGTTTCAGCGTCAGGTGTTGATTACTACGCTTAAACTTTCAAGAAATTGATGGTGCTATGTTTGATTCTTTGTAGAATAGGGAATTGTTCATGCATAAGAGCGTGATAAACGTTCTGTAAAAGAATTTGATACACCTAAGGTTTATGAGTATGGCTGAAGAAGACGGTTTGGATATTGGTGAAGAAGCAGGGAAGTCTGGTGGTAAGAAAAAACTTATTATCATTATTGCTCTTCTTCTAGTGTTGGTTGGTGGTGGTGCAGCTGCGTATTTTTTCTTATTTAGTGGCTCTGATGAGTCTACAGAGTCTACTGAGGAAGCATTAGCAAATGAGCCTTCAACTTACTTAGCATTAGATCCCGCTTTCACGGTGGATTTCATGGTCGATGGCAGGCAGCGTTATGTGCAGCTTAATATGTCTGTGAAGTCTAAAAATGTCGAACAGATTAATGCCCTAACCCTACACATGCCTTTGATTCGAAACAGTTTGGTGCTGCTTTTTTCAAGCCAATCGTTTGATGAGTTACAAACCGCTGAAGGGAAAATGGCATTAAAAAATGCAGCCCTTGATGCAATCAATGGCATTCTTGAGCAGGAAACTGGTCAAGGGGGAATTGATGCTGTGTTATTTACTAACTTTGTGATGCAATAAAATTATGTCAGCTCAAGATCTGTTATCACAGGACGAAATCGATGCTCTTTTACATGGCGCTGATGAAAAGCCTGCAGAAGAGGATAACCGAGACGCCAATGGCGTTGCGTCGTATGACATCACCAGTCAAGAGCGTATTGTGCGTGGGCGTATGCCCACCTTGGAAATGATTAACGAACGATTTGCTCGTTATACGCGAATTAGTTTGTTTAACATGCTTCGCCGAACCGCCGATGTTTCATCTGGTGGTCTTCAGGTAATGAAGTTTGGTGAATACGTTCATACCCTTTATGTTCCCACTAGTTTGAATTTGGTAAAGTTTCGCCCTTTAAGAAGTACAGCGCTTTTTATTCTTGATGCTAAACTGGTTTTTAAGTTAGTAGACAATTTTTTTGGTGGCGATGGTCGACATGCAAAAATAGAAGGTCGAGAATTTACTCCAACAGAAATTCGAATCGTTCAGTTAATGTTAGAGCAGGTGTTTGTTGACTTAACCGAAGCGTGGGCTCCTGTATTGAAGCTTGAACTAGAGTACATTAGTTCAGAAGTAAACCCTGCAATGGCGAATATCGTTAGTCCTAGCGAAGTTGTGGTGGTATCCACTTTCCATATTGAGCTGGATGGCGGTGGTGGTGAGCTTCATATCACGTTACCTTATTCTATGATCGAGCCCGTAAGAGAGTTGCTTGACGCTGGTGTACAGAGTGACGTTGATGAAAAAGATGACCGTTGGGGCAAATCTCTTGAACAAGATGTTAAAGATATTGATGTTAAGTTGTCGGTAAATGTGGCCAATAGAAAAATATCTTTAGGTGACGTCTTAAAGTTTAAAGCGGGTGACATTATTCCGATAGAAATGCCTGAATTTGTAACTGTTCGTGCGAATGGTGTACCTACATTTAAAGGCAAGTTAGGGGTGAGTAACGAACGCTATTCAGTACAAATGGAAGAAAGTTTTAAAACGAAGGTGACGAAATAACATGGCAGAAGAACAAAATCCAGACGCAGCAGGAATGGATGAAGATTTAGCTGATGAATGGGCAGCTGCAATGTCTGAAGCTGGTGAATCAGAAGATAGCGAAGGTATCGAAGACGAATGGGCGGCAGCAATGTCAGAGCAAAAAGTTGAGCCTGTTAAGTTAGAAACACTTTCGAATCCTGCTGTTCCTAGTGGTGGTGTTGGGTCTGATCTTGATCTAATTATGGATATTCCGGTTGTCCTCTCTATGGAATTGGGTAACACGGAAATAGCGATCCGCAATTTGATGCAACTAACACAAGGTTCGGTTGTGGAACTTGATCGTTTTGCTGGTGAGCCTCTCGATGTGTTGGTTAATGGCACATTGATTGCGCATGGCGAAGTGGTGGTAGTTAACGACAAATACGGTATTCGTTTGACCGATGTTGTTAGTCCGAGCGAGCGTATTAGACGACTTAAGTAGTATATATTGAGCTTTTTTTCTTTTGACCGTGTTTCTATCGCCATACTTTGTATGGCGTCTCCGTATTTGTGCGCCGCTGGTGCGCAAGATATGTCTGTGACTTCATCCATTTGGAAAGTTGTTCTTTCTCTTATCTTTGTTATCGCTTTTATACCTGCATGCCTTTGGCTAATGAAACGTTTTCAATTTGCTCAAATGAAGCTTGGGAAATCTGATATCAAAATTATTAGTGCTCAGTCCCTTGGCGCCAAAGAAAAGCTCATGTTGGTTGAAGTGGAGGGTGAGCGCTTGTTAATTGGGGTGACGCCTCAGACTATTAGTCATTTACGAAGTTTTCCACCAAAAGCAACATCATTTGCTTCTGTGATGGAAGAAGTTGATCGAGAAAACACGGCAGCGAAAAAAGATGATGGAGATGCGACATGATGCGTCTTGCTCTGCTTTTGTTGCTGATATCGCCAGGAATGTCTTGGGCTGAAGTTGGATTGCCCGCGGTGAAAGTGGTCACCAACCCTGATGGCAGTCAAGATTATTCGGTGTCGTTACAAATTCTCTTTATCATGACTGCGCTGACCTTGTTGCCAGCGGCTTTAATGATGATGACAGCGTTTACACGGATTATTGTTGTCTTAGCGATTCTGCGTCAGGCGATTGGTTTGCAGCAAACACCATCGAATCAAATTATGATTGGTATGGCGTTGTTTTTAACGTTATTTATCATGACACCGACATTGGATCGAGTGAATGAGGTTGCTTTACAGCCTTATTTAAATGAGGAGATGACATCGGTTCAAGCCGTTGAGGCTGCGTCCGTTCCTGTGCGGGACTTTATGCTTGCTCAAACTAGAGAAGATGATATTGCTCTTTTTGTTAAGTTAGCGGGTAGAGAGGGGACGATCGAGTCGATGGAAACCTTGCCTTTCACTATCTTGATGCCTGCATTTGTTACCAGTGAATTGAAAACCGCCTTTCAAATTGGTTTTATGATCTTCATTCCCTTTTTGATCGTTGATATGGTGGTGGCCAGTGTCTTGATGGCAATGGGTATGATGATGCTCTCTCCTATCATTATTTCCTTACCATTCAAAATCATGCTTTTTGTGATGGTTGATGGTTGGTCTATGATTATGGGGACTTTGGCGGCGAGTTTCGGGATTTAGCTATGGACCCTCAGGTAGTTTTAGATCTATATGGACAAGGTTTTTATTTGATTGTCTTGATTGTTGGGGTCGTCATGATGCCGAGCTTATTAGTCGGCTTGATTGTGAGTGTGTTTCAAGCCGCAACGCAAATAAACGAGCAAACTTTATCTTTCTTGCCTAGGTTAATAGTGACTATTTTAGTAATTATGCAACTAGGGCCGTGGATTTTGACTAAGCTTATGGACTTCACGACAAACTTGTTTATTAATATTCCTATGATAATAGGCTGATGTTAGAGCTTAATCCTGATCAGTTACTTAACCTGACTATTAGCTTTCTTTTGCCTTTTTTTCGTATCGGTGCTTTTTTTATGGCGTTGCCTTTGTTTGGCAGTCGTCTGGTAAATACACGCGTACGTATTGCGTTTTCTTTTCTTATCGCTGTCATTGTAACGCCAGTTATAAATATCCCTGCTTATGACCCTATTTCTCCTGCTTATATTGTTTTAATTGCCGAGCAGCTGGTGGTCGGTTTTGTATTGGGCTTTGTTGTTACTATCTTGTTTCAGTTATTTTCTTTGGCAGGTCAGCTTGCTGCTATGAAAGCGGGTTTGGGTTTTGCTATGTCTAATGACCCAGCGAATGGTATTTCTGTCGCGACGCTTGGTCAGTATTATTTGTCTATGGTTGCGCTTGCTTTTTTAGGCACAAATGGCCATCTTGTGATGATAGAGTATTTGGCTGAGAGTTTTAATTATTGGCCGATTGGTAGTGGTTTTGATAGTCAGCGCTATTGGCAAGTTGTTTCTTTGGGTGGGTGGATGTTTGAAAAAGCACTGCTTATTGTCTTGCCGTTGGCGGTTGCTGTTTTGGTCATTAACTTATCGTTTGGTGTGGTTGCTAAAGCGTCGCCTCAATTGAATATATTTGCGCTTGGCTTTCCTATTATTATGTTGTTTTCGCTGTTCTTCTTCTGGATCATGCTGGATGATTTCTTAAATATATATTTGCTTTTCTTTGGCGAGTTAATCGATTGGCTAAAGGTGACTTGGGGGGTTCATTTACATGGCTGAAAATGAAGACGGTAGCGAAAAAACCGAAAGTGCCAGTAGTAAAAAACTTCAGGATGCGCGTAATAAAGGTAATATTCCCAGGTCTAAAGACCTTAGTGCTGCACTATTGCTAATTGTTGCTGCCGCGACGATTTACGGGACAGGCACGCTTCTTGTTCGAGATCTGGCGGTGTTGTTCGATTTTAATTTTTTGCTTGAAAGGGCGGACGCATTCGATCTGAGTCGTATGATTTTTCATCTGTATGATTCGGTTGTGACTATGATGGACTCAATGGTACTGCTAATGTCTGTGCTTGCTGTTGCGGGGATTGTTGGCAGCATAGCGTTGGGGGGATTGAACTTCGCTTGGGAGCCATTAACGCCGAAATTGAGCAAAATGAACCCTATAGCAGGGCTTAAAAAAATGTTTTCGGTGCAGTCTTTGGTGGAGTTGCTTAAGTCGATTGCCAAGGTCACGCTGGTGGGCGTTGTTGCCACCATAGTACTAAATTATTTTTTGCCGGAAACTTTGGGGCTGACTTTTCAGTCTATTGAATTATCTATTTCACATGGGATAGATATTGTTATTTGGTCTTTTATTTTTGTTACGCTCGCTTTGGCGCTGATTGCTGCTATTGATGTGCCGTTCCAAGTTTGGTCGCATAAAGAAAAATTGAAAATGACTAAGCAGGAAGTGAAAGACGAATTTAAGCAGCAAGAAGGTGATCCTATGGTACGAGGTCGCATTCGTCAGTTGCAGCGCCAGGCTGCGATGAATCGAATGATGTCTGACGTGCCCGATGCGGATGTTATTATAACGAACCCGACGCATTTTTCGGTCGCGTTGAAATACGATCAAGCGAGTGGTGCGGCTCCTGTTCTTCTTGCAAAAGGTGGCGATTTTATTGCATTGAAAATCCGAGAAGTCGGCAATCACTATGATATCCCTGTGATACAATCACCCGCTCTGGCAAGGGCGGTGTATCATCATACTGAAATTGGTGAGGAAATACCGCAGGGGTTATTTAAAGTGGTGGCGCAATTGCTGGCTTACGTGTATCAATTGCGTAATGCTCGTATGGGGGCACCGCAGCCAGAAGCTATGCCAAACTTAGATGTGCCTGATGAATTTCAGTGGGACGGTAGTTAATTATGTTTTGTGTATTTTCCTCCAATAAGGGTGCCGTGTGAATTTTGACCGCGCTCGATTTACTGGACAGGTTCAAGGTATTTTTAGTGGGAATCTAGGGATTCCTATTTTGTTGTTGTCGCTTTTAGCGATGATGATTCTTCCTATCCCCGCGTTTTTACTCGACGTTCTTTTTACCTTCAATATTGCCTTAGCGATTGTGGTGCTTTTGGTCGCTATTTATTCCATGCGACCATTGGATTTTGCTGTGTTTCCAACGGTGCTACTGGTATCTACTTTGATGCGACTGGCGCTTAATGTTGCGTCCACGCGTGTGGTTTTGCTGAATGGTCATGAAGGTGGTGATGCCGCTGGTAAGGTTATCCAAGCCTTTGGTGAAGTGGTGATTGGCGGTAACTACGTCGTTGGTTTTGTTGTGTTCGCCATCTTAATGATTATTAACTTCGCAGTAGTGACAAAGGGTGCTGGGCGTATTTCTGAAGTGAGTGCTCGTTTTACCTTGGACGCGATGCCTGGTAAGCAGATGGCCATCGACGCAGACTTGAATGCGGGCATGATCGATGCTGACCAAGCTAAGCAGCGTAGGATGGAAATTGCTTCTGAAGCAGAGTTCTACGGTTCTATGGATGGTGCTTCAAAGTTCGTTAAAGGTGATGCGATTGCCGGTTTGTTGATTCTTGGGATCAATATCATTGGTGGCTTATCTATTGGTATGGCACAGCATGACCTTTCTTTTGCGCAAGCGATTGAAAGCTATTCGTTATTAACCATTGGTGATGGTCTTGTGGCTCAGCTGCCTTCTTTGATGTTGTCTACTGCAGCGGCCATCATGGTGACCCGAGTAAATGAAACTGGCGATATGGGCTCGCAAGTAGTTCGCCAGATGTTTGGGTCTTCAAAGGCGCTGTATGTCGCCGCGGGCGTGATGACTATTATGGGGATTGTGCCTGGCATGCCTCATTTTTCTTTCCTATCGTTAGCCGCTTGTTTGGGTGGGTTGGCGTACTTTTTAGAGTACCGTAAGAAGCAAAAGTTAAATCAAGGAACCAAAAGTGCGACCAAAACGCCAGCAGAAGGCTCCGCCCCTGCTGAGGTGAGAGATTTGAGTTGGGACGATGTCGCTCCTGTAGATATGCTGGGCTTAGAAGTTGGCTATCGTTTAATTCCTCTGGTTGATAAAACGCAGGGTGGCGAATTGTTGGCTAGAATAAAAGGTGTGCGCCGTAAGTTGTCCCAAGATTTGGGATTCTTGGTGCCTAGTGTTCATATTCGAGATAATTTGGATTTGATGCCAAATGCTTACAGGGTCACCCTGATGGGGGTGAGTTTAGCTGAGGCGGAAGTGCATCCAGATAAAGATTTGGCGATCGATCCGGGCCAAGTTTTTGGTTCTATTGATGGTATCGCAGGCAAAGATCCGTCATTTGGTTTAGATGCTGTTTGGATTGATCCAAAGAAAAGAGATCAGGCGCAGACGTATGGTTATACGGTAGTGGATGTAAGTACCGTCGTGGCGACTCATATTAACCAGATTATGCATAAACACGCGTATGAATTAATTGGTCACGATGAGGTTCAGCAGTTATTGAGTTTGTTGAAACAGTACAACCCTAAATTAGCGGAAGAGTTAGTTCCAAATACGGTGCCATTAAGTGTGTTGCTGAAAGTGTTGCAGAATTTATTAATAGAGGGTGTGCCTCTAAGAGATATGCGCACTATTGCTGAGTCGATAATGGGGGTACAGCCTAAAACGCAAGATCCTATGATATTAACGGCGGCCGTGAGGACATCGTTGTCCCGATTAATTATTCAAACATTGGCGGATGGAGTTGAAGAGATTCCTGTATTGACCTTAGAGCCGCAGTTAGAAAAAATGTTAATGCAGACGGTTCAACAAAGCCAACAGTCTGGAATTAAAAATGAAGAAGCTTTGATTCTAGAGCCGCAAATGGCAGAACAATTGCAGACTTCTTTGAGACAGTCGGCAGAGCAACAAGAAGCAATGGGTAATACACCTATTTTGATCGTATCTGCACCGATTCGCCCTATGTTAGCGCGTTTTATGCGCTATGGTATGGTGAATATGTCTGTACTCTCTTATCAAGAAGTTCCAGATCATAAACGTATTACTGTCGTGGGGGTTATTGGTCAATAGTAATTGCCAGTTTTCTGTAAAATATTGTATCTATATTTATCGGAATCTTTCGGGTAAGCTATGGATTTGTAAGAAAAATAAACTGTAAGGATTAAGGTATTCATGCAAATTAGGCGGTTTCGAGCACCAGACATGCGCCAAGCGATACGGAAAGTTCGTGACGCCGTAGGTCCTGATGCGGTTATCTTGTCAAATCAACGTCTGCCAACAGGCGAGATAGAAATTGTTGCCGCTCTAGATTACGATGGATCTTTGCCTTCTAGCATGTCGTCTAAACGTTCGAGCTCAAGCTCTTCGCGCCCTGACACTTCGGTCGATCCTAGTGCGAATTATTTAGAACGCATAGAACGAGCCAAGCAACAAACCACGCCACCTCAGAATGACGCACCTTCCTATACTTCACCGCGTCAAAACTCTCAGATTGAAATGCCGCCACTGCCTGAAGATAAGGAAGATCCAGTTGTTGAAGAGGCTTTATCTGTTAAAAATAGTGATAATGCTAAGCAATTGCAGGACATGGAGCGCGAACTGAAAAGTGTTCGGGCTATGCTGGAGCAGCATCAGCAAAATGACAACCGTAGCTCTGCCAAAGAATCTTCTGTTGAGACTCGAGCCCGCGAAAAGTTAAAAGGGTTAGGGTTGTCTGAGTTTGTTGTGTCTAGACTGATGGATGATATAGATCTAAAAGGCCGTGAGGATGACTGGAATAGGTTATTGGCACATTTGGCTGACTATATACCTATTCGCTCAGGCTCTAATGAATTACGCGGCTGTATTGCCTTTATGGGCCCTACTGGTGTTGGTAAAACAACCACAATCGGTAAAATTGCTGCCCAGCACGTATTGAAACATGGCTCTGAAGGTGTTGTATTAATTACAACAGACACCTATCGAATTGCTGCTCATGAACAACTGAGAACGTTTGGGCGTATTTTAAATGTTCCCGTTGAAGTTGTTAATGAGTATTCAGATTTAAATGAAGTGTTAGCAAAATACGCGCATTACTCTTTGGTATTGGTTGATACGGCAGGTATGAATCCAAGAGATTCTAATCTTGAGCGCCAATTGTTAATGATGAAACGAGCAAGGGCCAGCCTTAAGAAGTTATTAGTATTGCCTTGCACAAGCCAAAGACAAGTTCTGAAAACCGTGACTGAAATATATTCACAGGTGCAGCTTGATGGGTGTGTTTTAAGTAAGCTTGACGAATCAGCTTCACTTGGTGAAGCGATTAGTGTAGTTATTGAAGAAGGTCTTCCTGTTGTTTATATCGCAGATGGACAAAGAATACCTGATGATATCGAACCTGCTCGTGCTCATAACCTGATTAGTAGAGCTGTTTATACAGCAGAACACTACAGTCAGCTTTATGGGTCACTAAAGTATGGTAGTTAGTAAAATTATGTTATTACTGAAAGCGTTGCGCCAAACTATGTAGTACAGTTAGTTAGCGCAACTAACTTAAATGGTAAAGGTTGCTTAGACTATTTTTATGCAGACCAAAAACGGATATAACACATACTCCAAAAAAGCAACGCTCTCAATTGATGCGATTGTTGAACAATACGGGTATTTAGTGAAAAAAATTGCTTATCACCTATTGGCGAGATTGCCTGATAGTGTGGATATAGACGATTTGATTCAAGCTGGCATGATGGGGCTAATTGAGGCGTATAAACGCTTTGAGTCTACGAAAGGTGCCAGCTTTGAAACTTATGCGGGAATCCGTATTCGCGGTTCTATAATGGATGAGGTGCGAAAAACAGATTGGGCGCCTCGTTCAGTAAGACGAAATGGTAGAGCAGTTGCTAACGCCATAAAAGAATTGGAAGCGACCCTGGGACGAGAAGCTTCAGATATGGAAGTAGCAGCGCATATGAATATAGGGATGGATGAATATCATGAAATGATTCATTCATCTATGTCTACTCAGTTGTTTAGCTATGAAGAAATGCTAGACTCTGATACAAATAATCTAGATAGCGTTGAATCCGAAGTTGAAAATGCACCATATTCTTTAGTTGAAGAAGGCGGATTTCAAAATCAATTGGCAATAGAAATTGATAACCTACCGGAAAGAGAAAAGTTAGTTTTGTCACTTTATTATAATGAAGAACTTAACTTGAAAGAAATTGGTGCAGTGTTAGGCGTAAGTGAATCAAGGGTTAGTCAAATTCATAGTCAAGCGGCTATGAGATTGAAAGCTAGATTAAGCGATTGGCGAGATTAATTATGAGTTGTGTAATATTACCTTTAGGGTGTGGAGGTTGCATTGGATAAAAACATGAAGATCCTAATTGTTGATGATTTCTCGACAATGAGACGAATCATTAAAAACCTACTACGGGATTTAGGGTTTACCAATACAGTCGAAGCTGATGATGGGACGACTGCGTTACCCATACTTCAAGCCGGTACGATTGATTTTCTCGTTACCGATTGGAATATGCCAGGTATGACAGGGATCGAATTACTTCGTGCCGTGCGTGCAGATGAAAAATTGAAAAGCATTCCTGTTCTTATGGTAACGGCAGAGGCGAAACGTGACCAAATTATTGCTGCAGCTCAGGCTGGGGTGAATGGTTATGTTGTTAAGCCGTTTACTGCGGTGGCTCTCAAAGAAAAAATTGAGAAAATATTCGAACGAATAGATGCTGCGAAATAGGAAATGTAGATGTCAAAGATATTGGGATCTGGACTAGGGGATTTTGAAAATCTAGTTAAAGACGGCGCAGTTGAGCTTTTAAATTACATTGAAGTCGGTGACTTTAGTGGTGCAATTAAAAAGATTCAAGAGCTGAGCGAAGCCCGTCATAATAGTTTCTATAACGAAGTGGGTTTTTTAACTCGAAGTTTGCATGATGCTATTCGTGATTTTCAGGTTGATTCAATGGACCTTGTTGTTGGTGAGGGCGGGAGCGAGTCTGTTACCAAAATTACTGATGCCTCGGATCGATTGAATTATGTTATCGAAACGACTAGTGCAGCTGCTAATAAAACCATGGATATGGTTGATAGTAGTGTTCCTGTCGCTAGCGAACTACAAAGCCAGGCGAGAGAGCTACGCAAAGACTGGAGTCGTTTGATTCAGCGAGATTTAACACCGCAAGAATTTAGAGACTTATACAAACGTATTGATGTCTTCTTATCGTATGCGGACGATAGTGCCACTACCTTGCATTCAAACCTCAACACAATTCTTCTAGAGCAAGGTTATCAAGACCTAACAGGTCAAGTTATCGCTAGAGTGAATGATTTAATTCGTGATGTAGAAGAAAAACTTGTGCATCTCGTTGCTGTTGCTGGACGCGTTGATAGTATCTCCGGAATTGAACACAAAGAGAAAGAGTCTGAACACGATGACACTCGTGGACATGGCCCAGCTATTAATAAACAAAACAACCCTGAAGTACTGAATAGTCAAGACGAAGTAGACGACTTGCTATCAAGTCTTGGTTTCTAGAAGGAGCTGAGGATGAGTTTCGAGGTCGATGAAGAGATACTACAAGATTTCTTGGTAGAAGCTGGTGAGATTCTTGAGCAGCTTTCCGAGCAATTAGTAGATTTAGAGCAAAATCCTGACGACAAGCAACTGCTTAACGCTATTTTCCGTGGTTTTCATACGGTAAAAGGTGGTGCTGGATTTTTACAATTAAATGCCTTAGTTGGTTGTTGCCATTATGCTGAGAACGTTTTTGATATTTTAAGAAACGGTCAGCGTAAAATAGATTCTGACTTGATGGACATTGTTTTGCAGGCGCTTGACGCTGTAAACGAAATGTTCGAGGTGGTTCGTTCTGGTGGTGAGCCAGAGCCTGCTTCACCAGAGCTGATTGCAGCGCTGGCTGTATATGCAAAACCGCCTACTGCAGAAGAGCTTGCTGCTCAGGACGACGACGCTGAAGAAGCTGAAGAAATTGTTGAGGACGAGGATGAGGTGGTAGAGGAGCCTGCGAAGGAAGAGCCTGCTGCAACGAACGAACCCGAAGATATTTCTGACGATGAATTTGAGTCTTTGCTTGATGCGCTTGGTGATGCTCCTGAAAAGACAGCAGATACTGCTAAAGCATCTGAATCCGATGCGAAAACAGATGATGAAATTACCGAAGATGAATTTGATGCCTTATTGGATCAGCTACACGGTAATAGCGCACCAGGAATTGATGATACGCAGAAAAGTGAAGCGGCAGCGCCTTCAGATTCCGATGAGATAACGGAAGATGAATTCGAAGCCTTATTAGATCAGCTTCACGGTGATGGCGCGCCATCTAAAAAAGATGAAAAAGTCGCCAGTGATTCAGCACCTGCTGACAATGAGTCAGACCTCATTACAGAAGATGAGTTTGAGTCTTTATTAGATACTTTGCAGAGCAAAGAGAAGTCTAAAAAAGAAGATAAACCGGCAGCTGAAGCAAAACCAAAGGCGACCTCAGAGCCAAAAGCGGCGCCTGCTAAGCCTAAAGTTGCACCAAAAGCAGCGGCTAAACCCGCTGAAGAGCCAGAGCATGTAAAAGAGAAAGTTGCTAATTCTCCTGTTACCCAAGAGGCCACGGTTCGTGTTGATACCAAGCGATTAGACGACATAATGAATATGGTCGGTGAGTTGGTGTTGGTTCGAAATCGACTTGTACGACTCGGCTTGCAAAGTGATGACGAGTCTATGGGGAAAGCGGTTTCTAATTTGGACGTGGTAACCGGTGACTTGCAAAATGCGGTCATGAAAACCCGAATGCAGCCCATTAAGAAGGTATTCGGTAAGTTCCCTCGAGTTGTTCGAGATTTGGCTCGTAACTTGAAAAAAGAAGTGAATTTAGAGCTTCGAGGCGAAGAAACAGATTTAGACAAAAACTTAGTTGAAGCCCTTGCTGATCCACTTGTTCACTTGGTTCGAAACTCAGTTGACCATGGTGTTGAAGCGCCAGATGTTCGTGAAGCGAAAGGTAAGCCAAGAGTTGGACATGTTGTTCTTTCTGCTGAGCAGGAAGGGGATCATATTCTACTGTCTATCGAAGATGATGGTGCCGGTATGGATCCTGATGTTCTTCGTCGTAAGGCGGTCGAAAAAGGCTTAATGGATGCTGATGCGGCTGAGCGTTTATCTGATGAAGAGGCGTTCAATTTAATCTTTGCACCAGGCTTCTCAACGAAAGTTGAGATTACCGATGTATCTGGTCGTGGCGTGGGAATGGACGTTGTTAAAACGAAAATTTCTCAGCTTAACGGTACGTTGCAGATTAAATCCGTATTGGGACAAGGTTCTCGATTTATCATTAAGGTGCCATTAACGTTAGCGATTATGCCGACTCTAATGGTGACATTGTCTGATCAGGCTTTTGCTTTCCCGCTGGTTAGTGTTAATGAGATTTTCCATCTTAACCTGAAAAAAACCAACGTCGTTGATGGTCAACAAGTTGTTGTTATTAGAGGGAAGACGCTACCAATCTTCCATCTTAAGAGCTGGCTGATCAAAAATAACGGCAGTGCAGAACTTCCATCCGAAGCTCATGTGGTTGTTGTGCAAGTTGGGATGAGTGAAGTCGGGTTTGTTGTTGATCAGTTGGTTGGCCAAGAAGAAGTGGTTATAAAACCATTAGGTAAAATGTTGCAAGGAACTGCCGGCATGGCTGGTGCAACAATAACTGGTGATGGTCGTATTGCATTGATTCTGGATGTACCTAGTATGCTTAAGTGTTACGCATCTAGGTAGTAAGTTACTCATTTAGGAGATGTGATATGCCTGTAAAGGTGCTGGTTGTTGATGATTCAGGCTTTTTTCGACGTCGTTTAGTTGAAATATTTGAGGCTGATCCTAGATTAACCGTTGTTGGTACGGCTAACGACGGTCGAGAAGCAATAGAAAAGGTACAATCTTTATCTCCTGATGTAGTTACTATGGATTATGAAATGCCAGTGTTAGATGGCATTGCCGCAGTAACTAATATCATGAAGCTAAAGCCGACTCCGGTTTTAATGTTTTCCTCATTAACGCATGAGGGAGCTAAGGTTACTTTAGATGCATTAGAGGCGGGCGCTGTCGATTTCATGCCAAAGAATTTTGAGGATATTTCTCGAGATTCGGCAATTGTTAAACGGGCATTAGTGGATCGTGTTTTAGCAGTAGCAAGAACGCGGTTTGCTGGAGATAGAAGGCCTGTTGCCGCTCTGGGTCCAAGAGAGGCTCCCAAGCCTATTGTGACCGAGCGTGGCGTTATTATTCCACGTATGAGGAAGCGAGTTAGTTTGGTTGCTATTGGTACCTCAACTGGTGGTCCAATGGCTTTGCAGGCTGTGTTGAGTAAGCTGCCTAAGGACTTCTCGGCGCCTCTTGTGTTGGTTCAACATATGCCCGCTGCATTTACCGGTGCGTTTGCTGAACGACTTAATAACATTTGTCAGATTACCGTGAAAGAAGCTAAAGATGGTGATCGTCTTCAACCAGGCGTTGCGCTTTTGGCTCCAGGTGGAAAGCAGATGATGATCGATCCTCGAAATGGAGGGTGTGTTCGCATCCTTGATGGCGATGAGCGACTAAACTACAAACCTTCTGTCGATGTTACCTTTGGTTCTGCTTCGAAGTGCTACCCTGGAAAAGTATTATCTGTCGTAATGACAGGTATGGGGGTTGATGGCAGAGAAGGTGCTCGGATGTTGAAAAACTCCGGTTCCAAAGTCTGGATACAAAGCGAAGAGTCTTGTGTTATTTACGGTATGCCTATGGCTGTCGAAAAGGCTAATCTAGCAGATGAAATTATTGATCTCGACCACATTGGTGAGCGTATAGCGCGCGAGGTTAGCTAGTGGATTTTGTGACTTTAGCAGGACTGTTGATTGCATTTAGCTCGGTACTGCTAGCAAATTGGTTAGGAGGAGGGGAAGTGATTCTTCTCCTTAACTTGCCATCCGCTATTATTGTTGTTGTTGGTAGTATTGGTGCTACATTAATTCAAAGTAGTATCCAAGAAGCCATCCGCGCTTTGGCTTTAATTAAGTGGAGCCTTTTCCCACCTGTTTACGATTTCAACACAGCCAGATCCACATTAAATAACTTAGCGCATAAAGCCCGCCGCCTTTCTTTGCTTGCTTTAGAATCAGATGTCGAATCATTAGGTAGTCAATTTTCTACGCGAGCGCTACAGATGGCGATAGATGGCACAGACCCAGATTTGCTCTCTGATCGACTGCATGATGATGCGGTTAGAATTCATGATAAGCGCATGAGAAGTATCTCATTTATTGAATCTATCGGGGGGTATGCGCCCACTTTAGGTATTATGGGTTCTGTACTTGGTTTGATTCAGGCGATGGCCAACTTAGACAGCCCAGAGGCACTAGGCCATGGTATTGCCGTTGCTTTTGTTTCAACGCTATACGGCCAAGGCTTTGCAAATTTGGTCATTTTTCCTATTGTCAAAAAGCTAACGGGTTATGTGGATAAAGAACTTCTTTATCATCAGCTTCTTATTGATGGTATTTGTGGTATTGCCGTAGGCAAACACCCATATCGTTTAGAGCTTGAGTTGAACGCTTATGAGTGAGAAATCATCTAGGGTGCCTAAGCGTCGTAGGGTGGTGGCTAAGTCATCAACCAAGGCTACGCAAGGGCGTGACAGGTGGATACTCTCTTATGCCGATTTCATTACTCTGCTGTTTGCCTTTTTTGTTGCTTTGTATTCACTCTCATTAAAAAACTCTGACGACGAGGCGCGTTTAAAAGAAACGCTGCAAGGCGTGTTTGATGCTGTTCAGAAGTCTATTAAGCCGATCAATATTGGTGAGCCCATTGTGGGGGAGCCAAAAGACAGTGAGATGGTTGAAGTAAAACCGATTCCGGCTGCAGTCCCTACTATTGAAGAAAATACATCCTCTGCGGTGTACTCTTTGTTGAGTCAGGTTGTAGAGAATCAATTTTCTGGCTTGCATGCGACAGGGCAAATATCCGTCACTGAATCTGCGGATTGGGTGAGCCTTGAGTTAAAGTCTGGCTTATTATTTGGGCAAGGTGAGTATGAGCTGACTAATGAGGCTGTCGCTTTGTTAATTCTCGTGGCAGATATCCTCAAAGCCTATCCTTCAGTCGTGTTAGTTGAAGGTAATACCGATGATTTACCTGTTAATTCTCGGCGTTTGGTGTCGAATTGGCATTTGTCTAGTTTGCGTTCTTCCTCTGTTGTGGATGAGTTGGTCTACCGGGGCGTAAATCCAACCATGATCGCTCCCATTGGTTTTTCTAGCGAACATCCTAAGGTGAGAAACACAAATGACTATGCTCGACAGCAAAATCGCCGTGTAATCTTACGAATTAGTAAGCGTAACGCTGATAATCTTCATGATTACTTGTTTCAATAGTATATTACTGTATATGATTGCAAGGAATTCGTAAGCAAAATAATAGCATAGGGTATCAGGGGAGTCAGAGTGCACATTTGGGCAGTGGCGAATCAAAAAGGCGGCGTTGGCAAAACGACTACAGTAGTTTCTTTGGCGGGCTTGTTAGCGGATGCCGGAAATCGGGTATTGATGATAGATCTTGATCCCCATGGCTCTTTGACGAGCTATTTTCGCTTCGACCCTGATTCAATTGAAAAAAGTGCTTATAGTCTTTTCCAAACGGCAGGAAAGATTCCCGCAGATTTGCCAGCTTCACTCATACTCGAAACTGGTCATCCCAATTTATCCCTTTTGCCTGCTTCTACTGCGCTGGCAACGTTAGAGCGTCATGCTCAATCACAAGGTGGTATGGGATTAGTTATTTCGAAAACCCTGGCTATATTGTGGGACGATTATGATTATGTATTAATCGACAGTCCTCCGGTGCTTGGGGTATTAATGATTAATGCGTTAGCCGCTTGTCAGCAGCTTGTTATTCCGGTTCAAACTGAGTTTCTTGCCATTAAAGGACTAGAGCGTATGGTGAGAACATTGACGATGATAAACCGCGCAAGAAAGCGTCCTGTTCCATTTTTAATTGTTCCTACTCTTTTCGACAGGCGTACTCAAGCATCTAACAAGAGCCTCAGAAATCTAAAGGATACTTACGAAGAGTTGGTTTGGCATTCTGTTATTCCAGTCGATACAAAGTTAAGGGATGCCAGTACAGCAGGTATAGCGCCTTCAGCTCTAGATCCTAATGCCCGAGGAATTAAGGCTTATGCAAGCCTGAAGGATTCTTTGCTGAACCCAGCGGGATAGTAACTGATTATGAAAGATACAAAGAACAAAGAGCAGAATATGATTGGTCCTCAAGTAGCTTTACAGCGCTACCTTGATGATCTTCTGCAAGACGCTACAACGGAATCCGTGAGTGAGGATATTGCTGAATCTGCTGAAGTAGAGTCAGAGGACGAGGTATCAGAAGATAGTGATTCTGACGTCGTTGAGTCTGAGGTTGTTGAGACTGAAGAAATCGAGCCTGAAGTGCCTGAACCTGAAGTTACAGCGTCTGAGTTCAGTGATGAAGATTTATTGTCGCTTGATGCTTCTTTCAAGGACTTTGAACAGGCTATAGCAAATTCGGAATCAGACTTGTCAACTGATGAGATTGCACCAAGTATTATTGAGCCAGAGCCAGAGCCAGAGCCAGAGCCAGAGCCAGAGCCAGAGCCAGAGCCAGAGCCAGAGCCAGAGCCAGAGCCAGAGCTAGAGCCGGTTAGTAAAATTTCGAAAACGGATCCTTTGCCTTGGGCAACGGGTCGGTTCGAATGCTTGTTGTTTTATGTTGGTGGCCTGAAAATGGCGGTTCCTCTTGTTGAGCTTGGGGGAATCTTCCAAAGCGGAAGTGACAAGCTAACATCCATATTCGGTCAGCCAGACTGGTTTATGGGCGTCGCGAATGTTGGTGATTTTAATCTTCGCACAGTTGATACTGCTTTATGGGTTATGCCTAATCATTACGAAGGTGACCTAAAAGAGCATTTTAAGTTTGTTATTCAGTTAGATCGCTCTGATTGGGGAGTGGCTTGTGAACGTGTTGCAGAAGCGATTACGCTCGAACCATCTCAAGTAAAGTGGCGAAGTGATAGAAGTAAGAGACCTTGGCTTGCTGGTACAGTAATTGATCATATGTGTGCCATACTAGATGTACAGGGTTTTATTGAATTGTTGGATGACCCCAAAAATGGGTTTAAAGCCGCGCTTAAATAATTGTAATGATCATTTTTGATCTTTGGAGATGAATAATGGCAACTACTAGCATAGCGCTAAAAAGCGCAAACCAATCAGAAGATCCAATGTTGCAGTGGGTAACATTCCGCCTAGAAAATGAAATCTATGGTGTAAATGTTATGCAAGTCAAAGAGGTTTTACGTTACTCTGAGATTGCTCCGGTACCTGGTGCACCTAACTTTGTTTTAGGCATTATTCATTTACGCGGCACAGTTGTGACGGTTATTGATACTTGCCAACGGTTTGGTCTGCCTTCTGGCGAAATCACGGATGCAACGCGCATCATGATTCTTGAAGTTGAGGGTCATGTGATCGGAATTCTGGTCGATGCCGTTTCTGAAGTGGTTTATTTACGCCAATCAGAGATAGAGCCATCACCAAATGTTGGGAATGACGAATCATCTAAGTTTATCCAAGGTGTTTGTCATAAAAATGATATTTTACTTATTCTGGTTGATTTGGATAAATTGTTATCTGAAAATGAGTGGTCTGAAGTTGGGTCAATGTAATTTAAGGTTGTTGTACTAGATGGAATCTCAATGGTTATTTAACCTCTTATTAATGCTCCAGTTTGTGATTCTGATCGCGGTAGTTGTTTGGGCGTATAGGCTTTCAAAACGATTGGCGCGGATGAAGCTTCAACATGCCGAGGCGGAGTTGAGTCAAAAAAAGCAAGTGCAAGTACTTGCTTCTGGTTCTATTGGTATGGGGCGTCGTTTAGTAGCCATTGAGAAAAAGCTAAACTTGGCTGTTGAGAAGCAATCCGAGATTTTATCAAAGGAAGGTGGCGTCTCGTACAATCGCGCTATGGAGCTTTTGGAAATGGGCGCGACCATTGACGATTTAGTATCTAAATGTGGTTTGATCCGTGCTGAGGCTGAATTGATTAGCCTGTTAAAGCAAGAGTCTCGCCGTAATTCAGATTACCACTGATGATCTTTGATTTTGTGAGCAAAAGCGATAACTTCTGCGACAGCAAGATAGAGAGATTCAGGTATTTCTTCTCCTAGCTCCAAAGTACTGAGCATTTCAACAAGTTCAGGGCTTTGGTGCAGCAAGACGTCATTTTCTTTGGCGACTGACATTATTTTTTCTGCTAATAGACCACTCCCTTTAGCGATCACTTTTGGTGCTGCACTAAAATCATATTTTAAAGCGACGGCTTTTTGCATTAGGTCCTCACATCGATTAAAGAGTGTGTTTTAAGCGCACTGTCTTTTTCTTTATCCAGTTTTGCTTGAAAGGCATCTAGCCTTTCTACTTCTATGTCTTTGTCCGTTAATCGCTGTTTCAAAAGAGACATATTTTTTTGTAGCTTTTGTACAGTGTCTGGGTCTTCGGCTGCAAATAAAACCCCCACTTTGTTGGCCTGAATACTGGCTCGTGCATCGAACCGACCAGTTTCTTCGAAATCAAACTTGAGTTTTACCAACCAGCGCCTGTCTTGTTTAGATTGTTCTTCACTGCTTGCATCTTTATTTATTTCGATTTGAACGAAACTAGGAGTTTGGCCGTTTTTAATTGGCAGTTCTATGTGCAGTGGATAGGTTGGTGTAGTGATTTGGTTTGGATCTGAAAAGTGGCGTAATTGGCTCGTTGTTATGCGTTCAATAGCATTGGCAATTTGTTCAGTTGGTATGCTTCCAAGGCGCAATGCGCCTGTATTTTCTTGCACGTCTTTTAGGCGGGATAAATTGAGTTTTATGTCCGCAGGAATTTGAGTTTTGTTGTCACTAGCCAGTAGCGATTCCGAAAAGACACCGCTGGTCTGAAGGGCTTGCTTCATTGTATCCGGTGACGTGGTCAGTGCTCCTAAGTTTGGGAAACTTTGAATAAGTTGTCTCAGGGCCTGTTGTGTTTTGGGTGGTAAGTTGGCAGATGATGTCTCGTTAAGAGTGTGTAATTGTTTGACGAGTTGGGACATGTCTGCGAGCGAAAGTTGCCTTGGAAGGCTCTGCTTAAGCGCTTCTGCTTGGGTAGAAGGGATGGTTGAGGTGTTCGCTTTTGCCGGTAATACTTGCAGGTTGTTATTGGCATCAACCATAACTCTAATCACATCGCCTTTTTTTAGTGGCGTTTGGCTCAATATAGGAAACTCAGTTTTTCCATCTGAGACGGTTGCCACTTGAGGGTTGTTCGGGCTGACCATTGCTGTGGGCTGTGGTGCGCTATTGGCTGGACGCAGTGGTACATTGAGTGTCGGTGTGTTTGTCGCTTGGCTGGGCGCTTGGCTTGATGCGGCAGTTTGGGGGCTTGTTGTCTGATTTGTTGTGTTGGTTTGCGGAGCTGGAGTTTGGGTATTAGTAGCTGGTGCAAGCGACGTGGTTGATTGATTGGGTGGTGTCGCAGGCGTCGCGGAGGTAACGGTTAAATTGACAACGCGAGACGCTAGCATAAGATTATCAGCTTGCTTAACCGTAGGGGTATTTGCGCCTGTAAGGGTTTTGCTGGATGAGTTTTCAACTGGAATAGACAGGGAGGCTTGCTGCAAGTTGGTTCTGTTTAATTTTGCGTTTTGGATATCGCTAATATCGATTGGAGTGCCAGTATTGATTAGGGTGAATGGTTGTTGTGCGCTGGTTGCAAATAACAGTTGTGCTGGTTTGCCTTGAAAGTTTAGCGACTCACTACCCTGAAATTTAATTAAGCTAAGGCTTTCTATTAATTTGATTTCACCCATTAATTTCGCAAGAGTGGCTGAGTTTCCTACGGCGTTATTGCTACTGATGTTGGCGTTGCCCTGCTTACCTGATGAAGCATTTATCATAGATTGTATGTCAGAGATCATGTCGCCTGCCTATAAAATGTGATGTTAGAGCCTATCAGTTTGTTCTTTTAGGAACGATTCTCATATAATGTCTGAAGTCTTTGTTTAACGAAACCATATCGTTAAACAGTATAAATAAACAGCGTAGCCAAAGAATGGTAACCTTTACTTTCATATCGGCCGAATTAGGTAAATCTTTTGCAATCTTCTGCTTCTTTAACAATATCAGACCTTTGGATAGAGCGAGGGGAAAGAGACTTATGCAAAGACTTTTCTTTTGCTGCTCAATCAGGAGAGGTTGTGCGTATTTTAGGAGAGAACGGTGCTGGTAAGAGTTCGTTGTTAAAAGTCATTGTAGGTGTTATTTCTCCACTTGAAGGCACTATCGTCTATTCGGGCGAGGATGTCACTTTAGACAGAGCGCCGTTGCTGCAAGATGCAATCTATATTGGCCATTCGGTTGGTGTCAAAAGTCTGCTGACTGTGGCGGAAAATATTCGCAGGTATTGTCCTACTGTGTCCCCAGAAGCTTTGTCTGCTGTATTGAAAAAGTTGGATTTGCTGGATCATATGAATGCATTCGCGAGCACATTATCCGCAGGGCAGCTACGTCGAGTGGCATTGGCGCGTTTATGGTTGACTGACAAAACACTTTGGTTATTGGATGAACCTTTTGCCGCTTTAGATAGCACTGCGATTGCTCTATTAGAAGAGCGTATTCGCTTACATGTGTCGTCTGGTGGTTTGGTCGTATTAACCACTCATCAGGCGTTGCGATCTTTACCATGCCGTGATGTGGCTTTGATGTCATGACATATACTTCTTTTTTAGTGTCAGAATTTTTGCTGTTATGGCGTCGAAAGCAGGATGTTATTAACGCGCTGTTGTTTTTTGTTATTGTCGTTACCTTGTTTCCTCTAGGCGTCAGTTCGTCAGCTGAATTTTTAGCGCCAGCTGCAGGCGGAATTATTTGGTGTGCAGCTGTCTTAGCCATAATGATGGCTGTAGAGGGGATGTTTAAAGAAGATTTTCGCGATGGCTCCTTAGAGCAGTGGGTCGTCAGTGGTCTTTCTCTTCCGATATTGGTCTTGTTGAAAGTGGTGGCGCAATGGCTGGTTGTTATTGTACCTCTGCTCGCCATGATGCCGATATTGAGTGAAATGTTGTATTTATCGGATGCAAGCTTTTGGGTGCTTATCATGACGTTTCTGTTGGGAACGCCAAGCTTGTTTTTAATTGGTGTGATTGGCGCCGCCTTGACCGTTTCTTTAAGGCAGGGCGCGATGCTGGTCATGTTGCTGATATTACCCTTTTACTTGCCAGTGATTATTTTTTCGACATTAGCGATACAGGCAGCAGACGCCGGTTTGCCGTATTCTGGGCAGTTGGCATTGTTGCTGGCTATGTCCTTATTGTCTTTAATACTATCGCCTTTTATGGCAGCGATTGCGATCAAAGCGAGTGCAGGCTGATGAACTGGATGTGGTTTCATAAATTGGGTTCACCCAAATGGTTTTTCTTTCGCACTAAAGCCTGGGCCTTGCCTTTATTTAGTTTGGGCTGTGTTGGCCTCATTGTTGGTTTGATATGGGGGCTGGCTTTTGCCCCGGCGGATTATCAACAGGGGAACAGTTTTAGAATTATCTATATGCACGTACCAGTGGCGATACTCGCTCAATCGTGTTATTTCGCGTTAGGTGTTGCAGGCTTTGTGTTTCTTGTTTGGCAGATGAAGATAGCGCCTATCTTTATCAAGGCAATGGCACCGGTCGGTGCGATTATGGCTTTGATCGCGTTGGTGTCTGGCGCCATTTGGGGAAAACCAACGTGGGGAACTTGGTGGGTCTGGGACGCAAGATTGACCTCTGTGTTGGTATTGTTTTTTCTCTATATGGGAATTATTGCCCTGCAAAAGGCTTTAGACGATCCGGTTTTAGCCAATAAAGCCGTGGCGGTGATCAGTGTAGTTGGACTAATTAATTTGCCCATTATTAAGTATTCTGTCGTGCTGTTGGAAACGCTGCATCAAGGGCCAACGTTCACGCTTACTAAAAAACCAGAAATGCCTCCTGAGATGTGGCTACCCTTGCTTGTTTGTATGATTGGTATGTGTTTTTTCGTGGCAGGTTTGGTTATTTGGCGAATGCAGTCAGAAATATTACAACGTGAACATAGAACCAGCTGGGTGAGGGAAGAGGTGATGAAAAATGGCCTTTAGTAGTGTAGGCGAATTTTTATCGATGGGAACTCACGGCCTATATGTTTGGTCTGTTTATGGTTTTAGTGGTTTGGTGCTAACTTGGTTAGTTTGGGACACCTTATTTACACGCCAGAAAACTCGGGATCGACTACGTAAACGCTTTATGAGGAATCAAACTCGCTAATGCATCCAGTTAGAAAAAAACGTCTATTCGTCATAAGTGCGATTGTATTGATATTGGGCGCTGCTGTGACACTAGTCATGTATGCCCTCCAGCAAAATATTAATCTGTTCTATTCACCAACCCAAATCGTCATGGGAGAAGCGCCACGCAACGCGACTATACGAGCGGGTGGTATGGTGGTGAACGGCAGCGTAAAGCGTCATTCAGAAACCTTGGCGGTTGTGTTTGAAACAACCGATTTTCAGCACACCATTACTATTGAATATCGCGGCATTTTGCCGGATTTATTTCGAGAAGGTCAGGGGATAGTGGCTCAAGGGCAGTTAAATGATGATGGCGTATTTATCGCAACGGAAGTGTTGGCAAAGCATGACGAAAAATACATGCCTCCGGAGGTGTCTGAGGCTGTGAAGAATGCTCAGAGTGCTATGGGTGAGACGAAAGTAAACTCGCAATCTACTTATTAATTTAGGCTGTTTATGTTCCCTGAAATTGGTCAATTTTCTCTGATATTGTCGTTATTTTTTGCTCTTTCGCTCGCTTCTGTCCCCCTGATTGGTTATTGGAGAGGAAATCGACTTTTATTGGAAACAGCACGCCCACTGACTTTTATTATGTCTGCGTTGGTGTTGGTAAGCTTTATTACACTAAGTTGGTCATTTTTAAGCGACGATTTTTCTGTGCTGTATGTGGCCCAAAATTCCAATAGCCAGTTGCCTGTTTGGTACAAATTTAGTGCTTTGTGGGGTGGGCACGAAGGGTCATTGCTGCTTTGGGTGTTGATATTGTCTGGTTGGTGCTCTGCCGTAGCGTTCAAGATAAAAACCTTGCCTGAGGATGTCGGACCTGTGGTGCTATCTGTGCTAGGCATGGTTAGTCTAGGTTTTTTATCTTTTTTGCTTTTTACGTCTTCGCCTTTTGCGCGCTTACTGCCAGATACGCCTGTGGATGGCGGAGACCTGAATCCTTTGTTGCAAGACTTTGGGCTGATTGTCCATCCTCCTGTTTTGTACATGGGGTACGTGGGGTTCTCTGTGGCATTCGGCTTTGCCGTGGCTGCGCTAATTACGGGTAATTTAAATGCGTCTTGGGCGCGTTGGGCAAGGCCTTGGACTGCTGCGTCGTGGGCGTTTTTGACCTTAGGAATTACGCTGGGTAGCTGGTGGGCTTATTACGAATTAGGTTGGGGTGGCTGGTGGTTTTGGGACCCAGTAGAAAATGCCTCGTTTATGCCTTGGTTAGCGGGAACTGCGCTGTTGCATTCCCTTGCTGTCACAGAAAAGCGTGGTGTATTCAAAAGCTGGACTGTCCTACTGGCGATTTTTACTTTTAGCCTTTCGTTGCTTGGTGCGTTTTTGGTTCGCTCTGGTGTATTAACCTCGGTGCACTCTTTTGCGGCCGATCCGACTCGCGGTATTTTTATTCTCGTTTTACTTTTGGTGCTCGTCGGTGGCAGTTTGTTGTTGTATGCCATCCGTGCAGCCGAGGTGCGTTCGAGCGTTTCCTTTGGGGCTTCGGGACGAGAAGCTTGGTTATTGCTGAATAATATTCTACTGACGGTTCTGACATTGACCGTTTTGTTGGGCACTTTGTATCCACTGATATTTGACGCCTTAAACTTAGGTAAAATATCAGTGGGCGCGCCGTATTTTAATAGTGTGTTCACGCCAATTGCGCTGCTGCTGATGGTGTTTATGGCGGTAGGGCCTTTGTCAAAATGGCATCAGACTAAATTAAGTGTATTTTTAAAGGTCTGTAGCATCGCGCTTATTGTGGCTGTGTTATCGGCTGGTGGCATTGTTTATCGTTATGATTTTGGTGTCATTGCTTGGCTTAGTTTAGCTGTGGCATTTTGGGTGGTGTTTTTATCTTGTGCGGATTGGTTTGGTAAAGTGTCTGCGGGAACAAAAGGCATTATTCCTCGAGCACGACAATTGCCAAGAAATTACTATGGCATGATATTGGCTCATCTTGGCATGGTTGTCACACTAGTGGGGATCGTTTTGGTTAGTGTGAACAGCCATGAGTCTATGCTGCGATTATCTCCTGGCGATAAAGCAACTGTGGCAGGCTATGATTTTATGTTCGATCGCATAGAGCAGGTTTCTGGTCCTAACTACTTATCGAGTAAAGGGCAATTTACGGTCTATAAATCTGGCAAAGTCGTTGCCATTCTCCATCCGGAAAAGCGCTTCTTTACAACTCGTCAGCAAGTGATGACTGAAGCCGCTTTGGATGCGGGGTTTACTCGTGACTTGTATGTTTCCTTGGGCGAGAGATTGGATGATTCTGCTTGGGGAGTGCGGATTTACGTTAAGTCCTTTGTGCGATGGATCTGGCTAGGTGGGTTGTTGATGATGGTCGGTGGTTTGTTAGCCGCTTTCGACAAACGCTATCGAAAACGAGCGGGAGCCTAGTTATGCGTAAGTTTTTACTTTTTGTGCCATTCGTGCTTTTTTTGGTATTAGGTGTCGTTTTATATCTTCAACTAGGCAAAGATACACAATATATGCCTTCTGCCTTGATTGGAAAATTATTGCCTGAGTTCACCTTGGTGTCTTTGCAAGACGATCAAGTTTATACCAAAGACGATTTGCCAAAGGGGCCTTATCTCATTAATTTTTGGGGGACTTGGTGCCCTGCGTGTCATGTTGAGCATCCTTTTTTGATGGAGTTGGCCGAATCTGGTGTGCCTATTATTGGCATCGACTATAAAGACCAGAAAGCCCCAGCGGAACAATGGTTAGAGCAAAAAGGCAATCCTTATCAATTGGTTTTGATGGATGAGCTTGGTAACTTTGGTGTGGATATGGGCGTTACGGGTGCTCCTGAAACCTTTGTTGTTGATAGTTCTGGCGTGGTGGTCTATCGACATCAAGGCGTGGTCAATGCCGAGAACTGGCCTGAACTGAAAGGGTATATGAAATGATGCTGCTAAAAGGTGTTGCCCTATCTGTCGTGATGTTCCTTTCTGTGTCGACTTTTGCTCAAGAGCAAATGGCATTTAGTTCTGAATTGAATAAAATCCGTTATCAAAGTTTAGTGGAAGAGCTGCGCTGCCCGAAATGTCAGAACCAAAGTTTGGCGGATTCAAACTCTGGTATTGCGGTTGATCTGCGGGAATTAGTTCATCAATTAATTGAGCAAGGTAAAACCGATCAAGAAGTTGTGGATTACATGGTCGCACGCTATGGAACTTTTGTTTTGTATCGACCGCAGCATTCTTCCGCTACGTTTTTGCTCTGGTATGGGCCATTTATTCTGCTTGGATTGGGGATCTTAGCCTTTGTCTGTGTGATTATGGCAAATCGTAAACGACGAGGGCGCGCTTTATGATGATTGCGTATTTGGCCATGGCCAGCCTGCTAGTATTGAGTCTGGTGTATCTGTTTGGTTCGCTGACTCATCGTAGATACAGAGGCGCTGAGGTTAGGCAAGCATTTGCTTTGGTTCGTCGAGAGGAAATAGCGCAGGAGCAAGAGGCTGGTCGCTTAACGGCCAGCGAAGCATCACAGCTTTTGCTGGATATCGATCATGAAGTGCGTGTCGTCAAAAGCAAAGAGCGGTTTTCTTTTTCAACTGACACCTCTTTTGCGCGTTGGATTATGCTGGGGGTGATGGCGGTAACTGTTTTAGGCAGCGTGAGTCTTTATCAACAGATGGGATATTCGAAAGAGGTGCTTTTTACACAAGATTTGCAAAAGCAGCAATTAACGCCAGAAAAAATAACTGACTTTTTAATGTATCGTAGCGCGCGTTATGACAGAGTAGAGGATTGGTATTATCTTGCAAATGACTATCTTGAAGCTGAACAATACCAAAATGCTGTTATCGCTTTTGAAACCGCATTAGAAAAATTGCCAAGAAACGCGGAAAACCGTGTCAGCTTATTGGTTGAGTATGCGCAGGCTATTTTTTATGCAAACGGTGGTCAAAGCTCGGACAAAATGCTAAAGGTTGTAGACGCTGTTCTTCGGGTTGAACCAACTCAGCCCACCGCGCTGGATTTAAAAGGCGTAGCTGAGTTTGCGAAAGGGCACTACTTAGGCGCGGTATTAGCGTGGCAAGAAGCGATTCGTTATAGCGCGCATTCTCAAGAGCGTCTGGCGTTGCTATCGGCAATAGGCAAGGCGCGTGAATTAGGCCGTATTGATTATCAGCAATTAGCGCCTATTATTACAGATCAGTTAGCGGTAAAAATAACTTGGGATGCCAGTAAGCTTCGCTGGCATCAGGATGATGTTTTATTAGTTTATGCCGTATTGAAAGGGCAGACCATGCCCATTGCGATACAAAGACTATTTCCTGAAGATTTAGATCGTCCGGTGTTATTAACTAACCTTGATTCCTTGATGCCAACGGTGACGCTGGCAGAAGCCGATAAAGTGGATTTGGTCGTTAAGCTCGCCAATATAAATGACGATGATCTTACAAAAGGCCAAATTATTGGTATGAAACGAGATTTATTGGTAAATCATAACGAGATTTTCGTAATCAACGTAGCCTTGTAATTGAATCCTAAGCCGCTTCGCTTGATAATAAGGTCAACATTAATTGATGCAATTCGGAATATGCAATGGAATTTAGCTTACGTGAGTGGCTGATCTTAATTGGGGTCGTCATTATTGTCGTTATTCTTATAGATGGATTTCGTCGATATAAAAAAAGCAATGAACTTTCACAAGCTGAAAGTGATTTCACTGATTTTGATGAATCAGACGATGACGAGATACTGCAAAAAAGATCGCCTGTTGGTTACAGTAAAGCGTCTGTAAAGGGACGAAGTGCAGATTTACAAGACCCGATAAGCAACGCGTTCGAGAATGCTAGGAAGACAGCTAAGCAGCCGTTAACCGATGTTCCTCATAAAGTGGATTCTGGTCCAGAGATGTATCGTGATGACGAGATGCACCTTGATGAGCTGGCATCATTAGTTCCTGAACGAGACTTTGGCGATTCGGCTGTATCAGAGCAAAATTATGCAGATGATGGATTTTATGAGCAAGATGATCTTGATTTAGATTTTGCAGGTGACGAGCGCAATGAAATCGCAGACACTGAAATGCACGAAGATTACGAGCGCAGCTATTCAGAAGTCGACATTGATCAAGTAACGCCAAACAGTGTTTTAGAAGAAGATGAGCAAGAAACGAATGATGTCGCTGAAATCGAAGAAGTGATCGTCATTAATATTTTTGCGCCAGAAAATGAAAGCTTCTCTGGCATGGAGTTACTTCAGTTGATTCTAAATTGTGGCATGCGCTATGGTGAAATGGATATTTTCCATCGCCATGAAGATGGCTTCGACCGTGGTCGAGTACAGTTCAGTATGGCGAATGCTATTGAGCCGGGTACGTTTGATCTAGACACTATGGGTGAAAGTGATTGCCCCGGAGTGAGCTTCTTTATGGGCTTGCCAGGTCCGAAAAACAGCATGAAAGCGTTTGATTTCATGTTAGAAACCGCTCAAACCTTAGTGCGTAATTTGGGTGGGGAGTTGCGTGATGAAAGACGCAGTCCAATGAGTGAACAAACCATTGCCCATTGTCGTCAGCGAATACGTGATTTTGAACGTCGACGATTGATGCGCAGCAAACAGTGATTACATCAAGGCCCTAAGGGGCCTTGGTTGCTTTAGACCAGCTAAAAAATTCAATTCGAGTTTATTTACATATGACCCAAGAGACAAACATGATGCATCAGCAGATGCTGGACATGATTCAGCAGCTTAATGACTACAGCTATGCTTACCATGTAAAAGATGCGCCAATTGTACCTGACGCAGAATACGACCGCATATATCGCCAGCTTCAAGAGATAGAAACCAAGCATCCTAATTGGATTCAGCCAGATTCACCGACCCAGCGAGTTGGCGAAAAACCAGACAGTGGTTTTGCCAATGTGGCCCATACGGTGCCTATGTTGTCTTTGGACAATGCCTTTGATAACGAGTCTTTGTCTGATTTTGATCAGCGCATTCGTAAATTGCTCAAAGTTGATCATATAACCTATTGCTGCGAACCTAAACTGGATGGTTTGGCGATTAGCCTGCGTTATGAAGAGGGGCGTTTGGTTCGAGGCGTGACCCGTGGCGATGGTTTGTCTGGGGAAGATATCACTTCGAACATAAAGACTATCTATTCTGTACCAATGAAGCTACGCACCAGTACGCCACCTGCGGTATTAGAAGTTCGTGGCGAAATTTACATGCCAAAAGAAGGTTTTGAAAAGTTGAACGCCTTGGCTGTTGAGCAAGGTGAAAAGACATTTGTTAACCCTCGAAATGCGGCCGCAGGCAGTTTGCGTCAACTTGATCCAAAGATTACCGCTAAACGTCCCTTAGTTATGTGTGCCTATTCAATTGGCTATGTGGAAGGTTGGGATCAGCCTAAAAGCCATTACGAAGGTTTGCTGCAGTTGAGTGAGTGGGGCTTTCGTATCAATGATCTGATGGCAAAAGCCGAAGGCGCGCAAGGCTGTATTGACTATTATGAAATGCTCAATGAAAAGCGTGTTGATTTATCTTATGACATAGATGGTATTGTCTACAAAGTGGATCAAATTGCTCTGCAGAATCAGTTGGGCTTTATTGCGCGAGCACCACGCTGGGCAATTGCCAGAAAGTTTCCAGCACAAGAAGAAATGACCCGAGTATTGGGTGTTGACTTCCAAGTGGGTCGTACAGGAGCGATTACGCCAGTTGCGCGTTTGGAGCCAGTATTTGTTGGTGGAGTAACCGTTTCTAATGCCACCTTGCATAACAAGGATGAAATTGCGCGCTTAGGGGTGAAAATAAACGATTTTGTTGTTGTTCACCGCGCTGGTGATGTGATTCCCAAGGTTGTTCAAGTAGTGTTAGATAAGCGCCCTGACAATGCCACAGACGTTATTTTTCCTGAGGCGTGTCCTGTTTGTGGTTCGGACTTGGAACAAGTGGAAGGCGAGGCCGTGATTCGTTGTACCGGCGGCTTGGTTTGTGGTGCGCAGTTAAAAGAATCCCTAAAGCATTTCGTCTCTCGTAAAGCCATGGACATAGATGGCCTTGGCGATAAATTGATTGAACAGTTGGTTGACCAAGAGCTTGTTAAAACGCCTGTCGATATTTTTACTCTCGCGGAGAAAAAAGACACCTTATTGTCCATGGAGCGCATGGGGCAAAAATCAGTAGAGAAACTGTTGGCTTCTATCGAGGCTGCTAAAAACACGCAATTTAATCGCTTTATCTATGCGTTAGGCATTCGTGAAGTGGGCGAAGCGACAGCACGAGCGTTAACTAGTTACTTTACTGAGTTGAACGATTTGATGGCAGCGGATCAAGAAGCCTTGGTGGAAGTTGAAGATGTTGGTCCTATTGTTGCTCAGCATGTGCATGTATTTTTTGAGCAGGAACTTAATCGAGAAACCATTAAAGGTTTGTTAGAAGCCGGCGTTGTTTGGCAGAAAAAGCAACAGATCTTTGCTGATGAATTACCTTTGTCAGGTAAAACTTATGTTGTGACCGGCTCCCTAACTCAGTTTAGCCGTGACCAGGTGAAAGATAAGCTGCAAGCATTGGGCGCAAAAGTCAGTGGCTCTGTGTCAGCGAAAACAGACTGCTTAGTGGCTGGTGAAAAAGCAGGTTCTAAACTCACCAAGGCACAGTCTCTTGATGTGCCTATTATTGATGAAGAAGGCGTTATTGCCTTGCTTAATCAACATGGAGCAATTTAATTGGATACTTTAATACCCTACGATTCGTTAGCTGCAGACACACTGGCAACCATTTTGGATGACATTGTATCTCGTGATGGTACGGATTATGGCGATTATGATCTATCGGTTGCGCAGAAGCGTGAACAAGCTTTGAGAGCGTTGCGAAATGGGGAGGCTGTGTTGTTGTTTGATACAGAGAGCGAAACCATTAAGATGATTCCGAAAAGTGATTTAAGTAACTACGATCTTTTTTAAGATCGTAGTTACGTTTGATTAAATTATTCTTCGACGCAATCACGAATACAATGATTGATATTGTGATCCATGGCTCTGGATGGGTCTTCTCCCATATTGCGACCCACTACTTTTGCGGGTACACCAGCCACAGTGGTGTGATGCTCAACGGGTTCTAACACCACGCTACCAGCGCCGATTTTTGCGCCTTCGCCGATTTCAATATTGCCAAGAATTTTTGCACCTGCACCAATCAATACACCCGAACGTATCTTAGGGTGACGATCGCCGTGCTCTTTCCCTGTGCCGCCTAGAGTGACGGATTGCAAAATAGAGACGTTATCTTCAATGACGCAGGTTTCACCCACTACAAGCCCTGTGGCGTGGTCTAACATGACGCCGCAGCCGATTGTTGCCGCAGGGTGAATATCCACGCTAAAAACCATAGACATTTGGCCCTGCAGGTACAAAGCTAAACTTTTACGATTATTCTTCCACAGCCAGTTTGCCACTCGATGTGTTTGTAAGGCGTGGAAACCTTTAAAAAATAGCAAAGGTGTTGTAAGAGTGTCGCAAGCCGCATCGCGTTCTTTTATTGCTAAAATATCTTGCTCGATGCAGCGTACAATGCCAGAGTTAGTATCTGCCATAGCTTCTTCGAATACTTCACGGAGCACCATAGCGGGGATGGAGATGCTGTCGAGTTTGCTAGCAAGTAAAAAGCTCAATGCCGAACACAGTGATTCATGACGTAAAATAGTGGTATTAAAATAGCTGGCTAAAATCGGCTCATCTTGTGCGAGCTTTTCTGCTTCAGCTTGCATAGATTGCCATAGATTGTCAGAAGTCACGGCATGATGCATTGATGTACTCAAGGGGTATTCACCTATATTGATTCATGTTTAGAATGTAGGTTATAGGGTTAGGGTTAAACAATACAAGGGGTAATAGTAATATTGCCTAAGAAAGATTGGAGATAGCATGTCTAAGAAAAATGTTGCTGATGCGTTACATATTTTTTATGAATTAAACGAGGCGTTTTCTGATGCTTATTGGGAAACCAATGACATTAATCAGAAAGACCGTTTTTTTGCGATGAAGGGTATCTTACAAGATGAATTGGATGAGTTGCATAAATTGAGTCTACAAGACCATGTTTATCCATACGAGCCAATAAACCCTAGCTTGCTGCAATTAAGTGATAAGTTGCGAGCTTTGTTACCAGAACTGAATAATTACATCATTCGCCCGCAAACTTCCAACCGATTTTTAGCGCTTATTCCAAGTGCTTGTGCGCTTTTTGAATCGTAATCTTGATGTGGTTTGTGTTGCACTGCATTGAAGCGCGCGAGTGCGTTTCAATGCAGTAGACCTAGGTATTTTGGCTGCGTTTCAGGTCTCGGATTATAAAACGGCTTGGGTGCAGCTTGTGGCTTATTTTTTGCTCTAAAGGCGAGGGGGTCCCTGTAATTAAGCTGGCAATATAACTGCCACTCAGAGGGGTCGAAATCAAGCCTCTCGAACCATGTCCAATATTAATAAATAACTGTGTTATCGGCTCTGCAATGTCATTACTTTGCCACTTAGCATTTCTGCTGAGGGTTGAATATGCCTGCTGATAACTTGATTCTGATTGAACAGGTCCAACAATCGGCGTGTAATCAGGAACCGCGCATCGGAACGACACTCGCCCACCACAATCTTCCGTATTAAACGTCTCTTTAGGTAACAAAAGCAGGCTTTCTAAAATGGCCAAGTTCCGTTTATGTCCTTCTTCTCTTACTTGTGTGTCTTGGTCTTTTAGGTCGTAAGTGGAGCCAAAGTGCAGTAGGCCATTTATCGAAGGGGAAACATAGCCAAATTCACAGAGTACCTTATCAAAGTCTGTTTTGTCTGCCGACTCTCCTATGGCTTCGCAAGCCGCTTTGGCTTTTTCAAGATTAATAAATGAGACTTGTCCTCGAATAGGGTAATCGGGTGTGTTGGGTGTTACCCCCAGAGCTTTGGTGTCATTGGCGGTGCATAGGACGACATGTGAAAATACCGAGTTATTGTCTCCAGACTGTGCTTGCCAGCCAGTAACTTTATCGGCTGTCTTGATTGGGGAAAGGCCTTCGAGCTTGGTGTTTAAGCTCACTTTAATATTGTCATGAGACAACAGCTTCTCGCAAAGTCGCGTAAGCACAACCCAGCCGGATAATGGTAAGAACAAACTGCCTGCTCTGTCTTTTGAGGCTTGCAAGATAGCTTCTGGGTAAAGTTTATCGTTTAATAATTTTTCAAATCGCTCGGCTTCTTTATCGTGTTTTGGGATTTGTATTAATCCACAAGCATCCCAAAATTGTTTGCTGTCGTCCAAGCGAGTGTACAGACGATGAGCATGCAAATAAGCGGATAAGTAAAAGCGATTCACAGGCGTATCTTGTGAGGCTAATTTAGGATACAGCATGCCTTGAGGGTTGCCAGACGCACCGCCAGCGATGCAGTTGCCTTGCTCCCATACCTCGACTTGTATGCCTTGATTTGCCAAAGCATAAGCGGTATTGGCGCCGGCTAATCCAGCTCCCACAACCAACACTTTAGTAATCTCTTGAGTCGCATCTTGACGAAGGTTGAACCAAGATTGCCCTTGGGACATGCGTTCCGTTAGCGAGGCGGTTGTGGTGTTCAGTAGACCCACGGTCATTTCTCTTTTCTGCCCAAAGCCTTTTACCTTACGGACATCAAAGCCGACGCTTTGTAATCCTCTTCGCACAATCCCTGCTGCGGTAAACGTTGAGCAAGTCGTACCTTGGTGGCTGAGGCGATGAATATGATGAAATAGTTTGTCAGACCACATTTCAGGGTTTTTACTTGGCGCAAAACCATCCAGAAACCAGGCATCGACGTCTGCATCAAGTGCTGCAAAGCCGTCTTGTGCCTCTCCAAACCAAAGGGTGAGTTGGACTCGGCCTTGTTCTAATTCGATGCGGTGAAAGCCATGGCACACTTCAGGGTAAGCGTCGATTAGTTGCTGACTAAGATCGCTGATAGATGGCCACATTTTTAATGCGTTTGCCAGCATGCTCTTGGTCATCGGGTATTTTTCGACCGAAATGAAGTGCAGCTGCTTATCGCTGGGCGCGTCATTGAGAAAAGCCTGCCAAGCGCATAAAAAGTTTAGCCCTGTGCCAAATCCTGTTTCGGCTATGACAAAGGCGCTCTTTTGTAGCGATGCCCAGCGTTCTTTTAGCTGATTGTTTTTTAAGAAAACGTAACGAGTTTCTTCTAACCCTGAATCTTTGTCGAAATAGACATCGTCAAACTGATTGGAATGAGGAGCACCATCCTCACCCCAACTTAACGCAGGTTTTTCTAATTGGTAACTAGTTAACACGCTTGATGCTCTCGATTATGACTGGTGACTCTGGAACATTTTGATATGGGCCTACTGATGTTGTGGGAACAGCAGAAATGGCGTCAACAACGTCCATTCCAGAAACAACCTGCCCAAACACTGTGTACCCCGCAGCACCACGAGCACCATGGTTTAGGAAAGTGTTATCTACTTGGTTAATAAAAAATTGTGATGTGGCGCTATTCGGATCCTGAGTACGCGCCATCGCTAGAGTGCCGCGGTTATTCGCTAAGCCATTATCACCTTCATAGGCGACGGCTTTATGAGTGCTCTTGCGCTCTAGATCTTCTGTGAAGCCACCACCTTGTACCATGAAGCCTCGAATAACACGGTGGAAGATGGTGTTATCGTAAAAGCCCTCATCCGCGTAACGCAAAAAATTCGTGACTGTTTTTGGTGCTGCCTCATCATTTAAGTCGACTCTTATGGAGCCTTTATTGGTTACAATATCGACTTCTGTTGCGTTTGCTGTTGAACAAAGAGCAAGTAAAGCCAAGCTGGCGATAAGTGATTTACGCATAGTGCTACTTCCTTATTGAATGTATGAGCAATAGTATTCGTTGTGTCATGACGTTCCAAGACGTCTTATTTATTTACCGGAGAGAAAGCAAATGCGAACTGCAGCCGTAGAAATTGAATATTGTACCTTATGTCGCTGGATGTTGCGTGCGGCTTGGTTGTCTCAGGAGCTGTTAACAACATTTGATGATGATATAAAAAGTGTCACCTTGCTGCCAACTCAAGGTGGTATTTTTAAGGTGAGAGTGAATGGGGAAGAGATTTGGTGCCGTAAAAAAGAAGATGGCTTCCCAGAAGCAAAGGTATTAAAGCAACGAATGCGAGATGTGATCGATCCTGAACGTGATCTTGGTCATTCAGATGTAAAGAAATAATCTCTCAACCTCCCCCTAATCGGGGGGGAGGCGCTAAGCGCTTGTTAAGCGTTCATCGGAAATACTTGCTTGAATGGTTTTACGGTAACATTTTGGTAAACACCTGCCGCCACATAAGGGTCAGCGTCAGCCCATGCTTTTGCTTCTTCAAGGCTGGCGAATTCCGCTATAACAACGCTGCCGCTAAAGCCTGCATCACCTGGGTTTTCAGAATCAATAGAAGGGTTTGGGCCAGCCAATACTAAACGACCTTCGTTTTGTAGTGCTTCCAAACGCGCTAAGTGAGCTGGTCGAGCCTGTTGACGAGCGCTAAGGCTGTTTGCTACATCTTCGCCAATGATTGAGTAAAGCATGGTTATTCCTTATTTTTTATATGCGATGATAGATAAATACCCTGTAAGATAATAAATACTAGGGTCATTCCTAATAAGCCGAATAATTTAAAATCGACCCATGTTTCTTCACTGTAAGAAGAGGCTACGTAAATATTAGCTAAACCTGAAACAATAAAGAAAACGACCCAAGCTAAGTTTAATGTTCGCCACACTTTAAATGGAAGTTCTAATTTATCGCCCATCATGCGTTGAATGATATTTTTATCGCCAATAAACTGGCTTCCAAAAAACACAATGGCGAAAAGTCCATTAACGATAGTGGGCTTCCATTTTATAAAGTTACCATCTCCCATCAGCACGGTGGCTCCCCCAAGTAAAATGACTAATGCCAGCGAGACTAGGTGCATTTTTTCTACGGTTTTATTTTTGAACCAAGTAAAACCTACTTGAATAATGGTTGCGGGAATCAAGATGGCGGTTGCTAAGATGATATTCCCTGTCATTTTATAAACAACAAAAAAGATCGCAATAGGGAGAAAGTCGAGCAGTATTTTCATATAAAAAACCCAGTGAATGTATACTAAAATGTATGTATGCTGGTAGAGGGAAGATGCGGACTAGACTTCTAATGCCATAGACTTATTCACACCTTTCCTTATGATAACCACCATTCCTTTTAAAGAACAGCCAATCTATGCCTGAAGCAGCAACTTATCGAAAAGTCGATTTACATACACATTCTACGCGTTCTGACGGTCATTTTTCGCCAACAGAATTAGTAGATTTAGCGGTTGAGCAGGGTGTTTCTTTATTTGCTTTAACAGATCACGATACATTAGATGGTATTGCAGAAGCGCATCAGCGAGCTGTGGAGCATAATTTAAGTTTTATTAATGGTGTAGAATTGTCTACGCAGTGGAATGGCGTTCCTTTGCATATGGTGGCGTTGAATTTCGCTCCAGACAACGAGGAACTTTTGGCTATTGTGGCTGAAAATCAAGCGATTAGGCTTGATCGTGCTCGGCGCATTGCCGATTTGTTGGTCAAACAAGGTTTGCCTGATTTATTCGAAGAAGCCGTGGCGTTAGCGGGTGAAAGTCAGTTGGGACGGCCGCATTTTGCAAGTTTATTAGTAGAAAAAGGTTTTGTGAAAGACGCAAACAAAGCGTTTGACCGATACTTGGGGAATAAACGTCTAGGCCAGCTACGTGATGTGTGGCCAGAACTGGAAACGGTTCTAGCCAAGTTATCTGACCAAAATATGGAGTTAGTACTCGCACACCCTAAACGCTACCCTTTAACCGTTACTAAATTAAAGCGACTGTTGAATGATTTTAAAAAATGGGGTGGAACGGGAATGGAAATTGTATCTGGTAATGAGCGGCCGGATAGTGTGCGATTGCTTGAGCGTCTATCGAGAGAATTTGATTTAAAAGCGTCGGTAGGAAGTGATTATCACGGGCCATTTGGGCCATGGATGCAAGTCGGTAAGTTTACTCAAATTCACGAAAGTGAGGTGGATTTAGTATGGCGGTCATGGGAGTGATCCATTGAGGCTTGGTTATTTTAACTTATAATTTTTTGTGGAGAGCAGATTGAGTCAATTTTTTCAGATACACCCAGAAAACCCACAAGCACGATTAATTAAGCAAGCGGCAGAAGTGATTCGCGGCGGTGGTGTTATTGCTTACCCTACGGATTGTGGTTATTCGCTTGGTTGCCACCTTGGTGATAAGACTGCTGTAGATCGAATTCGTGCTATTCGCCGCTTGGATGATAAGCATAATTTTACTTTGGTGTGTCGTGACTTGTCTGAAATATCAACTTACGCACGCTTTGATAACCACTTATATCGGTTGTTAAAAAATAATACGCCTGGCCCATATACGTTTATATTTAATGCTACATCAGAGGTGCCGAGACGCTTATTGCATCCTAAAAGGAAGACGATTGGGATTCGCATCCCAAATAATCAGATAGTGTCTGCTTTGCTGGAAGAATTGGGAGAGCCGATTATGAGTGTATCCTTAATTTTGCCTGGCGAAACGGATCCGATGACAGATCCGTATGATATTCGCGATACTCTGGAACATGCTCTAGATTTAGTCATAGATGGCGGTTTTTGTGGGTTGCAACCAACCACAGTGGTTAAAATGGACGCTGACAGTGTTGAGGTTGTACGTATTGGTGCTGGCGATCCTGCACCGTTTGCGTAAAATGGCGAAGATACCGCTGTTAAGGCTCAGGTTGTGTGGCTTATAATGCGGAAAATGGTTAATTAATTTTATTAAAACTGGGTTGCTGAGAAGCATTCCCTCTAAGAGGTTCGTAATGGACGAGAAGTTACAAAAAGTATTAGCAAGAGCGGGACAAGGTTCGCGTCGTGAGATGGAAACTCGTATCCGTGAAGGTCGTGTATTGGTTAATGGCGAAGTCGCTACATTAGGCGATCGTGTTAGCGTGAAAGATACGATCACAATAGATGGTTATTCTATTGTTGCTACTGAGGCTGGTGCAAACCGCCGCGTTATCATTTATAACAAACCAGAAGGCGAGGTATGTACTCGTAAAGACCCTGAAGGTCGTCCAACTGTGTTTGATAAATTACCAAAACTGCGCGGAGAGCGTTGGATCGCTGTTGGCCGTTTGGATATTAATACGTCCGGCTTACTGCTTTTTACTACGGACGGTGAATTGGCAAACCGATTAATGCATCCATCGACGGAAATTGATCGTGAATACCTAGTTCGCGTTATGGGTGAAGTAACGGAAGAAAATTTAGCCGCATTGAAAAAAGGCGTTATCCTAGACGATGGCGTCGCGAAATTTACAGATATTGTTGATGGTGGCGGTGAAGGTATTAACCGTTGGTTCTACGTTTGCTTGATGGAAGGACGTAACCGTGAGGTTCGTCGTCTTTGGGAATCTCAAGGCGTTAAAGTAAACCGTTTGAAACGTGTTCGTTTTGGTCCTGTCTTTTTGCCATCTAAAGCAAAAGTAGGGCGTTGGGTTGAAATGGATGACAAAGATGTTAATTCTTTGTGTGCCATGGTTGATCTAAAAATATCGGAATTGGCACCAAAGACGCAGCAAGAAAAATTGGAATTGAAACGTCATAAAAACAAAGCCACAGCTGGCGGTGCGCGTCGTGCGCCACCTAAAGGTTTTGATTGGCAAAGCAATGACAAGCCTGAGTTTAAGCCTAAAAAGCCAGGTAAAAGATCGTTTCGTTAAGATATAAATGGCTTAGGAGTCGCAGAAGCATGGTTCGCTGGATAATTGGATTGGTTGTTGCTTTGGTTGTAGGGTTCGGTATTTATGCCAAGATTAGCAATAAATTACCAGAAGGGTTGGGGGTGACGGATGGCTTTTTAAAGCCTTGCCCTTCTTCACCAAACTGTGTTTCAACTCAAGCAGCAGAAGACGATAAAGAGCATTATGTTGAGCCGATTATCTATACCAGTGATCGCAAAAGTGCTCAGTTGGCTATTGAGTCCTATCTGCTTGAGCAAGGAAATACTCGTATAGTCACCAGTACATTAGGCTATGTTCATTTTGAAGTGGAAAGCTCGCTAGTTGGTTATATAGATGATGTCGAGGTATACCTTCCTGATGCAGACAGTGCCATACATGTTCGTTCTGCTTCTCGGGTCGGCTACTCAGATTTTGGTGTTAACCGAGACAGGGTTAGACAAATTAAAGAACTTTTAGTAGATTGATTTACAAGCCTTTTAATCTAAAGCAATAATAACTGGACGAGGAATGCCCATGAGTATAGATGACAACAAAACTATTTTGATAGTGGAAGATGATGAGCGCCTAGCGCTACTTACTCAGGAGTATTTACAAAAAAATGGCTTCAATGTGGCAATTGAACCGGATGGACGTAAGGCAATTTCTCGTATTATTGCTGAACAACCTTCTTTGGTTATTCTTGACTTGATGCTACCCGGTGCTGATGGTTTTACGGTATGCCGAAGTGTTAGAAATGACTATAAAGGTCCTATTTTAATGCTGACCGCTCGTAGCGATGATGTTGATCAGATATTAGGTTTGGAAATTGGAGCAGATGATTATGTTTCTAAGCCTGCCAAGCCTAGGGTCTTATTAGCCAGAGTTCAGTCTTTATTGCGTCGAAGTAACCAGGATGTTGATCTTGATGCTGTCTCCTCGAAAGAAGAAAAAAATCTTGAATTTGGTCCATTAACCATTGATAACTCTCGTCGTGAGGCTTGGCTTTTAGAAGAGGAAGTTGAGTTAACCAGTGCTGAGTTTGATTTGCTCTGGTTATTGGCGAGTAATGCAGGACGAATCCTAAGCCGAGAGGAAATTTTCGGAGAATTACGCGGTATCGAGTATGACGGTCAAGACAGATCTGTCGATGTTCGTATTTCTCGTATTCGCTCGAAAATTGGTGACGACCCAATTCATCCTCGTCGTATTAAGACTATTCGTAGCAAGGGCTATTTGTTTGTAAAAGAAGTCTAGCCTGATGCGTGCAGAAATGTGGCGATTATATCGACATCTTATCTTAGGAGGTGTCGTTATTGTTGCATGTTGCTATATTGTTATTGAGTTCACTCAAGCACGTTTTGGTGGCTCAAGAGAAGAGCGCTTGCTTTGTGTTGATGCTGAAATCAGCTCTGCATTATTGCTTACCGGTATTCTTAAAGAAATCCCAGAATCACAATTCAACTGGACTGTTCAGCCCAGTGAACCCCACACTATTTCGGCCACAGCGGCTTTGATTCAAGAGAAAAAGTGGCTAAAACTCCCTGAAGACAGTTATCAGATAGCACTTGGTAAAACCGATGCGCCTGTATTGGTTGGTCGGGTTGATAAAAGTGGTTCGCTTTTTCAGTTGGAGTCATTGTTAAGCCAATTGCTATTAACTGACCTCATAAGCTATTCAGATAAACTGGCTTTATTAGAAAGCTTGAGCTGTGTGTCTATTGAAGATGTTTCTTACACTCCTTCTAATCCTTTAACGGGGGTTGCAACGGTCCATGGAACCTACACTAAGTATGGTTTTGTCTGGAAGGATCAAAGCACCAATCAATCGATCCTAGTGGCTGTCACAGAAGAAGATAATGTTTCTTTATCTTTAGTGGTTGTGTTTGTCGTTGGTCTGGGAATTGCTGTGATGTTGGTTTTAATTTGGCGGGAGCTTGTCTCGTTAGATTTCAAACGTAAGACATTTGAAAGTATCACCCGTCAAATTGCTCGTGGTCGTAGTGGTCTTCCGAAAGGGGTTCCAGACAGTAGCGGAACACTAAAAGAATTAGCCTATTCATTTGATTCAATGTCTTCTCATATACAGCGCTTATTAAAAGTGCAGAGAGAGATGATTAACGCTATTTCCCATGAACTTAGAACCCCAATCGCTCGTTTACGCTTTGGGTTGGAGGTCATGAAAGATGAAGTGGACGATGATGTTGCTAAAACAATAGAAGCGCTAGAAGGTGATGTAGAAGAGTTAAATACCCTTGTAGACGAAGTATTAACATATGGAAAGCTGGAAGGTGGCTCGCTAGAGCTTCATTTTAAAGAGCTGTCTGTTTCCCAGTTAGTGGATGGGATTTTAAGTCACAATCATCTGTTATTGCAGCACCTTAATGTTGAAGTGAATATTTCCGAAGAGGATATCGTCTTGGCCGACGAGCATCATTTAAGCCGAGCTTTGCAGAATTTAATCCTTAATGCTTCCAAATACGCTTCGACAGCAATAGCGGTGACCTTTTCATACGATGACGAACGATGGCAATTGGATATTGAGGATGATGGTCCAGGTATCGCATTTGAAGATAGAGATAAAGTTTTTATCCCCTTTCAACGGCTAGACAATAGCCGTACACGGGCTTCAGGTGGCTATGGGTTAGGGTTGGCGATTGTTCAGCGAATTGCATTCTGGCACGGCGGGGCGGTGTTAATTGATGCTAGTGAATCCGGTGGCGCTAAATTCAGCTTTATTTGGTCTCGTAACCAGCATAAAAATACCGTGGCGTGATGCTGGTTACGAAAGCGTGCTGGTTACAGTTCTGGGGCCAAAATACCTTTAAGGTTTTTAAAGCAGGTTTTTGATGCCGTTGTTATTAAATCTTCCATGTAGGCGTTTTCACGCTGATCTTTTCTTATCGCCAAATAGAGCTTACACCAAACGCCTTCTTCGCCAAGCGACTTCGTTATTACATATTGTCGGTTGGTGTATTCTGTGAGTGCCCAGTTAGGTAAACAGCATACGCCTCGGCCACTCGCGACTAACTGCATCATCATCAGGGTTAATTCGCTATGGCGAATTTTTGCTGGAGAGACATCTGCAGGATTTAGAAAGTGTTTAAAAATATCTAAGCGTTCGATTTCGACAGGATAGGTGATCAGTGTTTCTTTCGCGAAATCTTCAGGTGTTAAGTATTCCTTTTTCGCAAGGGCGTGATGCCGCGACAGCGCAACTTGTGACTCATATTGAAACAAGGGAATATAGTCTATGTTGGGGATGTCTTGCGGGTCGGATGTCACCACCAAGTCCAAGTCACCACGGGCAAGCGCCGGTAGCGGCATGAAGCCAAAAGCGGTAGAGAGGTCTAGCTCAACGTCTGGCCAGTGTTCACGAAAATGGTCAATGGTTGGCATCAGCCATTCATAGCAACTGTGACATTCAATGGCGATATGTAAACGCCCACTTTCACCTTCGGCGAAGCGTTGAATATCGCGTTGAGCAGAGCGGAACGAAAGTAACACATCATCGGCAAGCTGCAATAAGCGCAATCCTGCACTGGTGAAGCGGACTGGTTTTGTTTTTCGTATGAAAAGCGGGCAGCCTAGTTTCTCTTCAAGGTCTTTGAGCTGATGCGACAAAGCGGATTGCGTTAGGTGAACTCGTTCAGCGGCTTCAACCAAGCTGCCAGTTTCTCTGAGTGCGGCCAGTGTTTTTAAATGCCTAACTTCAATAATGCTCATAGTAATTCACTGTTGATGCGTTTAGCCATATTTAAGAGCCTTATCGTTAAGAAGCTCATATATGAGAGTTCAATGTTTAGGGGCTAATGCATGGGTGCAAAAAAAGCTCGCTGAAAGTTGGATTTCAAGCGAGCCTCGTTATTGTGTTAGCGACACAGCAAAAATTCAAGTAGTGCTTTTTGGGCGTGGAGGCGGTTTTCGGCTTCGTCCCAGACAACACTATCAGGGCGGTCAATCACGTCAGCAGATACTTCTTCGCCACGGTGCGCTGGCAGGCAGTGCATGAATAAGGCATCAGGGTTGGCTTTTGCCATTAGGTCGGAATTTACTTGGAAGCCATCGAAATCTTTTAGGCGCTGCTCTTGTTCATCTTCTTGACCCATGGAAGCAAAAACATCCGTTACGATTAAGTCCGCGCCTTTTGCTGCTTCGTGAGCATCATGAAGGACGGTTATGCGATCACTGTGTTCGGCAACTAGGTCAGCATTAGGCTCGTACCCAGTAGGGCAGGCAACAACCAACTGGAAGTCCAGCATAGCAGCAGCATTGATATAGGAGTTGCACATGTTGTTACCATCGCCAACCCAAACGACTTTTTTGCCTTGGATTGAACCACGATGTTCTTGGTATGTTTGCATGTCAGCAAGTAGCTGACATGGGTGGTAGTCATCTGTAAGAGCGTTGATGACAGGAACCGAAGAGTATTTAGCAAAGGTTTCAACGGTTTCATGATCGAACGTTCTAATCATGACAGCATCAACCATGCTCGAAATAACACGAGCGCTGTCTTCTACTGGTTCACCACGACCAAGCTGTGTGTCACGTGAAGAAAGAAACAGTGCATGCCCACCGAATTGAGCCATACCTGCCTCAAAAGAAACCCGCGTACGAGTAGACGACTTTTCAAAGATCATCGCCAACACTCGGTTTTTAAGCGGTTGAAATAGTGTGCCTTCGTGATGGATTTTCTTAAGCTCAGAGGCTCGAAATAATAACTGTTTTAACTCATCGGAAGAAAGATCCTTCAGAGTAAGAAAATGTCTAGGCGACACGCTATAGCTCCTTAAATTGTGTGCTGAAAAGGGAATCGACCAATTTAATACACTCAGGTAAGTGAGTAAAGGACATTTAACAAGGGAAAGTGTAACTGAAAGCACTCTTTTGGGGTTGTAAATACACCACTAGACCCAATAAACTGATGCAAGTTTAATGATTTTAATAGACTTGAATTTTGTAAGGGCATTAATCGTCCACGATGTCCTTACTAAAAGACAGTTGCAGAGCGAGGTTTTAAGCATGAGTAATACAATCGAAACAATTAAAGAGCAGATTAGTAGTAATGATATTTTGCTATATATGAAGGGGAATCCTCGCGCTCCACAGTGTGGGTTTTCATCTCAGGCTGTCCAAGCACTAATGTCATGTGGCGAGCGTTTTGCCTTTGTTAACATTTTGGATAACCCAGACATTCGTGCTGAGCTGCCAAAATACGCTAATTGGCCTACTTTCCCGCAACTTTGGGTGAAAGGTGAGCTAGTCGGTGGTTGCGATATTATTGTTGAGATGGCATCTAACGGCGAATTACAAGCGCTGATTAAAGAAGCCGTAGGCTCTTCTGAAGAGTAAGTTTTTTGTGTCCCTTATTAGTGTAAATAATAAGGGACGCTAATTGAGTTAAATTTAGCCTTTAAACATCAAGCAATAAAAAGGAGACGTTAAAAATGTCTATTTTAGTTGGTAAGAAAGCCCCAGATTTTACAGTTCCTGCCGTATTGGCTGACGGCCAAATTGTTGATTCTTTCAGCCTTTCTGAAACAATCAAAGGCAAATACGCCATTGTGTTCTTCTATCCATTGGATTTCACATTCGTTTGCCCTTCAGAAATTATTGCTATGTCTCACCGTATGGAAAAATTCCGTGAAATGGGTGTAGAGGTAATCGGTGTGTCTATCGACTCTCACTTTACTCACAATGCTTGGCGTAACACGCCAGTAGAAGAAGGCGGTATCGGCGCAGTTGAATACACTCTAGCTGCTGATATGGACCATGCAATTGCTAAAGCATACGGCATTGAATCTGAAGGTGGCGATTCTTACTACCCAGCGGGTGTTGCGATGCGTGCATCTTTTGTTATCGACCAGAAAGGTATCGTTCGTTCACAAGTTGTTAACGACGAGCCTATCGGCCGTAACATGGATGAATTGGTTCGTATCGTTGATGCGCTACAATTCTTCGAAGAAAATGGTCAAGTTTGCCCAGCTGGCTGGAACAAAGGCGACAAAGGAATGAACACATCACCTGAAGGTGTTGCGTCTTACCTTGCTGAGAACTCAAAATCTCTATAAAACTTTCGGTTTTATATGACCAAAACGCCTGCTACTGAAAAGTAGCGGGCGTTTTTTTTGCCATTGGGTTTATTGGTTTTATAGCTGATAAAGCTCTAGAGGCAAGTCGTCAGGGTCAGTGAAGAAGGTGAAGCGTTTACCCGTAAGTTCATCCAGTCGGATGGCTTCGGTTATCACACCATGCTGATTTAGATGCTGTATGCAAGCTTCTAAATCGTCTACAGCAAACGCTAAATGTCGCAAGCCTTGTGCTTCTGGCCGAGAAAGACGTGCTGGTGGCGAGGGAAATGAAAACAGTTCTATTTGTTGATTGGGAGTAACAGCAAGATCGAGTTTGTAGGATTGGCGTTCTTCTCTATAGGTCTCAGCAACGATACGAAACCCCAGTATTTCACTATAAAATTTCTTTGAAACTGGGTAGTTCGAACAAATAATAGCGACGTGATGAATGTGTGAGATAGAAAGCATGTTGATGTCTTATGTTTTGGTTTGTGCTTTTAGCTCATTGGCAACATCGATGACCTGCCTTCTAAACCAAATATGACTGGCATCGTGATGAAGGAGCGGACTCCAAATCATTTTTAGTTCAATTTTGGGAATATCGAATGGTGGGTCTAAAATCACCAGATCAGGGTTCTTTTTGTTCACCATGGCCACTTTTCTGGGCAGCGTGGCAATCAGGTCTTGCTCAAGCGCTAGATGCATTGCGGTGTGGTAGCTTCTGGTAAAGACTCGAATACTACGTTTGTGATCCAGTGTCTGCAGTGCTTCATCAACCCAGCCTAATTTTTGTACGTCGTTTGGGTCCATACCAACACCGACGCCAAACCCTGTTTTACTTACCCATATGTGCTGAGCCGCCAAGTAGGCGTCAATGTCAAAGTGATCTTTAATTGGGTTTCTTGAGCTCATCATGCAGACAAAGGTGTCGAACCAAACGCTTTTTTGATGAAATGATTGGGGTAATTCTTCAAAGCGATTAATCGCCATATCAATCTTACCGGCTTCGACATCATGAAAGGTCACATCGCTCGGGGTCATGATGTCTAATGTGATGCCTGGTGCGAATTCACGCAAACGATTGAGTAATCGTGGAATTACCGTAGAAGCCGCGTAGTCACTTGCCATAATGCGAAACACTCGTGTACTTGTGCTTTCATTAAAGTCTGCTTCTGGCTGCAGAGCTTCTTCTAACTCGAGAAGTACTTTACGCACAATGGGCTGCAAACGGAGGGCTTTTTCTGTGGGCTTCATGCCTTCGCTGGTGCGAACAAGTAACGGGTCACCCAGTAGATCTCTTAAGCGCTTTAATCCATTGCTCATCGCGGGCTGTGTGATGTTAAGTTTATTTGCAGAACGTGTGACGTTACATTCTCTTAACAGTACATCGAGATAAATAAGAAGATTAAGGTCTATTTTATTAATATTCATATTTTTTCTAGGGGTCGCATGGCTTATGTAATGAGTTGATTGTATTGGCCTTTGTGCAAACTACAACAAGAGAATGCATAATGTTAATCAGCATTCTATTTTTGCTATTGGTTTTAAATGCTTGGTAAAACAGGAACGGCACGACAAAGATCAATAAAACGTTGGGCATTTTGAGTAAGCGCTGTATTTTTTGGCGTTACGATTAATAGATTTCGGTTGAGCTCTAAAGGTGTTTGGTAAAGGCGTATCAGCCCAGAGTTCAGCTCTTGCGAAATAGCCATTCGAGATAAGCAGCCAAACCCCATCTGATGGATGACGGCCTGTTTTACTGCCTCCATATGAGCAAGAGATAACACCACATTGAGCTGAGGAATATGAGCAGCCGTTGCTTGCTCAAGTATGTTCCTTGTTCCTGATCCTGATTCACGCATTACCCAGCTGGCTTCTTTTAAGTCTTCCCAAGATAAGTTTTCTGGTCGATCTTCTTCTGCAGAGCCAAATACGACTAATTCATCTTTAAGCCACACTTGTGTCATGAGCTCTGCATGTTGGCAGTAACCCTCAATAAAGCCTACTTCAGCTTTACCTGTTAACAGCTGTTGGATAACACTTTGAGTATTGCCAATATCTAGGTTAAAGCGGATGTTTGGGTGTTGGCGCTTAAATAAAGACATTTGTTTTGGAAGCAGATAATTGCCAACGCTTACACTTGCGGCTAAGTGAAGAGAACCACTTAATTCGTCTTCATTGCCCATGCTTTCTATTTGCTCTATCTGGCTTAGAACGGCTCGAGCCTGCGGAAGTAGGTGTCTAGCTTGGGGCGTGATTTGTAAGCGCTTGCCATGGCGTCGAAAAAGAGGGCGTCCTAACAGGGCTTCTAGCTCTCTTAGGGCCTGACTTGCTGCGGGCTGGCTAATAGAAACCATTTCGGCGGCCGCGGTTACGGATCCGGTGTGCACAACGGCTTCAAATATCTGTAATTGTCTAAGTGTTATTCTCATTATTGTATTGTAGCTCTGTTTTTGGCTGGAAGAGTAGTGCTAATGCTTATTGACTATATAAATGAGTGAAAGTGCCAATAAATCCGTAAAAACTGATTGTGCATTTTTCTTTTATGGTATGAAATATGCACAAATTGTACTGATAGGCTCAGTACTGTATCTGGTCTGTGTTATCCGCTTCCAAAAGAGGCGATTTACAAACCTTTGTTATTAACCAAAAGTTAATACGTTATCCGTAAAGGACATTGCCATGAAAACCACTCACCGTTGGCTCTCTATTGTTGAGGGCTGTTTGCTTGTTGCTTTAGGCTTACACATTCTTAATTCTGCCGGACTATTAATTAGTGGAACGGCGGGAGTCAGTATGATTCTGCTCAGATTGACAGACTTATCTTTTGGTACTTTGTTCTTTTTGCTGAATATTCCTTTTTATATCTTGGCCTGGTGTGCTTTAGGCCGTGATTTTACTATCCGAACATTTGCCAGCGTTAGTCTTTTATCCGCTTTATCTGAGCTGATGAAGTATTATGTTATTGTATCCATGCATCCTGGGCTTTCGGGCGCATTGGGTGGGTTGTTGGTAGGCTTTGGGCTTATTATTTTATTTCGACATAACGCTTCATTGGGCGGATTAAATATATTGGCGGTTTATTTAGAGCGTCAATTTTCTATCCATGCCAGTAAAACCACGTTATTGGCTGATATTTTGGTTTTGGTGGCTGCCATAATCTTCCTTGATTTAAGTCAGTTAGGCTATTCCTTGTTGGCATTTTTGCTATTGAGCTCTGTTGTCGGCCGTTATCATCGACCGCCAAAATGGGCGCAGAATTCCTTGGTTGATGCGAAAGCGAATTGAGACTTTTATTCTTCTAGTAACGAGTATTCTGCTGAGTTGATTAAGGTGCGTTATGAGGCAATGTGATTCATTGAACGCACTTTATTGGCGCTTTTTTATCTTGCTTCTCATCTTAAAATTAAATTAATACGTACCTTATATGTGCTGATATCATGACTTAAGGTAGGGTTTATTTACATTTTGCCTTTTTATCTGCGTAACTAAGATGGATCTTTTGTCGGAAACAGGGTTAATATTTAGGGGTGTTACTTACATATTGTTCGATTATGGCGTTTTAATTACTTTTACAAGTGATTGTAAAATCATAGAAAAGGCATAGCTAGGTATGAAGCAATTCCCAACAGTGTTGATTGTCGATGATGTACCTGAGAATTTACGCGTATTACAAGAAGTAATGGATACGTTAGATTGTCAGATTGCTGTTGCGAATTCTGGTGAAAGGGCGTTAGAGCTATTAGAACGAACGGAACCTTGCTTAGTGTTGCTAGACGTTATGATGGGCGGCATAGATGGCTTTGAAACTTGTCGACGAATTCGATCCCACCCTGTACACAAAGATATCCCTGTTATTTTTGTCACCGCATTAGAAGATGAAGTGAGTCGTGGCTTTGAGGCCGGCGGTAATGATTATATTAGTAAGCCAATCCGGATAGAGGAAGTTCGAGCCAGGGTTCAGCATCAACTAGAAAAATTTCAACTTGTTAATGAACTCAGGGAATTAACATCTCACCTAGAAGAAAAGGTGCGTGAGCGAACCGCTGACCTAAATCTGCTAAATCGCAATCTGCGCAAAGAAGTGAACGAAAGGCGCTACATGCAAGATCGTCTAAAGTATTTAGCGCAGCATGATTTTGTTACACAACTATATAATCGTGATGCACTAGACGAACACATTTCTTATCTTATCTCTGGTATCCAAGCCAATACATCCAATCACATACCTTATTTTGTATTAATTGATATTAATGAATTTCGACTGATCAACGATTCATGCGGCTGTATTGCTGGTGATGAATTATTGCATCAACTGGCGATCATGATGAGTGAGCTTGTGGATCCGCAGCGTGATTTTTGTGCGCGTTTAAGTGGTGATAAATTTGCCATAGTGATTAGCCAAGGGGGAAATGAGGCGGTCGAATCCTTCTTTCGGCTTTTGCAAAAAGCCATTCAACAGTTCTCGTTCGTCTGGGACGAGCGCAAATTTCGCATGACAGTAACCCAAGTTGCTATGCCTATTACCATCGATATGGTGTCATTTGAACAAGTAGTGATGCTCGCGGACGAACTATGTTACACCAGTAAAAAGTCTGGCATTCATTCTAAAATTATCAAAAATGCACAAGATTTGGCTTATGAAGAGCATCGTGGGAATTTAAATTGGGGCCTTCGTATTATCGATGGTTTAGAAAAAGATCTCTTTGAAATTCATTTTCAGCAAGTATTTTCGCTTCTTAAAGAAGAGCCGAAAAAGAAGATTGAGATACTGGTAAGGCTCATTGATGAAGATACGGGTAAATTAATTTACCCAAATGATTTCATCCGTGCTGCAGAGCGCTTTGGCATTGTTTCCAAAATAGACCGCTGGGTGATTCGCCATACTATGCAGAGAATGGCTGAAAACAGTGATTTATGGGAAACAATAGATCAAGTGGCGCTTAATGTTTCAGCGCTGTCTGTTAGACAGGCGAACTTTGCAGAATTCATTGTTGAGCAATTGACGGAATTTCAGTTGGACGGTTCAAAGTTCTGTTTTGAAATTACCGAAACCGAGGCATTAAATAACTTCGCTGACACTCGCCGTTTCATGTCTTTGCTGCACGAGCATGGTTGTGCGATTGCGCTGGATGATTTTGGTACCGGTTTTTCTTCTTTTGCCTATTTAATGGATTTGCCCTTCGATCTAATCAAAATAGACGGCATGTTTATCAAAGACATGCACCTCAATGAAATCCATTACGGCATGGTAGATTCAATTGTTAAGCTAGCCAAAATGCTGGACAAACCCGTTGTGGCTGAATTTGTTGAAAACCAAAGCATTGTTGATAAATTGAAATTGCTTGGTGTGGAATGGGGTCAAGGTTACTTTTTTCATAAGCCTGAAAAACTCTAGAGTATCGAAAACTCAGAGCAGAACAAATATCCAATCTACAGTAAGTCGTACGTTTGATGTTTCTAAGGATTAAGCATGGATATGCAACTGCCAACACTCTTCAAAATACTCGTGTTTCTATTTTGTGCGACCGCTTTTATTTTAGTGGTGCTGCAGATTGTTTTCTTATGGCGATTCAAGCTTTTACAACGCCGTTATTCAAGAGCAATTCTTGCGACCAACGCCGGTGTTTGGGAGTGGTATCCGGAAACAAATCGGTTGTATGCTTCCTCCGAATTTTTTATGCAGCTAGGGTTTGAAGAAAAAAAGACACCTAAAAGTCTAGAAGACTGGTTGGCGTTCTTATCCCCAGATGATCAATTGGCGTTCAACGCATGGGCAGAAGGCTTGATTGAGCAAAAAGCGGCGAGTGAGCGTAAGTCAGTGCGTCTGCAAATTCAAAACCCTTTAAATGAATGCTTTTGGATCGAAATGCGCGGCAGCGTCATCCGAAGAGATAAGCGTAATAGAGCCCTGAGTGTGGCTGGCATCTTTGAAGAAGTTGGCTATTGGGTCCAGACTGAGAACGATTTAATTCTTGCTCGTGAAGATGCAAAGCGTCGAGAGCTAACTTTATCTTCATTGCTTAATAATATCCCCGACATAGTTTGGTCTAAAGATGAGCAGGGGAACTATCTAGATTGCAATCAGGCTTTTTTGGATTTCAATCAGCTGACATTGGATGAAGTGAAGGGAAAAAGCGACATAGATTTAGACCTAGATGGAAAAGGGGCCTATTACCAAAGAGTAGGAAATGCGCCTTTAGAAACCGGTATGACATCACATGAGCAAGGCTGGGGGACGCCGAAAGATGGAGGTGAGCCATGCTTATTTGAAGTACATCGTGTTCCTGTGGTCGAACCTGCCATAAACTTTTGTGGCACGTTGGGCATAGCTCGAGATATTACCGAGCGCCATCGACTTATTAACCAGCTTAAGTTGTTCAAAAGCTTTGCAGATAATTCAGCGCAAGGTTTTGCGATGGCGACATTGGATGGTGATATTAACTACTTTAATAAAAAAATACGCAGCCTGCTTGGTGTGGATGAAGAAGTCACCGATGCGTCTTTGGCAGAATTAAATTATCTTGATTTTTACCCTGAAGCTAGCCAGAAATATCTCAAAGAAACTGTGATTCCTTATGTCAAAGATCATGGTGTATGGGAGGGCGAAATGCAGGCTAAAAGCATGGATGGTCGAGTTTTTGCTACTCATGAAACCTATTTTTTACTTCGTGATGACAATGGTCATGCCACTTCTGTAGGTTATATCATGAGTGATATTACTGAGCAAAAAAATGTCTCTGCACAATTAGAGCAAGCCAAAGAAGCAGCAGAACAAGCAAGCCAAGCGAAAAGCCATTTCCTTGCCAATATGAGTCATGAAATCCGCACCCCGCTTAATGCCATTATTGGTTACGCGCAATTAATTAGTGAAGACAATCAACTGACGGGCGTTTCCAGAACGCGATTTTTATCGATTGCCAGCGCAGGAAATCGTTTACTAGGCCTAATCAACGACATTTTAGACATAGCGCGTATTGAGTCTGGTCGACTTGTATTGCATGAACAAAAAATGAATTTATGCCGAGAAGTCAGTCAGATTAGCAAACTCTTTCAAGGACAAGCCCAGGATAAAGGGTTAGACCTTATCGTAGAGTGCGATGTCGATGATCGCCTGTATGTCTGGATGGACCCCGTTAAATTTCAGCAAATCATTACCAACCTTTTGGGTAATGCAGTGAAATTTACAGCCCAAGGGTCTGTTAAGGCGGTTGTTCAAATTGTAGAAGAACGCATTCATGTCAGTATTGAAGATACAGGGCCAGGCATCGAGACAGAGTTAATGGAGCATCTGTTTACGCCATTTGTACAGGGTAAAGCGGGCGAAGCATCAGGTGGAACTGGGTTAGGTTTAGCCTTGTCGACGACTCTTGTTAAGCTAATGCAGGGTTCGTTGTCAGTTAAAAGCAGTGACGGTGTAGGAACGCAAATTGTTGTCGACTTACCTCTATCGAAAGTAGAAGACGATGACGTACTGGATGCGGGTGAGCAAGATTCATTGTTGAATATGAGGCTTAATAATCCCATCAAAGTGCTGGTGGCAGAGGATGACGAATGGTCACGAGATATTCTTGTGTCTTTGCTTGAAAGTGCGGGTTGTCAGATTATTGAGGCCGAAGATGGCGAGCAAGCTATAAAAGCGTTTGGGCAATATTCGCCTGATTTGGTAATGACCGACATTCGTATGCCTAATAAAACAGGAATCGACTTATTAAAATTTATTCAAAAAGAAGACCAAGAGCGGCGGGTGCCTGTTATTGCTGTGACAGCGTCAACATTAGTTCATGAGCAGCAAGCCCTTTTGGATGAAGGTTTTTGGCAGGTCATTGCCAAGCCTTATCAGATTGAAAACATTTATACCGCATTAGCCGCTCACCTTGATGTGAAGTTTGTACCTATCGCTGACAGTGCTGAAAGTCAAAATGATTCTCATGGCGAGCTTGCAGGCGAGGCTTTGAAAGTTGAGCAAAACGAGTCGTTGCCTGAGTTAACGGTAGAAGATTGGCTGCCATTATTGCGAGCGGCGCAAAGTGGAGATGTTCAGACCACCAAAGACGTCTTTCAGGTGTTGGGTCAGTCTTTGTCCTCGAATCAACAAAAAGCCATTCAAACAGCGATTAATCAATTTGATTTAGGATTGGTGGAAGCCTTGATTGCTGAATATTCTGGTCAATCGTCATTGGCCTAAGGCGTCATTGCTCTTGTCCGCTCTCTTTGCGGTTGCATGCGTTTCGTTCAAGCTAAGCTGAAGGCTTTAGGTTTGACATAAATAGGGTGCATAGATAAGGTCAAACAAGACAAAACATAGGGAAAACGCCTACAATAGAGGGCTTATGTTTTTCTATTTGACCTTAACGAACCGCAACAGGTAACTCAATGTCTCCTTTAGCCTCTAGTGACTTTCCATTTACCGCAGTAGCTGGGCAAGAACCGCTTAAATTGGCATTGATTCTCTGTGCGATAAATCCACACATCGGTGGTGTCTTAATCAGCGGTCCCCGTGGCTCAGCAAAGTCTACTTTGGCTCGCGGTTTGTCGGGCGTTATGCCAGCGCTGGATGGTGAGGAATTGGCACCTTTTGCCACCTTGCCACTGGGCACCAGCGAAGACCGTTTGCTTGGCGCCTTGGATTTAGAGCAAGTCCTGCAAGATAAGAACGTCGCCTTTAAGCCTGGTTTATTGAGCAAAGCCCATGGCGGGGTTTTGTATGTCGATGAAGTGAATTTGCTGGCCGATCATTTAGTCGATCAACTTTTGGATGTGTCCGCGAGCGGGGTAAACCGCGTCGAACGTGATGGTATTAGTCACGAGCACGCGGCACGGTTTCTATTGGTTGGTACCATGAACCCTGATGAAGGCGAGCTGCGTCCGCAGTTAAAAGATCGCTTTGGTTTGATGGTGGAATTAAGCAACCAATATAGCCTTGAAGAGCGCGTGCAGATTGTTCGTCTGCGTGATGAATATGATCAAGATACACACGCCTTTTGTGATGCCTTCAAATACAAACAGCGCAACCTAAAAAACAGCATTCGCTTGGCAAGACAGGCTTTGGCGCAAGTGCGTTGCTCGGATGAGCTACGTTTAGAAGTGGCGACTCGTTGCCAGTTAGCAAACATTGATGGTGTTCGTGGTGATATCGTGTGGATTAGAGCGGCGATGACACACGCTGCATGGCGTGGTGCAAAAAGCGTATCTTGGGATGATATTCAGGCCGTAGAAGACTTAGTGTTGGCGCATCGTCGCCAAGTAAAAGCACCGCCTCAGGCCTCCAGTCCGCCTCCGTCACGTCGTCCTGATGCTTCTCGTTCTCCTTCACAAGGTAACGCGAATCAACCACAAAGCGAAAGCTCGCAAGGTCATTACGAAAATAAGCAAAGTGGTTCGGGGGAGTGGGGAAGCATGGAGCCACAAGCGCTTACAAGTAGCGCACCGATAGAGATTGCTATTGAGGATGAAAAGCATCAGCGTCGCCCAACTCAATCACTTATTGGAGAGGTAACGCCGGGAAAGCATAAAGGCAAGCAGCAGGGCGGTTATCGTCCTGATGTGGCGCAATCGGTTGACCGTCAATCAGCGGATGGGATTGATTGGTTTCGCAGTATAGTCAGCCAACCACAAGAATGGCCTCCGAAAAATTTGACTCCTAAGCCTGCTAAAACCGGTCAGGCTGTTTTGCATTTGGTGTTGTTAGATACCTCAGCATCGACTTTGAGCCAAGGCGTTTTTGCCCATGCTAAGGGCGTGATTTTAGACATTGCCAAGCGTGCCTATTTAGCCCGAGAGCAGATCGCCATTTTAGGTTTTGGGCAAGAGGGCGTGTCGTCTATTTTGCCCAAAGTACGGGCTCCCAAAGAAATCGCGGATTTATTGGAGAACTTAGGCGCAGGCGGTGGCACGCCGTTTCGGGTTGCCATTGAAAACGCCAGTCAGTATTTAGCGCAGCAACATAGGACAACCATTGGCTTACACAGCCAAACTTACATCTTGACCGATGGTCGCACCCAAGCCGATGTGTCAGATCTTGTTTTGCCAGGTAATACGGTGTTGATTGATACTGAAAACGCGGCCATTAAGCGTGGTCGAGGTCAAGATATTGCCCAGCATTTGGGTGCACAATACGTTTTATTGAATTCGCTTTTAGAGACTGCTTTATGACCACTTCTGTTGTTCATTGTCCTGCGTTATTTTTGACAGCACCTGCGTCGAACCAGGGGAAAACCACCATTACTGCTGCGCTGGCGCGTTATTTTACCAATCAAGACAAAGTCGTCCGTGTGTTTAAAACAGGTCCTGATTACCTTGATCCGCAAATTCTAGCGCAAGCGTCTAAGCAGCCAGTTGAACAACTGGATATTTGGATGGCGGGTGAAGAGTACTGCCAAGATAAGCTTTATCAAGCCGCCCAAGTGGCGGATTTGATCTTGGTAGAAGGTGCTATGGGCATGTTTGATGGTGAGCCATCCAGCGCTGATCTGGCCGCTCGTTTTGGTATTCCCATGGCTATTGTTATGGATGTTAAAGGCATGGCGCAGACTGCGGCTGCCGTTGCGTCTGGCTTGGCGAATTTTCGCGATGATGTGCAAGTCGCTGGGCTGATTGCCAACCGCTGCGGCAGCGAACGTCATGCAGAGCTGATTCGTGATGCGCTGCCAGCAAACTTACCTTTGCTTGCAACCTTAAAGCGTGATGAAGAGGTTACTTTACCAGAGCGCCATTTGGGTTTGGTGCAAGCGGACGAAGTGAAAGATGAGCTAGAAGTGCGTTTTGAAGCGGCGGTTGAATGGCTCAAAGAAACCCAAGATACAGGGTTGTTAAACTTGCCTAGTGCCGTACCTTTTTACCCTGCCAGCCAAGTAGACACAGAGCAAACTATTGAACAAAGTTTGTCGGGGAAAACCATTGCCGTTGCCAAAGATGCCGCGTTCAGCTTTATCTATGATGCCAATCTGATTGCGCTAAAAAGCTTGGGCGCTAAATTGGTGTTTTTCTCGCCATTAAAAGATCAAACCCTGCCTGAGGCCGATGCCCTTTGGTTGCCGGGCGGTTATCCTGAATTGCATGCTCGAGCCTTATCGGAAAACACAGGGATGCGCCAAGCGATTAAAGACTTTTACCTTGCTGGTAAAGGCATTTTGGCGGAGTGCGGTGGCATGTTGTATAGCTTGGAGGATTTAACCGATTTGGATAATCAGTGTTATCCCATGTTGGGGATTTTAGCAGGCCAAGGTGCGATGCGTGGCAAACGTGGTTGCCAAGGCATGCAAACGGCTGTTATTCCGCAAGGCGAAATCCGTGGTCATGCCCATCATAGATCTCGCAGTGCCAATACGCCAGAACCTGTGGGTTATGGTCGACGACAAAGACACCCAGCACCGGGCGAAGCGATTTATCAGCAAAAAGGTCTAACGGCCAGTTATCTGCATTTATTCTTTCCTTCGAACCTTGACGTCACCGCCAAGATTTTTTTAGGAAAAGGTAACTAAAGTAATGTGGCCTGAAAGTGCTGAATCGCCCGCGCCATTGCGCACTGGTTTAACGACCGGTACGTGCGCGACAGCTTGCTGTGTGGCGGCCGCTCAGGCTCTTTTTGCCAATAAACAAGATTCAAGCGTCAGTGTTACTTTGCCCAAAGGCAAAGTAGTCGACCTACCCATTACCGAATACCAAGAAATAGACAATGGCATCAAAACCGCAACGATAAAAGACGCGGGAGACGACCCAGACGCCACGCATGGTGCTACGTTATTTGTTGAACTGAGATTGTCATCAGAGCAAGGCGTGCGTTTTCATGCAGCACAAGGTGTGGGCACTGTCACGCGAACCGGTTTGTTACTTGATGTGGGCGAACCTGCGATTAATCCTGTGCCGCGCAAAATGATGACAGAGCACTTGGAAGGTTTTGCACAAACCTATCAATACCAGGGAGGATTTGATGTCTCTGTTGGTGTTGTTAATGGCGAACAAATTGCGCAAAAAACCATGAATCCACGCTTGGGAATTTTAGGTGGTTTATCGATTCTCGGTACGACGGGCATTGTTCGACCTTTTTCTTGTGCGGCTTATATTGCGTCTATTCATCAAGGCATCGATGTGGCGCGAGCCAATAATTTGACTCACATTGCAGCAACGACTGGCAACGCCAGCGAAGACGCAATAAAAAGCCATTATCAGCTCGACGACATGGCCTTGATCGAAATGGGTGACTTTGTTGGCGCTGTGTTAAAGCACATTAAAAAAGTGGAATCCACCGCACCTACTCAACTGACTAAGTTAAGTATTTGCGGAGGCTTTGGTAAGATCAGTAAGCTGGCCCAGCATCATCTTGATTTAAACAGTCGAGCATCGAGTATTGATCTTGGTGCCTTGGCACAACTGGCGGCCAGTTTGGGGGCCGGTGCTGAGTTACAAGAGCGCATGAAAAACGCCAATACCAGCGTGGAAGCCTTGTCGTTCGCCATGTCAGAAGGTTTGCCACTAGCTGATGCTATTTGCCAGCAAGCCTTAGACTTTGCCAGAAAATACATTCCTGTTCACATAGAATTGGAAGTCTGGGCGATTGATCGCAAAGGCCAATTTGTTGGACGGGCTTTGGATAGGAATAAGCGAGACAGGGCATGAAGGTTTTATTGTTAGGCGGCACCGCTGATGCTCGTCGTTTAGCCGACTCTTTGCATAAAGAGAATGTCAGCGTCATCTACAGTTTGGCTGGGTTGGTTCGCGTTCCCAAAGTAGATTGTCAGTTGGTGGTCGGTGGCTTTACCCAATTTGGTGGTTTGGCTCAGTATTTAAAGGACAATCACATTAATGCGATCTTGGACGTTACCCATCCTTATGCGCAAACCATGAGCAGCAAAGCGGTGACGGCGGCCAAAGAGGTTGGCATTCCTTGTTGGCGTTTTCATCGTCCTGCTTGGCAAAAAAAAGAAGGCGATCTGTGGCAAGAGTACCAAGACGAAGCCGATTTACTGGCGCGGCTTGATGGCTTTCGAGTGCCATTATTAAGCGCAGGGCAAATGAGTGAGGCTTTGCTTGAACGTATTTTACATTTGCCAAGCGTTGAACGCATTGTGTGGCGCACGGCAGTTGAGCCTAAGTTTGCTCTACCAGGCAGGGTTCGCTGGATTAAGGCCATAGGGCCTTTTGCGTTAGAAGATGAAAGGCAATTATTAATCGATCAAGGTATCGATGTCATCGTCAGTAAAAACAGTGGTGGTGGGGCGACGTATTCAAAGCTGGAAGCCGCTAGAGAATTATTTATTCCCGTTTTACTACATGCTCGGCCAATCTTACCCGACGCCGAGCGAGAATTTAGTGACACAGAAGAATGCTTGCAAGCCTGTTTAGCGGCTTGGGGCAACGCTTCTATCCATATTAAGCATCAACCAAAAGACTGCCAACAGTGACTTCTTCAGACGACTCTCAATACGAAAGAAAATACGAAAATAATCCTCAAGCCATTGAGAGCGATAGCTTTCGACAAATCCGCGAGTTAACCGATTTGTCTGGCTTGAGCCAAGACCAGCAACAAGTGGTTATGCGCGTGGTGCACAGCCTTGGTTTGCCCGATGTGGCTGAACAAGTACGCTTCAGTGCCAACGCAACTCAAGCAGGGCGCGAGGCGTTGGCCAATAATGGGGCGATTTTGTGCGACGTGGAAATGGTTAAGCAAGGCGTGACCAAACGCATGATAACGCGAGAACCCTTGTGTTTTTTGAACGATCCTCGCACGGCGGAATTGGCAAAAAGCAAAGGTGAGACTCGCTCGATGGCGGCATTGAGTTTATGGCAAGACGACCTTGCTGGCAGCGTGGTGTTAATCGGCAACGCGCCTACGGCGTTGTTTCGCCTGTTGGAAATGATAGAGCAAGGCGCGCCAAAACCTGCTTTGATTATCGGTATGCCTGTGGGTTTTGTTGGCGCGGCGGAATCGAAAGACGCGCTTTGGGAAGCCCACGAGAAACTGGGCATTGAATGCATCACCTTGTTAGGGCGAATGGGCGGCAGCGCCGTGACATCGGCCAGTTGTAATGCCTTGTTGCGCTGTAATATTGGTGAGTATTATTAATGCTTTGGGTGCTAAATTTGTTTTTGTTCCTTCCCCTTATCTTCAAGGGGAAGGTTAGGATGGGGTTGTTAGGTTTTTGACCCCCTCCCAGCCTCCCCTTTAGCAGGGGGAGGAGTTAAACACTTTTTTGTTCCTTCCCCTTATCTTCAAGGGGAAGGTTAGGATGGGGTTGTTAATTTTTCTGACTCCCTTCCAACCTCCCTCTTAGCTGTGGGAGGAGCGGGCTGCGATGTTCTAATGAACCACAGATACCTCGCCCCTTAGTGCGGGGGCATTGAATGGAAGTAGGTTTATGAAACACACACAAATGCCAATCCATGTTATCGGTTTGGGCGTTAATCAAGTGGCGCATCTGGATGAGGCGGCGCAAGCGGTTTTGGCGAGTTTGTCTCCGAACGATATTGTGTTGGGTGCGCCGCGTCAGCATGACACTATTGGACAATATGTTCATCAAGGTCAGCGTGAGGATTTACCCAAGCTAAAAGAGCTAAAAGAATCTTTCGTACAATGGCAATCTCAGGGCGCAAAGCAGGTGGTGGTGTTGGCCTCTGGTGATCCATTGTATTACGGCATTGGCGCTTGGTTGATGCGTAATTTTTCTCTTGAAAACCTACATTTCTATCCGAATGTTTCCAGTATTCAAGTAGCGTGTCATCGTCTTGGACTATCCTTGCAAGACGTGCAGGCGGTGAGTTTGCATGGTCGTCCACTGGCGTCTTTGCGTCGTCATTTGCAATCGAATAAAACCTTGGTGTTACTGACGGACCAACATAGCCAACCGAAACATATTGCCGAAGAATGTGTTAAAGCTGGGTTGGATCAAAGTGAGATCACTGTTTGCGAAGCCTTGGGGTATCCGCAAGAAAAAGTCCGTACGTTTGCCTCTGGGGTTCTTATAGAAGGCGAACTGGAATTTGATCCGCTCAATGTCATTGTGTTGAAAACCAGTCAACAAACCTCCCTTTATCCAAGTTCTGTGGGTATTCCTGACGCCTCATTTGTGACCGACAAAGGTGACGGCAAAGGTATGATTACTAAGCGAGAAGTGCGTTTGGCGATTTTGTCATACATGAACATCGAGCAGGGCGACACGGTTTGGGACATTGGCGCGGGTTGCGGTGGTGTGAGCGTGGAAATGGCCTATTGGCATCCGCGTAGTCAGATTATAGCCATTGAACATCATCCAGATCGTTTGGCGTGTTTAACAGCCAATCGAGATCGTTTTGGTGTGATGCAGAATTTATCGATTGTCGCAGGGCGAGCGCCGGAAGTGCTGATGGATTTACTTGCTCGTAATGATGAAGAGCACGGCAAGCCAAACAAAGTTTTCATTGGTGGTAGTGATGGCGAGTTAAGCGTCTTGATGGCACAGGTTTGGGATCTCTTACCGGCGGGTGGTAGTTTGATGGTGAGCGCAGTTACTGAAGAGACAAAATATCAGGTTATGCAATTCGCTCAACAACGTGACGAAGCGCAAGACGCAGTCGAACAAGGCTTGCAAGTATCAATCGCTAAAGGCGAACGATTAGCAGGGCAGCGATTATTTCGCCCAAGCTTACCGGTGGCGCTTGCTCATTTTACAAAGCATGTTACACAAAAAACGACTAAGACAAATTATAAGGAAAACGCACAATGAGTGCCTTGGAAACATCTCAAAAAACAGGCCGATTCATTGGTGTGGGTGTAGGTCCCGGTGATCCAGAATTGATCACCTTAAAAGCCTTGCGTTTGATTCAAGGTGCCAGCGTGGTGAGTTACCTTGCCAATAACGAAGGGGGTTCTCAGGCGAAAACCATCGCCAGTGAAGCCTTTGCAGGTGTGACTCATGCGCAGAATGAAATCGCTATTGTTATGCCTATGTCGACGGATCGATCATTGGCAAATGAAGCCTACGACAATGGCGCAAAAGCCATTGCTAATGAATTATCGCAAGGCAAAGACGTGGTTTTCTTGTGTGAAGGGGACCCGTTGTTTTTTGGCTCTTTCGCGTATTTATTAGAGCGTCTAGAAGGGGATTTTCAATGTCAAGTTGTGCCTGGTGTGTCGTCAATCAATGCCGCATCGTCCGCCTTGAATCATCCGTTAACCGTGTTGAAAGAATCCTTCGCTGTGGTGAGTGGTCGTCATACCGCCCAGCAAATTGATACCGCGTTAGAGCAGCACGACAGTGTGGTTATTATGAAAGCAGGGCGTGCGCGTCCGCGAATATTAATGGCGCTGCGCAAAACTAACCGCATGCAAGACGCGAAATACCTTGAATACATAGGCCGTGAGAATGAACGTATCGTGCGCGATGTATCGACCTTAGAAGACAAAGCAGGGCCGTATTTTTCTTTGTTCGTGGTCACGAAAAGTGAGCGAGGCACGCGGTGATACGCTTTGTTGCATTAACGCCAGCAGGTGAACGGTTGGCAAGAAAACTATTGTCTAACGTGGCGCTGAATAACTGGCCTGATGCGGTTGTCGACTACAAACCAAAACCTTTTGCTGAGTTCGTGCAAACGGCGTTTAAAAATGGCGATTGGCTGGTGTTCATCTGCGCCACGGGCATCGTGATGCGAACCCTCGCGCCGGTGTTACAAGACAAGTATCAAGACCCGCCAGTCTTAGTATTGGATGAAGAAGGCAAGTTTGTTATTCCATTGCTATCGGGGCATGAAGGCGGCGCCAACGAGTGGGGCGCGCAAGTGGCAAAATCCCTTGGCGCACAGTTGGTTATGACCACAGCGAAACCTTATCTTAACCCAGTTTATACTTTGGGAATGGGTTGCGAACGCCATTGCCCTCTGGAATTTATCGAAAGTCTCATGCTCGACGCCCTAGCGCAAAAAGGCTTAACGCCCAGCGATATTCACTCTCTAAACAGCATTGACATCAAAGCCGACGAAACAAACCTTATCGCTCTCGCTGACAAATACCATTGGGACTTCAACACCTACAGTGCCCAAGAGCTGACACCTATGGAGTCGCTTCTTAGTACTAAATCCGACTACATCTTCAACACCGTCGGTGTCTATGGAGTCGCCGAATCCGCCGCGCTGTTAGCCGTTCAAATGGAAACAGGTACAGAACCAGAGCTTATCTTGAATAAAATCAAAAACGCCAAAGCGACCTGCGCTTTGGCGAGAGGGTTTTGTTCTTCTAGTGGCGAGTTTACAGGTAGAAACGCGAATCATTTGAATGGCTGACGGTTTATTTACGTTTTTTTATTGATCAATTGATAATCGTTCTTTATTATCGCCAAATGTAAATTTATGTAAGCTTGTGTAAGTATTGTGGATGTAGATAAGGCTATCTTTATCTATGACATTGCTGCTAGGGAGATGGTGTGATTGTAAGGCTAGGGAAGCGATGGTTAACCGGTTGTAGTTTACTGTGTATTCCATTCTATTTAACCGCAGCCCAGAATGATTCTATTAGAGATGAGACTGAGTGGCGATTACGCGATAAAGCCGCACAAGAAGCCTTAGATCAAAAAATGCAGGTCATTTCACCACCTATTCAATTGCCGCAGGTGGATGATTTACCGGATCTACCCCACGAAAGTGTTTGTTTTGTTATTGATAGCATTGACATAAAAGGATTGCTGTCTGACTGGGCAACCTCTCAGGGAGATTCCTATATTGGGCAATGTATGGGGTTTGATAGTATCCAAGCTTACGTACGTTTGATTAATCAGAAATTATTGGCGGAAGGTTACATTACTTCTAGAGCCGTGTTACCTGAGCAAAATATTGCCTCGCATGTTTTGGTGATCAATATACAAGAAGGGATTATTGAAAAGATTGAGTTTCCTGAAGATTATCGTTTTTTCTGGCGACATTCACTCCCGCTACAGGTTGGGGATGTATTAAACCTGAGGGATATGGAGCAAGCGGTTGATCAACTGAACAGACTTCAATCTCAAGATGTTGAATTTAAAATTCAGCCAGGTACGTACAGCAATGCAAGTATTCTTGTTGCACAGATAAAGCAAACAAAGCCATGGTCTGTTGGTTTTTCTGTTGATGATAGTGGAAGTCGCTCCACCGGAAAATACCCGCTTTCACTGAGCGGTGTTGTTGATAATGTGGTCGGTGTTCAAGATGTTTTGCAATATTCTTTTTCCAGAGCAAGGGAAAAAGACAGTGGTGAATCTAATAGTGCTTCTATTACGTGGAGTTTGCCGATTGGCTATTGGTTATTAGAAATGAGCAATAGCCGCTCGGACTATCGGCAAGAAACAGTTGGCAGCGTGCGAACTTTCGAGCTAAGTGGTACAGGGGATGATAAAAAGATTGCCTTGAATTACGTGCTTTCTAGAGATAATAAAAGCAAGACCTCTTTGTTGGGTGCGGTTAAAACACGAAATCGACGTAGTTATATTGATGATACAGAAATTGAAGTGCAGCAGCGAAATTTAACAGAGCTGGAGCTAGGGGCTTCTTATCGGAAATATTTACCAAACGCAGTATTAGATTTTTCGCTTAGTATGCATCAAGGTGTTGAATGGTTAGGAGCGGATAAAGTTGATTCTGGTGCATCGTCTAATGTCGCTCAGCCAAATTATCGCTTTTATTCGCTGACGACTTCGGTGAGTGCGCCTTTTTCATTGTTAGAAACCAAGATGAATTACAGTGGGCGGCTTTTTATGCAATATGCAGACACCGCGATTTATTCGCTAGATTGGTTCTCAAATGGTGGTCGTTATACGGTAAGGGGGTTTTCTGGTAGCGAATCGTTAAGTGCTGAAAGTGGTTGGCGTTTAAGAAATGATATTGCGTTGCCTTTCAGTATTAAACGTTTTTCGACGACAGGCTATTTAGGGCTGGATATCGGCGAGGTATATGGGGACGGTGCAGAAGAAGAGTCTAGTAAAACACTAATGGGAATTAGCCTAGGGTTTAAAGGGCAACTTTTTGGTGCGAATTACGATGTTTCTGTTTCTGAACCATTTTTAGCTCATGGACCTTACGCTAAGGCTCATGATTACAAAGTAAGTGCAATGCTCTCCGCTCAATTTTGATTTAGTAATGACCGAGCTGTATAAGAGCCAAAACTTTTTAGTCTTAGGGAAGAGGTTATTAATATGTTGGTTTTGTTACGTTTATTATCTCGTTTAGTGATTCAGCTTGCCACCATTCTAAGCGTGACAAAATGCTCCACTACTCGACGAGTGTACTTTTCTTATACCTCTCATCTTTCTCTGTTGCAGCCTTGCCGTAAGCACCAAAAATACATAGCGCAAATTATGCTGGCCTCTTATTTGTCGATGCCGGGAGTATTACTGGCTCAGGGGGTGACTGCAGCGAATACCCCCCATGCTCCGTCTTTTGACAGAGCCGCGAATGGCGTACCTATTGTGAACATCAATAAAGCGTCGTCGAAAGGTGTATCCCGCAATGAGTACAATGGCTTCAATGTTGAATCCAAGGGACTGATTTTTAATAATGCAACGGATATTGTAAATACCCAGTTGGCGGGTTATGTCGATGGTAATAGTAACCTTAATGGCCTTAGTGCCAACATCATTTTAAATGAGGTGAAAGGCAATAGCCGTAGTGCATTAAACGGCTATATGGAAATTGCAGGGCAATCAGCGGAACTGATTATTGCCAATCAAAACGGCATTACCTGTAATGGCTGTGGTTTTATTAATACCACTCGTGGCACCTTAACAACAGGGCAAGCGACGTTTGATGGAGCGGGCGGTTTAACGGGGTTTGATGTCTCGAGAGGTGATGTAGATATTTCTGGCTTAGGCCTTAATGCCGGTAATGTTGATGAAGTCGATATATTAGCTCGAAGTGTGAGTTTAAACGGTAAATTTTGGGCCAATAATGCCACTATTGTGACAGGTCAGAATCACATAGATTATCAAGATAAAACCATCACTGATTTAAAAGCAGATGGTCCAAAAGCGCTTGGGTCAGGGATCTCGTTAGACGTTGCAGCTATTGGTGGTATGTATGCTAATCGCATTCGCTTGATTGGTACTGAAAAAGGCTTAGGGGTTAACGTCGCTGGTGAAATAAAAGCCGTCGAAGACATGGTGTTGGATAGCCAAGGCAACTTGTTAAATAGCGGTACTCTCAGTGCAAAAACGCTGACGGCATCGAGCGAAAATATATCAAATACAGGTGCTGTATTAGGACATGAAATCCATATTACAGCAAATCAACTTAACAATACGACGGCACAGGCTAATATTCAGGCAATAGATGGTGTCACCATTTCGACACAAGAATTGAATAACGACGCTAGTGCAAAAATATTGTCTAAAAGCGGTAGCATCAAAATAGATGCTGGTGCGGTTTCTAACCAGAGTGTCATAGCGGCAGATCGTATTAATATCAAGGCGAGTTCGCTAGAAAACAAAACTGTCAACGGTCAAATATTTTCAACAGGTGGGCTGGATCTAACGCTGACAGGACACTTGAATAACGTCGATGGTGGATTAGTTCATTCAGATAAGGTTCTGACGATTGACTCTTTAGGTGATCTTGTTAATGCAAGCGGAACCATTGAAGCCGTTGGATCAGCGACGATTAAAAGTCAAAACCTCACTAACTCTGGCACCGTTTTAGCACAAGACAGTGTTTTATCTATTATGACAAGCGGGCTTGAAAACCAAGGTACAGTATCTGGTAATAGCCTCGTTGTTAATGCAGCAACTCTCGACAACAGTACTGAAAATGGAAAAATACTTTCATCTGGCAAGCTAGATTTAACCATCGACGGTGATGTCACCAACACTGATGGTGCACTTGTTCATGCCGATACTGATTCGACGCTCGATGCGAAAGGCGATGTAACTAACAGCGGTACTATTGAAGCCGTTGGATCGACGATGATTAAAAGCCAAAACCTTACTAATTCAGGCACCATCCTAGCCCAAGACCGCATTTTATCCATTGAGACAAACAAGATTGAAAACCAAGGTACGCTATCGAGTAATGGCCTTGTTATTAAAGCGGGCGAGCTTGATAACACAACCAACACGGCACAAATTGTTTCGTCTGATAAAGTTGATTTAACCATACAAGGCGAGATCACTAACACAGATGGTGCATTGGTTCATGCAGATACGGATTTGACTCTTGATGCCAAAGGCAATCTAACCAACAGCGGAACTGTCGAAGCGGTAGGATCATCATCTTTAACAACTAAGAACCTAACAAACTCAGGTACTATTTTAGCCCAAGACAGCAGCTTATCTATTGAGACAAGCAAGATTGATAACCAAGGC
>NZ_QKLW01000005.1 GCF_003208215.1 Marinomonas alcarazii
GAATAAATACAAAAGCCCTTAGCTCCTCCCCCTGCCAAGGGGGAGGTTGGGAGGGGGTCAAAAAGCCCTAAAACCCCACCCTAGCTCTCCCCTTCATAAGGGGAGGGAATAAATACAAAAGCCCTTAGCTCCTCCCCCTGCCAAGGGGGAGGTTGGGAGGGGGTCAAAAAGCCCTAAAACCCCACCCTAGCTCTCCCCTTCCCTTCATAAGAGGAGGGAATTAAGAGCGAAACAGCCGCGAGTATTGTGTTTCATGCTGAGCACTGGCAATGGCGATGGCAGGTAACCCAGCGCCAATGCGGTCTTCTTCAACGGTTAAAGACATGGCAATGGCCTGTCGAATGTCTGTCTGTAATTCACCTAACAACTCTTGTGCTTGAGTTTGCCCAAGGGGAACCAATTTGGTCGCGGCGGCGATTTGATTTTCTAACCAAGACCAAGCAAAACCCAACGACGCAAGATCAGATTTCAAATTCCAATGACTCGCGGCAATGGCAAACAAGGTGACAAAACTCATTTCATCTAAACGCTTAAATGGTGTGTCTATTTGCAAGCTACCCAACAAGCGAAACAAAGCTTCACCCATGGCAGTGTCGTTTAAACGCAGTTCTTTGGTTTCTCGGCACGCAAGGATCAAATCATTCAGTTCGATTAAGCGTTCAGTATCCTGTTGTTTAGCTGCTGCCATGCAACGCTGCAAGACGGGCAAATCGACCCTCGCTACAGACTGTTGTAGTTGCAAACCGATCCAAGCGGACACTTCCGCTTTATTTTTCACCCAGCCTTGGTCGATGGCATATTCCATACCTTGTGAAAAGGCAAAACCGCCCACAGGTAAGCCGACGCTGCTTAATTGCAAAAGCCGCAATAAGCTGATGTCAGTGGTGACTATGTCCATGACTATAAGCTCCAGATTCTGGGACAAACACGGCTTCTTCATGAGTGACGATCAAACCAAGCATGTGCAACATGTCTTCTAAAACGTGATCAGGTTTAATGCGTAGCCAACGTTCGCCAATTTGGATTTTGGTGTGACGGTTGCCCAAGTGATAACAGGCTTTGGAAAAAGCTTCCCAATCGTCACAGCTGGCATGGGCAACGTCTTCTACTGCGCCAGTCACTTGAACGATCTTGCCGCATTCGGACTTTAAAAACTCTCCGACTAACAGTGGCTTACCACGCTCAAGGAAAACGCGAACCTCTTCCTTGTTATCGCCCACCAACTTTAAACGCCCACGATCACGCTGTTCATGAGTTAAGGTCACTGTGGTGTGGACTGGATCGTGACAATGAGTGCCTAATCTTTCGTAAATATCTAGCATGGTATGTTCCTAAAATAAACTTCCCTAAAAGAGAGTGTAAAGCTGAGCCAAGGGCAAGACTTCCGCTGGCTCGCAAGTTAATAATTCACCATCGGCACGTACTTCATAGGTTTGCGGATCAACGGTAATATTTGGTAGCCAATCGTTGTGAATCATGTCGAGTTTGGAAATATTGCGCGTATTTTTACAGGCCACCAAAGTACGATCCAAACCAAGACTTTCCTTCAAGCCATTATTCAATGCCGCCTGAGAAACAAAGGTCACAGACGTTGCGGCTGCCGCCTTACCGAACGAACCGAACATAGGACGATAATGCACTGGCTGTGGCGTCGGAATAGAGGCATTTGGGTCGCCCATTGGCGCGCTGGCAATCATGCCCCCCTTAATAATCATCGAAGGCTTCACCGCAAAAAAAGCGGGTTTCCATAAAACTAAATCCGCCATTTTCCCTGGCTCAATCGAGCCCACTTCATGGCTAATACCATGGGCTATCGCTGGGTTGATGGTGTACTTGGCGATGTAACGACGAGCACGGAAATTGTCCGCGCCAAGCTCTTGATCTTCTGGCAATAAGCCAAACTGCTGCTTCATCTTGTGAGCCGTTTGCCATGTACGAGTCACGACTTCGCCTACTCGACCCATAGCTTGGGAATCAGACGAAATCATACTGAAGGCACCACGATCATGCAGAATATCTTCCGCGGCAATGGTTTCTTTGCGAATACGCGAATCGGCAAAGGCCACGTCTTCTGGAATATTGCTGTCCAAATGATGGCAAACCATCAGCATGTCTAAATGCTCGTCTACCGTGTTGCGCGTATAAGGGCGCGTTGGATTGGTCGACGATGGCAAAACATTTGGATTACCCGCCGCACGAATAATATCCGGCGCATGACCGCCGCCCGCGCCTTCGGTATGGTAGGTGTGAATTACGCGATCTTTAAAGGCATCAATGGTGCTATCGACAAAGCCCGATTCATTCAAGGTGTCGGTGTGAATCGCCACTTGTACGTCGTATTTTTCCGCGACACTCAAACAACAATCAATCGACGCTGGCGTGGTTCCCCAATCTTCGTGCAATTTCAGACCACAAGCGCCCGCTTCTAGCTGTTCTTCTAAGGCTTCTGGCAGACTGGCGTTACCTTTGCCCAAAAAGCCCAAATTCATCGGCATGCTGTCGGTGGCTTGTAACATCTTGCCAAGATACCAAGGCCCAGGTGTACAAGTGGTCGCTTTGGTTCCTGTTGCAGGCCCTGTGCCGCCGCCAATCATGGTGGTGACGCCAGAGGTCAAAGCTTCTTCAATTTGTTGCGGACAAATAAAATGAATGTGCGCATCGATGCCACCCGCAGTCAAAATCGAACCTTCGCCAGCGATAACTTCGGTGCCCGGTCCAACCACAATATCAACGTTATCTTGCACGTCTGGATTGCCGGCTTTACCGACTTTAAAAATACGGCCTTCTTTAATGCCAACGTCGCCTTTCACAATGCCCCAATGATCTAACACCAAGGCATTGGTAATCACTAAATCCACGGCTACGTCATTGGTCACTTGGCTTTGCCCCATGCCGTCGCGGATAACCTTGCCGCCGCCGAATTTCACTTCGTCGCCATACACGGTGAAATCTTTTTCCACCTGAATCCAAATATCGGTATCGCCTAAACGCACGCGGTCGCCCGTGGTTGGGCCGAACATTTGCGCGTAACTTTGTCTGTCCATCGTCGCCATTATTCTGCTCCTGCCAATGTGCCCATGACGTCACCACGGAAGCCATAAATGGTTTTCGTGCCCGCGTATTCGACCAATTCCACTTCACGGCCTTGGCCGGGCTCAAATCGCACTGCGGTGCCAGAAGCAATATTCAAGCGAAAGCCTTTAGTCACGGTGCGATCAAAAGACAAAGCAGGATTCACCTCATAAAAATGATAATGGGAGCCAATTTGCACAGGACGATCGCCGGTATTTTCGACACGAATCTTCACCGTCTTACGGCCTACATTGAGTTCAATGTCTCCTACGGCTACCTGAATTTCACCTGGAATCATGAGACTTCTCCTTCCCTAATTTATAGGATTATGAACGGTGACAAGTTTCGTCCCATCTGGGAATGTGGCTTCAACTTGTACTTCATGGATCAACTCCACCACACCGTCCATTACTTGTTCGGCACTCAATAAGGTTTTGCCATAGGCCATTAATTCCGCCACCGTTTTACCATCGCGAGCACCCTCAATAATTTCCATAGTGATGTACGCCATGGCTTCGGGATAATTCAATTTAAGGCCGCGATTCAAACGTCGTTCGGCTAGTAAGGCAGCGGTAAATACCAACAGCTTGTCTTTTTCTCTTGGGAGGAGTTCCATTTTTATGCTCCGTTACTTATCTTTATGATTGTTTTCGTTGAACCAAAAAAGAGCGTACGCACCTTTTTAGGTCGACCGCGCTTTTTTTAGGTCGACCAGATCCTCGGTTCATTGGATTTTTTGTTGATTAATGCCGGGCGAATATCTCGCCAACACTGAATAAATAGCTGTTTTACTTGTTCTGAATCATCGTGAAGGCTGCGAACTAAGATGTACTCACCTACCATGCTTACGCCACTTAGTGACCCATGTTGGGTACAATGCTGACGTAAAGAATCGATCAAATCGTCCTGATTGGCTGAATCAAACGGCCCAGCGATCATCAAACCATTGATTGGCTTGCTATCTAGTCCGGCTTTGGCGCTAAAAATAGCTCGGCTGCTATCGTCTATCACCAAGCGCTCTCGCACTTTAAGACGACCGTTCTGGCGAATCTGAAAACCTTGCTCTGCGTGGCCTTCGCCAAAATTTTCTTGGTTGGCTGGCAGGCCAAAACAAGTAATTTCCCAACCGATAAATTTGGCGTTATCCGCAAGATCAATGCAGTTTTCAAGACGAGTGTGGGCATTCGGATAAAGAATGGTTTCTTGAGGTAACCATTCCATTAAGCTGTTTTCAGCTACGTTCAACTGGGTAATTTGATGTTGTAGGGTTTTATCTTTACGAGCACGATAAACACGCCCAGCCCCAGGAGTAGTGATTAAAACGTGAGTATTTTCGGCTAAATTTGCCGTAATCGTGAGGCGATCACCCGACACCAAACCGCCCGGTGGATGCAATAAATATACGTGTGCCGTGTCTCGACCTTCAGGATAAAAGGGCTTTTGCACGTACAAAGGCCCTTTGTGATCACAGGTTTTCAACACGGTACCGCGAGTGGTTTGACAAAAGCCTAAGGTCAGAAACGCATGCCAGTGTGAAGCTTCCCCCGTCACTGACATGTTTGTTTCTGGCAACGGCTTTATGTCGTATTGTTCTGCCAAAGCAAGATTATGTTTATTATTCATGGATGCCCTATAAGCGTCTTTCGCGTGGCTGCTGATTCCACCTAATGCAAAAATCACACCGCCAAATACTGCTTTATCAAAGTATCATTAAGGTTTTCCATTTTATCCGCCGCCACAATGCGCCCCTTTTCCATCAGGCGAAATTCTTTCCCTACACGGCGAGCGAAGCCAAGCTTTTGCTCTACCAAGATAACGGTTAAGCCTTCTTCTTCGTTCAACTTTAAAATCACATCGCCAATCTGTTTAACAATGTTGGGCTGAATGCCTTCGTTTGGCTCATCCAAAATCAAAACTTTTGGTTCTAATACCAAGGCCCGACCAATGGCAAGCTGCTGTTGCTGCCCGCCAGATAAATCACCACCGCGACGATGCAACATATCTTTCAGCACTGGAAAAAGTTCGAAGATTTTGTCTGGGATATCTTTTGGATTATCGTTTAGAGTGCCTTTTGTGCGCTTGCCACGCACAGGCAAACCAATACGTAGATTTTCTTCCACTGTGAGCATAGGGAAAATGTCTCGTCCTTGAGGAACGTAACCAATACCTGAGTAAGCGCGCTTTTCGGCACTTTGCTTGTTTAGGGTTTCGCCTTCCATGGTGATCTCGCCACTTTGGATCGGTAATAATCCCATAATAGCTTTTAGCAAAGTGGTTTTACCCACACCGTTGCGGCCCATGATGCAAGTAATCGAACCGGGGACGATTTCTAAATCCAAGCCCCAAAGAATCTGCGTGCCGCCGTAAAGTTGATCAACCTTGTTAATTGAAATCATGCCTGTTCTCCTGCCGCTGCTTCTTCACCAAGGTATACCTCAATCACGTCTTTGTTACTTTGAATCTGATCCATCGTGCCTTCGGCCAACACAGAACCTTGATGCAATACCGTTACCGTGCGAGCAATACTGCGCACAAACTCCATGTCGTGTTCAACCACAATCACAGTTCGCTCACCCGCTAGAGACGTGAGCAGCTCAGCCGTACGCTCGGTCTCTTGTGCAGTCATACCCGCCACAGGCTCATCGATCAATAACAGCCTTGGTTCAGCAACCAGCAACATACCAATTTCTAACCATTGTTTTTGACCGTGAGACAAAGCACCCGCCAACATGAATCTATGCTTAGCCAAACCTATGGTTTTTAATACCTCATCAATGTGGTCGATTTGTGTCGGTGTTAAACGCGAGAACAAGGTCGGCAAGACGCGCTTGTCCGTTTTAAGCGACAACTCTAAATTGTCGAACACGGTTTGCTCTTCAAACACGGTTGGCTTTTGGAATTTACGACCAATACCAAGCTGAGCAATTTCAGCTTCGTCTTTATTCAATAAGTTGTGATTCTGCCCAAAGAACACTGTGCCGGAATCACACTGAGTTTTGCCGGTAATCACATCCATCAAGGTGGTTTTGCCCGCACCATTGGCACCAATCAAACAACGTAATTCGCCATCGTTCACATAAAGGTTGAGATTATTTAAAGCCTTAAAGCCATCGAAGCTCAGATTCAAACCTTCTACATACAGAATCACCTGATTGTCGACATTAACAGCGGCTTGTTCTGGCGCCAGAAAAGGCCAAACCTGATCACGGCGGAAAAATTCACGCGTACTATCTAAAGTGCTCATGCTTGCGACTCCTTATTCATAACTGTATTTCGCTTGGCCTTTAGCTGCCCATACAACCCCATCAAACCTTTTGGTAAATACAATGTCACCAGCACAAACATGGCGCCCAAGGCGAACAGCCAAGCATCCGGCATAATCGCGGTAAAACGGGTTTTCGCGTAATTCACCAACAAGGCACCAATAACCGCACCAATCAAGGTGCCACGACCACCCACGGCTACCCAAATCACCATTTCGATAGAGTTAATTGGAGAAAATTCACCTGGGTTGATAATGCCCACTTGCGGCACATACAAGGCGCCTGCAATGCCAGCAATGACAGCGGAATAAACAAACAACCACACCTTATATCTATCAGTGCGATAACCAATAAAACGTGAGCGAGATTCCGAATCACGAATCGCCAACACCACCTTGCCAAGACGAGAGGACAAGATCTTCTGGCTGACCACGAAGATCACTGCCAGTAGAATCGCTGTGATCAAAAACAGAGCAACGCGGGTGCTGTCAGCTTGTAAGTTAAAACCAAGAATTTCTTTGAAATCGGTCAAACCATTGTTGCCGCCAAAGCCCATTTCGTTGCGGAAGAACGCCAACAACAAGGCATAAGTTAAGGCTTGCGTCATGATGGATAAATACACGCCAGTCACGCGAGAACGGAACGCCAACCAACCAAACACAAAAGCCAACAAACCAGGCACCAGCACTGCCATTAACATAGCGAACCAAAACTGATCCATACCAAGCCAAAACCATGGCAATTCTTTCCAATCCAAAAACACCATAAAGTCAGGCAACAAAGGGTTACCGTAAACCCCGCGATCACCGATTTGGCGCATCAAATACATGCCCATCGCGTAACCACCCAAGGCGAAAAATGCCCCGTGCCCTAAACTTAAAATGCCGCAATAGCCCCAAATAATATCCACCGCTAACGCCAACATGGCGTAGCACAAATACTTACCCAAAAGCGTGATGGTGTAAGTGCTGACATAGAAGATAGAGTCGGCGGGTAAAAATAGATTCGCTGCCGAAGCCAGAATCGTCACACTCAATAAAATCACCACAAATGGCAGAGTGTGTTTGCCAGTCGAGCGTCCTTCAGAAAACCAAGCTGTAAGACGTGTCATTCTGCCGCCCTCCCTTTTTGTGGAAAGAGTCCCTTAGGACGTTTTTGAATAAAGAGAATAATAAACACCAACACCAAAATAGCCGCGAGAACCGCACCAGTGGTTGGCTCAAGAAATTTCGTCGCTATGCCCAAAGTGAAGGCTGCAACTAAAGTACCCAACAAGTTACCCACGCCGCCGAACACCACCACCATGAAGGAATCGATAATGTAAGACTGACCCAAGTTTGGTCCAACGTTGGTTAACTGGCTCAAGGCAACACCCGCAATACCAGCGATACCAGAACCCAGGCCGAAGGTCATCGCATCGACCCAATTGGTTTTCACACCCATGGCTTTTGCCATATTGCGATTTTGCGAGACTGCACGAACATTTAGTCCTAGAGAGGTTTTCTTCAGTACAATCACCAAGACGATGAACACCAACAAGGCAAAGGCTAAAATATACAAACGGTTTAGCGTTAAAGATAAAACGGGGTTAATTTCCCAAGAGCCGCTCATCCAGCTGGGAGTTGATACCTGACGGTTTAGAGGAGAGAAAATAGTTCGTACCAATTGCTGCAAAATCAAACTGATACCAAAGGTAGCGAGCAAGGTTTCTAATGGACGCCCATGCAAACGGCAAATCACTAAACGCTCGATCAATACGCCCATCAAGCCAGACACCAAAAAGGCCGCTGGGATCGCTACCCAAATTGAATAATCGATGTAATTCGGCATGATCAGCTGCACTACATAAGTTGTGTAAGCGCCTAACATAATCATTTCGCCGTGAGCCATATTGATAACGCCCATCACGCCAAAAGTAATCGCCAGACCAATAGACGCCAACAATAAGACCGAGCCAAGGCTCAAGCCAAAGAACAACTGATCGACAAAAGCAAAACGATTAACTCGTTGTGCTATTTTTTCTAACGCGACATTTGCTGCATCCACTACAGCAGCGCTGTCGTCGCGGGTAAGTCGATTCAGCAGGTTTCGCACATCGCTTTCTAAGCTAGTCGACATTTTTTCAATTGCCGCAATTCGATTAGAAGGTGCCAACTGGGTCTGTGATGCTGTACTCATAGCCAGTGCTAATCCCATGACATCTTTTACTTTTTTATTCGGTTCGTTCGGATAAAGACCTTCTAAGACCTCAACCGTGTCGTCATCTAATTTAGATAAAAGCTCTCTAACTGCTCTTTCACGCACACTAGGTGACTTTGCGGTTAGTTGAATTCGAGCCATGGCGTTGCGCAAATAGCCACGTAATTTGTTGTTTACTCGAATTTTACCCACATCTCCTTTCTGAAGGTCAGATCGAACTTGTTGAGTAAATACGTCTTTATAAACCGTTTGACCATCCACATCGAACTGACCAACAACCTGACCTTCCGCTTCGATATAATACAAATTGCCCTCTAGTAATGTACGAAAAAGGGGCAAAATACTGTCGTCGGATGCTGCTTCAATTCGGACTAGAATTGGCTCTACGTCTTTCATTTTGGCTTCACCCAACTCCACTAAAAGAGGGTCTAAAGACGTCGACTCGGCTCCAGAGCTTGGAAGGGATAAAAGCCCAAAAAGACAGCAGCAGAGTGCAATGCAATGTCTCAAGGTAATACGTCTCAAGGTAGTACTCCATGTATAGGAAGGTTTCGGAAACAGAGCGTAACTGAAGGAAAAAGGACTCCCTGACTAGACAAGCAATTTAGCCCCTAGACAGAGAGTCGAGGTTACCCCTGGGAATGGGTCAAATTAATAGTTCTGACCAGAGCACGTCTTAGTTTTGGTGTTGTAGTTACCGCACTTGATCGGCGCCGTCCAATCTGAAATCAGATCCTTAGAACCAGGTAAGAAGTCAGACCACGCATCACCCGCCACCACGCCATCGGTTTCCCAAACCACTTCAAACTGACCGTCGTCTTGGATCTCGCCAATCAGCACAGGCTTACTCAAGTGGTGGTTTTTATTCATCACCGCAACACCACCGGTTAGGTTTGGTGTTGTTTGACCTATCATGGCTTGCTCAACCGCATCAACATCCGTTGTACCTGCTTTCGTTACCGCGTTAGCCCACATTTTGAAACCGATGTAAGTCGCTTCCATTGGGTCGTTGGTTACACGATCAGAGTTTTTAGTGTAGGCATGCCACGCTTTGATAAATTCTTCGTTTTCTGGTGTTTCAACACTTTGGAAGTAGTTCCAAGCCGCCAAATGACCAACCAATGGTTTTGTATCTAAACCAGAAAGCTCTTCTTCCCCAACAGAGAAAGCCACTACAGGGATGTCTTCAGAAGAAATACCTTGGTTACCCAATTCTTTGTAGAAAGGCACGTTGGCATCACCATTGATGGTAGAAACCACTGCGGTTTTCATACCTTCACTACCGAATTTTTTGATGTCAGAGACAATAGATTGCCAATCCGAATGACCAAATGGCGTGTAGTTGATCATGATGTCTTTTTCAGCAACGCCTTTGCCTTTTAGGTAGGCTTCAAGAATTTTGTTCGTAGTACGTGGGTAAACGTAGTCGGTTCCAGCTAGCACAAAACGCTCTACACCCAACTCGTTCATCAAATAATCCACAGCAGGAATCGCCTGCTGGTTTGGCGCAGCCCCTGTGTAGAAAACGTTTTTAGACGACTCTTCGCCTTCGTACTGAACTGGATAGAACATCAAACCGTTCAATTCTTCCAATACAGGCAACACCGATTTACGAGAAACCGATGTCCAACTACCAAAAATCACATCCACTTTATCTTTGGTTAATAACTCACGACCTTTCTCTGCAAACAATGGCCAGTTTGATGCTGGGTCGACCACCACAGCTTCGATCTTCTTACCTAGCAAACCACCCTTTTTGTTTTGCTCATCCACCATCATCAAGACAGTGTCTTTTAGCGTGGTTTCAGAAATTGCCATGGTGCCAGACAAGGAGTGCAACACACCGACCTTGATTGTGTCTGCTGCCAGCGAAGGAAGCGCAATAAGCGTTGCACCAGAGAGCACAATCGCAGAAGTAAGCGTTTTGATTTTCATAGTTGGAGCCGTCCTATTGTGATTTATAATATTTTTGAGTCTTCGGATGAGTTTTTTAGAACCTCAAATCCGTAGAGCCAGTATTAAAAAATCACCAATAGAAAGGTATGCGCGAAATGACTTACAGGTATACGTCATTTGACGTATAGGGCGCTTTGGTGCTTTTCCGTGGCCGAAATGCCATTCACCGAGTCACGCCAACACAAGGCGATACCACACGTATGTTGGCAGTTCTCGCCTATAATTCACAACCTGGCATTACCCTATCAGAAGCAGCAAGCAAGACCTTTTATGGTCGGGTAAATTAATAGGCGTACGCTGTTTTCTGCCCACTTTTAGTGCCTCTCTATCCAGCAGAGGCATTTTCAATATTTTTCTTCGATAAAGCGTTTACAGTCAACCGATTAGAAATTAAATTAGTCGCGTTATTTTGCTGTGAATAGGTTTTTGCTCAATTCTTCTGCCGTGCTAACGGCGCTGCCTATCTCTTCTCCCCAAATACAAAATGTGGATACTATGAACGAAAACGTTGTGAATGTGCCTAATAAGCCACCATTCAAGGTGATCGCTATTGCCTGTGTGGTTTGTCTAATATTAGGTTTTGGAATTCTAAATCCTGGAAGTTTGCCAATTAACTCTGTTGTGTTGGCGATTGGTCTAATGATCTTTCTGTGCGTTGTGCGTGTTCCCGTTACTATTGCTTTGATCGCATCCGCTTTAGTGGGTGGTTTGCACAGTGGTCTTTCTACTCAAGAAGCGATTGCGGCGATCAATGATAATTTGTTGGTCGGCTCACAAGTTGGTATGACCTATATTATGGTTGGTGCGCTTGCGGTTGCTCTTGCTCGCAGTGGTTTGCTGGATTTGCTGGCTAGAAAGCTGGTGAGCATGTTGGGTAATGAAGATACAAAACACCAAACTAAGGTGAAGTGGCTGCTTTATGGGATTTTCATGGTGGCGTCGATTTTGTCACAAAATGCGGTGCCGGTTCATATTGCCTTCATTCCAGTAATGATTCCTCCTCTGTTGGTAATTTTTAATAAGTTACGTATCGACCGCCGCGCCATTGCCTGTGTATTGGCGTGTTCTATTAGCTCAAGCTATTTGTTATTACCAACAGGCTTTGGCGCTATCTTCCTAAATGAAATCCTACTAGCAAACGTCAATGACGTTGGCTCAGCCTATGGTCTGGCAGTAACGGCAGATATGGTGCCCAAGGCAATGTTTTTGCCAGTAATGGGGATTCTTGCGGGTATGTTGGTAGCGGTGTTTTTCTCGTACCGCAAGCCACGCGACTACACAACGAATGATGTTGCCTTAGAACATCTTGAAAAAACCAAAGACACGGTAATCAAGCCATTTCAACTGATAATGACGCTGATTGCGGTTGCAGTCACCTTGGCATTTCAAATCACGTTTGATTCATTGCTTGTCGGCGCCATGATTGGCTTTATGATTTTATCTCTTGCTGGTATTTTCCGTTGGGATCAGCAAGATGATGTTTTCACGCAAGGCATGCGTATGATGGTGCAGATTGCTGTGATTATTACCATAGCGTCTGGCTTTGCTGGCGTTTTAGAGGCGACTGGAGAAATCAAACCTTTGGTACAAGCATCGGCTGAACTGATCGGCGATCACAAGGCACTGGCCGCTGCGATTATGTTGATTGTTGGCTTATTCATTACCATAGGTTTTGGTGACTCCTTTGCCAGTGTGCCGATTCTTGCGCCCATTTATATTCCCCTTGCTCTGACGCTAGGCTTTTCGCCAATGGCGGCGGTTGCCTTGTTAGGCGCTTCTGCAGCATTGGGTGACGCGGGTTCGCCAGCTTCAACTATTACGCTTGGCGCAACCTCTGGCCTGAATGCGGATGGTCAACATGACCACGTGCGCGATTCAGTGATTCCAACCTTTATGCACGCAAACTTTGGCATGGTTATCTTTGCTTGGGTTGCCGCAATGGTGCTATAAAAACCGAATCATTCAAACCAACGCCTTTACCATAATGTGCTGTGGGCCAGCGGCTCCACCATGATAAAGGCTGTTGGTGTCTTCAAATCCGCCTTTTAAATAAAGCGCTTTGGCAATCGGGTTTTGACAATTAACGGTTAGATAAATTTGGCTATAATTGGCGTAGGCTTCACGAAGGTAAGTTGGTAGCGCCAAAATGGCCTGTTTTGCATAACCTTTGCCTTGATGTTCTTTGCTGATGAAGAAGCTTCGCAGGCCAATTGAATGGGACTGGCTAGCAAAATCATGAGTTTTCGAATAGTTCGTATCAATAAGAAAGAAGCCAACCATTTGTTCCTCTGCGAAAATAACGTGAGGACGAATTTGTGCATTGGCGTTTTTTAGAATGTCATCGATTGTGCCAACAAACTGCTTCTGTTCTTCCACAACACTCAGTGTAATGACGTCTGCTAAGTGTTTTGTGGTCATCTTTTCAATAATAACCATGCCCTTTCCTTCTAATTCTTTTCTTTTTTAGCCTGTTGTATTTATTCCATTAGCCCAAATTATAATCGGCTATCCAATCTAAAAGTGGTGTTCTATGTTTGTTATCAAGCTAATTGTTGCCTTGATCATTATGCTGAGTCTGGCGATTTATATCGTAAATAACAGTATTAAAGCAAAGGTGAATCCGATCAACGAGGCCACATCGGCTCCTTACGAAGGTTCAAAGTTTCACAATACAGCGCCACGTAGCCCGATGTCTTTTTCTGATACCGTCACGTTATGGGTACGATTTTTTACCGAGAAAAAAGTCGACACTACACCCAATATTAACATTCCGGTACGAACCGTTAGTCGAGCAGACTTAGATGCTCTAAGTAGCGATAGATTGCATTTAGTTAAACTGGGCCACTCTTCTATTTTGTTGAAGGTGTATGGCGAATATTGGCTGATCGACCCAGTATTTTCTGATCGCGCCTCACCCTTTCAGCTTATTGGTCCAAAACGTTTCCACCAGCCGCCAATTAGTTTAGAAGATTTACCGCCTATCGATAAGGTATTGATCTCCCACAATCATTATGACCATTTAGACAAAGCGAGTATTAAGGCTTTGCTCGCGAAAACGCAGCAATTTATGGTGCCAAAGGGCGTAGATGGCGATCTAATCGATTGGGGAGTCGAGGAAGGTAAAATCATTACATTGGATTGGTGGCAAGAAATTCAGACTCCCCAAAGCTTGATTGCTTTTACGCCAACTCAACACTTTTCTGGCCGAGGCATGGGTGATGGCAATATGACCTTATGGGGTTCTTGGGTGATAAAAACGCCACAAGAAAGCCTTTTCTTTAGTGGCGACTCTGGCTACTTCCAAGGTTTCAAAGAGATTGGCGACAAATACGGGCCATTTGATCTAACTATGGTGGAAACAGGTGCTTACGATTCAAACTGGGCCGATATACACATGAAACCAGAGGACAGTGTTCAGGCTCATATAGACCTACAGGGGAAGGTGATGATGCCAATTCACAATGGTACTTTCGATTTGGCTTTTCATACTTGGCATGATCCGTTTGACCGAGTGGTTGCCGAATCAGAACGTCGAAATGTGACGTTAAGCACACCTGAGTTTGGGCAAGTCTTCTCGATTAATAATCTGCCACCACTTACACCTTGGTGGCAACAAACACCTTAGGCCGCACCTTTCGTTAGACTCCAGTGCTTTGCTATCCATAGATAACTGAGCACTGGAGCTGCGATTAACAAAATACTTTCGCTTCTTCTCGTAAATACTGGATCAATGTCTGCATCTTTTTCGGTAAATGCCCAAAAGGATACTGCAAGTAAACAGGTAACGGGTTGCCTTTCCACTCAGGTAAGCAAGAAACAAAAATATCAGGATGGCGATTTAAGTGTTTCTCCGCAAAATAATGTGGCAATAAGCCAACCCCTTTACCTTGGATAATGGCTTCGGCATGCAATATATATTGATCTACCGTTAGGCGTGACTTAGGTAAATCCACCGATAAAGATCCTTCTTCCTCGTGTTCTAGCACTATGTTATTACACTCGCTTTTAAGAGTGTCTACCCATGCATACTGACTAAGATCATTTGGGTGATTCAAGGTTCCCATTTTTGCTAGATAGTCGGCGCTGGCATAAAGGCCTTGGCTCAAGGAGCCTATTTTCTCTGTCCTTAATTGTTCATTTGTGGGTTCACCAACCCATACACACACATCATTACTTTTTATTTCTTGAAAGAGCTGATTGCCTGTACGTACTTCTATGTTTACTTGAGGGAATTCATCCAAAAAATTAAACATCAACCCAGAAAACCAGCCTCGCACCAATGTAGTGTGAACATAAACCACCAAAGAGCCGCTTACTTCGTCTTTTAGCTCATCGACGGCTTTGTGCCCTTCATCGGCGACATGAAGCAGTTTTTTTGCAAAAGGTAAAAATTTTAGACCTGCTTCATTGGCAATCAATCGATTCGCTTGGCGGCGTAACAAAGGTTGCTTCAACGCTTCTTCTAAGTGACTAATGCGACGACTTAACGTGGATTTCGATACCCCAAGTTCCTGAGAACTTTCCTTGAGACTGCCTGTTTCCATTACAGATACAAACGTCCTTACTTCATTCAAATCGTACATTTACTTTCCCTTGACTCATTTTTAAGTGCACTGAGCACTGCACTCTTTCACATGTTGTTGCAAAAAATGGAACAGAGCGTACCAACACAAAAAAACAATAATACTAGATAATACAAATGATAAGCATTCTTAACACCATTCATACATTAATTATACAAAATTAGTTCCAATACAACTATGGAGAAATTGTTCATAATGACCCCTTCAGCTCGCAATTATAGACTTACAACACTGGCCGCTTTAATAAGTGCTACCACTTATTCAACAACGCTCTTAGCAGAAGAAAATACAGTCAACCTAGATCAATTAGTTGTGTCTGCTTCGGGAAGTGAAGTTGATATAAAAGACGCCCCAGCTTCTATTAGTGTTATAACTCGCGAAGATATTGAAAGAACACCTGTTACCAGCATATCCGAATTACTAGCTGATTTACCTGGCGTAACGGGCGGTTATACCACTGCTGGTGCAGGCTCAAAAATCACTTTTCGTGGCATGCCTGACAAATACACCTTGATCATGGTCGATGGTAGACGTGTAGGCGGATCTTCACTCACAGGCTACCGCCCAGACCTTGTTGGACAAGATATTGATTGGATCTCTCCAGACATGATAGAACGCATCGAAATTATTCGAGGTCCAATGTCAACGCTATATGGTTCTGAAGCCATGGGCGGCGTTATCAATATCATCACCAAAAAAGTTCCCGCGCAATGGAAAGGTACATTGAGCGCAAATTACCAGAAACCTGACAGCGGCTCCTATGGTGACACCAAACAATTAGGAGCAACTATAGCTGGTCCTATATCAGAAAAAGTCGGAATAAAACTGGGCTTAAATAAAACAGACAGTGAGGCAGACACAAACCCTCGAGGCAGCTCAGGATTAGACAACCGTAGTGTCAATTCAGAAATTGATTGGCAAATAAATAAGAACCATAAAGTAACTCTCAATCTCAATTATGGTTTACAGAAGTCTGAATCCGCACCTAACGCAGAATATGAACAGTTTCGCGCAGGGGAATTAGAACATAAAGGCTATGGTGTCGGTTATGAAGGCTATATTGGAAACGTAAAAAACACGGTCAATTTGTATCATAACCAATACAATAATAACGACCAATCAGTACCGAATGGTCGCGGTGGTTACACCACTGGCGACTCTGAAGCGAACGAAACGGTACTTGATGCTAAAACAAATATCCCTTTAACTTTTGGTGTTGATCAAGATGTAACGATCGGCCTGCAATATAAAGAAGAGGATATTTATAACAGAGCAGTAATTGGTAATTTAAGTGCTGATAAAGATGGAAATACCATTGATCCCGACTTAAATCCTGACGGGTGGTCTGGTTCCCTTTTTGCGGAAAACCAACTGTATCTGCAAGATAACCTGATTCTAACTCTAGGTGCGCGTTTTGATAAAACAGACGGCTTTGATGCCCACTTAAGTCCAAGAGCCTACTTGGTTTATCACCCAAACCTTGACTGGACAATCAAAGGAGGCATTTCTCAAGGCTTCAGAGCCCCAACATTAAAAGAACGCTCTCCTAGTTCAGGTACTTACTCGCGTGGTAATGGTTGTACATCTCTCGCTCCGCTCGGTTATACCAGTGGAGGTTGTACCATGTTGGGTAACCCTGATTTAAAACCTGAGGTAAGCACCAACTATGAAATAGGTGCTAACTACGAGAGATCTGGATACCAGTTTGATGCAACTTTTTTCTACAACGATGTAAAAGACCTAATGCAAAATAGTCTGTACGGCATCAGAAACGGTCAATGGTTCACCATTCAGCGTAACGTGGGTAAAGCGACTACAAGCGGTATTGAAACCTCTTTTGCAGCACCAATCAGTAACACAGTTAAATTAAATGGAAACCTAACATACATTATCGAGTCTAAAAGAAAAGATAATGACGAACCACTTATGAACGTTCCTGAAGTGACAGCCAATGTCGGCCTATACTGGGATATTAATGAACAGTGGAATACTTTTACCAAAGTACAGTATCTAGGCAAGCAAGCTTATAACAAAGAAGACAGCATTCGTTTTGCAGAAGCCTATACAACGCTTGATGTAGGTACTACGTATAATGTGAATAAGAATTTAAGTTTGCGTGCAGGTATCGACAACATAACAGAAACGATTGTAAAAACAGGCGATGATCACGGAGATGGTAATCCACGAGTCTTCTATATGGGCGTGACAAGTCGTTTTTAATTAATGGTTCTACTTTATTTCCCTTTGTGCAGTATGCACACAATTTCCCTTTGTGCAGTATGCACACAAAAGACCGCAGCCATAGCTGCGGTCTTTTTTTTATCTTCAGGCATTATTAATAGAGACTGAATCGCAGGCATAAAAAAACCACGACTCTCAGACGAGAATCGCGGCTTTTAAGTCATCAACAAAAATTAGTTTTGGTTGATAAAGTAGTTAATCACGTAAGCTGGTAGCTCTGCCGCTGGCACAACGATTTGCTCCATTGTGTCACGATCACGAACCGTTACTGGCGCACCTTCTTGCTCGATGGAATCGAAATCGACGGTGACACAGATTGGCGTACCTACTTCGTCATGACGACGGTAACCTTTACCAACGTTACCTGTGTTTTCATAAAGAATACGACCCAGACCTAGTTTCTGAAGCTTGTTTTTCAATTCTTTCGCAAGCGCTACGATTTCAGGCTTGTTTTTCTTAAGCGGCATAATAGCCACTTTGATAGGCGCTAGATGAGGCTTAAACTTCAACACAGTACGAGTAGAACCGTTTGGTAGCTCTTCTTCTGTGTAAGCCTCGGTCATGACAGCCAATAGACCACGATCTAGACCAGCAGAAGGTTCGATACAGAAAGGAACTTCCCATTTATTTTCTTCTAAATCGCGAATCGCTAACTTAGCAGTAGAATGCTCGTTCTTTTTCACTTTTGCAGAAAGACCAAACTCTTCTTGTGCTTTTGTGTGAGAGCCTAGATCGTAATCGGTACGGTTCGCAACACCTTCTAGTTCTTCAAAACCATGTGGAAACTTGTACAAAATATCCACAGTAGATTTAGAGTAATGCGCAAGATCATCACCGGTCACATATTCAAACTCAATGTTCTCTTCAGAAAGACCTTGATCCAACCACCATTGCTTACGCGCTCCAACCCAGAACTCGTGCCATTTTTCATCTTCGCCAGGCTTACAGAAAAATTCCAATTCCATTTGTTCGAATTCACGAACACGGAAGATGAAGTTACGAGGCGTGATTTCGTTACGGAAAGATTTACCAATCTGCGCAATACCAAACGGCAAAGTACGAGAAGTCGAATCTACAACGTTTTTAAAGTTAGTGAAGATACCTTGTGCTGTTTCTGGACGAAGGTAAGTATAAGACTCTTCGTTCACCATTGGGCCAACGTTGGTTTTGAACATCAAATTGAAATCACGTGGCTCTGTTACATTAGTTGAGCCACAGTTGTCACATACTTTAATGTCTTTCATGTGGTCAGCACGCATACGAGATTTACATTCGTGACAATCTACCATTGGATCGGTAAAAGTATCTTCGTGACCAGAGTATTTGTAGACGTGTTTGTTTTGAATAATCGCAGCATCCAAACCTTCTACATCATCACGCTCATAAACCATTGAGCGCCACCAAGCGGCTTTTAGGTTGTTTTTTAATTCAATACCTAGCGGACCGTAATCGTAAGCACCTTGCATACCACCGTAGATTTCACTGCCTTGGAAAATAAATCCGCGACGTTTACATAGGGAGACGAGTTCATCCATTGTTTTAGCTGGCATTTCTAAACACACCTTAAGCAAAATTCGTTAAATAAGGACATGAGAGCCGATTTGGCATCACGTTCAAGTAATAATAGCCGACCATTGTACTCGTTGACCCTATTTCGCTCAATGGCGATTCTTGATTAGAGCGCCACAAAAAACTTTACACTTTTTTGTACATAAATAGGACAAAAGAAGGATGTTAGGTACTGTTTTAAAGTTCATTTTGTTAGATAATTCTCATTGTTTTCATATTTCTTTTTTCTCGGTACTTTTTAAAGGTAACAACATGCGTTTTTATAAGCCTGTAGTGGTCACTCTCGCTGCATTAAGCATCATTCCATTTACTTTGGCCACTTACCTAAACTTTTCTAATAACACATTAGCTGGTTATACGGGCGTAACTATTTTTGCGACGTATGGGGCCGTTATCCTAAGTTTTCTCAGTGGCGTTATTTGGGGTCGAGTCATAGAACAACCAGAAAACGGCGCAGGTAAACTATTATTGGTTTCTTCTAATATCGTTTTGTTATCTGCTTGGTGCTCGTTACTGTTGAAAACACCTGAATTATCAATCGTATTGCTGCTATTAGGTTTTATCAGTCTTTTTTGGCTGGAAGCACGATGGATAAAACCCTCTTATGTAAACAAAGCATACGCGACCCTTCACTTTAGCCTAACCTCTATCGTTTGTGTCATGCATTTGCTGGTGTTATACCCACATTATTAATCACACTAACGACCGCAGACTGATCTAAAACACTTCTAGTCACGTATCATTACTTAACACTTTAATGTTTAGAGTAATGATCCATGTTAACAATCTTCTACGATGGCTATTGTCCTCTTTGCGCAGCCGAAATGCGCACACTGCAATCTTTAGACAGAAACAACAGATTGCAGCTAGAAGACATCCACGCCAATGATTTTACAGAAAGATATCCCCATATTGATCCGATTGAAGCGGATAGGCTACTTCACGGCCAGCTGGCTGACGGAAAGGTTATCAAGGGGTTAGACGTCACGTGTCTCGCATGGCAACTTGTTGGAAAGCACAAATGGATGCAAATGCTACGCTGGCCAATCATCCGCGTTTTCGCCGATATGGGCTACAAAGTATTTGCTCGCTATCGCCACCAGATTTCATCTTTTGTCACTGGCAAACCGCGATGTGAACCCTGTGCCAAAGATCGTTGTGATCTTTAATTCGCCACGATTAATGTAGGAGCCCGCTATGTCGTCTTTCTATGCCCTTGTGATTGGTGCAAGCAGTGTCATTGCCCAAGCTGCCATTAAGCAATTTGAAGATAACCAAGATTGCCTTGGCATCTTTGCCATTAGCCGCGTTTCACCAAGCCAAGACAAAGCAAGTAAAACACAATGGATTGAATCTGATTATAGTGAAGCGAGCATCCAACAAGTTTGCCAAACACTTACCCCTTATTCGGGCGCAATCACCAAAGTGCTGATTTGTAATGGCATACTACACAACGACAGTATGATGCCAGAAAGAAAGTTAGAAGAAATTAGCGCCTCTCAGTTAACCACGGTTTTACACGCCAACACGGTCATCCCTATGCTATGGCTAAGCCGTTTATTGCCTATTTTACAAGGTAAGCATGATACTCAAGTGGCACTTTTCAGCGCTCGTATTGGCAGTATTTCCGACAATAAAACGGGCGGCTGGTACAGCTACCGCGCCTCTAAAGCCGCTCTAAACATGCTCATTCAAACCAGCTCGGTGGAATACGCAAGAAGAGCTAAAAATGTAAAACTTATCGCTTTTCATCCAGGCACCACAGATACGCCGTTGTCTAAACCATTCCAACGATCCGTCCCAAAAGATAAGCTCTTTACAGCGGAGTTTGTGGCAACACAGCTTTTATCCATTATGGAAAGTATCACTATGGACAACAAAGCCGCTTACTTAGACTGGAACAATCAAGCCATTGAGTGGTAATGACTCTTAATAAGAGTCTATTGCTAAATCATATCCAAGCTTAAAAATAGGCGTTTACTTTCAAGGCTTGCTGACGGTGAGCGATGCACCACACCTCGCCCCAAAGAGGTAGGCCACTCATCCCCTTTCATCAAAGCAACGTCACCCACATTAAGCTGGTTAATGCGCCCTTTTTCATTCAAGCCACTATTATGGTCATTCACTCGTCCACCTCGTCCCAGACGGTCTCTGACCACATGTGCCTCGTGCAGCCATTCACTACCGCTGCCAGCGTATGTCGATACTAATCGGCAGGGAATTTTATCGACATGAAAGCGAGGACACATTGCGTTTGAAAGCACATTTAATCGCAGACCCACTTCTTCAAGGTCAAATAGACACGCAAACATGTCGACCAGTAGCGCGACATCCTCAACGAATAGAGCTTTACCCTGAGCCTCGGGAAGCAGTTTTCCTAACATGGAGCTTAAGTACTCCAAACTTCCCTGAGATGTGAAAGCGAAGTGCGGGGAAGACTCAAGTAAGCTCTCAGCATATTGCGAAATAGAGCCCAGCGACCTTTGCCAAACCGCCATACTAATGTTGTTTTGATAAATATCAGCGAGCACTTCTCGGTGAGAAGACTTCACCACACCCAACAAGGCTGGCTTTGTCGCTAGACCCTCTTCTTGATCCAAGCCATTGGTATCAATCAAATTATAGTGACTGTTTTTCAAATCCACCGAATGAGGCACTTTTTGAAAACTAAGATTTTCTCTCACATCAACACCTTCAAGAAATAAATAAACATCGATTATGTTATGTTATAACATAATTTTAAGAGAGTAAAAGTATGATGAAGAAAATCATGATCTTGAAGGTATTGAATAAAGGAAAATAGACCGAAGACTAATCGGTTATAAGAAGAGAGAAGTTACAAGCACAAAATCACTTCACCGTAACGGCAGCATGAAGTGAGAAAGGAGATACCTGGCGCGTTACGCCTTATTACTTCAAAAGAGGATCGTCTTTTGGCAACAGTTTCTGAATCCACAACGCCAACTTGTGCTTCATGCTTGGCAAATCTTCCTTGTCAGCAGGCAAGCCCACGATCAACTTATCCAGCACCAATAAACGATAAATCGCCTCGGTCTTCTCATTCGCCGACATGGTCGAAGAAAAGCCAGCATAGCCACGTTTGAGCGCGTAGTTCTCGCCAACTTGAATGGCTTTTTTACTAAGAGCGGCTTCATTTTTAATTTTTTTCATAGCTTTCCCTATTTAGTTGCGCGATCAAACAAACCTCTTAAAAGGATGGTCGACACACTTGATAGTCAAATGATTCTTATGACTCTATCAGCTTTTGATATTCAACCAAGCGTTTCTCGTCAATAAACGCCAAAAACCTCTGAATAAACACAGTGTTAGCAGTGTTACACTCGCCTACAACGATCAAACATACGACTAAAGGATAAGATAGAAACCATAAGATTGTTGACAATCCAACTTGATAAACCGCAAAAATACGACTATAAATCCTAATATTGTCAACAATAAAGTGTTTTCTCCTATTATGAGCAACCTTATTTCAATTAAATCTGCAACACTATCGGAAGACATCGCTCAACAGCTAACCAATGCGATAGTGCAGGGTGATATCCCCCAAGGCAGCAAAATATCAGAGCCAGAACTGGCCAAACAATATGGCGTTTCTCGTGGGCCATTAAGGGAAGCCATCGTTAAATTAGAAGGACTAGGATTAGTCACGCGTACCGCTAATGTGGGTGCACGAGTTATCCAGCTAAACACACAAGATATGCTTGATACCTTTGCCATGCGCGAAGCGTTAGAAGGCATGGCGGCTCGATTAGCTGCCAGCAGCATGCCGACAGATGAAATAAACAGCTTGTACGCGCTACTCGATAAACACCAAGCTCACCTAGATGCCAACCAAGACGAACATTATGTGCAACAAGGCGGCAACGACGATTTTCATTTACGCATTATTCACGCCAGCGGTAACGGCAAGCTAATCCGTTTGTTAACGGAAGAATTGTATGCAGTGATTCGCATGTATCGTCGCCATACTGCAGATCAACGCAGCGATCCACGCCAAGCATTACGTGAGCACAAAGCCATTCTGGATGCGATAGCGAATCACGAAGGCGATCTTGCTGAACTACTGATGCGACGTCATATCAGCCGTGCCAGCAAACTACTAGAACAAGCAATGCAACACGCCGTTGCCACCTCACTCTAGCCATACATTGATAACAATAAGAGAGGAATCCAATGACCACACTTTCAGCTGGTGCCCGTTTTAGACAAGCCGTCGCCACACAATCTCCCTTACAGGTCGTCGGAACCGTCAATGCCTATTGCGCAATGATGGCGGAACAAACAGGTCATCATGCCATTTACTTATCAGGTGGTGGGGTCGCGAATGCCTCCTATGGCTTACCTGATCTTGGCATGACTGATTTGCATGATGTACTAGAAGATGTGAGACGCATTACGTCCGCATCTAAGTTGCCGCTGTTAGTCGATATTGATACTGGCTTTGGTGGTGCCTTTAACATCGCCAGAACCATTCAACAAATGGAAAAAGCCGGCGCGGCGGCGGTGCATATTGAAGACCAAGTCCAACAAAAACGTTGTGGGCACCGACCGAATAAAGCCATTGTCAGTCAAGACGAAATGGTCGACCGCGTAAAAGCTTGTGTTGATGCCCGCGTTGACGACAATTTTGTCATCATGGCGCGCACCGATGCTCTGGCTGTAGAAGGCATGGAACCCGCTATCGAACGAGCCATTGCTTGCGTCGAAGCTGGCGCCGACATGATCTTCCCAGAAGCCATGATCACTTTGGATCAATACCAAGAATTTGTCGCTGCCGTAAAAGTGCCGGTATTGGCGAACATCACCGAATTTGGCGCAACGCCGCTGTTCAGCAGAGAGGAATTGGCCAGTGCTGGCGTAGATTTGGTGCTTTATCCACTCAGCGCATTTCGCGCCATGAACAAAGCCGCCCTCAATGTCTATCAGCATTTATTAAACGAAGGCCACCAGCGCGATGTGATCGACACTATGCAAACTCGTAACGAGCTTTATGACTTTCTCAACTACCATGAATACGAAGACAAATTAGACGCGCTCTTCTATAAGAAATAAGAGCCTAAAAATAAGGGTCTAAGAAAGAACAAGTTACTTCTCTAAACAATAACAAAATGGAGTAGAAAAATGGCTAAAGTACTTTCTGGCGCAGGTCTAAGAGGCCAAAGCGCAGGCGAAACCGCACTCTGTACCGTAGGCAAAGCAGCCTCAGGATTAACTTATCGCGGTTACGACATTGATGTCTTAGCGGACAAAGCAAGCTTTGAAGAAGTCGCGTATCTCCTGCTGTACGGCAAGTTACCTAACCGTACTCAGTTGCATGACTATGAACAAAGACTGATGAGTTTACGTAGCTTACCTGACGAGCTAAAAGCGGTATTAGAGCTGATTCCCGCCAGTGCGCACCCAATGGATGTAATGCGTACAGGGTGTTCCTTTTTAGGTAATCTTGAACCTGAACTGCCGTTTGAAAAACAACCCTCGTTGGCATTACATAGTGCCGATCGATTGATTGCCACCCTGCCAGCTATGGTGGTTTATTGGTATCGTTTTAGCCACGATGGCGTTCGCGTAAATACGCACAATGCCAACGTTCCTTCTTTAGCAGGTCATTTTCTCACCATGCTGCATGACAAAGAGCCAAGCGCCCTTCATACCCAGGTTATGAACGCGTCTTTGATCTTGTACGCTGAACACGAGTTTAACGCCTCGACCTTTACTGCTCGCGTTTGTGCTTCCACCTTGTCAGACATGTTTTCCTGCGTCACTGGCGGCATTGGCAGCTTACGCGGGCCACTTCATGGCGGCGCCAATGAAGCCGCGATGGACATGATAGAACCATGGAAAACCCCAGACAAAGCCGAAGCCGCCTTGCTGCAAAAACTCGCCAATAAAGAAAAAGTCATGGGCTTTGGTCACGCTATTTACAGTGAACGCGATCCACGCAATGGCATCATTAAAAAGTGGGCCAAAAAGCTCAGCGAAGACGTCGGTGACGATCATTTATACGCGGTATCAGAACGTTGTGAAGAAGTCATGTGGCGCGAGAAAAAACTCTTTTGTAATGCGGATTTTTTCCATGCCAGCGCGTATCGCTTTATGGGCATTCCCACCAAATTATTTACCCCTATTTTCGTTTGCTCCCGGGTCACCGGCTGGGCCGCCCATGTCATGGAACAACGAGCGAAAAACCGCATTATTCGACCTAGCGCTGATTACACAGGGCCTGACCATTCTGAGTGGGTGGATATTGACGACCGTCATTAACTCAACATCAGCATCAGCATCAGCATCAAAACTTGACGATTAAGGATCACTAATGAGCAACAACGTAGACCTAAACAACCGCCCAGATTACGACCAAGTCATACAAGATATTGCAGATTATGTATTGAATTTTAAAGTTGAAAGCCAAGAAGCCCTAGACACAGCACGTAACTGTTTAATGGACACACTCGGTTGTGGCTTGCTGGCCCTACGCTTTCCAGAATGTACCAAGCACCTTGGCCCCATTGTCCAAGGCACAGTGGTGCCGAACGGTGCTCGCGTTCCAGGTACGTCTTTGTCTCTCGACCCGGTGAAAGCCGCGTGGGACATTGGTTGCATCATTCGCTGGCTGGATTACAACGACACGTGGTTAGCGGCAGAATGGGGACATCCTTCCGATAACTTAGGCGGAATTTTGGCCGTTGCCGATCACCTTTCACAAGTTCGTCTATCGAATGGCGAAAGCCCGATGACCATGCGTGAAGTATTAGAAGCCATGGTAATGGCCCATGAAATCCAAGGCGTTATCGCGCTGGAAAACTCGTTTAACCGTGTGGGTTTATGTCACGTGTTATTAGTGCGCGTAGCCTCTGTGGCTGTGGTGACTAAAATGATGGGCGGCGACAGAGAACAGATCATGGCGGCGATTTCGCAAGCTTGGGTCGATGGCTCTGCTCTGCGTACTTATCGTCATGCACCTAATGCTGGCTCTCGTAAATCGTGGGCGGCTGGCGATGCAACGTCTCGTGCGGTGCGTTTGGCCGATATGTCGATGCGAGGCGAAATGGGCATTCCCGGTGTGCTTACCGCAGAGCAATGGGGTTTTTATGACGTGTCTTTCTCAAAAACCAATAAAGACCAAGCCATTAAGCCTGATGACAAACGTGAGTTTTCTTTCTCACAAGATTACGGTACTTACGTAATGGAAAACGTCTTGTTCAAGATCTCTTTCCCAGCCGAGTTTCACGCTCAAACCGCGGCTGAAGCGGCCGTTACTTTGCACCCTCTTGTGAAAGACCGCTTAGCCGACATCGACAAAATCGTTATTCGTACTCATGAATCGGCGATTCGCATTATTTCCAAGTCTGGCCCATTAGCGAACGCTGCAGATCGTGACCATTGCTTGCAGTACATGGCGGCAGTGCCACTCGCTTTCGGTAATTTAACTGCCGAACATTACGAAGACGACTTTCATGCTGCCAATCCCATCATTGATGAGCTGCGCAACAAAATGGAAATCGTCGAAGACAAACGCTTCACTGCCGAATATTTAGAAGCCGACAAGCGCTCCATTGCCAATGCGATTCAGGTGTTCTTTAAGGATGGCAGCAGCACAGAGGAAGTGGTGGTGGAATATCCAGTCGGACATCGCCGCCGTCGCGAAGAAGGCATTCCATTGTTGGAACAGAAGTTCAAAAACAACTTGGCGACGCGCTTCCCAAACCGTCAGTGCCAGCAGATTTTTTCGCTTTGTAAAGATCAAGCCGCTCTTGAAAGCACCGCAGTGAATCGCTTCATGGATTTATTTGTTATCGCTTAGGCCTCATAAGCATTGGCGCTACCTTGTGGTCACAGTATGATAGAGGTCTTTGCATGAGTAACGCGCAAAGGCGAGACGAAAGTCTCTGTCGTACGACCACAAGGGAATTTATTTTAATGTCTGACAACCATCGTCACTGTTTTATTTTAAAAGGCTCGCCTCGCGAGGTTTTGCCAGACTTTCTTCAGTTGTGCGAAAATTTTTCTACACCTCTTATTGCTGCTCATGATGTGAGCCAATATGACGAATTACTCATTCCATCTTTAAAAAGAAAGCCATTTAAAACCTGCGCTTTTAAACAAACTCGACAAGAGCTTGGTAGCTGCTATGACGCTGTCTTAGTCGATCTAACCCAAGGCGTGTCAGCCAGCGCATTAGCTATTTTATCGGGCACTGTTCGGGGTAATGGCCTGTTCGCTGTCGTCTTACCGCACGCCGATTGGTTAAGTATGGCAGACCAAGAACTCTCTCGTTATTTACCTTGGCCCTACGAACCAGAACAAGTGTATTCCAATTTCAAACGTTATCTACTTGATCACTTAAAAAACACTTCCCCTTTCCAAGAGCTAAAAGCCCATCAGGTCGCCCCGCTACCAGCACTCACCCTTTTGGATGACAATGCGCCACTGACAGATGAACAAGCAAATGCCCAAGCTTGTTTATTTGCCGAGCAAGCACAGTCTTATGTGTTGATTGCACCCCGTGGACGCGGTAAATCCACGCTATTAGGAGACAGTTTGGCCAAGCTTGTACAAGCTGGCAAACGTGTAGCCATTACCGCACCCAACCAAGATGCAATTGTGAGTCTTAAAGCACGATTCGAAAGCCATTTTGAGGCAAACACTGTTACGCTTCCTTTTTATGCACCCGACGCCCTAATGGATGACTCAAACCAATGGGACTTTCTCTTTGTCGATGAAGCTTCAATGATCCCGTTGCCTTTGCTGATGGCACTAAATCAAAAAGCCAATCATTGTCTATTTAGTACAACAGATTATGGTTACGAAGGCTCTGGTAAGGGTTTTGGCATTCGTTTTTGCCAACATTTGGCATCACAAAAAACCACTAAGCCATTGGCGTTACAACCGCTTGTGTTGAGCCAACCTATTCGATGGGGGGAAAATGACCCACTTGAAAATTGGATCAACAACACACTCTTGCTGGCACCTAAAGAACAAGCAAAGCAAAGCTTTGATACCAGAATCACTTTCCCCATCAAAGATGACATCACAAATAAGATGCTGGTAGGCAAAGACTGGATAAAAGAAAACAATTTACTCCATGATACCTTCCAGTTATTAGTAAGCGCCCACTATCAGACGTCAGCAGATAATTTAAGATGGGTGCTGGATGATCCATCCGTTACCAGCTTCATTTCAATGACAGCAGAGCAAATACACAGTGTCGCCATAGTGACAGAAGAAGGGCATTTGCCAGAAGATTTGAGTCTAGCGGTGATGCAAGGAAAACGCCGCCCACGAGGACACTTAGTACCGCAATCCTTGCTTGCTCACGAAGGATTTGAAAACGCGGGACAGTATGGCTATTGGCGGATCAGCCGTATTGCAACGGAACAATCTCAACAAAATAAGGGCTTAGCAAGCCAGTTGCTAAGTTACATAGAAAAATCGGCAAATACGCACTGTGATTTTTTATGCTCAAGTTTTGCAGCTACACCTGATGTGCTTTCATTTTGGCTCAAAAATGATTTTTTACCGGTTCGATTAGGAACAGCTAAAGACCAAGCCAGCGGCAGTTATTCAATCATGATGGTAAAGCCACTAACACAGCTCGCCACTCAGCAAGCAATAAAATGGCAATCACAACTGCTTGAAGAATTGTTGATGAATCTACTTCTGCAATATGACGATTTATCCGTTGAGTTAATTTTACTTATTTTGAAGCAATACTCTTTCTACCAATCTGACATACCGTCTTTCGTGAAACTAACTGCTCAAGACGCCCATAATCTTGCGTTATTTGTAGACCATCACCGTCCCTTTGACAGTATTCGTCCTGCTTTCTTTAAAAAAGCGCTGTCTCTTGCCTTACAAGGCCAATTAATACCTAAAGAGCCAAGCCATCAACTATTACTAGAAGCAGCATTAGGACGAAACACTGAGCAAACTCGTCGAAATGCGAACCTAACAGGCAAAAAAGCCATGCACCAAAGTTTCAAAAAGCTTCTTTCAACCGTTCCGCCATCAAAATAGGCGAAAAACCACCCATTTGCATCTCTTATATGTGTGCAATCCCCCCCGACAAAATAAGTCAAAGCTCTTAATCGAAGACTTGAAAATAAATTTAATTCTTTAAATTCAATAAGTTAATAAAAATCTAAAGATTTGGCATGGATTGTGTAAACAGTATGGTTAGCATCACCTGCTTTGCTCTGTCTGCTTCAAATATGAACTTGGAGAAATATCAGGCTAAAAATCAGGTAAACAATAATAATTCAGTTTTTGGAGTTTTATAAAAATGAAAAAAATCAGCCTTGCTCTAACCTCATTAGCTCTTGCTCTTTCTGCTGGCACTGCAGTTGCGAATTGTGATCCAGGTGAGCGTGTTGTCAAATTCAGCCACGTTACTGGTGGTACTACTCACCCTAAAGTGGTTGCTGCAAATAGCTTCGCGGATCGTGTTAACAAAGAAATGAACGGCAAATTATGTGTTGAAGTTTTCCCTAACTCCACATTATTTGGTGATTCTAAAGAACTTGAAGCCCTACTTTTAGGCGACGTTCAGCTACTTGCTCCTTCTCTATCTAAGTTTGGTTCTTATACCGATAAATACGGTGTATTCGATCTACCTTTCATCTTTAAAGATATGGACCACGCTATCCGTTTTACCAAAACTCCAGAAGGCAAAAAGCTACTTACTGAAATGGATGAGTACGCTGGTTTCGTTGGTTTAGGTTACTGGATGTCTGGTATGAAATATTTTTCTGCCAACAAACCTCTTTTAGTGCCTAGCGATGCAAAAGGCATGAAATTCCGTGTACAAACGTCTGACGTTGCTAAACAAATGATTGCGGCAATGGACGCGTCTCCTCAAGCGATGGCGTTCTCTGAAGTATACGGTGCCTTGCAAACAGGCGTTGTAGATGGTCAAGAAAACACTTGGTCAAACATCTACACGAAAAAATTCTACGAAGTACAAGACAGCACAACGGAAACTAACCACCAGTTGTTGGCTTACTTGTTCATGACATCTTCTGAATTCTTGAAGAGCCTTTCTCCTGAAGATCGTGCGCAGTTCACGCAAATTGCTGATGAAGTTACACAAGAAGCAAACTTGAACGTGAAAGCAGCTGAAGCGGCTAACCGTCAAAACATCTTGGATGCTGGTGGCAAAATCAACGTGCTGACACCTGAACAACGTCAAGAATGGGTTGATACAATGAAGCCTGTTTGGAAGCAATTTGAAAGCTACATCGGTAAAGATTTGATTGACGCTGCTGCTGGCGCGTAATCCTTTCTTATCCCGCAGTGAGCTGACCTTAACCGGTCAGCTCTTGTGGATTTATCCTGTGCTTTCTTGATCCCTTCCTCTTCACCAGAGATCGGTCCTAGATCCTACAAGATATCCCACCGCTGCACTTTAACTTGTTCTGGTCCACTTAGTTAAGGAGACCCCCCATGGCACTTTGGCCGCACCTTTATTTACTTATTTTTATTATTATCCTTTGGGCATTAGAGAAACGCTTCCCAAAAGTCATGGAACGGGCTGAAGAAAACCTGCTAATCATCGTTATCTCTTCCATCATGGCTGTATCATTCGGGCAAGTTGTGGCTCGTTATGGTTTTAACACAGGCTGGGATGCGGCACTTGAATTCAATACCGTCGCCTTCTCTTGGTTAATTCTATTGGGCATGAGTTACGGTATCAAAACCGGCCTTCACCTAGGCGTCGATATTGTTTTGAACGCGGTTCCAAAGCCTATAACCAAAGCACTTTCTTTGTTTGGTGCAGCGGCCGCTATGCTTTATGGCCTTATCTTACTCGACTCTACGTGGCTCGCGATGCTTGGCGTAGACGTAAGTGGCGGCGCCATCGAGTACTGGTTGAAAATGTTCAAAATTGGCATAGGCTCCGAAGAGCTTCGTTACCCAGAATTTGTACAAGAAATGTTTGGTTTACGCCCACGCGTTCACCGTTGGATTGTTCTTGTTATCCTGCCAATCAGCTTGGCTCTCCTTTCTTATCGTTCTTTGCAAGCATTTATCGATATTGCCCGCGGCAAACGAGACATGCTGATCAGTGGCCATGAGGCACAAGATCTTGTCAAAGAAAACCAAAACGTCTTGAAAGACTAGCGCAGGAGCATCATTGTGGAATCAATCATTCTATTTTCATTGGTAATCGTCCTGCTATTTGTGGGCTTACCCGTTGGTATATCTTTGGGCTTATCGTCCATACTGTTTATTACTTTTTTCTCGCACGACTCCTTGTCGTCTGTGGCTATTTCTCTGTTCGGGGCAGGTCAACACTATACCTTGCTTGCTATCCCGTTTTTCATCATTGCCTCGTCTTACATGTCGACTGGTGGCGTAGCGAAACGTTTGATTAACTTCGCCATTGCCAGTGTCGGTCACTTTCGTGGTGGCTTGGCGATGGCATCGGTATTGGCGTGTATGATGTTTGCAGCTCTGTCTGGATCCTCTCCAGCAACGGTTGTTGCCATCGGTACTATCGCCATTGCGGGTATGACGCAGGTGGGTTACTCAAAGGAATTCGCGGCAGGCATCATTGCCAACGCTGGTACATTGGGTATTTTGATTCCACCATCCATCGTGATGGTGGTATATGCCGCATCTGTTGACGTATCGGTTGGCCGTATGTTCTTGGCTGGGGTTATACCTGGTTTGATGGCGGGCGGTATGCTGATGTTGGCGATCTATGTGGTTGCTCGTATCAAAAAGCTACCAGCTGAAGAATGGAAAGGCTTTGGCAACTTAATCCGTGGTGGTAAAGAAGCTGGCTGGGGCTTGTTCCTTGTCGTTATCATCATGGGTGGTATTTATGGTGGTGTATTTACGCCAACAGAAGCCGCGGTTGTTGCTGCTGTTTACTCAATGTTTATCGCCTTGTTTGTTTATCGCGACATGGGGCCTTTAAAAGGCAAAACATGGACGAACGACAATGACGCACCTCATGCACGTGTTGGCTTCAACGGAACGGTATATGGCGTGTCTTTCTTCCTTGTTTGGGAAATCATGTCATTCTTCGTGTTCGCTGACAGCGAAACCGTCACTGGTGGCGACCGTGCGATTTGGGGCGCGATCATGTCTGTCGCTTTGGCTATATTTTATGTCTACAAACGCTCTAGCAAGCTAGAAGAGTCTATTGGCGCTTGTTTGGCTGCCGGCATGCCAATCTGGGGCCGTAACTTGTCCATGATGCTTCGTGGTTTCTTCCCTTCTTTGTTTGGTGAAGAGTCTCGTAAAGTTATGCTAGAAGGTACAAAAACAACGGTTATGTTGATGTTTATCATCGCCAACGCTCTGTTGTTTGCTCATACCTTATCTGCAGAGCGTATTCCGCAAATGATCACAGAGTGGATGCTTGGCGTTGGCTTTAACTGGTTCACCTTCCTGATCGCGGTGAATATCTTGTTGTTGATTGGTGGTCAATTCATGGAACCATCAGGTTTGCTGGTTATCGTGGCTCCTGTGGTATTCCCTATTGCGATGGAACTGGGCGTTGATCCAATTCACCTTGGTATCATCATGGTTGTAAACATGGAGATCGGCATGATCACGCCGCCGATTGGTTTGAACCTATTTGTTACCTCTGGTATTACCGGCATGAGCTTGGCGCGTGTAGTAAAAGCGGCGATGCCATTTGTATTAGTACTGATGGTGTTCTTGGTGATGGTCACTTACATCCCAGCTCTATCTACTGCATTGCCGTACAGCATTATGGGACCAGAAATCGTTCAATAACCATTTCCACCCAAACCGTACTCAATACAGTACTCAATAAATTTATAAATTTTGACGCCCTTCGGGGCGTTTTTTTTGTTTATTGTTTACAACTTTACAGCACTTTTTCCTCTTCACTCTATGGTAGTTTTTTGTTCTGATGCGTTAAGGTACTTTTCATTCATCTGCATCTATAAGGATTTTACTGATGCTAACAACACGTTGGTTAAAAACATTTCGCCTTATCCCCTTACTTGCTTTTAGCTCTTTTACTTTTGCTGCAGAGCAAGCCGCGGACGCTGTCGCGCCAGAAGAAGCCAGCGGTGTAGAAAAGAAAACCCTAGCTCACGCTGAGAAGTTTATGGTAGCAACTGCCAACCCTGAAGCCACACAAGTGGGCTATGATATTCTCAAAGCGGGCGGTTCCGCGATTGACGCTCTAGTGGCTGTTCAAATGGTTCTTGGCTTGGTTGAGCCTCAATCATCAGGGTTGGGAGGTGGTGCATTCGCAGTGTATTACGATGCCGCTAATCAGAAGCTAACGACCTTTGACGGCCGAGAAACCGCCCCTCAAGAAGCCACACCCGAGCTTTTCCAAGATGAAAATGGTAAACCGCTTGCCTTTTACGATGCCGTTGTTGGTGGGCGTTCTGTTGGTACTCCTGGCACAGTCAAATTAATGGGGGTACTGCATGAACGCTATGGCACTTTGCCATGGGAAGATTTATTAACACCTGCAACAGAGCTTGCCCAAGAGGGCTTTATTGTTTCACCGCGCTTAGCAAACGCAGTCAAAGGCAGCGCCGAAAAATTGTCCCGCTACCCAGAAACCAAGGGCTACTTCTTCAACTTAGACGGCACACCTATTGAAGCGGGAAGCCGCTTACAAAACACACAGTATTATGACACTCTGCGTTATCTTGCCACATACGGGGCGGATGAGTTCTACACTGGGCAAATCGCTAATAAGATTGTCACTAAGGTGCGTGGCGCTCTAGACAATCCTGGCGTTCTGTCTGAGCAAGACTTTCTCAGTTATCGCGTCAAAGAGCGCGCTCCGGTGTGCTTACCTTATAAAGAATACGATATTTGCGGTATGGGACCACCAAGCTCGGGGGCATTAACGGTTGGGCAGATTCTCGGCATTACCGCACAGTTCGATCTTGCGGCTTTGGGTCCAAACTCACCCGAAGCATGGCAAATTATTGGCGATGCTTCACGCCTTGCTTTTGCCGACCGTGGTCGTTACATGGCAGACACTGATTTTGTGCCTATGCCCCAAGGCTTATTGGATCCGTCTTATTTAGCCGACCGAGCGAAACTTATCACCAAAGGCAAGGCTTTAGACAGTGTAGATGCTGGTGAGCCTGAGTGGCGTCATCCGATCAAACAAGCTGACGATATTGCAATTGAACTCCCTTCCACCAGCCATATTTCCATTGTCGATAAAGATGGCAATGCTGTATCTATGACCACCACCATTGAAAATGGCTTTGGTTCACATATGATGAGCAATGGTTTTTTGCTTAATAATGAGCTGACTGACTTTTCCTTTAAATCTCACCAAGATGGCTACCCAATTGCGAACCGCTTAGAACCAGGCAAACGTCCTCGTTCCTCTATGTCGCCAACTATTGTGATGAAAGACAACAAGCCTTATTTAGTCGTAGGCTCGCCAGGCGGCTCTCGTATTATTGGTTATGTTGCTAAAACGCTTATCGCACACCTTGAATGGGGAATGGATATTCAACAAGCCATCAACCTGCCAAATATGCTAAATCGCTTTGGTACATTTGATCTCGAAAAAGGCACTGAAGCAGCGTCTTACGAAAGTGCGCTCAAGGAAATGGGCTATAAGGTATCGATTCAAGACTTAAATTCTGGAATACAAGGTATCGTCATTGAGCCAGATGGTTTACTCGGTGGTGCTGATCCAAGACGTGAAGGTTTAGTGTTAGGAGATTAATGTCTACTCTCAGGTAGATAAACTTGATAGCAATCTCGCCCTGAGTTTTTGGCTTGGTAAAGGGCGAGATCTGCGTATTTAAAAGCGCTTTCAATAACGTTTTTTGAGTTATTTTTATTAATCGAGATGCCAATACTCACAGAGCAAGATACTTTTTTATCGTCCTGCTCTATTACGCACTCCCGCATGGTTTGGCAAATTTGAGCGGCAACAACCTCAGCGTCTTGTTGCTTAACATTTGGCAAAAATAAAGCGAACTCTTCACCGCCAAGACGACCAACAAAACTAGGACTTGGTGCCACTTTTATTAACACGCAGCCCAATGTCTCCAACACTTTATCACCACACAGATGACCGTGTTGATCATTAATACTTTTAAAGAAATCCATATCGAGAATTAAAAAAGCAAAAAAACGATTTTGATTAAACTCATCAGACAGCCAATCACTGGCTTGCTGATAAAAGTATCGACGATTAGAAGTAAGGGTTAAGCTGTCAGTCCTTGCCAACAAGGTCATATCTTTTTCTAAAAGATCCAACTTATAAAACATGCTAACCAGATGCCAAGAAAGCAATGGCGCAAGAAAGATCGGGATCAAAGTGGCACGGAGAATGTCTTCAAACCAAGTTGTTTCAAAACCCCAAAAGACAGAAATGAGAACGTTTGCAACATTCGCCAAAATCACGGCTAAAAAAGTAATGACACCGACAAGTTTGACTCGACCAATGGTCTGGAGCTTTTCTCTCATACTTATTTCCCTCGGGAAAACATCGCTGTTACACCGTTAGTAAAGTCATGGATTGCCAAATTAACCTAAACGCCATTAACGTTAATATCATGTTAAACACGCGATGAAAATAACGCTCTGGCATACGTTTTAATACTCTAAGGCCAACCCAAGTCCCTATTGCACCACTCACTATCATACAAGCTAACAAAGGCAACCAAGCGAGTAACGGAAACCCAGCCGCTTCAAACACCGCTATTTTCAAGACATGTTGTAACGACATAGCGGTTGCAAACGTAGCAACGGTACGAAAACGATCCGCATGAATCTGCTTTATAAAGGCCGCTACTAAAGGGCCTGTAGCGCCAGCAAACAACGTAATAAAGGTCGTTACGCCACCTGCCATGGCGGTTCCCCAAGGACCAAGCACGACCTTAGGTAACTTTGGCCCCCAACATAAATACAAGATAAATAACGCAATGGTTAAATACATAATAGCAGGTGGTAAGGAAACCAAGACAAAGCTACCAATAAACGCCCCCAACAAAGCGCCAGGCAAAAACGTGGCAATGAGTTTCCAATCTATATGACGCCAACTCATTGCCGCTCTTCCAGCGTTAGAGCCTAATTGCACAACACCATGCAGAGGGATAATTAATTGTGGTGGCAGAACTTGCGCCATAATACCTAGCAACATTACACCGCCACCGGCACCAAAACTCGCCGTAAAAAAAGACGTCAGCCCTGAAACGACAACGAGTAAAAGGAAAACATGCACTGAAACTTGCTCGAACAAGGAAACTAGAATCATAAAATCAATAACATCAAAAGAAATGAAAGTAGCAGAATAGCAAAATGGGCCCCTGAAATATCAGCAAGCCCATTCCAATTAGTGATACAGAAAATTATTGCTTGTAGATATCCTTATCTAAACCATACTTGCGCATCTTGTCGTAGAGCGTTTTTCTCGGTAGGCCTAACGCGTCCATTGTGCCTTTGATAGAGCCTTTTTGACGTAATAGCTCTTGCTCTAGCAAGGTTTTTTCAAAACGCTCCATTTGTTCGGGTAACGTCATCACTCCTGGGTTGTTTTCATTAATGATGATTTGATCAAATTCAAATGACCCCGCTTCGCCCATCAACACATATCGTTCAGCAAGATTACGCAGCTCACGGACATTCCCCGGCCAGTCGTAATTTAATAAACTGTGCATCCTTGCGGCTGAAAGCGCTTCTGCCTCACGCTTATATTGAGCAATAGCCACCAAACAAAAGTGCTGCCAGAGCAAAGAAATATCGTCCTTACGCTCTCTTAGTGGCGGAATATCGACTCGTACTACGTTGAGCCGATAGTACAAATCTTCTCGAAAGGTTCCGCCTTCGCTGAGCTGTTTCAGATCAACTTTGGTCGCAGCCAAAATTCGCAAATCCAGATCTATTGCCGTGTTAGACCCCAAACGCTCTAGGCGACGTTCTTCTAAAACTCGCAACAATCGAATTTGCATCGACATCGGCATACTTTCAATTTCATCAAGGAATAGCGTACCGCCATTCGCATGCTCTAGTTTGCCGATACGCTGAGTTTTCGCATCCGTAAACGCACCTTTTTCATGACCAAATAATTCAGATTCCATAATCGAATCTGGCACTGCGCCACAATTGATGGCAACAAAAGCATGACCTCTACGAGAACTATGCTCATGAATATAACGTGCCACTAGCTCTTTACCTGTGCCAGTTTCACCTTGAATCAAAATATCTGCAGCGGTATCTGCTACATGCAGTAAAGCCTGACGCAAACGATGAATTCCCGGTGTGTTGCCTATAATCCGAGGGCCAGGTGCATTCTGAGCCGCCAATTCCAAGCGCAAATTACGGTTTTCTAATGTCAATCGACGCTTATCAGAAGCGCGACGAACAACCTCTAGAAAGTCTTCATTCGAAAATGGCTTCTCTATAAAGTCGTACGCGCCATCACGAATTGCACTCACCGCCATGCTGATATCACCGTGCCCAGTGATCAAAATAAACGGAATTTCCGCATCTATTTTTTTGACTTCTTCAAACAACTCTAAGCCGCTTTTACCCGGCAAATTAATATCACTGACAATCACGCCAGACCAATCAAGAGAAAGCTTTTCAATGACTCCCTGAGCCGATACAAACTCAGCAACATCGAAGTCTTCGAGCTGCAATGTCTGCGAGATCGCCATGCGTACGGCTTGTTCATCATCAATTAATATTACTTTCTTACTGTCCGGCATTAAGATTCCTCTGTTACAACTGACTGAGATGACTGATGCTTAAAACGAGGTAGACTAACACAAAACTCGGCACCGCCTTCAGTTAGGTTTTTGGCGCTAATTTGACCGCCCATCACATCTACAATTCGCTGGCTAATGGATAAGCCTAACCCCAAACCTACCCCAGAAGATTTGGAGGTAAAAAATGGTTCAAAAAGGTGTTTGGTCGCCTCTTCACTCAAGCCATTGCCTGTGTCTTGCACACAAATCTCAATCTGATCTTCTGTGGCTCTTTGCTTGATAAACACTCGTCGTTCATTATTTATATCTTCTAAAATCGCATCCGCAGCATTGGCTAATAGATTTACCAAAACCTGTTCTAAAAAGACCATATCACCATTTACAAGAAAGCCTTTATCTTCGGCCACTACCAGCTCGATTCCCACTTCCTTGTAACGTGGAGTCATTATTTTTAATGCCCCCATAATCGCTGTTTGAACCGCTATAGGACCTTGCTGCACATCGCCTTTTCGGGCAAATACCTTAAAACGCGCAATAATGTCTCCCATGTGATGACCCAGCTGACTTATATGCTGCAAGTTAGCGTGAGCCTGTTCATATTGACCACGGTCTAAAAACTTCAAACCATTTCCAGCAAAGGCCCGAATAGCTGTTAATGGTTGGTTCAATTCATGGTTTAAACCCGCACTTAATTGCCCCAATACGGCTAATTTTGCCGTTTGAATAAGCTCTCTCTGGGTGCCTTTATGTTCCTCAATTTCTTGACGAAGTCGAATGTTAGCGTCTTCCAATTCAAATGTTCGTTCTTTTACTCGTTCTTCAAGCTCAATTCTGGCCTGAGTAATGTCTTGTTCAAAGCGTTTGCGCTCTGTCATGTCATGGAAAGTAACCAAGTAACTTAGACGATTCGGTAACTGCATCTGACACAAAGCCATCTCTACCGCTACCGCTTGATCTGAATAACACAGATACCCTTCGCGGGTTAGGACTTTGACTCCCAGATCATTAGCGACCGTTAACAGATCGTCATGGGAGGACACCTTTGGACCACTTTTATTATAGGGCTGAAATAGCTTATCCAAAGGCTCTCCAACCAAGGGTGCTAATGGTTGACCAACCAATTTCTCAACCGCGGGATTAAACGATTCAATCCTATAGTGCTCATCTAAGGTCACCAAACCAGCCTGTGTATTTTGTATTACTTCACGAATATAAGCTTGATTATGACGAGTCATTTCATTGGCGTCTGATCGCTCGCGCAACATACGGCTGCGCAACAGTGCAAGTCCAAACAGCAACCCAGTGATAGTCACACCGCCAGCAAAAATCGCTCGCCATAGAGAAATTTCTTCGTTAATGGTTTTCAGTGGCGCTAATATGGATATTTTAAAATTCAATAACCGAATAGGGCGACTCATTCGTAAAAAAGACTGCCTTTGTAATACCTCCACGCCATCAACGACAGTGTTTTCCAGAATATCAATTTCTTGGGATTTATCATCAAACGGCTTCTGATAAACAATCGCCAACTTCTCTATGGATTTACCGTAATAACGCTGAGATTCCGCAATACGTTGTAACTCAGTATGTGACAACTCGCCCAATACTCGATACAGCCAGCTAGAACGTGAGCTACTAAATACAATGCCGTCAGGGTCTAATAGTAAGAATTCGTAATGTTGATTAGCAAACCGCTTTTCGAACTGTGTTAAGTCAACTTTTACAACAGCGACACCTATAATAGAATCGCCTTCATAAACAGGATATGAGAAATAATAACCACGGCGATTTGATGTTGTACCAAGGGCATAATAACGTCCCGGCTTGCCTTGCATCGCGTCTTTAAAATAAGGGCGAAAAGCAAAATTACGCCCGACAAAACTGGCTGTTTCTCGATAATTGGAAGCAGCGATAGTCAAACCTTCAGTGTTCAAAATGTAGCTATCAGACGCTTCTGTAATGCGGTTAATTTGCTCTAGTTCACGGTTAAGTTGATTGATATCCGATTCAAAACCGTCGCGAAGCGCTTTGCTAACACGGTCATTGGATGCCAATAATGTTGGCATATGTTGGTATTTAGCAATCGCATTTTCTAACACACTGGCAAGCTGATTTAGTTGCCCAAAAGAATCAATCCGCAATTCTTTCACTTGCTGATTTCGTAACGCTTCTCCCCCCTTCCAAATAGACAAAGCAGAGATGATAAAAATAACGATATATAGCCAAAAAACATGCTTTTTCATGTTGTTAGCATCGAACAATTTCGCAACAAAACGATTACTTTGATTCAAGTGTGTGTCCTAATATATGTGCCAACGAATACATGTCTTCGATTGAATTCATTAGGTCTTTCAGGCGTTTTTGGATAACAGGTAAAATTGTGCACCTTTTATGAACTTTATGAAAGGCAGAGAAGGTCAGACTAACTGACCTTTTGCTCACGCTCGATTATGGGCAAAAGGCAAAACCTCAGCAATGTGTGACTTATGACACAGTAGCATCAACAAACGATCCACACCTAACGCCACGCCTGCACAATCTGGTAAGCCATTTTCTAACGCGGTAATTAAGCGCTCATCAAATTGACGGTTCGCCAAACGCATTACCGTACGCGCTGCTTTATCTTCGGCAAATCGTCTGGCTTGTTCTTTAGCATCGGTCAATTCATGATAGCCGTTTGCCAGCTCCATGCCTTGCCAATACAGCTCAAAGCGCGCCGCCACCAACTGCCCTTTCTCATCTAAATGAGTCTTGGCAAGCGCCGCCTGAGAAGCAGGATAACTATGGATAAAGCAAGGGGAGGACTGACCAATTGCAGGTTCGACCACACTGGAGAAAAGCAACTCAAGCAAGGTGTCTCGGTCCTCTTCTTGCAAGCCGTATTCCGTGTGTTCATGGGCGCATTTTTGCAATTCAAGTAAGGTTGCGTTGAAAGGATCCAGTTCGGTATGGCGTAAAAACGCCATTTGATAACTCAGCCGCTCGCAAATCAGCGTTTCATCATTCAATAGCACCGACAACAGATCTTGAATCTCATCCATCAATTGCCAATGGTCAAACCCTACTCGATACCATTCCAACATCGTAAATTCGATGCTATGGCGACGGCCAATTTCCTCAGCGCGGAATACTTTTCCCAACTGATAAATAGAACCCGAACCCGCGCACAATAAACGCTTCATAGCGAATTCTGGAGAGGTTTGCAGATAATAAGTAAGGTCTTGGCCTTGGGAACGTGTTTGACTGGTCAACACTTCAATATGTGGATCCGTAATGCTTCCCAAAGACAGACATTGAGTGTCCACTTCCATCACCTCACGGGCATCGAAAAAAGCGCGAATGGCTTTCAGTAACTGCGCGCGCTTTTGTAAAATCGAAAGGTCAGCACTGGGTTGCCATAAAGAAGCGTCGTACATAGAAAAGCACTCTGAAAAATAAAATGCATGATAGCAAATACAGCGTGAAAAATGGGCTTATTTCCCCTTCAATGCCTTAGTTACCATCTTTACGAGCGATCGACAATTCTTGGCTAGGCATAAAACTAACCGGCCACAATCACCGCTATTGGCTTCATAGTAAGCTTGTTCCTCACGCTCTTAATTTATATATTTTTCGTTCGTCTAAAAAACATCAATTTCGGCAATGCCATTTGCCCGACAAACAGACCTAGCAATATCAGCACCGCAGCGATTATCTGACTCGGTTCAATTGGCTCATGGTAAAACCAATAACCGCCTAAAATACCAAACACAGGCACCAACAAGGTCATTGGAGCCACGCTCGAAACTGAATATTTCATGATCATCTTATTCCAAAACCAGTAACCCAATAATGTCGTCGGGTAAGCTTGGAATAAAACCGAAAATAACGTCCACGAGGTAAATTGGCTCGGCAGCTCGGTAACAACGTATGTTCCTTCGAAAATAACCGCAAGCAATAATAGCGGCAAAGGCGCAAACGCCATTCCCCAGATATTAAAAGCAAAGATCGCTTTGGTGTTCGCACGTTTTACAATCAAGCCATTCACACTCCAAAAAACCGACGCCATCAATACCAGCACCAAACCTTTGCCCGTCACCGAACCACCATCAGCTTGCATAATCAACACCAAGCCAATTAGAGCCAATCCAGCACCCAGCAACTTATTACGAGTAATGGTTTCGTTTAAACATAACCAACCCACCAGCAAGCTACTGACAACACTCATATCCAATAACAAAGACGCCATTCCCGCCGAAACACCCGCACCAATCGATAACGTCGTGAATCCCCACACGCCGACACCAAAAGACAAACCATAAGCAATCAGATAACGCCATGGAACATCTGGCTTTTTAATAAAAAAGATCAAAGGAAACACCGCAAAGCTGAATCGCAACGCAGTGAGCACTAAAGGATGAACACTGTTCACACCCAGCTTGATCACACTAAAATTCAATCCCCATAACGCCATCAAGGCAAACAGCAACCCAAAGTCTCGTAGTTTCATTATTCGTTCCTAAATTTTCTAATCGTAGATGTGCACCACAACATTCCAATAAACGCCGTATTTCGATGGGCTAGGCACTAATTTCGAAAAAACATAGCTTTCCAGTATCACAACGAACTCGCGTGCTGAGTCAGTGTGGTGATTATTGAGGTAGGCGCGAGTTTCGAGAAGAAGCACCACACTGGCTCAACATGTCCACAAGTATCACTAGAAAACAAAAAAGAACACAGATTCAATTTTCAACAAAAATAAGAGTACAATTCAGGGAAGAGAAATATTTCTGGAGAGGTTATGGCGCTTTACGAAACGCTTGCTCAGCATTTTATTGACGACATACAAGCGCAAAGACTGCCAGCGGGAAGTCGTTTACCAGCTTTACGAACCATGGCGAAACAACATCAAGTCAGCATGACCACAGCGACTAAAGCCTACGATTACCTTCAGCAAACAGGTTGGATTTATGCTCAGCCTCAATCTGGTTACTTCGTTGCCAACCAAATAGAAAGTACAACCTTTCCAAGTCTCGATATCAGAGGGATTGAACAACGAGACCCAAAACGCTTCGCGCCACTAAATGGCTATAACCCTGCTTCAGCGCTTTTCAGCCCACTTGGCACCTCGATGATTTCGCCAGAATTACAGCCGAGCGTCGCATTACAACGCAGCATTAAGCGTGTCACCCAACGAGCCGGAAACTACCTATTTCAATACCCAGAAACACAAGGCGACAAGGGATTAAGAAGTGCTCTAGCCGAGCACTTTCGTCACAACAGTATTTCCTTTTCAGCCGCGGACTTTGTGATCACTAATGGCTGTATCGATGCGGTAAGACTGGCGATAGAAAGCGTGACCAAAGAAGGTGACACCATTGCCATTAGCTCACCCTGTTTTAGTGGCTTGCTCGATTTGCTGAGTGCTTTGTCGCGCAAAGTGATTGAAATTCCTATGAGCGATCAAGGCTTGGATTTAGACCATCTGGAAACCCTGATGCAACAAGACCTAATTAAAGCTTCCCTGTTTAGCACATCGAACATGAACCCAACCGGCATGACACTGCCCGCTGAACAAAAGCAAAAGCTCGCCAAACTCGCTGCACAATACAAAACGCCGATGATAGAAGACGACGTCTATTTCGAATTAAGCCACCAGAAACAATCAACGCTGCCAGCTAAATATTGGGATAAAGAAGGTTACGTGATTTGGTGTGGGTCTTTTTCAAAAACCTTAGCGGCAGGACTGCGTCTTGGTTGGTGTATTCCTGGGCGATATTTGACGTCTTACCTCAATCAACACGCCTTAACCAGCTTTGGCGTGAATGGACTGATGCAGTCCTGCATGGCGGAATTTATTAACACTGGGGAATATCGTTCTCATGTGAATAAAATTCGTACGGTTTTGAACCAGCACATCCATCATTATCAGCAATGTTTAATCGAGCATTTGCCTAAACAAGCCAAAATCAGCGCACCACAAGGCGGGATTGTACTGTGGGTGCAAGTCCCCGGGCTAAATGCGGTACAGCTTGAAAAAGAAGCCAATAAACAGGGCATCGACATCCGCAGCGGTGCGTGTTTCAGCACCCATGATTTTTATCACGATTGCTTCCGCATCAACTGCGGCTGGCCGCTCGAAAACACTGGGGATAAACACAGTACTTATCAACAATTGATCAGTTTGTGCGACAAAATCAGTGATTTGATAAAAACAGAAAGTTAACTAGGCAGGAGTGTTTGCACCTTTACTCCTTTAATCCTAACCTTTAGATCAACAAAAGCGCCCCAAACTCTGTAGATAAATATTAAGAGAAACACTAAGAGGATTATTTGATATGTCTTATCGCTCGGTAAAATTGGTTAAACGCCCTACTCTAGAAATCACTGAAGATGTCTTCAACATTGTGACTCAAGACATTCCAAAGCCAGCAGAAGGCGAAGTATTAGTTAAACTTTCCCATCTTTCTTTAGACCCTGCTATGCGTGGTTGGATGAGCCCAGATGAAAACAGCTACATTCCGCCAGTAAAGTTGGGGGATACCATGCGTGCCAGTGGCATAGGCGAAGTAGTTGAATCCAATAATGAGAAATTCCCTGTCGGCTCTCGTGTCATGGGGCTTATGGGTCTAACAGAATATGTCATCAGTGATGGCAATGGCTTAAACTTTATTCCAAAAGAATTACCCGCTGAAGCAATTTTATCTGTCATTGCCCTGCCCGGCATTACCGCTTATCACGGTGTGTTTGAAGTACTTAAACCAGAAGCAGGTCAAACACTTATTGTCACAGCAGCGGCAGGTTCCGTTGGTTCACTAGTGGGGCAAATGGCTAAGAATCTCGGTTTAACCGTGATAGGCGTGGCAGGCTCTGATGAGAAATGCCAATGGCTCACCAAAGAACTCGGCTTCGATCATGCGATTAATTACAAAGACGCAGATTTTGTTGAACAACTGACAAATGCCACTCCAAACGGCATCGATCTTTTCTTTGAAAATACCGGCGGCACAGCACAAGGTCCGATCTTTGAGCGCATGAACCCTCATGGCCGGATTGCTGTATGTGGCCTCATCGCTGAGTATCAAAAAGAAGAAGCTTCCCCAGGACCAAGCTGGATAGGCATAATCAAACGCCGACTAACAATCCAAGGCTTCACCATGCCAGATCATTTTCATCGTATTCCAGAATACGGTCAGGCATTGGGTGCCATGCTAGGCAAAGGCGAGCTGAAATATCGTGCCCATGTGATTGAAGGCATCGAAAGCGCAACCAGCGGCATTAACTTGCTATTTGAAGGTAAAAATACCGGCAAGCTGATTGTTAAACTGTAAAGCTTTTCGACGATAAGATTTAGTAGAAGCGTAAAAGGGGAATGGTTAAACGACCATTCCCCTTTCTAGTCTATATCAGTTTAATTCCTAACCATTTAATTCCTAACCATTTAATTCCTAACCAACTTTGGCATTAATAACCAAACCATTGTTGTCATTCCCGCGAAGGCGGGAACCCAGTGAAGCGAGCTAAAGGTCAAATTGCGACGGCAACATCACCACGTCCCGAATCGTCACATGACGCGGACGCGTTAACATGAAAATCAGAGCGTCGGCCACATCACTGGCTTCCATCAAGCTCCCCTTTGCCTTAGCTTCTGCCAGTTTGTCAGCAGGCCAATCAGATAATAAAGAGGTAATCACTGGGCCTGGCGATACTGAGCCAACGCGTATGCCATGTTTGCTGACTTGCCTACGCACGGTTTGCACAAAACAATTCATCGCCCATTTTGACGATGCATAAACGGGCTCCCAAGGCGTTGGAAAGTGGCCGGCTAACGAGCTGGTTATTAAAATATCGCCCACACCACGTTCAATCATATGCGGCAAAACATCACGCACATTTTTAATGACCACGTTGATATTCAGGTTCAACATTCTATCTATGGCGTCATTGTCTGCATCCACTAAATCACCGCCCACATACAAACCGGCATTCGCGTGAAAAATATCAATCACCTTAGATTTTTCTAAAATTTTAGACACCATTGCAGAACAAGCCACAGGGTCCAGCAAATCTATCGCCAGAGTCATGACAGCATCGCCATGTTTTTCTTGTAAGACTTGAAGTGCCTTTTCATCGCGGTCAACGATGACGACTCTAGCCCCTTCGGCTATTATGCCTTCAACACTTGCCAACCCAATTCCTGACGCACCGCCCGTTACCACGGCGACTTTTCCGATTAATGCTTTAGACATGTTGATTCTGCTTATTGTTTTTAAAAGATATCAACACGCTATCATTCTAGTCACCCAAGGTTCTGCTACTTTTTTGCTTATAACTAAACCAAATAGGGAGATTTCCCAATAAAACCACTTTCAAGTGGGTGTTTCAGGCAATGTTCAATTTTATTGATCATTTACCTCAAAAAACTCCGTTACTCTATTTCTTTTTTTTATATATAGTACATATCACTGAACCAAAACCTCCCCCTAACAATAAGGAAACTAAAAATGGCATCTTTCATTCAAAACATTACAAGCACGACGTCTGGTATTGCTAGCACTATTCTGCGTATTCCAGTCGGTCTCATTCTTATGGCACATGGTGCACAAAAGCTATTTGCTATGTTTGGCGGTTACGGTCTTGAAGGGACAGGTCAGTTCATGGCGTCTCTTGGTTTAGAGCCTGGCTATTTGATGGCGCTTTTAGCGGGCAGCGCTGAATTCTTTGGTGGCTTAGCCTTGGTTATCGGTTTATTGGTTCGCCCAGCTTCTGTCGTTATTGCCTTCACTATGCTAATTGCAATCGTAACTGTGCATATTTCAAACGGTTTATTCATGGCAAACAACGGCTACGAATACGCCCTAACGCTATTAATCGTTGCAGTTTCTTTGGTATTCAGCGGCGCAGGTTCTTACTCTGTTGATAAAGTCATTTCAGCTAAATAACGAATCACTTTACTAAGCTGTCATTATTGTAAATAAAAACCTCGATCCCTGTAGAAGGAATCGAGGTTTTTTTATGCTTTATGAAGATCAGAATAAGAAGAGCGAAAATACGAATAGCACAACCAAGGATTATGGACTCAAATCTGGGCTTTCATTCATCAATGAAGAATCCCAATGCTCCATCGCTTTGCCATCTTTAATACGCCAAGTATCAAACCAAGCTGTGGTATAAGTGCCATTTTCAGTTTTTACCTTACGTCGTGTGATCACGGTGACTAGATCACCTTCCGCCATCACTTCTGCTACAGGCCAATTCAACTTATCCGCAACGGGTTTAGGCTTAGTTTTCAGTATTTCAGTAAAGAAATACACCACGGCATCACGCCCATTCGCCGCATTTGGATTGTGTTGAATATAATCTTTGTCAATAAATTCTGGCGCCCTATCCCACTGATTCGCTTCTAATAACACTTTCAGAATATTGTAAACCACCTGTTTATTCGCATGGAGTTTTGGATCATCACTTACAAACAAAGCATCCGCATCCGCTCTAGCCACGACAGGAGTAGCAGGGGAAATGGCGGCAGATTGATCGGCGTACGCTGGAATATTTGTCACAGCAGCCAGGAAGGCCGCCAAAAACACTCTTTTCATTGGGTTATCTCCTGCATAAAATCGTTACGCTTTGATTAGTCTGTTAACAACACTAGATGTATATTAGAGAGTAATGACCCATTGTAAATAAGGCAGTTTTTAAGCAGTAAGTAACATAGAGGTAACTACCTAATGGACAATTCAGATCAAACAAGCCCTAAGTCAAAAACGCCATTGCGTAATAAACAGAACACTAAAGCATTTGAGGCTTGCCCAATTCGCGACGTGCTAGATAGAGTTGCAAACAAATGGAGCCTGTTACTTCTTCTGACGCTAGCCAGCGAAGCTCACCGATTTAGCGCATTGCGTCGCGCCGTTCCCGATATTTCACAACGCATGCTGACTCAAACATTACGAGATCTTCAGCATGATGGTTTTATCAGTCGCCATGTTTACCCGACAGTACCACCAAGCGTGGAATACAAACTAACCTCACTTGGCCACTCGCTGCTTGAACCATTACAACAATTAACCAAGTGGGCTGACGCCAACCACGATGCAATCCGTGCCGCACGTGCAGAATTTAAACAAAATGCCGTTTAATGAAAAAACAGCCGTTTAGAAACAAAAAGCCGTTTAGAAACAAAAAGCCCCGATAGTTTCCTATCGGGGCTTTTTTTCATTCATCACGCTAAATTAGGAATTATTTACCTGTAGCGCGAGAAACGTATTCACCTGTACGAGTATCAATACGTAACACTTCACCGATGTTGATAAACAGAGGTACACGAACCATAGCACCAGTTACCAAGTATGCAGGTTTAGAACCACCGTTGGCGGTATCGCCTTTTACACCAGGATCTGTGTCTTTCACTTCAAGTTCAATGAAGTTCGGTGCAGCAACGGCCAGCGGAGCGCCATTGTATAAAGTCACAACGTATCTTTCTTGCTCTTTTAGCCACTTAACCGTTTCGCCTACCGCAGTTTCATCTGCCGCATGCTGTTCAAAAGAACCATCAACGGCCATAAAGTGCCAGAACTCACCGTCGGTGTACAAGTACTCCATGTCGGTGTCCATAACATCGGCAGATTCAAGCGTGTCGCCTGATTTAAAAGTACGTTCCCACACTCGACCAGAACGTAAGTTACGCAATTTCAAGCGGTTAAAGGCTTGGCCTTTACCTGGTTTAACGTGTTCGTTATCGATAATCGCACATGGATCACCATCAACCATTACTTTAGCGCCGCTGCGCATATCGCTGGTAGAAATATTAGCCATACATCCTCACAGTATATTTTTAGAGAAAAGGCTCTGACTGGCGTATCATGTCAGTCCCAAGATCTCTGCGAACTTCTTTTTACACCATTTAGAACCACTAAATAGGCAAGTAAAAAGAGCGTTTGCAAAGATCTCGGAGAGCCACTGGCCGAATCGGCCCAAATAAGTTGGCGCAATCATAACCCAAATGAACACAATTTTGCAGATATTTGACGTGATCCCTATTCAAACAAAGAACAATTTAAGCTGGTCTCAGCACCTATCACAGGCCTTAACCTCCTTACCTGAGCTAGTTGAGCACCTAGGCTTACCAAAAAGTCTCGCTCAAGAAGGCATTGAGGCTCACCAAAGCTTCAAATTACTGGTGCCTCGCCCTTATTTGTCTCGCATTGAATATGGCAACCCCAATGACCCCTTACTTTTACAAGTGCTGCCAAGCGTCGTAGAAATGCAAAAAATTGCAGGTTACACAAAGGATCCATTAGAAGAAGCTGACCACAACCCGCAAAAAGCCATTGTGCACAAATACAAACGCCGTTTATTAGTCATCACCACGGGCACTTGCGCAGTAAATTGCCGTTACTGCTTTCGTCGTCATTTTCCTTATGGTGATAATCAGCTGGCGCAAGCAGAGTGGGACTCGGTAATCGACTATTTAAAAGCGCACCCAGAGGTTAACGAAGTCATCTTAAGTGGCGGCGACCCCTTGATGATGAAAGATAGCTTGCTCGCTGATAAAGTCCGTAAGCTTGATGCTTTACCGCAAATAAAGCGCCTACGCATTCATTCACGTTTGCCGGTGGTGATTCCTGATCGTGTTTGCGACGACATGTTGGCGTGGGTCAAAGCCAGTCGCCTAGACATCGTCATGGTTTGGCACATAAATCATGCCAACGAAATGGATGAAGAGCTTGCTCAGGCAGCCTACAAGCTCAAAAAAGCAGGGGTGACCTTGCTCAACCAAGGCGTCTTATTAAAAGGTGTGAACGACTCCGTAGAAGCTCAAGTGAACTTGAGCGAGGCGGTGTTCAGTGCCGGCATTTTGCCTTACTACATGTTCACGCTAGATCCGGTAGAGGGCGCAGCACACTTTGATATCAGTATCGAAGACGCACAACGCTTAATGGGTAAAGTCGCTGCTGAGCTACCAGGCTACTTAGTGCCAAGGCTTGCCAAAGAGATCCCTGGAAAATCAGCGAAAAGCGTCTTCGCACCTCTTCTCGATACTTAATATTCGCTACCTTAACAGCGCAATACGGCCTACTTTTACTTGCTGGCGTCGAATACTCACATTCGGCGCTAGCTGATATAAATCACCATTTCGACCAATTAACTGATCCGGCACATGACTGAGTTTGGCCACTTCAGCGTGAGCATCCAAATGTTGCGGTTCGCCATGAACGGGAATGGCCAATTGTGGTTGAACCCACGTATAAAGCTGCTTAAGTTCTTCACGACAAGGATGACCACTTACATGAATGGTTAAGTCCGTTTCATGGGCTTGCAAGGTGCGGATTTTTCGGCCTTTAAATTGTTCAGCCAATCTGTCTATGGCGTGTTCATTACCTGGAATTCGCATGGAACTGAAAATCACCAAATCGTCGGCTTCCAAGCTCAAGTCAAAACAGTTATCTGCGGCTAACCGATTCAAGGTTGCTCTTGGCTCCCCTTGGCTTCCCGTCACCACCGCCAATACTTCTTCCCTCGGCAAATACCCTAAATGCGCGGCGTCGATAATCGGTAAATCATCTGGCCAATGCCCTGTGGCTCGAGCTGCACTGACCATATTCGTTAGCGACCTTCCAATCAAAGCAAGATATCGACCCGTTTCTTTTGCGACTTGCCCCAATGCCACTAAACGAGCAACATTACTACTAAAACAACCGACTACAACACGGTTCTTTTCTGCCTCAATGGTTTTTAATAAGCCCTGATAGCAATCGCTTTCAGAAGGCGAAAAACCGTCTTTCAGGGCATTGGTAGAGTCGCAAACCATGGCGAGAATGTTTTCTTTGGCTAGGGCTTTAAAGCCAGAGGGAGAAAAACCGTCACCAAGAATCGGAGTCTTATCGATTTTCCAATCGCCTGTATGAAAGATTTTTCCTGCAGGTGTGTCGATGGTCATGGCATAAGGTTCAGGCACAGAGTGTGTTAATCCCAACCACTTAACATTAAATACGCCAATCTTTTTGGTTTCATTATCTTTTACTTCAATGATTGGCACTTGATTTGTCAACCCAACTTGAACCAACTTACGGCGCAGCACTTCGGCGGTGAACGCCGTGGTGTAAACTGGACATTTGAAACGTCGCCACAAAAAAGGCAAAGCGCCCACATGGTCTTCATGGGCATGAGTAATAACGATGCCTGCCAATCGCTCTTTTTGCTCGCTGATAAAACGCGGGTCGGCGCAAACAATTTCGGAAGTACGTAGGTCATTAGGCGTTAATGGCTCATTGAAAGAAACGCCACAATCCACCATCAACCACTGACCATCGTGACCATAAAGGTTCATGTTCATGCCTATCTCGCCAGTGCCACCTAAAGGCAAAAACCACAAATCCTCTTGTGAGGGAATCAAAGATGAAATAACGCACTCCTTGTGAATCAAAACAGAAAAGTAGCCTGTTGTGTGTCTATACTACGCACTTTCCGATAATATCTCAGCTTAGAAATCAGGCGAAATGCTTTTTGCCTCTCTTTGTAAGCACTGTTATTTATCGATGGATTTTAAATTGGACAATATCGGAAACAAACTTAAGAACGGCCTTGGCAAAGCCATCACCTACTTTATTTTACTCTCCTGCATGGCTGTTTTAGTTATCTACGCGGTGCAACGCTTTGGTGGGGATTACGCAGAACAAAAGATTCAAGAACAACTAGAGCTATCTGGTCTCGCTCCTTTTGTTCATTACGAAAGCGTTCATTTAGACCCTTTTACCCTCACCCCTTCGTTAGAAAATGTTAGTTTCGGTAACGAGTATTCTCCTTGGCTAAGATTTGCCAGAATTTCTTTGAACAGTTATCCGATTAACTACCCAGATCTCGATGTGGATTTTTGGATTCAAGAAAGCCCAATAGACAGCCTATCCCGCGATACAAGAAGACTAATGCGCGCTGCTGGGATCGAAACCTTACTGGGTAAAGGCTCTTTTACGTCGAAAGTTGAGGGCAACAAGGTCTCATCAAGCTTCAAGTTGGACATTAAAGATATTGGCAAGCTGGCATGGGCGTCAGATATCAGCTTATTGAATAAAAACATTGCGATGGATAATCTGCGCTCCGATGTTCTTGCCTCTTTTGCATTAGGCCAACCAGAAGCGCTCCCGATCATCTATGGCGATGCTATTGAGGTGCATTCTTTGGAGGTGGAATACGAAGAGTCGGGGTTAATCGCTCACTTAGTTCCTAAATCAACGATCACCCTCGACTCAAGAGAAAATCAGCTAAACGGAATAAAGTACGCAAGCCAGGCTCTGGGGCTGGCACCTGCCAACTCGGAAGAAGCAGAACATATTGCGAATACGTTACTGACCTTTTTGCAAAAGCCAGAAAAACTAAACCTAACCTTATCACCCACTTCTGCTATCAGCTTAAAAGAGATCGCACTAATGGTAAACGAAGGCAAGCTTTATAAAGACAGTAAGATGGAACTATCAAATAAGTAGAACGCTTATTTACAGCCCAAGCGCCGAAGCGCATGGGCTGTATAAACCAGCAGAGTCTAAAAAGGGTTAAACATTTCGCGATAAGACTGGTTAGACGTTGCTCTGGCAATACCTTTCACCATTCTGAAAATCGACCAAATCCAGACAGCAAATAACACAATATAGCCGATAAAAAAGAACGCCAGTATCACACCAATCACGCTCCAGAAAATCCCCCACCAGAAAGTGCTAATGATATTGGAATAATGATCTTCAAAAAATGTTCCGCGCGCTTCGTCAGCCTTCACCATGGCCCAAATAGCACCAATCAACCAAAATACACCCGTAAAGACGCCTAGCAACATAAATATATAAGCAATCACCACATTGCTCTTTGCATTCTCTTCTCGCGCTGTCAGCGGTCGAATCCGGTTGTCGGGGTCAAATCCAGACATATAAAAAACACTCCGTTCTGTAATAAAACTTATTTACTAGCCATAATGGGGGCACTTTGAAAATTATCGCCTCTTCTTATCCTGTTTTATGATTTCTTTTCACTTCGAATACTTGTAACGTGTCCTCAAACACCACCTTTCAGTTCATAGCAACCACCAACAAATCTAGGAAGACGATGACCAATATAACTATTCTAGTCGATGTTCAAAATGTCTATTACACCACAAGACAAGCTTTTGGACGCTCTTTCGATTACAACACCTTTTGGCAACAGGCCACTGAAGGTCGAAATGTCGTCAAAGCCATTGCTTACGCCATAGACAGAGGTGATGAAAAACAACGTCAATTTCAAAATATCCTTCGAGCCATTGGATTCGAGGTAAAACTAAAACCTTTTATCCAACGTTCTGATGGTTCAGCAAAAGGTGACTGGGATGTAGGTATTGCCATCGATGGTATCGAATATGGCAAAGACAGCGATGTGCTGGTGTTGCTTTCTGGGGATGGCGATTTCGATATCCTCGCCAAAACGCTGAGAGAGAAATACCAAACTAGGGTAGAAGTCTACGGTGTTGAATCCTTAACTGCACAGTCATTAATCAATGCCGCAGATGACTTCACCGCTATCGGTAACAAATTGTTACTTAAATAGATAAAACTCATCTATATTTTAAGAGAGAATATGTCGCCTTAAGCCCCCTTACTGATTATTTTATATACAAAAAGTAAAACATGATAACTCAGACCAGCTCCTTATTATTAGAGACAAGAGACATACTGCATAAGTGGCTTAGCCTTGCCACCAGTGCCATTATGATTTTTTTCTGCTTCGTAAATATCGTTATGTTAAACCAAGTAACTATCGGGGTTATTGATAGCGTCTTTGGGCTACTGAATCTATATTCTTTTAGAAAAGCTTTATTAGAAAAAACGCATGAATGGCATCATTATATGTTGGCTTTTTCAATGACTGTCGTTGTTTTATCTTCCTTTTATTTTGCAGATCTAAGAGCAGGTTCTATCTATTGGCTTCTTATTCTACCGCCTTTATATTGTCTATTAGCAGGTCCTAAACTTGGTCTTTTCTATACAATTATCTTGTCCTTACCTGCCCTTGCTATTTTATTCATTAAATCAGATACAGAAGACTTCCTTCCCTATCGGTCCATTCTTAATTTCGTATTAGCCTATTTTTTGTCCTACGGTATTTGCTATTTATACGAGAGTCAGTACGCAAAAAGCAGTCTACTACTCGAAAGAATGGCTTTCCAAGATCCATTAACAGGGGCGCAAAACCGTCATGCATTAAAACTGTTTTTTGACAATTTTAATAACGTACCGGTTGATCCATTCTTAAAATATGAAACAGAAGAAACTCGCTTATTGATCATTGATATTGACTATTTTAAAAGCGTAAATGATGAATTTGGTCATGATGTTGGTGATTCAGTGTTACTTGAAATGACTGAGCTACTTCACTATTTGATACATGATGAGCACGTTTATCGTATAGGCGGAGAAGAGTTTCTGATTACTTTGAAAAACCACACACAAAACCAGGCTTATGATTTTGCTGAAAAAATTCGAAAAGAAGTCGAAAAAACAGTGTTCCGAGCCCATCAACAAAGCATTAGAATCACCGTTAGTATTGGTATAGCACAACTTCAAAAAGGGCAATCCTTCAGAGAGTTTTTACGAGACGCCGACAAAAATCTCTACTCCGCAAAAAATAAAGGCCGTAATTTGGTCCATTATGGTCCCATGAATGTATCCGAGGCGGTTTAGTCGACTATGTTGATCTACGACTTTTTGACACATCCTCTTAAGCGAATTAATTCATGATGACCACAAGACATCTTCCCCAAACGGCAGTCAGTCCGGCATCATTCCACAAATGGTTAAGCATCCTAATTTGTGCATTGAACAGCATATATTTCCTACTTAACATGATTACAATGCAAAAACTGGGAATTGGTGCCGTACAATTTATTGTCGCTATTTTTAGTGGTTATTGTTTTTATACTTCATCAAAAGGCCTATACCGACCTTGGCACAGCTACACTTTGCTTTCATTACTCACTCTCAACATTTTACTGTCTATCTCAATAATGGAGCTCGTAGCCGGCGCAACCTATTGGGGACTCGCCTTACCCTTCTGGTACTACAGTCTATTTGGTTTAAAAAAAGGCTTTATTTTTAGCGCTGTGGTGATTTTATTGTCTGCGGTGGTCATACTTATTCGCACCGATACAAATATATTCATGCCGTTTAGAACGGTGTTTAACTTCACACTTGTCTATTGTTCTATTTGGCTTGTGTGTCATATTTACGAAGTTCAAAACCAAAAAACGAGTAAGTTTCTACGCTCTCTTGCATTACAAGACGGCCTGACAGATTTGCAAAATCGTCACGCTCTTAAAGCTGATTTTAGAGCCTTCCATAACAGCTTCGACTGTCTGCACATGCTGATTATTGATATTGACCACTTCAAAAACATCAATGATAAATATGGGCATGATATTGGCGACTCTGTGCTTATTAACGTCGCGAATGTGTTGAAAGAGTGTGTTCAAGGCAAAGAAATCTATCGCTTAGGAGGCGAGGAATTTGTTGTTTTATATATAGATATTAGTGATATGGAAGCCTACACTAAGGCAGAAGAAATACGCATAGCAATAGAAAAAAGTGTATTCTACAGCCACAAGGAAGACATCAAACTGACTGTAAGTATAGGCGTGAGTTCACTTCACCCCGACCATGAATTTGCCGATTTTCTTCGAGCTGCGGATCAAAAGCTCTATCAAGCAAAACATGAGGGTCGAAATAAAGTTTGTAGTTAACGGCTAAAGGTTTCCAGAAAAAGCGCTTCAACCTTATCTCTCGCCCAAGGCGTTTTACGTAAAAATTTAAGACTGGATTTAACCGATGGATCACTTTTAAAACAGTTAATATTGATACGAATTGCCAACTCTTCCCAACCATAATGTTCCACCAAATCGGTGACAACCTTCTCTAGTTTGACACCATGCAATGGGTTATTAGCTTGTGTTCCGACCATATCTACTTATTCCTGTGATTCAATTAACGAAGTAGCAAGAGTATACAGCAAGCAAGAAAAAGCCGCTTTAAAGATCATGCGGCTTATCCTTGTTTCAACCTAACTTAGTCTCAACACCTAATGCTCTAAAGACACCCACTGACCATTTCTTTGGCTCGAAAGTACACTCGCTGAGATAAAGCGCATTCCATGTAACCCTGTTGCTAGAGTCGGTAAATCGGGGTTAAAAGTAGATGACAATAGCTGCTCTGCAAACTCAGCATACAAATTAGCAAACGCTTCTAAGTAACCTTCAGGGTGACCAGAAGGAATACGAGAAACCAATGTGGCCGCTTCGCTTAGATAACCATTACCGCGTCGGAGACGTTGGCTTGGTTCACCTAACACAGAATAAATCAGCTCATTAGGTGATTCCTGATGCCATTCTATGCCAGCTTTATCGCCATAAATCCGCAATGACAAGGCATTCTCATTACCTGGCGCCACTTGGCTCGCCCACAAATGGCCTTTGGCTCCGTTTTCATAGCGCAGCAAAATATTAGCATCATCGTCCAAAGCTCGACCTTCTACCCAAGTGGATAAATCCGCTAAGATTTCTTTTGCCTGAGTATTACCAACAAAACACGCCAGCTGATAAGCATGGCTGCCAATGTCTCCCATGCAACCTGCAATACCTGCCTGACTCGGATCAGACCGCCAAGCCGCTTGTTTATTACCAGTTTGCTCTAACGAATGTGTTAACCAATCCTGCACGTATTCCACTTGAATAGAACGAATTTTGCCAAGCTTTCCCGCCTTCACCATGGATCGTGCTTCGCGTACCATAGGATAAGCTGAATAATTATGGGTTAATAAAAACTGCGCTTGGCTTGCTTGTGCAACTTGATAAAGTGCTTCTGCCTCTTCAAGAGTCGCGCTTAAAGGCTTATCACAAATCACGTGAATCCCTTGCTTTAAAAACGCCATCGCTACGGGAGCATGTAGGTGATTAGGTGTCACAATGGACACTACTTCAATACCATCGCTACGCTCGCTTTCTTGCTGTGCCATTTGCTCGAAATCCACATAAGATCGAGCAAGGCCAAGTACCTTCGCTGATCGCTCTGCTTTATCTTTCTGGCTCGATAAAGCTCCTGCCACCAGCTGATAATGATCATCAAGGCGAGCAGCAAACCGATGAACTTCACCGATAAACGCACCTTCACCGCCGCCAACCATGCCAAGACGTAAACGGCGCTTTTGTGTGTTTTCTTGTTTTCCCGACATGTTCTTTCCCTCCAAACTATTAGAGCCCCAACATACGACGATTCGCTTGCGCGTCGACACCGCTGTCAGCAAAATCATCAAAAGCTTTATCGGTCACGCGGATAATAAAGTCTTGGATATGCTGTGCGCCTTCACGGGCTCCATCTTCTGGATGCTTCAAACAACACTCCCATTCCAACACCGCCCAGCCTACAAAATCATAAGTGGTGAGCTTAGAGAAGATCCCCTTGAAATCCACCTGACCATCGCCAATAGAACGAAAACGCCCAGGGCGATCTACCCAGTTCTGGAAACCTCCATAAACACCACATTTTCCATTCAAATTAAGCTCTGCATCTTTGACATGGAACATCTTGATGCGGTCATGATAATGGTCAATAAAGGCCAAATAATCCAAGTGTTGCAATACAAAATGGCTCGGATCATAAAGGATATTCGCTCGTGGATGATGATCTACTTCCTCGAGAAAACGCTCGAAGGTTACACCATCATGAAGATCTTCACCGGGATGAATTTCGTAACACAGATCGACACCGACCTCATCAAAAGCGTCAAGGATCGGCTTCCAGCGACGCCCTAATTCAGCAAAGGCTTCTTCAACTAAGCCTGCTGGTCGTTGTGGCCAAGGGTAAAAATAAGGCCACGCCAGAGCACCAGAAAACGTCGCATGAGCCGTCAAGCCAAGACGCTGTGACGCCTTGGCTGCCATTTTAAGTTGCTCCACAGCCCAAGCTTGTCGTGCAGCAGGGTTGCCTCTTACGCTAGCATCCGCAAAACCATCAAACGCATCGTCATAGGCAGGATGCACTGCCACCAGCTGACCTTGTAAATGCGTAGACAACTCCGAGATAACCACGCCGTGTTTCGCTGCCGTCGCAATTAACTCATCACAGTATTTTTGGCTGCTCGCCGCCCGCTCCAGATCCATCAAACGCTTATCCCAAGTAGGAACTTGCACGCCTTTATAACCCAAAGCAGCAACCCAGCCACAAATGGCATCAAAGCTATTAAAGGGCGCTTCATCGCCCACAAACTGCGCTAAAAAAATAGCGGGTCCTTGTATCGTCTTCATAATTCCCTCCTAGAAACAAGCAGCAAGTAAGGCTTTAGCAGCTATTGGATCAAGCGCTCGTGGACGATCACAATGGGTGGTCATCTTGATAGATTGCCCACTCTCACCTGAAGCCAAAATCGCCGTCATGACTTCCACACCATGCAAAGCTCTGTCCAGCGCACACATATGATCTCGCCCCATATGGATCGCCATTACCATTTCTGCCAAACCTGCAGTGCGATAATTCGCCTTTGCTAGCTCGCCATGAATTTGATTGGGCACGCCAAATGGGTGATCCCATACTTGCAAGGGTGTCTCACGACCATCCTGAATCAGCGATACTTTCCCACCAAAAAAATTAGGGTCAGGCAAATACATAGAACCTTTACTGCCGTATAGCTCCATATGGGAATGTTGATGAGCCTTTACATCCCAACTTGCTCCTAACGTAATGACTGCGCCACTTTCAAAAGTCAAAATAGCATGTATAGTCGTCGGTGTTTCGACGTCTATCATCTCGCCAGATCTTGGTTGGCTGGTGATCTTGCGTTGTTTACGAGGAATCGCTGTCTTGGCAATTACCGATTCCACAGGACCTAATAATTGAATTAAATTAGCAATATAATACGGACCTAAATCAAGAATAGGGCCACCACCAGGTTTAAAGAAAAAGTCCGGATTGGGATGCCAACTCTCCATTCCTGCGCTCATCACATGGCAAGTACCTGAGTACACTTCGCCAATTTCTCCCTTGTCCAATAAATGCCGTGCAAACTGATGGGAGCCACCCATAAAGGTGTCAGGGGCACTCCCGACTTTTAACCCCTTCTTGAGTGAGAGCGCTTTCATTTTTTGCCCTTCTTCAAGACTCAAAACCAAAGGCTTTTCTGAATAAACATGCTTACCCGCTTCTAGAGCCTGCATACTCACGGCATAATGCGCTGCGGGGATGGTTAAATTAACAATAATATCAATATCTTGTGAGGCTAATAATTGATCTACTGTACGCGATTCAATGCCGTACTTCTGTGCTTTCGTTACCGCCAATTCAGTGTTTAAATCCGCACAGGCTAAAATTTTGAAACCGCAAAACTGTGGCGCCAAAGACAAATAACTGTCCGAAATATTTCCGCAACCAATCAGCCCAACATTTAAAATCGTTTTCATACTGTTGCTCCTTTTGCTAAGGCCTGCGCCCCTTTTAGGGCTCGATTGGCAAAACGCGATAAATCATTAGGGTTATCATGCTCCATCACAAACGCGTTGGCAGGCGTTGAACGCACTACTGGCCACCAGTCTCGCCAAGGCAAAGTTCCGTGGGTAAAATCAGCCCAGCCATCTTCATCTTGGCATTCGCCTTCTGGGGCGATGTCTTTTAAATGCACAGCGCAAATTCGGTCACGATACCTAGAGAGCCACTCAGCCGGATCCTGACCCCCTCTGACTACCCAAGACACATCCATTTCCCATTTAATATTCGGGCCACCTTCTAGAATCAACGACATTGGCAAAGAGCCATCGGCTAACGGTTCAAACTCAAAATTATGATTGTGCCAAGCAAATTCAAAACCAGCATTGATGGTTTTTTCTCTAATAGTTTCTAAGCGCTGCCCGAATTCAAACCAACCTTGTGCACTATCTGGCCGTTGATCGGGCATAATAAAGGGGCAAATAATGGTGTGCATATTTAGCGTCTTAGCGATATACAAAGCTTGCTGAATGTTATTTTCCAACATAGCCAAATCAAAATGTCCGGTTGGCATAGTTAACTGATGCTTAACTAATAAGCTTTTCAGCTCATCCAATTGGCCATACAAGCCGCCATAACCTTCTACCTCTCTGTAACCTACTTGATGTAAAAGGCTAAATACCTCATCAAGAGATTGTGTATTGCGGGCACTATAAAGCTGAAATGAAAATTCGGTCATATCGTTTCCTTTTTATTTTTATTGCGATAATTATTGGCTTAAAGGCGTACTTCACCTTGCTTAGCAAAGAGATGAGCTTTTTTCGGATCAAGATAAATATCAGCGTCTTCATCCCATTTAAGCTGATGATCTCCATGAACTTTTACCGACCATTTACGGCCCATAAAATCAAACCAAACAATGGTTTCATCCCCCATTGGTTCTAAGATATCAATCTTGGCAGAAATCAATTTCACATAACCATCACGAGGTTCAAGCGCCAAATGCTCAGGCCGAATTCCCAAAAAAGCGTTCTCGTCATGATCACCTTGATTAATAAACTCATAGCCCATTAAGTTGACTCGGTAATCTTGATAAACGAAATTTTCGCCTACGATGCGGCCTTCCAACAAATTCATGCTTGGCGAGCCAATAAACTGCGCTACAAAGAGATTACAGGGCTTATGATAAATATCCGCTGGCGTACTTAATTGCTGAATTTCGCCATTTTTCATGATGGCAATCCGATCCGCTAAGGTGAGCGCTTCTACTTGATCATGAGTCACATACACCATGGTATTTTTTAATTTTTGATGCAAACGCTTAATTTCTACCCGTAAATCCGCGCGCAACTTAGCGTCTAAATTCGATAAAGGCTCATCGAATAAAAACACCTCAACATCTCGTACTAAGGCTCGCCCTATCGCCACACGTTGACGCTGCCCACCAGACAATTCTGAAGGTTTGCGGTGCAATAGAGGCTCTATTTGCAAAATTTTAGAAGCACGATCGACTCGCTCGCGAATCTCACCTTTGGCCATGCCTTTCACTTTCAAACCAAAAGACAAATTCTTTTCCACTGTCATCTGCGGATACAAAGCATAAGACTGGAATACCATGCCAATACCACGATCTTTAGGCTCCTCCCAAGTCACATTGCGATCATTGATCCAAATCTGCCCTGCAGAGATATCCAATAAGCCAGCGATGCAATTAAGCAAAGTCGATTTTCCACAACCGGAAGACCCTAAAAGAACCAAAAACTCACCCTTTTTAATATTAAGATTAAGTTGCTTTAAAACATGGGCATCTTGGTACTTAAGATCCAATTCTTTAATAGATATACTGTTCATAGTCTTACCCCTTCACCGCGCCAGCCGCTATGCCACGCACAAAATATTTGCCAGACAACAAGTAAATAGCCAACGGCACAAGCGCCGTAAGAATCGTTGCGGCCATATTCACGTTGTATTCACGTACGCCAAATGTTGTTGCCACTATATTGTTTAATTGCACTGTCATGGGTAAGTTCTCACGACCCGCAAAAATTAACCCCAATAAGTAGTCATTCCAAATCCCGGTAGTTTGTAAAATCACCGCAACGACTGTCACAGGAATGGATAACGGCATCATGATTTGAAAGAAGATCTGCCAAAAATTTGCGCCATCTACTCGCGCAGCTTTAAATAATTCATCGGGTAACGATGAAAAATAATTGCGGAATAACAAGGTCATGATCGGCATACCAAAGATGGTGTGAATCAAAATAATCCCAGTTAAAGAACCATAAAGTCCCACTTCACGAAGGAAAATAATCAGTGGAAAGATCACCACTTGAAATGGCACAAAAGCCCCAAACAAGAGAATGCCAAACAATAAATTAGAGCCTTTAAAGCGCCAAAAGGACAAAGCATAACCGTTAATCGAACCTAGGATGATAGAAATCGCCACACTCGGAATGGTGATCTTCACCGAGTTCCAAAAGCCTGTTTGAATGCCATTACATTCCACCCCAGAACATGCCTCGCCCCATGCCTTTACCCATGCAGCAAAACTTGGGTCGCCAGGTAACGAAAAAAGCTCCCCTAAGCGAATCTCAGACATGCCTTTTAGCGATGTAATCAACATCACGTACAAAGGAATACAAAAGAAAACGGCAGCACTGAATAAAAATGCATAAACACCAAGCCGTGAGACTGTGGTTTTTTTCGGTTTTGGCCCATGTGGACCAGTTAATTGAATCTGTTCCATGATCGACTCCTAATGTTTGGCTGGACGAACATATTCGCGATAAATCCAGGGACCAATTACCAAGAGCACTGGAAGCAACATCATGGTTGCCGCCGCCATTCCCAAGCCCACATTGCCACGGGCTGTAATGTGATCAATAACGAACTTCGCAGGCATTTCCGTCGACATACCAGGGCCGCCACCAGTTTGCGCGACAATCAGGTCATACACTCGCACGACACCAACGGCTAGTAATACGACGGAGGTAATCATTACTGGTCGCATCATTGGCAAAACGATAAAGAGGTAGGTTCTCCACGCTGGAATACCATCCACACGAGCCGCTTTCCAGATTTCGCCATCAATGCCTCGTAAACCTGCCAACATCAGAGCCATTACTAACCCAGACGACTGCCAAACGGCGGCGATTAATACACCATAAAGTGCGTACTGCGGATCAACCAAAGGCGCGAATTCAAATGATTCCCAACCCATACGTTGAATAACATTTTGAACGCCAAGAGAAGGCTCCATCATCCATTGCCACACCAAGCCAGTCACGACCAAGGACATCGCATAGGGATACAAAAACAAAGTCCTAAAGCCGCTTTCAAAACGGACTTTCTGATCAAGAAACACCGCCATAAAAAAGCCCGAGACTAAACAAAAGGCAATGAATAAAATTCCATACAAAAATAAGTTTTCTACAGACACCACCCACCGGGACGTTCCCCAGAGGCGTTCATATTGGTCTAATCCGACCCAATTAAAGTTTGGAAACAAGCGTGATTTCGTGAACGAAAGCATCACCGAATAACCGACACAAACCACAAATACGCCAATTGCAACAATCGCCATGGGCGCACTTGCTAATAACGAAGAAATTTGAATTCGTTTCGTACGTCGCGGGGTCGATACTTTTGCTGTATTAGCCATAGTCTCTTCCATCTTAAACTCCTTTTTGAAACACAAGAATTGACCGCCAGTACTGCATCTTCAGCACTAAATACTAGAGAAAACTGGTGGTTATTCTGATTATCGAAGGTTACTCAGCGTCTTCGATAATGCCTTTGAAAATGCTAAGTGCATTGTCGACAGACATACTTGGTTCGTTCCAAAAAGTAGAGACTAAATCTTGAACCTGCCCATTCGTATCTTCCGTAATGTAATTATTTGCAGGTGTAATAGTCGCTTTGGGATCATCCAACAAAGCGAGACCTTTTTTCATACACGCATCCGCCACTTTTAAGTCAACATCGGCACGTACTGGCAAAGAGCCTTTAGTATTGTTAAATTTTGCTTGAATAGTTGGATTTAACATCATTGAAGCCAGCTTCAATTGCGCAGCTTCAAGGTTTTTATTAGAGGATTTAGGAAAGATAAACGCATCTCCGCCTAAAGTGAGAGAAGGACGTTTAGCGGGTCCCGGAATACAGCCATAATCGACTTCGGCAACTTTTCCTGCCGCAGCAAACTCACCACGAGCCCAGTCACCCATTACTTGTGCAGCCGCTTTGCCAGTGATAACCATGTTAGTGGCATCATTCCAATTTCGACCAGGCGCACCCTCATCGGTAAATTGTCGTAATGCACCAAAAGTTTCAAACACCTTACGCATTTTATCGCTGCTAGCAGCCTTTGGGTCCTTATCTTTCCATACACTGTTCCAGAATTTTTCATCTGTCACGCCAATCATCACTACATCAAAAACATGGCGTTCCTGCCAACCTTGCCCACCAAAGGCCAAAGGAATATAACCCGCGTCACGAATTTTAGGCGCAACAGTCAAAAACTCTTCCCATGTATGAGGTTCTTTCACGCCAACATCAGCAAAAACTTTCTTATTCGTCCAAAGCCATTGATTAGAATGGATATTGACTGGCACACAATAAATGCCGCCGTCTTTCATACAAGGATTTAAGATACTCGAAGGACGAATAAAGTTTGTCCAACCTTCTTTCTCTGCAACCGGAGTGAGATCTAGGAGAAGACCTTCTTCAATCAATTCTTCGAACTGACGAGAGGTGTTGAATTGTGCGGCGCCCGGTGCATCACCACCTAGAATGCGCTGCATAGTAAGTGCTCGCGCGTTTTCGCCTAATGCGACAGCGGTATCCATCCACTTGTCGTTGCCCAGTTTATTAAATTCCTCGGCCAACACTGTGACGGCTTTTTGTTCTCCGCCAGATGTCCACCAATGAATGACTTCAATATTGGCCGCTTGGACCGACGCACTCATAAATCCTGCCCCAATTGTGGCAGCAAACAGTTTTTTACCCATCATATTATTTTTATCCTCTATTGGGTTTTTGTCCTCAAAACTTCCTTAAGAAAGACTTGAGTTGAAAACGGTAAAACTTGAAATGAAACCGCTTACATGAACAAATATTAGACAATAATATGACCCCGTCAATACATTTCATTCATTTGTTTTTTACAGTATGGATGTTTGACCTAAGCTGATTGGCGAACGATTAGCTCTGGGAAAAAGCTGTTTTTTACAGGAAATTGAATATCATAAACACGGTTTAAAAGCAGGTATGCTGTGGCTTCAGCCATATCGTATAGCGGCAATTTTATGGTGGTAATACTTGGGGAATAATACTTAGACATATCAAGGTCATCAAAACCTATGATTGCGATATCTTCAGGGACCTTAATACCTTGCTCAGCACATACATGCAGTGCTCCCATCGCCATAACATCATTAGCAAAAAAGATTGCCGTTGGCCTATCTTCACGCTCTAAAATAGATTGCATATGAGTCATACCGGAATTTGCACTAAAGTTGCCTTCGAGTTGAAAATACAGATTTAAACCCGCATTTTGCAGCGCTTTTTGACAACCTAAATATCGCTGATTAGCATCATGCTTCCATAGTGGACCAGTAACTGTCGCAATTTTTCGATGACCTTTATCAATAAGATATTGGGTCGCCATTTCACCACCCGCAAAGTTATCAAAAGAAATAACATGATCATCACCACCTGGAAAAGTCTGGTTCAAAACAAAGACAGGACAGCGTAAATTAATCTGTGATATTTCCTCTTCTGATAAAAAATTAGTAATAATAACTAATGCATCGACTTGACGCTTAATCAAAAACTCAACCGCATCACGCTCTCCCTCCAACGAGCCATTGCCACTGGCGATAATGACATGACGATCGCCGCCACGTAGGGCCTTTTCAACACCACTTGCCGCCGGTCCGTAGTAGGCAGTATCGATACGAGACGCCACCAAACCAATGGTATAAGTTTTATTACTGGCAAGAGATCTAGCCGCCTGATTAGGGCTATAAGATAGTGTCTTAATCGCCTCTAATACACGAGATTTCGTCTCATCTTTAACTGGAACCACACCACTTAACACTCGGGAAACTGTAGCTTTTGACACACCCGCTAGGGTTGCAACTTGGCTAATCGTACTCATCGCTTTTTTCAAACTAATATCCTAAGAAAAAGAAACGTCAAAAAGTTAGTATACTTCGACAGAAGGATTATCCTGTGGTAATTCTGTAATCGATAGAAATAAATAATACGACGGTGTTTGACTATTACAATAAATCCCCGAAAAATAGAGAAAAGTATAGGAGAATGTATTAATGGGTATCTTATCTAGCCTTAAAGGGCTATTTGCTGGCGGCGAAAGCGCACCAGAAAAAACAGAAGACGTCGTAGAGCACAAAGGCTTTTCAATTGTACCAGCACCAATGAAAGATGGCGGTCAATACCGAATAGCGGCAACCATTACCAAAGGTGAAGGCGACGAGCAAAAAGTACACAATTTCATTCGCTCAGATTTAATGCCAAACCGTGACGAGTGTATTGAGATTACATTACGCAAAGCCAAGCTTACGATTGACCAACTTGGCGATAGTATTTTCAAATAATTGATAAATAAGGCAATTATGAGCGCACCAATAGGACAACACTGGAAACTGATTAATGACTGTGAAGACCTATTAGGTGCCGACTTTAGAGCACGCACCTTTGCCTTTGCTGGGCCAAAAACACAAGTACACACAACTCTAATTAATCACCTTGGTAACCCATCGGCAACCAAAGCCATATTATACGTACATGGCTATACGGATTATTTTTTTCAAGCCGGATTAGCCGAGCATTTTATTCAACTTGGCTATCGTTTCTATGCGATTGATCTTCAAGGCTACGGACGCTCTATTCGCCCTTCGACACCGCCGAATTGGTGCGAGTCCCTTGAGCAATACGGGCAAGATTTAGACATTGCACTGGCTACGATGAAAGCAGATGGGGTGGACGATGTTGTCATTTTAGGACACTCAACAGGCGGACTTGTCGTCTCCACTTATTTAGCTCAGCCTTATGCTTTACCAGAACGAGAAAGTTACTATCAAAAAGCCTTTCCAACTATTAGCGGCTTAATTTTAAACAGCCCATTTTTGGCTCTCCCTTTCCCTCCTGCGGTGCTTAAGCGCGTTAGCTGGCCTATTCGAATCCTAGTATCATTGTTGCCTTTTTCTTATTTACGCGCCAAGAAGTTCACGCTTTATGCCAAAACAATACACTGTGCATTTGGTGGTGAATGGGATTACCGGTTAGATTGGAAACCTGCGCAAGGTTTTGATTTATCCTTCCATTGGCTAAGAGAAATTATTATTGCGCAGAGAAACTTATCCAATCAGCGCATCACAATTCCAACCTTGCTGTGTCGCTCAGACAGCAGCACCATCGGCAAAAAAACCGTTCAGGAAACTCAACAAGGCGATGCGGTGTTAGACATTGACAGTATGCAAGCCGCCGCAGATAAAACCTTTAGCAACCTATCAAATGCTGTCATACCGCAAGGCTTTCACGACCTTTACTTATCCCAACCACCAGCCAGAACGGCCTACTTATCGGCAATGACAAGCTGGCTGGAAACACAAGATAACACCTAGATTAAGCGCCTTGACGTCGCATCACCCAATCTAACAAACAGGTTGGCAATACACGCTTCATAATAACGGCACCATACGTTGGTAAGGTTACGTAATAACGGGCTTTCGGACGTGGCGACTCTAGTGCATGAATCAACTTATCCACTACAGCGCTGGCTGGCAAGGTTTGTGATGACGTCACACCCTCTTTACTCAGGCGAGCAATCGCCTCTTCATAGCCAGCCTGATGACGACTGCTTTGCATATCAATATTGTTTTGCAAAGCCACCAAAGCATTCGCTCTAAAGCGACTTTCAATAGGGCCTGGTTCAATTAAGCTAACTTTAATTGGAGTATCTGCTAACTCCAAGCGCATCGTGTCTGTTAAGCCTTCTAAGGCAAATTTGCTCGCGTTGTAAGCACCACGGAATGGCGCAGCGACCAAACCAAGCACAGAGCTGTTATTCACAATACGGCCGAAACCTTGCGCTAACATGATTTTTAGTACTTTGGTTGTGAGTTCATGAGTACCAAAGAAATTACACTCAAACTGCGCTCTTAACGCATCAACGGGTAAATCTTCTACGGCCCCAGGTTGACCGTAAGCGCCATTATTAAACAAAGCAAAAAGCTGACCGTTAGTGATGGTCAGTGTTTCTTGCAAGCCCTTTTCTATAGAAGCGGAATCCGCTAAATCCAACTGTACAACGTGTTTTATGCCCTTTGCTTTCAAGCTCTCTACGTCTTCTTGCTTACGGCAGCTTGCCACTACGATGAAATCACGCTCTTGGAGCATTTTTGCGGCCTCAAGGCCGATCCCTGATGAACAGCCAGTGATAAGTACAGAGTATTGCATTGCGATTCCTTTTGATGAGAAACAGTCGTTTTTAGATGTTAACAAAATGTCAGGCAAAGTGCCTTTACCTTGATTTCAATCACAGTCAGCAAGATCCCTTAGGCTCATAATCATTTCTTATAAAGCGAATAACGACTCAGTGAGGGAATACTAAATGAATCTTAGTTCTATCAAAGTAAGCTATAAGCTCTGGGCACTAATAAGTGCTTTGGTAATGCTCCTCGTCATATTCAGTGCTATTGCCTATAGCGAACTCCATAGTGAATTGCTAAACGCTCGACAGCTACAAGTGAAAGAGCAAGTCGATAATGCCTACTCCCTCGTAGAATATTACGGCGATCAAGCGTCTATCATTGGCGAAGAGCAAGCCAAAAAATCCGCTTTAGCGGCAATTGCTGCCCTGCGTTTTGGAAAGGATGGCTATTTTTGGGTTAATGATATGAACGCAAAACTGCTCATGCACCCTTTCAAACCTGAAATAACAGGTAAAGACATGTCGACAGTCACCGACGTCAATGGCTTTCATCATTGGCAAGAAATGGTTTCTGTGGTGCAAAAGAAGGGCGAAGGCTATGTCCATTACGCCTATAAAGGCCCACAAGTTTCACAGCCTGAAGACAAGGTCTCTTACGTAAAAGGCTACAAACCATGGGGATGGGTCATCGGCAGCGGTGTACTGTTTAGCGATGTAAAAACGATCTTTTGGAGTGCTGCACAAAAATCAGCTGCGATTGAGTTCATTCTTATACTTCTTGCCTTACTTGCGAGTGTCACCATTGTTCGAAACATCACACGTCCACTGAAGTCCGTCACTGAACATCTTCAACACATCTCGGATGGTGATCTCACTAAGCAATTAGATATGCAACGTGGAGATGAAATTGGCATTTTAGCCAATGCCGCAAACCATGTATCGGTTTCACTAAATGATACCCTGTTGGAAGTTGATCATGCCATTACCGAGCTGCAAGCCGTTTGCGTACAAATGCAAAGCAACAGCCTACACACGAAGGAAGGCATGGATCACCAATTCCAAGAAGTCGAAATGCTTGCCACTGCAATGAATGAAATGTCTTATTCCATTCGTGACGTCGCGCAGCACGCCAAAGACACAGCTGAGGCTACGCAGACAGTACAAAACATCACCCGTCAGAGCAGCCAAGATTTGGATGCCACTAACGCAGACATTCAAAGCCTAACCAAGAATATCGAAGGAGCAAATGACGTCATCATTAAGCTGCTTGAGCAAACAGGCGACATTGACTCTGTATTAGGTGTGATTGGTGATATCTCTGAACAAACCAACTTACTTGCTTTAAATGCGGCCATCGAAGCCGCACGAGCTGGTGAACTAGGTCGCGGATTTGCCGTTGTCGCCGATGAAGTCCGCTCCCTAGCCAGCCGAACTCAAGGCTCCACTGTTGAAATTCGTACTATTATCGAAAAGCTTCAACACCAATCAAAAGAAGCCTCTACGTCCATGGCAGCCAGTACAGCACAAGCTGAACGCGGTGCAGACATAATGCATGATGCCGCCGAAAAATTGAAAAATATGCTGGGGCAAGTTGATGATGTCTCCGTCCGCAGTCATCAGATTGCTTCTGCGGCAGAACAACAGGGCACCGTTGCTGAAGAAATGAATCACAATATCATGGGCATTCGAGAGGTCTCTGAAAAAGTCCTCGAAGATTCTCAACAAGTATCCGAAGGTAGCACCATGATTGCCAAAATGACTGACGACTTAAGCAAAAAAATCAAACAATTTCAGTTTTCTTGATTCTCCCACCCAACCAATAAAAAAGAGATGGGTAAAAATACTCATCTCTTTTTTTGCAAGTCCATAACTAGCACAAATCAAATCCGCATTTAAACAAATCCCCCACTTAATACTATTTTGAGGAATTATCTTAATAACTTATTGGGACTAAATAGCCTATATTCATCAGTAGATGAATTAATAGTTGGAACCAATAATGACTACTCGAATAGGTCGCCCTAAACAATCTAACAAGCATCAAGATTCAGCTCGCGGTCATTTAATTACTGCCGCCAAGCGCTGTTTCTCCGAACAGGGTTTCGACAAGGTATCAACACGTAAAATTGCTCTTTCAGCAGGCGTTGATGCCGCGATGATTCGTTATTACTTTGGCTCCAAAGCGGGGTTATTTGAAGCGGTAATAGAAGAAACCTTGGCACCAGTAATTGAACAATTCCAAGTCGATATAGACCCAAATACAACCCCCGATCCATTACGGCTGATGCAGACTTATTATCGTATGATCGCCAACAACCCCATGCTGCCAAAATTGATTTTGCCAGTCATCAGCCAACAAGATAACCCTCAAGCCTTTGGCATTGTTACAGGCATTATTGACAATATTTTAAAACGTTCCGAAAAATGGATAGAGGCATTTGAACAGCAAAAACACATTAACCCCAACCTTAATCCAGCATGGCTTCGTCTTAGCTTTGTCAGCTTAATGATTTTTCCAATACTGGCACCTAAATATCTTCAGCAACAACTTGGGGTCGAACTCAAAGAAGACTGTCTATTAAGTCTTGCAGATCACAATCAAACATTGCTAGAGCAAGGCCTCTTTGCATTTCAGTCAGCCTCTAACAAGAAAAAAGGTGAGCATGAATGAAAGTACATCACATTCTACTATCCGCACTGCTAGTAACATTACTGACGGCTTGCCAATCAGAAGAGTCGACTTATGCCATGGGCAATATTGAGCGCAATAGAATTATCTTGTCAGCTCCCGCTGCTGAGCAGATCGTCATAGTTAATGTCAATGAAGGGCAACAAGTCTCCCAAGGCGACATTTTGTTGAAACTAGACACTCGCAGCTTTGATGCATTAATAGCACAACGAGAAGCAGAACTTGCCCAAGCCAATGCAGCCCTCAGCGTCCTAACAGCAGGCACACGACCTGAACAGTTAAGTGCGTCTTTAGCTGCATTAAAAGCCACCCTGGCCGCCAGTAAAGAAGCGGAACTCAAGTACCAACGCATTGAAAAACTCTATAAAAGCAATGTCGTTGGCAAAGCCGATTTCGATACAGCCAAGGCGACTAGAGACAGCAACAAAGCTAAAGCGCAGCAAGCCCATGACCAATGGTTAGAATTAAAAAATGGTGCCCGTGAGGAAGATATCGCTCAGTCCAATGCTAAAGTACAAGCTGCCCAAGCCGCCCTTGCATGGCAAACTAAAGCTCGCGAAGATCTCACTATCACAGCCCCCATTGACGGAACAATTGATACGCTACCTTGGCACGTGGGCGACCGTATTAGCGCCGACACGCAGTTAATTAGTTTGCTGTCTTCTGATCACCCTTATGCCAGAGTCTATTTACCGGCCAGCGCATTAACCAAGATAAAAACGGGCGATGCGATTAACGTGTTTGCCGATGGCATCGAAGCACCTATACAAGGCCGTGTACGAAATATCCGCTCACAGCCTGCTTATACACCATTTTATGCACTTAACGAACGAGATAGAGCTCGACTAATGTACCTAACAGATATCGACCTCATCGACGCCGAAAAACTGCCCACAGGCTTGGCGGTTGAGGTACGTTTACCATGACCTCCAACAATTCAGAGCAAATAGAATACGCCATCGAAGCCAAGGGACTGAGCAAACGCTTTGGCGAGAACATTGCCGTAAATAAGCTCGATTTAAAAATTCCCAAAGGCAGTATTTATGGCTTTCTTGGTCCCAATGGCTGCGGAAAATCCACTAGCATTCGCCTGCTTACTGGATTATTAGAAGCCAGCGAAGGTGACGTCACTATTTTGGGCAAACCACTACAAGGCCACGAAGAGTCGCTAAAAACACGCATCGGTTACATGACGCAAAAATTTTCCCTATATGACAATCTCACAGTACGAGAGAACCTGGATTTTGTTGGCGCTATTTATGGCTTTGCTGGAAAACGTAAAAAAGCCCGTATCGAAGAATTGCTTGCATTGTATGATCTAGAAAAACAAACCAAACAATTCGCAGGTTCCATGAGCGGTGGACAAAAACAACGCCTTGCGCTCGCCTGTGCCACCTTGCACTCCCCTGAGTTACTCTTTCTCGATGAGCCAACCTCAGCGGTTGATCCAGAAAATCGTCGCGAGTTCTGGGAAAGATTGTTTGACCTGTGCGCTGCAGGCACCACCATTTTGGTGTCCACCCATTATATGGATGAAGCTGAGCGGTGCCATGCATTAGCGATTATGGAAGAAGGAAATAAACGTGCTGATGGCTCACCGCAAGCCTTAATGGAGTCAATGTCAGCCACTGTGGTGGAAGTCAGCGGCAATAAGTTAAGGCAGCTTAAACAGACATTAACTGATCACCCAGACATTCTCAGTGCTGCACAAATCGGTGCCCACCTTAGAGTCTTGGTGAAGAAAAAAGTACACGATCCTCTGCTCTTCATATCTGAACTCAGCAATGGCAGAGAAAGCATATTAGCTCGCCCTAGTCTTGAAGACGTTTTTGTCACCTGCACTGGAGAACGCTATGTGGATTAGAGTGTATGCCATCTTCATCAAAGAACTAAAGCAGCTGTCACGAGACAGAATGACCTTCGGCATGATTATCATGATACCTCTGGTACAACTTATGCTATTTGGCTATGCAATTAATACCGACGCTAGACACATTCCTGTCGGTCTTGTCGATCTCAGCCAGACGGCAGAAAGCAGAGCTGTGGAGCAAGCCTTGGTGGCCACGCAATCCGTTGACTTTATTGCTCGGTATCGCTCCATAAAAGAGGCTGAAGTTGCAATCACCCAGGGTGAAATAAGGGCCGCTCTTTACCTGCCAAGCGATATGACTCGTCGTCTATTCAATCACCCGCTCTACGATCATAAACAGCTAGATTCAGCACTTACTTTGCCAATAGGTCAATGGATAGTAGACGGCTCGGATACGGTCATTGCCTCCACCATTCGAGCGCTGCGCAATATGCCATTGGACGAAGTGGCAAACCATACTGCGACTCGCACCGCACCAAGCTTCGAAGTGGTGCAATACTTCAATCCAGAACAAAGAACCGTGGTGAATATCGTTCCTGGTTTGGTGGCCGTTATTCTGACCATGACAATGATTTTATTCACCTCCGCTGCCATTGTTCGAGAACACGAACATGGCAACATGGAATTTCTCATTACCACGCCAGTACGATCAATGGAGTTGATGATAGGAAAAATTGCGCCCTATGTTTTAGTTGGACTATTACAAGTCGCCATTATTTTAAGCGTGGGTCATTGGATGTTTTCAGTACCAATACAGGGTAGTTTTTTATCACTGCTAGGTGGTTCCATTCTGTTTATTTTTGCCAGTTTAACCCTTGGGTTGGTGCTTTCTACCATTGCCAAAACGCAATTGCAGGCAACACAAATGACAATCTTCATTCTCTTGCCATCAATACTACTATCGGGATTTATGTTTCCTTATGATGCCATGCCGGTCGCCGCCCAGTGGATTGCCGAAGCCCTGCCCGTCACGCATTTCATGCGCATGATCCGCGCCATCGCTTTACGCGACGCCAGCCTGCTTTTATTAGGCAAAGATGCTCTATGGCTAGGATTGTTTACCATAGGAGGAATCATCATTGCATCGTTACGCTTCAAGAAGAAACTAGGGTAATTTTTCATTCAAAGACAGCTCTTAAAGTGTCTTTATGTATTCACTTGGTGTTATTCCGAATGACTTGTAAAAACGCTGACTGAAGCGCTCTTGAGACTGGTAACCGCAACGAACGGCAATGTCTATTTGCTGTCGATATCCTTGTTGCATCAAACTAATCGCATGATTCATTCGCACACGAGTTAACAGCGTTCTAAACTGTGTATTTTCGTCTTTTAAACGACGAATCAATGTTGCTCGACTCACTGAAAAATGCGCAGCAACTTGATCCAATTGATAACCTTGCCATGGCGTTTGTTGCAACAGTTCAGTCACTTTTTGCGCAAAAGGCACAAAATGCCCATCAAAGAGTAGATGTAACTTCCCTACTTCGGCCAGTTGTTGGTAAAAACCATTTAACCAATACGCTTGAGTCGTTTCACTCAATCCATCCGTATCCAATTCAAACAAAAAATCGAGACTCGCCATCAAAGATCGACTGGGTTTTAAGCTTGGCGTTCGCTGAGCATTCACTGTGATACTAAGCTCTATCATCGCTTCTGGAGGCGGCCGTTGAAAACTCATCTGTGCTGACAAAAAACGCTCTTTGCTTGGCTCATTTTCAAACGTCAGTTGTTGTCCTGCTTTCGTTAATAACAAGGTAGAAGAATCAAACTCCAACACATCATCTTGCCAAAATAAGCGCTTGCGCCCTGAACGAATTTTGAAAAGGCTAGGAGTAAGAATGGCCACATTGCGCAGTCGCTGTGTTTGCAAACCATACATTTGACTGATTTTAAAAGCAGGACGCATTTTTACTCCTAATAGGTGATCGATTAACGATTATAAGGTGCGACCAAGATAGCCTTACCAATTGCCATACTGCGGACCGTGAAACCTGCTAACGCAGCTGAAGCATCAGCATTTAAATCCAGCTTCTCCACAGGCAACGCCCAAACAGTAAACTGATAACGATGCATATTATCGCCCTTCGGTGGGCAGAAACCACCAAAACCAACACTGCCGTAATCTGATTTCAGCTCTGTCGCACCAAGTTTGGTTACATCTGCACCTTGAGCCAAAGACGTCACAGAAGCCGGAATATTAAACGCTGACCAATGCCACCAGCCACTACCGGACGGCGCATCTGGATCGTACACGGTAATAGCGAAGCTCTTCGTCTCCTTAGGTGGATCCGTCCAGGCTAATTGAGGAGATTTATTCTCTCCATCACAACCAAAACTATTAAATTCAAACGCCTGTGGGATTTTCTGCCCTTCTTGAATGTCTTGGCTTGTTAGCTCAAACGCATTGCTGCTCATGGAGACCAATCCGCTTAACGCTGCCGTTATAAGAAATACTCTTTTCATGTTTTTCACCTTACTGTTTCAACCTTTAAAGTCGTTATAGTAAAGAGCTCAGACAGCATAAACCCGACCAAGAGTATCTTATTTCAAACAATAATCACTTATTTGATACTTTTCGTAATAAGACACTGTTTTTTCATTTTTTCAAACAAGGACAGAGCAGACAAGAGTTAAGTTTTACATCAACAGGGCTAAAAAATATCTTTTAAATATATCGACACTCAATTATATTAGATATAACTAATATTAAGACATCTTTGACTCAACAACTTCAACGAGGCAAAAAATGACTACTGACTCTCTCTTCCAGCCCAGTGTTGTCGCGTTTTTTGATAAAGACTCCAGTACTTTTTCCTATGTGGTGAAAGACCCAGCCTCTTCTAGCTGCGCCATCATCGATAGCGTATTGGATTTTGACTATGCCTCTGGCGGTACTTCACACAAAGGCGCTGACGCCATCATTGAATACGTCACCACGCACAAGTTAAAAGTGGAATGGCTAATCGAAACACATGTTCACGCAGATCACCTTTCTGCTGCACCCTATATCCAGAAAAAATTGGGTGGCAAAATTGCAATTGGCAAACACATCACCACAGTGCAAGAGACCTTTGCCAAAGTCTTTAACGAAGGCGCTGACTTCTTGCATGACGGCTCTCAATTTGACTTTCTATTCGAAGATGGCGAGCAATTTTATATTGGTGAAATGCAATGCACAGCGATTCACACCCCGGGCCACACACCAGCTTGTTTCACCCATGTTTTAGGTGATGCGGTTTTTGTTGGTGATACTTTATTTATGCCAGATGCTGGCACGGCACGTGCAGACTTCCCCGGTGGAGACGCTGGCGTGCTATACGATTCCGTACAAAAAATATTGGCACTTCCTGAAGAGTACAGAATCTTCATGTGCCATGACTACTGCCCGAATGGTCGTGAGTTGAAATACCAAACCACAGTAAAAGAACAGCGTGAATTAAATATCCACGTGAAAGAAAGTATCAGCAAAAAAACCTTTGTTGAACTGCGTGAAACTCGCGATAAAACCTTGGCCATGCCTCGCCTGATTTTACCGGCGTTACAAATCAACATGCGAGCAGGACACATGCCGAAACCAGAAGACAATGGGTTGTCTTATCTAAAAATTCCATTGAATGCGTTTAAATAAGACTCATTAAACAACTCTACAAGTACACTAGAATGGTAGGTGGCTCAGATGGCACACCTACCCTAATTATCGCGTTTACCTATAAATTACAATCGAGTGTAGCGATAAAGTGTCTTGTACCCATCATCGTGTAGGCAATAAAAGCTGTTCTCTTTCGCTCCCAGAATCTGACAAGCAAAATCAACTTCTTCCTGTTGTTCCCATTCGCTATCGCAGCTACTACGGTACTGGCTCTCGCTACCAGTTTCTTCGATCATACTGAAAGCATACTGCCATTCGAAACGGCTTTCGTAAATATTACAGCTGTTTACTTCATCCTGATCAACAAATATCCCCTCGCCACCTTCATTAAAGGTTTCAACACCGGCCGCGACCCACTCACACTGCTCGTTTAGGTACTCTACATTGAAGCTGTTTAGCAAATCCTTACGCTGAATATTTTTGAAATTTGATACGTCTTTAAAATACATAGACCAATTACTTTCATAGCCTTTGTCATTAAAGCCTTCTTGAATATTTAAGTTAAATGGCAAGCTAGTAAGTGCCGCTGAGACAGTGTACAGATCGGTACAATCTTGACCCATGTTGGCGCCTAGTCGCCCTATATTCATGGTCAAATCACCTAACTTGGTGCTGTCAACGGCGATGGCAGCCATGCCATTTTGAGTCACTTCTTCCGTTACTAACTGCTCAGCAATTTGCTGACTTTTCTCACCAGTGTAAGCGACTAAATGCTTACCCTTAATCGCCACGAACGCATCAATCGGCAAGCCGCTGTCAGCTAGATTTACCGCACTTCCGTCGGTTGGAATCTGTATACCGCGAAGCATAGGGATATACTGAGCGGCAAGTGCAGCCAATACGTCTGGCTTATCGCTGGTCAGAGTCGCAATAGCATCGTATTTCACGCCTATTTGGCTGCTCTCATCTTTTGCAAGATCAAAGATACCAGCACTCACACCCGATAAACCTTGCGCCATGCTGGTAAATACAGAAAGTGCGGCAGGGTTCTGTTCACGCAATTTTGCTTGCGCTTTTAGTAATGGTTCACAGCTAAAGTCAGCTGTTGTGAATTGTTTCCACAAGCTGGTTAAAACAGGCGATAACGCATCAGATGAGACACCGACACCAACGCCAAGAGCCAAATCGTTACTGGCATTCAAATAGCTTGGAATAAACCCGCGTAATTTGTTTAGCTCACCGAGAATATTGGCATCTTTAATTTCTAATGCGTAAGAAAAGTCCAGTGCCATATCGTCACCCTGAACGTCATAGCGGTTAACACCAAACACAAGGCGAGGCACACCAGACACAATATTGACGATGTCTGCTTTACATTGCATTTGTGCAGCACTCAATTCTGGCAAGTCATCACCCGCCAATGCTTTTACTTGTTTGTGAGCGCGAGAATTTTTATCTAAGATCGCATTCGCGATGTTCTGTAGACTAATATAACCATGGGAAGCAGCTAAGAAATTATAAGCCTCACCATCGTTCTTCCAACTGTCCGCCGGCATTGACAGCGCAGGCTTCGATAAGGCGAAACGTTGCTCCTGCTCAACTTTGCTCTCTTTCGCCGATATCACAGCCGCGGTAAGCACGTTATCCTTGATCATAAAGCCTAGCTTCAGCACGATGCCATCTTCATTTACTAATTCAACGGTGGTTAACGCTTGACCACCTACCGTTTCAGAGCCAAGGGTAACGCCCGTTTCTTGTGCAGCTTGCTTTATCAAGCTCAAAAACGTTTCTTCATTTTCTAACGCGATGCGCGCAACAGGAAAAACCCCATCCAGATAAATAACACTCGCGCCTTCAATATCAAGACCGTAATGCTGGTATATTTCTAAGCCACCATTGTGGGCGACATCGTAGTAGTCTTTCACCAACCAAGAAACAAGGTCCAAGCCCTTGCTAGGTTGCAAAGACCCAAGCAACTCCATCATCACTTCTGCGTCACCGTTATCTTTAAGCTGCGCCATAAGCTCATCAGAGCTGGTGATAAGTTCTTCATTCGAGACGCCACCTAAAAAAAGTGCCGTGTCAGCAGGGACATATTCAATCATGCTGTCGATCGAATTGTCTTTTTGGAACCAGCCAAAAACATCCAAGTTAAAGCCAAACGCTGCACTGGAAGACAGGCAAACCGCAACAGCCGCCGATTTAAAAAACATTCCTTTCATTGTGAATCCTTCAAAATGAGCACTTATCAAAATGCGTTAAATGATTTGTAAAATCATATATTAAAAACGCATTAATTTTAGCGCTAAACAGGATGAAGAGCCACGGCTGTTATTCATAACTGTTTAGAGGCATTTATGACGTAAACAGACAAACTCGCCACACACCACCACCCTACAATGGTTTTCCTTTAACTTATCTAGAATCCGGAGCGACTATGTCTGACTTTATCACCGTGATGCGTGAAACCTGCCCAACTCCTGTGGTAAACGCCACAAAATGGACTCGCATTGGTGGCGATCCACATACTGTCAATCTAAACGCTTATCTTTCAGCAGACGGCAGCAAAATCATGGGTACTTGGATCTGTACTCCTGGTAAATTTGAAGTGAACTACGACAAATGGGAATTTTGTCATTTCCTAGAAGGTTACTGCATCATCACCCCAGAAGGCGAAGAGCCAAAGCATTTAAAAGCCGGTGACGTGTTCGTCATCGAACCTGGCATGAAAGGTACTTGGGAAGTGGTTGAAACCGTTCGTAAATACTTTGTGTTTGCTTAAGTAGCACTTCAACGTAGTCATGAACAAACAACTCGTAATAGATACCAGCCAATAGTCACGTCCATCGGCTGGTATCTATTGCACTATCGACAGACAGCCCATTCAACTGGCGAATAATATCCAGAAACAAATCACGACCAACGGGAAGCAAACTATCTGGGAAATCGTAATCAGGATTGTGTAATTGCGGGCTAGCTTGCCCAGCGCCCAAGGCAAACATAGCGCCTTCTTTTGCGGTTGCGGTAAACTGACCGAAATCTTCTGACCAACGCATTGGCTCATCCAACAACACAAAAGGCGTTTGGGTATTATCACAAGCACAGACGACCAAATCACAACCCTGTTGAGTATTAACGCTGGCTTGAAACACATCATCGTATTCAAACGAAATGCTTAAATTTTCGGTCTTAGCCACCGTTTGAGACAATCGCTCGGCTTCCTCAATTAAAATTTGCATCGCTTCATTGGTTTCACTACGCAACGTCGCCATGATCACCGCATCACCCGGCGCTGTGCCAAAAGCAATTTCGCCCAATTTGGCATGAATAACCGTTACCCAATTTCGCCCTGCGGCCACTTGTTGCGGAATCTTTGCTGGCAGTGAATTCAGTTCTTGAATAATTTTGCACAGGGCATTGGCAGGACTGACGCCATTTTCAGGATGCGCCGCGTGGGAAGTTTTGCCTTTTAGATGGATAATCATCCCCCGAGACGCACAATTAAACGTGCCTGCTCGTACGGCAACCTTACCCAGTTCTAAACCAGGGTAATTATGCAAAGCAAAAGCATAATCTGGAATAAGGTTAACAAAGCGCACATCGTTTACGACTTGAATCGCTCCCATGCCCGTTTCTTCTGCAGGTTGAAAACACAGCACGACCCGTCCTTTCTTAGGACGATGTTTCGCCAATTCCGCACCCAGCGCGGTCACAATACTCATGTGACCATCGTGACCGCATTTATGAGAAACACCATTCACTTTTGAGCGATGTGCAAAGCTATTGGCTTCTTCAATCGGTAAAGCATCCAGCTCGCTACGAATCAAAGTCGTTGGACCACTTTCAGAACCATTGAATACAAACGCCAGCCCCGTTCCGCCAAGATCAGTAATCACGTCATCCGGCGAGAAAGCTTGAAACTCTTCGAGAATTCGGGCCGCCGTGGCTTGCTCTTGATTAGACAGCTCAGGGTTCTGGTGAAGGGTTTTACGAAATGCGATTAGCTCATCAAAAGATTGCATAATTGGTCCTGTGGCTTGGATACCGATATTTCGCTGAGAAACAGATTTAGAGACAGTTTCAGCTAAAAAAGATCACCAATCAAGCTCCCCATCACACTCTCTAGCAGAAGCATCTATCCCTTCTCGGATAGACTCACGCAAATTAGGCACTGATAGTTAAAGCAGCGTTTCCTGAATTGCAGACCAATCTTCTTCCGATACTAAAACCGCATTATTACGCTTACCAGAAATGATTATAGGCTGATGAGAATCAGCCGCTTCATCAATAAGCCGGTACAAATTACTACGTGCTTCTGTTGCCGTCATTCCAGCCATCACACACCTCGAATTTGTTTGAATTATGAGCAATTTATACTTATTAAAGTACGTACATCAAGACGCACGTTTTGCGACTATTGAAATATTAAAGCCTCTTTTCCATATTTATCAACTCAAAAAATTGGCCATTTGAAAGCGGCTCTTTCACTCGTCCAATCTCGGTAAATCCTCGCTTACTATAAAAAGGCTCACCCGACAAAGTAGAGGCTAAAAATAACGACTTAACACCTCTTTCAGAACAATACTTTTCACAATAATCAAACACACTTGAAGCGACACCTTTTCTGGCGTATTCAGGAGCAACAAAGAAGCCTCGAATCTCGGCACTCGTTTCTTCATCCAATAAAAGAGATACACCGCCACAGCCAGCAATACAGCCATCATTTTCAGCAACAAAATACTGTCCAGATTGAATGAGAACATCTAAACCACCAATCAACTCCAACGCCGCGTCAATCTCTGATTCCTCATAAAACCCACGCTGAAGCTCGCGAGTCGAGCGATTAATTAATGTTTGAATCAACTCTAAGTCTTCGATTCTTGCTGTTCGGATGGTGAAGTTCATAGGATTACTTTCCTTGTTAAATGCATTTTTACTTAAACATACCTAGCGTTTTTTCCACAGCACTTTTTAAACTTCTTAGATGATCCACAATAACAAGGATCGTCTTTTCGAGTATTATTAGAAACATAAGTAAAAAATTCTGATGCTAGCAGCAATTTCTCTGAATATATTTCATTAACTTTAGCACTATCTCCATTCAATCTTGCTACATCTTGTTCGTTTTCAAAACTAACGAATTTTTCTATAATTAAACTCTCAACTAGCGCGTAGCTTTTCACTGGCAATCTATTATTAACAATCAAGTCTTTAACTGATTCATCTCTGACAAACTTTATTTTCGCTATTTTTGATTCTGGTGGAGTAACACAAATTAATCTTCCATCCTCCATATGAACTACAGCATGAGCGTGTGTCTTTAAGACAAATCGCCCTAACATTGAAAATATCCAACCATATTGAATTGATCCATTGTTTGAATTCAGATACTTTGTCACATTATCCAAGCAGTAGTTTTGGATTGTATTTTCAAATTGCTGTATTTCTACTTCTTCAATAGGAATACAATTAATCCTACGCAAAAAATTCATTGGTAAGTCTTTAGGAATATAATAATTAATTTCCATCTAACGCTCCTTTTTATTAAATCAAAAATACAGCCGAAATTATCTGACTGCTTCACTACATCTTTGCACTTAGTAGATATTACTAATATTAGAAGCACATTGGTTTTTCTCTTCATACATTATTGAATTAATTAGACGCCGGACCTGCTCTATCTGCAGTTGTTGGCCTAAAGACCAATCTACAAAGTGGCGGATCACGCTTCGCTCATGCTGCCCTACGCGTTGTTTTAAATAGGTTTTCAAGCAATAAAAAAGCGAGCCGCGGCTCGCTTTTTTTGATTCCAATGAAGAAAAACTAAGTGTTAACTCAAGGCTCTAGAATGATGTTCTAGGTGATCATCGATAAAGCTGGCGATGAAGAAGTAGCTGTGGTCGTAGCCCGGTTGACGACGTAGCGTAATCGGGTGTCCGGCTTTTTCACAGGCTGCTTCTAGGGCTTCTGGTTTAAGTTGTTCTACCAAGAAGTTATCGGCTTCGCCTTGATCAATAAACAATGGTAAGCGTTCACTTGCGTTTTCCACCAGCAAAGTCGCATCCCATTCCTTCCAAGTGCTCTTATCCTCGCCCAAGTATCCGGTGAAGGCTTTTTCGCCCCAAGGACAGTTTGTTGGGTTAACGATTGGCGCAAAAGCCGAGACAGATTGATACTTGCCTGGGTTCCTAAGGGCACAAATCAAAGCGCCATGACCGCCCATGGAGTGACCTGAGATAGAACGTTTGTCCGTCACAGGGAAGTTGGCTTCCACCAAATGCGGCAGCTCTTGAACCACGTAATCGTACATGTGGTAAGTGTTTGAATAAGGCTCAACTGTCGCGTTGATATAAAACCCTGCGGCAGAACCAAAGTCGTAGCTTTCATGTTCGTTTGGATAATCTGTACCGCGAGGACTGGTATCAGGACAAACAATGGCCAAGCCTAATTCTGCCGCTTTACGAAACGCCCCTGCTTTCTGTGTGAAGTTTTCGTCATTACAAGTCAAACCTGACAGCCAATATAAGACTGGCACTTTTTGCGTTTCTGCTTGCGGAGGTAGGTAAATAGCAAAGGTCATTTCGCTTTTCACTGACAAGCTTTCATGCTTATAGCGCTTCAACCAACCGCCGAAGCTTTTGGTACTGGATAACAATTCCATAGCTGTCTCCTTAACTGTGTTAAAAAAGCCCGCTTAGCGGGCTTATCAAAACGGTGAGATCTCGTTTATTTGTCAAAAAGGATAACAGTACGAATACTCTCGCCTTTATGCATCAAATCAAACGCTTCGTTGATCTGTTCAAGCGGCATAGTGTGCGTCACGAATGGATCGATTTCGATCTTGCCGTTCATGTAATCTTCTACGTAACCTGGCAATTGGCTGCGGCCTTTTACACCACCAAAAGCAGAACCTTTCCAGACTCGGCCAGTTACCAATTGGAACGGACGTGTAGAGATTTCTTGGCCAGCACCAGCAACACCGATGATGATAGATTCGCCCCAACCTTTGTGGCAGCACTCAAGCGCAGAACGCATCACTTGTACGTTACCGATACACTCGAAAGAGTAATCAACGCCACCGTCAGTCATACCTACGATCACTTCCTGAATAGGCTTATCGAAGTTTTTCGGATTCACGCAATCTGTCGCACCGAACTGCTGAGCCATCTCGAACTTGGATTCATTGATATCGATGGCGATAATGCGAGAAGCGCCAGCCATACGAGCGCCTTGGATGACAGACAAACCAATGCCGCCCAAACCAAAAACAGCAACGGTATCGCCTTTTTCGACTTTCGCTGTGTTTAGTACCGCACCGATACCTGTTGTGATACCACAACCTAGTAGGCAAACTTTTTCTAGTGGTGCGTCAACATGGATTTTTGCCAAAGAAATTTCCGGAACCACGCTGTATTCAGAGAAAGTAGACGTGCCCATGTAATGGAAAATTGGCTCGCCATTAATGCTGAAACGGCTAGTACCGTCTGGCATAAGGCCTTTACCTTGTGTTTCACGAACGGCTTGGCAAAGGTTTGTTTTGCCAGACTTACAGAATTTACACTCGCCACATTCCGCTGTGTAAAGTGGGATAACGTGGTCACCTACTTTAAGAGAAGTTACACCCTCACCTACGGCTTCCACAACACCCGCGCCTTCGTGACCTAGAATAGCAGGGAAAATACCTTCTGGATCTTCACCAGACAAAGTGAACGCATCTGTGTGACAAACGCCGGTAGCAACCATGCGAACAAGCACTTCGCCTTTTTGTGGATCTTGAACATCAACTTCTTCGATTTTAAGAGGTTGGCCTGGGCCCCAAGCAACAGCTGCTTTACATTTCATTGCGCACTCCAAATGTTTTTAATTTACTTTCGATGCAATCAGTGTAGACGCAAATGATTACAGGGATAATGCTCAATTTGGAAAATGATTATTGCCATACAGCAACAATCATTTTAAAAACGATGAATTTAGTTATAATATAACAACTCCAGCAACAAGCTAACCTTCAACCTATCGGTACCAAAGACTATGAAAAACTGGGAAGCCATGGAAGCATTCGTCGAAGTTGTCAGGCAGGGCAGCTTTTCCGCTGCGGCAGTCAAACTTAGCGTATCCGCTTCGCACATTAGTCGATTGATTACGCAGCTCGAAGCGGAACTTGAAACAACCCTACTGTTTCGAACCACACGTCGTATTCGTTTAAGTGATGCGGGTGAGCTGTATTACCAACACTGCCGAGGTTTGCCTGAAGCCTTAAGTAGCGCCGAAGAAGTTATTTCAACACTCAATCAAGCGCCAATAGGCTCATTTAAAATGACTTGTGCCACGACCTTTGGCGAACGTTACATTGCACCATTAATGAATGACTTTTTGCTGAATCATCCAAAGATAGAACTGGATTTTCACCTAACGAACCGATCGGTAGATTTGATAGAAGAAGGTTACGATCTTGCCATTCGCATGGGTGCTATGAAGGATTCGAGTCATTTGTCACGCCGCTTATGTGACCGTGAGGAATACCTGTGTGCGTCGAGAGAATACATAGACCAGCACGGCATGCCGCATACTCTGGCTGAGTTAAGCAAACACAGCTGCCTAATTGGTTCAAAAACCCACTGGTTGTTTCAGCAAGATGGACAGCGCAAAGAAGTAAAAGTAAACAGTAACTGGCGCAGCAATTCTGGGCCCGCTTTGCTCGATGCCGTTCGCAAAGGCTTAGGGATTGCTCAGCTACCAGATTATTACGTCGCCGATGACCTTGCCAGTGGCAAGCTCATTCCCTTGTTGACGCAATATCAGTATCCCTACAGCGGTGTTTGGCTGGTTTACCCTAAAGTACGTCAGCCATCGCCTAAGCTACAAAGCATTTGTGATTATCTGATTCAGCGTTTTAAACAAGATCCACCGTTTGCCAAATAACTCACGTATGGTTAAATACGCCCACACACTCACCCTTTAAGCATCACTAAGCGAAGCCCATGTTTTCACAAGAAGATCTCGTCCAAGTTGCTCGTCAAACCATGCCATTTGGGAAATACCAAGGTCGTGTTTTGATCGATCTGCCAGAAGCCTATTTATTATGGTTTGCCCACGAAGGCTGGCCGAATGGCAATCTGGGGCAATGGCTGCAGCTGGCATTGGAAATCAAAATCAATGGATTGGAAAAGCTGGTCGATCCTCTGCGTAAACCTGCCGAGAAAAAGCCAGACGAGCCTAAGGTTCGCATTCGCTTTGATGATTAATCTGCAATAGACGGGGTGCTAGGATAAATATAAAGCAGCACACCGTTTTCTTGTTTATCTAGAACAAAACCGGCTCGCTCTGCCACTTTCATAGACGCAATGTTATCAGGCTTCACTTGCGCCACTAATGGTTCATTAAAGTTATGCACCAATTTGGACAGCATTTGATGAGCAATGCCTTTTCCGCGGACTTCTGGTGCAACTGTCCAAGACACTTCCCACGCATATTCTAATCTGTCAGCACGACAGGTTCCGACCGCCAGACCATCCATCTCAGCAATCCACAACAAGCGTAAGTCTGGTTTATTCAGAGAATTACTCAACCATTTAATATGGGCATCTAAACCAATGACATCTTGATTATGAGAGGCTTCCCGCGTGGCAGGATCATTACGCCATGCAAGCAAAGATGCGGCGTCTTTCATTTCAGCGGGGCGTAAACGAAACGGAATTGCCATACTGCCTCTGTCTCCTCTTTTAGCCTGTTTGCGTTTCAGTATACACTTTTGTTTAACGACTAAAATACACTAAATTAAGGTACAAAAATTGCTTACTTTGGCGTATCAAATAGCCCATTATTTTCAGTAAGGAAAGAACACTAAATGGACATCAGAATCGACGATTTATCTGGCCCAGAAGTCAAACAAATACTCACAGAACACCTTGAAGACATGTTCGCAACATCACCGGCAGAAAGCGTACATGCCTTGGATTTGACTGGTCTAAAACAGCCAAGCGTCACCTTTTGGACGGTTTGGGAAGATAGCCAATTACTCGGATGTGGCGCGCTAAAAGTACTAGACGAAACACATGGCGAAATTAAATCCATGCGCACCACCAGCGCCGCTCGCAACAAGGGCGTTGCTTCTACCCTACTTTGCCACATTCTCGATACCGCCAAGCAAAAAGGCCTCAATAAAATCAGCCTAGAAACCGGATCACAAGACTTCTTCGCGCCAGCCAGGAAGCTGTACGCTAAACACGCCTTTTCAGAATGCGGCCCCTTTTCCAATTACAAACTGGATCCTCATAGCGTATTTATGACTAGACAAATTTAAACCAACAATCCATCACAGTTACGCTATTTATTTTTTCAAACTGTGCATTACGACCTGTGTGTTAGCGCGTTAGACTTCATGAACTTATTATAAATTCTAAAGGGCGCAAGCATGAAAACGATCGGCATTATTGGAGGCATGAGTTGGGAATCTTCTGCTCTGTATTACAAAAGCATCAACGAGTTGACCAAACAAAAACTTGGTGGACTGCATTCCGCTAAAATTATTTTATCCAGTGTCGATTTTGCGGAAATTGAGCGCTTACAACATCAAGGCGATTGGTTACAGTTAGGCGAAATACTCGCTCTAGAAGCCAAACGTTTAGAGCAAGCTCAGGCTGATTTCATACTTATCGCGACCAACACCATGCACAAGGTGGCTGACGTTGTTCAAAGTGCGGTGCAAATTCCGTTGCTGCATATTGCCGATGCCACAGCCAAGGAACTTGTGAAGCAGAAACATCAAAAAGTAGGTTTTATCGGCACACGCTATTCGATGGAAGAAGATTTTTATATTAAGCGATTAGAAGATCAATATGGCTTAGAGGTTATCACGCCATCGAAGCAAGACAGGGACGAGATACATAGAATTATCTACGAGGAATTATGTCTCGGTAAAATTCTTCCTGAATCGAGACAAATTTATATCGACATCGTTAATCGACTTCAAGCAGCCGGAGCACAAGCCGTCATCGAAGGCTGTACGGAAATCACATTATTGTTAAAACAAGAACACGTTGCCGTGCCTTTATTTGACACCACTTATATTCACGCTAAAGCCGCTGTCGATAAAGCGCTAGAGTAATTAAGCATAAAAAAAGCCAGCGCGAACGCTGGCTCGGGTTTTCTATATTTGGAAAGGGAACAACCAAATAAAGAAACTATAGCCCACCATGAGTTAACTTAGCAGGGTCGAGTAAGGAGAGCAATTCCTCTCGGCTTAACTCTGTTTCTTCTTCTGCAACATCCACCACTGGGCGACCTTCTTTATAGGCTTTTTTCGCGATTTCTGCTGCTTTACCATAACCTATAATTGGGTTTAATGCTGTCACTAAAATTGGGTTACGATGTAATGCTTCATTCAATTTATCTTCATTGACGGTTAGCGTGGCAATGGCATTATCCGCCAACACTTGCCCACTGTTGGCCAATAACTTAATGCTGTTTAACAGATTCTTAGCAATCATTGGTAACATGACGTTCAATTCAAAATTGCCCGACTGACCGCCAATGGTGATAGCAGCATCGTTACCAATCACTTGCGCAGCGACCATAGCCGTTGCTTCCGGAATCACCGGATTCACTTTGCCCGGCATAATAGACGAACCTGGCTGCAAAGCTTGTAAAGAAATTTCCCCTAACCCCGCTAGTGGTCCAGAATTCATCCAACGCAGGTCATTGGCAATTTTCATATAGGTCACAGCAACAGCCTTTAACTGACCTGATAAGGCAACGGCCGTATCTTGAGAGCCAATCAAAGCGAAAAAATTATCGCCTTTGCTAAAGGTCACATTTGTTAAATAAGACAACTCTTTGGCAAATAGTTCAGCAAACTCTGGGTGTGCATTAATGCCAGTACCAACGGCGGTTCCGCCTTGAGCAAGTTTCGTTGTCTTGGCTTCTAGGTACGTTAAGTTATCAATATTGTCTTGAAGTTGCGCTGCCCACGAATGAAAAGTTTGATCCAAACGTACAGGCATAGCGTCCATCAAATGTGTTCGACCTGTTTTGGTGTACTTAGCCAATGCATGACCCTTCTCAAGGATCGTCTCTTTCAAATGAACCAAGGCGGGCAACAGATGACCAGTTAATTCTAATGTCGCACTCACATGAATAGCACTTGGAATCACATCATTACTACTCTGTCCGTAATTCACATGATCATTGGGATTAACCGTTGAACCGCCTTCTTCTGAACGATAATACGCGTTGGCTAATGTGGCTATCACTTCATTGGCGTTCATATTCGAACTGGTGCCAGAGCCCGTTTGGAAAACATCGACAGGGAAGTGCTGCATAAGGTCGTCACCATCTAACAGCTCATCACAGGCGTTTTGTATCGCTTTCGACATCTCTGGGGTAATGCATTCAAGGGACTCATTCGCTCGTGCCGCGGCCGCTTTAATAAGAATAAGTGCGCGAATAAAAGCTTCTGGAAGGGGCTCGTCACTGATTGGGAAATTATTAATAGCGCGCTGGGTTTGAGCACCGTAAAGTGCTTTTTCAGGGACCTCTAGTTCGCCCATACTGTCTTTTTCAATACGCATTTTCATTAGTCTATGTGGTCCTTATTATTCAAAGGAAGAGATAAAGTAGTGACTCAAAATGCGTAAACTGTGCTCCATCTTGAAATAATTTTTTGCATCCTGATACGTCACAATTAATTGTTTAAGATGCGACAGAGGCAAATACACCTTGTCTAAACACGTTTGTCGCCAATGAGGCACCACTCTGGTATCACATACAGTGTCCAGCAACACATTAAACACTCTTTGATGCAATAACGTCGCATCGGGGATGCTTAAGCGTTCGGCATACTCTTCCGTTAGTTTCAAATAATGATAGAGCACTTCTGGGGAGTCTGCACACTGCCCTCCCTGAATAGTCTGCTCGAGCACTGAAAATGGCACTAAATAATGACTCATTGCTTCGCCCTCTAAAATAGAACACACAAAATATAAATGATAACTATTATCAATAATGTGCACGGCGACGAGATCTGTCAAGCAGTTGATAACGATTCTTATTAAATTTTAATATTTGCTGCAATCACTTGATTAAAATCAGTCTTTCTCTGCTCATTTAAAAAATACAAGCTCAGAAATACAAAAACCCCCGCTGCGTTATCCGCAACAGGGGCTTTTGGGAAATAGCCTTATTTTGTTGTTAAAGCACTCTTGCTCTTAGTGGTGATGACCACCAACACCGTGCGCATGGCCGTGCGCAATTTCATCATTCGTTGCTTCACGAGCATCAACAATTTGAATATTGAACGTTAGATCTTTACCAGACAATGGGTGGTTCAAATCAACAGTAGCGTGCTTCAAACCAACTTTAACCACGGTCACCTGACGCATGCCTTTGTCAGTTTGTACCATAGCGACCATGCCCGCTTTCCAGCGTTTCGCACCCTGTAAATGTTTTACCGGCACTTGTTGCTGACGATCTTCATGGCGCTCGCCATAGGCATCAGCACACGCAACAGTGACTTCAAACTCGTCACCAACCTCTTTGCCTTCCATTGCTTTTTCAAGCCCAGGAATAACATTACCGTGGCCATGTAAATACGCCGCAGGATCTTTACCTGCAGAAGTCTCAATCAGCTCTTCGCCATGGCGCAAAGTATAATGAAATTGAACGACTTGATTGTCTGCAATCGACATGATGTTTCCTTAATATCTGGTTATATAATATTCGGGCATTATAGTGGCTATGAAGAAACTTACCTAGACCCTTAACCAAAGTCTTACCTAAAAGATAGAAAGCTCTAACGAGTCTTCCTTGATAATAATGTCTTTCACCATAACCGCTGCTGCCTTCTCAAATGGCGAGTGATTCAAAACATACACAGGATGCCCATCAAAGTACTGTACAAAAGCCCTTTCAAAATCTTCATGTAATGGCCCTAAAGTAGAACGCAGCAACTTATCACTAAAGCTTGAGCCTTCGACTTCAATCTTAGTAATTTTTGGTGCCACTAAATAAAGTCGATCTTCTTCAATCCGAACACCGGATTCAAAAGAAGGGTTCACTCTTGTCGTGAGCGAAAAGTTCTGACCGAATGCGGTTACGGTTCCTGTGATTTTGCCAATAAGATCCACCAACACTAAACCGCCATCACGCTCAGTAAAATCAATATTTGCAGAGCTAACCAAAAAATCCAAGTTTAGGGTATTACCATCTAGTGTTAGCTCAATTTGATTTTGTTGAGGTTTAGCAAGTTGCTGTGCGACTTCTTCGTTAACCTTACTTTCTGTGACACGAAAACTATTACAGCCCGCTGTTAATAAAGTGATACAAATTAAACATACTAGCGTTAATGTACGAGTTTGACTCATTGATCTGCCCTCGCTGCATCTAACCTAGCATCACGACTTGCGTACCAAAACGCCATAAAATCTTCCGTCACTTTTTGTTCAATTTCGACCGCTTCTTCTGTCGGGCAAAAAAGAGAAATCGTAAAAATGTTAAAGCCTTCCACCGTGGTCGTAATACGCACTCGAGGTTCAGGACCAGAAATTTTGATATCCAAACGTTTTTCAATAAGGCTGTTATAACGAATAGCAACGTCATGAAAATGCTCACTGTAACCACGAATTTTTTCCAGTATTTGCTCTTTTATGGTAAACAAATTCACATCATCCGTGGCGCGCGCAATAGAAAATGTGTGAGTCACATAACGACGCATATAGTTTAAGTTCTGAACCGTTTGTAATAACAGCACACTGTTGGGCACAACTGTGGTTCGACCCGTGTAGGAATATGTGCCACCTTTTAAGTCCACTTCAAATAAAGTAGTGGATAGCCAATCGCTATCTGTTACTTCACCTTCATAGTTAGCAATTCGAATCCAATCACCAACCTGATAAGGGCGAGTACTTGCTCGATAAAATGCACCAATAATGCAAGCAATAAATTCCTTTGTGGCAATGACCAAAGCCACCATGAATGCGGCAATTGAAATGGCGATATTTTGCAGCTCAGAAGACCAAATAAGCACCAAACCAACCACTAAAAACAGGTTGAAAATGTTATCTACCGTGTTGATTCTCTGACGTTTTTTATCATGTTCGATTTTTTGGTGAAGACGTATAGCTCGCTTTGTATAACGTCTCACTATGTAGGACAGCAAAACCCAAGCGAGTGTTAAAACGATCTCAACATGATCCATTACAATAGAAAAGTCTAACTGGGAGAAATCGATCGACATAAAATGGTTTCCTTCATCAAGGGCGTAACTTTAACAACCATTGCTCATATCAACAAATAAAAGCACTAGACAAACGGGAAAATAATACTGTACATTTATACAGTATTATTTTTCATGAGGTGGATCATGCCTGTAATTATCAAATATGTTGTAGAACGCGATGGAATCGAAAAAATGACATTTACTTCAAAAGTCGAGGCCGATGCATACGACAAACTTCTAGATACCGCTGAAGCGCTTTATGAAGTATTGGATCAGAGCAATTTAGCTGGAGACCACAATCAAAAAGAAGCTTTATCTATGTACCTAGCAGAGAACAAGGATTCTCTATTAGATATATTAGGCAACAAAAAGAAAACGTCACCAAAAGCCAAAAAATCATCATCAAAAGAATCCAGTGGAAAAACAGCGTCATCAGCAGTAGTTACTGAAAAAAAGACACTTGAAGACCTTGTCATAGAAACCGATGAAGAGATGATTTATAGCGAAGACGATAGCGCTCTCACATTTGACCTTGATGAAAGCAGCGATTTTCCAGAAAGTGATGCAGCATAAAGCTGCATCATCCCCTCTTTTAGTACAAGAAACATTCAAAATGAAGCATCCATGTAAAATTTAAAAGCGGATAAGCGCATCCCCTATTTTGGGTATTCACATTTCATGACCAATAGTAAATAATTAGCAAATAAAAAGACCAATCGTCAAGAAATGGGAAATAAAGATGCAGCTTGCCGTTATCATGTTATTTATTGCTACTTTCAGCATGTGTTCCATGTACTACATTTATACGTATAGAGGAAACACTCGATACACCAGCTGGTCTGAATACTTCCGTAAAGGCTGGCCGATATTTGCCCCTTTAAATTGCTTACTGTATTTGTTTTCCACCAAAAAAGTCCGTCGCCCTATTATCGATACGCTTCAATACAAAGAGTTAGACGAACTCCGCAAAAACTGGGAAGTGATAAGAGATGAAGCACTGGCACTGCAACATTGTGGTGAACTAGAAAACATTAACAAACCAGGCTCTGACGCGTCCTATGACTTGGGGTTTAGAACATTTCATAAATACGGCTGGAGAAAGTATTACTTGAAATGGTATGGATACAACCATGTTTCCGCTCAAAAACAATGCCCAAAAACCGTTGAGATACTCAGCAAAATTAAAAATATCAATGGCGCCATGTTTGCTTACATGCCAGGAAACTCAGAACTGACGCGTCATCTAGACCCTGTCGCCTGTTCTTTACGCTACCACCTAGGGCTAGAAACCCCTAACTCGAAAGATTGTTTCATTAACGTAGATGGAGAGGAATACGCTTGGCAAGATGGCAAAGACTTGCTGTTTGATGAAACGTACCTTCACTTTGTAAAGAACAATACAGATCAGAGTCGCTTAATTTTAATGTGTGACTTCAATCGACCGGTCAATATTTTCGGGAAGATCATTAATTTCTGCTACAAAATGTTGATGAGAGCGTCTGTCGTACCCAATACAGGTGAAGATAAAGGCGGACTGGCAAATAGAATTTTCAAAAATGTCACACCGCTATTGCAGCAAAGTAAAGAGCTGAAGCAGACAAATAGAAAAGCCTATAAGCGTCTAAAATACACAGTAAATAGCTTGCTGCTTTTAGCGATTGCAGGGATTATTGTTGGCTTTATTCAACTCATATCTTGGCTGATTTCGTAAAAGCACAGAGTGTAGGGAAATAAGCTCCTCTCTTGCGCACACCACATCCACTTATAACGATTAGGAGCAACCAGTCTTCCAATCGTTATTAGCGCCCTTTGTTAGCACGAATTTTATACTGTGTTTTACAGTAGCCACGCGAAATTTCAGGGTTGCGGTACGCCAAATGTTTACTCGCACGCCCAGAGACCCTAGCTCGCCAGTTTCTAAAAACTTTAGATTTAAGATTTTTTCGCATTAATAAAATAACATCCGGCTCAGAAAGCCCATAAAGCATTTGAATGGCTTCAAATGGCGTACGATCTTCCCAAGCCATTTCGATAATTCGTGACGTGTCTGGAGTCAAAATCATTCCTTAAGCAGTAACCATAATGAGCGTTATACGAAAGGATAAGGTCAACGGATCAACTATTTTCTAGCGATTGCTATGCACCGAATAGGTTTACTCACTAGCCTTACTAACCAATAAAAAACTCATAGGCAAACGACGCAAACACAAGAGCATCTTATCAAGCACCAAGTGTCGTGTTTTTAAAATGGATAAAAGATCGGCAGAATAACTTATACTATTCGTTCCTCTGCATGTATTTCCTAACGTTTTAAGGTCTTTAATGAAACCTGTTGCTTCGCCGAATAACACTGTCGATAAAAACATGCTTGGCGTCTTTCGTTATAGTCGACGCGCCATTGATTTAGTATGGAAAACCTCTCCAAAGTTAACCATTGGCTTGGCACTGGCGACTCTGATTGCCGGTGTCACTCCAGCGGCAATGGCGTATGTCGGGCAGTTGATAGTGGACGCGGTTGTTGCCGCCATGGAAAGCTACAAGCAAGATCAAGTTGTGCATTATCAGACCGCACTCAATTACGTGCTATTAGAAGGTCTTTTAGTATTGGTAATTGCCGCAGCGCAACGTGCTTTGACAGCCCAACAAGCCATTTTACAAGGCTTGCTAGGTCAAAAAGTTAATTTAATGATTTTAGAAAAAGCCCAAAGCCTTACCCTGTCTCATTTTGAAGATTCTGAGTTTTACGACAAACTGGTTCGAGCTCGTCGCGAAGCATCCAGTCGACCACTCGCGCTCGTTAATAAGACTTTTGCTCTGCTGCAAAATGCCATTTCCTTATCTAGCTTTGCCGTTCTACTTTGGCAATTTTCGCCATGGGCACTCATTCTATTAATATGTGGCGCCTTACCTTCCTTCATTGCTGAAGCTAAGTTTTCCGGTGACGCTTTTTTAATGTTTCGTTGGCGCTCACCTGAAGTCCGTCAACAAAACTATTTAGAAACGCTACTGGCTCGAGAAGACAACATCAAAGAAGTCCGCCTGTACCAATTAGGTGATCGATTTCTACAACGCTACACAGAAATATTCATCAAACTATTCAAAGAAAGTAAGCGACTTATCTTACGTCGAGAAAGCTGGGGCTTTGCCCTTGGCGTAATAAGCACATTGGTGTTTTATGGCGCTTATGGTTGGATCGTCAGCGACACTATTATTGGAGCGATTACCTTGGGTCAAATGACCATGTATTTATTGCTCTTCAAACAAGGGCAAAGCTCGGTATCCGCTTCTCTCACCGCCATCAGCGGTATGTATGAAGACAACTTATACTTATCTAATCTCTACGAATATCTAGAACAAGAAACGCCGCTTTCAACATCCGGTTTGTTAGTAGGCCCTATGCCAAACGATGGTATTCGTTTTGAAGACGTTACTTTCCAGTATCCGGGTAGTGAGCGCCCAGCGCTTGCCAATATCAATCTGCATATTAAACCTGGTCAAAGTCTGGCCATTGTCGGCGAAAATGGTTCCGGCAAAACCACGCTGATTAAACTGCTCACTCGTCTTTATAACCCCACCAAAGGGCGAATTTTATTGGATGGTTTAGATCTATTAGAATGGGAGGAAAGCGCACTACTAAAACGTATTGGCGTTATATTCCAAGACTTTGTACGCTATCAATTTATCGTTGGCGAAAACATTGGCGCTGGCGACAATGACAGATTTAACGATCAAGCAGGTTGGAAAAAAGCTGCTGAACTTGGTAAGGCGACCGACTTTATTGATGAACTGGAACAAGGTTATCAGACCCAACTGGGACGCTGGTTCCGTGGCGGGCAAGAATTGTCGGGGGGACAATGGCAAAAAATCGCCTTGGCCCGTGCTTTCATGCGCGAAGACGCTGATATTTTAGTCTTAGACGAACCTACAGCGGCCATGGATGCTCAGGCTGAAGCCAATATTTTCCAGCATTTCCAAGAGCATACTAAGGATAAAATGGCGATTCTGATTTCTCACCGTTTTTCTACCGTACGACTCGCTCACGAGATCATTGTTATGGAGCACGGACAGATCCAAGAACGTGGTACCCACGATTCACTACTAGCGCAACAAGGCCAATATGCGCATTTATTTACTTTACAGGCGCAGGGATATCGTTAAAAGCCTGATCAAGGCCAAATTATAACGATAACTTTTTTGCTATGCTCAGCATCATTAAATTCGCACTTGGCTAAATTTACGAAAAATAATTTACAGGACAGACGTTTTGAACAGACGTAATTTTATAAAATCCAGCTTGCTAGTCGCTATGACGAGCACACTGCCTAGAGTCGTACTCGCCGCAACACCTTCTGCAGGTTTCGACTATGAATTAATCGTCGAAGCGGCCGATGTGAACATTGTCCCTGGCGGCAGCACGCCAGCGCTGTGTTTTAACGGCGGCTACCCAGCTCCAGTTATTCGCGCCAAACAGCATCAGCCTGTTCGTATTCGCGTCATCAACAAACTAAACGAACCAACAACAATTCATTGGCATGGCATGAGAATCCCCATTGCGATGGATGGCGTGCCCTTTTTAAGCCAGCCCCCCATCATGCCAGGTGAAACGTTCGACTACGAATTCACACCGCCAGATGCAGGCTCTTTCTGGTATCACCCACACATGAACAGCGTCGAACAACTTGGAAAAGGCTTGGTTGGCGCATTAATAGTGGAGGAAGCAGAGAAGCCAGACTTCGATGAAGACCTGGTGTTGTGCATGAAGAACTGGCATATCAAAGACGATGGTTCTTTCACCGCTCTAACGACACCGCAAAATGCTTTTCGCATGGGCACACCTGGACGCGTGATGACAGTCAATGGTCAGATCAACCCTACCTATGAAGTGCCTGCTGGCGGCGCTATTCGAGTTCGCTTTTTGAACGTAGATAACACAGTGATGTACCAGATAAACACAACCGATCCAGCAGCACAAGTTATCGCCATTGACGGCAACCCTATCGCCAACCCTGTTGCGTTAACCAATCACATGACCGCGCCAGGCATGCGTCTTGACCTTGGTGTTATTGCACCTAGCAAAGTAGGTGAAACGGTCACATTTAAGCACAAGAACAAACCATTAGTGACGATCAAGACAGTAGCAAGTCAGCTCAAAAATCGTCAGTTGCCTAAGCTACCACTCAACCCAATTACGGCACCAGATTTAGATAACGCAGAAACCATTAAGTTTGCTTTTGAATGGAACGCCAACATCACGCCAATCGAAAAAGATGGCAAGGTAAGTTATAACTTCTGGACCATGAATCGCCGCTCTTGGGAAGGTATGTCAAAAGGCCATATTCCAGACCCTCTTGCTACACTAGAGCGAGGCAAAACCTATATCTTCGAGCTGTCGAATTTGACCCAGTATCACCATCCGATCCACATCCATGGTCATACATTCACAGTTTTAAAATCCAATAAAAAAGCCATCACACCATTCCATTCAGATACCGTTTTATTGGGAGAAAACGAAACGGTTTTGGCCGCGTTTGTGGCAGATAATCCAGGCCGTTGGATGTATCATTGCCATATAATCGAACACCTAAAAACAGGCTTTATGAGCTTTGTTGAGGTGACGTAAAAATGGTCTGCTCGATCAACACATCTCCAAATCGAAAACTGTCGATCTGGAGATGTGTTTTTAAAGCGAATGACTAAATAAAATCATCGCTGCCGAAGTCATCAAAACCGCCAATATCATCAAAACCTTGATCAAAGCCACCTGAATCTAGATCACTTTGATCCATATTGGCTTGGTCAAACCCAGCCTGCCCAAAGCCTCGGTTAGGATCCAGACCATCATCTGATTGATCAAAGCCTGCCTGACCAAAACCACCTTGATCTGCGCTATCGCTATCAGCAAAACCATTCTGTTCAGAATCTGATGCTGACCCAATATCAGACTCTTGTCCAACGTCCGAATCGGTAGGCGCTTCGTTAATGGCATTGACCATATCTGCATCAGAGTGATGGCTAAACATATTCATCAGCATATTACCGACAACAACACCGCCTGCCACACCAGCTGCGGTTTGTAAGGCACCACCTAAAAAGCTACCCGCTCCAGAACGATTCCGAGCAAAGGCTTGCGTTTGACTGTCAGTTTGATTCCTTGCCTGTTGATTGCTCGACCGACCAAAGCCTTGCTGGGAACCATTGCCATTGCCCCAACCGGAAGCTTGCTGAGCGGACGTTTGAGAAGAAACCTGTTCTCCACCAAATAGCCCAGATAAGAAACCGCCAGAGCTGGGCTTAGTCGATGCATTACGTTCGAGCTCTTCTACACGGGCATTCAACTGCTTTAACGCGGCTTCTTGCATAATAATGGTTTGTGCCATGTAGTAAGGTGCGGCAGGATTCGCCACAAGGTGTTTATTTATCTGCGTTTCTGCTTCTTTGTCCCGCTCACCAGTGTTTTTCTCTGCGGTATTAATACGTTCAAACAAACTATCAATTAAGCCCTTTGCCTCGTTACTCATCTTCATGTCTCCACTAAACTCAAATAGTCAGCAGGCAAATGAAAAGCTGCCTGCGATAACTTAATCATATGGCTACGGCATGCATGAACAAGTGATTAAAGAGTCAGGAAAAAGGAAACAAGACTTGAAGGAAGGTTAAGGTTTTTACTTAATTGGGCAACCCCTTAAAAAATGTGAGTAAATACCCAATGACAAACAAGATTGACCACAGTGAGTATTCTCATATAACACCATGTTAAAAGAGAAAATATGAAAATGAATCTAGCTGTTGATTCGTTCAATAAAATTGCGCCTTGCTAGGATCATAGTTTACAGTACGGCAAATCACTTATTCCAATACCCGCTAATACAACCATTGAGACGACACATTGTTGAAGAAAAACAATAAAAACTTCACCACGATTTCAGACGTTGCAAAACACGCAAAAGTTGGCAAAACCAGTGTTTCACGTTACCTCAATGGGGAACAAGATAAGCTATCAGAAGCGCTTCGAGAAAAAATCGCCCAAGCCATTGCACACCTTGATTTTCGTCCAAACCATTCGGCTCGTATGCTAAGGGCAGGACAATCCAAACTCATTGGATTACTACTGGCGGATGTCACTAACCCGTATTCTATCGATGTCTTGCAAGGGATAGAACACGTCTGTCGCCGTGAAGGTTACATGCTAATGGTCTGTAACACGGATAATAAAAAAGAGCTTCAAGACAGCTATTTATCACTACTCGAAGCTCACAGAGTCGATGGTATCATCGTCAACACTGCAGGCATGGCACAAAAACAGATTAACAATTTAAAACAACTGTCCTGCCCTTTAGTGCTGGTTGATAGAATCAATACTTCCCTCGGGTTCGACACAATCGGCTTGGATAACGAAACCGCTGTAAAAGAAGCCTGCCAACACTTAGAAGCTAATGGCTACGATTCGATTCTGGTCGTAACCGAATCCATTGGAATTGAGCCCCGCCAAGCAAGAGTCGGAGCCGTTCAAGCTTTCTGTAAAACAACCCCAAACATCACATGTGATGTTATCGAAATAGACAAGCTGAGCGTCAGTATTTTAGTGAACCTGATTCAAGACTTTTTGACTAATCACCCAAACAGCAAAACCGCTATATTCACGACGAATGGTGTCGCTATGATGAGTACCGCGAAAGCCTTGAAGCAGTTAGACATTCGTATCGGCTCGCAAATAGGTTTAATCAGTATAGACGACCCTGAATGGGCGCAACTGTTTGAAGGCGGCATCACCGTCATGCGCCAACCCACTCAGCTTATCGGCCAAACCGCATGCGAACGTTTGCTTTCAAGAGTACAAGGCAACGAAGAACCAGCGCAACACATCAAGCTCAAAGCTGAACTTGTTATTCGACATTCCACTTAGCTCCTATTGACTAAAAAAGCCTCATAAAAATACTGCTCAGATGTGGTTAAAGCCTATTCATGGAATCGATTCCATGATACTTTCTTCGCATACTATTTGACCTCCATAAACACAAAAACCTCAGGGGCAATCAACATGCAAAACAATCAATCACACTCTTTTGTCACTCTTGGTGAAGCAATGGCTATGTTTGTGGCCAAAACACCAGGACAACTGGCACAGATAGAAGAGTTTCATCGCTCTTTAGCTGGGGCGGAAGTCAACGTTGCTATTGGTATGGCGCGTTTAGGTTTTGAGTCCTGCTATATCAGTAAAGTGGGTAAAGACAGCTTTGGTCAATTCATTCGTCAAGCAATCAGCAATGAAAACATTCGTACTGATTGGATTTCTGAAGGTGCAAATCACGCTACTGGCTTTATGCTGAAATCGAACGTAACTGATGGTAGCGACCCTAAAGTCGAATACTTCCGTCGTAACTCAGCAGCCTCAACATTAAGTACGGCAGACATTGACAGTGCACTATTTAAAGCGGGTACCCATTTGCATCTAACTGGCATCTCGATAGCGGTATCTAACACAATGCGTGAAGCGACCAGACATGCATTAAATCTAGCCAAAGAGCAAGGCTGCAGCGTGTCTTTTGACACCAATTTGCGCCCTACTTTGTGGCCTGATGAAGCCACTATGGTTGCATCCATTAATGAGTTTGCCTTTGCCTGTGACATCGTTCTACCTGGTATAGAAGAAGGTAAAATTCTCGCGGGCAGTGATGAACCTGAAGTGATTGCGGACTTTTATCTTCAGCATGGTGTCAAAACAGTGATCGTCAAACTCGGTAGTAAAGGTGCTTACTTTAAAACCAGTAACGGTGAATCAGGTACCGTTGCAGGCTTCCCTGTAGAGAAAGTAGTGGATACGGTCGGTGCTGGCGATAGCTTTGCTGTTGGTGTGATCTCGGCTCTATTAGATGGAAAAACCATTGAACAGGCCGCTCGCCGAGGAAATTTACTAGGCTCTATAACCGTTCAAGTACGTGGCGACAGCGAAGGTCTACCTACTAGAGAGGCCCTAAATAAGCTAGAAAAGGAGTCATAACATGAAGAAGACTTTATCGCGGCCCTAGTGGAAGCAGAAGGTCTTATCGCGCAGCTGGCTTAGATGTCTTTGAAGTCGAACCTCTACCTGGTGACTCACCACTTTGCAAACTGGACAATGCGGTACTATTTCCTCACATTGGGTCTGCAACAACAGAAACACACCTTGCCATGGTTACCTGTGCGGTCGACAACCTTATTAATGCATTGAATGACGATATTTCCAAGAACTGCGCCAATCAACATTTGTTAAGTAGATAGCCAAGAGGCTATCTACTACATCATACCCACTCTTTTTCTCCTAATAATAACAATAACTTAACCCAAGTCAGCAGCCATAAAAATGACTAATGCCACTCTTCAGCTTATGGAAACGACTATAGTAGAGAGGGATAGCATGTCTAACTTACCGGTTCTTAAAAAACGAAGAAGATCACCTTTATTTGCCATTTATGAGCAACTTCTATAACGCCTTTCGCTCAACCATTTGGCTGGACGCTGTTCCGCATTATTATCGGCGGTATGCTGGTTGTGGAAAGCTGGCCAAAATCATTGCTCCTATTGCTCAAGTCGGCTTTATGGAAACCCTAGGCTTTTATCCCGGTTAGCTTTGCTCGCCCATGTAAGCTGGCATGCAGTTCTTTGGCAATATGTTCATTACTGTGGGATTAATCACACGATCACTTGCAATCGCGAACGCTGTTATGTTGGCCACTACTTTACGGTTCCATGCTGCTCACCCTTATATTAACTCAAGCTGATATAGACGCACTAAACGCTGGAAGTGACTTCTGGCATAAAACGTTTGGTGATGGCGGTGACGCGCTTCTTTCTTCTGGACTACTGGCGCACTATTACTTGCCGCGTTTGGCAGGGGCGATTTATCGCTATATCGCCTATTTAGGAAACAGTTCTAAGAGAGCACACCGTTAATAATCAGCATCTATTTATCCTATGAATGTAGAGGCTGATTACTATTTTCTACTTGAAGAAATACAAGCTCTCCTTCCGGAAAATAAACCATATACTTTAAAATAAAATCTATGTAAAAATGGTTACTTAATTATCTTACCAAGGTACTGTTATTGAACTTCTTACTCGATAAAAATCAAATAATTAACACTCAATCAAAGAAGAAATTTACACTTCTTCAGCTGATTATTTTTATCACCTTACCGATTTGTGCTCTTGCACTTATTGGTGTTTTTTCTCGTCCTGCGGGTTCGCTAGCGGCTATTTGGCCCGCGAATGCCTTCTTACTTGGGATGATGGCTCGATATAGTAATTTAAGAAATATAAAAGGCTACCTTGCCGCTTTTATTGGCTATTTTATCTCAGACTTATTGGTAGGAACTCCTATTGAAAAGAATCTTTTTCTTAATTTAGGAAACTTAATTGGTACTTTAGCGGGATTATTTTTCATAAAGAAATTACCCTCAGGTATCTTTCCTATCACACAGCCTTTTGGAATTCTAAAGTTAGTTGGGGCTGCATTAGCTGCATCAATAGGATCAAGCTTTGTGGGTATGCTCGCCTATCCGCTATTATGGGGTGGGAAAATTCACGAGGGTGCCATTTACTGGGGAATAACTGAACTCGCTAACTATATAGTGTTTTTGCCCATTGTTCTTACGACTCCTAACCTCATTTTTTTTATCAAAAAAAGTTCGCTTCCTAAACTCAATCTAGCGCTTCTTTTTCATTTATGTCCTGCTCTTTCCGTCATTTTATTATGTATTCTTGCCACTGTTATCGAAGGGCCTGGTGCCATAGCAATCCCTATTTTAGGTCTACTTTGGTGTGGTATGCGTTACAGTATATTCCATACTGCGATACTCACCTTTGCATTCTGTTATTGGATATTAATTGCAATTTCTGTTGGCTACATCCATATATTTTCAGAGCTTTCTTCTTGGGGAAACTTAATGTCCCTTAGATTGAGCATTTCTTTCATCGCTCTTATCCCATTAATCAACGTCAGTAATACTCAATTGCGTTTGAGACAAATAGAAGAACTACAATATTCGTCCAGTCACGATTCACTCACTGGGACATTAAACAGGGGAGCTTTTTATAAGAAAGCAAAGGAAATTCTTCAACATAAAGACTCTAGTGTTACAGCATTATTAATGCTCGATTTAGATCATTTTAAATCTATTAATGACAGATATGGGCACTCTGCTGGTGACCAAGTATTGCGACATTTTGTACAGACGATTAGGCACTGTATTAAACAGAATGACATCGTAGGACGAGTCGGTGGAGAAGAGTTTTCTATTATCCTACAATCACAAAGAGAACAAGACCTTATGGCAATTTCACAAAAAATTTGCGACACCTTTGCCAACAGTCCCTGCTACATTGACCACACATTCTATCTGCCCTCGACGGTCAGTATTGGTCTAGTTATGGTCCCCAAAGAGTGTAATCGAGAATATGATAAATTGGCTCAACAAGCAGACTCAGCTCTCTATCAAGCCAAAACATCAGGTCGAAACAAAGTTGTTGTATACGAAGAAAATATAGCTTAACTTCTATTCCCCTCACTTCTAAATGAATTTTGGTCTCAGGCAGTTTATCCCCAAGAGCGGCCCATTCTGACAAACCATAAGACGCATGAATGCCACTTAATGAAATGTCTTCAGCTAAGGCATGATCGAAGAAATACTCATATTGGACTAGAGCTTCCGAGTATTTTTCTTTTTTGCTAATTCTTTTGCTTGGCTAAGAACGTCCCTAATATTACAACTCTTTTAATTTCCTTATGTTAAGTCTTAAACCTTTTACAGATTAATCTTCTTTCCCAGCCGATTAGACTCTTTAGAAAACCAAATATACGTCACTTTACCAATGACATCCGATTCAGGAAACGTCCCCCAATAACGGCTATCATTACTGTTATCTCGCCAATCACCCAAGACAAACACTTGCCCTTCTGGCACAACTCGTTCAGCCATAGAAATAGAAACCTCGTTGCGCCTAAAACTGTCATCAACCGAAGCTACTATTTCAGGCTCGCCATTTAATATCACTTGGCCATTTTCAATAGCCACTCTGTCGTTGCCTAAAGCAACGATTCGCTGGGTTAGCAAGGTTTGTCTATTATTAGGGTATCGAAACACCACCACATCGCCCACTTTTAAAGACAAGTCTTGGGTATCGACGGCGATATAATCATCCGGCTGTAAAGTCGGCATCATAGAGCGAGAGGGGATACTATAAAGCTCAAAGCCCAACAACGAACCACGAGACGAGATAAGTGTTTGACCAAAAGTCAGAATCAACGCCAGTATAGCCAGATAGCAATACCAGCGGTTATAAGGCTTCAATTCGTAGGTTTTATTTGATAAAGCAAGTCGCACAGCGCTGAGTATGGCGTACGAATAGAGACAGAGTATAAAGACAACAAAAAGCCAAATTCCGTAAGCTGTCGAAAGATAGCCCAGCTTTGCGAAGACTATAAGCCCACCAACTTGCAGAAAAAAAAGCCATACTCCTTTTTTCAAATCCCCTGCGTATACATGCCCGAATCCCGGCGACAAGATAGACAACATCAAGGCCCAGCTGGGGCTTCTCTTCTTCACGCTTTGCTTCCCTTCACCCATTAATAAAGCTCTTCTTTACTTTATGATGCCTTACCTGCGCATCATAAAACTGAACGAAACCGAGAAAAACGAGCGGCATCAATAATCGACCAAAGGTGCAATATCCCACCAACTAGCCACATAAAGAACAAAATCACTGTTGCCCCTAATGCATAGCTCACACAGACAGTCACAAAAAAGAACAGCGCCATAAAAAAACGCCCCTGCACCAGTTGACCTAATCCAGGAATAAAAACATTACAAAGTGCAGCAATCACATTGCCGCCTGAACCTTGACCAGACATAAGTGCTCCCATCATAAAACCACAAAAAAATAAGAATAAGGACAAAGCCAATAAATAGAAAGTACCTTATTTGCCTTGTTAGACCTAAAAATACTCTTTTTTATCCTGATAAGCCTGCTTGATATGCTCTATTAATAAGCGCAACTTTTCTGGCAAGTATTTGGTAAAGGGATAGATAGCATAGACACCGAGCTGCCGTGGTTGGTAATCGGATAAAATAGCAACCAGCTTACCTTGCTGTAAATCTTCATACACACAGCAACGCGGCACATAGACGATACCAAAACCAGCCAAGGCGGCCTTGCGTAAAGCCTGAGCGTTATTTGTAGCAAAGCTACCACTGATGCGCACACTTTCTTCAACTCTTTTTTGACCAACACCTTGCTTGGTAAAGCGCCAATCAAATGAACCTTGCGCTTGGTAGGTATACGCCAAACAATTATGCTCTTTCAGTGCATCTAAATCTCTGACTTCGCCATGACGCTCGATGTAACTTGGCGAACAGCAAACAATCCAGTTAGATTGAATCAAAGGCTTGGCAATTAGGCTTGAATCTTCCAGTTTGCCGGTGCGAATCGCCAGATCCAGCCCCTCTCCGACAAGATCGACAAAATCATTTTCAAGACGCATATCCACGTTGATATTGGGGTATTTCTGACAAAACTCCGCCACCGCTTCGGCCAACAGCAACTCACCAGAAATAGTTGGTACGGACATTTTGATTGTCCCAGTTAAGCCTTGGCTAAAGGCCGACACCGACGCAATCGCATCGCTCACTTGGCCTTCTATATTTTTGGCGTGAACATACAAGCTCTCACCCGCTTCGGTCAGGCTGAGTCGTCTTGTAGTACGATGAATTAGCTGCGCACCTAGGTCTTGTTCCAGCTTACTAATTCGTTTGCTCAACGCTGGCGTCGATAGACCCGCTTGCTGCGCTGCTTTATTAAACGAACCCGCATCGGCAACGTTCACGAAAAGCGTTAAATCGGCTGCGTTCAATGTCGTGCCCCTTTTTTATTAAGACGTTTTAGGAAAGAGTTTATTAGTTTATGTCGTATTTATCGCAAATAGAACAGTGTCTATAGTTAATAAACAAAATAAAAGGAGCTGAATCCATGCGTCTCAAAGACTGCCACAACTTCCAAGACTTTCGCACCCTAGCCAAAAAACGCCTACCAAGCCCGATCTTCAATTACATTGATGGTGGCGCCGACGACGAGACAACCTACCGCCGCAACACGGCCGCATTTGAAACCTGCGACCTAGTGCCCAGTGTTCTCACTGGCGTAAAAGACGTAGATCTGTCCGTTACCGTGATGGGACAAAAACTCGCCCTGCCAATCTACTGTTCGCCTACCGCCTTACAACGATTATTTCATCACGATGGCGAAAGAGCGGTTGCGAATGCTGCCGAAAAATACGGCACCATGTTTGGCGTGTCGTCCCTTGGCACTGTAAGCATGGAAGAAATTGCCAAGCAAACCACCACACCTCAGGTCTATCAGTTTTACTTTCATAAAGACCGTGAACTGAACCGTGCCATGATGCAACGCGCCAAAGACGCAGGCGTACAAGTCATGATGTTAACGGTCGATTCCATTACTGGCGGCAACCGAGAACGCGACCTTCGCACAGGATTCGCCATTCCTTTTAAATTAAACCTAAAAGGCATGCTGCAATTTGTTCTCAAACCCATGTGGGGCATTAACTACGTCACCCACGAAAAATTCCGTTTGCCGCAGCTTGAAGAACACATAGACATGGGCTCAGGCGCCACTTCGATTGGTGACTATTTTACCAACATGCTCGACCCATCCATGAATTGGGACGACGTGGCGGAAATGGTGAAATTCTGGGACGGAGAGTTTTGTCTAAAAGGTATCATGAGCCGAGAAGACGCCCGCAAAGCCGTAGAAATTGGCTGCACTGGCGTGATCATTTCCAACCATGGTGGTCGCCAGCTTGATGGCTCGCGCAGCTCCTTCGATCAGCTCGCAGAAATTGTTGATGAAGTAGGCGACGAAATCGATGTCATCTTTGACAGCGGCGTACAGCGCGGCACCCACGTACTCAAAGCCTTATCCCTCGGCGCAAAAGCCGTCGGCATCGGCCGCATGTACTTATACCCACTCGCTGCCGCAGGACAACCTGGCGTTGAACGCGCCCTAGGCTTAATGAAAGCCGAACTCGAACGCGACATGAAACTCATGGGCAAAACTTCGATTGATCAACTGACCAGAGAGAACTTGCGATTTCGGTCTTAACGGTTTCGGTCTTAGAGCTAACAATTCCCTCCCCTTTTGTCTTCCAAGGGGAGGGTTAGGGAGGGGTCAATTTGTACTGATAACACCTAAATCCCTAAACTTTTCTTCGCGTCCTCAAGTGAAAGTGTATTACCGTCACGAGCTTCTTCCAAGCCTTGATAAACAGTACGAATAAAGCCAAGTTCTTCAAACAGCGCCTCACGAAGTGTTCGGCTAGTGTCGGAATGAGGCATTGTTAGTGGTTTTAATGTCAAAGTTACCACTTTCTCAATCACTATAAAGTTAACACTAAAGTATACATTTATCCTTGAGAAAGTTCACTTTAGTGTTAACATTAAGTCATGAGGAATATAAATTTTTACATCACGGAAGATGGTAAGTCCCCAGTAACAGAGTTTCTAGATTCGCTTTCTAGCAAACAAGCACAGAAAGTTGCTTGGGTACTTCAATTGGTTGAAGAGCTTGATTCAGTTCCAACTACTTATCTTAAAAAATTGGTGAACACCGATAATATATGGGAAGTACGCGTACAAGTCGGTGGCAATATATTTCGTTTATTAGGATTCTTTGATGGTGACAACTTAGTCGTTTTAAATCACGGCTTTCAAAAGAAGACTCAAAAAACACCACCAAGAGACATCAAAATTGCGGAGAGTCGTCGCCACGACTATTTAACGAGGAAGAAACATGAGTGATTTAAAAAAGTATTTAACAGACCGCAAAGCCATCGATAAGGATTTTGCTGAAGGTTACGACGAGGGTTATCAGGCCTTTAAATTTGGCATATTGCTCAAAGAAGCTCGCAAGAACGCAGGTTTAACACAAGATGAATTAGCATTGAAACTGCATACTCAAAAAAGCGCTATTTCTCGAATTGAAAACCATTCTGATGATATAAAGCTATCGACTCTTGAACGTTTTGCTAGCGCTCTAGGTAAAAAGCTCGAAATTCGTTTGGTGTGATTTTTCCATCTACAAAACTATAAAAACACGAACAACGCCTCACGAAGTATTCGCGCCAGTGTCGGAATGAGGCGTTGTTCGTGGTTTTTATCATACAGCCAAAGCTACAACTCTCCCACTAAATCCCGCCATTGCTGACGATAAAGATTAAGCAGCGGTTTTATCTGTGGGTCGCACAGAGCGAGGCTGAGCCGGCCTTTTAGTTTTAGGCTCTTGTTAGACAGCAAGGCTGCACCGCCGGAGGTGCCGGTAACATCCCGAGAGGCGTAGATTTCATTTTGGCTACGCATGCAAGCCAATAAGGTAAGAAAGTTGAGGTTATTGCTGAACGCGCCTTCGACAATCACAGTATTGCTGGTGTCCATTAGATCCAAGCAATAATCCGTCATCAAGGCCACATACACATCGGCTAAAGCAGACTGCTGAGCAGGCGTTAATGCAATACCACGATCAACAATACGCCCTTCGCAGTGGGCAAAGGGCCCGCCGCCTTTGGCAAAGGCAGGCATCGCCAAAATACCGTTTTCTAAAATGAAGTTCACATCGCTCAAGGTGGCTTTGCTGTCGCTGCGAAGTTGCTCCCATTCACGTCCACCCATAAAGCGAATCGTCGGTGTAGCACGGCCAAGGGCGTCCACATTGGCGAGCATGTCTTTGTCTTCTTGTAGCGCATCCAGCTTACCGTTAATAGTGGCGATGACCGTCCAAGTACCGCTAGACACGACAGTGAGCTTTTCCATCGGCTGGCCAATATAAGGCACCAACGAAGCGTTAGAGTCATGTATACCGTTGAAGATAACGCAACTCGCTGGTAAGCCAGTTTCTTTGGCTAAGTCTGGCAAAATAGTGCCAAGCTTCGCGCCAGTTTCGATCACTTCTGGAAAGCGCTCTGCCCACTGTTGTTGTTCGCAAAAAGTAGAAAACTGACAGCTAGTCGGATTCCACAGATCGGTATGACAACCTAACGAGGTGACTTCAGCGGCTTTATTTCCACTGAGTTTATAGCCCCAATATTGCGGATACAAAAGTAATGAATCGACTGTTGAGAACTCATCTGCAAAGCGCTTTTGCTGCCAAAAAAGTTGCGCCCCAAGGTTTAAGCCTTGGGGCAACCTCGGGCTAAAAGACTCACTAAAATCTGGACGTGCTGCATCGTATTCGTCTTTACACTCAGACACGCCATCGTATTCATAATCTAGAATAGGCAAGGCCAGTTGATCACCCTTCATGCAAGCAATGGTCGCGCCATGCGTGGTGATAGCAATGCTGGAAATAAAATAGCGCTGTGCTAAATCCGCCAGCGTGTCTTTAATCCATCGCCAAATAGAATCCACATCCACATGAGGATATGGCGGTGCGTCAACAACACCATTAACGCGTTTTTCAATATGCAATAACGCGCCTGTTTGCCCATCCATCAGGCAAATTTTAATGTTGGTTTTCCCAATATCTAAAACCGCGACAACACGTGTTTTATCTGGTTGCAACACATTAAAGCGAAATACCTCTTCCAAAGCATCAGCGACTGGCTCAAACGATGGCGTTTTAGTTGCCATAATATCCGCCATGTATTCCCACCAGCGCTGCATAACAGGATGATCAGCTAATGATTGTGCATCCAGATCGTCTGCATCAAAAGTGGCATATAATCGGTTTTCGTTTCGATCAAGATGAATATAATAATTACGAATGCCATGTTGCTTAAGATGCTCAGCAAGCTCTGGCCAGAGTTCATCATGACGTTTTTTGTATTCTTCTTCACAGCCTTTGTGTAAATACATCACTGAGGCGTATCTCATAACGCTTTTGCCTTTTTGTTTTTATATAAAGTAATCAGCACTGGTAAGCTCACGACCGTAATTAACATCACACCAACAATAATCGTCATGACGATGCCAGGAATGTTCAGTAGGCCCATACCAAAGGTAACCAAGCCCATTAAAATAACCGCCAACACCACGCCAGCAATGGTTCCACTGCCACCAAGAATACTCACACCACCGAGCACAACCATGGTGATAATGCTAAGCTCCCAACCCATAGCAATACTCGGGCGCGTGCTACCTAAACGTGAAGTAAGCAAAACAGACGCCACTCCGGACATCACACCGACCAAGGTAAAAAGAATCAAACGGTGTTTATCTACCTTAATACCTGAGTAATAAGACGCTGTCGGGTTATTACCAATCGCATAGGTGTAACGACCAAACGTAGTGCGATGCAGCAACCAATAAAAGACCAAAGCGAAGAAGGCAAACAACACCAGTTCAAACGAAAACACCCAATAAACGTAACCTTGTCCAAAAAACTCAAAACCGTCTGGATAATCACGAACTACTTGGTCACCCAACAAGATATAACTAATACCACGAAATAAACTCATGGTACCGATTGTCACTACAATGGAGGGAATCTTGAAACGCGTCACCAATACGCCATTAAACAACCCACAAGCCGCACCCGCCAAAACACCAACAAATGCGACGACATAAACGGGTGCGCCCATTTGTGCGACTAACCCCATCAAGGTACTGGAAAGCGAGATAATAGCGGCAACAGAAATATCAATTTCTTTGGCGATAATCAGCATCGCCATTGGCAAAGCGATTAAGGCTTTTTCGGTAAAGTTAAAGGTCGCATCCGAGAGATTCCAAGGGTCTAAAAAGTAAGGTGATAGATAAGAATTCATCACGCAGACTAAAAAGACGATTAAGACCAAAAAACTTTCCCAGCGTAGCAAGCCCTGTAGTTTGCTAGTAAACATTGAATCCGGCGTTGCTGATTTTTTTATTGTTGTATCCATATGCGCCTCTAATTAGCTCGTATTTCGTCATTTGCATTGGGATTACGTAAGATAATCCGCGCTTTGTCTTTATCAGATGTGGCATTAGCAATGACGGCGATAATAATCACCAAACCTGAAATTGCCATTTGCCAAAAAGGCGATACGCCAATAATCGGCAAAGCGTTGTTCACCACGCCAATAAACAAAGCACCAATCACACAGCCCACCACAGTACCCAAACCTCCGACGATACTGACGCCGCCGATTACGCAGGCTGCTATCACTTGCAGTTCAAAGCCATTGGCTACATCAACATAGGCCACTGCAAAACGCGATACCCACAAATACCCGCACAAACCGGACAAGGTACCGGACACTAAGAAGGCATAAAACTGCACCTTACCCACGTTCACACCGGAATAGAAAGCGGCCATTGGATTGCCACCAGCCGAATAAAAATTACGCCCCCATACACTGAACTTCATTGCCCAGAAAAATAGAATAATGGCGGCAATGGCCATCCAGCCAAGCACGGGCATGGATAAAATTTCATAGCGGGGCAAGCCTATAAAAGACTCGCTCATTTGATGAGAATTCACCCACGCACCGTCTGATAATAAAAACGTCGCACCGCGATAAATACTCATGGTGCCGAGAGTAATAACAATAGAAGGCACTTTTAATAGCCAAACAAATAAGCCATTAATCGCCCCCAACAAAGCGCCAATAAACAGCGATAAAAATATCAAAAGTGACATATGAAGTTCTGGAAAATATTGATTCACCATAGCGACAAACATGCCAGTAAACGCCACATTAGCGGCCACAGACAAATCAATACAACGCGTTAGGATGACTAACATCTGTCCCAGTGCCAGCATGATCAAAATCGAAGTATCATTGAAAATACTGACACTGTTCGACAGGCTAATAAAATCAGGACTGATCACGCCAACACCAAAAAACATCGCCAGCACAATGATACTGAGCACGCCTTCACGGGAATAAATTAAACGTTTTAACATGCGACACTTCCTCCCGTGGCAAGAGAAACCACCTTCTCTGGTGTCGCGTCAGCACGTGATAACTCACCGACAATTAGACCTTCGTTCATCACCAATATACGATCTGACATACCAAGAATTTCTGGCAACTCCGACGACACCATAATGACAGACAAGCCTGAATCCACCAGCTCAGACATAAACTCATGCACCGCCGCTTTCGAGCCTATATCAATGCCTTTTGTCGGCTCATCCAAGATAATGACTTTAGGATTAGTGGCGAGCCACTTAGCGATAACCACTTTTTGCTGGTTGCCTCCAGATAAATTCATCACCTTCTCATCCCAACAAGAGGCTTTGACTTGCAAGCGCTCACAGTATTGGCGAGCCAGTGCCATTTCCCCTTCTTCATCAATTTGTCCATGCTTCGCCAAACGCTCCATTTGCGGCAAACTAACGTTCTGATAAATGGGTAATTCCAACACGATGCCTTGTTTCTGACGCTCTTCTGGCACATACACAATGCCGTTATCGATAGCTTCTTTTGGTGAGTGAATAATCACTTCTTTACCATTCATTTTGACTGTGCCAGTCACATGATCCGTGGTGCCGAACAAAGCTTGCATCACTTCCGTTCGGCCCGAACCTACCAGACCATAAACACCAAGGATCTCGCCTTTTTTCAAACTAAAACTAATATCGGCAAATTCCGTTGTGTGACATAAGTTACTCACTTCTAAAAGTGTTTCGCCAATTTCTACGTCTTTTTTCGGATAAGTGGCTTCGATACTGCGCGCCACCATCATTTCCACCAGCTGCGCTTCGTTAGTATCTTTGATGAAGCCTTCTCCCACATAACAACCATCGCGGAACACGGTATAGCGATCTGCCAAGGTAAAAATTTCATCAAACTTATGGGTAATAAAAAGAATCGCCTTGCCCTGATCTCTTAACGTATTTACCAGCTCATAAAGCTCATGAATTTCATGATGAGATAACGCCGCTGTTGGCTCATCTAAAATCACCACTTTGGCATCGACAGATAAAGCACGAGCAATACCAACCATGTGTTTTTGGCCAATACTGAGTTCGCGTAAAATTTGATTGGGGTCCATTTGAGCATTAATAGAGGATAAAATTTCTTGCGAACGTGTCACCATAGTCGACCAATCAATAGAAAAATGCTTGGTCATTGGGTAGTTACCCAAAAAGATGTTTTCCGCCACCGTTAGATCATCAAACAACACGGTTTCTTGATGGATCGCTGTGATGCCTAAAGCATGGGAATCATGAGGGGAGTGAAACTGCACAGGTTTGCCATTAAAAATAATCTCCCCACCATCCGGCTGATAAATGCCAGTCATGGTTTTTACTAGAGTCGATTTACCTGCGCCGTTTTCACCGATCAAAGCGGTCACTTGGCCAGGATAAAGGTGAAGATCGACACCATCCAGCGCTCTCACACCGGGGAAAACCTTACTCACCTTTTTTAGACTAAAAATTGCATTGTTCATAACGGCTGCTCTTATTGTTATTCATTATGAAATTATTGAACAAGTAAAACCCCACCCTAGCCCTCCCCTTCATAAGAGGAGGGAACAAAAGCTCTTAGCTCCTCCTGCTAAGGGGGAGGGAATAAAAGCTCTTAACTCCTCCCCCTGCTAAGGGGGAGGTTGGGAGGGGGTCCGTTCTAAATCCCCAACCTAGCCCTCCCTTCATAAGTAGAAAGAACAAAAGCTCTTAGCTCCTCCCCCTGCTAAGGGGGAGGTTGGGAGGGGGTCAATAGCCACTAGAAAATTGAAGAGAATTCATCAACATTTGAAGCATCGTAGATAAAAGGCTTCGCCATTGCGCCATCACCATTTTTGTCTACTTCAAGCGTGCCCATACGACCCATTGGAATCTCAGTTTTCGTACCTTTACCTTTCACAAGGTTGTACGCCAGCATCGTTGCTGAATAACCAAGATCGATTGGGTTCCAGATAGCAAAGCTATGAATGGCACCACTGTGCACATGACCTGCTAATTCAGAAGGAAGACCCAAACCTGTCACATACACTTTGCCTGTTAAGCCTAAGTCGCTAACGGCTTGTGCTGCGGCCAAAATACCGACAGTAGTCGGTGCCACGATAACATCTAGGTCTGGGTGATTTTTGATCAAGGCAGTGGCTTCACGGAAACTCTTATCCGCTAAGTCATCACCGTAAACCGTATCGACAAGTTTAAGATTAGGGAATTTACTAAGGGATTTCTTCATTTCACCAATCCAAATATTTTGGTTGGTGGAGGTTGGCGTTGCACTCAAGATGGCAAAAGTACCAGACTCCTTGCCTTTGGCTTTAATGGCGTCAGCCGCAAGCTGTACGTTCATTTCGCCAATTAGGCTATTACTGGAAGGATTTAAGTGAATTTGGCGTCCCTCTTTGCCTACGCCTGAATCCCAAGAAATGACTTTAATGCCACGCTGTTGGGCTTTTTTCAAGGAAGGAACCAAGGCATCCGCATCGTTTGCTGATACGGCAATGGCATCAACACGTTGCGCGATAAGCGAGTTAATTATTTCAATCTGACCTTCTGCTGTCGTTGAAGTTGGCCCGGTGTAGATAACTTCTACATCACCCAACTCTTTTTTAGCTTCTTCTGCACCGCGGTACGCCGCTTCAAAAAAGCCAATACCTAACGCTTTTACTAACAACGCCACCCGAACCTGATCCGCCGCATACGTAGCAGAAGCAAATAAAGTTGCAGAAGCCAACACACATGCCGTGATGAGTTTGTTTTTCATAATTATCTCCAAGAGCGCGCTCATCATCACACAACAGGAAATTGTCGGATCAGAGACGCGGTTTATTGTTTTTGTTGTTCTACTATGATCAATCGACACCCTGCCGCTTTGATCACTTCTTTACTCTTGTTATCTATCCCATCGTCCGTGATGACGATATCTATCTGTGAAAGAGGACAAATGATCATACTTGATCGGTTTTGAAACTTTGTACTATCAACCAAAAGCACCCGCTGATCTGCTCGATTTATCAATTTCATTACCGCTTGTACGATTTGTGGATCTGTCTCCATCACACCGTGAGAATTAATGCCGTATGCACCGATAAAAAGAACATCAGCGTACGTGTGGTTAGAAATATCATCTGGGAACGGACTCAAAATAATGTTCTGTTCCCGATGGATCTTTCCGCTCGGCACGGTCACGCTGCACTTACTCTTTTTAATCAATTGATCAGCAATCGAAAACGAATTGGTCAGCACCTGCAGCTTTAAGCCACGCATAAACTCAGACATAGCCGCTGTCGTTGTGCCGCCGCTGATCATTATTGACATATTGTCAGATAATAAATCCACCGCCGCTTTTGCAATACAGCGCTTTATGTCCATGTTAATCGTTTGACTAACTGAGTAAGGCCTTCCCAACAAACTCACATCCGAAGGAGGGTTAATGGCTTCCGCCCCACCTCGCACCCGACGCAGTTTCTTTTGCTTGTCTAAAAAGCTGATATCTCTTCGAACCGTTGCTTCTGAAGCACCTAACACATCGGCTAAATGCGCTACCGTCACAATCGGTCGAGCTTCAACTTCAGACAAGATCACTCTATGCCTTTCAATTTCGTGCATCGATTCAATCCTCGATAATCAATATAATTAATTTTCAATCATTATCAAGCACTATCAATCATAAAAACATATAAAAAGATAAATAATGCTTGAAAATGATTATTTTTGTTTTAACATGAAATCTATCAATCATTCTAACCCGCTGATTGTTCATAACAAAAATAAAATTTAAGTCTTTGATAAATGGCCATAAAACAGAGCTATAGGCCGTTAAATAAGACAAAACTTGAGGTTAAACGATGTCTACTAATCTACTCCCCAATCTTTGGAACGATGCTGAAGCAGCTCTTCTAAGCGAACCTGAACTATTGCAATATCGATCAAACTTGCTTGGTTCTGACATGCGCGTGACCAACTACGGTGGCGGCAACACCTCAGCAAAAATCGAAATGAACGACACACTTACTGGAGAAAAGACCACCGTATTATGGGTAAAAGGCTCTGGCGGTGACATTGGCTCTATGGGGTTAGACGGCTTTTCAACACTTTATATGGATAAGCTAAACCAACTTTTACCACTTTATCGTGGCGTAGAATTTGAAGATGAGATGGTAGCCTACCTGCCTCACTGTACTTATAACCTAAACTCCCGCGCAGCCAGTATCGATACACCTCTTCACGCCTATTTGCCTTACCTACATGTGGATCACCTTCATCCAGATGCTGTCATTGCTATTGCGGCAAGCAAAAACAGCAAGCAGCTAACAGAAGAGATTTTTAATGGCGAAATTGGCTGGCTTCCTTGGCGTCGTCCGGGTTTTCAGTTAGGCATGGACTTACATAAAATCGCCACCGAAAACCCACACTTGAAAGGCGTCGTACTAGAAAGTCACGGCCTATTCACTTGGTCCAATGGCAACAAAGATTGTTACCTGAACTCACTAAACATAATCAACAAAGCGCAAACTTGGCTAGAACAAAAAAGCGCTGGCAAAGCCGCATTTGGGGGCGAGCGATTTAAAACACTGCCTGAAGACAAACGCCAACAAGTGGTTTCAAGCCTGATGCCATTGATTCGTGGAAAGACCAGTGAAAAACAACGTCAAATTGGTCACTTCAATGCGTCCGAAGAAGTATTGCAGTTTGTCAATTCCAAAGACTTAGACCGTCTTGCCAAGCTTGGTACGTCTTGCCCAGACCATTTTTTACGCACGAAAATTAGTCCATTTGTGGTGGCTTATGATCCCCAGAAAGACAACCTAGATGAAGTGATTGAATCGCTAGACAAAAGCCTTGCTGACTACCGTGAAGATTACGCGGGTTACTACAACCGTTGTAAACGCGACAACAGCCCAGCCATGCGCGATCCAAACCCAGTGATTTACTTGATACCTGGCGTCGGCATGCTGTCTTTTGCCAAAGACAAAGCCACCGCTCGTATCGCAGGGGAATTCTACGTTAACGCCATCAATGTCATGCGTGGCGCAGACAGCGTGAGCGAATACGTTGGTTTGCCAGAACAAGAAGCCTTCGACATTGAATACTGGTTATTGGAAGAAGCCAAGCTGCAACGTATGCCAAAACCAAAATCCTTAGCAGGCCACATCGCCTTGGTAACAGGTGCCGCTGGCGGCATTGGTCTGGCGACGGCTAAACGTCTCGCCAAAGAAGGTGCCAACATAGTATTGATGGACATAGACGAAGACGCTCTGACGACGGCACAAACAGATATCATCGGCGAGTTTGGTAAAGATTCCGCTTCTAGCATCAAGATGGATGTGACTAACGAAGACGATGTTATCCGTGCAGTGAAACATTGCGCTGTCGCCTTTGGTGGTTTGGATATTGTTGTCTCCAACGCAGGCATCGCGTCTTCTGCACCATTAGAAGAAACCACTCTTGCTCTCTGGAATAAAAACCAAAGCATCTTATCAACTGGTTACTTCTTAGTTGCTCGTGAAGCCTTTAGTCTGCTAAAACAACAGAACATGGGCGGCAATATGGTGTTTATCGCCAGTAAAAATGGCTTGGTGGCCAGTGCAAACGCCAGCGCATATTGCGTAGCAAAAGCCGCTGAGATTCAGCTTGCTCGCTGTGTTGCTTTGGAAGGTGCGCCGCTTGGCATCCGCTCAAACGTGGTAAACCCAGATGCGGTTTTACGTGGTTCAAAAATTTGGACCGGCAAATGGAAAGAAGAAAGAGCCAGTGCATACAAACTGTCTACCGATGATTTAGAAGAACATTATCGCCAACGCAGTATGCTGAAGCTGAATGTTTTCCCTGAAGACATTGCCGAGGCCATTTACTTCTTTGCGTCTGATGCGTCGTCGAAATCGACGGGGAATATTCTTAATGTCGATGCGGGGCATGCGCCATCTTTTACTCGCTAGTTTAGTGAAAAGAAACTTGCACCCAAAGAGTAACGAGGACGTTGCGCACTAGAAACTTTGCGCAAAGTCCCTAAAAATAAAAAAGGATTCATCATGAAACAGCTCATTGATCAAAACTTGCTGCAAGAACACAACGCCAAGCAGGAAGCCGCCGTCACAAGTGATTACAACGCGCTGGCGGAAAAGCTGGATCGCTCCAGTGTGAAAATCGACACTATTTTGGAGCAAGCTAAGCAGTTTACCGTTGCTGTTCCATCTTGGGGTGTTGGCACAGGTGGCACCCGTTTCGCTCGCTTCCCAGGCTTAGGCGAACCACGCAATATTTTTGAAAAGCTGGATGACTGTTCAGTTATTCAATTGTTATCACAAGCGACACCAGCTGTGTCTCTACATATCCCTTGGGATCGTCCAAACGATCCAAACGAACTTCGCCAGTATGCCGAACAATACGGCCTGCATTTTGACGCGATGAACTCCAACACCTTCCAGGACCAAATTGGCCAAGAAGAATCATACAAATTCGGCAGTTTGACGCACACCAACAAAGCTGTGCGAGAGCAAGCAATTGCTCATAATATCGACGTGGTGGAATTAGGCCAAAAGCTCGGTTCTAAAGCATTAACAGTTTGGGTAGGTGATGGCTCAAATTTTCCCGGCCAACAACACTTTAAAAACAGCTTCACGCATTATTTAGAAAGCATCAAAGAGGTCTACAACAACCTGCCAGACGATTGGAACATGCTGTTGGAACATAAAATCTTTGAACCTGCATTCTACTCGACCGTGATTCAGGACTGGGGCAGCAGCTATCTTGCCGCCAAAGAAACGGGTGAACGTTGTTTGTCTCTAGTCGATTTAGGGCATCATGCACCTAACGTCAATATCGAAATGATCGTTAGCCGTCTTGCGCAATTCGGCAAGCTTGGCGGATTCCACTTTAACGACAGTAAATACGGTGATGACGATTTAGACAGTGGCTCTATCAATCCTTATCAGCTGTTCTTGATATTCAACGAGCTAACAGACATCCGCAGCCAAGACCCTGCGTACAGCCCATTCTATATGCTGGATCAATCCCACAACGTGACTGATCCTGTCGAAAGTTTGATGTACAGTGCGGCCGAAGTACAACGCGCCTTCGTGAAAAGTTTACTCGTTGATCGCCAAGCCTTAGCTCAATATCAAGAAGCAAATGATCCAATGATGGCACAGGCCAGCTTAAAGCAGGCCTACAATTTGGATGTTGAGCCTATCTTACAAATGGCCCGTTTACAAACAGGTGGCGCCATTGATCCAGTTGGCTGCTACCGAGCAAGTGGCTATCGTGCTGCCGTTGCTAAATCTCGACCTGCAGACCCGACTAAAACAGGGTCGGGAATTGTGTAACTAGCAAGCGAGAAAGCATAAGAGAAAATATAGTCTTGCATAGAGGCTATATTTTTTTAGTTTTTTTTCAATTTAGAAACGATGTTTTATTAAAATATAAATGACAAAAGCATAATTTTAGACGTTCGTTTTAAATAGGTATATTGTCATTTATAGTCAACAAGACATGAAGCCAATCCAAAAATAATAAAGGGATTAAAAATGCATGAACTACTAAGACAAAAGAAGTACGTTATTTCTAAGCCTCAAACCGTAGAAGCAATCGATCTTTTGACTCAAAACCTTATCAATATTGAAGACACTACTGGCGATTTTTTGCTACGCCTTGAGGATGGTCGAGTTATTGACACCAAAGGTTGGGCTGGCTGGGAATGGACCCATGGCATTGGCTTATATGGCTTGTTTAAATATTGGCAAATAACCAATAACCCAGACACGCTAAAAATTATTCACGACTGGTTTGAAGAACGCCTCAGCGAAGGCACGCCAACCAAGAACATCAATACAGTTGCGCCCTTTTTAACGCTGGCCTGTTTGCATGAACGCACACCAAAAGAGTCCTGGATTCCTTATCTGGAAGAATGGGCAGAATGGGTGATGTACGAAATGCCGCGCGTTCAAGAAGGCGGTTTGCAACATATCGTTTACAACAGCGTGAACCACAACCAAATGTGGGACGACACCTTAATGATGAGTGTTTTACCGCTCGCCAAGATAGGTAAATTGCTTAATAAACCCGATTATGTGGAAGAAGCAAAATACCAATTTTTAACTCATATTCAATACTTGATGGATTCAAAAAGTGGCCTGTGGTTTCACGGCTGGACGTTTGAAGGTAACCACAACTTTGCCGATGCTTTATGGGCCCGCGGTAATAGCTGGGTCACCATTGTGATTCCTGAATTCATTGAACTATTGGATTTGGCCGAAAACGATCCGATTCGCCGTTTCTTATTGTCTACTTTAGAACGCCAAGTGAAAGCACTCAGCGCACTACAACACAGTGACGGCCTTTGGCACACATTACTAGACGATAGCAGCACTTATTTAGAAGCCTCTGCCTCCGCAGGATTTGCCTATGGCATTTTAAAAGCCGTACGCAAACGTTATCTCTCCAGTGATTACTTACCTGTTGCAGAAAAAGCCATCAAAGCGGTCTATGGCAACATTGACGCACAAGGCGAACTGCAAAACACCTCTTTCGGGACCGCTATGGGTGACGATTTAGAGTATTACAAAAACATCAAAATCACCTCGATGCCTTATGGACAAGCCATGGCGATTTTATGTCTTAGCGAGTATCTACGTCGCTATATCTAGCTGAGATTAATTGGAAATCTAGCTATCAATTTCTTAGATCAACAATAAACATAAAAAGGATAAGAAAATGAAAACCAAATTATTTACTACCGCACTTACCCTAATAAGCTTAGGGCTAGCCTCCGCATCCGCTTATGCGGAAAACTTACGTTTTGGCTACGCGAGCAACGCGACACCAACCGTAGAAGCGATGAAGAAATTTGCCGAATTGGTTGATCAGAAAACAAAAGGCGATGTGACCGTCACCTTTTTTCCTGATAGCCAACTTGGCGGCGAGCGAGAAATGGTCGAACTACTACAAGCAGGCCTTTTGGATATGACCAAAGTCAGTGGTGGCCTAATGGAAAGCTTCGCCCCTGTGTATGGTGTCTTCTCTATGCCATACTTATTTGATAGCCAAGAGCATTTCTATAATGTGATGGATAACCCGAAAATCACCACACCGATTTATGAGTCATCAAAAGACGAAGGCATTTTGGGACTAACCTATTACGACAGTGGTGCTCGTAGCTTCTATACCTCAGAAAAAATCATTCGCAATGTGGATGACCTAAAAGGTCTTAAAATCCGCGTAATGCAAAGCCCGACCTCCATTAAGATGGTCAAAATGCTGGGTGGCTCACCTATCGCTATGGGCCAAGCTGATGTCTATTCGTCGATTCAACAAGGCGTACTAGATGGTGCAGAGAATAACGAGTTTGCCCTAACAATTGCTCGTCATGCCGAAGTGGCTAAGCACTACTCTTACGATGTGCATTCTCGTGTACCTGATATCGTTTTGATATCTAAAGCCACCATGGATCGCTTGACGCCAGATCAGCGCAAAGCGGTTAAAGAAGCGGCACAAGAGTCTACTGAGTTTCAAAAGCAAGCATGGACAAAAGCCGTAAACGACGCGAAAACCATGAGCGAAGAGCAATTTGGCGTAACCTTTTATTATCCAGATGTCAGCGAGTTCCAGGCAGCCGTTCAGCCGATGTATGACGAGCTAAAATCAGATCCGGAAAAATATAAGGTTTATCAGGCAATCCGCCAGCAAGCGGAGTCAAAATAATGCCCAAAATAAGACGTTTCTTAGACATCTGTCTAGGGACAACGTGTTCCTTCTTACTTCTTAGTATGGTCGTGATACTTAGCTGGCAGGTAATCAGCCGCTATGTATTCAACGACCCTTCGACCTACACAGAAGAGTTACTAAGGTTAGGATTGGTTTGGTTGTCTCTATTAGGAGCTGCTTATTCTGCTGGCCGTGGTTCTCATATGGCCATTGATCTACTGCGCGATCTTTCGCGCGGTAGATTTCAAAAACTCCTTAAGATGTTAGTTCCTATTAGTTTTATTATTTTCAGCATCTATGTACTGATTCTGGGTGGTTTGCACAGCATGCAAATCGCATCTAAACAACTCACCGCTGTACTGCAAATGCCGATGTCGAGTTTTTACGCTGCTTTACCCGTCTGCGGAGTATTGCTGATTTTGTACGCTATTTTGAATTTGATTGATGTATTAAAAGAGCCAATGAACACCAAGACTGACTCTGATATCGATCAACCACTAAGCATGGGAGAATAAACATGGCGGGTGAAGCGAGCCTTGTGCTCATTATTACGTTTTCTATCCTGTCTCTTTTAGGGTTACCACTGGCCATTTCCTTAGTTGCTTCGTCACTAGCCGCTGTCACTATGATGGTGCCTGTGGACATGGCGCTCTTTACTTCCGCCCAAAAAATGGTGGCAAGCTTAGATAGCTTTTCTCTACTAGCCGTACCGTTTTTCATTCTCTCTGGCGTCATCATGAACTCTGGCGGCATTGCTATTCGTTTGGTGAATTTCGCCAAACTGCTCGCTGGACGCATTCCTGGTTCTTTAGCCCAAACCAACATCGCGGGTAATGTATTATTTGGCTGTATTTCAGGTTCTGCCATTGCGGCGTCAACATCTATTGGCAGCGTCATGGTGCCGATTCAAGCCAAAGAAGGCTATGACAGATCATTTGCTGCGGCTGTAAATATTGCCTCGGCCCCAACGGGCATGTTGGTGCCACCAACCACGGCTTTTATCATTTACTCGTTAATTTCCGGTGGGACATCTGTCGCGGCCTTGTTCTTGGGCGGTGCTGTGGCTGGTGTTATTTGGGCTCTAGGATTAGTGTTGGTCACAATTATTATTGCCAAAAAACGCAAATACCCTTTATCGGATCGAGTACCGTTTAAAGAAGCCGTTAAGATCACTCTTGATGCGATTCCTAGCTTATTTCTCATCGTCTTTATTATTGGTGGGATTGTCATGGGCGTAGTGACGCCAGTAGAAGCCTCTGGGATTGCGGTCATTTACACTATGATCTTGGCATTTTTCATTCACAAGACCACACCGCTTCGTGCTTTGCCTAAGTTCCTAATTGAAACATCACACATTACTGGCACCATCATGTTGCTCTTAGCGGCATCAGCCACCTTATCCTTCGCCATGGCATTCACTGGCATTCCTGCAGCGATATCGGCTTTGATTCTAGGAATTTCTAACGATCCGATCATGGTTATGCTGATCATCAATATTTTATTACTGGTTATTGGTTGCTTTATGGACATTGGGCCGGCGATTTTGATCTTCACGCCGATCTTGCTTCCGATAGCCATGAAAGTTGGCTACGACCCTGTGCACTTCGGTGTTGTCATGGTGTTCAACCTCGCCATCGGTACCATCACTCCGCCTGTCGGGACTGGCTTGTTCGTTGGCGCCACTGTTGCCAAGGTGAAAGTCGAAAAAGTCATCGTCGCCCTTGCTCCTTTCTACTTCGTTCTATTTAGCTTGCTCGCGCTGATCTCTTATGTGCCAGTGATCACGCTATTCTTACCGAAATTCTTCGGTCTATGAGGATGTTGGTTTAAAGCTCAATTAGGAATCGCTGGAAAAAAGTCGAAAAAATAAAGGCGCTTCAATGCTGAAGCGCCTTTATTATTTAAGAATGAAGGATACTGCTTAGATTAAATCAATGAACGTACGTAAGCTTCGATCTCTGGGTCTTGGTTATTATCAAAGAAACATTGCTGGAAGCGACTTCCTGCTACGGCTGTACGAACCAATTCTTGGTCCATCGCTTTTAGCCCATCTAAATAGCTGTCTTTCATTGTCGCCGCTTTCACTTGATTAAGAATACCCGCATTTTTCACTTGCGGCTCTCTTCTCTCTACTGGATAGCCCTGACCACGAGGGCCTGAGAAGGCTTTTTCAAAGATATAGCGAGCATTCAGTTCTGCAGCCCAACCAAACCCTTTAGCGAATGCCATAGCAATAGCATTACCGTTGTTGATTTGATTAAACAAAAACGCGTCAGATGGCTCTAAGCAGTAACCACATACTACGCCAGGGTGAGCATTAAGCGACATCATAGCGCCCTGCCCTGTGCCACAGCCAGAAACAACAAAGTCCACCGCTTTTGAGTTCAACAACAGACTTGCCATGATGCCTAAGTGGATATAAGTCAGATGATGATCGTTCTCGCCATCCATTCCGACATTGAATACATCATGATTAAATGGCTCTACCGCTGTATTGAGTTGCTCCAAAATCGTTGCGTTTTTCCCCGCTTGGCTATTCTCCATCATTAGTGCAATTTTCATCATCTTCTCCTAATTTGTCTGAATAATTCTAAGTGATTATTGTTGTAGAAGCTGCGGTATCGCAGTTCTGAATTAATAAGCAAGACACTCGCTTCATGCAAAAACCACTGCATTCCAGCTTTTTGGTTAGGCAACAGCCATGATTTATATGCTCATATCACGCCACCCAACTATACCAATAGAAAAACAATATTCAATATTTTTCATAGGCAAGTAAAATAAAAATGAAATGATGTTTTAATAAAATAAAATCAACATTGTCATTTATGCTCTGTTCTTCTAGTATAGCTCTACAATACGTCATACAGCCGTGATGCATACAGCTGTCACTATAATAAAGAGGAATTACTATGTTCGATCTGACAGGTAAAGTAGCCATTGTCACTGGATGCAATACAGGTCTTGGACAAGGCATGGCGCTCGCACTTGCAAATGCTGGCGCAGACATCGTTGGGGTTAATCGAAGCAACCCTGCAGAAACAATTGATTTGATAAAAAAAACAGGGCGAAAATTTCATAACGTGAATGCAGACATGAGCAAAATGGAAAGCATTGATCATGTTCTAAAAGAAGCTGTTTCCACTTTTGGAAAAGTCGACATTCTTGTGAATAATGCTGGAATCATACGTCGTAACGATGCAATAGATTTTACCGAAAAAGACTGGGATGAGGTCATGGATCTCAATATCAAAACGCTCTTTTTTATGTCTCAAGGCTTTGCCAAACAAATCATTGCTCAAGGTACGCAAGGCAATATCATTAACATCGCCTCTATGCTGTCATACCAAGGCGGTATTCGAGTCCCTTCATACACAGCATCGAAAAGTGCGGTTATGGGCGTTACAAAATCACTCGCTAACGAGTGGGCAAAACATGGCATTAATGTAAACGCCATTGCTCCGGGCTACATGGCGACTAATAATACGGAAGCCCTAAGAGCCAATGAAAGTAGATCTGAAGAAATTTTAGGCCGAATCCCTGCCGCTCGCTGGGGAACACCTGACGACATGGCTGGCCCAATCGTCTTTTTAGCATCAGAAGCTTCTCGTTATGTTCATGGCTATACCATAGCTGTAGATGGCGGTTGGCTTGCACGTTAACGTGCATTTAAATGGAATGGGGTGTTGTTAGATATAAAAATGTCATATAGTTGACAGACAAAATCCCATTTCAAAAAAAATGAAATTTATGAAAAACGAAGAAAACGGCCTGCAAATTGAACCAGTTTCATCTGTGATGAAAATGTTCGCCATTATCACAGCCTTAGCTGAACACAAATCGCTTGGCATCACCGAGTTATCACAAATAGTCATGAGCTCAAAGAGCACAGTCTATCGCTTCTTACAAACCATGAAGATGCTAGGGTTTGTTTCCCAAGAAGGCGACGATGACCGTTACTGGCTCACACTAAAGTTATTTGAAGTCAGTTCAAAGGCTTTGGAGTATGTTGATCTAGTGTCTTTGACCGAGCCTTACATGGCAAGCATTGGCGAGAAGACAAAAGAAGCACTGCATTTAGGTGTTCGGGATGGCGATAGTATTATCTACATCTACAAAGTCGATGCGCAATACAATCTGCGAATGCAATCACGTATCGGTGGGCGCAATCCGTTGTATTCAACGGCGATTGGTAAAGTGCTTTTAGCTGAACGCTCAGAGAGTGACATTAGACAAATTTTTGAAAAAGTAGACTTTATTCCTTCGACCTCAAAGACCCACGTCTCTGTTGATTCACTATTGGAAGAATTAAAAGAGGTGAAAAGCCAGGGCTATGGCGTCGATAATGAAGAACAAGAAGAAGGATTGCGCTGCATCGCGGCTCCTATATATGACAGACTCGGCAATGTTATAGCTGGGCTTAGCGTGTCCTTTCCGACATTGCGCCACTCTAGCGAAAAATTCGATCAGTATGTCAACTTGCTACAAGAAGCAGCGAGCAGTATTTCTGAGAAGCTAGGCTATAAGAAATAGCTAACAAAAATCGATATAAAACAGATTAGGCGGAGTTTATCCGTCTAATCGACCATTCTTTAAAACCTACCAATAGTGACTCTAAGTACTTATTTTCTTATACAAGTATTTTCGACACGTGCTTTCGTCCATTCTTTTAAGGGCAAAGGCCAGCAAACAAGATTCATTTAAAGGAATAAGCAGCACAAATACGTACTGCATAAATTATCCATTTATTTAATGATGGCAGTGACCACTAAATGTGTCAGTACACCAACTCTAAAGAGTTAGGAGTGTGACTCACCGCATGTTCACTCATAATTAAATCGTTTAGTTCTGAGATAGGTAAAGGACGACTAAACAAATACCCTTGATAGGACAAGCAGCCTATTGATTTAAGCGCCGAGAGCTGTTTTTCATCTTCAACCCCTTCGGCAATCACCGTCAAATTCAAAGTTTTGCTTAAATCAACAAGTGTATTAATAATGGCAACACTACGTTCATCAGACAACAAATCGCTGACAAAAGACTTATCAATCTTCAGCTGATCCAAAGGTAAACGCTTAAGTAAACTTAGCGAAGAATAGCCTGTCCCAAAGTCATCTAATGACCAAGTAACTCCTATCTCTTTCAAAGCCTGCATTTTTGTCACAACAGCGTCGATATCATCCGCCAATGCGGTTTCAGTAAGCTCCAACTTCAGCCTTGAAGGCTCAGCACCATTCAATAATAGAATACTCTTCACTTCCTGAACGAAGTCTGGCTGACGAAACTGCGTGGCACTAACATTAACCGCGATAATAAGGTGAGCGGTTTGTGGAGACTTCGCCCATTCTGCCAGCTGTGCACAAGCCGTTCGCAACCCCCATTCACCAATAGGAATAATTAGCCCGGTTTCCTCCGCTAACGGAATAAACTCCATCGGAGAGACACTCCCCCGAGAAGGATGGTACCAGCGCAAAAGCGCCTCTACAGAAAAAACACGGCCCGATTCATCAATCTGTGGTTGATAGTGAAAACGGTATTCACCACGGGCAATCGCTTGGCGCATATCCTTTTCCAAAGCGCTACGTGCATTCATATCCGACTGCATCATAACGATGACAATACTCACACCAACAATTCCGGTGATATGATTTATCCATACACCGACTAAACGCCCCTCAGCAGGAGCCGCCAAATCAGTCGAGGGAATTGGCATCACATTGAGAGCGAGAGCAAGAAAGAAAATCAGACCAATAATCGGTAAAATCAAACGCAGATAAAACCCTTCTCGATGGAAAATAAGAAAGGTAGCGGCAATGACTGGCAGCAGGTTCATATGAACAGAACGAGGCACGCCATTCATTGGGATATCACTCAAAGACGCCATCACCACTGTAAACAGCAGAGCATGACACATAATAATTGCACCACTGCGTAAATGGTTGCCATAGGCCAGCAAAAGTATTGTGATACCGGTAATGATAGAAATCAGATTAATAATGAAATGTGGCCAGTTTTCTCGGCTCAAATAATATAAGCCCCAAATAAGACTGCAAAAAACGGTCGCATAACCACCAAACAAGATGAGATTCTTCACTCGTTTATTATAACGACCAATAGGCGTCCAATTAGAGGTATCATCTTTCACGGGATGAAAGAGTTTATTGTATAGTTGCCCCAACTAAAGATCCTTTTAGATTAAATACAAATGTAAAGCTGACCATTTTATAAAACTTTGGATATCACTCTAATGCAGCAGAAGTTTGCAAATAATCCTCACATACATCCAGCTCGTAAACCGTTTTCGACTTAACTAAACAATTACGCATTTCTTTACGGGCACGTTGGTAACTCTCGTCATCAAGGTCGCTAATTTGTTCCCATTGTTCTCGACTGGGCCATTGCGCATAACCCACCAAAACATTCGATTTATCGGACGTATGCAGCCTTGAGCCAAAGCTACCACAGTTCTTATAAATAGCCTTCGTAACTTCAAGCCATGCAGCACGAAAAGACGTTTCTGTCCCTTCTTTGATTTCAAACTCATAAACAGCGATGAACATCTTTTACCCCTTGGTCACTGACATTTCGTATAGCGTTTATGCATTAAAATAGTATTTCAAATAATAACAAACATTAACACTTTGTTACATTATATGTTCAAGCAACTCAGACATGTGACTACTTTAAATAGAACCCCGTTGGTTTAGCTCAATCACTCCAGGGGCATATATAGATACTTTTCATTTTTGCTCGATGTAGAACGTACCCAGAGAGACTAAGAAGATGGCGCACAAGTTATGCGCTCTTCACAGAAAATTGACCGAAGATCTATCAACACAAGCAAATTAGTAGATCGTTTCCGCATCTAGTACTAGTTAAAAACAGTGTAAACCGTTGATCAAAATATCATGGCATAAACCTAACGTGACTAAGAAAAATAGCCCGCTAGGTTATCCAATATCGTTTTTATTAAGCCATTAAAGCGGCATAAGGCGGTGTGGTTTCTCGATGCTGGAAAGATAAGATCAACGGATTTTTAATCACGCCTTCATCGATGTTTATCGCGCGGCGAATGGTTTCGTTTTGCTGCCAATGCTCACGGCCTTCTAAGACGTTTTCTAAGTAGACAATCAAAGCGGCAGAAATCGAGCGTGTAGCGCTTTCCCACAAGTAGCTTGGCGTATGATCGACCGCATAATAGTCGATAGTGTTGTACTGAAACATTGGCTCTTGGAAGCTGGTCGGCTTAGCAAAGAAAAAGCCCATGCCTTCATCGCAGCTCACATCTATGATCAAACAATTCGGTTTCAATGAATCCGCTTCGGATTCGATAATAAAATTGGTCGGATGATCCGTTTCTTGGAAAGTACCATTCACGATAATGTCCGTTTCACTGATCAACTCCGTCAAAGGACGAACCATACCATCGTGTTCGACAACAACCATACGGGCTTCCCCCTTTTTACCCTCGCGTATTTTTACGTAATGGCAATCAAGCACCTCTTCTCGCACTTCGTGGTCTGGCCGCTGAATACAGATAGTGATATCACGAAAGCCATGGGCTTTTAGGGCATAAATCGCACCACGACTTACTGCGCCAAAACTAAAAATAATGACCTTACGTTGATTTCCATAATGACCATCAATCCCCTTTAACTGCAAGGCATGAATCACCGCGCAATAGCCAGCCATCTCGTTATTTTTATAAAACGTATGACGACCAACTTGCCCTGATGGTGACCAGACAAACATATCTTCAAAAGCGATCAGAGTGAGTTTGCGATCTAATGCTGCTTGAGTAATTTCACGTTGCTGAACACAATGAACATACCCCCACAAAATACCGCCTTCACGTAATTCTTCTAAATCAGCCAAGACAGGTTTGGCAATAATCACGGCACCAATGTCGGCCAAAATGTCATGCCTTGTGGCAATACCGCCTGTTTGCGCAGCGATTTCATCATCAGAAATATTAAATGCTGCGCCATAGCCTTCTTCAAAGATTAAACGGTGACGAAGGTATTCAGGAATACGCGCTAAGTGTTCTGGATGAATAGGGTAACGTCGCTCATCTGTTTTTCTAGATGTACCAATCACGCCGAAAGTTAATTGACTCATACTGTTTCCTTAAAAAAATAAAACCTGTTTGAGTTCATGAACGCGCGATCAGAACGCTGACAAACTGATGTTTAAAGTAATATTAAAATGCTTACGTCATTTATTGATGGATAAAAGATATGAAGTGGACTGAAAGAAATTCTTAGCGGTAAACGCTAGTCGGTCATGGCAGGCATGGATCATTGCGGTGACAAACCAGTGTAGCATTAATACAGGGAAAAGGGTTTTATTACAAAAACCCAGACCTTTTAGCAGACACTGCTGAACAATTGATGATAGACCAACCCCTTACAAAGCCATCACCACTCGGGTGTATTACGATAGCTTGCATGAAGTAGACATTCTTGTGAATGGTCTGTCGATTTTTAAAAGTTTCTTCTTTATATCGACCGATATCCCATAAGGCCAAACAAAAAAACAGAGCAATATCAGCCTGAAAAGACGCTATTACGCCCTGCATCTTTGGCTTCGTATAACAGCACATCAGCACGTTTTACGATGCTTTTTTGATTATCAGAATTTTGGTATTCGGTCACACCTAAACTGATGGTAAATTGAGGCACATTGTCTTCGTCAATTGCTTCAACCTTTCTACGCAGTTGTTCAGCCAACCGACTTGCATCTTCAAGATGCGTGTCCCTTAGTAAAATTGCAAACTCTTCCCCACCAACACGAAAAAGAATATCGGTTTCACGAAGCCGTCTTTTTAAAGCCTTAACCAACAGCTTTAACACCGTATCGCCCACATCGTGACCATAAGTGTCGTTAATCTTTTTGAAATGATCGACGTCGAGCAAGATCAAACTAAAATGATGCCCGCGATTGGCCAACGCCAATTCATCTTTAATATGTTCATCCCATTTATGGCGATTAAACACACCCGTGAGTTTATCTCGGGTTGCTAATTCAAGCAGTTGAGTTTCGACTTCATCACGGTTTTCTTTTTCAAGGAACAAACGTCCCATTAATAGCTTTAAGTCTCTTTCCAGTTCATCGAGTTCGTCTGAGCCTTGATGACGGGAGATATGGCTATCTTCATCAGGAGAAATAGTACGATGCAGCGTTTCTATTTGCCCACGCAAAGCCCCTACCTTACGTCGAAAAGACAAAATCGTATAAAGCGTTAAATAGCCCCCGATAACCAAAGCGGAAAGACCCAAAATCGCATTCATGATCATAAAATCAAGCTCTTGCTGCTCAACCAGCGAGGCGACTTTTACAGTCAATTGATCAATGTTAATCAACAAGTCATTCGCTTCGTCATCTAATAAGCTATCCTGCTTCTCCAACGCTTCCCAAGACGATTCATACCCTGTATTGTCACTCTCAATAAACTGTGAAAATTCATCTTCAAAAGCGATGCGATGACTGTGTAACTTATTGATTTGTTCAATCAAGGACAAATGCTCATCCACACCAATGCGAACAGTGCCAAACTTCATGCCTTGATGAAGAATGTTAACCGCTTTATCAAGTTGTCCTGACAAATGATAATTAAACTCATTGAACCTTTTTACACTCTTGGACTTTAATGCTTCACTTTTAAAGAAAGCATCGCCTTTCAAACGGATAGTTTCCATCTGTAGATGCTGTTTAAGTTGTAAGATCTCGATATCAGCAATCACTTCCAATAGAGGAATATCTATTTTAGAGACTTCTTGAATATCTTTATGGATTTTCTGGGATTTATAAGCTGTGTAGAGAATCACAATAAAAAGAAACGCCAACAGCACAAATGAAAGGCTGCTGATTTTTCTGGTCATAGACGCATTTAACCAAGTAAACATAAGAGCCTGCTATCCATCCGATTTTTTCGTGTTTTTGACTATCATAACAGCGACACCCAAAGAACATACTCCTAATACAGCGCCAGAGAATCCAACACTTTCTAAACCAACAACCTGAATAACTTGGCTGCCAATCAATGCCCCAGCACCAATACCTAAATTAATGATGCCTGAGTACAAAGACATAATAATATCCGCCGCACTGCCATCAACATTAAGTACTCGAATCTGCATACTCAGACCAATAATCATGAGGGCCGCTCCCCACAGCAGCACACAACTTATAAGCGAGTATTTATTCGGGGTCACAAGATACAACACGCCCATACACAATGTGACGATCATAACGCTAGATACCAACATTTGTGCATTAGCCTTATCACCAAAATAGCTGAATAGCACACTCCCCAGAATCCCAGCCATCCCAAACAACAGTAGAATCGTGGTAGTAAATTGCCCACTTGCTCCACCCACTTCCTTCAAGAAAGGTTCTATATAGCTGTAAGCAGTATAATGAGCGGAGAACACCAAGAAGATAAATAAATACATTACCAATAACGCACGATTGCGTAAGACTTCAGGTACTTTACTCATAGAGCCAGAAAACAAACTAGGCAAATTTGGTAACAGTCTATATATAAGCAGCATGATGATCAGCGCAATCACAGCAATAACTGCAAAAGTAGTACGCCAGCCCATAAACTGACCGATAATACGACCAGCCGGAACACCAAGCACCATAGCCAATCCAGTGCCTGTGGCTAAAACACTCAAAGCAAAAGTATGTTTCCCCTGTGGAGCGACTCGAATCGCAATAGAAGCCGTAATAGACCAAAATACAGCGTGCGCAAAAGCAATACCAATACGACTAATCAGCAAGGTCGTAAAATCCCACGCAATCACCGATAAGATATGACTCATAATAAAAAGTGCGAACAATCCCATTAGCAGAGATTTTCGCTCTAACTTGCGAGTCAGAAGCATCATAGGCAATGACATCAGCGCCACTATCCAGGCATAAACCGTCAGCATCCAGCCTACTTGAGCAGGGGAAGTTGAAAAGCTATCCGCGATATCAGATAACAAGCCAACAGGAACAAACTCTGTCGTATTAAAGATAAAAGCGCTGAATCCCAAAATAAACACGCGCAGGTATTGGACGCGGCGGGAAGCCGTATCTTCAGTAGAGTGGGTTGATATCATGATGGCCTATGGACTAGTGAGCGATAAGAGAGCCACTATTGTCCACTTTTTGAAGCCTAACGGAATAGTGAAATATGAATGTTTATTGATAGTTACACTCATACAAACTCGCATAAATACAGAAATTCCAAACCTCTCATTTTCTCTGACAAAGTAAATGTTTCTTTAATAAGAATTACTTTGATTTTTCATGAGAAATGCCCTACAAGGTATGCACTAAAACAAAGCAAACAATCGCACCAAAAAAACTCACCTACGTTGAAGGAACCGACATGAACAGTCTATCTGTGAAAGCGAAATTTATTACCCTTATTTTCTCAATTATTATTATATTCTTGGTGGCATTAAGTTTAATAAAGTCAAAAAGCACAGAGTTAGCAGATCGCTTTAATCGGTTTTATGAAGAGAATCATAACGTCTCACTCAATGTAGAACGCGTGAAGGAAGCTCAAATAGATATCATGCTAAATGTGCGAGGCTTACAAATTGCGTATCTATTATCACTCGATAAACAAATACCGGGTTACCTAGAGGCAATTTCCAACAGTTACAACAAAACGCCTTCGCTGATCAATGAGCTAAATAAAGGCCTAACTAATAAGCCAAGCGAATCTAAAAAACTTCAGACTCTCGTTAATGATTTCCAAAGCAAAACCAAGACCTTCGTCACCGCCATGGAAAATTCAGCGGATAACAAAGCACCCTTCCCTGTATTTTCGGCTTTCATAGGTTCCTACAATGAACTATTAGCTTATTTCTCGACACTAACGGACAAAACAAACCAAGAAGTAAAACAAGCAAAGCAACAAACAGAAGACCTAATTGGCGACATTGAAATCGGTTTCTGGACGTCTATTCTGATCGCTATCGCCATCTCAATCACGCTCAGTTACCTAATTTCTAACAACATAGTACGAGGCATTTTGGCGGTTCGTGATGCTGCACAGAACATGGCGCAAGGCTATCTTAACAAGCCAGTGCAAATATCAGGCAGTGATGAAATCGCAGAGCTTGGCAATGCCATCAATACATCAACCAAAAATCTACGTTCTGTTATATCAAGTGTTCTAAGCTCGGTAGACAAGGTGAATGAAAATAGCCAAGAGGTATTGAAGGTGAATCAAGAGGTTGGTGAGTTTTCCGTGCAGATTATGGATAACACAACTCAGGTGGTCGTCGCGTTAGATCAGATGTCAGCCAATAATCGAACCATCGCCGATAATACACAGCAATCAGCCGAGGCCGCCGGTGATATCCGAGCCGTGGCACAAAACAGCTTATCCACGGCAAATGGCACCTTAGACGCCATCAATAAATTAGTATTTTCTCTTAAAAATACGGGAGAAGTTGTCACTCAGTTACGCCAAGAAACGAACAATATCGAAACCATTTTAGAAGTTATTCGTGGTATTGCTGAGCAAACGAATCTGTTAGCTCTTAACGCAGCTATTGAAGCCGCCCGCGCTGGAGAGCAAGGACGAGGGTTTGCAGTGGTTGCTGACGAGGTGCGAACGCTAGCGCAGCGCTCACAAGACAGCGTTAATGAGATCGAAACACTCCTAGCACAACTCAGTACCGCCAGTGGTCAAGCTGTGAAGAGCATGGAGTCCAGCTTATTATTAGCCGACTCATCTAAGGAGCAAGTTGAGGAAACAAACAAGCTTACTAGCAATATTCTCATGGGAATTGAACGAGTCTCTGAGCAAGCACAGCAAATAGCACAATCAATCGAAGAACAAACTCAAGTATCGGAAGACATTACGAAGAAAATGCACTCTGTACAGAGCCTGACGAACCAAAGCGCAGAAATGGCCAAACGTTCAGGTATTGATATGGCCCAAAGCAGTGTAGATGTTCAAAAACAACTCGGCTTTTTTAAACTTTAAAACGCCCAGCATTTCTCATCCACGCCTATCGATTTTGTCACATTGATAGGCGTCTTTCTTTTCTACTAAAACTAGACCACATAACCCAACAGCGTGAATTGAAATCAAAAAAAATAAATGTTAACGGGAACGATTTACATTACTATCTGTCACAGAAAAAGAAACTGATAAATCCCACCCTGATAGATAGGAACCTTGTAATGAAACGTCCAACAACAAAAACATCGCTTTTCACCCTAGCGGGCGCAACAACCCTACTCGCATTAAGCAGCACATCTGCCCACGCCAGTGGTGAAGTCAACGTATATTCAGCACGCAGTGAAGCGCTGATTGCTCCTCTGCTTGATATCTATTCAAAAGAAAATAACGTCAAAGTAAACTTAATCACAGGCAGTGCTGACGCTTTGCTAAGCCGCCTACAATCTGAAGGTGATGCCAGCCCAGCGGATGTATTCATTACCGTTGATGCAGGACGTTTGTATCGAGCAAAAGAAGCCGGTGTGCTTCAGCCTTTTGAAACAAGCCACCTCAATAAAGTAGTACCGGATCATCTAAAAGACCGTGACGGTTACTGGTATGGCTTGTCTCAGCGTGCTCGCGTAGTGCTTTACAACCCTGAAAAAGTATCTGCTGATGATCTATCAACCTACGAAGATTTAGCGGATCCTAAGTGGAAAGGCAAAATTTGCATTCGCTCTTCTAGCAACATCTACAACCAATCCTTGGTTGCTTCCATGATCGATGCAAACGGTGAAAAACAAACTCTTGAATGGATCAAAGGCTTGGTTGCTAACTTTGCCCGTCCACCAGCTGGCGGTGACACAGACCAGATTAAAGCCGCTGCAGCAGGCGTTTGTGACATCGCCGTGGCGAATACTTATTACTTTGGTCGCCTAGGCTTAAGTGACAAAGCGGATGATCGCGCCGTTTTTGACAAGCTAAAAATGTTCTGGCCTAACCAAGCGGCTAACGAACGTGGTGCTCACGTTAATGTCAGTGGTATTGGTATCACGGCATCTTCTAAAAACACTGAAAACGCTAAGCAATTAATCGATTTCTTAACCAATAAACAAAGCCAAGAATGGTACGCGAAGGTTAACAATGAATACGCTGTTATTGAAGGCGTTGCGCCACCAAAAAGTTTATCAACATTCGGTGAGTTTAAAGCTGATCAGGTATCTTTAAGCGTATTAGGTGAAAACAATCGCCAAGCGGTTAAATTAATGGACCAAGGTGGTTGGAAGTAAATCCTTTTTAATAAAAAGATTAAAGTTGTCTTTTAAACGCAAGAGCTTTTCAAGTAGATGCTTGAAAAGCTCTTTGCTTTCTATATAAAGCAATGAGCGTTACAAAGCAGATCCTTCATAAAACGTTACTGCAAACCAAAGTACTTTCCGGTTACATCTTGTCACTTCTATTCACTTTCATCCCCTAAGTAAAAAATAAACACCTCAACCAAATGGACGTTGTAAAGCCATCAAAAGCGAGTCACGATATCTAAATAAAATGCAGGTGGTAGAAAGCAAACAATAGGGGCATTACGCTTTATCTCAGATTTAACATGTAAATATATAAATATGTATTTTTTACTATTTTCTGGATTTTTGACGATTATTTGCTTAATTTAAAAGTATCCCCATTAGCTTTGCCAAGGAGAGGTTCATGAAACATTCCGCTCTACTGCCTGCTGTGCTGCTATTATCCGCTTGCTCGACTAACTCTCAATTAAATGTTGTCGACGGTTTAACACTCGTTGCAGCCAATGATGGTATAGGAATGAACCCTTCTCGTTGGATAGTTTCGGGGCACCCAGTGCAAACGACCTATGTATCACTCAATGGACAACTTGGCCTAAGAGCAGGTCAAGTGTGTATTGCCAGCCGTTTTCGTTCACCCTTCACCAACAACTGCCAAGATTTGAATATGGATCAGAATCAAGCGGTAAATGTTTCGTTTTATAGCGAGTATTACCCCTCGTCTACAAACAACGGTGGAGAGAAACTCTCTGTGTTGCTTTCGGCAATATATACAGAGCGTGAAGCGGCGGCAGCCTATGTGAAAGCGAGCAGAATTTACTATGCATGTGTTACCGAAGAAAATACAAAAATACACAAGGAACAAAACCTCGACACTAAGAAGTCAACGCAAGCCACTAAAGAGAAAATCGACAATGGCAGTATATGTGTTAACGAGAAAAATATGCGAGACGCTACATACAACGCACTAAGTACTAAGCAAATTGCTGTACAGAAACACTCTTTGGTTCCCAATCGAGTTATTTACAACTGGGCAGAATCACTAAAGTTTGAAGGAGGTGCAGTGGTTCTAGAGCAGCCAAAAAATGCAGCTTCTGGGAGTTATAATAAAGAAGCAAGTGGTTACACAGTCGTTAATGGCATTCGTATTGAGCGTGTTCAAATCAATTGTGAAGCTATAAAAGGACTCATCGCAAAGCATAATGATCATGATCGCCTTAAAATCGTTACCATGACCCTAAGCGCAGATGAACTTTACTATGATGCTCGTGAAGATAAAACTGCAGCCTTTAATGCTAATCTAACCTTCTCGCCTAATGAGTTAAAAACACTTAAAAATATTTTTGACTCGGATATAGAGGCAAGCATAAATGCAGCGCTTGCCAGTTCTTCTAATATTGCCTCCAGCGGATACTTAATAGGTAAAAAATCAGGTAACAAATCACAAGAAACCTCTAATAAAGGGCTAACTTACTATGCAGTGCTGACTGACCTAAAATCGTTTCAGTGTCCTGAATAAAGTAACAATAATAGAAAATGCAATATTGTTATAATTCAGCGTATGTTTATATAGTGTCATTTATTGAGCTTCGTTCCGTTTTACATCAGTTCCCAAAACGCCTCAACCAAGGGGTTCTTCAAGCTTTTCTTCATCGTAAACAGACCAATATCGTATGGCTCCAATTCGGGCTGTACATCTAGCACTTTAATTCGATCCACCAATGGGCTGTTATCCAGAACAATTTTTGGCACTACGCCGATACCAAAGCCCAAGCTCACCATACTCACAATCGCTTCGTTACCCGTTACTTGCGCGTATATCTTAGGTGCGATGTCATGATGTCGAAACCACTCATCAACACGCGTACGAGACACACCACTTTCCGAAAGAATCATCGGAATATCTGCCCATTCTTCTGGCGTACTTGGCGTATGCGTTGGCACGTTCGGCACTTGCTGTTCAAGCGGCGCAATAAACAACAATGGCGAGATGGCGATAGGTTTAAAGGCCAAGCCACGAGGCAAATTAGCGGGGCGAGCCGCAATGGTGATGTCCTCTTTGCCATCCAAAATATGTGCAATCGCATGCTCAGGATCGCCAGTACGCAGCTTAATTTCAATCGCTGGATAGGCAATTCGAAAACGACGCAGCAACTCGTATAAGAAACTGTAACTCGCCGTTACCGACCCATAGAGACTGATTTCACCGCTGAGCTGATCGGAATTATCCGTCAGCTCGTGACGAATTAAGTTCCACTGTCGGCTGGTGTCTCGGGCATACTTGAGGAATTTCTGACCTTCTTGAGTCAATACCACAGTGCGATTATCACGATTAAACAGCGCAACCCCCAGCTCATCTTCTAAGTGCCGAATGTTACGCGACATAGCAGAAATACTAATATGACATTCATCGCTGGCGCGTCCGAAATTCAACGTTTCCGCTAACGCGAGAAATTGTTTCAGTGTCTTTATATTCATGATGCAACATCAATTTTATTAGGATAAGGCAATGATAAATCATGATTGCAAAAAATGGGATACTATATTGCGAATATATCAATTTACGAAAAGGTATCACTAGGATAGATTAACCTTACTCGCAGGACGGCATCAAAATCATTTGTTGGCGACTGTGTAATCCATTTTTAATATCGGCGTGCTTTCATCGCAGATACATTAATTTAATAAGGTGTGTTTAACATGGCTAACTACTTCAATACTTTGCCGCTACGTGAGCAACTAGCAGAACTAGCAAAATGTCGCTTCATGAACAGCTCTGAATTTGCTGATGGCGTAGAAGCGCTAAAAGGCAAAAAAATGGTTGTTATCGGTTGTGGCGCACAAGGTCTTAACCAAGGCCTAAACCTACGTGATTCTGGTCTAGATGTTTCTTACGCTTTGCGTCCAGAAGCCATTGCACAAAAGCGTCAGTCTTGGAAGAACGCGACTGAAAACGGCTTTGTTGTTGGCACTTACGAAGAATTGATTCCAACAGCTGACGTTGTATTAAACCTTACTCCTGATAAGCAACACACAGCTGTTGTTAAAGCCGTTATGCCTCTTATGAAAGAAGGCGCTTGCCTATCTTACTCTCACGGTTTCAACATCGTTGAAGAAGGCATGAAAATCCGTGACGACTTAACTGTCATCATGGTTGCTCCTAAGTGCCCAGGTTCTGAAGTTCGCGCAGAATACGTTCGTGGTTTCGGTGTTCCAACACTTATCGCTGTTCACGAAGACAACGATCCTAAAGGTGAAGGTCTTGCACTAGCAAAAGCGTACGCTGTTGGCACTGGCGGTCACAAAGCAGGCGTTTTGATGTCTTCTTTCATCGCGGAAGTAAAATCTGACCTTATGGGTGAGCAAACTATCCTTTGTGGTATGTTGCAAACAGGTTCTATCCTTTGCTTCGACAAAATGGTTGAAGAAGGCATCGACCCAGGTTATGCGTCTCGCTTGATCCAATACGGTTGGGAAACCATCACAGAAGCATTGAAATACGGTGGCGTGACAAACATGCTAGATCGTCTTTCTAACCCAGCTAAGATCAAAGCATTTGATCTTTCTGAAGAACTTAAAGTCATCATGCGTCCTTTGTACAACAAACACCAAGATGACATCATCGACGGAACTTTCTCTCGCGTGATGATGGAAGACTGGGCAAACGACGATGCAAACCTTCTTAAATGGCGTGCAGAAACAGCAGAAACTAACTTCGAGAAAACACCAGCTGGCGATGTAGAGATTTCTGAACAAGAATTCTTCGACAACGGTATCTTGATGGTTGCTATGGTTAAAGCCGGTGTTGAACTTGCTTTCGAAACAATGACAGCAGCAGGCATTGTTGCAGAATCTGCTTACTACGAGTCTCTACACGAAACACCGCTTATTGCGAACACAATCGCTCGTAAGAAATTGTACGAAATGAACGCGACAATTTCTGATACTGCGGAATACGGTTGCTACCTATACAACCACGCTTGTGTTCCTCTACTAGCGGACTTCATGAAAGGCATCAAAACCGACGTTATCGGTAAAGGTCTTTCTGTAGAAGATACTGGCGTTGATAACAAGCGCTTGATCGAAGTCAACACAGCGCTACGCTCTCATCCTGTTGAAGCGGTTGGTGCGGTACTTCGTGGTCATATGGCGGACATGAAAAAAATCGTTTAATACGATTATTGCGCTCGCCAATACTTTGTTAAAAATAGACTCGAAATGCTCATTTATGCTTATAAACTCTGCTTTCTCGTCTATTTTTGCCTCGTCTTGGCTTCGCTCATGACATCGTAATTTACTAATAAAAAGCCGAGTGACTCATTGAGTACTCGGCTTTTTTGTCGCTTTCTTTTTGCTATTCGCTAAAAACCGATAAGGAATCCCCCATGGGCTCTATCATTCGCCTTGAAAATCTTTGCGTTAACTTTGACGATCGCTTTAATCTGCACAACATAGAGTGGACGATTGAACCAAACCAACATTGGGTGATTACAGGAACAAACGGAGCGGGGAAATCAGCTCTAGCTGCTGTCCTAGCCGGTGTGGGTGATATTGAAAATGGTACAGTAACAGGTCTGCCAAATAATGTTGGATTGGTCTCATTTGAAGCGCAAGCTGAGCTGATTGCTAAAGAATTGAAGAAAGACGATGCCGACATCATGGATGTTATCTCCCTTGGCACGCCCGTTTATGAAATGATCTTCGACAACTGCCAAGATCCAGAACTGGCTCACTCTTTAGTAGAAAAATTCGGCCTAAGCAAACTACTTGATCGCGCATTTCGTAAACTCTCCACGGGTGAGACTCGAAAAGTCATGCTGATCCGTGCGCTGTCTAGCAAGCCAGATTTATTGATTTTGGACGAGCCATTTGATGGTTTAGATGTCGACACCCTTGCTATGCTGCAAGCCCACCTAGCCTCCATCATAGAAACCACACCTATGGTCATGGTGTTAAATCGCTTTGATGAAATGCCCGACTTTATCAGCCATGTAGCTTATGTTGACCAAGGCAAGTTGACTCTGACGGTTGATAAAAAAGACGACAATGCATTCAACGAGCTTTACCAACTACTGCATTTGAAAACCACCGACCTAAGCGTGCCTGAGGCAGACCCAGCCAACAAGCTGCCAGCACTCGACCCAAGCCAGCCACTGGTGAAACTTAACCAAGCCACCATTAAATACGGCGATACTGTCATTGTCGATAAACTGGATTGGACCATTCAGCAAGGCCAACATTGGCAACTTAGCGGCCCCAACGGCAGCGGCAAAACATGCGTACTCTCTTTGATCACTGGCGATCATCCTCAATGCTACACCAACGACATTTTCGTCTTTGGATTCCAACGTGGTAACGGTGAAAGCATCTGGCAGATCAAACAATTTATCGGCTATGTATCGACAGCGTTACAATGGGAATACCGCGTCAGCACCAGCTGCAAAAACGTAATCATTTCCGGCTTCTACGACAGCATTGGTATGTACACAAAATCCACCGATAACCAAAAGAAAATCGCCGACCAATGGCTTGCACTGCTCGGCATGAAAGACCGCGCCGACCAGCCATTTAACAAACTATCCTACGGCGACCAGCGCTTACTACTCATCGCCCGCGCCATGGTCAAACACCCACCGCTGTTGATCCTAGACGAGCCCTGCCTCGGACTAGACGACATGAACCGACAGCTCGTCCTCGCGTTGATCGAGAAAATATGCCAAGGCTCAGAGACCACCGTCCTCTACGTCAACCACCACGCAGAAGATAAGATTGAAGGGATAGAGAACTACTTGGGGTTGAAGAAGAACTAAGCTTTTAGATGACTCACTGCCTTAGACAGAAAACCGTGTGACGCTTCATTTTCGAAACTACCGCCTACCTCACATGAAGCGTCACACTTGTTTTCAAAAGCTGATACATTATGTTAACTAGCCTACAAAAATTGTCGCAAAAGGACATTGCTGTGCAAACAAGCCAAGATTTAACTAGTAATGAAATGGCGCAATTTGAAGACAAATTAAAAAATCTCGAAAAAGAGGCCATATTGCTTTGTGCTACGCGCTCTGTTCTACGAGTATTTCCATTACTTGCCGATAAAGCAGATAATAAAGACTATTTTTATTACTGGTCAGACAAAGATAAGCCGAAGTACCTATTAGCTATTTGGCATGAATTACTAATTAATTACTCCCTAAGTAACAAGTCAATTAGCACCTCAGAAACCATCGGATCAGTTCCAGCAAACGGGTCATTTATCGCTAGTTATATTGCCTACGCTTCAGGCAGAGCGAGTGCTGCCAAATTAGATAGACATGGAGCTTTAGCTCCAGCGAAGGAATCTATTGCCACTGCTATCGACGCTGCAGCCATCGCTACCAGCAATAATAAACACATACACTTTCCAGACATTAAAGCAGCATTAGATAGTGATATATCTCAATTAGAAAATAAGGAACCAAGTCTATTCAAACAATCATCTTTATGGCAAAAGCCTGAACTAGACTATCTAACTTGGTTAGAAAAGCATCTTCCTGAAGCATTTCGCCAGCTATCGACAGAGCAAGAAGATAGATTGACTGTAGGCATTCTAAATAGTATTTGGCCCATTTATAAGGGAATTTTTGATGGCAAGCCAGACCAGAAAGCAATAGATAACGCACTCGATCAACTGGAAGAGTATTTTTCCAATAAGGACATTGACGAAGCAGAAAGCAACAAGCTCTTCTATGGTAAAGATGATGAACCACTTTATGGAGAGAACAACGAGCTTTTTTATGGAACAAACGATGACATAGAGTCCATCTCAGGTAGTCGCCACAACAGCGACAAACCAGCTAATAAAGATAAACTCAATCGTCAAAAGCTTGTAGATTCTTTAGCAGTCTTATTAAAAGACCAAAATAATCATCACCATCAAACTATTGGTCTATTAGGCCATTGGGGAGTGGGAAAAACATCGGTCATCAAATTACTAGAGAAAGCTCTTAGACCTAAAAAGCTAGAGAATAAACCAGAATTTTTATTTGCTGAGTTTAATGCTTGGGAATACGAGCACACAGATAACCTGCAAGCAGGTATCGCTCAAGAAATGATAAAAGCACTTTCTAGTCCGGAGCCAAAACCAATTTGTTGGGAAAAAATCTATTGGCCTTTTAGAAAACTTTGCCTAACACTACGATTTGCATGGAGCCTACATAGCCTAAAAATATTAGCGCCATTAATCCCTCTTTTTCTCGCTCTTGTACCTATTTGGTTTTCATATTTCTTTAAAGAACAATTTAACCAGATCAATAAGTCCATTACTTATATTTTCGCTACTACTTGGTTCATCGGTTTTTTGTACCCTACGTGGAAGGAAATTAAAAAGGTGTTGGCAGGACCACTAGCAAAAGAGTTTTTGACCTATTTGAAATTACCCGATTATGGAGAACACTTAGGAACAATTCCGGTAATGCGTGAGCACATTAAGAAACTCACCAAAGTACGTTTGGGCAATGAGAAACGCTTGCTGTATGTGGTGGATGATTTAGACCGCTGTGGACACAAAGGGATTGTCAAAGTGCTCGAAGCAGTTCGTATGGTTCTAGATTTAGACAATGTAATTGTAGTAATAGCTGTAGACCAGCGGATTGCCCTAGCGGCACTGGCACTTAATTACAAAGAACTCGCCACACAACATCATATTGAAGATCCTCGACTCATCGCCCGCGATTACTTGGCAAAAATCATCCACCTTCCTATCGTATTAACAGAGCCTGACGAAGCGTCTGTCTTAGGCTACCTAAAATCTCTCTGGAAGAATGACGGTCCACAAAAAAGTGAAGAGCTAAAAAGTAAAGTTGAAACAGGAGATAAATTCGATTATTTACAAGCTAAGTCAGCTGATGATTTTCAGGCTCCTAGCTCTTTATCCAAAGCGACAACATCAAACCAGACAGAACCAACGACACCTATTGCTCAAACAAATACTAGCGAACCATCTAGTGAGTCAGATAATAGAAAAACGATAATCCATAAAGTAAAACAAGTAGAACAACTTACCACAAAACAAAAACGTGCCTTCTCATATTGGCTGAATCATTTCAAGCTATCCAATCCTCGCCAGATAAAGCGTTTGAATAACAGCTTTAATCTATTACAAAACTTCTATGGTCAAGACAAAATTATTAATAAAATTACAGCCAAAGATGTAGGAGCGGAAAATGCTTTTCCAATGATGGTGACGTTATTTACCTTTGAATACCTAAATAATCTTGATGATATGCAAAAGCGATACACATTGAAAAAACTGATTAATGTTGGAAACGCTACTTTCAGCGAGGAACAAGAAAAATTCCTAACCGATAATAAAATAACGCCACTAGTAATCGAACTGGCAAACCATAAATTAGACAACATAGAAATGTCCGAAGCGGTTGCCCCATTTGTCCTTCCAGGAATTGATATGATCGATAAAACAACAGAAAAAAAAGAAAGTAGTTAATCACGCACGACTTCGCTATCTAAACCCGTTTAATAGCATTTTTATAAACCTCATTACGCTCCCGCTTTCCTACTGCCAACACAGTGACAATAACGACATCATCTTGTACTTCGTAGACAAGGCGATAACCTGATTGGCGTAATTTGATCTTGTAGAGGCTGTCAGCGCCTGAAAGCTTTGAAGCAAGAACATGTGGTTGGTCTAAACGCTCGATCAGCTTCTTTTTGAATTGCTGCTGTAAAGTGGCTCCAAGTTTTTGCCATTCTTTCAGAGCGCTCTTTTTGAATTCGAGTTTATAAGTCAGCGATGCTGACTGAGATGCTTTCTTCATTGGCGCGTTCCTTCGCGAGAGCTATCAGTTCCATATCTTCCAATTTATCCATTAAGGCTTCATACGCTTCAGCTGGGACGCAGTAAAACGCAGGTTCATTGCGATTTAATACAGCAACCGCTTTACCGTGTGCACTGGCGGCAACTTTCATTGGGTTGGCTTTAAATTCCGTAATACTTGCAGCCACGTCGGAAAGGATTCTAGAAGTCATTTTAAAGTACCTTTAATCGACCTAATAAAAGGTCATTTTAATTTTCAGATGATCATTTTTCAAGCAACTTTTTTTAACCGATCCAACGGATTCATAAGCACCTAAAACTCAAGAAATTAGATTCTTAATAGCGGGTTGGTCTGAACCTGTCGCCAATTTTTTACATAGCCAGTCTTTAAAACAAATGGCTGCGGGGTTGGCAAGTTGCCTTCTCGGGATGACAAGATAGTAATACAGTCCGGTAATGGTAGTCGCCATGGTATTCGTCCCTTTACTTAACCAAGACTGCTGTACTGCATTCTCTGCGGCAAGCTCACTGATAACTGCAATGCCTTGCCCAGAGAGCGCCGCTTGGGCAGTTAAGTTTTCATCATTAAAATATCGGATATTGGGAATGCCTGTGCCCGATACTCGTTCAATTTCTTTCTCTAAACCAAGATTGGGTAGATGAGCGTTTTTCCAGCGAGTACAAAACCAAACCGCATCGGATGCTTTATCAAGCTGTGTTTGCCAATAATTTGATGTAGCAAAGAAGCCGATTGAATCCTGTCTCAAAGGGATATAACTCAAGGAATCGTTTTTCCCTAAATGCGCCAGCTCGCCGTACCTTATCACCATATCAACACGCCGATCATACTCAATATCAATCAGAGACTCTTCCGCCCGTATCTGAATGTCGATATCCGGATATTCTTGTTGAAAACTGGCAAGATTGGGCACCAACCACATAGAGGCGAACGAATTTGTCATACTAATCGTCAAGGTTCGTGGAGCACTTTTAAGCTGATTTACCGTCAACATTAAATTCTGTAGAGATTGGTTAGCCGCCGCTGCCAATTGCTCACCTTCTGACGTCAGTATTACGGCTCGGGTTTTGCGTTCAAACAAGCGAACATTCAAAGACTCTTCTAGCTGCTTAACCTGATGAGAGATCGCGGTAGGCGTAACATGCAATTCATTAGCCGCCGCTTTAAAACTGTTTAAGCGCGCTGCCGATTCAAAGGCTTTTATCGCATTTAATGGAGGGAGCTTCTGGAACATAAGTTAACACAATAGATGAGAAAAACTACTTTATAGACTAATTAAGATCATTTGTCACAAAAATACTTTGCCCACAGACTATGCCTATCAAATATCTATAAATAGGCATAAACCATGAAAAATATTCTTCATATCGACTCAAGCGTGCGTCATACCAACCATTCAAAAGAAAGCTATAACTCCATATCAAAGTCATTCGGGCGTATCTTCATTGAAGAATGGATGAATAAAAATCATCAGAATACAGTCATCTATCGAGATCTTGGCCTAAACCCTCCCACGTTTATATCAGAAGATTGGATTGCTGCTGCCTTTACTCCAAAATCCGAAAGAACGCTTGTTCAAAACTTAATATTGTCTGAATCCGATAGATATTTTAATGAAGTCGCCAAGGCGGATATCATCGTGATTACAGCACCTATGTATAATTATGGAATGCCTGCCGTTTTAAAAGCTTGGTTTGACCAAGTTCTAAGAGTAAATAAAACCTTTACCTTCGATCTATCACGAGGCGATTTTCCAATAGAAACGGTCCTTTCTGGAAAAACTTTGGTTTTACTTACCTCATCCGGAGAATTTGGTTTTGGGGAAGGAGGTGTCCGCGAAAATATGAATCACCTTAATTCACATATCAAAGAGCTAGCTAAGCACTTAGGAGTGGGACATTGTTATGAGATTGGCTCAGAGTACCAAGAATTTGCAGACAATCGACATATTTCATCGGTTAAGCAAGCCAAGCAGGATATCCTTACTTTAGTTGAGCTGTTAGCACAAAAATAAATACGCAGAAGATAAGACCAAAGGGATAGAGAACTACTTGGGGTTGAAGAAAAATAGCTAGGTTGTTGCAGCTCATAAACATAAAACCAGAAGCTAGAAAGTCATATATTTTAGATATAGAATGCGCGTGCGATTAATAATGAAACCTATAGGAAACAATGTGAATCATACTCTACGCTCTATAACGCTTGCGCTTGCTTGTGTCGCTAGCTTGTCTGCTAACGCGGATCCAAAAACACCTGGCACTCATAAAGGCTATTCCACTATTGATATGACGACGGCAGGTATGCCAGCAGATGTGAAGATGATTTCTGTTGCGGACATCAAGAAAGAACTAGAAGGTAAGGCGCCGTTTGCCGTGGGTTTAGATATTGATGACACTAGCTTGTTTAGCACGCCAGTTTTTTACCGCGGTCAACAAGAGTTCTCCCCAAATGGCTATTCTTACTTAACCAATCAAGACTTTTGGGATAAAGCAAACTGCGGTTGGGATGCATTCAGCATGCCTAAGAACATTGCTAGAGAGTTGATTGCGATGCACCAAGAACGTGGTGATAGCATTTATTTCATCACAGGCCGTACTGGTTCTGATTGTAGTTTCACCACAGACTACTTGAAAAAAGCATTTGATATCAAAGACATGCATGATGTTATTTTTGCCGGATCAAGCCGTACTGAATACACAAAAACCAAGTACATAAAAGAGAATGACATCAAAATTTATTATGGCGATGCGGATGGCGATATTATTTCAGCACGTGATGCGGGCGCTGAAGGCATTCGTGTAATGCGCTCAGCGAACTCTAGCTACACGCCGATTCCAAAAAATGGTATCTACGGTGAACGAGTGCTAAAAGACTCTCAGTACTAATCTGCATACCACTGGTAACGAAATACAAAAAAGCCGAAAATCATTGATTTTCGGCTTTTTTCTGCCCATGAGCTGCTGACTCTATCTTGCCTCTACCTGCTCACAGACGTTATCCATCACTGGTGAATGGCTATCGCTTGACGGAAAACCACCAACGGCCTGAGCCACCCACTCTGCTGCATTTGGAATGACCTCAATGAGTTGAGGAAGGTCATTAACGCATAGAAACTTGATGTCAGGATCCGTTGCTCTTTGTAATATTGCCAAGGTATCAGCAGGCGGTTGCCCTTTACCATATCCGCTATAAATATGAAGATGGTCATCTGTTGTGTTGATCTTGGCCTCTTTGTCCCTGATGCATGCATGATTATGTAACCCCTGCGGCAGAAATTGATCCAAGTTCCGAAATCGGTATTTTATATTATTGAGAAACTCGTCAGGATAAAGCGCAAATAGCTCAGCCATCTTTGAACGTAGAAAAGGATGTACCACGTGAGCAGCAGAAAACAGTTCTGTTGCAGAAAAACCAATCATCTTAGCGGCATTTATCTGCATGAAATAATGAAATTTCGCAGGATCTTCTCGTGTATCGGTACAGCCCAGCAAGCCGCTATAATCGACCCACTTGCCTCGTAAAATAGGAACCAAACCGTCAAAAACGTCTGTCGGTTCTAGAGGTGCGGCCAAAAACACATCATCATTGAAGTAGATAAAACGCTCGCTCAGACCGTCAATGCGCCACAACATACTTTCAATGGTCAGAGAATTGAAAGTGGGCAACACTTGTGTGAAACCGTCAAAGATTTCCGCATGATAAGCAAGATGCACCTTGGCTCTGATGTTTTCTGAAAGGCTTGATAAATCGGGGCCTTTATCATCAACAACAATCCAAATCTTACCTATCCACGGTGCATTATTTTCAATCGATTGAATGCAATATAAGATTTCGTCGTTACACATCCATCTATGAGGATTAGCTGCATTTTCATGTAGAGGCAAAGCTTCCCTTGCCATGTATTTTTGTCGTTTCTGACGGTGTTTCTCAGCCTTTCCATCAACCCAAGTGATGACGGCATCAATTGGTTCAAGCTGGAGTTCAGTGACATTGCTTAGCATTTAAATATCCGTAAATGAAGATCTCTTAGCTGATACAAGTAGTGGCTAAGTCTAATCATCGAACGAGTCAATTCTGGGTGGGTCAACTCGTCACTGAGTTGATCTGATAGGGAATCTATCGGTTGCTTTCTAGCCATTCAAAATACATAAAGGGCCATCTTACAAAAGGTTTCCAATGATACCTTCTTCAAGGCTTAATTTGTAATAATGAAAAAGGGGCAAGCCAGTAAATGGCTAACCCCTTTATAGACAATATTGCTTAGCTCATCTGTTAGTCAATAAGGCCATCAAAGTCTGATGCGTCATGGCGCTCTTGAAGCTGTGCACCGTCGCCAAAAGACTTATTAACAATTCGACCACGTTTTACAGCTGGGCGTTGTTCTATCGCTTTCGCCCAACGCAAAACATTCTTATAGCTGGCGACATCTAAGAACTCAGCCGCATCGTATAAATTACCCAACACTAAATTGCCATACCAAGGCCAAATCGCGATGTCCGCAATCGAGTACTCGTCACCCGCCATATAAGTATTGTTCGCTAATTGCTTATCCAGCACATCCAACTGGCGTTTGGTTTCCATGGTAAAACGATCGATCGGGTATTGCATTTTAGTCGGTGCGTACGCATAAAAATGACCAAAACCACCCCCTAAATACGGTGCAGAACCCATTTGCCAAAACAACCAGTTACGGCATTCTGTTTTTGCGGCTAGGTCTTTTGGTACCAAGGCATCAAATTTTTCCGCTAAATATTGCAGAATAGAACCAGACTCAAAAACGCGAGTCGGTGGTGTCGTACTGTGATCCATTAACGCTGGAATTTTAGAATTTGGGTTGATCTCTACAAAGCCAGAACCAAACTGGTTGCCTTCGCCGATATTAATCAAATAAGCATCGTATTCTGCAGCACTGATTCCTAGTTCCAACAACTCTTCCAGCATGATGGTGACTTTTTGACCATTAGGTGTTGCTAAGGAATGAAGTTGCAGTGAGTGCTTACCTACTGGCAAAACCTTTTCGTGTGTTGCACCAGATATTGGACGATTTATGCTGGCAAATTTACCACCGCTTTCTGCATCCCATTGCCATACTTTTGGTGGGACGTACTCTTCATTTTTTGTTGCATCAGAACTCATAACATCTCCTAAATTTATTAGTCGGCGAAAAGGTAAGTTTCACAGTTAATGTTCAACAAAAGCTCGCTCGATTACATAATCTCCTGGTACACCGATTTTTGGCGATTCCGTAAAACCAAGCTCATCAAGCAAAGCTGATGTGTCTTTAAGCATACTTGGGCTACCACAAATCATGACCCTGTCCTGTGCCGGATTCAACTGAGGCAGACCAATATCTTCTGCTAGTTTGCCGCTGCGAATCAAGTCTGTCAGGCGGCCTTGGTTACGAAAAGGCTCTCGGGTCACTGTTGGGTAATAAATTAGCTTGTCTCTAACTTGCTCACCAAAAAATTCATTTTCAGGCAGTTCTTTTTCAATAAAGTCTGCATAAGCCAATTCACTCACATGGCGAACACCGTGAACCAGTACAATTTTTTCGTACTGCTCGTAGGCATCAAAGTCTTGGATCACACTTAAAAAAGGCGCTAAACCTGTACCAGTAGACAACAAATACAAGTTTTTACCAGGATGTAAGTCACGTGTTACCAAGGTACCAGTTGGTTTACGACTCACTAAAACATCATCGCCCACTTTTAAATGCTGTAGACGTGACGTCAATGGCCCATTGGGTACTTTGATACTAAAAAACTCTAAATGCTCTTCATAATTCGGGCTAGCAATACTATATGCACGCATTAGAGGACGTGTTTCCGTCTCTAAGCCGATCATAACAAACTGACCATTATCGAAACGCAAACTTGGATTACGTGTGGTTTTAAAGCTGAATAGATTTTCATCCCAATGGTGAACACTTAATACGCGCTCTGTAACAAATGCACTCATGACTACCTCATTAAAATTGGTAACAAAGAATATTTCTTTTCAAACCTCAAACAGCACCTTGGTAAAACTAGCTTACCTAACAGTGCGAGTTAGCAGTGATCGTATCCATGAACAGGTGAGAGTTGAATTGTCTAATAAACATACTACAAGACAGCTCTATATTTGTTTAATTGATTATCTAGATGTATTTAATATGCTCAGCATATATAGAAAAAACAAACTATTGTTAAGACTACCGCCTAACAAGTGGTATTAGTGTGCCATCTAAATGTACAAAAAATGGGTCATTAAGTAGGAAGATTAATGCATTAGCTGAGCGAACGTATCAATACAGAAGCCATCAGCTGAGAATCTGTTTTTATCTTCTGCTTTTGTGGGTAAAGTGATCTGTAATAAATAGACGAGACAACACGACTAATAACTAAATCGCATTCAAGAATGCTCATCAAACCTCTATTTTTATCAACGAAAGGACATTCAATATGATTATCCGACACGCTCTCAACAGCGCCTTAGGCTTGCTACTTTTTACCGGTGCGACGACATTTAGTCAGGTTTCACACTCGGCACCACAAACCATGATAGTGGCTGGCGGTTGCTTTTGGTGTGTGGAATCTGATTTCGAAATGGTTCAAGGCGTCAGTGATGTGGTCTCTGGTTATATCGGCGGACACACAGAAAACCCAACCTATAAACAAGTCTCTGCTGGAGATACTGGCCACTTTGAAGGCGTAATGATTTATTTTGATGACGAGATAGTGTCACTCAAGGCTCTGGCGGATTATTACTGGAAAACCATCGACCCAACCGATGATGAAGGTCAATTCTGTGACAAAGGTTCACCTTATAAAACCGCCATGTTTTACCAAGATGAGCAACAAAAAGCTGTTTTTGAAGCGTCCTTAGCCCAAGTGGAAAAATCAAAACCCTTTAAAGACGATATTGTGACCAAGATTCTACCTGCCAAAACCTTTTACCCCGCAGAGGAATACCATCAAAGCTACTATACAAAGAATCCAATTCGCTACGCGTACTATCGCGTAAGCTGTGGCCGTGACAGTCGCATTGAAGATCTATGGGGCGAGGTCGCCAGCAAAAAGCATCATTAAAATAGCAAAAAGAGCTCACCCTGCTTTTGGCTGAGCTCTTTCCCTCTCCCCCCTTTTTTTACCATCACACTCATCAATCAGCTCCAACGCGGCTCACTAATCGATTATGAACTGCACACAATGTGTTCTGACTTTTCGTACTATCAGCAAAGCGTTTTTTCTCTCCATTAAGCGCATAGAAGTTGAAGCTAATAGGTAAGTAACGCCGAAATCCTAGCCTTTCCGCCCCCCATACATCACATTGGTTACTCAACTCGCTAAGTTCTTATAAACAACGAAAAGGAGTTTTACTATGAAAAAATTCATTCCAATCATCGCCAGCAGTATTGCCATCGCATCATTTAGTGCAGCAGTAAAAGCGGAAGACATGTCAAACGACAGCGGCCTTTATGTTGGTGGTAACTACGGTTACCTGAAAGTTGATAGCGAAGATGACTTCGATGACAACAACGATGTTGTACAAGGGATTGTCGGTTATCGATTCAATTCATTTCTTGCTTTAGAAGGTAGTTACATTGATTTTGGTAAATATGGCGGCAGTCTGGCGAATGCATCCACTACTGGCTACACCGCAGCTTTAAAAGGAACCTTGCCTATCACGCAAACCACTGAATTGTTTGTTAAAGCAGGCCAACTATGGCACGACACAGATTATGAAGTCGCGTCTATTAAAGGCAGCTCCGACGATAAAAGCTTATTCGCTGGTGCGGGTGTGAACTTTAAAGTCACAGAAAACCTTCTACTTAATGCACAGTATACTTGGTACGATGTTGACCTAAACGCAGATAACGTCGACTCTGATTCGAAATTCGAGACAGATTTCAACCAAGCGAGTGTCGGTGCAGAATACCGCTTCTAAAAAAGCGCGTCACCCGCATAAGAAAGGGCTTACTCATTTGAGTAAGCCCTTTCTTTATATCTCCTTGTTATATCAACAACATAACCTTTACGCTACAAGGCTAAGCCTCTAATATTTATGCATCGTTTTAAAAAAGATGCTAATTATGAATCCTATTCTTCAAGCTCAATCTAGCCATAAATCTATCCGACAATATACCAACCAAGCCATTGAGGAAGACCTACTCACGCAGCTGATTCAATGTGCTCAAGGCGCAGCTTCTTCAAGTTTTATTCAGGCATACTCCCTTGTTCAAGTAACAGACAAAAACAATCGCCAGAAAATTGCTACGCTTGCCGGCGGTCAGAAATGGGTCGAATCAGCCGCGGAATTCTTTATCATTTGTGCCGATTTAACTCGTGTTGAGCATTGCAGCCTAGAACAAGGCTTGGGCGCACTAGAAGGCAATACTGAACACTTTATTGCCGCAACAACTGACGCTACGTTTTTTGCGCAAAACCTAATGCTGGGAGCCGAATCCGTTGGCCTTGGTGCCGTATTTATCGGCGGTATCCGTAATGACCCCGAACAAGTTGCCGAGTTATTAAATCTTCCTAATCAGGTCTACCCAATTTTCGGAATGTGTCTTGGTTACCCTGACGCAGAACCTGATCTAAAACCACGTTTGCCAGTTGATGTTATACTGCATAAAGACAGCTACGATAACAGCCGTTGCGCACAGGATGTAAAAGCCTATGATACTCAAATGCAGGCCTATTACCAAAGCCGTGGCGATAATCAGAAAAGCAGCAATTGGTCAGAACAGACAGCCGCGGCAGTACAGAAAAAGAAACGCGAGCATATGTTAAGCTTCTTACAGAAGCGCGGTTTCTTAAAACGCTAAGATGCAAAAAATAAACAGTTAACTCTACTAAGGAAAAGGAAAAAACATGATCTCTAATGTACCAAGTGTTGTCTTTAAAACTCGTGTTCGCAATGAAGAGCTAGGCGGACCAAACCCATTCGAGTGGAAAGACGTTACTACTGCCGACTTGTTCAACAATAAAAAAGTCGTTGTTTTCTCTTTACCAGGTGCATTCACTCCGACTTGCTCAACTTCTCACCTACCTCGCTATGAAGAGCTTTACGAAGAATTCAAAGCGCAAGGCGTTGATGCGGTCATCTGTGTCTCTGTAAACGATGCATTCGTTATGTTCCAGTGGGGCAAAAGCCAAAACGCAAAAAATGTTTTCCTTCTACCTGACGGCAACGGCGACTTCACACGTCAAATGGGCATGCTGGTTAAGAAAGACAACCTAGGTTTTGGTATGCGCAGCTGGCGTTACTCTATGCTTGTCGAAAACGGCGAGATCAAGAAAATGTTCTCTGAACCAGGCTTCCAAGACGACGCTCCAAGCGATCCATTTGAAGTATCTGATGCCGATACCATGTTGAACTACTTGAAAAGCAACTAATTCACATTAAGACGATTTCAGAGTTTTTCTGAAATCCGTTAACATGGGAAATAGAACAGAAGCAGACGTTTTAACAAGCGTCTGCTTTTTTATGGTCATGACAAACGATTAATCGGTAAAAGCGCATCTAGCAACTCACTTCGCTCCCCTTCAATCGCTTGAACTAACAACTGAGAGGTTGTCGGACCAAGCGTAAAACCTTGATGTCCATGCCCAAAGTGGAACCACAAGCCTTTATGATTAGGCGCTTCACCCACAAGCGGCAACATGTCAGGCATACATGGACGCGTCCCCATCCATTGCGGTTCTTCTACCTGCTCACCTAAATCAATTATGCCGTTAAGCGCTGCCGCTCCACGTTTAAGCTGTTTGGTGTCCATTGGCGCATCAAGTGACACCAAGGCCGCGCCTGTTGTCACTCTTAACCCTTTCACCATGGGCGCTGCCAGTACGCCATTTGCCACGTCTAAGAAGGGGCGTTGAAGCGTTTTTGGTGCATTAAAATGCCCGTGATAGCCACGTTTGTACACCATAGGAATTCGATAACCAAAACGCTTTAATAGCTCTGGCGACCAAGGCCCAAGCGCGACAACAACTTGCTCAGCATGAAGCTCACCTTCACTGGTAAGTATTTTCCATCCCTGCGTGGTATGTTGCAAAGTACGCACGTCACCCGTAACAAAACGACCGCCTCGCTTGATGAACAAATCCCCATACGCTTGGGTCAATCCTCCCGGTGAAGAGCAACTCCAGCTTTGGGTGTAATGCACAGCCCCCGCTGGCGTTTTTTTCAGCGCAGGCTCTTCTTTCATATAGCTTTTGCCGTCATAAACATTCGACGTCACACCATATTCACGTAGCAGAAAATTGGCCTTTTTAGAGGCTTTTTCAAATTCCGCCTCGTCTCTATGTAACATGACAAGACCGCAGCGTGAGATCAAATCTTCAGACTCGGAATCACGAATTAAAGGAGCATGATCTGCCGTGGAACGGATGGTTAATTGAGAATGAATACGAGAAATCTTGGCGTGTTTTTCGGATGACGAATGACGAAAATATGACCATAAAGCAGGCAGCATTGGTAACGCCCCGCTCATTTTCCAAGTCACATCGTTACTGATTTCCAGCGCATATTTGAACAAGGTTGCCATATCTCGTGGTAACGCATAAGGCTCAGCAGCCTCTACTTGAATCATGCCTGCGTTGCCGTAACTCGTTTCTAACCCAGCACCAGTTCGATCAACAATGGTTACCTGATGACCTCGCGCCTGCAACGCCAACGCACTGCTCACTCCGACCATTCCTGCGCCTAACACAAGAAACTCCGCCATATCCCTTCCTCGACATCATTCCAATGAATTTTTTACTCTCAATACTATAGCAAGATCAAGTATAGATGAGCCAAACGACATTAGAGAGAACAACACAAACAAAAACAAAAAAGGGCCGTGATTTCTCACAGCCCTTGAGCTTAATAAGCGATTTTTGCTTACGCTACTTTAGACTTACTTTCTCTTGAGTCGTCTTTTTGATGCTCAAGAACCCCATTACTTGCTTGATTAATCGCAATGCTTCTTGGTTTCATTGCTTCGGGGATTTCTTTCACCAAGCTAATGGTAAGCAGCCCATTTTTCAGCACAGCATCGGTCACCTCAACATAATCAGCAAGGTTAAACTTGCGTTCAAACGAGCGGTTCGCAATGCCTTGATGGAGATATCTGTGCTCACTAGAATCCGCTTTATCACCACGGACCGTCAGCACATTTTTTTCCACCTTAATATCGAGATCGCTTTCTTCAAACCCCGCTAAAGCAAGTGAAATAGCATAGCGGTTATCATCGACTACTTCGATATTGTAAGGTGGGTAACCAGCAGAAACATTGTCGGATGTTAGCGCACTGTCAAGCAACGACGCCAAACGATCAAAACCAATGCTACTGCGATAAAGTGGGGTAAAATCAATTGAGTTCATAATAATTCCTCCTAATTTGAAGCAAAATACTAATCATCAAAAGTCGTAACCAACTTCTCATTCAGACGAAGCGGTCACATTATGCAAAATAGGATCGACAAGAAAATTTTCAAGCACTCTTTATAGAAAAAAAATTCCTATATAAATAAATATTTTTTATGAACAACTACTTTTAGCTCACTCACTCTTTCAACACGCTTTGTTCCAAAAATCCCTGCTCCACCAATTGGGTCAAAAGCGCCTTAGTACGCTCTCGAAACATATCACGCAATAAACGCACCGTTGGCGTAATAGACTGACGACTTGGGCTTATCAACCAAAGCTCAACTTGGGAAATTTTATAATTCGGCATAAGAGAAACCACTCGGCCAGCAAGCAGATCATTGGCAATATCTAACGAAGACTTTATCGCCACACCTTTTCCAGCCACACACCAACGCCTAACTAAATCACCATCATTCGCAGCACAATAGGCTTTCGGCTTAATCTTATAAGATCGTTCCACGTCTGACTCTTTACATGAGAAGTGCCAGGTATCGTTCAAAATGCCTTGCAGCTGATAAAATAAGCCTTGGTGATTAAGCAAGTCTTTTGGCTGTTCCGGCGTCCCCTTTAATTCAAGATAACTTGGGCTAGCAACCAGCAATCGAGGCACATTACAGATTTTAAAACCATACAAATTGGAATCTGCTGGCGCGCCATAACGCAGAGCGATATCCAAGGCATCTCGATAAAAGTCGACATTACTATCGCTAACATGCGCTCTTAAAGTCACTTGTGGATGTTGCTTCATAAAATCATCTACCCAAGGAATAGCAATATTGCGCCCCAGATCAGATGAAACAGCCAAGCGAATTTCACCACTGATAATATCCAAATCGTTATGAATAGTTTGTTTTGCCTGATCCAACATAGACATAGCAGCAATACACTTGGGCAAGTAACGCTCCCCCGCACTAGAAAGGCGTAAATGACGCGTGGTGCGCACAAACAACTCAACACCAAGTGCGGCCTCTATTCGCTTAACAGCAGCACTGGCTGTCGCAATTTGCATGTCTAAATGCGTGGCTGCAGCGGTAATACTGCGAAACTCTGCGACCTTAAGCACGACTCGAAGATCTTCAAGTTGCATGGATTTAGCCTCTATTGGATAAGAAAAACATCACTCATTATCAATTAATATTTGATAATAATTCAATGAAAACCCTGTTTTTCATTTAACTGAGCCTCGTTACTATAGCGCCATTGAATTGAGCGACTCTAACTTTTTAGGGTGCCAAACAGTTTTACTTATTTTGGAGAGAACATGTCACACCAGATTATTACTGATCTAGAAAACCGTCATACGGCAAAACATTACGACGCTTCGAAGAAAATTTCTCAAGCTGACTTAGACGTTATCTACGAAGCAATGCGCCTGTCCCCTTCTTCTATTAACTCGCAGCCATGGAAATTTATCGTGATTGAAAGCGACGCTGCAAAACAACGTTTTCATGACACCTTTGCAAACAAATTCCAGTTCAACCAAAAGCACGCCAAAGATGCGTCACACATCATCCTATTTGCTCACAAAACGCACTATAGCCGCGATGATTACGCAAAAGTTGTCGATAAAGGCATTGAGGATGGCCGCACCAAACTTGAAAACAGAGAGCAAGCTTTCGGCGGTTTTGTGTTTGCAGAAATGCACATGGACGATAACGGCAACAACGCGGCATGGACAAAGTCTCAAGTTTACATCGCCCTTGGTAACGTCATGCACACGGCAGCGCGCCTTGGTATTGATTCCACGCCGATGGAAGGTGTTGATCCAGAATTAATCGGAGAAATTTTCAGTGCAGAACTGGAAGGCTACCAATGCGACGTCGCCCTCGCGATCGGTTATCACCACAAAGACGAAGACTACAACGCCGCATTGCCAAAATCGCGCCTAGCTATGGAAGACGTAGTCACCGTACTTTAAAGCCTCTTTAAAAAGCAAAAAGAGCAAACCATGAAAGTGACTTGCTCTTTTTTTATACTTAAAAATATCGCACGCAAAATAAGCTAAATATAGAGTTTTTAAAAACTAGAATTCGGTTCAACCAAAAATGCCAACTCTTCAGGAGAAGATTGTCGACCTAAAATGGCATTTCTGTGTGGATAACGACCAAAACGATCCACAATTTTTTTGTGTTTTAGCTCAAAATCCAGATTATTTACTATTCCCAAATCTCTAAATAATTTGACTGCTTCTTCATGAATCACGACGGATTCACTGTGCATAAAGGGCATATATAAAAAGCTACGTTCAGTTGGTGTTAGTTCTTTGTCGAAACCATTGGAAATAGCCACTTGAGCCAACGCCAAAGCCATTGGATCAACAGCAAAGGATTCTGGCTGATCGCGGTAAATATTACGTGAGAATTGGTCCAGTATGATTATTTCGGCCAAGGCGCTTTTAGGAGAATGACGCCAAGCGGACAGCTCACTCTGAACCGCTTGTTGATGAAGTTTGCCAAATCTAGTGATGATTTTATTATCAAAGTCGATGTCCTTCTGAAACCATTGCTTTGGTTCAATATCATCAAACCAAAAGTCCAAAACATCTTGATACATAACGTCAGCCTCGCACTTACAGAGTAACTAAAAATATAGTGGTTAGAACTGTTAAATTCCAATCACTGTATTTTTTATATCGTAGGAAAACTAAAGCTTAATCGCCATTAACACCTTAATCACGTCTGCAGCTGCAGCCAGCGGAACAAAACTCAACTTCAAAGCCCGTTTGTTCATGCTGCATGTATCACAACAACTCGACATGACACGTTTATCCGCTCAACAACAAGATGCGCCTCGAACGGCCGAAAGGCAGGGTCAAATAGAATGCTTTGTACATCAATGATCAGAGCGGAAGATTTATGGAGATCCTTTAGATCACTTAAAAGGTGCACTTAATACATACAGCGTATCTTTACTGAAGTCCTGTTCGTGAGGCCATTGAACACCACCAAACGCCACTGAGACTTGCCTAAAGTAATTCTTATCCTTTAGCTCTTGGAAAATACCTTTCTCCAAAAAAGGTGACACATCAAACACACGAACATCATTATTCTCAAACGTAAGTCTGAGAATATAAGAGTCCATTGGTTCAACAGCAGTAACTTTGGGGTTCATAAAGCACACTTATCTAAGAGGGTTTATATTACGTGAGCTAACCATGCAGCGCTTTCAGCGCATACTCTGGGTCGGCATCGACGATTTTAAGCAAAGCTCGTGCTGGTCCAGTTGGGTGACGGCGACCTTGCTCCCAGTTTTCTAACGTACGTTTACTGACACCAAGCAAGTTAGCAAAACGACTTTGACTTAGGCCTGTTTTGGTGCGAATAGCCTTCACTTCTGGGTCTGCAAATTCCGTAATTCGTGCCGCTATATTTTGGCCTTTTATGATGCTATCGGCTTGTTGTACGCTTTCCAGCAATTCATTGAACATGTCGTCATTCATTGTGACCACCTTTCTACTATTTGTCTTAGCGCTTTGGTTTGCGCATCGGTTAAGTTTTCTTGTGTGTTTTTAGGAAAAATATACATCATGTAAAGCTGCTCATTCTCAGTCATCCAGTAATAGATGATTCGTATGCCACCCCTTTTCCCACGACCGTCCACAGACCAGCGAATCTTCCTTAAACCACCACTGTTTTTAATCAACACACCAAGATCTGGCTTTATAACCAAAGCTTCCTGCAATTCCTTGTATTCATCGTCGCTCATTATTTCATTAATAAGTTTGGTGAAAATGGGTGTTTCAACAATTACCATGATATCTCCAAATTATACGCCAATGGCGTAATTTGTCGATTAATAATTGAACAACGACTGACAACAGCAGAAGACGCTAAAAAATAGCCTTTGAACATATAAGAATTCCTTTTCTTATAAAATTTGATACAACAACAATGACACGCCATTACACTATCATCAAGGGAGAAGAGGCCAAATGCCATAAAAACAAAAATCCCCATGCCGTTTTCACAACATAGGGATTCTTAAGCTATAAAACAGCTGAGGCTAAAAACGAATGTGCTGACAAGCCTCAATCACGTCTTTCAGCTGCTGCATAATGTAAGGACGTTTGTTCTCGTCGAGCTGGTATTCCGATTGTTTTGCCAGTTCATCATTAATGTAAGTCGCTTGAGAAAGCTCGAGCTGAATAGCATGAATTCCCTCACTTGGTTGACCGAAATGACGAGTGATATAGCCGCCTTTAAAACGCCCATTGAGTACTTGCGTGTAGTTCGGTCGCAGTATTTGCGTGACGACATTGGCAAGGTCTTCGTGGCATGACTTGCCTTCGTTTGTCCCCCAGTTGAAATCAGGAAGTTTCCCATCGAACAACATCGGCACTTCGGCGGCGATACTGTGTGCGTCGAACAAGATTGCGTAGCCGAATTTGGCTTTGAGTCGAGCGAGTTCTTGCTCAATCGTGCCATGATATGGCGTCCAAATATGCTCTTTACAAAACGCTTTGTGTTCGTCACTTGGCGCTTTGCCTTCCACAAAGACGGGACTGTCTTCAAACAAAATATCAGGGAACAAACCTGTCGTTTTAGTGGTGTAAAGCGGCTTATCATCATAAGGACGATTCAGATCGATGACAAAGCGAGAGTAATTTGCCTTGATACAACCTACTCCCAATGACTCTAAGAAGTCATAAAGCTCAGGTATAAACCAATCCGTATCTGGTAACTTTTTGGCTTGATCGGTCAGTCCTGCTTGTACTTCCGAGGTTAAATTTAACCCTGAGTGCGGCATACTCACCAATAACGGCGAATCTCCTTGGCTAAATTCAAATGCAGGCACAGTTAATGATGCATGCGTGGTCATTATACGATCTCCCCTTAGCTACTTTTACCTTCATAAACCCTTTCTTTTACTAAGTTGCCTCCCAACCAATAGCTTAGCTCGCCAGGACTTTCTACGTCCCAACACACAAAGTCGGCAACTTTTCCAACTTCTAAGCTACCATGAGACGCTTCCATTCCCAATGCTTTTGCAGCGTGAATCGTCGCGCCAGCAAGGGATTCTTCGGGGGTTAGAGCAAATAAGGTGCAAGCCATGTTCATCATCAGTCGAAGCGATAACGCGGGCGAGGTTCCAGGGTTTGCATCCGTAGCTATCGCCATGGGCACACCATATTGGCGCAGCAAGGCGATCGGTGGGCGTTGTGTTTCTTTTAGCGTGAAAAACGCGCCCGGCAATAACACAGCAACCGTGCCCGATTCTGCCATGGCTTTTACGTCTGATTCTTCAATAAATTCAATATGATCCGCTGACAAAGCCTTGAAAGACGATGCCATAGCAGTGCCGCCTAACGAAGACAATTGCTCCGCATGGATTTTCACCGGCAAGCCTAGCGAGTCAGCTGTTTTAAAATAGCGTGCGACCTGTTCCGTGCTAAAGGCAATACCTTCACAGAAGGCATCAACCGCATCCGCTATGCCAAGCTCGGCAACTTTTGGTAAAACGGTGTCACAAAGATAATCAATGTACGCGTCTTTGTCGTCAAATTCTGGCGGCATAGCGTGGGCAGCCAAGCAGGTGCGCTTCACCGTCACGGGAAACTGTTTGCCAATATCCGTCGCCGCATTCAGCATTTTCAGCTCTGATTCGAGGGACAGACCATAACCAGATTTGATTTCAACTGTGGTCACGCCGTCCGCCATTAGACTTTGCAAACGACGCGATGCACTGGCGATTAATTCCGCTTCGCTGGCATCACGAGTTGCCTTAACAGAGGAAGCAATGCCACCTCCCTGCTTGGCAATCTCCTGATAACTTACCCCATTCAATCGTTGTTCGAATTCACCTGCTCGATTACCACCAAACACAAGGTGCGTGTGACAATCGATCAAGCCTGGCGTAATCCAACCGCCCTCTAACTCATGCTCTGTTTGAGCCTCATAGACGGGCAGATCTTGCGCTTCGCCAATCCAAACGATACGCCCGTCGACAACACCCATCGCTGCGTTTTCAATCACGCTATACAAGCCATCTTTCATGGTAGCGATATGAGCACCGCGCCATAAGCTGTCTAACTTCATTGGAGTATCGCTTGTCATAACTTTTCCTTTTCTTAAACCGCTAAACTTGGCAACAAACCTTCTGGCATAACGTCGTTATGCACCGCTTCCAACAACAGCTCATTGGCTTTTTCGATGTCAGTCGCGAAGTAACGGTCTTTATCATAGAAAGGCACACGAGCACGCAGTGTTGCACGAGCATTTTCTAACCGTTTGCTAGACTTCAATGGCGCACGGAAATCCAAACCTTGTACGGCAGATAGAATCTCTACAGCCAAGATACCGCGAGTATTTTCCGCCATGTCTTTCAAACGGCGTGCCGCAAAAGTCGCCATAGAAACGTGATCTTCTTGGTTCGCTGATGTTGGTAAGCTATCAACAGACGCAGGGTGTGCGTAGGTTTTATTCTCGCTCGCCAAGGCCGCTGCCGTTACTTGCGCAATCATGAAACCAGAGTTCACACCACCATTGTCTACTAGAAATGGAGGCAGTTTGCTCAAGTTACTGTCGATCAATAACGCCATACGACGCTCAGACAAACTACCAATTTCGGCAATCGCCAAGGCAAGGTTATCGGCCGCCATAGCAACCGGTTCTGCGTGGAAGTTACCACCAGAAATGATGTCGCCTTCTTCTGCAAACACCAATGGGTTGTCCGATACGGAATTGGCCTCGACACACAGTACTTTTGCTGTGCTACGAATTTGTTCAAGGCATGCGCCCATCACTTGCGGCTGACAACGCAGAGAGTACGGGTCTTGGACTTTCTCACAACCTTGGTGAGAATCGCCTAGCTCTGATGTTTCCCCCAATAGATGACGATACGCTGCTGCAGCATCTATCTGTGTTTGATGACCACGTACTTCATGAATTCGCGCATCAAATGGGCTACGGCTACCAAGCGCCGCTTCCACAGACAAAGAGCCACACACAACAGCAGAAGCGAACAAATCTTCCGCTTCAAATAAACCTTCTAAGGCAAACGCAGTTGATGCTTGCGTACCGTTTAGCAACGCCAAACCTTCTTTAGGCGCTAAAGCAATTGGCTCAAGCCCTGCGATAGACAAAGCCGCTTGGCCAGAGATTACTTCGCCACGATAGCGAGCTTTGCCTTCTCCCAATAGAATCGTACTCATATGCGCCAACGGTGCTAAATCGCCCGATGCGCCTACCGATCCTTTCTTCGGAATGCATGGATACACTTCTTTATTAATCAAAGTCAGCAAAGCTTGAATCACTTCCAGACGAATGCCCGAGAAACCACGAGCCAAGCTGTTTACCTTCAGCGCCATGATCAATTTAACGGTTTTGTCTTCCATTAATTCGCCAATGCCCGCCGCATGAGACAACACAATGCTGCGTTGTAACTCGTCTAAATCTTCTGGCGCGATACGTGTATTCGCCAACAACCCAAAACCAGTGTTAATACCGTATACCGTGCGGTTTTGTGCAATCACATCGTTAACCACTTGTGTGCTGGCGTGAATCGCAGGGAAAGCGCTTTCGTCTAGGGCCAATTTAACGTGACGACGGCTGATTTGACGCAATTCATTCAGCGTCAATTGGCCTGGTTTTATGGTTAATTCAAACATGGTGTTCTCCAGTTTCTAAGCGATGTTCTGCAATATTATTTTAAGTTTTTAGTTATTGATTTAATGAACCACATCGCCCTACGGGGCGAGGTATCGGTGTTTCATAGGACTAACACTAAGTTATGTACATACGTCATTCCCGCGAAGGCGGGAATCAATTACTTATGGTCATCGAAAATAACCCTATTTATACAACACCACTGGTTTCCCGCCTTCGCGGGAATGACAATCGTGGCTATGGTTATGAAACGCCTTATTTTTTACCAGTAATCATTGGCAAGTTAAGCCCCTGCTCTTTCGCGCAATCGATGGCAATATCATAACCTGCATCCGCATGACGCATCACACCGGTCGCTGGATCGTTATGCAACACGCGAGCAATACGCTCAGCCGCATCGTCACTGCCATCACACACAATCACCATGCCTGAATGCTGAGAGAAGCCCATCCCCACACCGCCGCCGTGGTGCAAAGAGACCCAAGTCGCGCCAGAAGCTGTGTTTAACAACGCGTTCAATAGTGGCCAATCCGATACCGCATCAGAGCCATCTTGCATGCCTTCTGTTTCACGGTTTGGGCTGGAGACAGAACCAGAGTCCAAATGGTCACGGCCGATAACAATCGGGGCAGACAACTCACCGCTACGAACCATTTCATTAAAGGCTAGGCCAAGTTTCGCACGTTGACCAAGACCCACCCAACAAATTCGTGCTGGCAAACCTTGGAACTGAATACGTTCACGGGCCATGTCTAACCAGTGATGTAGATGCTCATCATCAGGAATCAATTCTTTTACTTTGGCATCGGTTTTGTAAATATCTTCTGGATCACCAGACAAAGCGGCCCAACGGAAAGGCCCAATACCACGACAGAACAAAGGACGAATGTAAGCAGGGACAAAGCCTGGGAAATCAAACGCATTTTCTACGCCTTCTTCCATCGCCATTTGACGAATGTTGTTACCATAATCAAAGGTTGGAATGCCCATTTTTTGGAAGTCCAACATGGCTTGAACGTGTTTCGCCATGGACTGTTTCGCGGCTTTTACAATGGCCTGAGGTTCTGTCTGAGATTTTGCTCGGTATTCTTCCCAACTCATGCCTAATGGCAAGTAGCCGTTTAATGGATCGTGGGCCGAGGTTTGGTCTGTCACCATGTCTGGGCGAATACCACGTTTTACCATTTCTGGTAGAATTTCGGCCGCGTTACCGCAAAGCGCGATAGACACAGCCTTGCCTTCTGCGGTGTATTTTTTGATACGTGCCATAGCGTCGTCTAGGTCTGTCGCTTGCTCGTCAACATAGCGAGTACGAAGGCGGAAATCAATGCGGCTTTGCTGACATTCGATGTTCAATGAACACGCACCAGCCAAGGTTGCCGCTAAAGGCTGAGCGCCGCCCATGCCACCAAGACCCGCTGTTAATACCCAACGACCCGCTAACTTGCCATCGTAATGCTGACGACCGGCTTCAACGAAAGTTTCGTAAGTACCTTGCACAATGCCTTGGCTACCAATGTAAATCCAAGAGCCCGCTGTCATTTGGCCGTACATTGCCAAACCTTTCGCGTCCAACTCATTAAAGTGTTCCCAGTTGGCCCAATGTGGCACTAGGTTTGAGTTCGCTATCAGTACTCGTGGTGCGTTGCTGTGGGTTTTGAATACGCCTACTGGCTTACCCGATTGCACCAACAAGGTTTCGTCTTCTTCTAGCTCTTTTAGGGATTCAACGATTTTGTCATAACACTCCCAATCACGCGCTGCACGACCGATACCGCCGTAAACCACCAATTCTTCTGGGTTTTCAGCCACATCAGGATCTAGGTTGTTCATCAACATACGCATTGGCGCTTCTGTAAGCCAAGATTTGGCGGTTAATGTCGTTCCTGTTGCGGCTTTCACGACACCAGCGCGGTAACGTTTTTGAGCGAGTGTTTGTTTAGTCATTTTTTCACCTATCAAAGAATGTCTTTTTTATTCTGCTTAAAGGAAGATTTAACGAACATGTATATACAATTAACATTAAGATAAAATCTAATTTTTATAGATGCAAGCCATTTTTTAAAATAGATCGAGTAAAAATCCACATAAATGGGCAAAGCATCACTCATGAAATGAAAAAAACCTTAAGAAACAACCACAAAATACACAGTAGAATTACAAGCTCATAAACTGCTAAAAAACACACTTGTATATACATTATATTTTCTATTACACTCGAATCATCGATATTCATTAGGAAATGACTTGTGACGAGCCAACAATCAACTCATTGCGATAGCATTCAATACTTTTTTGCACAACGCGCTTTGCTTTCATCTGGTTGGGCAAAAGAGGTACTTTTCTCTGTAAAAGATGGCCAGTTTCACTCTTTTAAAACAGACTGTGCACCGACGGCTGAGTGTCACGTTTTATCTGGTCCCGTTTTACCAACCATTGCCAACGTTCACTCTCACGCATTCCAGCGAGTCATGGCAGGCGCAGCAGAAGTCAGTTTGAACCCAAACGATAGTTTTTGGAGTTGGCGCGATTTAATGTACAAAATCGTACAAAAACTCACGCCAGAAGATGCGTACATTATCGCCAAACAACTTTACATAGACATGCTGAAGGCCGGTTACACACAGGTCGGGGAATTTCACTATTTGCATCACGATGCTGGCGGCAAACATTATGGCCAGATCGGAGAAATGGCGAATCAGATCATTTCTGCTGCGAACGAATCAGGAATGGGTTTAACACTGTTGCCTGTGCTGTATTCTCACTCGGGCTTTGGTGGACAAGCACCGAACGCCGGACAAGCGCGCTTCATCAACAGCACAGATTCTTATTTGGCGTTACATCAATCCTGCGATAAAACACTCGCCAATCATCCTATTCATAAATTGGGTATTTGCTTTCACTCGCTGCGCGCAGTGACCAAACCGCAAATAGAAAGGGTATTACAATCTCTTGCCAAAGATTGTCCGGTTCACATTCATATTGCTGAGCAACAAAAAGAAGTGCAAGACAGTCTAGCCTTTAGCGGACAACGTCCAGTGGAATGGCTGCATAATGAAATCGGTTTAGATGCGAGTTGGTGCTTGGTTCACGCTACCCACCTAACTGATGCCGAACGCCAAACCATTGCGAGGAGCCAAGCGGTAGCAGGACTTTGTCCTACTACCGAAGCGAATTTAGGCGATGGTATTTTCCCAGGCGTCGCCTTCGAGCAAGAAAACGGCCGCTGGGGCATCGGCTCGGACAGTCACGTGAGTTTATCGATTGTCGAAGAGTTACGGACGTATGAATACGGACAACGTCTACGGGATCAGCAGCGCAACCGCTTGTATCGTCTCGACCAAACCAGCGTTGGCGACAATCTTTATCAGCAGGCTTTGCTGGGCGGCAACCAAGCCTGCAACGTGTCATTAGGATTAACCAAAGGCAACCGAGCGGACTTTATGGTGCTGGATGAGTCTCATCCTTTTATCGCCGCAAGCGAAGCAAAAGATCTACTCAACCGCTGGTTATTCGCCACCAATGAAAACCTAGTGAAAGACGTTTTTGTCGCTGGCAATCACACCATCCAAAACTTCCACCACCAGCAAGAAGAAAGCAGCCGGCTAGCCTTTACTCAAGTCATTAAAAAGGCCATGTACCATGCCTAATCTCACCATTATCGAACAATCACAATACCAGCGAATGCCATGGAAAAATGGCCTTGGGGAAACCTTAGAAATTCAACGCCATGAAGATGAAATAGGCCTTCGTTTTCGTATCAGCCAAGCCTCTGTCGTGGAAGATGGCGTATTTTCTGATTTCAGCGGACTGCATCGCACTTTGGTCTTGCTGTCTGGCGAAGGCATGAACCTGGAACACAAAAGTGGTAGCAAGCGCCAACTTAATACTCTCAACAAGCCATTGGACATGGCGCGCTTTTCCGGCGGGGATGAAACTCGTGCCACACTGAAAAACGGCAAGATTGAAGACCTGAACATCATGGTGAGAGACACTGACACGCAAGCCATAGTTCAAGCATGCACTGCGCCCCATTCTCTCTCATTTACAAATGACGACACCTTGTTCAGTGGTTTTTACGCCATTGAAGACAGTGTATTGGCAACAGAGAAGACAGACGCCTTGCAGGTCAAAGCACACAGTATGGTGATTGGTACAGAAAGTAGAAACGCCACATTAAAAAATGGCCGTGGCGTGTTTATCAAAATTGACAAGTTGAATTAGCGGCCAAAATGACCAAATAATTGAAAACGAGAACCAGGATGCAATAAACGCGCGGCGGTGACAATGTCATCGCCCGCCCAAGTGCGGCGTTTTATTTGTAGACAAGGTTCTGAGGCTTGAATTTGTAAGCGCTCGCATTCAACCGCATTTGGTAAAATGGCTTCTACCAAGTGCTCACCTTCTGTCATTGGTGCCACGCTCATTAAATATTCATAAGGCGTGTGTTTGGCAAAATCTTGTTTATCGTAATCAGGTGCCAATGTGGCATTCACAATGCGCTCTTCTATTTGAATCGGCAAATCATTTTCAAAGTGCAACACAACAGAACGGAAAATCCCATGATTGGTACGAACTCCCAATGTCATGGCCTCTTCCATGCTCGCTTTAGTCGACTCTAAAACAAGTAGCTCTGAACGATGCTTATGGCCTCGTGCCGCCACTTCTTCCGCAATGTTATGCACTTCAAATAAGGCGGAATGGGCTTTTTTCTCCGCAACAAAAGTTCCCAAGCCTTGATGACGAACCAGAAAACCTTCTGCGGTTAATTCACGCAATGCTCGATTCACCGTCATGCGGCTCACGCCCAATGCCTTTACCACTTCCGATTCAGATGGAATACGTTGGTTTGTCTGCCATTCACCCGATGAGATTTTCAGCGAAATGGCCTGCTTAAGCTTGGCATATATAGGCAAAGGCGCATCAGGTAAATCATCAAATAGATTCGCTAAATTGTGAATTGTTACGTCAGACACTCAAGATTCCAAATAGTCAGAAGATTAAAAAATGATTATATAGCGAGTCGATTATAACAAACAATCAACTTGTCTATACATCTTAAAATATGGGCTATTAAATGGGCATCATCCAAAGTGCCGCTAACCAAGAAAGCCCCATTAATAATGAGAAAATAACACCCCAACGAGGCGTTTTTACTTCAACCGATGCCATCGTTTGATGCTTTTTACGACCGTGCACCATAGCATCAATAAGGCGCTCTTTAAGACATAATTCATGATAAAGCACTGCCAGAACATGTATGGCGACTAAGCCAAGCAAGACGTTAGGCAAGAAATGATGGATAGAGGCCAACTGGCTCGCCAACTCCTCTGAAACCAAAGAATAAAACGGCCCAAACCAAAAGATTTCATCACTCGTAAATAACCCTGTTCCCCACTGAATGGAAAGGGCTAGAAACAACACTACCACCATTAAAGCGCCAACAGGGTTATGACCTAAATACTTTTTAGGTCGACCAGACAACATAGACTTAGCGAAACGAAAAACCGCTTTTGGGCCTTTCACAAACTGACTAAAACGCGCGTAATAAGAACCATAAAAACCATAAAGCACACGAGCAATAATCACCGCAGACAAACCATAGCCCATATAAAAATGGTACTGGACATAATCGCTTTCTGATTTCCCTGTGACAATGAGTCCAGTAAACAAAAGCACTATCAGCCAATGGCTAATTCGCACAGGCCAATCCCATACTAATGTCGACTTCATCTTAACGATCTCCTTATAGCCTCTTAGGTATCACAAAACTTGTTCAAAAAACGCTCTCTTGCAAAATAGTGACATTAAACACTATGCTGTAAAAAGCAAGATTCTGATTGCCTAATGATAAAAATTAGCTGATAAACGCTAAATCGAATGCTGCATACGCACATGAAAAGTGAGGCAAATATGGTTGTCATGTTACTACTGGTTACGTTTTTAAGTGCTCTAATATTTGCGTATCTTATTTTCTTAAAAGGTCGGTTTTTTAGCCGTCAAAATGCGGTTATTGACGCCCCTATCGATATTATTTCAGAAGACCTAAGCGACTTAACCAACTGGCAAAGCTGGTTGCCTTGGCTGCTTTATGAGCCGAAAGCCCACATTGATTATGAATACTTAAATTCGGGTATTCACTCCATATCGCCTTCTTGTTTAGCATGGCAAGGGACGTTGATTAAAGATGGGTATATCACTTTAGAACCGTCACGTTCTGGGGCTCATTACTTTCATACATTATTAGAAGCGCCCGCTTTTTACCCATGCGACGTGCATTTCAATATTGATCTAACCAAACAAAAAGATCGCACTTTAGTGACCATCCAAATCGCCGGAAACTTGCCATTCTTTCAACGCTGGAAACAACGTGCTTTTAATATCCGAGCGGATAAAGACGCGGAATTGGCACTATTAAAAGTCCTGTCATATCTGAGCAAATACAACACGACATCAGACCATGAATACAACGCCCCTACATTCGAATGGTTGGCGCAAACCAAGTTAGATCATATCGATGCCGTCACCCGCCCTTTCGTTGTAAACAATCAGCCAATGTCTCAAAAAATGGACCAAGGATTTCATGATTTAATGACCGAACTGGGCCCAGAAAACCCACCAGCGGGCCCCAGCTTCGCTCTTTATAAGAAAGCAGACATTATCCATCATTATTTTTCGGGCAAGCTTGGCATCCCTATACAGAATTTAGCGCCCTGTGAACTCACTCCCGAGCGAATCATTTTACGCGGCAACTATTTGCACCTACGCTACACAGGGTGTTATCAGAACTTGTCCCTAGCTTGGCACGTGCTCTATACCTTTATGCGCTTAAACAACATACGTGTGAATCGCCGACGCTATGGTGTGGAATTTTTCGAAGTCGGGCCATTACAAACGCATATCACCAAAGATTACGTAACCTGCGTGTATTTGCCGATCAAATAATTGGCTTAATAGACATTTTATGGGACAGTCTTTATTTTCTCCTTTGGACCATAAGGAAACACAACCGTGACAAAACTTTATCCATTGATCGATAGCCTGGTACGCATCCTTCTAACCATCGTATTTTTCTATATTTTTAAGCTTTTCTGGCATACAGAAAACGACTTATTGTTGGCCTTCATTTCCGTACTTTGTGGGTTCGTGACTTTTCGTATTTTAATGTTTGCGTTCAATAAAGTGACAACAAAAAAGTAATGTCAAAACACGCCATTTTTAGCGTATCCTAACGAACATCATTCCCCCTGAATACGACATAACGCAGGCTAAAAGGACACAAGCCTGCGTTCGATCTAACACTACTGATATACATGAGTTTTCTATGACGACAGCCTACCAAGAACACCTTAGCGTTCTTTCACATCGCTACGAAGCCGCTATGGCGCACTTCGACTTAGACGCCATTGTTTTAGCTTCAGGGGAAAAAAGTTATTACTTTCAGGATGACCACACTCACCCTTTTCATGCCTATTCTGGCGCTCAACAGTGGCTACCTTTTACCCTAGGCGCAGAAACCTATGTGGTGCTAAAAACAGGCGAAAAACCAACGTTAGTTTGGCCTATTCGTGACGATTTCTGGCACGCTCCCAACCCTGTTCCTAGTGGGGATTGGCAACAGAACTGGAACATTATTACCGCCAGAAAAACAGACAAATGGTTTGCAAACTTACCAAAACAAACAGCATGGCTTGGCCCTCAAGCCATGTCATTCGCTGTTGCTTGTGAAGGCTTAAAAGCCTATGTAGATTTCGATAAAGCAGTAAAAACAGACTTCGAAATCCAAGCCATGCGCCAAGCTAGTACTCGCGGCGCAGCTGGTCATATCGCGGCGAAAGAAGCTTTCTTAGCGGGCATGAGCGAGCTAGAGATCCATTTAGCCTTTTTAAAAGCCAGCCAACAAACTGCCACACAAGAGCCTTACCCAGGAATCGTCGGTTTAAACGAGCACGCTGCCGTTCTGCACTATGAGCATAAATCCATCGAGAAACTTTCTGACTCTCGCACATTACTAATTGACGCTGGTGCCAACCAACACGGGTACGCAAGTGACATTACTCGCACTTTTACTCGTCATGATGATGACTTTAACGCTTTGATCAATGATCTAGATACAATGGAGCAAAAGCTTTGCCGCAGCGCCATGTCTGGCGTTGCTTTTAAAGATTTGCATCAAGACACCCTCGCAGGCGTTGCGACATTATTGAGTGAGCATAAAATCTGCTCTTTAAGTGTTGAAGAACAATTAGCCAAGCGCATCCCACAAGTCTTCTTTCCTCATGGTTTAGGGCATTTACTAGGCTTACAAGTTCATGATGTTGGCGGACATCAAGCAGATAAGATGGACACTATGAGCATGCCTGACGAGCACGCTCCCTTTTTACGTCTTACCAGAACACTAGAAAAAAACATGGTGATCACCATAGAACCGGGACTGTACTTTATTCCGATGCTACTGGATAAAATGCAAGCTGAAATCCCTAATCATGGTTGTGACATGACGCGCATCCAACACTTCATGCCTTATGGCGGCATTCGCATCGAAGACAACGTAGTAGTGAAAAATGACCAGCCCGAGAACCTCACTCGAATCGCTTTTGAAAACGCGCTATAAAAAGCTAAAACAAGGCTATTCGTTACCAAAGCGAAAAGCCTGACAGCAGTACTATTTTTAGCATAAAAAAAACCGGAGGAAGTTAACTTCCTCCGGCATAGTTTCCTCACAAAAGGATACGCCTAAAATACATCATTCCCCGCAATGACAATGATTTATTTTTTCTCTTGGCGCGCCTGTGAGGCAAGACGGACAAATGCATTCGCTTCGCCATAACGACTGTAATCACCAACTCGTTGTACCACTTCAAAAAAGACGCCATGCACTTCCTCTGTATAGAAATGGAAGAATTCACCTTCGTCATTTTGGTCATACATGATGTTGTGTGACTGCAGTTTCTTAATCATCTCTGAAGACAAGCCAAAACGCGCTTCAATATCACGATAATAGTTCTGTGGGATTGGCAGCTGTTTTTCGCTATCAATGTTTTTTGCCGCAGCAAAAATATCATCACAAGCGAACGCAATTTGATGCACACCAGAGCCTTTGGATTTTTGGATAAAACGCTGTGCTGAAGCATCACGAGCATTGGTCATGTTCAATGGAATACGCACACGTTTGTCTTTGCTCAGTGCGGTACGACTTACCACTAACCCGTGAATATCGGGCAAATCTTGGCTGGCATCGATATCGAAACCAAACACGGATTTATAGAAGAAAGACGCCGACAAAAAGTCAGTATTGGAAACGGTTTGGCCGATGTGATCAAAGCGAGTTAAGCCCACGCCTGTTTCACCTTGAATGCCTTGAATGGGTTTAAAGTCCACCTCAAAAAAACGTACCGCAGCGTCTGCAGAAACAAGATACACCAAGCTATCACCAATACCTCGAAGCGCTGGGATGTTTAATTCCCCAGGACCGGCTTGGTTTTCAAAACGCTCTACTCGATAACGCTCAGCCAGTGACAAGGTCGCTTTAACATCTTCAGAAGCAAACGCCATTGCACAAACTGACACACCATGTTTTTGATAATGCTCGTGGGCTTGGCTTTTCGGTTCGCGGTTTAAAATCAGATTAATATTTCCTTGGCGCATCAAGCTAACGTTTTTAGAACGGTGTTTATGGGTTTCATGAAAACCTAACTGGGCCAAAGTATTGGTTAACGCTTCTCCGCTCTCGCCTTCAATGGCAAACTCAATAAACTCAACATCGCTCACTTGTGGCGCTTCAATTGGAGCCGTTTTCTCTTCACGTTTGCTCACCGTTTGATCATCAAGCCAAATCAATGAACGCATGCCATCAATGGCTTTTTCTAAAGGAGAAGATGAACGAAATTCGTCGTTGAAGATTTCATGAGACAAATAGTCATCAAAGCCCTTATCTTTCAGAACTTGTAAAAACTCGACCACTGGCATGTCGCCTTGGCCAGGGAAGCAACGGAAATGTCGGCTGTATTGCAACACGTCCATTTGTAGACTTGGCGCATCAGCGACTTGCACAAGGGCAATCTTGTTTAGCGGAATGTCATCACGTAACACATCTAAGGTGTTGCCACGGGAAAACATGTGGAAGGTATCTAAAATTATCCCCAAGTTCGGATGATCAACACGTTTAACCAAATCCCATGCGTCATGGTAATCAGCAATATGGTAACCCCAAGCAAGGGCTTCATAACCCAGCATGATGCCTTCTTTCTTGGCTATTTCAGCAAGAGCAAATAAGTCCGCCGCGCAAACGTCACGATCTGCAGAAGAGTAAGGCTGAACATTACTGCAAAACAACAAACGATTGGTACCCAATTCATGGGCAACATCGATTTTGTGCTGCAGCATCTTTGCCTTTTGAGAGCGCATTGGCTCAGGCATACCTTCCATATCACGGAATGGTTGCAAAGCAATAATTTCCAAGCCTAGATCTTGCGCCATACGACGTACATCCTTTGGCGTACCATCGAACTGAGTTAAGTCATTTTCGAAGATTTCCACGCCTTGGAAACCGGCTTTTGCCGCCGCTTCGAATTTCTCTCTCAGCGTGCCAGATATGGTTACGGTTGCGAGTGCTGTTTTCATTCTTACGCCCTGACTGTCTACATTTCATAACGAAAACGATATATGAGAAACAAACCTGTTTTTTGCTTCTATATTTACTAATATTGATGCTAGCACAAGATTTTGAGATTGAACGTCATCTTAAGAATGAAATAAAGCGCCAAAAATATATCGAAAAAGGAATACATAGCATCTTTCCAAAAACGTGACATAGGAGTGTAATATAGGAAAATCATTCCCTTATTAGCGCTTGTAACGAGCCTAATTCCTTAGTGTTTCTTACTTAGTCGCTGACTACCTAATAACCAATTAGCAGCGACTGAAACCATGCGTGTACGATGGGAGACTTTTTATGTTAGAAAACCGTATTAAATATCGCCACCTTCAATGCTTTTTAGAAGTCACTCGCCAAGGCAGCGTTGTTCGCGCCGCAGATGTCTTGGCGCTCACCCAGCCCGCCGTATCAAAAAAACTCAAAGAACTAGAAGACATTTTGGGTGTCAGGCTCTTAGAGCGCAGTAAAAAAGGCGTTGAACTCACACCGTTCGGCAATGTGTTCCTAGAGCATGCCAGTACCAGTGTCGCCGCATTACGAGAAGGCACCGAACGTGTCGCCCAAGCGCAACAAAAAGGCATCAGCCGTATTAGTATTGGTGTGTTACCGACCGTCGCGACCAGTATTTTGCCAGAATCCGTGAAGCGCTTTCGTACTGGGGGAATTGATGTTCGTCTGCATTTAGTCTCTGGTCCAAACGCCTTGTTAATGAGCCAGTTACGCGTTGGTGAATTAGATTTAGTGGTTGGCCGCTTAGGGGTTCCGGAAGCCATGTCTGGCTTGTCATTTCAGCATTTATACTCTGAACAAGTCACTTTTACCGTTCGCCCAAACCACCCATTGCTAACAAAAGAAAACTTCCAAATCAGCGATATCGCTGATTACACTGTGCTCTACCCACCAAAAGGTTCTATAACAGCTCCCTATGTAGATCGCTTCCTATTGTCACAAGGCGTTGGGACGCTAACGGACAGAATTGACACCGTTTCGGACTCGTTTGGTAAGGAGTTTATTCGTAACAACGACGCAGTGTGGATCATTTCCCGCGGCGTAGTCGCGCGAGAAATTTCGGATGGCGAATTGGATGAATTGCCTGTCGACACAAAAGAAACATTAGGAGCGGTTGGCTTAACAACACGAGCGGATTCGGTTCCGTCTATGGCCCTTAAACTCTTTATGAATGCGATTCGAGATACGGCACAAACGTTAGACAGCTATTACAAACCCATTGATCATCACCATAAAGATGGCCCAGCCATTTGATGAACAATAAGTAATCGCTGCAATAGGAAAGAAAATTAATGTCTTTTGCTTTGCCGCTCCCATCCTAGAGACAAGGAGCAGCATTACATTCACAAAACGCTAAGCTTTAAGTTTATGCACTAACCCTTGAATCCCCAACACATAACCTTTCACGCCCATACCAACGACGATTCCGGCCGCGGCAGGCGAGATATAAGAGTGGTGACGGAAAGCTTCGCGAGCATGAACGTTAGAAATATGAACTTCAATAACAGGCACATCAGCGCCTTTTATCGCATCGTGCAGCGCAACAGATGTGTGAGTATAAGCACCTGGATTGAATACCACGCCCAAGACTTCACCCACTTTAATACGGCGACCCGCCTCATGAATAAGATCGATCAATACGCCTTCATGGTTAGATTGATGGCATTCCACTTCATGACCTAATGACAAAGCGGCTTCGCGACACATAACTTCCACATCAGCGAGCGTCTCATAGCCGTAGGTTGCAGGCTCACGCGTGCCCAGCAAGTTTAAATTTGGGCCATTTAATACCATGATGGTAGACATATTACTTTCTCCTATAAATCAGCATAAATATTCAATCCACTGTATAGCCAAACATTCACACAAAGAAGCGTAACAAGACACTCAAAGTAAAAAATGACAATACGGTGGTGATCAACAAGGTACTGGCGCAAAAACTGCGCGCGCCATATTCTCCACAAACAATTGGATAAGAACTAAACATGGATACCGAAGCAAATATAACCAATGCCGCTTTTAAGTCGTTGGGCATACTAGGTGTAAGGAACAAGAACAAGGTGACAATCACAGGAAACAGAATCAACTTGCCAATCGCCACTAATAATATCGGAGTCCATTGACCCTTAATCGATACGCCGACCAAAGACCCACCAATAACAATCAAAGCCACCGAGGAAGCCGCCGATGCCAATAAATCAAAACCTTTACCGACAAAGCTCGGCAAACTAAACCCAAATACAGAAAACACCAGACCTGCGCCCAAAGCGATTAATAGCGGATTCGTCGAGATACGCTTTAAAACGACCATAAATAGGTTTTTCCCATTACTCTCGCTCTTCCCCTGCATAGTCTCGATAAAAATGAGGCAAACCGGCAATAAGATAATATTTTCGACCATCAACGACATGACAAAGGCCTGAGTCAATGAATCATCAAAGAACTGCAATAGGATAGGAAAACCAATAAAGGCGCTGTTTGACATAGTCGCCCCAACGCCTCGCACACCAGCCTCTACCAATCCACTTTGCAGTAATCGCCAACTCAGCAACACAATAATAAAAAAGGTCGCTAAACCGCTCGCAGCGTACACAGCAAGATAGTCAAAATGCAGAACTTCGTTGAGCTCCATGCTGGAGAGCTTTATAAAAATCAATGCTGGCAAAGCAAGATATAAGATAAAACGACTTAATCCAGGTATCGCCGCTTGCGGCAAAAAAGCGTATCGAACACTTAGAAAACCAATGAGGATGATAAAAAATATTGGAGCTATGATGCTGATTACGGCTTCCATGCAATAATCACCTCGTGATTACACACAGCAGCCTGACATAGGATCTTTGTGTTTTTCATTCGTTACAATATCCTCGCGGATGAATATTAGGCGATGGCTTTCGACTTCATGTCTAATGGCACTTTCTCAGCATCAGGTAAAAACAACCCTTTTTGAATATGCGAATCCAAAATGGACAGTACTAACTCTGTTTCATCATCAAGAAGGTGTTTTAGTAATTGCTGATGTTCTTCCATTGAGGCTTGACCACGAAATGGACGACGATTTAAGGCAAGAACCTGATAACGCATATAAAGTTCAATGACCGAAGCGTGATAGCGAATTAACTGCTGAGAACCGCAATGGGACACCATAGTAACGTGAAAATCTCGGTCGGCTTTTTCCCATGCTTCAACATGACTTGCCTCATCTTCCATCATCTGTTTTTCAACGCAGTTCAAGCGAAACTGTGCACTGATCAACGCCGATTTCCATTCCATTTGACCCGTTTTATTTTCCATGGATTTACGTACAGCCGACAGCTCTAACATCTGTCTCAGCTCTAATAATTCATGCAAATCAGCCGTTGATACAGGTTTTACAGTAAACCCTTTTTGATCAACGAATAGCACAAAACCATCGGATACAAGACGCATCAAGGTTTCACGTAAGGTATTCACACTAGCACTATAACGGATTCGTAAAGCGTTTAATTTAAGCTTTTCGCCAGGCAAAAGCTTTCCCGTCACAATATCTGAACGCAACTGTTCATAAACAGATTGCCCAACCAATTTACGGTCATCGGAGTTAATCATAGAAAATTCAAAGGGCCTTTCTTTTTCTTTTAAGACATCTGTACTATAACACGAGCAAAGGCATTCTAATGTATAGGCAAACAGAAAGACGCCATCTGACGTCTTTTTTGTCATGTATTCTATTGGTTAATAAACTCTAGATGAGCGAACTCACAACATCGTATTTCTCACGAAATTGATCCCAAACAGGTTTCACATCAGTGATTTCTTGACCGGTAAAAATTTCAAAGGCATCAATGCCTTGATAAAAAAATAAGTCAAAGCCAGATACTATTTGCAAACCTTTTTTATTAGCCTCTATCAAAAACTCAGTATCCATTGGCGTATAAACCGCATCAAACGCCCATTTTTGACCTTTAATTAGCTCTGCCGCTAATGGCATGCCAGGCGTTTTCAAGTGCCCAACAGGCGTGCAGTTAACCAAGCCATCAGCTTCTGCTGCGGAGGAAGCAACGTCCTCTTTCGCAACAACGCGCGCTTTATAGCCCGCCTCATTAATAGCATCGACCAAAGACTGTGCGCTGCGTTCGCTTAAATCGGTGACCAATACTTCTGTTGCGCCCACTTCAAACAAGGCAAAACCGATCGCTCGACCCACGCCACCAGCACCAATCATTAACACCTTACCTGCTGGCAAATCTCCCACACGGCCTTTATAGCCGCGAATAAACCCAGTGTAATCGGTGTTGAATGCACAAACTTTGCCGTCTTTTAGCAATAAGGTATTACTGGCACCGACTTTTTTTACGGCGTCATTAACTTCGTCTGCACTGTCGATAGCGATTTGCTTATAGGGAAACGTTACATTCGTACCGACAAAACCTAAAGCACGAATTTCAGCAAGCTTAGCGTTAAAGGATTCGGCGGTATCGTCTTCAGGCACTTGTAACTGGTAATCCACTGGCAACTTATTCAGTTCGCCCAACATCATGTGTAAAGAAGGAGATCGAGAAGCAGCAATAGCCTGACCAATTAGACCTAAATGTAACATTGTGATTGCCTCCTACGTATTCCCAAAAAGAATGTAATAATGTTATTGCTTGAGTCCTAAAGGGAATAAAAAAACGCTCCCTTTACTAAAGTAGAGGAAGCGTATACCAAAACTCATGATTTGTTGTATGACAATTTGGCATGTATTTTAATTGGAAAAATTATATCAGCATAGATTCTTTTTATAGTGCCTCTGTTGTAGCCAACAATTGTAACCAGCACCTGTGTTTGAAATCGGCAAATGATAACTAAGATGCAGCTCAGTTAACGTGCTCTGTAATGCACCACGCATAGCCAGACTCAACACCTTTAAAGCCATTTTCCTTTCAAGCCAAAACAGATAACTTGGTCATAGACTCTCATTCATAACCCTTTTTCCATTTAAAAAATAGAACGTATGAATTTTGGCAATTTTCTAATAAGAGGACTATTTTAGGCTAATACATTATAAAGTGAGCATTTCCCCCTTCTTTATAATTTATTTGCCATTCATTTTTGATATAGTTAGGAGAACATAAGGAGGTCATATGGAAATAGCGATACCAAACTTGCGACATCTGCGCGTATTTCTTGCCGTGGCTGAACTCAAAAGCATTACACGTGCTTCTGAGCATATCTTTCTTTCTCAACCTGCCATCACTCAAGCCATTGCGAAACTTGAAGCCTTATTGGGCTCACCTTTGTTTGAGAGACATTCAGATGGCATGTATCCCACAACGGCCGGCGAAGTTTGGCAAAAACGTGTTGGTCGTGCGATTGAGCACATCCAACGTGCGACACAAGAGATTGTCAAAGACAGTTCTCCAAAAGAGCGTGCCCCCAAGAACTTAATCGCTTTAATCAGCACGACCCAATTAAGAGCTTTAATTGCCGTAAGCGAAGCACAAAACTTTAGCATTGCTAGCCGGAATTTGGCCGTTTCTCAATCATCAGTCCATCGTGCAGCCAGAGACTTAGAAAGACTGCTGGGTGTGGTGTTATTTGAAAAAAACAGCCTTGGCACCAGCGCAACGAAAGCAGCGCAGACCTTATCCAAAGCGACCAAACTGGCCTTTAGTGAATTACGCCAAGGCATATATGAGATCAACGCCTTACAAAGCAAAGATGTCAGCATGATAACGGTTGGAAGCATGCCTCTTGCACGTATGACCATTCTGCCTAAATCCATATTGCAATTTAACGAAAGCCACCCCGACGTAAACATCAATGTGACAGAAGGCCCGTACGCTGATTTGCTTCATCACTTACGTCAAGGCGACATAGATATTATATTGGGCGCCCTGCGTCATCCGGCGCCAGCTGATGATGTTGTACAAGAAGAATTATGGTCGCCGCCGTTGTCTGTGGTTGCACGTAACGGCCATCCCTTAATGGACAAAGACACTATCAGCGCACAAGATCTCGCCGAGTATGCTTGGGTCGTTCCCGCCAAAGGCACACCAACTCGACAAGCTTTTGAAGACATTTTCCACGATGCTGGTGTCGCTCTGCCCAAAAGACTGGTTGAGTCCAGCTCACAAATACTGATTCGTGAACTGCTGATCGAAAGTGACCGCCTAACGTTAATCTCTGCTCACCAAGTAGAGCGAGAAATTAATATTAAATTGCTCGATGTTATTAACTTTCCGCTGGAACACACTCGCCGTCCTATTGGTCTTTGTGTACGTAAAAGCTGGCTTCCAACCGTTACTCAGTCTCACTTTTTAAGCTTGCTGAGAGAGATTTCCGAACATTTTAGATAGCGTAAAAAAAACGCTATTGCAAAAATTGAATAGCTAATGCGGTTTATTGATTATCCCCATTGAGTAGCGAATGATAGATTTGTGAATAACATAAGGCTCGGGCAAGTTCACGCCCTAACAATAAACACTCGCACTTTTAGGAGTAGACTAATGAGAATTTGTATCGCTGGCGCATCTGGCGCTTTCGGCATGAAACACATGGACGCCATTGCGGCGATCGAAGGTGCAGAAGTCGTTTCTGTTGTTGGCACAAAAATCGATGCGATTAAAGCCTTTGCGCAAGAACGCGGCGTACCTCACTACACCACAGACCTAGCCGAGAGTTTGGCTCGTGACGACGTGGACGCTGTTATTCTAGCGACTCCAACACAAATGCACGCCGCACAAACGATTCAATGCCTTGAAGCAGGCAAACACGTAATGTCTGAAATTCCAATGGCAGACAACATTGAAGACGCCCGCAAAGTAGTAGAAGTTCAGAAAAAAACGGGCTTAGTTGCTATGGCTGGCCACACACGCCGTTTCAACCCTTCTCATCAATGGATCCATAATAAAATCATGGCGGGTGAGTTAAAGGTTCAACAAATGGATGTGCAAACTTACTTTTTCCGTCGCTCTAACAAAAATGCACTTGGTAAAGCCCGCTCTTGGACAGACCACCTACTATGGCACCATGCTTGCCACACAGTAGATTTGTTCCAATACCAAACTGGCGAAACCGCCAGTCAAGTACAAGCTCTTCAAGGCCCAATCCACCCTGAACTTGGCATTGCCATGGACATGAGTATTGGTATGAAAGTGCCTAACGGTGCGATTTGTACTTTATCCTTGTCATTCAACAACGACGGTCCATTCGGGACTTTCTTCCGTTATATCTGTGACAATGGCACTTATATCGCACGCTATGATGATCTGTTTGATGGCAGCGAAAACAAAATTGACCTATCTGGTGTCGCCGTTTCAAATAATGGTATCGAGCTGCAAGACCGCGAGTTCATTTCTGCCATTCAAGAAGGCCGTGCACCCAATGCTTGCGTTACTCAAGCCATTGATGCAATGGAAACACTGCATCGTTTAGAAGAATGCCTAGAAGCCTAAGTCGCAATACTTTAAAGTGATTCAACAACACTCAAATGGGGAGCCTCGGCTCCCTGTTTTATTAAGGATATTGTTATGTCAAAACACCCATATTTAGCCAATCCAAACATCGGCCTAGGCTGCATGAATTTATCCCATGCGTACGGCTCACCTGTTGAAGAAGAACAAGCCATTAAAGCCCTTCATCAAGCCTTTGAAATGGGTTATCGCCATTTTGATACCGCCACTTTATATGGCGGTGGTAAAAACGAACTTTTGGTCGGCAAAGCGCTGAAAGATCGCCGTGATGAGTTTTTCCTTGCCAGCAAATGCGGCATGGCGATGGTCGACGGCAAAAAAGAGATTAACGGCCGACCAGAAAACATTCGCAAACAGTGTGAAGACAGCCTAAAGCGCCTGCAAACCGACCACATTGATTTGTATTATTTACATCGCCGCGACTTCAATGTGCCTATCGAAGAAAGTGCAGGTGCTCTGGGTGAGTTAGTGAAAGAAGGCAAAATAGGCGCTGTCGGTTTATCCGAAGTGTCCGCTGAAACACTAACTCGCGCTCATAACGAATTCCCGATTACCGCGATTCAATCTGAATATTCTTTATGGACCCGCAACCCAGAAATTGCTGTGTTAGAAGCCTGTAAGAAACTAGGCATTACGTTTGTTGCTTTCAGTCCAGTTGCACGCGGCTTCTTAACAGGCACATTAAAAGACGTTGCCGATTTAGAAGCCAAAGATATTCGTAACAACATGCCGCGTTTTAACGCCGAGAATTATCCGCATAACCTTGCCTTGCTAAATGATTATTTTGCTTTAGCAAAAGACATTGGCTGCACACCAGCGCAATTGGCTTTAGCTTGGCTAACAGCAAAGGACGATAATATTGTCCCTATTCCAGGCACTCGTTCGGTTAATCACATGAGAGACAATTTTGAAGCGGCGCAATTAAAGCTGGATGCCAAACAAGTCAGCTTGCTAGACGAAATGATTAATCAAAATAACGTCCACGGCACCCGCTATACAGCCGCACAACAAGCGGAAATCGATACGGAAGAGTTCTAAACACGCCTTAAGACTTTTATCAAAAAAAGAATCCCTCTTTGCAGTCACCCAACAAGGGAAGACAAAGCAAAGGGGGATTTTCACATCTAAAGACGAACAGCGCCTAAACTAGCCGATCTCAATCAATAGCTCACCCGGTGTGACTCGATCACCTTTCTTAACAAAAACCCCTTTTACCGTACCTGCCACATTGGCGTGAACTTCGGTTTCCATCTTCATCGCCTCTGTAACAAGCACAGCTTGACCCGCTTTAACGGTTTCGCCTTCTTTTACTAAGACATCGATGATATTGCCCGGCATAGCAGCACTGACGTGGCCTGGCTCTGTCGCACGAGAACGACCCGCACCACCTTCCGCAACGTATTCATTCAGCGATTCAAACACCACTTCTTCTGGCATACCGTCCAAAGACAAATACAACTTACGCTTACCAACACCAAAATCACCCACGCCGGTAATTTCCACGTTGTAGACTTCACCATGCACATCAATCTTGAACTCAGTAGCCAAGCCTCCTGCGGCTGCACCTTGACCCGATTGTTCTGGCGGCAGCAAAACTTCTGGAACCAAGGTCCCGTCAGCACGTTGCTGTAAAAATTCACGGCCTAGTTCAGGGAACATAGCAAAGGTCAGTACATCTTCTTCAGATTTCGCTAACTCACCGATTTCATTGCGCAACTTATACAGCTCCGGCGACAAGGAATCCGCTGGGCGAGCGTCGTTAACCGCTTCATTGCCTACAGCTTTTTTCTGCACTTCTGGGTTCACCGCTGCTGGAGGCTGACCGTAACCACCCAATAAATAGCGTTTTACTTCGTTGGTGATGGTTTTATAACGCTGACCAGCTAACACATTATAAACCGCCTGCGTTCCCACAATTTGCGACGTTGGTGTCACCAAAGGTGGATAGCCTAAGTCAGCACGAACACGAGGAATCTCGGCAAACACATCACGAATTTTGTCTAACGCATTTTGCTCTTTTAACTGATTCGCCAAGTTGGACATCATACCACCCGGCACTTGATTGATCTGCACAGACACATCTTCGCGAGTAAACTCACTTTCAAATTGATGATACTTTTTACGAACATCACGAAAGTAGTCAGCAATCTCTGACAACAGAGCCAAATCCAATCCAGTGTCGTAGTCCGTATCTTTTAACGCCGCTACTTGAGTCTCCGTCGCTGGATGACTGGTGCCGCTGGCAAAGGATGAAATCGCGGTATCAATACGATCTGCACCCGCTTCAATGGCTTTAAGCTGACACAAAGGCGCCAAACCTGAGGTTGAATGGCTGTGCACTACTAAAGGCAAATCCACCGCTTCTTTGATGGCTTTGACCAGATCATAGGTCGCATAAGGCGTTAACAACCCCGCCATGTCTTTAATGGCAATAGAATCGGCCCCCATGGCCTGCATGGCTTTGGCTTGCTCGACAAACAAAGCGAGCGTATGCACTGGGCTGGTCGTATAACAAATGGTGCCTTGGGCATGTTTGCCGGCTTTTTTCACCGCTTTCATCGCGGTTTCGATATTACGCAGATCGTTTAATGCATCGAACACACGGAACACATCGATGCCGTTATCCGCTGCCTTTTGTACAAATGCTTCGACAACATCATCCGCATAATGACGATAGCCCAGTAGGTTTTGACCACGCAATAACATTTGTAAACGGGTATTTGGCAAAGCCGCACGCAACTGGCGCAAACGCTCCCAAGGATCTTCTTTCAAAAAACGAACGCAAGCATCAAAGGTCGCGCCGCCCCATACTTCTAAAGACCAAAAGCCTACTTGATCGAGTTTCTCACAAATCGGCAACATGTCTTCCGTACGCATACGTGTAGCGATAAGGGATTGGTGAGCATCACGCAAGGTTACATCTGTCACTTCTATTTTTTGTTTCACTTGACTCATTTTTTCCTCCTGCGGATTATCGACCAACATGCGCTGCAATAGCGGCTGCCAACACCAAAGCGATGTCACTTGGATGGCGTCTAACGGAATAATTTAATAGCTCGGGATGCGCCGGAACGAACCCTGTGTTGAACTCCCCTTTAATAAAGTCTGGATGCTTAAGGATTTGCTGATAATAATTAGCGGTTGTTTTAATACCATGCAAACGCATGTCATCAATGGCACGACGACCACGTGCTACCATCTCATCCCAGGTCAGCGCCCACACCACCAGTTTTAAACACATGGAGTCAAAGTAAGGTGGAATCTCGTAACCTGTATAAATCGCCGTATCAACACGAACCCCCGGACCACCCGGTGCGTAGTAGTGAGTAATACGCCCAAAGCTAGGTAAGAAATCGTTCTTCGGGTCTTCCGCATTAATACGGAACTGCATCGCATAACCGCGATAACTTATGTCTTCTTGGCGGAAGCTAAGGGGCAAGCCTGCAGCAATACGAAGCTGCTCACGCACAATATCGACACCCGTGATTTGCTCGGTAATCGTGTGTTCGACCTGTACTCGCGTATTCATTTCCATGAAATACACTTCGTTGCCAGACAACAAAAATTCAACAGTGCCTGCGTTAACGTAATCCACTGCTTTGGCAGCTCTAACCGCAAGATCACAAATATACTGGCGTTGCTCTGGAGTAAGTTGTGGGCTTGGCGCAATTTCGATCAACTTTTGATTACGGCGCTGAATCGAACAATCACGCTCATATAAATGAATTGCATTGCCTTGAGTGTCAGCCAATATCTGCACTTCAATATGGCAAGGATCAACAATGCATTTTTCTAAAAACACCTCAGCTGAACCAAATGCTTTGGTCGCTTCAGAAATAACACGAGGATATTGAGAGGCTAACTCTTCCGGCGTATCGCAGCGACGAATACCTCGACCACCACCACCTGAAGTAGCCTTAATCATCACCGGATAACCTACTTTCCCAGCTAAGGCTAATGCTTCATCTAAGTTTGCTAGGTTTCCTTCTGAGCCTGGTGTCACCGGAATACCAGCAGCACGCATACTATCGCGAGCTTGAGTTTTATCCCCCATTTTATGAATAACGGAAGAATGAGGTCCAATAAATGCGACACCTTTTTGCTCACACAACTCGGCAAAATGCGCATTTTCAGACAAAAAACCATAACCTGGGTGAATCGCATCACAACCCGTTTCTATGGCTAGGTTCACTAGACGCAAAGGGTCTAAATAACCGGCAAGTGGATCATCGCCTAACGAGTAAGACTCGTCTGCTCGCTTAACATGCAACGCATATCGATCCGGTTCCGTAAATATCGCGACAGAGCGAATCCCAGCCTCTGAGCAAGCGCGAATGATACGAACCGCAATTTCACCTCGGTTAGCGATCAACACTTTTTTTAACATGAGTCACTCCTTTCTTGTTTTAAGAGATCACTGCACAACGTAGCGAGAACATTTTTTGTACAAATATCTCTGAATATTCAGACTACTCAAAGAACAACCAAAGTAAAAATTGATATTGCAGCGTTTATGTATAAGCTATTCGTGATAGATAAATTAAAAAGAGATAAAAGCGATGCCTCAAAGCGTACAAAGTTTAGTCAATCGACTTACTTTTAGACAATTACAGGTGTTTAAAAGTGTCTATGAATTGAATAGTTACAGTCGAGCAGGAGATATGCTGGGGCTTAGCCAACCGGCTGTGAGCAATCAAATACGACAGCTTGAAAATGCATTAGAACAACCGCTGTTTGAATACGTTGGTCGCCAACTTTATAGCACTGCGACGGCCAACCGCTTGGCGCAATGTATTGATACCATGTTTGATGAAATACAGCGATTTCAGAACGACGTATCGGCAGAGACAGGATTAGTCGCAGGTGAATTAACTTTAGTTGCCGTTAGCACAGCGCAATACGTCGTACCTTACTTGCTGCGGGCCTACTCCAACCTTCATCCCAAGGTTACAATTAATGTAAAAGTAATGAACCGCGCCGCCGCCATTGAACGGTTCAACGAAAATCATGACGAATTGATTATCATGGGGATGGTTCCCAATGATAAGCCAATGGTTAGTATTCCATTTCTGAACAATGAATTGGTCGCAGTAGCCCCCAAAGATCACCCAATATTAACCCTGCCAGACATAACGCTTGGCACCTTCCTTGAACAAAATCTATTACTCAGAGAAGCAGGCTCTGGCAGTCGATTAGCACTCGAACTGCATTGTCAAAAGCAGAGAGTCCGCCTGCAAGCAGAAATGGAAATTGGCTCTAACGACGCGATCAAACATGCCGTCATTGCAGGGCTTGGTGTTGCAGTACTTCCAAAGCTAGGCGTTCTCTCTGAACTGACACTTGGAAGCTTAATTGAAGTACCAGTCAAAGACTTTCCCCTGCGTCGATCTTGGTGTTTGATCTACCCTCAAAGTCGACACCCAACTCCAACCATGCGCTCTTTTATTGAATATATTCAACAAAATATCGGACAGTTTGAAACCATGTTCTCTCGAATGAAAGGTAAATAGAATTAATTCGAGCTCTTCTGAACAAAAAGTTGATGAATTTACTTTATTCGTATCGCACGTATACAACACGTCACAAGGATTTAACAAATAAACAACATTAAAAGCAGTAAAAATCGTTTAAAGTTTGCTCGATCTTGTAGGGAAAAACCTACAAGACATATGTCAACACCATGACAACTATGATTGAGGAAGCGCTATGTTTTTTAACACTAAAGATAAAGTAATCGCTAAAAATAAAGCGATTGAACAGGCAGCCTCTCAGAATGAAGACAAAGCCTTCATAAAAGCCATGGAAAAATTTTGCGCAACAATTAGCTTTTCTCCTGATGGCACGATATTCGATGCGAACTCATTATTTTTGAATACTGTAGGGTATTCCCTAGAAGAAATTAAAGGGCAAAAACATGCACTATTTTGTCCTAGCCAAGTGACTTCCAGCCCAGACTACAAACATTTCTGGTCAGATTTAGCTGCAGGCAAAAGCAAACAAGGAACCGTCTTACGCAGACACAAAGATGGCTCAGACATTTGGCTTGAAGCAACTTATTTTCCCGTTGAAGTCGATGGCGTGGTGACCAAAGTGGTCAAAATTGCCACGGATGTGACCCAACATAAAATAGTTTCAGATAGTCAAACCGCTATTTATAACGCCATAGACCGATCTTCAGCCACCATAGAATTTTTACCCGATGGCACCGTTATTACAGCCAATGATAATTTCATTAATGCCATGGGCTACAGATCCGTCAGCGAAATTGAGGGCAAGCACCATAAACAATTTTGCTCTCCCGAGTTTTATCAAGAAAACCCACACTTTTGGGCTGAACTTGCCAGTGGCGAATTCAAAACCGGGCAATTTAAACGCATCGACAAACAGGGCAATATTGTCTGGCTAGAAGCCAGCTACAATCCGATTTTTGACCAATTTGGCAAAGTGTTTAAGGTACTAAAAGTTGCCTCCGATATTACGGAGCGCGTTAACATGCAACTAGCAATACAAAATGCGGCTGAAGTTGCTCACGCAACATCAGTAGAAACAGCGCAAGTATCGGAAAACGGGGCAGACATTTTACGCCGCACCGTCGAAACATCTGACAAGATTGTCGCTGATGTTGAAGTTTCTACAGAGCTGATTGAGCAATTAAATCATCAGTCTGAAAGTATAGCCAAGATAGTAACAACCATTGGCTCTATTGCCGATCAAACCAACTTGCTGGCGTTAAACGCCGCCATTGAAGCAGCTCGCGCAGGTGAAAATGGTCGTGGCTTTGCTGTAGTGGCCGACGAGGTTCGAACACTCGCTGCAAGAACAAGCAAGTCAACAATCGAAATTGATGACATGGTAAAACAGAACAGCAACTTAACTCGTCAAGCCAAAGAAAGTATGAGCAAAGTGAGCGAACGCTCCGCAGAAAATGCCCAATTAATAGACGAAGCATCCGGCATCATTGATGAAATACTAAAAGGAGCAATACACGTCTCCAATACCGTCAACAAATTACTGGATATTGAGAAGAGCTAAAAAAAAATCCGCTATCTACGACAATAGATAGCGGATTTTTTATGTTTGCCATCAAACCTACTAACAAGAAGATGTCTTATTTAGGCATTTCATGCTCAAGCAATAAAAGACCAGCGCCTGTGTTCGAAATAGGCGCATGGTAATTACGATGCAACTCTGTCACTTTACCTCGTAAAACACCACGCATGGCGATCCACATGTTTAGCTCAACAGTTTGCGCGCCACCGATTTTCACCAAATCCAGATTAGAGTATTTTGTTAACTCTTCAGGATTCGTCACCAGCTTATCCATACACTCAAGATCAAACTTGCGGTTAAGTGTGCCAGCTGCCTCACCATCTAATTGATGAGATAAGCCGCCTGTTCCGAAAATCGCTACAGTCATATCTGAGTCAAAAGATTCAATCGCTTTACCGATCGCTTGGCCTAATGCATAACAACGTTTTGGCTGCGGCATTGGATGTTGTTCACAGTTTATGCAAACAGGAATAACTTTCACATGCCCATAATCATTACCGGGCCACATCAAGCTCAGTGGCACAGTGAGACCATGGTCGACTTTCATTTCTTGGCAAATGGTCATATCAAAACCGTCTTCCACTAGACTGTTCGCAATATGCCAAGACAATTCAGATTCACCAGTAACGGGCGGAATAGTAGCAATCCCCCAACCTTCATCTGAATTGTGATATTCATCCGCTACACCAATCGCAAATGTCGGTTTTTTATCGATAAAAAACTCTAAACCATGATCGTTGTAAAACAACACAATCACATCGGGTTTCTTTTCATTTAACCATTTACGCACTGGCGGATAGCCATCAAAAAAAGGCTTCCAATAAGGCGTTTCTTCCGCTTTGTTTGCCATTGCATTGGCAATCGCTGGAATATGTGAGGTTGTAACTGCACCAATAATATTCGCCATTATTCTTCTCCTGCGCCACGTCTAACCAACATAGCTTTGAATTCGTCAAGACTCATGCCTGTTTGAATCGCACCGATATCTTGCATGTTCAATTTAAGAAGGCCAGCAAATTTTGCCACATAGTAAATGCTGCCACCTTGCTGCAATAGACCGATAATGTCTCGCTCATGAATTGCTTTAATCTGCGCGTCGGTTAAACCAAACTTTGTACAATAAGCGTCTGGGTCTTTGTTAAACTCATCGCGAGCAGACTGCTCGTTAAAAGAAAAACACATTTTGTTCAGACCATAGCCTTTCTTTGCCATCTTACCGTCGAACAAATAGGTTCCTGGTATAGGTTGAGTAGGATCGTTTGCTGTCATGGTAAACACCTTTTATTTTATTTATTGGTCTTTCGACTAAAACGTTATGACCAGTAAAGACGCATTGGATTATCCACCAACAAAGCTTGCTGTAGCTCTGGTGTTGGGGCGATATGAGGAATCACATCCACAAGATGACCATCATTTGGCGCTTCCACTTTCATGTTAGGATGCGGCCAATCCGTCCCCCACAATACACGGTCAGAGAATTTTTCTACTAACGTACGAGCAAAAGGATAAACATCAGAATAATCCGGTGCGTGCTGCGTTAAGCGCTCAGGACAACTTACCTTGCACCACACATTATCGTTATCCGCCATAAAGTTCACAAAACGCTGGAAATCGGGGTGATCCACACCGTTAGCAACATTTGGTGTGCCCATATGGTCAACCACGATGGTGGTATTCAATTCTTTCAAGAACGGAATCAAATCCTCTAGATCGGCTGCTTCAAAATAAACAACAATGTGCCAACCAAAAGGACGAATTTTCTCAGCAATAGAAAAGAATACTTCTCTTGGCGTACTATCAACAAGACGCTTCACAAAATTAAAACGCACACCTCGAATCCCCACAGCGTGCATTTTTTCGATGTCTTCATGCGTTATTGAATCATCAACAAACGCCACACCACGAGCCAAATCCCCCGCTGTTTCTAAGGCATCAATCAAAGCCGAGTTATCCGTACTGTGACATGATGCTTGAACAATAACGTTGCAAGAAAAACCTAGGTGATCACGCAATGCAAACAGCTGTTCTTTAGAGGCGTCACAAGGCGTGTATTTACGTTTTGGATGATAGGGAAATTTATCCGCTGGGCCAAAAACGTGACAATGGGCATCAACCGCCCCCGCTGGAGCAATAAAAGTTGGCTTGCTTGGGCTTGGATGAAATGGAATATAATCTTTGTCCATCATGTTCAAATACCTGTTTTATTATTCGTTCTAATTAACCAGTCGATGACGAAAACTAGCGTGTTAAAGACCGTTACTGTGAGCAAACACTTGCCCATCAAACAACTTTCTTGCGGTACGTAGGATTGCCGCTGAGCCCACATCGCCATTTTCTTCTTGATCTAAAATCACTGTCATCGCGCCAATAGGATGTTCAACATCCAAGGTAATACGAGCACTTGGCTGAAACGTAGCGACTTCGTTAGCAGGCGAGCCTTTCAGGACCGCCGCCGTCGCCACACTCACCGCACCTAATACACCAATCGAAGCGTGGCAACGATGAGGAATAAACGTACGCGTAGAAATCGCACCGCCGTTTGTTGCAGCGCTCACCATGGTCATTTTAGGCACAGATTTCTCTTTCACGTCCCCCAGATTCATCATCGGCCCAACTTGCAAACGAATGGATTCCAGTTTGGCACGTAAGGCGTCATTAGCCTCAAGCTCTTCACGAGACTCTGTACCGGTAATGCCCATATCCGCCGCTCGCATAATCACCACTGGCATTCCATTATCAATGCAGGTCACTTCTACGCCGTCAATCACATCGACCACATTACCTGTCGGCAATAAAGCCCCACAGCTTGACCCTGCCGTATCTTGGAACACAATAGGCACCGCTGCAGAAAACCCAGGCACGCCATCAATGCGAGCATCGCCTTCGTACTGCACTTCACCGTCTTTTACTGCGACTCTTGCTTCCGCAATTTGACCCGTATTTTCCATAAAGATACGTACAGACGTTTCGCCTTCTTGCGCTTCAACCAAGCCTCGCTCAATGGCAAACGGCGCAATGCCCGCTAGGATATTGCCGCAGTTTTGTGAATCCGTCACAATGGCTTGATCCACAAAAACCTGAAGAAACAAATAATCCACATCAGCGTCATCACGCTGAGATTTTTTAACCACAGCGACTTTGGATGCCAATGGATCTGCACCGCCGATACCATCGATCTGACGTTCGTCTGGCGAGCCCATCACACGCAATAAAAACTGCGCACGAGCATCAGCATCAGCGGGTAAATCTTCAGCCAGGAAATACGCGCCTTTTGATGTGCCGCCACGCATCCACATACAAGGCGCACTTTTTATTACGCCTGCATGATTAGACATACTTTAGACCTTTCTCTTTTAGGCGTGGACGCATTTCATAGATATCCAAGCCCAATTCACCATTTGCCATACGAACACGTTTTGCTTCTTCATTCGCCATTCGTTTACGAGAAAGCTCTAACACTTCAGCGGCATTCTCTCGGCGCACAACCACCACACCGTCGTCGTCAGCCACAATAACATCACCAGGATTAACTAGGGCATCTGCGCAAACGATGGGGACGTTAACAGAACCAACCGTTTCTTTGATCGTCCCTTCAGCAAACACCGCTTTTGACCAGACAGGAAAATTCATTTCTCGCAGGTCTCGCGTATCACGCACACCGCCTTCAATGATCAAGCCAACCACGCCTCGAGACTGTGCAGAGGTTGCTAATAGATCGCCAAAAAAACCATGGTTAGACGGAGATGTGGGAGCAAACACCATCACATCACCCGCTTTACATTGTTCAATCGCCACGTGCATCATCCAGTTATCGCCCGCGGCACCTGAAATTGTGACCGCTGAACCCGCAATAGTTTTGTCCATTTGGATTGGGCGCATGTAATGGGCCAATAACCCAACACGACCTTGAGATTCATGAATTGTCGCGACACCGCATTCAGCTAGACCGTCGATTACCGCTTGGTCTGCACGTTCTATATTTTGTACTACTACATTGTTTCGCATGATTCCTTCCTCACTCCTAGTAAGCGTCTTATGCTTTTAGTCTTGAAAAGACGCGACGAGCATTGTCTTCAAAGATGGCTTGTTTTTGTTCAGCGGATAGCACTGTGTTGTTGTCGATATAACGTTTTGTATCGTCAAAATAGTGACCTGTTTCTGGGTCAATACCACGTACAGCGCCAATCATTTCAGAGGCAAACAAGATATTCTTCGTTGGAATAATGTCTAGTAGTAGATCAATACCACGCTGATGATAAACACAGGTATCAAAATAAATATTATTTAGAACGCGTTCAGCAAGATCAAAGCCTTGGTCTTGCGCCATGCCACGGAAACGCCCCCAATGGTAAGGAACCGCACCACCGCCATGAGGAATAATGATTTTTAGGTCGGGGAAATCTTTAAAAACATCCGACATCATCAGCTGTTGAAAACCTGTGGTATCAGCACCTAAATAGTGTGAGCCAGTCGTGTGGAAGCAATCATTACACGCGGCACTCACGTGAATCATGGCTGGAATATCGTACTCACACATTTTTTCGTAAATAGGATAGAAAGAGCGATCCGCCAAAGACTTATCCTGCCAATAACCACCGCTTGGATCTGGATTAAGGTTAATACCGATAAACCCCATTTCTTCGACAGTACGAACAATCTCACCAACCGATTTAGCCGGGTCGACACCAGGAGATTGCGGCAATTGCGCAACAGGGGCAAAGTTTTCGGGGAACAGGTCGCAAACGCGGCGAATCAAATCGTTTTGATGTTCAGTCCAATATTGGCTAGTGTACTCATTACCAATATGGTGTCCCATCCAGCTAGCACGAGGAGAGAAAATAGTTAAATCCGTGCCGCGCTCTTGCTGTAAACGTAGCTGGTTATTGATAATACTGTCGCGAATTTCGTCATCCGAAACAATAACTTTGCCTTTTTCACCAACAAAGGCAGGATCTTTAGCAACCTGCGCTTTTTGCTTATCACGATACTCACCAACACCTGGTGGCGTCGTCGTATAATGTCCATGGCAATCTATAATCATGTCACTACTCTCTATTCTTATTTAAGGTAACAAACGCTGCAAAAAAGAAGACTCGCTGTCGTCGCTAAGTCTTGCTTGTTTTTACAGCCATTCGATCATCATCTAAGGAGAGTATTCTTTATGTACGGACAACTTGGCTATTTCAATTTAGCCGAAAGAGTATTGCATTTTGATATAGCTGTTTTTAGTACAATGAGAACATCTGCTCATTTCATATATTTATTAGGAAGAACCTGACTCAAAAAAACGTCTAAGCCTGCTTAATAAAAATCGTAAGATTATGATTAATATGACTTTTTATATATAATCAAAAACTTATTCATTTTTTATATTCCTTTTCCGATATATAAGAGACATAAAAAATTCATTTCTAAAAAAGCAAAAACTACGACATTTTGGTTATGTTGCTTATCAAAGCGGACTGAAAAGTAAATTTTGAGTGAAACTCAAAGGCGAAATGTAGACCCAGCTCATATTGAGGTAATTGTGGGCCTCGAGAAAAAAATATAGGGCATTTTTAAAATGATCCTATATTATTTAGGGGGCTTATAAATGCTAGTTTCAATACAGGACAGCCTACCTTACTGCAAAGCAGGGTAGAAAATACAAAAATAAAACAACCGGGACACAAGATCCCGAGCTTGGAGACGTAAAAATGAATCTAACAAAAAAAATCACACTTGGTTTGATTGCCGCAGGTGCCGTAAGCAGTGTTAGTGCAGCAGACCTAACCCTGACGATTGGTCACGTAGATCCTCAAGATTGGACAACTTCTAAAAAAGGCGCCGCAACTGAAGTGTTCAAAAACTTAGTTGAAGCCGAGTCTGGCGGCCGTATTGAGGTCAATGTATACCCTTCTGGCCAGCTTGGCGGTGAAACTGATCTTGTTCAGTCTGCTCAGGAAGGCACATTAAGCATGGCTATGGTATCTGGCGCTTTTGCTAAAGTTTGTAAAGAAGCATCTGTACTAGAAATTCCTTACCTATTCCCATCAGCCCCAGTGGCCTGGGAAGTTCTAGACGGCGAATTCGGTAAAGCATTGTCTGAACATTGCTTAGAAGAAAGTGGACTACGCACACTTGCCTATGGCGAAACAGGCTTCCGTAACTTCACCAACTCAAAACGTCCTGTTGCAGAACCAAAAGATTTGAATGGTTTAAAGATTCGCGTTCAAACATTACCTCTGTACGTAGAAATGGTAAAAGCGATGGGAGCAGAACCTACGCCAATCGCTTGGCCTGAAGTGCCTTCTGCATTAACAACGGGTGTAGTTGACGGACAGGAAAACCCTGTAAGTGTTATCGAAGCGAATAAATTCTACGAGTTCCAAAAATATCTAACACTAGACGGTCACGTATACGGCACAGACTTCTTGCTAATCAATGAAGATATTTATCAATCCTTAAGTGATGAAGACCGTGCTATTATTGACCGTGCAGCAAAAGTTGCAGGCACTTTAGGCCGCGCAGTTCAGCAGTTTAACTCTGCGAAAGGCCTTAAATCTCTTGCAGCAAACGGCATGCAAATCACCACTCCAACACCAGCACAAATGGCTAAGTTCCGTGATATTGCGCAGCCAGCGGTTATCAACTGGTTGAAAGGTGAAGTACAGCCAGAGTGGATCGAACGCGCTCAAATGTCTGTAAAAGTTGTTAGTAATTCGCAATAAGTTCAATACTTGATATCAAATAATCGAAAGCTTTTTATAGCTTTCGATTATTTTTCTTTTGTCACAACCCGGAAAGCTCACCATGAAGCGCCTCTACAAAAATACTCTCACAATGTTAACTGGCACCTCCTTATTCGTTATCTTTGGCGTTGTTTTAGTCAGTAGCTTGAGCCGTTACTTATTTAACTCACCGATCCAATGGAGCGAGGAAGTCGCAAAATACGCCATGATCTACGGCACTATGTTTGGTATGGCATTGTGTTATTTAGAAGGTATTCATATTCGTTTTACTTTTTTAGAAGATATGGTTTCCGCCAAAATTCGTCATGCCTTGCATTTCATATCTGACGTTATCGCACTCGTAAGTGGCTGTGTACTAACCTATTCTGGCTACATTTTCATGATGAAACGAGGTGCAATACAAGCGCCTGGCACAGGTATTCAAATGTACTATTTCCAAGTAGCCATGGTCATAGGTGGTGCGTGCCTTGCGATCGCGGCACTCATCCGTCTCGTCGAGTATTTTCAATCTGAAAAGTTAGAGAAAGGACAATAATCATGCTAGGTTTTGGAATTCTTCTTGTTCTTTTGTTTATTGGCAGCCCTATTGCGTTCGCCATTTTATTAGGCGTCGTAAGTCATATTTACACACTACCTTTTAATGTCAGTCTCGTCGCTCAACGCATTTTTAGCGGGCTAGATTCTTTCTCTATTTTAGCGATTCCGCTTTTTGTTCTGGCCGGCGAGCTAATGAATGAAAGTGGCATCACTGGCCGAATAATCAACTTTGCTAATGCATTAGTTGGTCACATGAAAGCGGGGCTTGCTCACGTAAATATCTGGGCGTCGGTCATTTTTGCAGGATTATCAGGTTCAGCCGTGGCAGATACATCAGCACTTGGACGTGTGTTTATCCCGACAATGGAAAAAGAAGGTTATCCGCGTGCTTTTGCTGCAGCATTAACAGCCGCATCGTCCGTTATTGGGCCGATGATTCCACCAAGCATTCCGGTCATCATTTACGCACTTATCACCACCGGCGTCTCTGTTCCTGCTCTCTTCCTTGCAGGCGTGGCACCAGGCCTGCTACTTGCAGTCGGCTTATCTGTGTATGTTTACGTTTTTGCAGGTCACTACGCACCACTAAAAGCAAAACTGTCTATGAAAGAGCGCTGGAAGGCCTTTGTTGAGGCTTGGATTCCGCTATTCATGCCAATTTTCATTGTGGGCTCAATCCTTACCGGTATTGTGACACCAACAGAAGCCGCTGCCTTTGCTGCTGCTTATGCTTTATTGGCAGGTATATTCATCCTGAAAAGCCTGAAAATATCGAGTTTGCCACGCATTTTCATTCGAGCAATGCGTGACTCGTCTGTGATTCTGATTGTGATAGGTGTGGTCGCAGCTGCGAACTGGTTATTAACCTTCTCAAGAGTACCGCAAACGGTCAGCCAAATGGTGTTGGAACAAGTCTCTAGTCCTTGGATGTTCTTGATCCTAGTAAACGTCATTTTGTTGGTCGTTGGTCTGTTCCTTGAAGGGATAGCAGCAATGCTAATATTGCTACCGATTCTGCACCCTATTGCAATGAGCCTTGGTATTGATCCAGTCCACTTTGGTATTGTGGTAATTTTCAACCTGATGATAGGACTTGTCACACCGCCGATGGGAATTTGTCTATTCGTTTCTAACTCGATAGCAAATGTAGGGATAGCTGCTATTTCGAGACAGATCATGCCACTTTTCTTAGTAGAACTGGCCGTCTTGATCTTAATAACCTTTGTGCCAAGCACGGTAACATTTTTACCAACGCTATTTGGTTACTGACGATGAAGTAATTCGCTATAAATTTTAGAGATAAAAAACGACGCGATGCGTCGTTTTTTTTGACTAACTGTTTTTAACCTAACTAAAAAGATTTAATAAAAAACTTATAACTGAGATAAAACGTATTCTGCAGAGCTAACTTTGTATTCACCCGGCTCATCCAACCATAACTGCTGAATGATGCCATTCGAGACTAACATGGCATAACGGCGACTGCGAATCCCCATTTTTGCTGCTGAAATATCAAGCTCCAAGCCCATTGAGCAAGTAAACTCAGCCAAGCCATCCGCTGCCATAACAAGTTTTTCAGCGTTATTGGCTTTATCCCATGCGTTCATAACAAAAACATCGTTAACGGAAAGGCAGACTATTTCGTCAATGCCTTTCTCTTTTAAAGCGTCATAATGCACAACATAACCCGGTAAATGGCTAGCGCTGCACGTTGGGGTAAACGCACCAGGAACGGCAAACATCAATACCGTCTTTCCTGAAAAAAACTCGGTGACATCAATTGTTTCAGGCCCTTCTTCCCCCATCACCTGAAACGCACCATGTGGCAACATATCACCAACAAGAATTGACATAGACCGTATCTCCTGAGAATTAAGTTGCTCTCATATTAACGCAACACGTCTTAAAAAAACCATCAAACAATCTTAAATTGACTCAACAACTGTTTTTGATGAGAAGCCAGTTTTGATAATCCCTGACTGTCTTGCTCAGTTTGATCCGCTCCTAAGGTTGCTTCTTCAGACATCTCTGAGATTTCCAACACATTCTGTTTTATTTCTTGCGCTACAGCCGATTGCTCTTCAGCCGCTGTCGCAATTTGCGTACTCAAATCACGAATCTCAGCCATGCTGCCTTGCAATTCAATCAGCGATGCCCCTACCGCTCGAGCTTCTTCAACACTAGAAGTAGCGCTTTGACGGCTCTCTTCCATACTGCCAACAGTTCTGGTTACGCCATGTTGTAATTGTGCAATAACCGTCTGAATTTCTTCCGTAGAGCTGTGCGTTCGAGTCGCCAAAGTCCGAACTTCATCAGCAACAACCGCAAAACCTCGACCTTGCTCGCCAGCACGAGCCGCTTCAATAGCCGCGTTCAATGCCAACAAGTTCGTCTGCTCTGCGATGCCTTGAATCACCTCTAAAATACGATCAATGCTTTTCGAGTGTTCATCAAGCTCATTCACTACGGTTGTGGAGGCTTCAATTTGTTTGAGAAGGTGTTCGATTTTATGAATATTAGTATCCATTTGCTCACGGTTTTGACTGGCTCTTTCATCAACCGATTGAATCTGACGTAAAATCACTTCCGAGCTTTGTGCGACTTGGTCCACCGTAGACACCATCTCGGACATAGAGGAAGCCACTTCCGTCGTTCTTTCATTTTGCGCACTCATCAAACGCTTAGAGTCACTCGCCAACCGAACATTGCTGCCAGCAGATTCCGCTACTTCATTCGATGCTTGGTCAATTTCAGACATCACCGTCTGCAGTTTCGCCACCAGCCCGTTCACCCAATTAGATAATTCACCAAACTCATCTTTGGTTTTTACTCTACTGCGCTGGGTAAAATCGCCATCGGCAATCTTTCCAAGTACCGACATCACTTCTTTTAGTGGCAGACGAATACTACGGCTTACCCACATCGCTACCAGTACAGCAATAATTACAGAAATAACGAGCACGGCCTGAATAATCAAAGTAGACAAAGACGCAGCATCATTTGCTTCCTGTTTTGCGGTCTCTCCGATAGAAGAAGCTTCAGCAAGTAACTCTTGTACAGAGGCATTCACCACATCCATTCTGTCTGATAATTGCTTAGCAAGCACTTCAGACTCTTGGACTAAGCTGGCATTTTTGTAAAACTTAGCGATTACCCCATCATCAGAGATAACGCCCGTCTCAATCTCGCTTACCAACTCATTAATATTGTCATCTTTTAGGTACGGTTGCTTATCTTTCAGGCTGGAAATAATCGACGCCATTGAATCTCGAAGCCCTTGCATTCTCTCTAAGCTGCGCAGATCAAAATAGTCATTTACAGTCACCTGTAGGCTTTCCACTTGGCTATGCATATAAGAAGCGGCAAATTGAATTTCAGGAGTATCCCCATCCGATACCAACAGCTCTAAGTCCTCTGCTGCAAATAAGATAGAGTCCTTTAGATCGAGTTTCTCATTTGGAATCACAGCCTGTAGCTGCAACATTGTTTTATGATTAGAGAAAGCGATATCGGTCAAACTGAAAAAATCCGTTACCTCTGTATTGATTTTTTCCAAGACGCTGCGCATAGCAGGCAAATCTTGCAACTGAGTAGCAAGTTGCTCTGAAACATCATTAAAGCTTTGTTTATAATTCAAAAAACGTTCTGATAAGCTCTCTAATGAATCTGGTGATTTACTCAATAAGTACTGTAATACCGCCGCATTAGATAAATTTAAATCGTCTTTTAAAGCATTACTGGTCGATGAGATAGACGCAACATTACCTGTCACGACATTCAGCCTGTCTTCAATCTTATTGATCCCAAAAAAACCCGATGCGGCGATCATCAATAAGAGCAATAACAAAATACCAAAGCCAAACAGAATCCTTTGGATTACGGATAACGACATAAATCGACCTCTAAATAAAAGCTAATGTATTTCTTGCCTGCGCGCACGTAAGAGCACATACAAAACAATCAAAATTGACCAATCATACAGGAAAAAGATAACAATTTACTTACAATTAGTAACACCATGAAATCTTAAAACTGACTTAATGCAAATAAACTTACTTAACGAGTGATCCGCTCCTCCATTGATTTCTTTCAATCCGCCAATCTGGTAAATTTACTGCCTCTCATTTTGAATTCGACCTGCGCTTTATGGATTGCCCCTTATACGAAAAAATTGCTAACCAGATTGAACAACAAGTTCATGAAGGTATTTTCTTACCTGGAGCAAAAATCCCATCGGTTCGTAAATCCAGCAAACAAATGGAAGTCAGTGTCGCTACGGTTCTACAGGCTTATAGCTTGTTAGAAGATCGCGGTGTCATCAAAGCTCGCCCTCAAAAAGGCTACTTTGTTCAAGAGAACCAATTACAACAAAAAGAACCTGCAAAAATCACACCGACCCAGAACGACGCGAGCATTCACACGTTATTGCGCCGTTTGCTTCACGCGTCACAAAATGACGACATCATTCAATTCGGTGCTGCGATTCCGAAAAGCCAGTTCTTGCCCATCCGACAGTTGCAACGTTCAGTTGGTCGCTTAATGCGCTTAGAGCCAGAAATATGTGCAGCCTATGAATTCACTCCAGGCTCTCTGAACTTACGCCGTCAAATCGCGATAAGAATGCTAGACAGCGGTTGCCAGTTACAACCAGACGACATCACCATCACCCTTGGCTGTCAAAATGCCTTAATGCTGTCATTGCAGGCTGTCGCCAAAGCAGGCGACACGATCGCCATCGAAAGTCCCGCTTATCATGGCGTACTCCAAGCCATTGAAGTGTTAAATTTAAAAGCCGTTGAGATCCCTTGCCATGCTGAAACAGGGATAGACTTAGACGTATTAGAGAATGCGGCCAAAGAATGGGATATCAAAGCCTGTATTGTTACACCCAATAACCAGAATCCGATTGGCGCAACACTGAGCCATCAAGCAAGACAACGCCTAATTCAACAATCTGTACAGTTTGGCTTTACACTCATTGAAGACGACGTGTACGGAGAATTGAGTTACAAAGACAAACGTGAACGCGCATTGAAAGCAGACGACATCAATAACACGGTTATTTACTGCAGTTCATTTTCCAAAAGTATTGCTCCAGGATTCCGCATTGGTTGGATCGTTGGCGGTCAATTCCAAGCTAAGATAGAACATTATGCCTACGTGCAATCTCTTGCGATTCCAACACTGACTCAAACCGCCATCGCCAACTTTCTCGAAAATGGCGCATACGACCGTCATTTGCGTAAAACCAGACAAACCTACCAAGATAACCTGCTTCGTTGCCAAGCGATCATTCGCGAGCACTTCCCAGTAGGCACAACCTCTTCACACCCTAAAGGTGGGTTCCTACTATGGGTGACGCTCCCAAGCTCAGTAAACGCCATGACGCTACACGTCCAAGCGCTAGAAAAAAACATAGGTCTATTACCCGGCTTAGCCTTCAGTTTAACCGCCCAATTTGACCATCATTTCAGACTAAATTACGCACTCACTTGGGACAATAAAACCGACTCCGCACTAAAAGAATTAGGCAAACTTTGCCAACAGCAGTTAAGCTAAACGTTACGAGTTATAAAAACAGGGCAATCCCGTACGCTGGGGGCAATACAGAGCAATCACTTATATAAGTAAAAGTTATGATTTTGCCTCAACACATCTTAAAATTCGTCTGTACAGGCAGAGCAAAAAGCGTACAATTCCCATTCTTTTTTAAACACTCTGCCACATTGGCCGATAACATAAATATCTGAAATAGTAGCTGGCTTGTTGCGATGGAATTTGTTGCACATCCGAAAGATCTTCCTTTAGAAATTACACTAATAGAAGATCAACCCTTCCCTCCCATTAGTGAAGAAAGAGTTGGGTTTGTCGGTATCACATATGTTGCCCTTCGTCCGTTTGATAATGGACGATCAGTAAGAATTACATTGGAAGAAATTGACCCAAATTTTTGCGTGTCTGGCCGTGTAGTTTGGTGCAACAAAAAAGATGACGGTTACCACATCGCCATCGAGTTTCCGACCAAAGAAGAATGTTACTGTGTTCGCATGATAGAGCAGCTTTCCCAGATAGAGCATTATCGACGCCAAGAAAAAATCCAAGGTCGACGACTAAACTACAATGAAGCCGCCGCCGAATGGATACAGAAATTCGCCGCAAGTTTCCCTGCGTTTGTTATTTAATTCTTCTACTTAGAAGACCCAACTCAGTAAGACATTATGAAAACTCTTTCTCAAGGTGATATTGACATCATCACAGCACAGCTCGGACGCACCCCGAGTGGAATAAGTGCGATTGCACACTATTCGCCTAACGGTATTCCGCAAGTATTAGAAATGGAAACCTGGGTTTTCGACCAGCCCTTCCCTACTCTGTATTGGCTTTCCAGCAAAGCCATAGACAAAGCCTTGGCAAAAATAGAAAGCCGCGGTGTTGTAAAAGAACTTGAACAGCGAATCAAGGAAGACGAAGCATTACGAGAAGCCCATCATGCTTCCCACCGCGATTACATTGCCAGACGCTGGGCCGTAATGAGCGATGAACACAAAGCCATTATTGAAGAAAAAGGCTTCAAGCCTCTGTTTGATAAACTTGGCATTGGCGGTATCGCTAATTGGGACCAAGTGCGTTGTCTACATATGCAATACGCCCATCATTTAGCGGGCAACAATGTGATTGGCCGCATCTTAGATGAAGAATACGGCATGAAGGCTATTGCTGACGCTGAGTAACTTGGCTAAAAATTACCAATAAAAAAGGGGAACAGACAAATATCTGTTCCCCTTTTTTTAAAGGCTTAAGCTTGCAAGAAAAGGTTATTTTAAGCTTTTCAGAAGCGCTCTTAATTCTTCGGGCGTATTCACTTTAGGCAATACTTCGCGAATACGGTTAAACGCCGCCTGAGCAACCGCTGCACGTTGGGCATAAGTCGTTAACGCACCACCAGTCCAACCAGCCAATTTCACCATTTCATTTTTGAAATTGTTACCGTTAACCCCATGACCACCTAGCTTCATCAAAGCATCTTCGATCTCTAAATAGCTTGGGCGCTCACCACCAAATTTCATAAAATCTTCTTGCTGTACTTCGGCAAACTGCTTTGACATTCTCTCAACCCTTTATAAAAGATATCCTTGTCTTTAAAGTAGCCATAATCACTTAATCGTACAAGCCTAAGAGTGTATTAAATCGTAAAAAACTAGTTACGAGTTCTCACACGATCAACGGCTTTTTGCCAACCTTGATACAATTTATCGCCCGTCCCTTTCTCCATCGTTGGCTCAAAGCGCTTGTCAGCAACCCATAAATCACCCACTTCGTCCAAAGATTTATAAAGACCAACGTGCAAGCCCGCTAAAAACGCCGCTCCTAAAGCGGTGGTTTCTGTCACACAAGGACGCTCTACCGTGATCTCTAATAGATCACTTAAAAACTGCACCATCACATCGTTAATGACCATGCCACCATCAACACGCAACGAGCTAAACGTCGCACCGTCTTGCGCCATAGCACCGACAAGGTCTCGAGTTTGATAGCACACAGAACGCAAACCAGCACTCACTATGTCAGACACACTCGTGTCGCGTGTTAAACCTATCATGGCACCACGCGCATCAGGATCCCAATAAGGCGCTCCTAGACCAGTAAATGCCGGCACCAAATAAACAGAGTCATCGTTTAGCGCTTTTTTCGCCAAACTTTGTGTTTCTTTGGCGTCAGAAAACAATTTCAAACCGTCTCTGAGCCATTGAATGGCAGCGCCAGCCACGAAAATGCTGCCTTCTAGGGCATAAGTCACTTTTCCGTTTAAACGATAACCTACCGTCGTCAGCAACTTATGCTCGGAACGAATGGCGTTGTCACCCGTGTTGAGTATCATGAAACAACCTGTTCCATAAGTACTTTTCACCATACCTGGAGTAAAGCATGCCTGACCAACCAAAGCGGCTTGCTGATCGCCAGCAATACCATTGACTGGTATTTCAGCACCTAGCCAAGATGAATCAATCACACCAAAATCGGCACTGCAATCCATCACTTCAGGAAACAACACATCACCAATACCAAGCAATTCAATTAGCTCATCGTCCCACTCCTGAGTGTGGATATTGAACGCCATGGTTCGAGCCGCGTTGGTGGCATCGGTTTTATGAGATTTGCCATTCGTTAACCGCCACAATAAAAAGCTATCAACGGTCCCAAACGCCAATTTGCCAGCCTGCGCTTTTTCTCTAGCACCTTCAACGTTGTCTAATATCCAACGAATTTTGGTAGCAGAGAAATAAGGGTCAATCAGTAGACCGGTTTTTTCTTGTACCTTTTCGCTCAAACCTTGATCAGTCAGTGTTTGGCAAAAGGAACTTGTGCGGCGGTCTTGCCATACAATCGCATTGTAAACGGGCTTACCTGTTTCAGTGTCCCATAAGATGGTCGTTTCACGCTGATTGGTAATGCCTATTGTTGCTATCGCTTGCGCATCTATGCCTGTATCCTTGAGAACAGACTGACACACAGCTAAAGTAGATGACCAAATGTCTTCTGGGTCATGTTCAACCCAACCGTCGTCAGGGAATATTTGCGGGAACTCTTGTTGGGACTGGCCAACTCGTGAACCTTTCTCATCAAATAAAATAGCCCTAGAACTTGTGGTGCCTTGGTCGATAGCAAGAATATAATGAGTCATGATGAATGCTCTTAGAAGTCACAGTCGCTTGATAGTAAGCGACTTACATTGTTATTTTGTTTTTTGAACATAAATATTCAAATACGAATATCTCTATTAAAAACCAATGAGTACTCGTTTAGCAAGTAGTAACCTTTTTCAGGAGAAGAAAACAACATGGGCCAGCTATCTCGCCAAGACAAAATTGTCGCCATAGTGAAAGAAAAAGGTTATGTAACCATTGACGAATTGGCCAGCCAATTTGCTGTTACGCCGCAAACAATTCGACGCGACATTAATGAGCTAGCCAAAGCCGGCCAAATACGCCGACATCATGGTGGCGCAAGCTATGACTCCAGCACAACAAACGTGGCTTATGCGACTCGACAAATTTTGCAACTCCCTGCAAAAGAGCAAATCGCCAAACGCATCGCTGCTGAAATCCCCAATCATGCCTCTTTGTTTATCAACATCGGTACTACGACCGAAACCGTTGCTCGAGCGCTACTCAACCATCAAGGTTTACAAGTCATCACCAACAACCTTAACGTCGCAGCCATCCTAAGTGGCAAGGAAGATTTTACCGTCATCATCGCTGGCGGCACGGTACGCTCCAGAGATGGTGGTGTTATGGGGGAAGCAACCATCGACTTCATAAACCAATTCCGAGTCGATTTTGGCATCATTGGCATCAGCGGTATCGATCCAAACGACGGCTCTTTGCTGGATTACGATTACCAAGAAGTGCGTGTTGCGCAGAGCATCATTTCTAATTCCCGCACGGTCTTTCTTGCCGCGGATAGTGGAAAGTTCGGTAGAAATGCGGTTGTACGCCTAGGCAATATCACACAAGTCGATAGACTTTTTACGGATGAACAACCACCAAAAGCCATTTTGAAACTCATCAAAGAACACAAAATACGCCTAGAAATATGCTCGCCCAAGTAACCCCTTGGGCAACATAACACCTCATCATCCAGTCCCAGACACTCCCCTTTGCTTGCAAATTAAGCATGAATAATCATCAAAACTTCACAAAGCGTTATTGTCATAAGCCGCTTAGAGGTTTAATATCGAAACTAAATGTTCATTTTCGAACATATACATTCGAATTTAATCGTGAGGCTTTACATGAATCACTCCCATTTCGACCTATTTGTTGTTGGCGGCGGCATTAACGGTACAGGAATCGCTGCAGATGCGGCCGGACGCGGCTTAAATGTTGGCCTTTGTGAAATGGGAGACCTAGCCCATGCAACATCATCGTCAAGCAGTAAGCTAATTCATGGTGGTTTGCGTTATCTTGAGCATTATGAATTTCGCCTTGTAAAAGAAGCCCTAACAGAGCGAGAAGTATTGTTAAAAGTTGCTCCGCACCTTGTGACTCCTTTGCGCTTTCAAATGCCACACAGACCACATCTACGCCCTGCATGGCTAATTCGCATTGGTTTATTCCTTTATGACAACCTCGGCAAGCGCGAGACTCTTTTAGGTTCGAAAGGCGTTAAATACGGTTCAGACAGCCCATTAAAAGACGATATTAAACAGGGCTTTGAATACTCTGATTGCTGGGTTGACGATGCTCGCCTAGTGGTAACCAACGCCCTAAGCGCTCAACAGAATGGAGCGTCTATTTTTGCGCGTACACGCTGTACCTCTGCAAAACGTGTCGACAGCCAATGGCAAATCACCTTAGAAGATCAAATCACTAAGGAAACGCAAGAAATAACCGCCAAAGCCTTGGTTAACGCTGCGGGTCCATGGGTATCTTCCTTTATCGAAAGCAAAGTCGAAGAAAAAGCACCATACGGAATCCGTATGATCAAAGGCAGCCATATTGTTGTACCTAAAATGTACCAACACTCCAATGCCTTCATCATGCAAAACACCGACAAACGTATTGTGTTCGCTATTCCTTACCGCGAAAATTACACATTATTGGGCACTACGGACGTTGAGTACAAAGGTGATCCAAAAGGTGTGTCGATTTCCGAAGAAGAAACGCAATACATCCTAAAAGTGGCTAACGATCATTTCAAAAAAACGTTAACTCCTGCGGATGTTATCTGGAGCTATTCTGGAGTTCGTCCTTTATTAGAAGACGAATCCTCAGATCCATCAGCGGTAACTCGCGATTACACGCTTCATCTTGATGACCAAAACCATCAGGCACCGTTGCTCAGTATTTTTGGCGGAAAAATCACCACATACCGTAAGCTTGCATTATCAGCAATGAAGAAGCTGACGCCTTATTTTGACAACCTAGGCGATGAGTGGACACACTCAAAACCCTTGCCTGGAGGTGACTTGGGCATGTCTCTTGATGCTTTCGCAATGAAATTGCAACAAGACTACCCATTTATCGGTGCACACCTTGCTCATCGCTTTGCCAATAGCTACGGTTCACTGACTCACACACTATTGAGCAAAGCCAATTCCGAAAGCGACCTTGGTCAACACTTCGGCAACCAGCTTTATCAGGTTGAAGTCGACTATTTGATCGACCACGAGTGGGCACGTTCAGCAGAAGACATTTTATGGCGTCGCACCAAACTTGGCCTTGAATTCACTGCAGACCAAGTCAGTGCATTAGAGAGTTATCTACAAAGCAAGCTATAACCTCTTCTCACACAATATCATCACTAAAGCCTATCTAGCTCATTGTCTAGATAGGCTTTTTTTGATCTACTAGAAAGGAACCCCCTACCCACACCACGCCGCACAGCAGCATCAATAGGAATAAGCACTTCATGGATTTAGTATTTTTCGATCTCTCTATATGGATTTATATTGCTCTGTTTTGCGCCGCTTTTTTTGCCGGCGTTATTGATGCGATAGCAGGCGGAGGCGGACTCATTACGGTTCCTGTTTTATTGGCTGCGGGCCTATCTCCTGCCGAAGCGCTCGCCACGAATAAGCTTCAAGGCTGCGCAGGAACGGTATCAGCGTCCTATCATTTTATTAAAAAAGGGCAAGTTAAGCTGTCAGAAATGTGGCTCTCCATAACAATGACAGCCACTGGAGCAATATTAGGTACTTTATTGGTTTCGTATTTGGACAGCAGTTTGTTGCTCAAAGCGGTTCCTATCATCTTGATCGCTGTCGCCATTTTCTTTTTATTCCTTCCCAAAATTCAGCCATATATTGCCAGCAAATTATCGTTAACCCATATACAGTTTGCGATAATTATCGGCACCAGCATCGGTTTTTATGATGGTTTAATCGGCCCTGGAACTGGCGCTTTCTTTTCAACCGCCTACTTGTGTCTAATGGGACTCACTGTCGTTTCAGCAACCGCTCACACCAAGGTACTCAATGCAACGAGTAACCTGTCATCTTTAGCCATATTTATCTTTAGCGGTCATCTTATTTGGGCTTTAGGCATTGTGATGGGAATAGGACAATGGTTTGGCGCGCAACTAGGCTCTCGCCTTGTGATCACCAAAGGTTCGAAGCTCATTCGCCCAATGGTGATCATTATGTGTTTGGCGATTTCAATCAAATTGTTATTGGATAACTAATTTTTCAACAAGCTAGCCAAGCTCGCTCAACATCGTCAGCGCATCACCGGGTGAATATTCATAACATTCTGTCACTAACCAGCGCAGCAACTGCTGAACAGGCTCCCGCTGACGCTGCATCTCAGGGCAGACAAATAAGTAGGCGTGACCTTCGTCTAGAGTCTCATTAAATGGCCGCATTAATCGGCCTTGCTGGATATCATCCATCACCAAGGGGGTTCGCCCTAACGCGACACCTTGACCCGCTACGGCGGCTTGCACAGCCAGATCACCACGGTTAAAACTGATGCCACGGGAAGGTTTGACCCCCTTAGCATTGGCTAATAAAAGCCACTTTTCCCATTCGGCATATGGACTAGAAAAACGCCACTCAGAGTCATCATTTAACAAAGGCACTTGCGCTAACTGATTCGCCTCGCTTAACGAGCGAGCATGGGCAAAAGCAGGGCTACAAACAGGAAACACCTTATCTTTCATTAATGGCACAATGTAGCCTTTTGAACTGTGAACATGGCTATGCACAATGGCCACATCAATACGATCTCGCTGAAAATTCACTTCCCTATCGTTCGCCTGAATTCGCAACTGCAAATCTGGATACGCTTCTTGCAAACTTCCCAATCGAGGAATCAGCCACTTGGTTGCAAAAGAAGGCATCACAGACACTGTCAAAATATTGGAAGTCTCTTCTTCCTGCAATTCAAGAATCAGATCGTTAATCTCAGTAAAACTATGATTCAGCTGCACCGCCAGCCGAACCCCAGCCACAGTCAGCTCCAGTCGACGATGGTAACGAACGAATAAGGTTAAACCTAAACGCTCTTCTAATTGCCGAATTTGTTGGCTAACTGCACCTTGCGTTAAATGCATTTCTTGAGCGGCTTTCGTAAAGCTCAAATGACGTGCAGCAATAGCAAACGTACCCAAACCAGACAAAGGAATAGACTTCATATAAGTCCCACCATAAGACAACCTCAGCTACTGCAAAACCTTCAACTAACTAACCAAGCCTCCAATACAGCACAGACTTCTAAGAAAAACACCCTAGAACAGACAGTGAAAGAACGCTATATGATAGTAATTTCAGGAAAATCACAAAAAAATTAAAAAATATCGAAATTCGATTGCTTCAATAGAAGCCATACAGCGTATTTTGCATTAATTATTCTAATCCAACAAATCAATTTATATCGCTTGTAAGAACAGCTCGAAAAGCTAGAATACGCTCATCTCTTAGGTTGAACAGCGGCCTAATATGTATCGATACAGCCCTAACTGTATCCCCCCTAAATCATGCCCCCACAGTCATGATTTAGATGAATAACACCATCTCCCACAGGATGATGTTATTCGCAACTGCTAGTTACTTTTTTAAAGCCGGACACTTGTCCGGCTTTTTTTTTTAGCCTAAATTCACCTAATTAACAGGCAAAAAAAAACGGCGACCCTAAGGCCGCCGTACAACAACACATAAATGTGTTCGGTCATCTCTTCACTTGCTTAAGCTGCTTCATCCTTAAGCAACTCAGCACTCATAAAATTTGCTTGTGCCAGTTTCTCCATCAAGCGAACAACCTGACAGCTGTAACCGTACTCATTGTCGTACCAAACATACAAGATCGCTTGATTGTCGCGCACCTTAGTTGATAAAGAATCGACTACGCCCGCTTGCTGAGAACCGATAAAATCAGAGCTGACAGCATCGGCTTCATCACTGTAACCAATCTGTCCCGTCAGCTCAGCACTCGCTGATGCGGCTTTCAACAATTGATTGATCTCATCAACAGAAGTGGCTGATTTAAGGTTCAGGCTCAGTACTGCAATAGACACATTAATCACTGGAACACGAATCGCACTGCCACTTAGCTTACCTTCTAAAGAAGGAATCGCTTTAGATACCGCTTTTGCAGCGCCGGTTTCAGTCATCACCATATTCATTCCGGCAGCGCGTCCACGACGATCACCTTTGTGAATATTATCAATTAGATTTTGGTCATTGGTGTAGGCGTGAACCGTTTCAACATGGCCCGATACGATGCCGAATTTTTCTTCAAGTACAGACAAGATAGGCGTAATCGCATTTGTCGTACAAGACGCGGCAGACACAATACGATCCTGATCCGTGACATCGCCATCGTTAACCCCAAAGACGATATTCTTCATCTCTTTACCTGGCGCCGTTAGCACAACACGCTCAATACCAGGACGATTCAAGTGAACACTCAAACCATCGTGATCGCGCCAGCGGCCTGTATTATCAACCAACAAAGCATTGTTAATACCGTGAGCTTGGTAATCCACTTCAGCAGGGTCTGATGCGTAGATAACTTTTACTGGCGAACCATTAATAATCAAAGATTGGTTTGCTTCATCAACTTTAACCAGTCCGTCATAAGTGCCATGGACAGAATCGTACTTAAGCAAGCTAGCACGCTTCGCAAGATCGTTATCGCAAGCCTTACGCACAACGATAGCAGCAAGTGACATACCTGGAGTTGTGTGACCAAGAGTACACATACGACGCGCAAGCAATCGACCAATGCGGCCAAAACCGTAAAGCACAACTGGAGTTTCAGAACCATCAGTGGATTGGTTCGCCAATACGGTTGCAACATCCGCCTCTGCAATCAAAGACTCTAGCTCAACCACCGTATTAGAAACGTCGCTTGCCAATACTTGCTCTAACACTTGATAGACTTGAACAAGGTCTAATTCAGGATGCTGATCGAATGCAGCCATCAGTCCAGTAACAGAATCCGCCATTAAGGTGTTGCCTGCTAGTTGAACTTTTACCGCTTTCTCACGACCTAGTTTACCCAAAAGAGGAATCATAGATTCTGCTTGTGAAAGTGCCTGTAACCAAGTGCTTGTCATTTTCTGCCCCCGAAAAAAGACTTTGTTGTATCAATATGGGCGCAGTCTAACGGCAGAATGGGACAAAAACAAATTGTAAGAAGACTACAAAAAACCTTTAAAATCGGGACTTTAGAGCGTTTTTTTATAGAAATAACGAAATAAACAGAAGGGTCTAGAAACTTTACTACATAATCCCGACTTTTAATGGCATATCACTCAGAACAACGGGATTATGTGGTAATTGGGCAACAAAAACTGACAGGAACTTTCATGAATTATTTTACAAATGACGCTTTCTTTCAGCCAAAATCCCCAAAATACAAAAGCATAAGAAGACAAAAGCAGGCCGATAGACAAAATCGATACGCGTAATTCCCCAATAAACCAGAGGCTGACTCCACAAGGTTAACAAGCCATAACCAAATGTACACATAAGAATAAACGCCGATACCCTAGCGATAAAAACCCAAGAAGATACCCATCGCTTCAAAATGCCATTCACCTTGTCGCCATAAACCACCAAACAGGTCGCCACCAGCGCCAAAGAAATATCTTGTAAGTGAGGTTGAATGAAATGCGCTAAACGAAGGTTGAGATCTAAAATAAACATATACAGCTAACTACACCGAGAACAAGGCAGAATAAATTCCATTATTTTCTATTAGACAAGGCTTCTACATCAATTTTGTTAGAACGAGTCATGACTTCTGGCTGCTCATCCACATACAAAATAGACACATCATAGGTCGTATTACGAAGATTGATTGTCGTCCCATCTCGAAAGCTCCATGTCGAACGCCCCAAGCCATTCTTCAAAGACCCTTCAGTAGGAACGCCGTACTTACGTCCCAATAACTCACCTAAGTTTTTCCGTTTCTCACTACTTTCTACCACGCCCGATAACAGCACTTGGCTAACGTATTTAGAACTGTTGAAATAAATTGTGGCGTTCGTTACGCCTAAAATACCTTCGGGACCTAAGCTATAGCTTACAATACCGGGTTTATAGGAAGGATAACTTTGCAGCCCCATACTCTCTAACCGAGACTCTAACTTAGCCAATGACAATCCGTTCACAGGCAAGCCAAACAGTTCCGCCACATCTGAAGATGTTGCACTTTCGTTTGTTTCTGCCATAGCAAAAACCGGTTTACTCACTAAAGCAACCAAAGCAAACGCCATCCACATTGGAGCCACTTTTCTAGGCATTAATCATCTCAATTTAAAGTCTTAATTCAGTTTATCAGGCAAAATCAGTCAAAGCTGATATATAATATCACACTATAAGCGCCTCCATTTCAAGAAGCGCTAGCACTTTATTTTCAGAGGTAATCAATGGCACTTGTAATTGGCATTACTGGCGTTTCCGGAAGTGGAAAAAGCCGACTATGTTCCCTATTGGCAGAAGACCAAGGCGATAAAATCACCGTATTATGCCAAGACAGTTTTTATAATGGCTGCGGCAGCATCGACCCTGACGTATACAATTTCGACGACCTGAGCTCGCTCGATCTAGAAAGCATCACCCTTGCTATTCACAATTGCAAAAATCGTCAACAGCCTAACGAAATCCCAGTTTACGACCACTCTCAGCACAAACGCGTTGGTTATCGTAACCTTGATCCAACTCATGTCGTGCTTGTCGAAGGTCACATGATGTTCCAAGACGCAGCAATTCGTGATGCCGTAGATTACCTGCTTTACGTTGACACCGACATGGACATTGCCATCGTACGTCGACTAAAACGCGATATCGCAGAGCGCGGTCGCGATGTAAACGAAGTTACCAGCCGATACATGCGACACGTTCGCCAAGCGTCCCTAAAGACCATCGACATTCGCAGCAAAGCGGACTTTATTATTCCAAACAATAAAAGCTTCACCAATGCCGCTAGCTTATTACGTAACTACATCGACTATCTATTAAAAGAAAAAGGCGCCAAATAGGCGCCTTCTGGCTACACAGTCAAAAACAGATTATCCATTCCCTCCTCGTCACACCCTGCCAACATTGCGCCATCCACAACAAGATCGTCGATTTATGCACAGGAACGTGTCGCGCCTAGTCATTCCAATATCCTTAAAATAAGTAAGGATATAGCCATAATTATAACGGTGAAAAAGGCGCGCCTAAACGCCCGACTGGAATCACCGAACTAGCGAGAGAAGCCACATCAACTAGGCTTTTATAGAGGACCACTCTAATGAATCAAAACGATCTGTTAAACATGCGTTACGCGACTATTCAAGAAGCTCGCACAGAAATGTCAACATTGCTTGAGGCACGTCCAGCAAACTACTCGCTGGACGCACCACTTTACAACGACCCACATATGTTCCGCGTCGATGTGGAAGAAGTATTCCAGAAAGAATGGCTATTTGTTGGCATGACCAGTGAAATACCAAAGCGTGGCGACTATTTCACTGTTGAGATCGCACAAAACCCAATCCTTATTGTTCGCGACGCTGACGGTTCAGTTAATGCATTCCACAATACCTGCCGCCATCGTGGGTCTCGAATCTGCCTAGAACATCGTGGTAAAGCAGCGAATCTAGTATGCCCTTATCATCAGTGGACATACGACCTAAAAGGAAGCCTACTGTTTGCAGGCTCTGAGATGGGCGATAGCTTCGATAAATCCAAGCATGGATTAAAAAAAGCACACTGCAAAACCGCTGGCGGCTTCATATTTATTGCGCTAGGCAAAGAAGAGCCTCAAGGTGATTTCGACGAATTTCTTGCTACTCTGGAAGAATACATGTCACCTTACGATGTAGAAAACACCAAGCTAGCGGTAGAATCCAGTATGTACGAAAAGGCCAACTGGAAACTCGTACTCGAAAACAACCGTGAGTGTTATCACTGTGTTGGCAGCCATCCAGAACTACTAAACACCATCCTCGAATGGGACGACACAAACGACCCAAGAGCACCACAGGACTTTCTCGACCACTACGCAGAGCAAGCTGCCAAATGGGACGCTGAAGGCATTCCCCACCAGCACCGTAGCTTCGGTCCAGGCAAACGCAACCGCATTGTTCGTATGCCGCTGAAGAAAGGCACAAAAGTCATGACCATCGACGGTGAAGCAGGCTGCAAAAAATTACTTGGTAACATCAAAAACCCAGAATTAGGGTCAATGCGAATTTTGCACTTACCGAATTCTTGGAACCACATGCAATCCGATCACTTTATTGTCTTTCGCGTGCTACCGATTTCAGCACAAGAATCTATGGTGACAACAAAATGGTTCGTGCACAAAGATGCAGTAGAAGGCGAAGACTATAATCCAGAGCGTCTACGTCAAGTTTGGGATGCCACCAACGATCAAGACAGAGTACTTGGTGAGGAAAATCAACGGGGAATCAATTCGATAGGTTATCAACCTGGCCCATATTCTGAAACGTTTGAATTCGGTGTAATGAACTTCCTAGAGTGGTACACCCAAACCATTCAAAAAAACCTTCAAAAAAACCTTCAAAAATAACCCAACGCAAGACAATAAAAAAAGGCGCCAAAACCGGCGCCTTTTCTATATTACATAAGCCGTAACTAGCTATTTTTTGATGTCATCAAAAAAACGTTTTACGCCATCAAACCAGCTTTTTTGCTTAGGCGAATGGTCTGTACCTTCACCCATGCTATCAGCCAATTCCGTAAGCAACTCTTTTTGACGAGCAGTAAGGTTAACCGGTGTTTCAACAACCGCCTTACAAATCAAATCACCTACTGGTCCGCCACGAACAGGTTTAACACCCTTGTTACGCAAACGGAACAACTTACCTGACTGACACTCAGGGGTGACTTTTAATCGCACACGGCCATCCAGTGTAGGAACATCAATTTCGCCACCCAATGCTGCGGTAGTGAAACTAATCGGCACTTCACAATACAGATTCGCCCCATCGCGCTCAAAAATAGCATGCTGCTTAACGGACACTTGAACAAACAAGTCGCCAGCAGGACCGCCATGTGTTCCAGCTTCACCCTCACCTGACAAACGAATACGATCACCAGTATCAACGCCCGCAGGAATCTTAACATTCAGTGTTTTATATTCCTGAACACGGCCTTGGCCATGACAATCTTTACAAGGATCACTGATTACTTGGCCCTGACCATGACACTCTGGACACGCTTGCTGTACAGAGAAAAAGCCCTGTGACATACGCACTTGACCAGCGCCACCACAAGTTCCACACGTTTTTGGAGAGGAGCCTTTTTTCGCACCAGAGCCATCACACGTTTTACAACCAACCAGCGTTGGAATGCGAATTTTTTCTTCGCAGCCCCAGACAGCTTGCTCAAGATCTAGCTCTAGTGTGTAGCGTAGGTCTGAACCACGACGCGTACGGCTTTGACCGCCACCACCGCCGCCAAAAATATCGCCAAAAACATCACCAAAAATGTCGCTAAAGCCACCGGCACCACCGCCGTAACCGCCACCAGCCTGACCATTTACGCCTTCATGCCCAAATCGATCATAGGCAGCACGCTTATCATCAGAAGACAGTACTTCGTACGCTTCAGCCAGCTCTTTAAACTTATCAAGCGCTTCTGGGTTATCTGGGTTTTTGTCTGGATGGTACTTATTCGCTAAAGAACGATAAGCTTTTTTAATCTCTTTCTTATCCGCACTCTTGGCGACACCAAGAACGTCGTAATAGTCTCTTTTGCTCATCGCAGGCATTCCTGAATTTTGAAAAGTCTGAATTTAAAAGTCTTCTTTATCTAAGATGGCAGAGCCGAAAAACGTCAGAATAAAACCATGCCGCTAAGCGCTCATCAATCGAAGATAGTGTAAACAGCAAAGCACGGTTCAAAACCGTGCTTGCCATAAACCGCCCCATCAATAGAGGCAAAATAAGTGTTTAACGCTTATTTTTTATCGTCTTTTACTTCTTCGAACTCTGCATCAACAGCGTCGTCCTGAGACTTAGCTTGCTCGCCTTCGCCTGCTGGTTGTTCAGCCGCTTCAGCATCGGCATACATCTTCTGAGCCAAAGAACCAGACGCTTGAGTCAACGCATTGGTTTTCTCTTCGATCTTCTCTTTGTCGTTAGACGTTAGTGCTTCTTCAAGTTCTGTGATCGCAGTTTCAATCGCTTCTTTCTCTTCCGCTGTTGCTTTATCGCCAGCATCAGTCAAGGTTTTACGAGTCGCGTGAATCATGCCGTCAGCTGTGTTACGAACTTGTACAAGCTCTTCGAACTTACGGTCTTCTTCCGCGTTCGCTTCAGCGTCTTGAACCATTTTTTCTACTTCTTCATCACTTAGGCCAGAAGAAGACTTGATTACGATAGACTGCTCTTTACCTGTCGCTTTGTCTTTCGCAGAAACGCTCAAGATACCGTTGGCATCGATGTCGAAGCTTACTTCGATTTGTGGCACACCACGTGGAGCAGGTGGAATGTCAGCCAAGTCGAAACGACCTAGAGATTTGTTCTGAGCCGCTTGCTTACGCTCACCCTGCAATGCGTGGATAGTTACCGCATTTTGGTTGTCTTCTGCTGTAGAGAACGTCTGAGATTTCTTCGTTGGGATCGTTGTGTTTTTCTCGATCAACGTAGTCATCACACCACCCATAGTCTCGATACCTAGAGACAGAGGCGTAACGTCTAGAAGAAGAACGTCTTTCACATCACCAGAAAGTACCGCACCTTGAATAGATGCACCGATTGCAACAGCTTCGTCTGGGTTCACGTCTTTACGTGGCTCTTTACCGAAGAATTCCGTTACTTTCGCTTGTACTAGTGGCATACGAGTTTGACCACCGACCAAGATAACTTCGTCGATATCAGAAGCAGAAAGATCCGCATCTTTTAGAGCTTGACGGCAAGGCTCAAGAGATTTCAATACTAACTCTTCAACCAAAGACTCCAACTTAGAACGAGTCAATTTAACGTTCAAGTGTTTAGGGCCTGTTGCATCAGCAGTGATGTAAGGCAAGTTAACTTCTGTCTGAGAAGAAGAAGACAACTCAACTTTCGCTTTCTCACCCGCTTCTTTCAAACGTTGTAGCGCTAGTGGATCGTTGTGTAGATCGATACCAGACGATTTCTTAAATTCAGCTGCTAGGTATTCGATAACGCGCATGTCGAAATCTTCACCACCTAGGAAAGTATCACCGTTTGTAGACAATACTTCGAATTGTTTCTCGCCATCTACGTCAGCGATTTCGATGATAGAGATATCGAATGTACCACCACCAAGGTCATAAACCGCAACAGTAGAATCGCCAGAGCTCTTGTCTAGACCGTAAGCCAAGGCAGCCGCTGTTGGCTCGTTGATAATACGTTTAACTTCAAGACCTGCGATTTTACCCGCATCTTTTGTTGCTTGACGCTGAGAATCGTTAAAGTAAGCAGGCACAGTGATAACCGCTTCTGTTACTTTCTCGCCTAGGTAGTCTTCTGCAGTTTTCTTCATTTTCTTAAGAACTTCAGCAGAGATTTGTGGTGGCGCTTTCTTGTCGCCTTTCACTTCTACCCACGCATCGCCATTGTCTGCACTGATGATTTTGTAAGGCACCATAGAGATGTCTTTTTGTACAACGTCATCTTTAAATTTACGACCGATCAAACGCTTAACCGCGAACAAAGTGTTTGTTGGGTTGGTTACCGCTTGACGCTTAGCTGATTGACCTACTAATACTTCGCCATCTTCTGCAAATGCAACGATGGAAGGAGTGGTGCGATCGCCTTCAGCGTTTTCAATAACGCGCGCTTTTTCGCCATCCAACACAGCAACACAAGAGTTCGTTGTACCTAAGTCAATACCAATGATTCTACCCATGGTTTGTATCTCCAATAAATTCGTTTATAACAATGATAATTCTGTATTTGGGTACGCTTAAAAGTATTTCAAGCGTCCAGTGTCAAAAAAATGACAGTATTTTTAAGCCGCGCTTGAAACCACTACCATAGCTGGGCGCAATAGGCGGCCATTGATGGTGTAACCCTTCTGTACAACATCCATTACGGTGTTAGGTTCTAGCTCAGGGTTTGGCACCATAGTCATTGCTTGATGCAATTCTGGGTTGAAAGGTTCGCCATGTGGATCAACGACTTTCACCTCAAAACGCGCCAAGGTTTCTAGCAAATCTTTTAATGTCAGCTCAACGCCTTCACGTACAGGGTCTTCTTCTCCTGTATCCGGTGCAGACGCCAAAGCACGTTCAAGATTGTCCGCCACGTTCACCACGGATTTAGCAAACTTTTCTAAACCAAACTTGTGCGCTTTCTCGACATCTTGTTCTGCACGACGACGAACATTTTGCGCGTCAGCGTGAGCGCGAAGTGCCGCTTCTTTGTACTGAGCGACTTCTTCTAATGCTTTTGCAAGCTCATCATTTTCAGTAACTTCTTCTAAAGTCTCTACTTCTGGCTCTAAAAGTTCTTCTACTGATTCGTTTTGCGTTTCGCTTTTCAAATCTTGCTCCGCGTCTAGGTTAGGATTTTTTTGCTGCTCACTCATTCTTCAACTCCAAATAACAGAAACAATTCTTTGTCTGTGCTGGTTATATGGGGACAGCTTTTTACCTTTCAACACTATAGCCGCATTAATTTCATGGGAATTTAATTTACTGACAGTACTTGTCAAAAAACAACCAAGTACTGTATAAATAACCATATAAATATATTCTCTTTTTTGGAGCACTCTATGCTGACCAGCATCGCTATTTCCAACTTCGCCATTGTTGAATCCCTAGAACTGGAGTTCAAAAAAGGCATGACCGTGATTTCTGGTGAAACCGGTGCAGGTAAATCCATCATGGTGGATGCCCTGTCACTTTGCTTAGGCGATCGTACCGATGCCGCGGTAGTAAGACATGGACAAAAAAAAGCCGATATCAGTGCCAGTTTTGATATTCAGCAATACCCGCATGTTTTTAAGTGGCTTGAAGAGAGAGATTTAGAGCAAGAACAACATTGTATTCTGCGTCGCGTCATCAGCAAAGAAGGTCGTTCTAAAGCCTATATTAATGGCCGTCCTTGCACGCTCAGCGACCTAAAAGAAGTAGGCAGCTACCTTGTCGACATTCATGGTCAGCACGAACACCAGTCCCTACTTAAAAAGAATGCCCAAAGACAACAGCTCGATGAATACGGTCAACTCACCGAGCTAAGCAAAAAAGTCAGCAGCCAATATTCCACATGGCGCCAACTTAAAGAAGAGCTATCAGCACAACAAAACCGTTCATCCGAACAAGACGCCAAGATCCAGCTCTTGTCTTACCAAGCACAAGAGTTACAGCAGCTTGATTTAAAAGAAGGCGAAATCGAAGAGCTAGAAAACGAGCAAGCTTTCTTGTCAAACATCGCCGATGCACAATTTAAAGCGTATCAAGCCAGCGGCATCCTGATCGATAGCGACGAAGGCAACGTGTGCTCCTTGCTGCACCAAGCGATTAACAGCGCAAGCCAAATCCGCCCTGCAACCAAAGAACTAGAAAACGCACTCGAAATGATGAACGTCGCCTTAATACAAGCGCAAGAAGCCGCCGACAGCTTGCATCATTATCAGGACACGCTAGAACAAAACCCAGAACGTCTAAACGACATAGAACAGCGTTTATCAGAAATTTACGACACCGCTCGCAAACACAGAACCTTACCAGAAGGCCTAATTTCCCTTCGTGAAAGTGTTGAAGCGGAGCTAGCCAGCCTACAAGGCAGCGAAGAAAGCATCGAATCACTGAAAGAAAAAGAAGAACAAGCCTACGAAAAGCTCACAGCCTTGGCGACCACGCTGACCGAAAAACGCATTGTGGCAAAAGACATATTAGCCAAGAAAGTAGAAGAGCAAATACACGGCTTAGGCATGCCCCATGCCCGCTTCTATATTCAGTGCCAACCACTCACTCAAGTGTCTGCCAACGGTTTTGAAGACATCGAATACATGATCGCCTCTAACCCAGGGCAACCAGCGCAACCACTACGCAAAGTAGCATCTGGTGGTGAGCTATCTCGTATCAGCTTGGGGATTCAGGTAGTCACTGCGCACACTTCTATTATCCCAACCTTAGTCTTTGACGAAGTCGACGTTGGTATCAGTGGTGGCATCGCTGAGGTGGTGGGTCGTATGCTGCGCTCGGTCGGCAAACGAGGACAAGTATTCTGCGTAACACACTTGGCGCAAGTCGCCGCGCAGGGTAACCAGCATTTACGTGTTAGCAAGTTGGTCGAAAACCAAGCAACCTCTTCTCAGGTGGAACTGCTCAAAGATCAAGACCGCGCACAGGAAATCGCACGTTTACTGGGTGGATTAGAACTCACAGAACAAACGTTAGCCCACGCCCGCGAAATGCTGGGCAACGTCCAACTACAATAAGAGCGACCAGCGCAAACGATATCAAGCATAAGCAACTAATCGCTTAGCAAACAAAAATGCCCAAACTGGACAGTTTGGGCATTTTTTATCTGCAACTAAAAAGTAAGCGCGCGATTACTTCTTTTTAGGGCGCACGTACAAGATCAAACTATGGTCTTCGATTTCAAAGCCATGTTCTTCTGCGATTTCGTGCTGACGTTTTTCGATGATCGGATCAACAAATTCAATAACTTTACCTGAGTCTAAGCAAATCATGTGATCGTGGTGATCGCCTTTTGCCAATTCAAATACAGCCGTACCTGCTTCAAAATGATGACGCTGAACCAAACTCGCCGTTTCGAACTGAGTTAACACACGGTAAACCGTTGCCAGACCCACATCTTCACCTTGATCCAATAGAGTGCGATAAACATCATCAGCACTCATATGACGGTCTCCCGCACTTTCAAGAATCTGTAAAATTTTCACTCTAGGTAAGGTAACCTTGAGTCCCGCTTTCTTTAGCTCTTGATTTTCGCTAGTCATGAGTCATTCTCTATTCGATCTTGTTGATAATTACTTTATCATTAGCATACCAGAGTAAGGATAATACAAATGAAAAAAACAGTTTTAATATTATGTGCAGCGCTTTCACTTGGCGCCTGCAGTTTATTTCCAGACCCTTACAAAGTTCCAGTATCGCAAGGGAACCTAGTAACAAAGGATCAGTTATCACAGTTACAAATTGGCATGTCAGAGTCTCAGGTCACTTATCTACTGGGTAACCCCATGCTAAGAGACACCTTCAAACCAAATGAATGGCACTACATGTTCACATCAATCCATGGAACACCAGACACTCAAAAAAGTGAGGTCGACGATTTAGTGCTCATTTTCGACAATGGCATTTTGAAAGAAATCAAAAACAACTAGCCATTTTTTGCTGCACGGTTGGCCCTAGCTTGTTTAGGGTCGACCTTCAGTTCACGATACAACTCTACTCGCTCACCTTCTTTTAACACTTGTTCTTCCGCATTTCTAACCGCTTTACCAAAAATCCCGACTTTCACGGTTTCCAGATCCACGTCAGGGAAAAAAGCATTAATATTAGAACGACGTACAGCGTCGCGAACACTACAACCTTCCTCTACCTCTAAAGCAATAATCTTTTGCTTTTCGGGCAAAGCATAAGCTACTTCAACTCTCATACTATTCACCGTATACCACTTTTGCACGCTTACTGAAGGAATCTACCATCGTATTCGCAATTTGGCTAAAGACGCCCCCAAAAGCAAACTTTAGCATCCCGCTCAATTCAAACTGAATGCTAAGCATAATTTTACAACTGGTTGGAGACAATTCCGTGAATGTCCATACGCCATGCAAGCTTTTAAACGGCCCTTTCACTAGAGTCATCTCTATTTTATGACAAGGCTGTAAGAAGTTCTTAGTTGTAAACGACTGACGAACAGGCCCTTTGCCTACTTCCAAAGACGCCACAATCTCTGTAGGCGTTTGAGAAATCAACGTAGAGTCCAAGCAGCCTGGCAAGAATTCAGGGTAACAATCAATGTCATTCACCAGAGCAAACATCTGCTCGCAGCTATAATTTACATGAGCAAAACGCTCTATATGACTCAAACTAAACTCCTATCCAACCTGCAAATGTAATAACAATCATTGCTGGAATACTGATGTATTTTAACGTCTTATACCACCACTGAAAATGGCTAACCTTGTTAGTAATCATCTCATTTTGCAACATAGTGTGAGGAATGAACCACGCAACCAAAATGGACAACCCAATCGCGCCAACGGGCAGCAAGATCAACGAGGTAAACCTATCCAACAATTCAAAAAAGTTTAAGCCAAACAAAAACTTGCTGTCCCAATGGTTAAAAGACAACAACACAGCAATACCAACAAACCAAACCGCAAGCCCCATTAAAAAAGCCGCCTTCAATCGCGCCATGTAAAACTTTTCATGCAACCAAGCGACGAACAACTCCAACATAGAAATCGCAGAAGTTAACGCAGCCACCACCAGCAATAAAAAGAACACACCCGCAAACAGCTGTCCGCCAGGCAAACCACCAAAAATAATAGGAAGCGACACAAACGTCAGACTAGGCCCCGCCTCAACGTCTATTTGAAACGCAAAAGCCAACGGAAAAATAACCAACGCCGCCAATATGGCAACCAACAAATCTACGGCAACGACAATACTGCACGCTCGCGCGATCGACATACGCTTACTCATGTAGGCTCCATAGGCAAACATCGCCCCCATGCCCACACTTAAACTGAACAGCGCCAAACCTACCGCCGACAACACCACATCAAACGTAATGTCTTCCCAAGACCAGCGAAACATAAAGCTCAACGCTTTACTCATATTCCCGATCATCATGGAATAAGCCGCCAGTAGCAGCAAAGTCACCACCAAAATAGGCAACAAAATACGAACCACAGCAGACAAACCGCGTGTTACAGCCTGCCCTACTGTCAGCACCACAAGTCCCATAAACACCGTGTGCCACAACAGCATTTCCGCTGGCGTCGAAAGCAATGTCTCAAACATGCTCAAGGCACCATCATGCGTAACCGCCACAAAATCGCCTGTTACAGCACGATCTAAATAAGCCAACGACCACCCTGCGATCACACTGTAAAACGTCAGGATCAAAAAGCCCGTAAAACCAGCCAACCAAGGCACACACACCCACGCAGGGTGAATAATCCGGCGTTCGCTTAAATCATTCACAGTATCAACAGGGTTAGAACGAACCGTCCGCCCCAAAGCAACCTCTGCCATCAAAACAGGCAAACCGACCAATATCAAACAAAGGCAATACACCAGCAAAAATGCACCGCCACCGTTCTCACCGAGCACATAAGGGAACTTCCAAATATTCCCCAACCCAACAGCCGACCCACTGGCCGCAAAAATAAATATCCACGGACTTGACCAGATACCTTGTAAACATCGACTTTCCGGCATAAATTTAGGCTCTAATTGCACAACATTGGTTAAGGATAGGAAGAAAACGCGAACGTGGCCAACACATCCGCCTCTCCTACCCAGACAAAATAATCAACAAGTACGAATTTTCTAACATTCAGGCGCATACCTCAAGAAAAGCATAGGTTTTTGCCTCTATCGACCGTATAATTTCTGACTATGAGTAAAGCAAAGAAAAAATCCAACAGCACGGGCACTATAGCGCTTAATAAACGTGCAAAATATGACTACTTTGTCGACCAGAAGTTCGAAGCCGGATTGGTTTTATCTGGCTGGGAAGTAAAAAGTCTGCGAGAAGGCAAAGCCCAACTTGTCGATTCCTTCGTTATTATCCACCAAAACGAAGCATGGCTTGTTGGCGCCCGTATCACTCCACTACTAAGTGCTTCCACGCACGTAGTGTGCGAACCGTTACGCCAGCGCAAACTATTACTTAACCGCAAAGAACTTGATCGCATCATCCAAGTTACCGAGCAAAAAGGCAAAACCTGTGCGGCCATGGCGCTGTACTGGAAAGGCAATAAGATCAAATGCGAAGTAGCCCTAGTAACCGGTAAAAAAGATCACGACAAACGGGATACCGAACGTGATCGCGACTGGTCAAGAGACAAAGAAAGACTAATGAAGCACAACATTTAATCGTAAGATTAAACGTGTAGATAGTTAGCATTTATGCGTTACCGCTGGCGTAAATTAATTGTTTCCGCTAGTATAACGCCAACTTCGGGGATGACTTGGTTTCGACGCCGGTTACAAAACCTGAGGTGCATGTCGAGAGTGATACGTGATCTCGTAAATCCCCCGTATCAATTTAATAGTCGCAAACGACGAAAACTACGCTTTAGCAGCCTAAACCGCTGCTAGTGTGCTGCCCTCAGGTTGCTTGTAGCCAGAGATTCTGCAGTATCATAAATTACAAGATGCTAACTGATGCCCCGCCTAGGGATAAGGTTATAAGATTAAGTAGGCTCGCCATTAACACCCTGTCCTTCGGGCGGTTCGTGGTCAAATAATAGAAGTGACTAAGCATGTAGATCCAATGGCAGAGGACTGGCGGACGGGGGTTCGAATCCCCCCATCTCCACCAATCAAGCGCTTGATTTTAAAAGAGTTTGCACTTTTTAAATGAAGTCTGTGCACATATGGGGCACCAAATAAAAAAAGCCGCTAATCTTTAGCGGCTTTTTTTATTTCACAACCAACTAAGACAGGATTTTGACTAGCATGCAATAATACAGGCTTGGACTTCTCAGCTAAATAGACTTGATAATCACCAAGCTCTCCCATGTACATCAAGCATTCTTGTGCACTCCCATTGTAACTAATTAAGTAGCCTTTTTTGGCAGTATCATGCTCACCACAAAATGCCGCGTATAATAGACAAAAATCTAAAACAAAAACAATAACTGCAAAGTAAAACAGATTCTGATATGACCTTCCCAAATAATCCAAGTAGTCTACAATAACGAAACGCTTTGGAAACCACACTCCCACTAATGCAGGTATACTAAATAATGGCGAAAGGAAAATCACACAAAACACTCCAAACAGAAGATATTCTGGAGAGTTAAAAATAGCAAAACCTAGCCCTGTATCGATATTCGCGAAATGCTGATAATTTACACCAATACTCTGATAATACCCCCATGCTGCAACATGCCCAACCAGCCAGCAATTTACAGTTAAAAAACCCAAATAGTGAACCCACCTAGATTTTAATATTTCAAAATAGGAATGAATTTTTGACTTTCCATTTTCTGATAGCTTTTCTATTTCTTTATTTCTAGCAAGTATATGATCTATGTAATTTGAAGTTTTCTTTTTAAAAGTCATTTTATCCCCTAGGCGAACGACAAGAGATTTAACCTAATCGCTTCTTCTAGGAAGTCTGGCGATAGGTGGGCATATCGCATGGTCTTTTAATGTCGCTATGACCAAGTATTTTTTGCAATGCTAATATGTTGCCGCCATTAATCATAAAATGGCTAGCGAAAGAGCTCCTTAGAAAATGGGCTGGCTGGCCTTTAGGCAGCCCAATTGTCGTTCGTTTCAATGCTCTTCTAAAGCTGCTGATTGAACTAGTAAAAATCGCATTGCCGCTTGTTAGTTTGGCGTGTTCGTGTATTTCGTCGTACAGCGCTTGGGTGATCGGTACACTTCTATTTTTGCCGCTTTTGGTATCGGTAAAGCTGACTTGATTATTTCGCACACGCTGTACGGTTAAGCCTTCGGCCTCGCCCCATCTTGCACCCGTTGAAAGTGAAATCTTTGTTATCAGGTAAACGTGTGGGTTGTCGCCCTTCTTAGTTTCGTCTAGTAATTCTTTTATCTGGTCGTGTGTTAAATACGAAAGCTCATTCTCTGGAACTTTCACATTATCGACGGCGGTTAACGGGTTCGGGTAGTGAATCTCTTCCGCTTTGACCAAGGTATTAAACATAGACGACAAATACCCCAGATCATTGTTTAACGTTTTGGGGCTTTTGCCTTCCTTGGATCGCTGGGTGCGCCATCGAGTGTACTCCAAGCGAGTAAGGTTAGAGCCTACGGGATCGCCCAATTGCTCGGCTATCATCAGTAACTTACTTTTACGGCGCTTACCATCTCGCAAAAAATGGCCGTGCGTGTCGTCCCATAGCTCTATCAATTCACTTAACTTGCGCGAGTCCTTGGGCTTTTCTAGCCATGGCTTAGTGCCAGACTGGGTTTCATACTTTAAAGACCTAATAACCCTACAATTGAAAAAGGCGATTTTCTTAAAATTTATTACCTCTTATTTGTAAGCGTACTCCTTAAACGTTTTCCCAATATGCGCACTAAACTCATTATCTGCAATGAGCTCTAGCGTAGTAATTTGTATGTATGTATGTTGTCTATTCCTATTGGAGTCAAGAAATGTCAAAGGCAATTTTATTCTTATAACTGATTCACTTCCAAAATCTGAAGTTGTAAGTCGATACGAAAAATAGACTTCAGCAGTTTCATTTTCCACAAGCTTTCCTATAGGAGAACTCGTAGGCACAAATAAATCTTCATTTTCTTTATTAATTTCACAGTCATAAATACATAAGTCATAGATAGTCGATCCATAGTTTTTTATTTCTGCTTTAAAGTTTGCAAAAAAGCCATCATCGACTTCATCCTCTAAAATTAAGCTTTTTACATCTAATATTGGTTGAGAATTATTGTAAATACTTAGCTCTTCACGCTCCTTACACTTTCTTTGAAATTCCAGCTGATCCCTTGCTAGTCTTTGCGCCTCATTTGTTTGCTCCACACTATTTTTAAGCTCTTTATTTTGCATTAAATAGCCAATTACCAGCCACCCAAAAGCTATAGGACTAAAGAATCCAGCTAGAAAATCACCATATCCACTCAACTCAGTGGGTCTTTTCGCATCAAGGAAAAAAATTATTACAAGTACAAAAACAAAGTAAATTATTGTTAGTTTAATTCCTACTTCAGAAATTTCTTTGTTTCTAAGATCAAAGAAATTACAGACTTTATAGATAGTTGCAGTGATTTTTTTAGGAAGTAAATCGTCCACAGTCTGTACAATTAAATTGTCTAAAATATTCATGTTTCCCTTCTACTCCCTTCCCTATATCATCGGATGATCTGACCGCACGACGCAGCCAATCATTTTTAATTTAGATAAGCATAATAATAGTATCATCATTAGTACCCCATATCGTCTTCCTGATCGAGTGCAGTTAGCTCTTTTAAGCCCGCTAACCATTAATTTAATAACGTTTCTTTGTACTTCATGACATCAACATAGGCGACAGTTCGATGATTTCCTATGGGGTTAAACGGTGTCGCACCATCGTCTAAAAGCTTAATTGAAGTCGGGCGTGACATATTGAGTATGTCGGCAGCTTGCTGAGCAATAAGCTCAGCGTGCATTGGCGTCATTTGAACAATATCTCCTTCCCCAAGCCGCGTCAGCACCTCGACCAAAAAATTCAATGCGAATTTGGGTAACTTTATATCATGCATGTTTCAATAATCATCCGAATAAGCCTGTCACACTGAAACGCTCCTATTTAAGTAAGGTTTTTGAAAAACGCGTGTAAGACGAATGACATGACTCGGTTTTGTGGATAATTTGTGCTTTGATATCGTTCTGGTATTTGTTGTGTTTGATACGCCATGGAGTTCGGGGTTATGAAGTTTTTCTCTTTTTTGGTGCTGTTTTCAGTGTTTCTCACGGGCTGTTCATCTAATGTGAAGCTGTCGGGCCATAATGTTAGTAATGTGGACGCCACTGTCGATATCGATAAATCGGCCAGCATTACTGTGGTTCCGGATAAGGATGGTGATCAGTTGACCAACAAGCGCTACATTGCCGATGTTATGAACGCGCTGAAAGAACGTGGGTTTAGCAATGTGTCCGATTCCACCAGCAATCCCGACTATCGCTTAGCGATCAACTTTACTTCGGAAGAAATCACCGAAACGAAGAAGGTGCCTATTTTTAATAATGAACGGAATATTCCTTATACCGTTTGCCATAGAAACCCAACAACGAACGCAAGAACCTGCTACACGCGCTACCGCCATTTTATGGAGCCTATTGTGAAAGGCTACGACAAGGTAGAAACACCCACTAACCTTTACACTTTTCAATATAAGCTAACGGATAAAGCGGGCAATCTTATTCTGGATTCAAGCAACACTGTGATGCATGAGGAGTGTTCAAAATGGAAGATGTTCGAGTTCTTGGCAAAAGACGCCATTTTACGAGCCAACTTTAACGACCCAGTCGACAAACCTTACACGGTGGAAATGACAGAAGACTATAGTTGCCAATAACGCTATTTGAAACAACAGCCTAGACGCCATATTGTGTTCTTGGCTGTTGTTTTTCCCCTCTCTGCTTACAACCAATTCGTCTGAACAGCAAAACACTTATAAAAAAACGTTATCATCTTTTCAGTCTATTTCTGCGTATCCATCTATACTGATTATAAGCCACTATTGTTTGGGCGTGGCTGTATCAGGACTTTTTCCAAATCCATTATGCTCACGTTGTGTTGCAAGGGGGAATCCATGATCAATCATGTTTGGGGTCTTATTCATCATCCAGATAAGGAATGGCGCGAAATAAATAAGGAGCATGAGTCGGTTAGTCATTTGTACTTTCACCATGTTCTTTGGATGGCGGCTATTCCGGTTGTTAGTACCTTTATAGGGACGACACAGTTTGGTTGGACGTTCGGCGGTGAGGAAGCCATTAAGGTGTCCATAATGGACGGCATTGGCTTGGGTATTATGTTCTATGCGCTGATACTGGTGGCGGTGGCGGCAGTTGGCAGCCTAATCCATTGGATGGCGCGCAACTTTGACAGTCGCCCACCACGCCAAGAATGTATCGTCTTTGCGGGTTATATTGCCACACCCATGTTCTTGAGTGGTATTTTCGCTATTTACCCTGTTATTTGGCTTTGTCTATTGGCTTGTGTAGCGGGTATCGCTTATACCGGATACTTATTATACAAAGGCACGCCTAGTTTCTTGGGAATTAGCCATAAACAAGGTTTCATCCTGTCTAGTACCACCCTTGGTATTGGTGTTTTAGTCTTAGAAGCCTTACTGGCTGCGGTTGTTTTACTGTGGAGCCTTGGCTCTGAACACAGTATTGTATGGCGCTTTTTTCAGTAGCCAGCTAGTTTAATGTACGAAAAAAGATAATGAACGTCCTTTCACGAAATGAGTACAGTGCCGCCTTGCTATAAAGGCGACACTGTACTCATTCCAATGACTCTGTGTTATTTCACCGTCTTACGACAATTTGGCTGCATTTCGAAGCTTAATTGCCCTTTCGTGTTTTACAAATCTCGCTCTCGCTTTTATCCATTCTGGTCGCGCTATCGCTGCGTCCATTTTTGTGGAACTTTTCCACTACTCCATGCTCTTACCCTGTGCCGATAAGCAAAAAAGCGCGAGCTTTTTTTTGTCTTATGGCTGTTTTAGGCTATTGATTAAACTAGTAAAAGGCTATGCTTACAAAGTTTGATATTGTTTGTTTATTCGATAAGCTAAGTAACAAACCACACTAAGAGATCGATTGTTAGGACAACAACCATGCTCGCACAGTATATTGAGACGACATTACCGTTTACAAGAAAGGAGTTTTGCTCTTGAGCTCACTGATTTGGCTACCTTTTCTCCCCTTATTAGGTACATTAATCCCCCTTCTCACTGCGCGCTTTAGTCGAACCGCTTGTGCGTTTATGACGGCCGCATTGCCTGCGCTGACGCTGTTTCTTGTGCTGTCTCATGCTGGCGATATATTTCAGGGCGAACGTTTCCAAGCCGCACTACCGTGGATACCAGCGATCGGATTAGAACTCGCCTTCCGCTTAGACGGTTTAGCCTTATTATTCTCCATACTTATTTTGGGCATTGGCTTACTGGTTATTCTTTATGCTCGCTATTACCTTTCCGCGAGCGACTCGATTGGTAAGTTCTACGCCTATTTGATCCTGTTCATGTTCGCCATGCTCGGCGTGGTGCTGTCTGATAATTTAATCCAGATATGGTTTTTCTGGGAATTGACCAGTATCAGCTCTTTTCTATTGATCAGTTTCTGGGGACATAAATCAGACGCTAGGAAAGGGGCCAGAATGGCGCTCACCGTCACGGGTGCTGGCGGCTTAGCCTTGTTGGCTGGTTTGTTGATTTTGGGTAATACGGTTGGCAGCTTTAGCCTTCAAGATGTTTTAGACAGTGGCGATTTGATCAAAGCCAGTGCAAATTACCCAATGATTGTTATTTTGGTATTGCTTGGTGCTTTTACCAAATCCGCGCAATTCCCGTTCCATTTCTGGTTACCCAATGCCATGGCGGCCCCAACACCAGTGAGTGCGTACCTTCACTCGGCGACAATGGTAAAAGCCGGTATTTTCCTAATGGCGCGTTTTTATCCTGCGCTTGCGGATACGGACCTTTGGTTCTTGATCGTGAGTCTGACAGGTCTGGCGACTTTCCTTGTCGGCGCGTACATCGCAATTTTCCAGCACGATTTAAAAGGGTTATTGGCGAACTCGACCATCAGTCACTTAGGCTTAATTACCTTGCTGCTGGGCATGGGGACAGACCTTGCGGCAGTGGCCGCCATATTCCACATAATCAACCACGCGATTTTCAAAGCGTCTTTGTTCATGGCGGCTGGTATTATCGATCACGAGTCTGGCTCCCGTGATATGCGCCAGCTAAACGGTTTATGGAAGTACATGCCTTATACAGCCACGCTAGCCATGGTGGCATCGGCGTCGATGGCAGGCGTTCCTTTGTTGAATGGTTTCTTATCGAAAGAAATGTTCTTCACAGAAACCTTGCATCAAGCATCACTTGGCTCCTTGTCTTGGTTTATTCCTGTTTTGGCGACATTGGGCGGTGTGTTTGCGGTCGCTTATTCGACGCGTTTCATCCACGATGTGTTTTTCAATGGCGAGCCTATTAACCTGCCAAAAACGCCTCATGAGCCGCCTCGCTATATGCGCGTTCCGGTTGAAATACTGGTTGCTCTTTGTTTGATTGTCGGGATATTCCCAAGCTTAATTGTGGGCGATCTATTATTTGCCGCCGCCAACGCTACTCTAAATGGCCCTGCCCCTGAGTACAGCTTAGCAATTTGGCATGGTTTAAACTTCCCTCTATTAATGAGTGTGGTGGCTTTGATTGGCGGTTTGGTGATGTATTACAACCGCTCTCATATGTTTAAGTTCCAAGCTCAGTTCCCAACCAGTGATCCAAAATTGGTGTTTGAAAGCATTGTTCAATACCTTGTGGCGAAAGCAGGTCGGATTATTGCTTTCACGGAAAATGGCTCTTTGCAGCGCTATGTGTTCTTTACTCTTGTTTTGGCTGTGGTGATGACGGCCTCTTCTCTGATGAAGCTAAACGCCACCGCAGGTCATCGTCCTGAAATACCTTTGGATGCGTTGTCGATTACCTGTGCCGTATTGCTGTGTATTTCAGCCTTGGCGACGGTAATCTGGCACAGACGTCGTGTGGTTGCACTGCTTACTTTGTCTGTTGTGGGGCTGATTGTTTCATTGGCTTTCGCTCAGTTCTCCGCTCCTGACCTTGCGTTGACGCAGTTATCGGTCGAGGTTGTGACAGTCATTCTATTAATTTTAGCCTTGTTCTTTTTGCCACAAAAAACCCCAAAAGAATCATCGCCGCGTCGCGTTGTACGAGATCTGGGTCTGGCCTCTCTGATTGGTGGTGTTATCGGGACGATAAGCTATGCCTTGATGACTCGACCTCTTGATACTATTTCGACCTTCTTCACCGAAAACAGTAAAACAGGCGGCGGCGGAACCAATGTTGTTAACGTCATTTTGGTCGATTTCCGTGGTTTTGATACCTTGGGTGAAATTACCGTGCTTGGCATTGCAGCATTGGGGATTTATAAACTCATCGCGAAAATGCGCCTTTACATGCCTTCGAGCGACGGCGACGGTTTGCCTTGGTCTGAAGACAGACACCCCATGTTGTTGGCGGTGATTTCGCAAAGTTTATTGCCATTGGCTCTTTTAGTGTCTGCGTATATTTTCTTACGCGGTCATAACATGCCTGGTGGTGGCTTTATTGCAGGCTTAATCACCTCGGTTGCCATTATTCAACAGTATGTTGCTCATGGTGTTTCGTGGATCAAAACGCGCATCAAGCTGGACTATCAAATTATGATCGGCTCTGGCATTGGTATCGCAACGCTTAGTGGTTTAGGTAGCTGGGTCTTCGGACACACTTTCTTATCCTCTTGGTTTGATTATTTCTATCTGCCGGTGATTGGTAAATTCGAATTGGCCAGCGCGATGATTTTCGATCTTGGCGTTTATCTGACTGTGGTCGGTGCAACTATGTTGATTCTTGCCAACCTTGGACAATTAACGACCAGTGAGCGCCCTATCCAAAAGGAGCATGATTAATGGAAGGTTTATACGCATTTTGCGTTGGTTTATTAACAGCCTGCGGCATTTTTCTCGCCTTGCGTGGCCGCAGCTTTTCTGTGGTCATTGGTTTAACACTCTTGTCTTATGCGGTGAACTTATTTTTGTTTGCCAGCGGAAGACTTAAACTCAATGCCGCTGCGGTACTAGGTCAGTCAGAGCAATACAGTGATCCTCTTCCACAAGCTTTAGTACTAACCGCGATTGTTATTGGTTTTGCGATGACGGCTTTCGTCGTTATTTTGGCGATGCGCGCACGCGCAGATTTAGGAAACGATCATGTTGATGGTACATTGCCCAAACTGCCGAACGACACTCAGCAGAAAACAGGAGGAAACCAATAAATGCAGCACCTGAGCATTTTCCCGGTTCTCATTCCATTGCTGTTCGGCGCAATCATGTTGTTGCCTCCGATCTCACGCAATATCAATTATCAGCGCGTGGCGTCCGTCATTGGCACCCTATTTATGCTTATGTCGACGGCGACACTATTGTATAAAGTGAATGCTGAGGGCGTTCAGCTTTATGCATTAGGTGGCTGGCAAGCGCCTTTCGGTATCGCTCTTGTGGCAGATAAAGTATCTAGCTTAATGGTGCTGCTGACTTCTTTCATGTCGTTTGCCATTATGCTCTATGCGGTTTCAGGGCAAGACAAAGGCGGCGCGTATTTCCATCCTTTGTTTATGTTTCAAATCATGGGGATTAACGGTGCGTTTTTAACCGGTGATATCTTCAACTTGTTCGTCTTTTTCGAAGTACTGTTAATCGCTTCTTATGCGCTCTTAATCCATGCTGGCGGTAAGCACAAAACCCAAGCCACCTTGCACTATGTCATCTTGAACCTTGTGGGTTCGAGCTTGTTCCTATTCGGCCTCGGCATTCTTTACGGAACCCTTGGCACTCTGAATATGGCAGACATGGCAGTCAAAGTAGGTCAGCTGCAAGGTGAAACCGCCACATTGGCTAAGACAGGCGCACTGCTACTGCTAGTCGTATTTGGTCTTAAAGCCGCAATGCTGCCAATGCATTTCTGGTTGCCTAAAACCTATGCGAGTGCCAGCGCACCTGTAGCCGCACTGTTTGCCATTATGACTAAGGTCGGGGTGTACAGTATTTTCCGCGTTTATACTGTTATCTTTGGCGAACACGCCGGAGAACTCGCCAACATTGCGACTCCATGGCTATGGCCACTGGCATTATTGACGATTACGATTGGTAGTATTGGTGTATTCGCCAGCCCTGGAATCAAAACCTTAAGCGCTAACTTGGTGATCGTTTCCAGTGGTAGCTTACTGGCGTGTGCTGCCATTAACTCAGAAGAAGCCACCTCAGCAGCGCTTTACTATATGGTACACAGTACGCTGGCGTCGGCTGCCTTGTTCTTACTTGCGGATGTTATGTCTCGTCAGCGAGGCAAAGCTGAAGACAGATTCGTGCGCTCACGCCCTTTTGCTCAACCAAGGCTATTAGGCTTTGCTTTTGCCATACTCGCTTTAGCTTTGGTCGGCATGCCGCCTTTATCAGGCTTTGTGGGTAAGATCATGATCTTGCAAGCGACTCAATCGACGACGCAAACTATGTGGGTTTGGCCATTAATATTGTTGGGTAGCCTTGCTGCCTTGGTTACCTTTTCGAGAGCAGGAACCACGTTATTCTGGCGACACAGCGGTAATGCGACAGCCGAAGCGGAACCAGCTAAGAAGCTAGAAATCGCGGGCATTGCATTATTACTATTAGCTTCACCTTTGTTGGTTCTATTCGGTGGCGATGTCAGTGAATACACGCAACAAGCCGCACGCTATTTACATGACATTCAAGCCTCTGCCTATGGATTATTACCAGGAGTAGCCCAATGAAGTTATTCCCAATGCCTTTTCATAGCCTGCTGCTGTTTGTAGTTTGGCTATTACTTAACAACTCTGTCAGTGCTGGACACATGGTGCTGGCGGCATTTTTCGCGATTACCATTCCTTTACTGGTCAATGGTATGCGTGATGAACACCCAAAAATTCTAAAACCTTGGTTGGCAATCCGTTACGTGTTGATGGTGCTAAAAGACATTTTAACGGCCAATGTGGAAGTTGCCTTGTTGATCATAGGGCCAATCAAAAAGCTCAAGCCAGGTTTTGTTGCTGTGCCGATTAATATTAGCTCAGACCTAGGAATCACTGTATTGGCCAGTACGGTCTCTCTTACACCTGGGACCGTGAGCGCGGAAGTGTCAAAAGACAAAGCTTGGCTTTATATTCACGCCCTTCATTTAGACAATGAAGCAGAACTAATTGAATCGATAAAGCAGCGTTATGAAAAGCCAATTAAGGAGATTTTCGGATGCTAAGTTGGACCATTCTCATTGTCGCTGTCTGTATTTGCGTAGCGTTGATTTTAAATCTATGGAGGCTGATGAAAGGCCCGACCATTTCTGATCGAATTTTGGCGCTGGATACCATGTATATTAATGCCATCGCACTTATTCTGCTCTACGGCATTTACGTGGAAAGCGCGCTGTACTTTGAAGCGGCTCTTTTAATTGCCATGCTAGGGTTTGTCAGTACGGCGGCTCTATGTAAATACTTACTCCGCGGCGACATCATAGAATAGGATACGTTATGCCTTTATATCTCGAAATTATTGTTTGTGTGTCGCTGCTGATTGGCGGTGCGTTTTTGTTGGTTGGCTCTTACGGTTTAGTACGATTGCCTGACATCTATATGCGCTTACACAGCCCGACCAAAGCATCGACTCTGGGGATCACCGGTGTCTTGCTGGCGTCTATGGTTTTTCAAAGCCATTTAAAAGGTTTTCTTTCGATTCAGGAGTTGTTGATCACTTTATTTCTATTGATCACAGCGCCTGTTGCCGCCAATATGATCGCAAAGACGGCGTTACATCAACGCACAAAGCCGTTGGATAAAACAGAGAACCAAGCGCTTATGGAAACCGTTCGAGACAGAGAAGCACCTAAGCCTCCTCAAGATTAGGCGATAGTAGTTTAGCCACTTCTGTGTTTTTCATCGGACGATGGAAGTAATAACCTTGGAACACCTCACAACCTAACGATTTAAGTGCCTCTAGTTGCGGAGCGGTTTCTACGCCCTCCGCAACGATAGACAACTCTAAGCTGCGTGCTAAATACACAATGGTTTCGCAGATTTTTGCGTCTTCCATTTGTTTATCACACTCTTCTACAAAGGATTGGTCTATTTTCAAAATGTCTAAAGGCAAACGTTTTAAGTAGCTTAAAGACGAGTAGCCAGTACCAAAGTCGTCGATCGAAATTTTGATATCCAACCCCTTCAACTCAAACATCACATCAATACAACGTTGAATGTCTTGCAGTAAAACCCCTTCCGTAATCTCAAGTTCCAAGTACCCACCTTCTATGCCATAAAAGGCGAGTTTCTTCGATATAAAAGACACTAAAGAATCTGACACTAAATGCCGCCCAGATACGTTCACAGATACGGGCACTATACTTAAGCCTTTATCTCGCCATTCTTTTAACTGCAATAACGCTTTATCGATAACCCACTCATCCATTTTTATAATCAGGCTGGATTCCTCCGCAAGCGGAATGAAGTCAGCAGGCGAAATAAGCCCTTTGACCGGATGATTCCAACGGATCAATGCCTCTAAACCCAGAATATTGTCTTTTTCTAGCAACACTTTCGGCTGATAAACCAAGAAAAACTCGTCGGAAGAAAGCCCATCGTTCACTTCCTTTTCAAAGCTGAACCTTTTCGTCACCGCGTTGGTCATGTTTGAGGTGAAAACTTGTGCGTTGTCCCTGCCTTTTTCTTTCGCCCAGTACATAGCAATATCCGCTTGCTGTATTAACTTGTCAGCATCTATTGCTTGGTCGCCAGAATGGGCAATACCTATGCTGGTTGGAATAGTAAAGTGCTGGTTATTCAACTGAATAGGAAGGCGCATAATCTCTAAGATTTTTTGCGCATGTGCCATCATTCTGTCTTCGGTCACATTCTCCGTCACCATCAGAACAAACTCGTCGCCGCCCCAACGAGCAATAACATCACTAGAATCGGAAACAGACTCTAAACGCCTTGCGACTTCACACAAGAGTTCATCTCCTGCTTTGTGGCCCAAGGTGTCATTAATCACTTTGAAGTTATCGAGATCTAGGAACAGCAAGCCTACGGAGCTTTTCTGGCGACCAGCAATCAACAAGGCACTCACCAAAGAGTCCATCAAATAGGTTCGGTTGTACAAGCCCGTCAATGGGTCGCTGTACGCCAGAAATTTAAGGCGCTGCTGCAGTTTTGCATGACGAGTCATGTCTCGGATGTGCAGCGTGTATTCACTCCCCTGTGAAGAGTCAGCATTGGCTTTGGTAATCGCAATTTCAGCAGGAAAATCATGATTTGGACCGCGCTGTAAACGAAACGGGTTGCGGCGATTCAAAATCAGCCCGCTTGAAGAAGAAAAGCCGGAATTCAAGCTATCGAAAATTTTAATCCTATCTTCTTCCATTACGAATAAGCCGATGAAGCTCTTGCCTTGCACTTGCGTTTTTAAACAACCAAATGTCCGCTCGGCAGCAGGGTTAAACTCGATCACAGAACCAAAACGGTTAATGGTCACGATACAATCCATAGAGGAGTTTAGTATCGCGGACTTACGCATTTCACTTTCTTGAAAACGCATCAATGCATCATCACGCTGCGCAATTTCCGTATTCACACGGTCGAGAACTTGGTTATATTTGTGCGCAATTTGACCGACTTCAGTGAAGGGTTCTTCAGGAACGGGCTTGGAAAAATCGGCGTTATTTTGTTGGTACTGCATAGAGGTGAGTAAATCAAATAACTCAGTGGTTGCTCTGTGCTCAGCCACATTTAAGCCTTGTTCTTCTTGTTCTCTACTGGCTCGTAATGGCATAAAATAATTCAAGAGGCGCATGCCAATATAGCCAACGACAAAACAATAGATGCCAATCGATACAATCCCTAACGTCTGCACCCACAGCTGTTCGACAAAGCTCAAACCATTATCGATTCTGTCCGTTTGACCAAACAGCGCGACACTTAACGTTCCCCAAATACCCGCAAACAGGTGAGCAGGAACCACATCCAGCGCATCGTCTAGACGCCAGCGAGTCATTAACAAACTGCCGTAATAGACAACCACACCTGATACCGCGCCAATAACCACAGAAGCGCCAGGCGAAACCACATGACAAGATGCGGTAATACTAACTAAGCCTGCAATGGTGCCGTTTAAAACAAAGCCGACTTCGATGTACCCATCTTTGAAATAGTTAATCGCAGCGGCAATGAGTCCACCCCAAGCAGCGGAAATGAATGTATTCAAAATGATCATAGGCACGTCATTGTTTAACGCCAGCGTACTGCCACCATTAAAGCCAATCCAGCCAAACCAAATAAGCAATGTGCCTAACGCGGATAAAGGAAGGTTGTTACCGGGAGGAAGACGAATGCCTTCTTCAAAGCGACCCAATCTAGGGCCAATAATAATGATGGCAGCTAATGCGACCCAGCCACCCACAGAGTGCACCACAGTCGAACCGGCAAAATCAATAAAGCCAAGCGCTTCAAGCCAACCAAGTGGACCTTCAGAAGGATATATTCCAGACCAAGCCCAATGCCCCACGATTGGGTAAATAAAAGCACTCAATATAACGGTGATCGCGAGGTAACCAATGAATGTCATGCGTTCAGCGACCGCACCAGAGGTTAAAGTTGCAGCCGTTCCACAAAACATCATTTGAAAAATAAAGAAGCTAATTTCCCATGGCGTGTGCTCCTCACCGAAAAAGAAGTCACTATGGCCAAATATGCCTGCGAAAGAATCGCCAAACATAATGCCAAAACCAAAAAGCCAAAATAGCGTCGTCGATATAATAAAGTCTGAGATGTTTTTTGCGGCAACATTGATGCTGTTCTTACTTCGAATACGACCACTTTCCAAGCATAAAAAACCCGCTTGCATCATAAAGACCAATGCAGAGGCAACTAATAACCAAGAGAATTCTGCCATACACATCCCAGATAGTATAAATTGCACCAAAAAGAATCACGCCAAATAAAAGAGGGCGAAAAATAAGAACGAAAAGAGAGCAAAGTATAAAAACAATAGGCCACCACAGTGGCGCCTCTTAAGCTATTCAATAGTTAAGCCAACTCTTGAATAATCACTATTAGTGCAGGTCAAAAAAACAAAAAAGCCACTTAATAATGCATTAAGTGGCTTTATATTACGAAGCTTTTATATCAGCAGTGCTAATACTGACTAACCATTCAAAGTTAAGACATTTGTCTTACTGATACGGTGACGATAAATTTCTCGCAAGTACTTAATCGCATTTTTAACATTATTAATATCCAAGCGAATATCATTAATGGAAACAAAGCGCTGACTGTTATCAATCAGTTCACGATATTTTTTCTCGTACATTGGTTTAATAGCATACCAATTCGTATCTAAGATTTTTGCTGGGTTTTCGTAGGTCGCAAAGTACTTATCCACCAAGCTTTCATCAAACTCATCTTCTTGAATCATGCTAATAATCGCTTTATCAATTTCGTCCGTGTAGCGGTAATCATCACGAGCAAAACAGCGCTTCATATACGCAACCATTAAGGTCAGGAAGTCATCACTTAGACATGGGCTTTTAGCGATCAGAGTCGTCAAAGACAAGTTCGCAGACGCGCCAATAACCAAAGCGTAACGCTTCAATGTGGTATTTGGGCACAAGCGATTAAGGTGCATTTTCAGACGATTCAATGCGGTGAAAGACAATTTGTAGTCTCGTGGCAATGAAATAATAGAAACAATCGATGAACAGTTTTTAAAGAAATGCAGGTGATTCAGTTCACTCGCATCGTAGCCGCTCTTACGGTAGTTTTTAATCGCTTCACGATATCTATCTGATTCAACTGGCAACACACTCACGCCTTCAATAGCGGAGGTGTCATTGTTAAAGTGAGGCAATTCTATTGAACGACAAAACAAGTCATCAATATCAACCGTATCTTGATGCTTGCCTTCACCTACAACACTTTCCGCATAAGCAACAGCAACGGGGCCAGCCAAACTCATAAACAAGTCATTGGCATCTAAGCGAATGGTTTCTGCGATATCAATACCGGCACGACGGAAATAGTCTTCGTCATAATCTGTTGTCACAGCTTGAGCGGTCAGAATGTTAAAAATCTGCTGAGAAATATACTGATTAGCGTATTTCTCCATGGTATTCACATCAATATTGTCGGCATCGCCACCGTCTTCTTCTTCGGCATATCGCATGATGTCATTGGAAATCAGCATCATAGAGTTCCATGGGCGAATGCGCTCCATCACATCAGCAGGAACCTCATCGTCTTCACGCTCTTCGTTATAGGAAAAATTCCACTCTTCCGATATGTATTTCGTTAACAAACGCCCAGCGTTGATATGCAAGGCCTCAGAAATTTCTACATTCTTTCCAGAAATATTCGGAAGAATACAAATGCCTGAAGTAAAGATAGGTTCAAACACAAAGCTATGACGTTTATCGACCGCTTGACTTTGATCAGAACGATAGTCAAATGTTTTACTCAAGTATGAAAATTGCTGTGCTAGACCAAATTCAGACGCCATTCCTGAGCCTGTTCCACCACCCGCACTGAAAATATAAAAATAAAGGCGCGATTGGTTTGCTTTGATGCCACATGAATCAACCAAATAAGAATGCATGTTTTTCCAGTTCTCGTTTCGGAACGTCGTTGCATCTTTATTAAGGATAATTTTCGCAAGGTATTGCCCCAAAATAGGCGCGTTACCAGCACCACCAGCGTGAACTTCAGACAAGTCCATTATTTGTAGTTTTTTATACTCATCTAGGAACTTGGTTCTGCCTTCTTGATTTGAGAAACGAATACGTCCCTCAATATCTTTATCCAAATCCCCCAACAAAACGATAGGCTCTATTAAGAAAACAGGTTTAAAACCGTCTTTCCCTTCAATAGGTAAATGCTTACGAATCCAACGCATAGGTCGAAATTCGCGTTCGCTTTCTAATATTTCTTGGTTTTCTACTTCGCGCATATAACTTGCTCTGGCATCGTAGACAAGCGATGCGACATCTAATGCAATATTAGAACCGCAACGCCCTAAACCAATTAAACAAACGGATGGAAATACCTGGTCAATAGCGACTTCTTCATCACCTAATTTGGGATGAATCCGGCTTCGAACAACATCCAAATTTTCTAAGATTTGCTCTAAATTTGTCTCAGTAAAATAAAGATGTTCTATTGGGAGATTTTCTTGGCTCATGCGGCATCCTTTTTGAAGTAAATCACTTACAACAGATAATCATTCACGTTATCAACGAAACGACATGATACGAAGCAAACCGTTTATCTGTTTAATGCACTGTTTATTTTTATCGTCATTTTTTTGGACAATGTGCAAACAATATCATCCTTACATAGCAATGACACTAATATGGTGCGTTTAATCATAAAATAAATAATTAAAATAATTTTTTGTTTGAACTCTAATTTTCACTACTAATAAAGTCAAACATCGCCAAATCCCCTACCAAAAAATACTCAATATATCGTGACAAAACCTCTCGCTTGGTTGTTTTTTGTACTATGATATAAGGTAACTTGAACAACTTTTAAGGTGACTATCGTGTCTATCTCATCAGTATCAAACAACCGTTTGTACATGCCTAGCTTTTTAGCCCAAGCAGAAACAGACGTGCGACCTGATTTGAGCCGCCAACAGGACCCTGTTCAACTTTCAGACAAAGCAAAACAGATGTTGTCTTCTCAATTACAAGCAAATGATTCTGACACTAAGGGTGAAGAGGCTGGTAAAGAGTCGGTCCAAATTTCTTCAAGTGTTGGCCGACTCTCTAGAATATCGGGATTACAAAGAGAGGAAGTTGCAGAGCTGTATCGCTCTATCGATAAATTAACCTAACGGCTCTCACTACCTAACTAAAGGTTAACTTATAATCATTAGCAGACAGTGACTCTGCTTCGCGCTGTAAGTTAGCCAACGTCAAAGGTCGATTATCAAGCCACCCAGGCAAGAACTCGGCATGAAGACTCTTATTGTCTGCTTTCAATGTGAAAATGGGCATATCGCCTTCTTTTCTATCGTGATGCAATAAAATAGACAGCCTTAATATAATGGACAACCTATCCAAATCCTGTTGATCGCTTTTAGTAAATCGATAGTCCAAAGACTGTGAAAACTTTCGTCTATGACGCAAAATTAAATTTGCTAGGGCCTGTTGCTCTTGCTGAGAAAAACCAGGCATATCAGATTCACTAATAATGTAGGCGCCATGTTTGTGGTATCGACTGTGCGAAATCCCCACGCCCACTTCATGCAGTAGGCCAGCCCAGCGCAATAAGTCTTCACTGGAAATACTGTTTAAATTCCAATCGTCTTTCACTTGGGCCAAAGCAGACAAAGCCGTATGAGTGACAAGCTTCGCTTGTTCTGTATCAATATGATATTGGTTCAACATGTATTTAACTGTACGTTCACGAATATCAGTCTCTGCATAACGTCCCATAATGTCATACAGCACACCTTCTCTGAGCGCACCAGTAGAGAAATCCATTTGCTTAATATCGAAACACTCAAACACCGCGGTCAAAATAGCAATCCCGGCAGCAAAGGTACTTTTGCGTTCCGGCTTCAAGCCAACTAATTCAATATTATCCGCATGACCTGCTGAGAAGAGTGCTTTTTGAATTTGCTTCAGTGCTTTTGGAGTAATGCCCTTTTTGCTCCAATTGTTCTCTTTAACAATATTAAAGGCCGCTTTTACTGTGCCAGATGAACCAATCGACACATCCCATGTTTCGTCTAGATAGTCATCTTGGATACTTAAAAGCTCTAAACGTGCTGCCGTTACCGCTTTCTGAAAGTTAGACTTATTGATAACACCATCTTCAAAGAATCGCTGTTTAAAACTCACGCAGCCCATATGAAGGCTTTCGGTCAAAATCGGTTCGAGCTGTTTACCAATGATAAACTCCGTACTACCACCACCGATATCCACAACCAAGCGTTTTGATTCACCATGATCCATGGTTCTCGCAACACCCACATAGATCAAACGTGCTTCTTCTCGACCCGCTATAATTTCAACTGGGTGACTCATGATATCCATTGCTTTACCAATAAAATCATATCGATTCTTTGCCACCCTTAATGCATTCGTTCCCACGACTCGGACAGAGCCTGGAGGCATGTCTTCAATCACTTGAGCAAATTGCGCCAAGCAATCCAGACCACGTTGTTGGGATTCATCATCTAAGTGACCATTAACTAAACCAGCGGCTAACTGAACCTTGTCACCAAACTCTCCTGTTATACGCAACTGACCATGCGTCACTTGAGCGATAACCATGTGAAAGCTATTCGAGCCCAAATCGATTGCTGCGATTTTTTCAAAAGGAAAGTCGTGAGATTGTTGCAAAAAGAGTGATTGCATTCAAAAAGCCTTACATCAGGAAAGTCTCAATTGGAATAAGAGTATATCAGTTAGTATACGGTGTCATCGCCAAGAAGGTGGCAAAAACAACACCATATAAGATGAATTTTTTATAAAAATTAGCCTCTTTTCTCGAAAATCAAGAGAAAAAAGCAACTTAATGGGTAAAAAAAACCGTCCAACCACCCCAAAAACCCTGAACTTGATCAAAAAATTACCAGAAAGTGTTTTTTTCCTGAGTTTGACTATAGACCTCGCGTTTAAGTCGATCTATAGTATGGATGTTCTTGATAGAAATCTTGCTATGCAGGTACTATCCAGATCCCAATCAAATTGTTTCGCGCTGTATTGGCTTTGCCCTATCCGGGCTCACGTAAACCAAAACGACTATATAACCATTCTGTTTTGTGTTTGTTGATGCCGTGTAGCTGATACATTGTAAAATACTTCCAGACACAAATTATTGTTATTTTTTATTAACTCTAATGCCGTCATTTTTCCTCAAATGAGCTAATACAAAACCCGTTTATGAACCTTACCGACTTAAAACAGAAATCAGTACACGAACTTTTAGACATCGCAGCAGAAATGGGCCTAGACAACATGGCTCGCTCCCGTAAGCAAGATGTTATTTTCTCAATCCTTAAGCGCCATGCGAAAGGTGGGGAAGATATTTACGGCGACGGTATCTTAGAGATTCTTCAAGATGGCTTTGGCTTCCTACGTTCACCTGACAGCTCATACCTAGCGGGTCCTGACGATATTTATGTGTCGCCAAGCCAAATTAGACGATTCAACCTTCGTACTGGCGACACCATCGCTGGTAAGATTCGTCCTCCGAAAGATGGCGAGCGTTATTTTGCTTTATTGAAAGTGAATGAAATCAACTTTGATAAGCCTGAAAGCGTACGTAACAAAATTCTTTTTGAAAACTTAACACCTCTTTTCCCTGACGAGCGTTTATTGATGGAAGCTGGCAACGGCTCTACAGAAGACGTTACCTCTCGTATCATTGACCTTGTTGCTCCAATGGGTAAAGGTCAGCGTGCTCTAGTAGTTTCTCCGCCAAAAGCGGGTAAGACGTTCATGCTACAAAACATCGCTAATGCGATCACACGTAACAACCCAGAATGTCATTTGATCGTGTTGCTTATCGACGAACGTCCTGAAGAAGTAACCGAAATGTCTCGTACTGTTCGTGGTGAAGTTGTTGCCTCTACCTTTGATGAGCCACCAGCGCGTCACGTACAAGTTGCTGAAATGGTAATCGAAAAAGCAAAACGCCTTGTAGAACATAAACGTGACGTGGTTATCCTATTGGATTCCATCACTCGTTTAGCACGTGCTTACAACACAGTCATCCCTTCCTCTGGTAAAGTACTAACTGGTGGTGTGGATGCCAACGCATTAGAACGTCCAAAACGTTTCTTTGGTGCGGCACGTAATATCGAAGAAGGCGGCAGCTTAACTATCATCGCAACAGCGCTTGTGGATACAGGCTCTAAAATGGATGAAGTTATCTTTGAAGAATTTAAAGGTACAGGTAACTCCGAATTGCACCTTGACCGTAAGATTGCAGAAAAACGTACTTTCCCTGCGATCAACATTCGTCGTTCAGGTACTCGTCGCGAAGACCTACTTACTTCAGAAGACGAACTGCAGCGCATGTGGATTCTACGTAAATTATTGAATCCTATGGAAGATGTGGCAGCGACAGAATTCCTTATCGATCGACTAAAAGTAACTCAGACAAATGACGAGTTCTTTGAGTCAATGAAAGGCAAAAACAAATAAGCAGACTTTCTGATAGCAGAAAAGTCTGCCATAAAAAACCACTTCCTGAAGTGGTTTTTTTTTACTTACACAATAAACATGATGCATTATCAATGTTTGCTTGCTTTCCGCATCTAAGGGAAGTGCAACCTATTGGAGTAGTTTAAATGAAAGAGATTACCGCGACGGTTAACGCTGTCGAATTAATCAACCAGAATGTTTACCAGATCACTTTAAAAGTAGACGATTTTACTTTTGAAGCAGGTCAATACTTGATGGTCGTGCTACCAACAGGGGAACAAGTACCTTACTCTATCGGCAGCGCTCCTCATGAACTCCCTTACTTGACCCTATACATCTTGGTTTCTGATGCTGGTTCACTTGCTCAGAAAGTGGTTGAGTATTTTCAGTCAAACAGCAGTGCAACCATCAAAGCACCCGGCGGAGACTGTCACCTTGCCAATGGCATTTTGGATTCGAACCCAGAACACATTCTGTTGATTGCTGGCGGCACAGGCTTCGCACAAATTAAAAGCCTGTACACGGATTTAGTCGAAAAGAACTTCACTGGTAACGTTTCTTTCTACTGGGGCTTACGCACCCAGCAAGATGTATTCGCAAAAGAATGGCTAGAAGAAGCACATAAATACTCGCCGTTTTCATTAGATGTCATCGTCAATGAAGCTGATGAGCAGTGGCATGGCCGCACAGGTTGGTTATACGAAGCTATTTTGGAAGATCATCCAGACTTAAGCAAAAGTGCCGCCTTCATCAGTGGTTCCGTTGGAATGGTATATGGAACCCTTGATCAGCTAGAGCTAAAAGGCATCAACAAAGACGCCTGCTTTTCTGACGTTTTTGCTTATGCACCACATCCTGATAAGCCAAAACTTTAAAAGATTAAGCGAATTAATCACACAAAAAAGAGAGGCAATGTTTCATCATTGCCTCTCTTTTTTTATGCTCTAAACGTCTTAAATAAATGAACGTCTAATTAAGCAACCGTGGAATGAACCTGTCCCCACAATGCTTTAATACTGTCTTGGTCAGTGTCAGAAACCCCTTCTGCTTCTAGCGTTTCTTGCAATATTTCCGTGAAAGCACTATCAAACTCTTCCTGTCCTTCGCCTTCAACACTGCTGTGCAGCCCCAAAAGCCCTAGAAGATACGCGCAGTAAAACAGCTGATCGCCCTCTTCTGCATGGTGCTCCATATCTCGTAATCTATCGCACAATTGGTCTGCACGTTCAGCAAAGGTCATTGTCATATTCGGTCTCACATTCATTTTTAATATCTGTTTTTAAAACCTCTGCACAGCAAGCATGCAATGATCTCAATTATAAAATACAAAAAAGCTGGGTAAGTCCCAGCTTTTTGAAGATGCATTATACCTAGTTCTATTAAGGCTTTAAGTTCAGCGTCTCTAGTGTATTCGCACGTATAGAAAGAAGCAGATCCGTGTTTTCTACCAATGATTGCCCATAAGAAGGCACCATTTCTTTCATTTTTGCTTGCCAATCATCGGACTTAACGCGATCAACAAAACAACGCTCTAGAATACCGATCATAGTATTGACCGTTGTTGAAGCACCAGGAGAAGCGCCCAGCAATGCTGCAAGAGAGCCGTCTTCTGTGGTAATGGCTTCCGTACCAAACTCAAGCTTACCGCCACCAGAAGCATCTTTCTTAATGATTTGAACACGTTGCCCTGCGTAAGCAAGTTCCCAATCTTCATCTTTCGCATCAGGAAAAAATTGACGCAATGAACGACAGCGATCTTTATGAGATTGCATTACTTCGCTAATCAAGTAACGAGTAAGGTCCATGTTGTTCTTACCAACACTTAGCATCGGCTTAATGTTGTCAAAGCGAACACTTTTCGGCAGATCAAAGAAAGAACCTGTTTTCAAAAATTTTGTCGTAAAACCAGCAAATGGTCCGAACAAGATCGCTTTTTTGCCATCAATAATTCGCGTATCCAAATGAGGAACAGACATTGGCGGCGCACCGATTGGCGCAGCGCCATAAACCTTAGCAAAATGCTGCTCGACTAATTCAGGCTTTTCACATACCAGCCACTGGCCACTTACAGGGAAGCCGCCATAGCCTTTGCTTTCTTTTACTTCTGCTTTTTGCAGCAAAGGTAAGGCTCCACCACCAGCACCTAAGAAAACGAATTTTGCGTCGATAACTTTACGGGAACCATTTTGTTCTACCGTGACTTCCCATCGTCCATCGGCACGTTTTTTCAGAGTGCTTACTTCGCAATTCAACTCTAGATCAAAGCCATCTAGGGTTTCTAAATGCTTGCTCATATTACGAGCGATCGCACCGAAGTTAACGTCAGAACCATGCTCAATTCGTGTTGCAGCAAGGGGTTCACTGTCATCACGATTGTTCATGATAAGAGGCATCCACTCTTTCATTTTTTCGCGATCTTCCGTGTATTGCATTTCTTTGAAAGCAGGATGTGCGCTCATAGCCGCATGACGCGCTTTTAGCATTTTGACGTTACGCTCGCCCCATACAAAACTTTGGTGCGGCACACGATGGATAAATTCTTGTGGTGCTGGCATCAGCCCTTGCTTAACAAGATAAGACCAAAATTGAAGGCTGACTTCAAAAGCAGCATTAATGTTAACCGCTTTATCGATATTGACTGAACCGTCCGCATTTTCAGACGTATAATTTAGCTCACAATACGCAGCATGGCCCGTTCCAGCATTGTTCCAGCCATCTGTACTTTCTTGTGCAACGCTGCCTAAACGCTCAACCATTAACATGGTCATGCTAGGGTCTAGTTGCTTTAGTAACACTCCTAAGGTGGTGCTCATCGCACCGGCCCCGACTAGTAAAACGTCTACAGAATTTGAGGTCATATGATTTCGCCGTGTCATAGCCAATAATGAATTTGAGAGTGATGCAGAAGGAGGCTTTTGGCCAGCAGCAAGTATGTAAAATAATCTACGTTTGCTTTCTCCACACTCTCTTCAGAACGCCTTTGCTCGTTCGCTGAACATTAAAAATAAACAACGTATAAGGGATTCTGAGCAGGTGTAAGTCAATTATACGGATTTTAAAAACAATGTCTTGAGACCTTAGTATAAGAATGTATTTATATTCACATTTCAAATAACAAGATTGGCGACATTTTGTTGACTTTAGCTGCAAGAAGGTCGATGTTAACGACATTAAGAAAAAACATGCTTTGATTATGCTGCTATATTGAATTATCAATATTCAACATAAGTATACTAAATCCTCTTATTTTCTAACTTGAGGAGTATGAAGATGAAAGCAAAAGATATTATGGTGCAGAAGGTTATCTGTGTCGATATGGACGAACGCTTGCCTCAAGTAAGACACATAATGGAAACAAATGGCTTCCACCACCTTCCTGTAACAGATAATGGCAAACTGGTTGGCATTATCTCAGACCGAGATTTGTTACGTCTTATCAGCCCTTTTATAGATAGCGTTTCAGAGCAAGCAAGAGACCTAGACACCCTAAACAGGGCCGCTCACCAAGTCATGACTCGTCAACCTATTACTGTAAAAGCAGAAACACCAGTGGAAGAAATTGTTGCTTGGCTAAAGCGAGTCGACATTTCTTGTCTCCCCGTTACCGACGATGAAGGCTACGTGATAGGCATTATTTCGTGGCGCGACCTTGTCAGTCACGCCACGTATAAAGATTAATGCGTTTGCCCTTGATCGCCTAAGGAGTCAATTAAATCGTCTTCTGTGAACTCATATTTTTCCGCACAGAACTGGCAATCGACTTTCACGCTACCTTGCTCGATGAGAAGCTCACGAATCTCTTCTGCACCCAGTGACATAACCGCATCCAAAGTACGCTGACGAGAACACGAACAACCAAACTGCATTACCTTAGTGTCGTATAGGCGAACTTCTTCTTCGTGGTATAGACGATGCAATAGCTCACTGGTTTCAAGACCAAGCAATTCGTCTTCTTTTACAGTAGAGGCTAAGTGTGTCAAACGATCCCAGGCATCTTCATCGCCTTCTTTCGCTTGTTCTGCTGGCAAACGTTGCAAAAATAAACCACCACATTGTGCGCCGTTCGCTGCAAGCCAAACTCGGCTTGGCAACTGCTCAGATTGAGAAAAGTACTGTTCAAGACACTCAGACAAACTATCGCCAATAATTTCAACAATACCTTGATAGCGCTGCCCATTACGTGGCTGGATAGTAATGGCCAAATAACCGCCCTTTAATACCTCTTGTAAAGAGATCACTTCTGGTACTTCTTGGCTGTCATCCCACTGCGCGATGCCACGCAGGTTTTGATGCTCATCACACTCAGTCATCAAGGTCGACAAAAAGCCATGGCCCTTTGCTTGAATAGATAACACACCGTCTATTTTGACAATGTCTCTTAATAAAGCGATTGCCGCGACAAACTCGCCAAGGAGTTTTTCCAGCGACAGTGGGTACGCTTTACGTTTAATAATTTCTTGGTACGCGTCATTCAGCAACACTCGCTCACCACGGACATTACTATTATCAAAGGAAAAACGCTGTATTTCGTTTATGGTTACATTATTCACAAGTTACACCTTGATCAGACTAAATAAGCCCAACCTAAAAAGTTCAAATTAATATTGCTTCTATTTTACCCTTGAGACGATCAATCATCCACTTTAAACAGTGTATAAACTGGGAATATGCACGCTTGCTATTTCGTTTAGTCTGGCAGCACTCTAAAATGTTAGGCATTGTACTTTATTATTGAAAAACCGATTAAAACGGCCAACGTCACTTCTCATTAATCGAGATAAGAGATTTCTAGTTTTTATGATCCAATTTACTGAAGTTAGTTTACAGCGCGGTACTCAGTTCCTCCTTGAAGAAGCCGACCTCACCATTTTTGAAGGTCAAAAAGTTGGCCTCATTGGGGCCAATGGCGCAGGTAAATCCTCTTTATTTGCCATGATCAAAGGCGAGTTACACGCAGACACTGGCGAAGTAGTGTTACCCGGCCAACGCCGTATCGCCTTTATGGCGCAAGAAGTAGAAGAAACACAGCGCAGTGCGTTGGATTATTGCCTAGATGGCGACGACAAACTCAGAGAAATTGAAAACAACATTGCGAAAGCACAGGCGAGCGGAGACGATCACGCCCACGCAAGCTGGCTAGGCGAATACGAAAATGCTCACGGTTACACAGCACAATCGCGTGGTGAAACACTGTTGCAAGGTCTAGGCTTCAAAATGTCGGACATGCAAAGACCAGTATCAGACTTCTCTGGTGGTTGGCGCATTCGTCTTAACCTTGCCAAAGCCTTGATGTGTCCATCTGACGTCCTCTTACTCGACGAACCAACCAACCACTTGGATTTGGATGCGGTCATGTGGCTGGAAAACTGGCTGCGCCAATACCCAGGCACTTTACTATTGATCTCCCATGATAGAGATTTCTTAGATGGCATTTGTAGCCACATTGTTCACCTTTATCAAAAACAACTGGTGCTCTATAAAGGAAACTATTCCGACTACGAACGTCAACGTGCCGAGCATCTTGCGCAACAACAAGCCAACTATGAGAAACAACAAGAGAAGCGTGCGCATTTACAGCAATATGTTGACCGCTTCCGTTATAAAGCCGATAAAGCCAAACAAGCCCAAAGTCGCTTAAAAATGCTTGAGAAGATGGAGATTATCGGCCCTGCTCATATCGACTCGCAATTTGAATTTTCAATTCCTGTCGCCGAGAAAACATCTCAGCTATTAGTTAATTTGTCTCAAGCTGATTTAGGCTACACATCAGAGTCTGGTGAAAAAACGGTTCAGCTTGGAAATACCAACTTTGCTCTTCGAGATGGGCAGCGTATTGGTTTGCTCGGTCCGAATGGTGCGGGTAAATCAACGCTCATCAAATCCATTGTGGGCGAAATCGGCATTTTGGGCGGTGATCGTATTTTAGGAGAAAACCTGAAAATCGGTTATTTCTCACAGCATCAACTCAGCGCGCTGGACTTAGAAGCTTCGCCATTACTGCACATTCAAAGGCTCACTCCAAAAGTACTAGAAAGTGATATTCGTCGCTATCTTGGAGGTTTTGGCTTTATTGGCGACGATGCTCTGCGTGCGGTAAAAGGCTTCTCTGGTGGTGAAAAGGCACGTCTGGCCTTAGCGCTTATTTCTTGGACCAAACCCAACTTATTAGTACTCGATGAGCCAACTAACCATTTGGACATCGAAATGCGCCAAGCATTAACGGAAGCCTTGCAAGAATTCCCAGGCTCTATTTTGCTGGTTTCCCACGATCGTCACCTTCTTAATAGTACGGTTGATGAGTTTTACCTTGTGGCAGATCATCAAATCCAAGCATTCGATGGCGACTTACCCACTTACCATGCATGGTTACAAGCACGACAAGCCAATGCCGCACAACTTGAAAAAAACGAACAGACTGGCGACAAGATAGACAAAGTAGACCGTAAGGAAGAGCGCCGTAAAGCCGCTGAAATGCGTGAAAAACTACGTCCGCTTCGCAAACAAATCGAGAAGCATGAAAAAGCCGTTCAAACGGCACAAGAACACCTCGATCGCATAGCCGAAGCCATGACAGATTCTAGCCTTTACGAAGCCGATCAGAGAGACAAGCTACAAAGCTTATTAAGTGACGAAGCGAAATGGAAAAAAGCCCAAGCCGAAAGTGAAGAAGCATGGTTTGAAGCCCAAGAAGAACTAGAGGAAGCCGAAGCGTTACTCGCCTAGGCAAAGGCAAAAAAGAACTAGAGGAAGCCGAAGCGTTACTCGCCTAGGCAAAGGCAAAAAAGAACGTAGAAACAAAGACTAAGTGCTAGAAATTCGTAAATAATTGTCTCAACACAAAGCTTTTACCCTAGCGCTGACATAATATTGTAACAATACTAAAGTACATTCTAACTCAGCGAAAAGGAGAGATATTGGATGACATTTCCATACACTCGTATGCGCCGCATGCGTAAACATGATTTTTCTCGCCGCCTGATGCGCGAGCATCACCTTACTGCAGACGATTTAATCTACCCAATGTTTGTTCTTGAAGGCAATAATGTGCGAGAAGCCATTCCCTCCATGCCAAATATTGATCGCGTTTCCATCGACTTATTATTAAAAGAAGCCGAAGAGTTAGTTGAACTGGGCATTCCTACGATTGCTTTGTTTCCCTACATAGAAGCCGATAAGAAATCACTAAATGCCGAAGAAGCCTACAATCCAAATGGTTTAATCCAACGCGCAGTGCGTGCCTTAAAAGACGCTTTCCCTGAGCTTGGTGTACTAACAGATGTTGCGCTAGATCCTTATACCACGCACGGTCAAGACGGCATTATTGATGACTCAGGTTACGTTCTGAATGACATCACAGTAGACACTCTTGTCAAACAGGCTCTTTCCCATGCCAAAGCCGGTGCTGACATAGTCGCCCCCTCTGACATGATGGATGGACGAATTGGTGAAATCCGCGACGAACTTGAAGCCGAAGGTTTTATTAACACCTTGATCATGGCATACGCTGCAAAATACGCATCGGCTTACTATGGTCCGTTCCGTGACGCAATCGGCTCAAGCGGCAACCTTGGTAAAGGCAACAAATTCACCTACCAAATCGACCCAGCCAACTCTAACGAAGCAATCCGCGAAGTGATGTTAGATATAGAGGAAGGCGCGGATATGGTCATGGTGAAACCAGGTATGCCTTACTTAGACATTGTACGAAGAGTCAAAACAGAACTTGAAGTACCAACGTTTGCCTATCAAGTAAGCGGAGAGTACGCCATGCATATGGCCGCCTTTCAAAATGGCTGGCTAGATAAAGATACGGTAATAATGGAATCTCTCCTCGTATTCAAACGCGCTGGGGCAGATGGCATCCTGACTTACTTTGCAAAAGATGCAGCACGCCTGCTAAAACGCTAGAAATTCAAATAATTTAGTAAATAAGTACATTGAATCGGTGACCAGCAGGCTGCGTTGGTGTAATTTGTTAGGATCTGCCTACACTTGTAGGCAAGAGGAACAATAATGCCAACAACACAATAAAACGGTATTTAGAGAGAATTAAAGCGCATGTCTGAGCAGTCGGTGAACGAAATAGATAAAAAAGAAGCTATCCCCAGCCCTCCGCTGGAACTGGATTCAGAATTGGTATTGGAACCTATTCCAGAACAACCACTGGATCCGAATAAAGTAGCTATTGAAGAGCGTCTACCAGAGGAAATTGATCTGGCTGACCCAGAGCTCTATTTCAATCGTGAGCTGAGTCACCTTCAATTCAACGCGCGAGTACTTGAACAAGCCATGGATGAAAACCATCCTATCTTGAACCGGTTAATGTTTCTGTGCATCTTTAGTTCGAACATGGACGAATTTTTCGAGATCCGTGTTGCTGGTTTAAAAAGCCAATTAGAATACAGCCGTGAAAAGAATGGTCCAGACGGGATGCACCCGAAAAAAGTGCTTGCCCTGATCAGCGAACACGCTCACAAATTAGTGCGCCGTCAGTACCGCATTCTTAACGATATTATTCTACCTAAGCTGGCCACCGAAAACGTTAAGTTCATTCGTCGCTCCGTGTGGAATGAAAAACAAGCTGCTTGGGTAAAACGCTATTTCCGTGACAATGTGTTGCCTATCATTAGTCCTATTGGACTCGATCCAGCACACCCGTTCCCTCGACTTGCGAACAAGACCTTTAACTTCGTTGTTGAATTAGAAGGTCGAGATGCCTTTGGTCGAGAAAATGGTCTTGCGATTGTTCCTGCGCCAAGCTCATTACCTCGTTTGGTTAAATTACCTGACGAAGTGTGTGACGGTGGAGATAATTTGGTTTTCCTTTCGTCTATCATTCACGCTCACGCAGACCAATTATTCCCAGGCATGACAGTCAAAGGCTGTTTCCAATTCCGTCTTACTCGTAACGCGGATTTAGAAGTCGACTCCGATGATATTGGTGTGGACCTCGCAGGTGCATTGCGTACAGAATTACAAAGTCGTCATTATGGTAGCTCGGTTCGATTAGAAATCGCCGAAAACTGCCCTCTTCATATTGTCGACTCTTTGCTAAAACAATTTGATCTAGAGCAACAAGACCTCTATCGCATCGATGGCCCAGTGAACCTTAGCCGTCTTATGGCAGTACTTGAACTCGTTGATCGCCCAGACCTAATGTACCCTCCTTTTTCACCTGGCCTGCCTAGAAAACTCGCCAGCTCTGGTGGATTATTCGAGGCAATTCGACAACGCGATTACCTACTCATGCACCCATTTGAGAGCTTTTCGCCCGTTATCGACTTATTAAGCGAGGCAGCAAAAGACCCAAGTGTGGTCGCCATTCGCCAGACGCTATATCGAACAGGCTCTCGCTCACCGATTGCCAATGCTTTGGTTGAAGCCGCTCGTAACGGCAAAGAAGTGACTGTTGTCATCGAACTACGTGCACGCTTTGATGAAGCAGAAAACTTAGCCTTAGCAAGCCGCTTACAAGACGCAGGTGCCATTGTTGTCTACGGGGTGGTTCGTCATAAGACCCATGCAAAAATGATCCTAATCGTTCGCAGAGAAGGCGCAGACCTCACCCGTTACGTTCACCTAGGAACAGGTAACTACCACGCAGGTAATGCACGTCTCTACACCGACTACAGCTTTATGACCTGCGACAAAGAAATTGGTGATGATGTTCATCGCGTTTTCCAGCAGCTAACAGGAATGAGCAAAGAATTGAAAGTGAAGAAGCTATTACACGCTCCTTTCACTCTTCGCGACCGTTTATTAGAAATGATAAACAGAGAAGCAGAGAACGCACTTAATGGCGACCCTTCTCGTATTATTATTAAAGTGAACTCGTTAACGGAACAGAGACTGGTTCAATCACTATACAAAGCGTCACAGGCTGGCGTTAAAATCGACTTAATTGTTCGAGGCATTTGTACATTACGCCCTGGCATTAAAGGCATCTCCTCAAATATTCGTGTTCGCAGTGTCATTGGAAGATTCCTTGAACATACTCGCGTCTATTACTTCTACAACAACCGTAACCCTCAAGTTTATCTATCCAGCGCTGATGGCATGGATAGAAACTTAAACAACCGTATAGAAGTTGCGTTTCCTCTTCAGGATTACAAGCAAACTCGTCGAGTCAAAAAGGAATTGGAGTATTACCTAACAGACAATACTCAAAGCTGGATTCTTCAGAGCGATGGATCATATCAGCTATCCAAACCAAGAAAAGGCGAATACCGCAGCGCACAACGAGCATTGCTTAGTGAATTAGCCGATAACACTCGATAATCCACAAAGCACTCATATACATAAAGCCCAGCATCAGACTGGGCTTTTTTGTGCATAAGAATAGAGTTTATCCCCAAATATTACGAAACACCGACATTATCAAGCCTTCACATTCTGTCACTTTAATAGACTGATAATCATTTTTCTTGTCTGTCTGTGAATACGACCATCCTCTATCCATTCACGACAACTGTATATAGAATAATCAAAAATGTGCATAGAATGAGTAAAATCATACAAAAGAGGCACTCTTATGAAAAAGGTCCAAAAGTTCTTTTCAGCTTTAATTATTGCACTCCCTCTTACAGCACAAGCCCAAACCGTAGAGCTAACGACAATGAACTGGCCACCATTCTATGCAGAAAGTTTAGAAAAAGGCGGATTCATTACAGCCATTGTTGATGAAGCACTTGCTGAGTCTGGCTATGACACTACAATCGAGTTTACCGGCTGGCAAAACGCATTGGACAGCGCCAAAAAAGGCGAGAAAGACGCAATCGTTGGCGGCTATTACTCTGAAGAGCGCGCGCAGGAATACTACTTTTCAATTCCTATCTACACCGTACTAGCAGGCCTAATCAAAAAGCCAGACTTCCCAGTAAACAACTACTCCTCATTTGATGAGCTTGACCAATATACGATTGCCAGAATAAAAGGCACAGTAATCGGTGAATCCTTCGATAACTTCCCATTTTCCAAACTCAAAGAATACCCTGAAGTATCTGATGCAGTTAAGGCGTTAGACTCAGGAGAAGTCCAACTGTATGCAGACAGTCTAGCGGTTGCGAAAGAAGCCGCTAAAGCGGAAGGGATTGATGGCTCTCAACTGCAGATCCTTCTTCCGCCACTAGAAGAAAATGATCTATACCTACTAATTTCTAAATCAGCTCCAAACGCTGAAGAACTTCGTGATGCTTTTAATAAAGGCTTAATTTCACTTCAAGCTTCTGGACGTTACGACGAAATCTTAACGGAATTCAATCAGCAGTAAGACTGCTTACCTGATATCCACAAAGCCCTGAAAGTAAGCATTGCTTCCATAGAGCAAAGCCACTTCCAGGGCTTTTTCATTAGTTTCGATCTAAACCATCCCGCCCCGAATAGACAACCGCCTATTACCATGTCGTAGAGCGATGTGGCTCAACCCAACCTAATAAATAACTCTCACAGCCTCTTTGATATAAGCATGACACCTACGACCACGTCGTTTAAAAAATATAGAAAGAGCTATTCTGATAGATGATACAAGGCGCGCTCTTTTAATATCCCGCACTGACGCACCGAAGGATAAGACAAGCGCAAACTGGATAAAGAGGGTAAGCCATTGCTACGTGGCATGACTTCTTTTGATGACGCGCTCAGATAGACAAAATAACGATATAAGGCGCGCTCTTTTGATGAACCGCGCAGACGCGTCGAAGGATGAGACAGGCGCAAGCGGGACACAAAAGAGCAAGCCACTGCTACGTATCATGAATACAGATAGGCAACATAAGGCGTCTTCTTTTGATGACTCGCGCAGACGCGTCGAAGAATGAGACAGGCGCAAGCGGGACACAAAAGAGCAAGCCATTACAGCTTAGCCTATTGATTCCCCATAACGAAAAAAACCTGACTTTGGAGCACGATACGACGACCACAATGATCTGAAGCGGTGCTTCATCCCCTTCGGGCATCCTGCGGATGTCTTCCACTAGCACCTTCGGTGCATCGTGTAATCACATG
>NZ_QKLW01000006.1 GCF_003208215.1 Marinomonas alcarazii
CAAAGAACGCCCCTAGAGCGCGAGTTTTGCGTTCAGTACCGTGAGACCGACCTAGACTTTTTACACCGACTGGCCGCCGAAGAGGGTTGGGTCTATTACTTTACCCATGAAGAAGGCAAACACCTGCTGCACTTTGCTGATCAAAGCCAGTTTTTACCTAAATCCCCTACACCTATTCCATACAACGTCTTAGCCGGTGGTGGCTCAGACGATCTTTACATCTCCACTTTGACGCACCATACACAAAGCTTACCAAGCCAAAGCACGCTGAAAGACTACAGCTTCAAAAAGCCCGATTACCGCTTCTTGCACCAGCAAGAGGGCGAGAACATGGATTATCAGCTGCCCAATTACGAACACTTCGATGCCCCAGGGCGTTTCAAAGACGACGTGACAGGCAAAGCCTTTTCTCGCATCCGCTTAGAATACCTACGCCGCAGTGCGCGTACCCTAGTGGGAAAAAGCAACCACGCTGGCATCCAAGCGGGCATGAAAATCACCCTCGAAGGGCACAACGAAGACACCATCAACCAAGAATGGCTGCCGGTATCAGTAGAACACCATGGCACCCAACCGCAAGTCTTGGAAGAAGAAGGCCAAACGGGCAGCACCACCTACAACAATCGCTTTACCTTTATTCCAGCCACCACCAACTGGCAAGCGACACCACAACCCAAACCGAGTGTCGATGGCCCCATGATGGCCACGGTTGTTGGTCCTGAAGGGGAAGAAATCTTCTGTGACGAACACGGACGCGTCAAACTGCACTTCCCATGGGACAGATACAGCGAAGCGAATGACCACAGCTCCTGCTGGGTACGCGTCTCCCAGGGTTGGGCGGGCAATCAGCACGGCATGATGGCCATCCCGAGAATCGGCAGCGAAGTCATCGTCAGCTTCCTAAACGGCGACCCAGATCAGCCCATTGTCACGGGGCGTGCATTCAACGCTAAAAATACAGCACCTTACGTTTTACCCGAACACAAAACCAAAACCGTCTGGCGCAGTGACACCCACCAAGGGGAAGGCTTCAACGAGATCAGCTTCGAAGACCAAGTCGACAACGAGAAAGTCTACCTACATGCGCAAAAAGACCTCGAAAGTGACGTACTGAATGATCAAATCCACCATGTGGGACACGATCAGCACAACCAAATCGACAACGATAGGTTCACCCAACTGAATAATAACGACCATCTCACTATAAAAGGTGAGAGTCGCCATAAAGTGGATAAAGATCACACACTAATAGTAGATGGTAGCTTACAGCAGAAAATCGGTGATAAAGCGATATTGAATGCAACTAAAGAAATACATCTAAAAAGTGGCAGCAAAGCCATCATAGAAGCGGCATCCGAAATGACCGTCAAAGTAGGCGAAAACTTCATCAAAATTGATGCAGCTGGCGTTCACGTAGTTGGCTCTGCCATCAACTTCAACTCTGGAGGGAACGCCAGTGAGGGCAGTTCATTAATGGCAAAAGCCGCCACCCTACCCTTGGGTGGCGTAGCCCCTGAACACAATGCCAATCTGGATGCCGTAACTGGCAACGACGCTCCCACACACGCAACCGCGTCAAACAATACCGCAGCAACCGCGCCTCCAGCCAGCAACAACGAAGCGGCCGAGGCCGCAGAAGAAACGCAAGAAGATACCCCCTTCGAAGCGGGGTACATTATTAATGATCAGGTCACCACACGAAAACAACTGTATTATGACCATGTCTCTGAGAAGGATGTGTTCCACCTAGCCTTTCAGTTTAATAAAAACAATATGCACTTGAATCCAGAGAACGTGCTACCTGGCGAACTCGTTATTCTGTCGAATAAGCCAAAGACGGAAGAAGATAAAGAGAAGCTCAAACTATTAAAACAGCAAGCCAAACTGGCTAGCAAAGAAATACAACAACTGACAGAGGAAGAAGCACAAACCGCTTATAACCATTTTCAGTTATTAGATTACATTAACAAAGACAAAATTGGCATGGGGACGGCTGGTTTTGGTGTTGCATCCGCCTCTATGGGACAACGTTTTGATAGCTTAAAATCTGTACTGGAACAGCTTAATCAAAACTACTTAGACAATACTCAGGTTGGTGCGGGTGGAAAAGCCAGCTTTACCCCTACTTTTTACCAGAATCGACAAGCGTTATTCGGTCAACTGGATAATGCGCTAGAACGCTTAACTATGAGTAAAATCAACATTGGCGACCACCCCCAAATCAAACACACCTTAGGGCTGTCCAGTAAATCCATTATCCATAACTGGGATACGGTAACAGCCAAAGGAGAAGTCCCTGAACTGGGCAGGCGTATTGGTCAAGCCGCCAAAATGGCCAAAGGCGCAAAAGCCGTTGGCTGGTTAGCGGTAGGTGTAGATGGAATCATTGCTGTGGACAACATCAAACAAGCGTGCACGGGCGATGACACCAGCCAATGTGAAGTAGTGAGTTACAAAGAAGCTGGCGGATTTGCAGGTAGTGTTGGGGGAGGGTTTTACGGAGGAAACGTTGGAGCAGTAATAGCTACAGGTATTGCAGTATTCCTAGGCGTAGCGACTGGTGGTGTTGCAATCGTCGCCATTGGTTTTGTTGGTGCGGGTGCGGGTGCCTATGCAGGTAGTAAAGGAGGTGATGCTCTTGGAGAGAGCTTTGGCGAAAATATATATCAAATCAAAAAAAGGTTTACTGAATGATTTGGGTCTATTTTATCGTGATCTATTCATTGCCATTAGCCGGTTTTTTTTGGCTATGGCAAACCATAAATTTACTCTACGTGGTTTTTTTTCCTTCAAAATTAATTAATGGCTATTTTTCTTATAAACCAGATATTGTCGAGATAGAAATTCTTTATAGACGAAGCTGGATTTATTGGAGGAACTGCCTACGCTACTTATTTAACATTGAGCGGCCCACTATGCCATGGTATGCCAAGATCAATACGATCTTTTGTGCTCTGGGAGTGATGTTAGGTTTATGGGGAGGGGGAATTACTTTCTTGGATGAATACCTTAATCTAATTAGTTTAGATAAATGGATGGATATATTAAGTGCTAACGGTCTTCTTTGACTTCACTCTATTAGCTAGCCCATTCCCCGATTGGGAGCATTTTTACACGAAAAAATATCATCAGCACGTCTTGCCCGACAACAAAACTAAAACCGTGTAGCGCAGGCTTTTTTTGAACGGGAAAGGCCACCAAGAGGAAGGCTTCAACGGCTCTTTACAAGGGAACGGTTTTGAAGACCAAGTCGACAACGAAAAAGTCTACGTACATGCCCAAAAAGACATGGAAACCGATGTACTCAACGACAGTATCACCCACATCGGCCACGACCAACATGAACAAATCGACAACGACCGTTTTACCCAAATCGGCGGCGAAAACGGCACAGGCAACGACCACCTGACCGTCAAAGGCGAAAGTCGCCATAAGATAGACAAAGACCAAACAATCACCATCGACGGTAGCCAGCAGCAAAAAGTTGGCTCGAAAGCCGTACTGGATGCAGCCAATGAAATTCATCTAAAAAGTGGCAGCAAAGCCGTGATTGAAGCAGGGTCAGAAATGACGGTCAAAGTTGGTGGCAACTTTATAAAAATCGACGCAGCTGGCGTACACGTTGTCGGCTCTGCAATCAACTTCAACACCGGCGGCAGCGCAGGATCGGACAGTGGATTTAGTGGAAAATTGACAGCCCTATTTTAAAAGGAAAATTTGTTCATACCACACCTTCACGGTTTCCTTACTCCGCTTACACAAGAAAAAATCTCTACTATGCTTATTCTTGTGCAATCGGACTTTCTTATAAAAAAAAACGACTTTTTCGAAAGACAATTTATCCCTTCTGTCACTAAAGTGTCAGCATTATCCAGACATGCATTTTTTTGATTCTGCAAAGTGAAAATTAGTCAAAAGAGTGCTTAATGCTCTATAACAATATGCGGCCTTAATAAAAAACCATCCAGTTTTTTATGTTTACGCGGGAGAACCCAACCATGTTTAAAGCGATTGAGGTATTACAACCTAACTTCATTCAGCGTCCACTTAATGAATTGTGGAAGCTTATTTCCCCTCTTTATAATATGGACGAAGAGAAGTGGTTAAAGGAATTATTACCGTTGGCAAAGCCGACTGACGTCGAGCTAGAAAACCAAACCAATGCCGCTGCAAACTTGATTGCCGACGTACGCCAAGACGACGATAGCATGTCAATGATTGACGCCTTGTTGCTAGAGTACAGCCTAGACACCAAAGAAGGCATTTTGTTGATGTGTTTAGCCGAAGCGCTCATGCGCGTGCCAGACAAAGAAACCGCAGACGCTTTTATCAAAGACCGTTTGAGCGTCGCCGATTGGGCTTCTCACGCAAAAAACTCTGACTCATTCTTCGTTAACGCCTCCACTTGGGGTTTATTGTTGACGGGGAAAATCGTCACTATGGACGAGAAGAAAGACGGTACGCCAGCCAATCTGGTAAACCGTATGGTAAACCGTGTTTCCGAGCCAGTAATTCGTAAAGCGATGAACCAAGCGATGAAAATCATGGGGCATCAGTTTGTACTTGGTCGCAGCATTGAAGAAGCCTTGTCCCGTGGCAAAAGCTACCGTGACAAAGGTTACACTTATTCTTTCGATATGCTGGGTGAAGCCGCATTAACTGCAGCTGACGCAGAAAAATACCTAACGTCTTATATGAAAGCGGTCGAATCTGTTGGTAAAGACACTTACAGTCAAAAGCACCGCCCAACCATTTCTATCAAGTTATCAGCCCTTCACCCGCGTTACGAAGTGGGTTGTGAAGAACGCGTAATGACAGAACTGTTCGACAGCGTTAAAGGCTTGATCACCAAAGCTCGCTCGTTAAACGTTGGCATTACCATAGATGCAGAAGAAGCTGATCGCTTAGAACTGTCTTTGCATTTATTTGAAAAACTGTTCCGTGATGAATGCACCAAAGGCTGGGGCTTATTTGGCCTTGTTGTTCAGGCTTACTCAAAACGCGCTTTACCGGTTTTGGTTTGGTTAGCGGCACTTTCTAAAGAGCAAGGTGATCGCATTCCTGTTCGTCTTGTTAAAGGCGCTTATTGGGACTCTGAAATCAAGCTGTGCCAACAGCGCGGTATCAATGGTTATCCAGTTTACACTCGTAAAGAATCTACTGACGTATCTTACTTGGCATGTGCGAATTTCCTATTAAGTGAACACGCTCGTGCAAACATCTTCCCTCAGTTTGCCAGCCACAATGCTCACACCATCGCGACAATCAGCTGCATCGCTAAACAATTAGGCGCCAGCACTGACGAATACGAGTTTCAGCGTTTGCACGGTATGGGCGATGCGCTTTACAACCGTTTGATCAAAGACAGCGACATCTGTGTACGTATTTACGCGCCAGTAGGCAGCCATAAAGACTTACTTCCTTACCTGGTTCGCCGTCTGCTAGAAAATGGCGCTAACAGCTCATTCGTTCACCGCCTGATTGATGCCAGCTACCCAATTGCAGATTTGATCAATCACCCAGTGACGACCCTTGAAAGCCGTAAATCATTGGCGAACCCGCATATCAACTTGCCAGCTAACTTGTTTGACGACCGCAGAAACTCGTTTGGTCCAAACATCGAAATTGATTCTGATTGGACGCCTTTCAAAGCCAAAATCGACGTTTTCATGGGACAAGACACCCAATGGCGTGCCTTCCCTATTGTTGGCGGCGAAAAAGTCACAACAGGTCAAACGCATTCTGTCGACAGCCCTTACGACCACAGCCAAATAGCGGGGCAAATCGACTGGGCAGACGCAGCGACAGTGACCAAGGCAATAGACCTTGCTGAAGCGGCTTTCCCTGCATGGTCAGCACGTCCAGCAACAGAACGTGCTGACTGCCTAGACAAAATGGCTGACTTGATGGAAGAAAACTACGCTGAATTGATGGCGCTTTGCCACCGTGAAGCGGGTAAAACCATTCAAGACAGCATCGACGAAGTTCGTGAAGCCGTGGATTTCTGTCGCTATTACGCGCAACAAGCCCGTAGCCACTTCGCTAACCCAACGCACTACAAAGATTTCTTAGGCCAAGACAAACAAGCCAAGCTAAACGGCCGCGGCGTGTTCACTTGTATCAGCCCATGGAACTTCCCATTGGCCATCTTTACAGGCCAAGTGGTTGCTGCGCTTGTAGTGGGCAACACAGTGGTTGCGAAGCCTGCTGAGCAAACGAGTTTAATCGCTTTCCGCGCCATTGAAATGCTACACCAAGCAGGTGTTCCGACAGACGTACTTCACTTGTTACCAGGTGACGGTGCCACCGTTGGTGCTCCACTGACTAGCGACAAACGCATTGCTGGCCTTGCCTTCACAGGTTCCACTGGCACAGCACAATTGATCAACCGTACTCTAGCGGCTCGTGGCGTAGCGCCAGTGCCAGTGATTGCAGAAACCGGTGGTCAAAACGCCATGTTGGTTGATTCTACGTCTTTACCTGAGCAAGTAGTGCGTGATGCTGTTCGTTCCGCCTTTGCTTCTGCAGGTCAGCGTTGTTCAGCATTGCGCGTATTGTTCGTACAAGCAGACATCGCAGACCGTGTCATTCCGATGATCAAAGGCGCCATGCAAGAACAAACTGTTGGTTTGCCTTACCTGCACAGCACAGATGTGGGTCCGGTTATCGATAAGAAAGCTCAAGACATGTTGCTTGAACACATCGAACGTATGACCAAAGAAAGCAAGTTGATCGCCCAAGCAGAACTGCCAGACTTCGCTAAAAACGGCACCTACGTTGCGCCAACGGCATTTGAAATCAGCAGCATTGACCAGCTAACGGATGAGAAGTTTGGCCCTATCCTTCACGTTGTACGCTATAAAGCCCGTGAACTAGATAAGATCATTGATACCATCAATAACTCCGGCTTTGGCTTAACCATGGGCGTACACAGCCGCAACGAAACCACTTGTGCTCGTATCGCAAGTCGCGCTCGCGTTGGTAACCTTTATATCAACCGCGACCAAGTGGGTGCCGTAGTTGGCGTTCAGCCTTTCGGCGGACAAGGTTTATCCGGCACAGGACCAAAAGCAGGCGGTCCACATTACCTTCAACGCTTCGCTATTGAGCAAGACCTTTAAGAGGAGACATTACTATGACAATCGTACAACCTATCCAAATTCAGGTCTCTCAGAAAGTCTTCGAAGCATGGGACAAACTTGGTGTTAATGGCCGCGCAGAAAAACTGCAGAAAGCCCTTAACGCCTTCCCTAAAGAACAAGGAAAAATGGCCGCTTGGCAGATCGATAACGCGAAAAAATCCATTGCGGAAACACGCGTAATGCCTGGGCCAACTGGTGAACGCAACGAGCTATCTAACCAAGGTCGTGGCGTATTTCTTTGCATGTCTTTTATCGAAGGTGAGAAAGCAAAAGTTGGTTTAGTCGGTCAAGTATTTGCCGCACTTATTGCTGGCAACCCAGTGATTACAGTTGGGCCAATGGGGCAAGAAATCATGGATATAATTTCCCCATTCGTGGCGGAAGGCGTGGTTCAAAACATTGCAGACTCTGCACAAGACTCGTTGGTCGAAGCCGATCACCTTGCTGGTATTGCAATACTTTGCGACCCAGCACAAGCTCAACAACTAAGCCAACGTTTAGCCGCGAAAAGCGGCCTAATCTGCCAATTAGTAGAAGAAACCGATGCGGAAAATCTAAGTGTGATTGCCAAACCACATTACGTGCTGCGTTTTGTCACCGAGCGTACCGTGTCTAACAACACAACAGCGATCGGCGGCAACGCTACCCTGCTTGAATTGGGCAGCATGAACGACTAATACTCGCTCTGACAGAATACATATAAAACGAAACAGCCCTTCTTGGAAACAAGAAGGGCTGTTTTTTTATATTCCTTTATCTACTTTTTATTCGCCTTTAATAGGCAACAACGCACTTTCCCACGCTTTAATAAAGCGTCGACGCTTCGAATCATCAAGATACACCATTAAGGCAGGCCCTAACGGAATGGGGTGAAAATTAATAGTCTGATCTTGCACATCTTGTTGTGATACCAAACTATCAATATCGGGAAATAAGGCCACCAGCTCGCTTTTTTTCGCAATCACATCCTGCCCTTCGTCAGATATCAGGAAATTCACAAAGCGCTGGGCATTAGATACATGCTTAGCTTGTTTAGAAATAAAAGCTGCGCGACTCACCACCAAGGCATAGTCTTGCGGAATCACTACACCAATGCTGTTGTCTCGCCTTTCACGAGCGAATGAATAGGATCCTAAAAGGTTGTAGCCAAAGATCAGCTTTCCGGAAGCAATATCGTCTAACAAGCTTGCCGTTTGACCATAAACCTTAGTCCGAGCACGTCCCAAACTTTCTTGTAAACGCCCGCTAATGCTTGAGGTCACTTCATCTTGCGTTGCAACCAAATAGCCAATTCCAGAGCGACGCGCATCATAAGAGCCCACTCTATTGGCGAAAAAGCCATCTTCAATGCGCATAGTGCTTGCCAATGATTCGTGGGTAAGCGGAACGGCTTTATTCTTAAACGCCTGCTTGTTGTAAACAAAGACAATTGGCTCGTAAGTAAATCCAATCACTTCATTACGCCAATTCGCCCAGCTAGGTAAGGCGGCAACAGCCTCTCCCAACACAGGTTGCGCATAGCCATCATTTACCAAGCGAACTTGCAAATCCATGGCCGAACTAATCACCACATCAGGCTGATCTTCTAGAGGTTTAGCTCTGATGGCACGATCTAATTCTTGAGTATTAAATTCGTGATACTCCAGGTTTACAGTAGGGTTTTGTGCGCGAAATGCATTCAACACAGGGGCAATAGCTTTTATGTCCGTTGCACTGAAAATAATTAATTGATTCGAATCCAACTCAAGGTTAATACTTGGCCTTTCTGCACTGGAGCGACTGACTAGCAACATCAGCCCCATCAATATAAGCGTCATTTTTCTCAACATGATACGCCCTCTTTTGGCAGATGAATTCTAGCCCTTAGTCCACCTAATGGGCTATCTTCTAAAAAGAATTGCCCACCGTGTGCTTCTGCCACACTAGTCACAATGGATAACCCAAGCCCCGAACCACTAAGATCATTAGCTAGCCGTTGAAAACGTTCTAAGGCTTTTTCTCGCAACTCAAGCGGAATACCTGAGCCAGCATCGTCAATTATAATATCAATACCAGAAGAATCCGTTTGCAAAAGAATCTCGATCTGATTGTGCTCAGGCCCATAATACAACGCATTATCCAAAAGATTTCGAATAGCCTCACGCAAGCTAATAGAATCCCCCATAAATAAAGGTAATGGCAGCTCACATTGATACGAAAAATCGATCGTACGATGAGCATTATCTCGCACGCATTCCGTTAAGAGTTGCTTAACCACACTTTCGACATCTAGTTTTTCGATCACCCCAGCATCACCTCGATGAACTACCATCGCGTGGGTCAGCAGCTGATTGGTTAAACGCGTCAAACGATCATGCTCTGTGCGTATTTTGCTTAAATGTTCAGGTAAATCGGCTAAGTTTTGGCTTTGACTGGCAATGTCCAATTGGGCTTGAGTTGCACTTTGCGCAGTACGAATTTGATGGCTAGCATCCGCGATAAAACGCTTCATTAACGCTAGGTTAGACAATAACTGCGCTTGGTAATCATTAATCGCGCTTACCAAGGGTGACACTTCTTGAATAGGTGTCGTCTGAATAGGCTCTGCGGATACCAACGAGTGAGAGGCCAGACTTTTAGAGATTGAACTAAGCGGTTCAAGCGCACGGTTAATCGCTACCCACAATACAATCATCACACAAGCCATGATACCGAACAGCACCGCAAAACTACGGTATAAAATGTCGATCATCATCTCATGTCGCGCCCTAAGGGTTTGCGCCAACACCACAGTCACCCAGCCAGACACGGAAGGCTCGGAAATCCTTTTGTGACGAATAACGACTCGCACGTCTTCGGATAAATAATGGCCATTATAAAAAGAGATCGGTGATTCGACGCTCATTTTGGCAGGCAAGGGCATATCAGGATAACCTGTAATCAGCTCACCTTGTGTTCCTAGCGCTTGATAAAAAACCTTATCTTCATTGGCCAGCTGCATCATCTCAAACGCTGCGTAAGGTAAATCCAAATCCACTTGTTTATCATAAACATGCAGACCTTCCATGATAGACAAACTGGCGCTATTGAGCAGTCGGTCATAGGAATAATTGGCTGATTGACGAGCATAGTGCCAAACGCCAAGACTTAAAATCAAAAAAATAGACAAAAGCAGAAAAGCTGATCGGCCTAACATTCGAGAACGGATTGAATAACTTTTCTCAGTCATCGACATGTGCCAAATACCCTAAACCACGAATGGTTTTGATGATTAACGTCGAACCGTCCAGCTGTTTTCTTAAGCGCGTTAACGTTTGCTCTATTGCATTGGGTGTATAGGCTTCATCATAGCTGTAAAGGCGATTCGAAATATCATCTTTGGTGAGCACCCGATCCAAGTTTTTCAAAAACAGCTCCAATAGTTGCAATTCTCTTGGTCGTAAATCTAAAGTCACACCATTCACTTTAGCCGAGTGCGCCGCCAAGTCATACATTAAATTACCACACTGTATTTCGTTACTCGCGCCACCTCGTTCACGTCGATAAAGCGCACGACAACGAGCCGCTAGCTCACGAAAATCAAAGGGTTTTGCCAAATAATCATCAGCACCAAAGTCCAACGAACTAACTCTATCATCCACTTCAGTTCGAGCTGTTAAGACCAAAACAGGGATGCGATTCCCTTGATTTCGAAGACTTTGCAGTAGTTGAAAACCACTTTTTCCGGGCAAATTAATGTCCAAGATTAGCAAATCAAAATCGTCAAAAGACAAACTCGCTTCCGCTTTTTCTACGGAACCAATCCAATCAATAGGGTGACCTAAATTTTTAAAATACACTCGAATCGAGTCGGCCAAACTCTCGTTGTCTTCAATCAATAACATACGCATGACGGAACCCTATTCTTTATCTTGTCAGGTTAGTGTCAGTTTAAAAGAGTAAATTCAAAATCCACTGTGCAATCTTGTACAGCAAAATAAAACAAAAAGAAATTTGGAGAATAATAAATGAAAGCCAAAATTGCCTCTTTATTACTAGTAGGCGGCATGACTGCTGCACTAAATGTTAGCGCCTTTGAACCTTCCAAACCAACTTGTATCGCCCCAGCCAAACCAGGTGGTGGCTTCGATCTAACTTGCCGTATCCTTTCAACTGGTTTTGCCAATGCAGGGATCACTGATATTCCAATGGCCGTGACCTTTATGCCTGGTGGTGTCGGTGCGGTTGCATATAACTACATCAATTCCACAACTCCAGATGATCCAAACAAATTAGTCGCTTTTAGCTCAGGTTCACTACTAAACCTTGCTCAGGGCAAATTTGGCAGAAATTTAGATGAAAATGACGCTCGTTGGGTCGGTACAGCAGGAGTCGATTATGGTGCCATCATGGTTCGCGCGGATGCACCATGGAACACGCTTGGTGAATTAGTTGACGATATCAAAAAAGACCCAAGCGCATTTGTGTTAGGAGCCGGTGGTGGCGTGGGTAGCCAAGACTGGATGAAAGCCGCCATTGTCGTTAAATCTGCTGGTGTAGATCCTAAGAAAATGCGTTACGTTGCCTACGAAGGTGGCGGTGAAGCATCAGCAGCTCTACTTGGTGGGCATATTAAAGTCTACCCAGGCGATGTTGGTGAAATAAAAGGCTTAGTTGAATCTGGCAAAGTAAAAATCCTAGCCATCATGTCTCCAGAACGTTTAAAAGGCGAATTCTCCAATTATCCAACAGCGATTGAGCAAGGTTACAACGCTGAATGGACCATTCTTCGTGGTTACTATTTAGGGCCTAAGGTATCTGACGAAGCGTACAACTATTGGGCAGATCAATTCAAAAAAGCTTACAAAAGCCCAGCCTTTGAAAAAGTGGTTGTTGACCAAAACTTAGTACCTTTCACTATGTCTGGTCCTGCGTTAGACAGCTACATCAAAGAGCGTGTTGGCTATATGCGCGGCTTAGCACAAGAGGCTGGCCTAATTAAATAGTCAATTAATAAGTCATGAATTGAGGCAATAACATGTTATATGACCGCATTTTTGCGGGCGCATTATTGGTGCTGTCCGGGCTAACCGCCTGGACAGCTTACCATTTTGATGTCCCGTTTCAGTATGAGCCCCTAGGTCCAAAGGCATTCCCTATCATTTTATCTATTGTGCTCGCTATCTGTAGCGTACGTTTAATCGTAAAACCCGATGCTAACGCTTGGTTACCCAATAAAGAAATATTGATAAAAATTGTTAGTGGTCTGGTGCTTATGGTGGTGTATGCCTTCCTATTTGAGGAAGTGGGCTTCATCGTTGCAACCACGATTGTGGGCGCTATTTTTAGCTGGTTATTTGGCGAAAAGCCTCTGAAATCCTTTTTATATGCCCTCGCTTTAAGCTTGGTCAGCTATTACTTATTAGCCGATTTGATGGAACTTAATGTTCCAACAGGCCTACTGTTCGGAGACCTATAATGGACGTTTTACATTATTTATCGATAGGCTTCTCGGTTGCCTTCACGCCACTTAACTTGGGATTGGTATTGGCAGGCTGCTTTTTTGGTACGCTGATCGGTTCATTACCGGGCATTGGACCAATCAACGGTGTAGCCATCTTATTGCCTTTGGCTTATTCCATCGGTTTACCCCCTGAATCCGCACTTATTCTATTAGCTGGTGTTTATTACGGTGCCGAATATGGCGGCCGCATTTCCAGTATTTTGCTCAATGTTCCTGGGGACGCTGGTGCCATCATGACGACCTTAGATGGCTACCCAATGGCCAAGCGTGGTGAAGGTGGCAGAGCGTTAGCCTTGTCAGCCGTTTCCTCATTCTTTGGTAGCATAGGCGCCTTGATACTTATGGTTATTTTCGCACCATTACTCAGTCGCTTAGCCATTGAATTTGGTCCATCTGAGTATGTTTGGTTGATGATTTTTGCCTTCACGTGTTTGGCAACCATGGTGGGCAAACGCCCAATCAAAACCATTGTTGGTGTAGTCATTGGTTTACTACTAGCAACCGTCGGAATCGACTCCGGTACAGGCATTCTGCGTTTCACCATGGGCATTCCAAACTTGTTCGATGGCGTAGACTTTTTAGTCGTGGTGATTGGTATGTTTGCCATCAGTGAAGTATTGATCCTTCTTGAAAGCTGGGCACGTAACGACTTAAAGATGACTCCTGTTGGCAAAAGCTTTGTGAGTCTGTCAGATATGCTAGCCGTTAAATGGGTGGTATTACGCTCTACTCTATCTGGCTTTTTAATTGGTGTTTTACCGGGTACTGGTGCTTCCATTGCGAGTGCGGTTGCTTACGGTACAGAAAAACGTTTCGCAGAAGGCCACAACGAACACTTTGGTGAAGGGGATATTCGTGGTCTTGCCGCGCCAGAAGCCGCAAACAACGCCTCTGCAGCGGGCTCTATGTTACCTATGTTGACCTTGGGTATCCCAGGTAGTGGGACAACCGCCATTCTATTAGGTGCGTTGTTGATGTTTAACATCACGCCGGGGCCGCTTTTGTTTGAACAACAGCCGGAAATTGCATGGGGTCTTATCGCGTCTATGTTCATTGGTAACATTGCGTTGCTAATCATGAACTTACCGCTTATTGGCTTGTTTGTTCGATTGCTGTCTATCAAACAAGCATACCTTGTCCCTATTATCGTCATGCTTACTTTCGTTGGTATCTACTCGATCCATGGGGATTCGTTCGACTTGTTCTTTATGATCGTATTAGGGATCTTTGCCTTCATCTTGCGCAAACTAGGCTTTTCTCTTGCACCGGTTATTTTGGGCTTGGTATTAGGCGAAGTATTAGAAGAAAACTTACGTCGAGCACTGTCTATCAGTGGCGGTGATTGGTCTATCCTACTAAACGGTACTATGACTTATATCTTAGCTACCGCAACCGTTGCCGCTCTGGTTGCTCCTAAGTTGATAAAAAAATTTAAAACGTAATAATCGAAACAAACTAAACTCGTTTACGTAAAAAGCCTTCATGATCAATCTGACCATGAAGGCTTTTTTTATATAGCTCAAAGCCACTTAGTTTTATTCAAGCTCACGAGCATTGATGTAAGCACGCTCAGATACTTCGTGCCACGCTCTTACTTTCGCGCCAAACTCTTTAAACGAGTCATACACTTTCTGGCTCAATGGGTCTGCTGCTGCCACTTCTTCTAATGTTTCAGTAGAGGCTTTTTTCAGCGCGATCAACACATCATCAGGGAAAGATTTCAACGTCACGTTGTGTTCATTGATTAGCGTCTGAAGTGCCGCGTTATTCAATGCGGTGAACTCATCCAACATTTCTGCGTTTGCTTGTCGCGTCGCAGCACGAACGATTAGCTGTAGATCTTTTGGTAAGGCTTCAAACGCGGCTTTGTTATACAGCGCTTCCATAGTAGAACCTGGCTCATGCCAACCTGGGTAGTAGTAGTATTTCGCTGCTTTATACAAACCAAATGCAAGGTCATTATAAGGGCCTACCCACTCGGTTGCGTCAATCGCGCCCGTTTGCAAAGAAGTGAAAATCTCTCCGCCAGGCAAGTTCACTGGGATGCCGCCAATTTTCTTAATAACTTCACCACCAAGACCAGGGATACGCATTTTTAGACCTTGGAAGTCAGCCAAAGAATTTACTTCTTTATTAAACCAACCACCCATTTGTACACCGGTGTTACCCGCCGCCATTGGGATCAAGTTAAATGGGGCATAAATTTCTTCCCACAGTTTCAAACCGCCACCGTGATGAATCCAAGAGTTGATTTCTTGTGCAGTGAAACCATAAGGCACCGCTGTAAAAAATTGCGCGGCAGGCGCTTTGCCTTTCCAATAATACGCAGCGCCATGACCCATTTGCGCTGTGCCACGAGAAACCGCATCAAACACTTCTAGCGCAGGAACCAACTCTCCAGCGGCATAGACTTTTACGTTGATACGCCCGTTGGACATCTCATTAATGCTTTTTGCTAGATTTTCAGCGCCAGTCCCCAAACCAGGAAAGTTTTTTGGCCAAGTGGTGACCATTTTCCAGTTAATGACTTCAGCTTTTTTCTCGACTTGAGCTGTTTCTTTTTCTTCAGATCCACCACAGGCAACCAAGGTTGCTGCAGCTAAACCGACTAATGCCAGTTTACTCCACGTTTTTCTTATCATTTTTTTATCCCTCAGGAGGCTGATTTTATTTATTGTTTTGAGGCTTTATTTACAAGCCAGAGCAACGCTAATTACTTTCATTTTCTCCCTTTCCCACTAAGGAAGAAAATTGAACCTACGTGCACATTTAATGCATTAAGTGCTTTGAATAGTATGAATTGCGCTGTCAGCTCTCAAGTCTTTTTTGATATTTATTATTTTCCTCACTCAATTCATCCCCATGCAAAATAAAAAAGCCCCGTTATCAAAGATAACGAGGCTTTATCGGCATTAGCGCTTTTAAAATAGAAAGCGTAGCGTCTTAGTCGTCCGCGCGTGCATTGATGTAAGCTCGCTCGGAAACATCATGCCATTCACTTACTGGCGCCATGAAGTTCTTGAAGGACTCGTATACTTTTTGGCTATCTGGATCATTAGCGGCAACTTCTTCTAATGTTTCTGCAGACGCTTTCTTAAGTGCTTCGAGTAGGTCTCGTGGGAACGGCTTAAGAATCACATTATGCTCATTAACCAGGGTTTGCAGTGCGTCGTTATTACGCGCTGTAAACTCGTTAATCATGTCTAAGTTAGCTTGTTTAACCGCGGCACGAGCAATCGCTTGTAGATCTTTAGGCAAAGCCTCAAAAGCCTCTTTGTTAAAGATAACTTCAACCGCAGAACCTGGCTCATGCCAACCTGGGTAATAATAGTACTTCGCGGCTTTATACAAACCAAAAGCAAGATCGTTATATGGACCAACCCATTCAGTGGCATCAATCGTACCAGTTTGCAGCGCCGTAAATACTTCACTGCCCGGTAAGTTGATGGGTGATGCTCCGACTTTCTTCAATACTTCGCCGCCTAACCCAGGCATGCGCATTTTCAAACCTTTGAAGTCCTCTAGGGAATTGATTTCTTTATTAAACCAACCACCCATTTGCACGCCAGCATTACCAGCAACCATAGGAATCAGGTTAAAAGGCGCATAGATTTCTTGCCACAGTTCTAAACCACCGCCATAGGCAATCCAAGCATTAAACTCCTGAGCATTGAAACCAAAAGGCACTGTCGAGAAAAACTGTGCAGCCGCTACTTTTCCTTTCCAATAATACGCCGAGCCATGACCCATTTGCGCCGTACCACGAGAAACCGCATCAAATACTTCTAGCGCAGGAACAAGCTCACCAGCGGCGTAGACTTTAATATCCAAACGACCGTTAGACATTTCTTTAATGTTCTGCGCCAGCTTTTCAGCCCCTGTTCCCATTCCTGGGAGGTTTTTAGGCCAAGTTGTCACCATTTTCCAATGGATAACATCCGCTTTTTGCTCAGCCTTTGCAGTCTCTTTTTCTTCTGCTCCACCACAAGCAGCCAATGCTGCTGCCATCAAGCCAACAAGTAAGGCTTGGTTCCATTTTTTAATTTTATTCATGTACTTATCCGTGAAAGAGTGAATCTCACTCAGTAGTCATAACTTGCCCGATGGGACACATCAGGTAAGCAATATAAAATAAGCTCTACCATCAGCCGACAGCAGAGCTTATCAGGGTCACTTGTTCTCTATTCTATGAATGAGAAAACCTTAGTCTGTTGCACGCGCATTAATAAAGGCACGCTCAGAAATATCATGCCATTCAGCCACAGAGTTTAAAAAGCCAGTGAAAGAGTCATACACTTTTTGGCTCATTGCATCGTTAGCCGCTACTTCTTTAAGCGTTTCGTCTGATGCAACACGTAAGGCTTCTAACAGATCTTTCGGAAATTTCTTCAAGGTGACATTGTGTTCTTCAACCAGAGTCTGCAAAGCCGCATTATTACGAGCTGTCAGTTCGTTTAGCATATTCAAGTTAGCTTGCGCTGCCGCAGAACGAACGATCTCTTGCAAATCTTCAGGCAATGCATTGAAAGCGTCTTTGTTGATCAGTGCTTCAACCGCAGAACCAGGTTCTTGCCAACCAGGGTAATAGTAGTATTTTGCTGCTTTATACAAACCAAATGCTAAATCGTTGTAAGGACCAACCCACTCTGTTGCATCCAGAGCACCCGTTTGAAGAGCAGTAAACATCTCGCTACCAGGAAGGTTAACTGTCACAGCACCAACCTTTTTAAGCACTTCGCCACCTAGGCCAGGCATACGCATTTTCAAGCCTTGAAAATCCGCCAAAGAATTGATTTCTTTATTAAACCAACCGCCCATTTGCGCGCCAGTGTTACCTGCCGCCATAGGAATAATGTTGAATGGCGCATACACTTCTTCCCACAGCTCTAATCCACCACCAAATTCAAGCCAAGCGTTAAACTCTTGCGCAGTCATACCAAAAGGCACAGACGAGAAAAACTGTACCGCTGGCGCTTTACCTTTCCAGTAATACGCAGAACTATGACCTATTTGCGCAGTACCACGGGAAACAGCATCAAATACTTCCAGCGCTGGAACTAGCTCTCCTGCTGCATATACCTTAACGTCCAAACGACCATCAGACATTTTTGTAATATTTTTTGCGAGTGCTTCAGCGCCCGTTCCCAAACCTGGAAAGTTTTTAGGCCAAGCCGTCACCATTTTCCAATGAATCGTTTCTACTTTTTTCTCAGCTTTTGCTGTCTCTTCTGCTTTCTCTGATCCACCACAAGCGACCAAAGACACAGCCAACAAACCAGCGAACGCTAATTTGCCCAATCCCATTACATTACGCATTATTTTCCCTCAGGAGCTAGATACTTGATGACAATAACTCTGCCTGCGACACAAGAAAGCGATGCCCACATCAATCAATCTTAGAGATAGGATCAATAATCCACGAATGCTAAAACACCGCGTATTATTGTATTTTTATTATAAAATCAGACAGAAAATTGCCTTTTTGATGCATAAAAGATCAAAAAGGCAAAAGATGATAAGAATTGTGGGAATCTTGCTCAACCCTTTTTTGCGATTTCTTGCGACTAATTTGACGAAACCGAGAAATTCGGTGTATATCCCCAAGACATGCGCTGACCGCTTTCAGCAGACTGCTCCGCCAAACAGATCAAATAAATCAACTGACAGGCTTGTTCCATAGCAACAGGCGCCTCGCCTTTACCTAAAATGGCATCACGTAACTTAGCATAAAACGCCACATAATCACCTTGTGTTGGGTCTTCCTGAACTCGCTCGATATCATCTTGGGAGTGCGCGACAAAACGCGTATTGCGTTGCTGAGTGGCTTGCGATGGAAAATCCGCATCCCACGGCATCTGTCCTGCTCGTAACGCTTCTTCTTGTGGGTCCAAGCCCACACATTGCCAGCTGCCCTTGGTGAATCTGGCGTTGAAGCGGCGCATTTCACCGGCCTCAAATGGCGTAGACGCTAAACGCACTCGCTTATCATCGTACCCCAACTCAACTTCAAACCAATCATGAGTTTGGCTGCCTTCACGTAACTTATCGATACTCGCGTGCAGCCACTTTGGCGGCCCAAACAAACATAACGCCTGATCGAGAATATGCGGGCCTAAATCCCAGAAAATCCCCGAACCAATACCCGGCTCCTCACGCCAACGCGCCTGAGCCGCTGGGCGAAAGCGATCAAAGCGCGAGTCCAAATGCTTCAATGCCCCTAATTCACCACTTTCGATTAAGGCTTTAAGACGCAAAAAGTCACCATCAAAACGACGATTCTGATACACGCAAAACACCAAACTTTTCTGTTTAGCAAGAGCACACAATGCTTCTATCTGACTTAGACTGGTCACAGACGGCTTTTCTAACAACACATGTTTGCCGTTCTCTAATGCCTTCTTCGCCTGATCAAAATGCAACGAATTCGGCGTAGTAATCACCACCAGATCCACATCCGATGCAGCAAACACAGCTTCGGCAGACGACACCACAGACACATCAGGCAACACCGCCCTCACCTCATCCGCCTTCGAACTGCAAACATACGTCATCGTCATGTCAGGGTCATTCATCACAAAAGGCGCGTGAAACACCCGCCCAGACAAACCAAAACCAATCAAACCAACACGAATCGCCATGCCACACTCCTCATCAGCCAAATACTTACAACTCTAAATAGTTTACAACTAATTAAAAAAAAATGCTGCAATTAAAAACATTTACGCTGTTAGACCACCCAATAATGGTGAAATAGGTGGAGAACGTAGAAAGAAATGGAAACACAGAAAACAATACGACAAAGGTAAGCTGAGTCTTATTCCTGCTGACGCGCTGAGCCTGCGAAGCAGGCGCAAAGGAATAAGACTCAGCGTCCTTGTTACCGGAGGGTTAAAGCACTTCCAGTTTAGCAAACGACAACACCAGCCACTTAGTGCCTTCGTCATCAAAATTGACCTGTACGCGTGCTTGTGGGCCTTGGCCTTCGTAGTTAACTACCAAGCCTTCGCCAAACACAGGGTGATTAACACGATCACCCATATTCACGGTAACTTCTGGCGCTTTGTAATTGTTCAAAGCGCTGCTGTTTTGCAGTTTATTCTTTTCAAAATTGTAATCAGGACGCTGCAAAGACACTGGACGGCTTACTTGCGAGCGTAGTCGCACTTCCTCCAAACATTCCGGCGGTAACTCTTTGATAAAGCGTGATGGGCTGTTAAACGACTCACTACCAAACAAACGACGAGATTCCGCATAAGTAATGTATAGCTTTTCCATCGCGCGAGTAATGCCCACATAACATAAGCGGCGCTCTTCTTCGAGTCGGCCTGGTTCTTCAAAAGACATCTTGCTTGGGAAGATATTTTCTTCCACGCCCGTTAAGAACACCAATGGGAATTCTAGACCTTTCGCCGAATGCAATGTCATCAGCTGCACCGCGTCTTGGTATTCGTCCGCTTGTGCGTCACCGGCATCCAATACCGCTTTATCCAAGAATGCCATCAACGGCGAACTAAATTCTTCGTCTTCATCGCTCCAGCTAAACCCACCAGCCGCACCAACCAACTCTTTTAAGTTCTCAATACGTGCTTCGCCTTTCTCGCCCTTTTCTTTTTCATGAAAAGGGATCAAACCCGCTTCTTCGATAATCTGCTCGAAAATATCGTTCAAGTTCAAATCGGGTTGCTGAACCGTGGTACTCAAACCTTCGATTAGATGCAAAAACGCTTTGATTGCATTCGTTGCACGACCAGGCATTAAAGATTGGCGCACGACTTCCTGCGCGGCTTGCCACATAGAACAGCCATTATCACGTGCAATTTCACGCAAAGTGCCGATACTGCGCTCACCAATACCGCGTGGCGGTACATTGATCACACGCTCCATCGCGCCATCGTCATTCGGATCTAGCGCCAAACGCGCGTAAGCCAAGGCATTTTTGATCTCTAGGCGGTCGTAAAATCTGTGCCCACCATAAATTCGATAAGCAATCTGTTCCCTAACTAAGCATTCCTCAATGACACGAGACTGAGCATTGGAACGATACAGAATCGCCATATCTGTCAGCGACGTTCCCTTATCACGCCATTGTTTAATAATGCCAATGATAAAACGTGCTTCGTCTTGTTCGTTAAATCCCGCATACAAGGAGATTGGATCGCCATCACCGCTGTCGGTCCAAAGCTCTTTCCCTAGACGGTCATCGTTGTTTTTGATTAAACCGTTGGCGGCGTTCAAAATATGACCGGTTGAACGATAGTTTTGCTCCAAACGGATAGTGCCAACGTCTTTAAAATCTTTGGTGAAGTTTTGGATATTTTCAATTTTTGCACCGCGCCAGCCATAAATAGACTGATCATCATCACCCACAGCAGTAATTGTCCCTTCGCTGCCCACCATGAGGCGCAACCAAGCGTATTGAATCGTGTTGGTATCTTGAAACTCGTCCACCAGCACGTGGCGAAAGCGGTCTTGATAATGACGCAATAACGCTGGCGTGCTGAGCATCAATTCATGAGCACGCAACAGCAATTCGCCAAAGTCCAATAACCCACCACGTTCACAAGCTTCCTCATAATGGTAATACAACTCGCGCATACCTTTGGAGAAAGGGTCATGACTGTCTGGCACGTGAGCGGCACGACGGCCTTCGTCTTTTTGCCCGTTAATAAACCAAGACACTTGCTTGGGTGGCCAGCGCGTATCGTCGATATTAAGTTCTCGCATGATACGCTTGATTAATCGCAGCTGGTCGTCACTGTCCATTATCTGGAAGTTTTCTTTTAGGCCAGCATCACGCCAGTGGGCTCGCAATAAGCGATGCGCTAGGCCGTGAAACGTACCAACCCACATGCCTTGCGGAGGTACCCCCACCAGCTGTTCTATACGACCTTGCATCTCACGTGCGGCTTTGTTGGTAAAAGTCACCGCCATCAGGCTATAAGGTGACAACTCATAAGCATGCATTAACCATGCGATACGGTGCACCAAGACTCGGGTTTTACCTGATCCCGCTCCAGCCAGAACAAGGCTATTCTGCAAAGGTGCGGCAACGGCTTCACGCTGCTTGTCATTGAGTGAATCGAGGATAAAAGAAACGTCCATTGCATTCCGCCATGATTAATTAATAATTTTGTCACAAAAAACTCGTAAAAATAGATTGATTTTTAATCAGTTTGAGTTTTTTATTAACTTGAAAAATGTGTTATCTGTCTATTCTGACTTTTTTTAACAGTCGATGACAGTGATCTGTGTATTTCAATGTCGTCGAACGTCCAAAAGGGTATAACGATGAGCGATTTTGCTGAAACATTAACTGAAGTAAAAACCGACATAATGCATGCTTCCATTAGCTTGGATAACGAAACAAAAGAACGGAATCAAAAGGAAGACGCTGCGCGTATGTTAAAAGCCAGACGCGCAATTGAACAGCATTTAGAAGAAAAACGCCTGCATAAGGATATCTCAAACGGTTGGGACGATTAATTTTCATTCCCCTATCGGTCTGAGACAAACAGCAAGCAAACCAGACCTAACATCATGTTAGGTCTTAGGGCTTTATTACATCAAAAAAAGTAATCACCTTTGATACGACCATTTCTTACGCTAATTCCTTCCCCTTTTGCTCCAACTTATGGCGGTTAGCCCCGTCTTGGAGTACCATACAGTCTGATTTTTATATCTTCTAATCCATAATAAAAAAAGACAATAACCCTTTTGGGGAGTTACCATGTTTGAACATATCCAAGCTGCTCCTGCAGACCCAATTCTTGGTCTAAACGACGCTTATAAAAATGATTCCAATCCCAATAAGATCAACTTGGGCGTTGGCGTATACAAAGACGAACAAGGCAATACACCAATTTTGAAGGCCGTAAAACAAGCCGAAGAACGCTTGTTGGCTCGAGAAACAACCAAAAGTTACCTCAGCATCGAAGGCGCACCCGCTTATCGATCCGCAGTGCAAGCGCTTTTATTTGGTAAAGATCATCCTATTATTGCCAAACAACTTGCTCAAACAGCCCATACTCCCGGCGGCACAGGTGCATTACGTGTCGCAGCAGAATTCATTAAGAAACATCTACCAGAAGCCACAATTTGGGTCAGTAACCCAACTTGGGCAAATCATCAGTCTGTTTTCCAATCCGTTGGATTAGAAGTCGGCAGCTACGCTTATTATGATGCTGATAGCAAATCCTTAGACTTTGAAGCCATGCTTGCCAGCTTGTCTCAAATACCTGAAGGCGATGTTGTCCTATTCCACGGTTGTTGCCACAATCCAACAGGCATAGATCCAACACCAGAGCAGTGGTATCAGCTTGCTAAGCTTTGCAGCAAACAAGGCTTCTTGCCATTGTTCGACTTCGCCTATCAAGGTTTTGGCCAAGGCTTACAAGAAGACGCTCAAGGTTTGCGTACTTTCTTGGAGCATGTTCCAGAAATGCTAATAGCTAGTTCGTTCTCTAAAAACTTCGGTTTGTACAACGAACGTGTCGGCGCTCTTACTATTCTGTGTGAAACAGCAGAACAAGCGGAAGCCACCTTTACGCAAGTAAAACGCTGTATTCGTACCAATTACTCCAACCCGCCTTCTCATGGCTCTGCGGTTGTTGCTGAAATTCTAAATGATGCTGAACTGTTCGCATTATGGGAAAGCGAAGTTAAAGCGATGCGTACTCGTATTCACGAAATGCGCAGCTTGTTCGTAAATACCTTACGCGCCAAAGGCGTTAGCCAAGATTTCTCGTTCATTTCTCAACAACAGGGTATGTTCTCTTTTTCTGGTCTTAACCCAGATCAAGTGGCTCAACTGCGTAAAGAGTTCGGGATTTATATCGTGGGTTCTGGACGCATCAGTGTTGCTGGTATGACTCACGACAACATGGAACCTTTGTGCGATGCGATTGCAGCCATATTAAAAGGCTGATCTCTGATTAATGCACGGTATAAACGGCTGCAGTTAACAACCTTGTAGCCGTTTTTTTATGTCTGCCATTTCTAGCAGTTGTGTAATCACTAAAAAGCCTGCTACTTTATACAGCTCGTTTTTCCGATAGAGATTTCTCAATGACTGCCACACTTATTTACTGCTACGACCCGATGTGCAGCTGGTGTTGGGGTTTTCGACCAACCTGGACCAAGCTACAAAAAGCCTTGCAACCGTTAATCGATCAAGATCAATTAACCATTCAACCTATGCTTGGCGGTCTTGCCGTTGATTCAGATATTGCCATGCCAAATGATATGAAGACCAAGCTAGAAGCGACATGGAAAAACATACAAGCCACTTTAGGCACTGAATTCAATTTTGATTTTTGGCGGACAACAACGCCACGTCGTTCAACTTACCCAGCCTGTCGAGCCTGTTATGTGGCAAGAGACACAGGGTTAGAAGAAGAGATGTATCACGCCATCCAAGAGGCGTATTACCTAAATGCCAAAAACCCGTCAGATCTAGATACGCTTATTGAGTGCGCAGAGCACATAGGCATGAACCCAGACGGTTTCCAAAAGAGCATGCAACATGTTAAAAATCAGCGTTTGCTAGAAGAAGAAATAGACCAAGCACGACACCTTGGACTGAACTCTTTCCCTTCTTTAGCTTTGCTTATAGGCGATAAACTGACACTGATTCCGCTGGATTATAAAGATCACAACAGCATGCTAGAAAGCATAAAAAAGGCGCTCTAAAAGCGCCTTTTTAATTATCTCTCTTTAATAACGATTAACCAAAATCGTGATTAATTAAATCCAACATAGGATTATAAAGCGGCTCGCTGGTTGTGTGACGAGATTTTTTCTCTTCATCCCCTGACGGTGCTAAGTCACTTTCTATAGAATCAACAAGTTCTTCTGTTTGCTCGCTTTCAGCAATAGGCTCAGACGCAGTTTGTTGAGGTTCCTCGGGAGTATCTTCAACCATAATCTCTTCAATGGGCGCTGACTCAACGTCATCAACCACCAAATGCTCTGCCAAGGCTTTTGCTAGAGGCTCAACATCGTCCAACGTCACGTTGACCGCCAACCAGTTGCTCGCATCCGCTTCATGACTCACCAAGGCTCCAGGCACAATAGCGTGACGGAAGCTAGCGAGTAATGCCGTCATGCTGGCAACGTCTAAGGGTTTTGACATCCGCATCCAAAGAAACATACCACCTTTACTAGCCGCAAAGCTGACTTTATCACCAAGGCGCGTTTCTAAGTGCGCTTTAACACGTTCAGAATTGGCCCAAACATCTCGAGCACGCTTCGTTAATGAACGCTTACTGTTTGGCTGTAATGCATCACTTAATGCCACTTGCTGGGCATCGCTCAACGCCATATCAGCGCCTAAAAAAGCTCCTTCTAGCAAAGCTTGATGCTTACCCGGTAAGCACCAACTAGCAGAACGACCTACACCTTTTGATTCCACACCACCTATGTAAACAATATGGTCAGACGAATCCAATGATTTATAGGTCATTGTGGAGCCTGCGCGATACGCCAAATGGGAACACAAATCCCATTCAATCACCGGCAGCTTAGTTTCTTCGATAATCGCCAGCCAACGACGCAAACTCAAATTACTTACCAACTGACCAGCAGGAAAGGAAAACTGCCCCGGCAAGACAATCAGACGAATGGGTTTGTCGCGTAAACAACGAATAGCCAAATCAAGGTCAACACCGCGCTCACCAGCCGTAAGAGCAATAACCTTGCGTCCTAAGCTCTGCAACGTAGTGGTAATTCTAGGGTCGCAAGGTGTTAACACCAACACACTATCGCCACGCTGAGTAAGCGTTTGCACGCTTTGAGTAAACATAGCCAAAGGCGAATACCCTAGCCAAAGATGAGAAGCATGAGTTTTGATACCCAGCCCTTTTAAATGCTCACTGACCGCTTCACGAGCCGCCAAATGGCCCTTTCCTAATACAGGAAGTCGGTCTTCTTCTTGGCGTGATACCGAACTTAAAAACGTCTCGCTTTGATCCACTAAAGCACCACGGTGCGCAAGGCATGACCAAGCAGGCTTGGTGCCATCATTGGTTAATTCTCGAAGGGAATCACCAGCCAGCAACAGCGCTGGCTTTGATTCACTGCGATGACAAACAAAGTAGCCAGACTTTGGACGAGATTCAATCCAGCCCTCTTCGCTTAGTAATTCATAACCATGAATGACTGTGTTTAAACTCAGACCCAATTGTTTCGATAAAGCACGTAGTGATGGCATTTTATCACCGGGCACGATGGCCTCTTGCGACATCTGATCGAAGAACCAATCCACCACACCTTTATATAAAAAATCCGCCACCGCTTTGTACCTTCTCTAGTTTGTCATCTAGTATCTGTTATCAATCATTATAGCTGTCTCAAAAAAACGCAAGTAAAAGCCCAATAATTCACGATTTTGATGGGAGTTAAGGTACAATTTCACTGGTTTAAGGCCAATTTAGTGGTTTTTTAACTCAGTACTAACCATGAAAAATGGCCCCCTTGTTCAAACAAATAGTAGAGTATCCATGGCTTTTGACCCTTCCTCGCTTCGTCACCTCTTTCCAATTTTGGCGCAGACAGCCTATGGTCATCCATTAACGTATTTGGATAATGCGGCGACGACGCAAAAGCCATTACCTGTATTGAACGCGCTTCAGGACTATTACCGGAGCTTCAATGCCAACGTTCATCGTGGTGCGCATTTCCTAAGCGATAGAGCTACAAACCGTTTTGAGCAAGCCAGAGAAACGGTCGCAAGCTTTATCAATGCCCCAGAGCAAAGCCATGTAATTTGGACAAAAGGCGCAACAGAAGCCATCAACACCGTTGCTTTAGGTTTAGAGCACTTGCTCGAAAAAGGCGATGAAATCCTCATTACCAGTTTAGAGCATCACGCCAACTTAGTACCTTGGCAACAATTAGCCTTTCGTACTGGCGCACGCTTACGCGTGCTACCACTAACCTCCAACGGCGAGTGGGAACCAGAATTCCGCCACTACTTCACCGATCGCACACGCATTTTTGCCGCGACGCAAATTTCCAATGCCATCGGCACCAGCACACCGCTGCAAATCATGCTGGATCATGCCAAGCAGCAAGGCGCCTTTACCCTTGTCGATGGCGCTCAAGCCGTGGCGCATTATCCTATTGATGTACAAACGCTAGGTTGCGACTTCTATGTTTTTTCTGGCCACAAGATGTACGGACCCACAGGGATTGGCGTCTTATACGGAAAAAGCCACGCTTTGGAAGTATTAATGCCCTACCAAACTGGCGGAGAAATGGTGCGTCATGTCTCATACCAAGCGACAGAGTTCAATGTTTTGCCTTATCGCTTGGAAGCTGGAACACCCAATATTGAAGGCGTTATTGGCTTAGCGGCAGCCTGTGATTTTCTTAGCGCGCAGGATCGTCTCGCCTTGCTAACTTGGGAACAATCCCTCGCCTCGCATGTCTATTCGCGTCTTCACAAAGAAGGTGGCATCGAGATTTATTCCCCTGAAAAAGGTACAACTTTGGTTTCCTTAAGTGTACCCAATATTCATACTTTGGATTTAAATGCTTACCTAGATAGCCAAGGTGTCGCTGTTCGTGCAGGCAGCCACTGTGCCCATCCATTAATGGCACAACTTGGCGTTGCTGGAACCTTACGTGCCTCCTTCGCCTGCTACAACACCATGGAAGAAGCGAATCGTTTCTGTGACGTACTGCTAGAAGCCATTGATTTATTAAGTGATGAGTAACACGCAATGACAGACACTTTAAGCATCAAAGCCCAACTACAAACTTGCCGTAGCAAAGAAGAAACCTTCAAAACCTTGGTGACATTGAGCAAAACACTCCCAAGACTGACAGCTGAAGAAAAAACGGAAGACAACAAAATAAAAGGCTGCGAAAGCGCAGTTTGGCTCATAATTGAAGAAAGCCATGGCATACGCCACTTCAAAGCCGACAGCGATGCCAAACTCATGCGCGGAGTATTAGTCGCTATATTGAGCTTGGTCGAAGGGAAAACTCTCACAGACATCCAACAAATGGATCTAAAAGCAGAGCTAGCCGAGCTTAATCTATCAAGCTACTTAACCAGCTCTAGAACCAATGGGGTGTTGGCGATTTTGGGCAAGATAGCATCAAACTAAAACCTATCATTATCTTCTTGCTTTAAGTTATTAATCTTAGTTTTGCCTAATATTTTTAACAGCAGATTACGGCAAGACCTTAATATTGGATACAAAATTCCAGCCACTTTTTTGGAGCTAAACAACCAATAATTCAAGCGGTTAAACACACCAGATCGGCCGCTAAGCAAGGCTAAAAGATGGATCGCATCCGCGCCGTAGTAGAGCTGTCCATCCATCTTCAATACCATACCTTGATCTATGTCCAAACCCTCAGCAGTGATTTCTTGCAACACTTCAGGATGTTCTCTCGCATCAATGAGTACTAATTCACCGACACTTTGGCGTATGCGAACAATCTGACAGTAAAAATGACAAGCAGGACATTCTTTGTCATAGATGAGCAGAATCTGTTTGTTTGTCATGCACTACTTCTCAAAGAAAGTCATGGTCGTAGGTATCATGTCTTAATTCGCCTTTTGAGCCAGTTTTTCCAATACTCTCGACACCGCCACAAACGCGAAGGAAGCCGTGACTGCGGTACTGGCGCCAAAGCCGGTGTCACAATTCATTTTGGTTTCCGTATCGCCTTTTAAGCGCTGATGGGAAACCGTGCCGTCACCTTGCGGGTAGCGTAGTTGCTCGGTGGAATACACGCATTCGATGTCAAAACGGCGTTTTGGATTACGAGTAAAGTTGTAGTGTCGTCTTAAAAAGTTGCGTAATTTTGCCGCGAGCGGGTCTTTTTCCGTTTTTGAAAGATCACCGATGAGGATTTTCGTTGGATCGATCTGACCACCCGCACCACCAACTGTAATGACTTTACGCTTATTGCTCTTACTCCAAGCCATTAGAGCGGCTTTTGGTTTAATACTGTCAATGCAATCAATAATATAGTCAAACGGCGTAGCGAGCAGCTCAGGAAGGTTGTCAGGGGTAATAAAGTCTTCGATGCAAGTTACTTGGCATTCTGGGCTAATCAACTTGATACGTTCCGCCATGACATCCACTTTTGATTGGCCAATGTTGCCATCTAAAGCATGAATTTGACGGTTGGTATTGGTGATGCAAACATCGTCCATATCAATCAGCGTGATGTGACCAATACCAGAACGAGCCAGAGCTTCTGCTGCCCATGAGCCAACGCCACCAATACCGATGACACAAACGTGAGCTTGAGTAAAAAGCTCGTACGCTGCATCGCCATATAATCGGCGGATGCCACCAAATCGTTGATCGTTTGTCACTTTTCTCTCCTCGCAGCCAGATCGTCCTGCGCTTTTTATGTCAATAAGTGTATTCTGTGAACTTAGAAAATACAGATTACATTCTCTAAATAATTACTATGTACTGTGAGCCATATGATTCAGCAAGCTTTTGAAATGCTTGGTTTAACACCAAGAGAAACGCAACTTTACCAAACGCTATTAAAGCTAGGGCCGTCTTCCATTCGAGATATTGCCGAACACAGCGGCATTAACCGCGGCACAACCTATGAGTCGTTAAAACAGCTGCAAAGCAAAGGCATTGTGAGCTATTTTCCAAAAGGAAAGCGTCGACTTTTTACCGCTGAAAACCCTGATATTCTATTAAATTTAGCGGAAGAAAAACGTAACCGCCTAAACAAGACCATCGATAACCTAAAAAACACGATTATCCCGAACTTGCATCAACAACAGCCGGATTATCATCAAACCCATGTGCGTTATTATGAAGGCGATGATGGTATCGAGTGGGTTTTGCGCGATATTTTAAACGTGGTGTCGCAACAAGACCACAAAGAATATTGTGTGTTTTCTTCAAAGCCAATTCGCCCTTTTTTGTATCGCCCATTTCCCAACTACACAAAGCAGCGTGTAAAGCTTGGTATTAACGTAAAAGTTATAGCCCTTGGGGATGGTGGTGAAGAGGCGGAATTATCAGAACGAAAGTGGATTAAAACGGAGGGATCGGTCGACGCCAGCTATATCGCTATCTACCCACCTAAATGTGCGATTATTTCTTTGGCGAGTAACAACTTTCCTTCTGCTGTAGTGTTGGAGTCAAAAGACATCGCCAAAGCCCAGCAGATCATCTTCGATACTTTATGGAAGATGCTTTAATAGAAAAAATTAGCCAATAAAAAAGCAGCCCTTAGGCTGCTTTTTTTGACTTCAAACTCAACGTTGCCGCTTACTTGTGTTCGCGGAACTGCTGAATCGTACGCAAACGAGCAACCGCTTCTGCTAATTCCGCAGTTGCACGAGAGTAATCGATATCAGCTTGCTGATTAGCTATGAGCTCTTTTGCATGCTCTTTCGCTTTCACTGCCGCCTCTTCGTCCAGATCTCTTGCACGAGTGGCTGTGTTAGCCAAGACGGTGACACGGTGCGGTTGAACTTCTAGGAAGCCACCGGACACGAAGATAACCTCTTCGTCACCATTTTCTTTAACCACACGAACAGGACCAGCTTCTAAAGTCGTCAATAATGCAGCATGACCAGGCATAATACCTAAGTCACCATTATATCCTGAAGCCACAAGAAATTGGACCGAGCCGGAAAAAATCTCTTGTTCAGCGCTTACGATATCGCAGTGTACTGTGATAGCCATAAGTTGCCTCTCTTAGTCATACTTAGCAAAAGCGTTTTACAACGCTTTTGCTACGCGTGATGGTTAAAGTTTCTTAGCTTTCTCGACGGCTTCGTCGATGCTACCAATCATGTAGAACGCTTGCTCTGGAAGATCATCAAACTCACCATCCAAGATGCCTTTAAAGCCACGAATCGTGTCTTTCAAAGAAACATACTTACCAGGTGCGCCTGTAAATACTTCTGCTACGAAGAAAGGCTGAGACAAGAAACGCTGGATTTTACGAGAACGGTTAACCGTTTGCTTATCTTCTTCAGATAACTCGTCCATACCCAAGATTGCGATGATGTCTTTCAATTCTTTGTAACGTTGCAATACCATCTGTACGCCACGTGCTACGTCGTAATGCTCTTGACCGATAACAAGTGGGTCAAGCTGACGTGAAGTAGAATCTAGAGGATCGATCGCTGGGTAGATACCCAAAGATGCGATGTCACGAGACAATACAACCGTTGCGTCCAAGTGAGAGAACGTTGTTGCTGGAGAAGGGTCAGTCAAGTCATCCGCAGGTACGTATACCGCTTGAACAGACGTGATAGAGCCAGTCTTAGTAGAGGTGATACGTTCTTGAAGAACACCCATCTCTTCAGCAAGTGTAGGCTGGTAACCTACCGCAGATGGCATACGACCTAGCAATGCAGATACTTCTGTACCCGCAAGCGTGTAACGGTAGATGTTATCTACGAAGAAAAGTACGTCACGACCTTCGTCACGGAACTTCTCAGCCATAGTCAAACCAGTCAAAGCAACACGTAGACGGTTACCTGGTGGCTCGTTCATTTGGCCGTACACTAGAGATACTTTATCGATTACGTTCGAGTCAGTCATCTCATGGTAGAAGTCGTTACCTTCACGAGTACGCTCACCAACACCTGCGAATACAGAGTAACCGCTGTGCTCGATAGCGATGTTACGGATAAGTTCCATCATGTTTACGGTTTTACCTACACCGGCACCACCAAACAGACCAACTTTACCACCTTTCGCGAAAGGACAAACAAGGTCGATAACCTTGATACCCGTCTCTAGCAATTCACTGCTAGAAGACTGCTCAGCATAAGAAGGAGCTGAACGGTGAATTGACCAACGCTCTTCTTCGCCGATTGGGCCTTTTTCGTCAATCGGATTACCTAGAACGTCCATAATACGTCCTAGTGTTTGAGTACCAACTGGTACAGAAACTGGCTTGTTTGTGTTTTCAACAACCAAACCACGTTTAATACCGTCAGTAGAACCCATTGCGATGGTACGAACAATACCGTCGCCTAGTTGTTGTTGAACTTCCAACACCAACTCTTTACCCTCAATGGTCAGGGCATCATATACTTTTGGCACGCTATCACGTGGAAATTCCACGTCCATAACAGCACCGATAACCTGTACGATGTGTCCGCTACTCATGTTCGGATCCTCTTAAATACCTAAATACCTTAAACCGCTGCCGCGCCGCTGACTATCTCAGAAATTTCCTGAGTAATCGCTGCTTGACGAGCCTTGTTGTACACCAACTGTAATTCATCAATGATATCGCCGGCGTTGTCTGTTGCGTTCTTCATCGCAATCATACGAGCTGCTTGCTCACACGCAATATTCTCAACCACTGACTGATATACTTGAGATTCAATATAGCGAACTAATAACTCGTTCAAAAGTTCAACGGGTTCTGGTTCGTAGATGTAATCCCAGTGGTGCTGTAACTCTGTATTCTCTTCCGCTTTTAATGGCAAAAGTTGCTCAACCGTCGGGTTTTGAGTCATGGTATTCACGAACTCATTTGAAACCACGTAAAGACGATCAATACGACCTTCATCAAATGCGTCTAGCATCACCTTAACACTACCGACTAAGTCGTCAGCTTTCGGTGCATCACCTAAACCGGTGAAAGCTGCTGTTACATTTCCGCCGTAGTTACGAAAGAATGAAACGGCTTTGCTACCAATAGCACAGATGTCAATTTCAACACCTGAATCAGCAAATTGTTTCATATCTTTAATGGCTTTTTTGAACACGTTAACGTTCAAACCACCACATAAACCACGGTCAGAAGAGACTACGATATAACCAACACGCTTCGCCTCACGTTCGGTAAGGTAACGGTGTTTATACTCAGGATTCGCGTTGGCCAAATGACCAACTACTTGGCGAATTCGTTCCGCATACGGACGAGAAGCGGCCATACGATCCTGAGCTTTACGCGTCTTACTAGCGGCTACTTTTTCCATAGCACGAGTAATTTTACGCGTATTGTTAATGCTCGAAATCTGAGTGCGTATCTCTTTTCCGACTGCCATAATAGAACTGCCCTTGTGAGAATGTTATTTCACAAACTGCAAGAAAGTGGTGACAAGCTCAATCGCTTGTCACCAAAGTCATTACCAAGTTTGCGTCGCTTTAAACTTCTCGATTGCCGCTTTAAATGTCGCTTCAATCTCGCCGTTAAAATTACCAGTTTTGTTAATGTCAGCCATAAGATCAGTGTGTTCACTGTTCATGTAACCTAACAATGCTTTTTCAAAGCTAGCAATTTTGCTTGTTTCAACATCTTCAAGGAAGCCATCATTAGCAGCGTAAAGAACTACGCCCATATCAGCTACAGACATAGGAGAGAACTGCTTTTGTTTCATCAGTTCAGTAACCTGTTTACCGTGCTCTAGCTGCTTACGAGTCGCTTCGTCTAGGTCAGATGCGAACTGAGCGAAAGCCGCCAATTCACGGTACTGAGCCAATGCAAGACGAATACCACCGCCAAGTTTCTTGACGATCTTAGTTTGTGCTGCACCACCTACACGAGATACCGAAATACCGGCGTTCATCGCTGGACGGATACCCGAGTTAAACGCACTCGTTTCCAAGAATATCTGACCATCTGTGATGGAGATAACGTTGGTTGGTACGAACGCAGATACGTCACCACCTTGAGTCTCGATGATTGGCAATGCGGTCAAAGAACCCGTTTTGCCTTTCACTTCACCATTGGTGAATTTCTCTACGTAATCAACATTTACACGTGATGCACGCTCAAGAAGACGAGAGTGAAGATAGAATACGTCACCTGGATAAGCTTCACGACCTGGCGGACGACGTAGAAGCAAAGAGATCTGACGGTAAGCCCAAGCTTGCTTGGTCAAATCATCATAAATGATCAATGCGTCTTCACCGCGGTCACGGAAATATTCACCCATAGTACAGCCAGTGTATGGCGCTATGTAAAGCATTGCTGCTGGATCAGATGCGCCAGCGGCTACTACTGTGGTGTATTCCATTGCGCCAGCTTCTTCAAGCTTACGAACAACGTTAGCAATAGTAGATTGTTTCTGACCGATCGCTACGTACACACATTTAATGCCAGAATCTTTCTGAGCAATAATGGTGTCGATTGCTAGAGCAGTCTTACCAATCTGACGGTCACCGATGATCAACTCACGTTGACCACGACCAATTGGCACCATGGCGTCAATGGCTTTGTAACCAGTTTGAATCGGTTGATCAACTGACTGACGTTCGATAACGCCTGGAGCCACTTTTTCAACTTTATCTGTTAATTTTGCATCGATTGCGCCTTTGCCGTCGATTGGGTTACCCAATGCGTCAACAACACGACCAAGCAATTCAGGACCTACTGGAACTTCCAGTATACGACCTGTACATTTCACTTTTTGACCTTCTACAAGGTCTTGGTATTTACCAAGTACTACTGCACCGACAGAGTCACGCTCTAGGTTCAAAGCAATACCATAAACACCACCAGGGAATTCAATCATTTCCCCGTACATAACATCTGCCAGGCCGTGGATCAGAACGATACCGTCTGCCACGCTGACAATTGTGCCCTCATTTTGGGCATCAGAAGATACATCGAGGTTCTCGATGCGCTTCTTGATAATCTCGCTGATCTCAGATGGATTCAGTTGCTGCATGCTAAATTCCTCAACCCTGGTTTCGATTTAACGAAACGCTAGGAGTTTATCGCCTCGGCCAGTTTCGCTAATTTACCGCGTACTGAACCGTCGATGATTAAGTCACCCGTACGAATAACCACGCCACCAAGTAGGCTTGCGTCTGTTTCACTGGTTAAGTTGACAGTACGGTCCAACTTTTTCGCCAGTGAAGCGGCTAATGCTTGTGTTTGTTCTGCTGTAAGCTCGAATGCAGACGTAAATTTAACATTTACGGCTTTTTCGAAATTCAGTTTGAACTGTAAAAATAGCTCAGAAATCATAGGAAGAAGCGTTAAACGCTTATTCTGTGCAAGGGTTAGCAAAAATGCTTTGCCTTGCTCTGTAGCTACTTCTGCACAAACGTCCGCTAGAGCGTTTGCCTTCTCTTCCGCACTAAAAGCCGAATTTTTAAGCGCCAGTTTAAGCTTAGGTTCTACTGTTACAGAAGCTAATATGCTAAGCATATCAGCCCACTCAGTAATTTGACCTTGCTCTTTAGCAACTTCAAAAACGGCTTTCGCATACGGTCGCGCGACTGTTTTTAATTCAGCCATTAGACCCTCGCTTAAAGCTCTTTGGCGAGCTGTTCAACGATCTCGCTATGTGCTTTTTCGTCAATGGTGGCTCCCAAAATCTTCTCGGCACCAGCAAATGCAAGAACAGAAACTTGAGCACGCAATGCTTCTTTAGCACGCATAACGTCTTGTTCGATCTCTGCTTGAGCTGCTTCGCGCAGACGTTTGCCATCGGCAATCACCTGCTCTTTCGCCTCGTCGATCATTTGGTTCGCACGTTTGTTGGCTTGTTCAATAATCTCGGCCGCGTTGTCTTTGCTTTCACGTAAAATTTGGTCAGCTTGTTCTTGTGCCAACTCAAGATCACGGGAAGCGCGGTTCGCTGCTTCTAAACCGTCTGCTATTTTTTTGCTACGCTCTTCGAGCGCAGCAATCACTGGTGGCCACACAAATTTCATGCAGAACCAGACAAAAATGGCAAACGAAATAGCTTGGCCTATAAGTGTGAGATTCAAGTTCACGCTAATATCCTCGCTCTAGTCGTTCAAAAAATAAATCACTTACAATAAAGCGACGTATTAGCCAGCAACCTGAGCAATGAATGGGTTAGCGAAAGTAAAGAACAACGCAATACCAACACCAATCATAGATACAGCATCCAAAAGACCTGCAACGATGAACATTTTGGTTTGTAGCATTGGCGCAAGTTCTGGTTGACGAGCACTTGCTTCAAGAAATTTGCCACCCAAGATAGCAAAGCCAATTGCTGTACCCAATGCAGCCAAGCCGATAAGGATTGCTACAGAGATAACAGTTAAACCAACTACAGTTTCCATTTTAACTCCTAGATTTTACAGTTTTAGATTCAAGTTTAAAAAAAATTATTACTATATATAACAATATCTTAGTGTTCTTCGTGAGCCATGCTCAGGTATACAATAGTCAACATCATGAAGATAAAAGCTTGCAGTGTTATGACTAGTATGTGGAAAATTGCCCATGGTACAGACAAAGCCCACTGAACGCCCCAAGGCAAAAGAGCAATCAAGATAAAGATCAATTCACCAGCATACAAGTTACCGAATAATCGCAATGCCAATGACACAGGTTTCGCTAGTAGCCCAACCATTTCCAAAACAAAGTTAAATGGAATCATGATTGGCGTATTAAAAGGCTGCAAAGTAAGTTCTTTTACGAACCCACCAAACCCTTTAATGCTAATGCTGTAGAAAATAATCAAGAAGAACACAGACAAAGACATACCCAATGCGGCATTGATATCTGTTGTCGGTACTATCTTAAAGTACTCAATACCAAAAACATCCGTAGCAATTCTAGGGATGAAATCAACTGGCACCAAATCCATTAAGTTCATCAAAAATATCCATACAAAAATAGTTAGTGCTAATGGAGCAATAACCTTACTTTTGCCATGAAAACTTTCTTTTACTGAGTTATCAACGAACTCAACCATAAGCTCTACAAAATTTTGTAAGCCTGTAGGAGTCGCTACTGACGCTTTCTTTGCTGCAAAACGAAACAGTACCAAGAACAAAATACCCAAGCCAATGGAGAATCCCATTGTATCTAGGTGAATCGCCCAAAAGCCCATGTCTGCAGCTTCTTTAGATGTCTCCGCAATACCCCAGCTACCATCAGGATGCTGACCAAAGGTCAAATTCTGAAGGTGGTGCTTTATGTATTCCGAAGCTGTTGGATTTTCACTTGCCATATTTATATCCACGCTCTTTTAATGATAAAAACCACGCGCCCGCAGTTCGTTTAATTAACGGATAACCGCAGGGCTGAGCCAGTGACTCAAAATTCCTAAACTAAAGCCCGCAAAAAAGCTTCCAGCGGCCAGAGGTTTCACTAGGATAAACACTAGTGATAGCAGTAAGACTGTTAAAACAAGCTTACCAGCTTCTCCCCTGTAAAAAGATTTAACAACCTCTTTTGCAGGCAAAATTCCTTTATGACCGAACACTCGCCAAGCCATATATACATTGGGCAGTATGCTAGTCAGTCCTCCTAGTAAAAAAGAGTACCCATACAGACCATCAACAATGTAAAAGATTCCCAAAGAAACAAAAAAAGTGAGTATTAATTGCAACAAAAGGAAACGAAACACAGCCTTCTTTTTAGCGCTAATCATTGCACTGGCGCTTAATGGCTTCTTTGCTTCCATTACAAACTCTCTTTTTGCACAGAAAAAGTGCAATCAATGTGATGATTTACAAAATTCGAGGCATTATATGGGTTATAGCAGTTGTGTTCAACTTAAAACGGATAGCAGAATCAGTTTCTACTCATCTTGTCTAGATAGAAAAACCTACTTGTCACAAATTGCTTCATTTCCCTGCGAGTAGTTCGCTAACCAAGAGTTCTAGGTGCTCAGGGTTTCTATACTCTATGACAAGTTTGCCTTTTCCTTTGGCTGAAGGCTGTATTTTTACGGCCGCATTAATCTTTTGGCTAATGCGTTCTGCTTCTGCACTCAAATCAGGCAGAGGAGGTTTGTTATCTTCACTTTTTTCAATTACTTGGACGTTTTTTACCAATCTCTCTGTCTCACGGACAGATAAGGATTTAGTAACAACTTGCGACGCCGCTTGAATTTGCTTGTCATGCTCTAAAGGCAACAATGCCCGTGCGTGTCCCATTTCAATATCGCCGTGTTCCAATAAACGACGTACTTCTGGTGTGAGACCTAACAAACGTAACAAATTCGCGACGGTTGAGCGGGATTTACCAACCGTATCCGCAACTTCTTGTTGGGTAAGATGGAAATCTTCAACTAAACGTTGAAGGGCTAAGGCTTCTTCAACGGGATTAAGATCTTCACGCTGTATATTCTCAATCAAGGCTAAAACCACAGCGTCTGCGTCTTCTACGTGACGCACGATCACCGGCACTTGTGTTAAATCAGCTAACTTAGCGGCACGCCAACGACGTTCACCAGCAATAATTTCATATTGATTATGGCCATTTGGTCGCACAACAATTGGCTGCATAATACCTTGGGTACGAATGGAAGCGGCCAAGTCTTCTAATTGTGCTGGGTTCATGTCACGACGAGGTTGGAACTTCCCTTTAGAGAGCCATTCCACAGGTAGATAAGTCAGACCTTTAATTTGCTCATTATTAGAACCACTTTCAGCCTCATTAGTTGGCGTTGATTGTGGTGCCAGTAATGCATCTAAGCCACGACCTAGACCTCTTTTTTTCATCGTCATTTCATTAACCCTAATTGGTATTAAAGTACGCTTATAACACAATAATTATGCGACAGATTTTCGAATAAACTCACCAGCCAATGCTAAGTAAGCAATAGCACCTCGAGATTGTTTCTCATAATGCAGAACCGGCAAGCCGTAACTTGGAGATTCCGCCAAACGAATATTTCGAGGGATCACAGTATCATACACTTTGTCACCAAAATGCTTGTGCAGTTGGCTGGAAACATCGTGAGTTAAACTAGGACGAGGATCATACATGGTTCTTAAAATGCCTTCGACCTCTAGAGACGGATTTAACGCTTGAGTAATACGCTCAATTGTTTGTAGCAATGCAGTCAAACCTTCTAATGCATAGTACTCACATTGCACAGGGATCAAGACGCCCTGTGACGCAGCTAACGCATTAACAGTCAGCATATTCAATGCTGGCGGACAATCCATCAATATATAATCAAAGTCATTGTCGACTTCATACAAACCTGCACGTAAACGTGTTTCTTTGCTTGGTAAATCAAGTAAAACCACTTCCGCACCGGTTAAATCACCATTAGCAGGCAATACCCAGTAATCTCCAGGCATGCTTTTTTTCATGACTTCTTTTACGCCATGAGAACCAATCAATACATCATAAACACTGGTGTCTAATTCTTCTTTGGTAAAACCGCTACCCGTTGTTGCATTGCCTTGTGGATCAAGATCGATTAACAGCACTCGACGCTTCATTGCTGCCAAGGACGCTGCCAAATTAACACAAGTAGTCGTTTTTCCAACGCCACCTTTTTGATTGGTTACTGCTATGATTTTTGCCATGCTTTATCCTTTACGCGTCATCACAACCATGTGACGCTCCGCCTGAACATTTGGCACATTTAGAGGTTCTACAGACACCACGTCAACATCTTTGGGCAGTGTCGCTATTTCTTCACTAGGATAAACGCCTTTCATCGCCAAAAAGTTACCGGAGTCTTTTGGTAACGGCAACGTCCAATTAATCATATCTTCCAAAGAAGCAAACGCCCTTGAAATAACATGGTCGTACGCCCCTTGAAAAGCATGCTTTTCAACACGTTCATTGGCTACGGTGACGTTATGAATTCCCAACTCCATCTTAACTTGCGTTAAAAAGCGGGTTTTTTTGCCATTACTGTCTAGTAACGTAAATTGTTTCTCTGGATAACATATAGCAAGCACCATACCAGGTAAACCCGGTCCAGTGCCGACGTCTATAATATTTTCGCCGGTAATAAAAGGTAATGTCGCCAAACTGTCTAGCAAATGTAATGAGATCATTTGTTCCACATCACGAATAGCAGTTAGGTTATAAGCCTTATTCCACTTTTCGAGCATGGCTAGATATTTTACAAGTGTCTGAATGGTTTCATCAGATAGAACAGCGCCCATTTGTTGGGCGCCTTTTTGAATAGTGTCAAAGTGTGTCACAGTCGATCCATTCTATAGAGATAGCAATTAAGGATTATCGGCTGATGATTCTAGGCACTTTTGCGCGCAATCGCACGTTTTTTCAAGTGAATTAATAGTAAGGATACTGCAGCAGGCGTCACACCTTGGATTCGAGAAGCTGCCGCAAGAGTCGTTGGACGCAATTGAGTCAGCTTTTGCTTGATCTCATTCGACAACCCTTCCATCTTACTATAATCCAGATCTTCAGGTAGCTCGGTATTTTCCTGACGACGAAGACGCTCAATGTCTTCGGCTTGACGAGAAATGTAACCTGCGTATTTCACCGCTATCTGCACTTGCTCTGAAACTTGCTCATCTACAGGCTCATCCAAGGCATTTTTTAGCCCAGCCACATCGGAATAAACAATATTCGGACGTTTAAGCAAATCCAACAAGCTGTATTCATGAGTTATTGGCGTTTCCAGTTTAGGGTTGATGCTTTCCGCCTCAGGCGTATTAGGCACAATCCAGCTAGATTTCAAACGCTGAGTCTCTAATTCAATAGCCTCACGCTTTTTACAGAAAGCAGCCCAACGTTCGTCAGAAACCAAACCAAGTTCACGACCTTTTTCAGTCAAGCGCATGTCCGCATTATCTTCACGCAAAATCAGACGATACTCAGCACGGCTGGTGAACATGCGATACGGCTCTTTTGTCCCCATGCTAATCAAATCATCAACTAATACGCCGAGATACGCTTCGTCACGACGAGGTGTCCACGCTTCTTTATCTTGAGCCAATAATGCAGCATTTAAACCCGCGAGCAAGCCTTGCGCACCTGCTTCTTCATAGCCCGTTGTACCATTAATTTGTCCAGCAAAGAACAAACCAGGCATATGTTTGGTTTCTAAAGAATATTTTAAATCTTGAGGATTAAAATAATCATACTCAATGGCATAACCAGGACGCGTAATATGGGCGTTTTCCATGCCTTTCATTGAACGTACTAGCTCAATTTGCACATCAAACGGCAACGACGTAGAAATACCATTCGGGTAAAGCTCGTGCGTTGTTAAACCTTCAGGTTCGATAAAGATCTGATGAGAGTTTTTATCGGCAAAACGTACTATTTTGTCTTCAATAGAAGGACAGTAACGCGGTCCAATACCTTCAATAACACCAGAATACATTGGTGAACGATCCATACCGGCACGAATTATGTCGTGAGTCTGCTCGTTAGTATGAGTGATAAAACATTCTACTTGGCGAGGGTGCATGGCGCGATTGCCCATGTATGACATTACTGGATCAATATCATCACCAGGCTGTGCCTGCATCAAAGAGAAATCAACAGTACGTGCATCAATACGAGGTGGCGTTCCCGTTTTTAAACGGTCAACTCGGAACGGAAGAGCACGAAGCTTTTGTGCTAGGCCAATGGATGGCGGATCACCTGCACGACCACCAGAGTGATTTTGTAAACCAATGTGGATAACGCCACCTAGAAAGGTTCCGGCGGTTAAAACAACCGTTTTGCCGTTAAAGCGGATACCTGTCTGAGTAACCACACCACGAGCAGCACCATTTTCAACAATCAGATCTTCAACAGACTGTTGAAAAAGCCAAAGGTTTTCTTGGTTTTCTAATTTATGACGAATAGCCGCTTTATATAATATACGGTCAGCTTGAGCACGAGTCGCTCGAACCGCAGGACCTTTTCGAGAGTTTAAGGTACGGAATTGTATGCCCGCCTGATCTGTGGCTAATGCCATAGCGCCATCTAAAGCGTCTATTTCTTTAACCAGATGGGACTTCCCTATGCCACCAATGGCGGGGTTACAGGACATTTGTCCTAATGTTTCAATGTTGTGAGAAAGTAACAAAGTTTTAACGCCCATACGTGCTGCTGCTAAAGCTGCTTCTGTACCAGCGTGTCCGCCACCAACCACAATCACGTCAAAGTGACTTGGGAAATCCACAGGAACCTCGGTATTACTAGAATAATAAAAATGAATAAAAAACGATCAACTATCGATTTAGGCCGCTTAGTATATAGGCTAATTTCCAAAAAGAAAGAGATCCAAACGTGATTACCCCGGTCATCAATATTAATATTATTAAGTAAGTATATAAGGTCTTTTATGTTTGTTATGTTTATATAGCAGGCTTAAATCTGTGTATAATTCCAAAAATATCATATTTATTAACAATTTATGACGATGATATCTTGTTAAGACAAGGCGGGTTATCTTGTGGTGTGGATAACCTCAACCTGTGTATAAAATGGTGACTTATACAGAGTCGATTTTTAACCTCTAAGTTGTTAAAAACTGTGCAAAACTTCTTATCTACCTATCACCATACTTATCAACAGGTGTTTTTTGATAGGTGTCTGTTTATAAGTTTATGTTTTAAATGTATTTTTTGGTTTTTTATGGCAGAAAAAGCTATTTTTTATCGAAAAATAATCCACAAGCAAATAAATTAAAAAAATTCAAATATCGATCTTTTTTTCTATAAGTATTGTGAATAATTAGCTTGGAAGGCTGTATTTTGCAGGCGTGTGGACATTGTGGAGAAAGGAAGAAAATTTGAAAATCCCCATCCTGTGAGTAACTATTTTACATTTACTTGAGCTGAGCTTGGTTTCTCATCAGAAATAAGCCTTTGTCCACCAGCTCGGCAGACCACTTCTTGTCATGACGAATGATGTAACAAAAAAAAGCGCCCACTGGGGGCGCTTGTTTGACGACTAACGTATTTTTAGATCAGCAAAGCCGGATTAAACTTCTTCTTTCAGGCTTTTCATATCAATAATAAAGCGGTATTTCACATCGCCTTTTTTCATACGTTGATACGCTTGGTTAATGTCTTGAATATTAATCATCTCAGCATCACACTCAATATTGTGTTCAGCACAGAAGTCCAACATTTCTTGTGTTTCTGCGATGCCACCGATTAAAGAACCAGTAAGAACACGACGTTTCATGACCAAGTTAGCTGCATGTACTGCTGGCTCCATTGGTTCGATAAGACCGACTAAAATGTGTGTGCCATCGACTTTTAAACAACCAAGATAAGGGTTCAAATCATGTTGGACAGGAATCGTGTCTAACAAGTAGTCGAAAGTCATAGCAGCGGCTTTCATTTGCTCTTCATTCGTCGACACAATGACGTGATCCGCACCTTGTTTTTTTGCTTCCGCAATTTTGCTTTCTGAGCGAGTGAAAATGGTTACTTCTGCACCAAAGGCTTTCGCGAATTTAACGCCCATATGACCAAGGCCACCCATACCCAAAACCCCAACTTTATCACCAGCTTTAATGCCATGATGACGAAGTGGAGAATATGTCGTGATACCGGCACACAACAAAGGTGCAGCTTTACTAAGCTCTAATGTTTCAGGAATAGATAGAACAAACTTTTCGCGAACAACGATATGATCAGAATAACCGCCGTAGGTTAAGGTGCCATCGATTAAATCATAAGCACCATAGGTACCTACTGGGCCATTATCACAATATTGTTCTAAATCTGCGGCACAATGGGAGCAATGTTGACAAGAGTCAACCATACAACCAACACCAACAATATCGCCAACCTTGTATCTAGATACTTTGCTGCCGACTTCTGTCACTTTACCGACGATTTCATGGCCTGGAACGATTGGATAATTACTTGGTCCCCAGTCACTTTCAGCGGTATGAAGATCTGAGTGACAAACTCCACAATAAAGAATATCAATATTGACATCGTCTTCGCGTAGATCGCGACGTTCAAATGAAAACGGTGCTAGTGGCGTGGTTGCCGATAGTGCCGCATAAGATTTTGCTTGGCTCATAAATGATTACTCCAGTATTAGAACATGAAATAGGTATAACCTAGTGTAGGGTAAACTTGCTGATATTGTGTTGTGCATTCTTACTGTTATTTTGCCAATTTCTCCAAAAAATAAAAACTTAACTTTTCCTACACAATCTTGCATGAATAATAATATCATTGATTTTTATAGTTAGATGGATCAAATATGACCAATATAAATTTAGTAAATTTGATCAAACCTCTGGTAAGTACAGAAGGTTTTTCGGATACCTTAATTACAAATGTTCGCCTGATGAAATGTTCGAAGTGCTTGCCTAGAATGCCTTTAATCTATCGCCCTGGACTCACCATCATTGTCCAAGGTCGTAAGATTGGTTACTTGGGTGATCGTGAAATTCATTACAACTCCGGCCAGTATTTGGTGCAAACACTGCCTTTGCCCTTTGAATGTGAAACCTTTGCAAGCCAACAAGAACCGCTTTTGGGTGTCTCTATTGATATCGACCCTGTTTTATTATCTGAGTTGGTTTCTGTTTCTTCTGAAGATGACTTAAAACCATCTGTACCTTATTTTCCTATGTCATCCGTACCAATGAGCGGCGAGATGACCGAATCCGTGTCTCGTCTTATTAAAGCCTTGCACGATCCACATACCGCAAAAATCATGGGGCAAAGCCGAGTTCGAGAAGTGATCTTTGAAGCCTTACAAAGTCCTCAAGGCGCGGCATTACGTGCCTTAGTTGTAAACCAAGGACGTTTTTCACTGATAGTGAACGCGCTTAAACAGTTACATCAGCAGCTGGATCAAGAAATTCGAGTGGAACAACTGGCTGAAGATGCCAATATGAGTGTTTCAAGCTTTCACCATCACTTTAAAAGTATCGCTGGGTCGTCTCCTTTACAGTACCTGAAGCGGTTGCGACTGTTAAAAGCGCAAATGCTGCTAAACCAAGGGAAATTGAATGTCGGCCAGATTTCGGTAGAGGTTGGTTATAAAAGCATTCATCAGTTTAGTCGAGACTACAAACGTTACTTTGGTGCACCTCCGACCAAGGATAAATTAAAAGAAGGTGCGGTCCTCTGACCTTCTTTGGCTTAGCGCTTTATTTACCTACTTGAGTTTTCTTACTTGAATTTAATAGACGATCGGTCTAATTTTAGATCCATCATGTTTTAATCGTTTAGGTACAAGAATTTGCTTCATGTTCTCGATACATCAAATAAGCCTCGTCGTGGGCGTCCAAAAAAGCAAAGCGCAGACACTTTGGATACCCGAGAAGCCTTATTACGTGCTGGAATGCAGGTATTGACGGAGTCTGGTTTTACCCGCAGTGGTATTGAACCTATTTTAAAGTCGATAGGAGTGCCAAAAGGGTCTTTTTATCATTATTTTCAAAGCAAAGAAGCGTTTGGTTTGGCGGTTCTCTCCCGATACCGTCGCTACTTTGAAACGAAATTAGATAAGTTTTTACTGGATGGCGCTATTGCTCCGTTAGAGCGTTTACAGCGATTTGCTCAAGATGCCCAAGACGGTATTGTTAGACACGAGTTTAAGCGCGGTTGTTTAGTGGGCAACTTAGAACAAGAATCCAGCTTACTGTCCGAAGCATTTCAAGAGCAATTACAAGCAACCTATCAAAGTTGGCAAGTGCGAGTCGCCAATTGTTTATTAGAAAGTCAGAAACAAGGCGAAATTGACTCTCAATGCAATATAAACGATGTCTCCCAAGCCTTTTGGATTGGCTGGGAAGGTGCTGTTCATCGGGCGAGATTAGTTAAAAGTACGCAACCATTAAGCTTGTTCATGGTGTTTTTTATCCAGGCGATTCGAAAGAAAACCAATTAATGACATAAGCCAAGCAAAGACGCTTGGTTTTTTTAGTTATATAAATAGACGATCGGTCTAAATTTGGAGGATGTATGTTTAAAGGCTTATTGATAACGCAAAAAGACAAACAAAACGCCATTTCTGTAGCAGAGCTAAGTGAAGATCAGTTGCCAGCGGGCGATGTATTGGTGGAAGTTCATTACAGTACTTTAAATTATAAAGACGGCTTAGCTATTACAGGTAAGTCCCCTATTGTACGTTCTTTTCCTATGGTGCCTGGAATAGACCTCGTTGGTAAAGTTCTACAAAGTGATTCAGAGCGCTTCTCTGTCGGCGATTTTGTAGTGCTGAATGGGTTTGGTGTCGGTGAAGTACACTGGGGCGGATTAGCAGAAAAAGCGCGTTTAAAAAGCGAATGGCTCATTCCTCTTCCTGAAGGTATAGATGCTAAGCAGTCTATGGCAATAGGTACAGGAGGTTATACTGCCATGTTGTCGGTACTTGCTCTTGAAAAACAAGGCGTTACGCCAGAATCAGGCGATATTCTTGTTACTGGGGCAAACGGTGGTGTTGGCAGTTTTGCAATTCGCCTACTGAACCGCCTTGGTTATCACGTCGTGGTGTCTACTGGCCGAATGGAAGAAAGCGAGTATTTGAAGAACCTTGGTGCAAGCGAAATCATTGATCGAAATACTTTGTCTGCACCTGGTAAACCTTTACAGAAAGAGCGTTGGGCTGGTGTCATAGATTGCGTAGGAAGTCATACCTTAGTTAATGCTTGTGCGACTACCAAATACGGCGGTGTGGTCACTTGTTGCGGTTTAGCACAAGGCATGGATTTCCCTGCTTCTGTGGCGCCTTTCATCTTACGAGGCATCAAGCTGATTGGTATCGACAGTGTTATGCGCACATTAGAAGACCGTATTGAAGCATGGCAGCGCCTGAGTGAACTTTTACAGCCGGAAGATTTTGACAGCATGAGCGAAGAAATCCGCTTAGACGATGTCATAGAAACGGCGAATAAGCTACTTGAAGGAAAGGTACGTGGTCGTGTGTTGGTAAATGTAAAAGCTTCATAACTATATTTTCTGTTTCACCGGCCAGTACTCGATAGTATTGCCGCACTTATCCAATCAGGGCCATTTGGCCATTTGATTGGATAGTGACTGGTATAGAGAATAAAAACGTTACGGTTTTTTTACGCGCCAATACCTGCGCCCTTTGATACAGTCTTACTTGTGCTCTTCCTTACTTAAAAGGCTGTGACAAGCGACACCATGAAAATGACAACATCCACTATCCCTTCTCACTATTTAGCTGTGCTGGCGGTTTGTACGGCTTTACTGATCAGCTATGGATTGGATACTTGGCTTGGTTCAAATATTGCCGTATTACTGATTTTGCAGCTGGCTGTTGTGGTTGTTGCTTTATCCTGTCGTTCTCGTTGGGTATATGGCGTGGCGCTGTTTGAAGCGCTGTGTTTCAACTTTCTGTTCACTGTACCTCGTTATTCATTCGAGATGTTTAATGGCGATGACATAGTGAATTTGCTGGTATTTCTGTTGGTGGCTGTGATCACTAGTAAGTTAGCTGAGCTATACCAAAACCAGCAAAACCAATTAAAACAAGAGCAGCTGCGTAACAGTATTTTGTTATCGGTTTCTCATGACCTACGTACGCCTTTGTCGACCATTATTGGCACTTTAAGCACCTTAAAAGAATACATGGATAAGCTCTCGGAGCAGGAAAAGCAAGAGCTGCTAGACAGTGCCACCATCGAAAGTCATCGTCTTCATCAATACATTGAGAACTTACTGCAAGCGACAAAACTGCACCATGGCGCGGTGCTTCCAAAAGTGTCAGAGCAATCTGCTGTTGCCATTATTCACCTTGTTATGGAGCGTTTTAGTCAGCAAAAATCCCGTTTAATTCTACAGTTAGACGATAAGCTGCCGCTGGTTTTGGTGAGTGCGTCGCTTATTCAACAGGCCATTTTTAACGTTATCGATAATGCCTTGCGATATTCACCAATAGACAAAACTGTCACCATTTCAATAAAGACATTAGATACAAACAGCAAGCATCCTCAAGTTGTGATTGATGTACGAGATCAAGGGATTGGCATTAGTACAGCCCAGTCTGAAACCATCTTTCAGCTGTTTTACTCGGTCGATTCTTTTAAGCGAAATGACAGCGGCACAGGTTTGGGATTGGCGGTATCAAAAGGCATTATTGCGGCTCATCATGGTTCTATTCAATCCGTTCCTGTCGAGCAAGGCTGCCTAATTCGTATCTGTTTGCCTGCGTGCGCTGAGCCGTCCATTAACGATAAAGGCAAGGCATCATGACTTCTTATAAAATTTTGGTGGTCGATGACGAGTCACAAATTCATACCTTTATTCGGATTTCATTAGCGGCTGAAGGTTTCGAGTATCTTGGTGCCGAATCCATTGGCGCTGCGAAACGTTTGATTGAACAAAATTCACCGCATTTGTTGATTTTGGATTTGGGCTTGCCAGACGGTGATGGTATGGATTTGGTTAACTTTGTGCGTTCCACCAGCAACACACCTATTTTAATTCTGACTGCTCGGGATGAAGAAGATGAAAAGATTCGTCTGCTTGAAGCGGGAGCAAATGATTATCTGAGCAAACCCTTCGGTATTCGCGAATTAATTGTTCGAGTGAAAGTTTTATTACGGGATTTAGTGAATACCCACTTACCTGCTGACCTTATAGAAACAAGCGATATTAAGCTAGAAATCAGTACTAACCAAGCGTGGTTTCAAGGCGAGCCTCTAGCGTTAACCAAGAAGGAATTCGCCTTTTTACGCATGCTGATGGCTACGCCAGACAAACTGGTGATGCAAGAAGAGTTACTAGCTAAAATTTGGGGCATGACCCATACCCGTGACTCACACTATTTACGGATTTTAGTCAGTCAGTTGCGTAAAAAACTCAATGATAACGCTAATGACCAGCGAATCATCAAAACAGAACCTGGTCTGGGTTATCGACTGTTATCAGACCGTTAATCCGAGACTTTTGCACGACTACTGCGCTTGCCAATACTTTGTTAAAAATAGACTCAAAATGCTCATTTATAACCCATAAACTCTGCTTTTTCGTCTATTTTTGCCTCGTCTTGGCTTCGCTCGTGACTTCGTGCAAAGGTCTCAATCTATTAAAAATGTTAAAAAATTCTTAAAAGACATAAATAAAAGGTAGTCAATATGGCGCATTTCACTGTGATTGGTTTAGGGCGTTTTGGTGTTGCAGCAAGTATGGAACTGATTTATTTAGGCCATACAGTAACAGGTGTAGATCGTGATTCGAAAGTAGCCGAAAAGTATGTTGATGATTTCACTCAAGTGATGATTTGTGATTCCACCGACGAAAACGCACTAAAAGAACTCGACTTAATCAACAGTGATGCTGTGCTGGTGGCCATTGGTGAAGACATGGAATCCAGCTTGTTGTGCATCTTGGCGTTGAAAAAGCTCGGTGTGAAAGAGATCTGGGTCAAAGCCAGCAGCCGCGCGCACCATACGATTGTGTCTAAACTTGGTGTGGCACGGATCATTCATCCTGAAGAGGAAATGGGTGTGCGAGTTGCACAGGCACTGAATTACCCGATGGTGAACGATTATTTGTCTATTGGTCATGGTTTGTACGTGGTGGAGATTCATATCAAACCACAGCTAGACGAACGTCCTCTTGGTGATGTTTTAGACCCAGCAAAAGGAAAAGTTGATGCTGTGATGGTGAAACGCGAACAAGAGACGTTTTTGCAGATAGACAAAACCTTTGTACTAAAAGAAAAAGATATCTTGTTGCTGTGTGGCCCTCGCAGTGAACTTAAAAATATCGCACCAAGGTTGGTTTGAGATGGTGAATTGGGATCCTGCGATTGTCGCTATAGAACGTCACCCAAAAGCGGCGAAAAAAATCATGGCGGCGCCACCTTTGATTTTATGCGGTGGCTTTTTATTATTGATTATTATCGGTACCTTGCTGCTTAAATTACCGATTGCCACCACTCAGCCTATTTCTTGGTTACACAGTGTCTTTACTGCCACGTCCGCGGTCACAGTCACAGGTCTTGTGGTGCAAGATACGGGCACGGTATTCACTACCTTTGGTCAAGTAGTGATTGCACTTTTGATTCAATGTGGTGGTCTTGGCTTAATGACCTTCGCTATTGTTACTCTCGTCGCGTTAGGCGGCCGTATTGGTTTTTTGCAACGTACCGTCGCCATCGAGGCTTTTAATCAAACAGACGCCTCCACCATTGTTTCTACCGCCAAGTCAGTATTAGTCTTTTCCTTGATCGTAGAAACCATCGGTATGCTGATTCTTGCGCTGCATTGGAGTGATTCCTTGGGTTGGAAAACCAGTTTATTTCATGGCTTTTTCTACACCATCAGCGCCTTTAACAACGCTGGATTTGCACTTTCATCAGCGAGCTTGATGCCTTATGTGGCCGATCCGATCGTGAATTTTACTATTAGCGGTTTGTTTATCATCGGTGGTTTGGGGTTTTCCGTATGGATTGATCTGATGAAAAATCGCCGCTGGGCGAGACTTTCGCCCTACAGCAAAATGATGATTACTGGCACCATAGTTATTAACCTTGTTGCCTTGCTTGCTATTTATTTTATTGAATACAGCAATCCGAATACTCTTGGTCCACTGAGTGAAACGGGCAAATGGCTGGCTTCCTGGTTTCAAGCGGTAACACCACGCACCGCTGGGTTTAACACCCTCGCCATTGAAGAACTAAGAGACGCGACGACGTCACTCATGTTGGTGCTGATGTTCATTGGAGGCGGCTCTTTGAGTACCGCCAGCGGCATCAAGGTCGTAACGTTTATGCTGCTGGTCTTAGCGACTTACGCTTACCTGCGCCGCGATGAAGAAGTAAACGTGTTTAAGCGCGAGATTCCAAAGGAAGTAATCAGCAAAGCGCTGGCCTTGAGCATGATTTCGATTGGTGTCACCTGGTTGGCAATATTCATATTGTTGGTGAGTGAGAAGCACGCACAGATGATTGACGTGGTGTTCGAAGCCGTATCGGCATTGGGTACGGTTGGCCTTTCTCGAGGGTTAACCGGATCATTGAGTAATATGGGAGAAGGTATCATTATCTTCTTGATGTTCATCGGCCGCCTTGGGCCACTGACGCTGGCCTACTTCCTCGCCAGCCCAAGAAGCAAAAAAGTCCGCTATCCAAAAGTTAAAATGACCGTGGGTTAAGAGGCTTTTCCACGCTCTAAGTCCAATAGCTTGGAGCGTGGAATACGCTATTTTTTCTATTAACGAAATGCTTTTAGCCTTCGAAACTTCCCCCATATTCTTTCGGAACAAGATCCACCTCTTCATCGCCGGTTTTTATTAGGTTGACCATCATTTGCGCGGCTAATGATGGTTGATGTGCGATTGACATAGCGCCTGCTTCTTGTTCTTTAGAAGTGTTTAAGCCGGATTTCACCGAGCCATAGAACTCGGTCGCTGTCATGAAGGGGTGTAGCAAAGAAACAGTGATACCTGCATCCGCTAGTTCAAGCCGTGCCACTTTTGAGATCATGTTCAGTGCTGACTTTGAGCTCGTATAAGCCGCTGAACCTGGATACGTTGCTAAGGTCGCGCCCGAGCTAACATTGATGATGCATCCGGCTTGTTGTTTGCGCATCAAGGGAATGACCGCTTGCATCATATTCAGTGGCGCAACGGTGTTCAGATTTAATAGTTTCCGAAAGTCTTCAATGCCAATGTCTTCAATCGTGGCATAGAGTCCCTGTCCCGCGTTGTTGATCAATACATCGATTCGGCCATATTTCTCTTGCGCGATCTGGACGGCTTTTTGAACCTCGATGGGGTTGGTTACGTCGCAGGGTAAGGCCAGAACATCGTTTCCCAGCGTTTTTGCTAGATCATCAAGTCGATCTTGTCGTCTTGCTAATAACACGGCTTGAGCACCTGCTTGAACGACCGCACGTGCTGTCGCTTCACCAATACCAGATGATGCGCCTGTAATGAGGACGACTGAATTTTTAATTTCCATGGCATATTTCCTATTTGAAAGACGTGGAGTGGTTAAAATAAACAAACATGTACTTCAGAGAGCCCATTAGGTATCTCTATTACATTGCCAATATTTATAACAAACCCACTAAACGCTGGCGTGTTAGTTTCTGTCTATAAAATGCCTATTCCTGCTTAATTTATTGAGGCTTGATGAAAGCTATGCTAGAAAGAGTGATATGAATCATCCGCTTGAAAAACTAAGATATCTTGTAGAAAAACGGGCTAAATCCGTACTTACCCAAACCAAAATTCCTCGTTTGGATATTCTTAGAGTTGGTCAGCCGACTGAGCTTTTTCCTGAGATCTATCAACCCCTGATTAGCCTAATCCTGCAAGGAAGTAAGAGGATTGTCATCGGAGATCAAGTCGTCGACTATCGTGCGGGACAAAGCTTTATTACATCCGTCGAGGTGCCTGTGATTGCCGAAGTGGTGGAATCGAGTCCGACTTCCCCCTATTTGGCTTTGCGCTTATCTCTTGACCGAGCTTTAGTGACAGAGATTTTATGTGAGATGGATAGCCCCTTGAGCTTGTCTGAGACGAGAGGTTTTTGCATTGATCAAGTGAGTGAGGATCTTGCTGATGCATGGTATAGGATGATCCGTCTTAGCGATCATCCGGATGATATCGACTTAATCGCGCCTCTTATTGAACGCGAGATCCTGTATCGAATGCTGCGCGGTCCACAAGGTGCGGTGTTAAGACAAATAGCCGGTATCGATGATCGTTTTTTCCAAATCAGAAATGCCATTACATGGATTCGCAAACACTACGCCACGGCATTTCGGGTGGAAGAACTTGCCGCTACCGTGAATATGAGCCCGTCGGCTTTTCATCGACGCTTCAAGGCAACGGTTGGATTGTCGCCTCTTCAGTATCAAAAACAGATCAGATTATATGAAGCGCGCAGGCTACTCTTTACTGAGCTTGGCGGTGTCGCTGCCGCTGCCGTGGCTTTATTAGTGGGTTATGAGAGTCTGTCACAGTTCAGCCGAGAATATTCTCGGCTGTTTGGCGCGCCCCCCGCACGTGACATCAGAACCCTTCGCCAAGATGCACAAGGGGGGTTGTCATCAGAGCTTTATGATCCCGCCATTATCACGGGCCAGGTGTGAGCATGTTTTATTTACCGATACAAAACGAGCCAAAGATGCGGCCTAGCAAGTCGTCGCTGGTGAATGCTCCGGTGATTTCGCTTAGCGCTTGTTGAGCTTCTTTTAGATCTTCTGCCAGCAATTCCCCTGCGCCGTAGCCGTGAAGTTGCTCATTGCCTGCGTCTAAAAAGCGGTTGGCTTTGTTAAGCGCTTCGATATGACGGCGACGGGCGATAAAACCACCTTCAGTCGTGCTGTCGAAGCCCATGACGGCTTTTAGATGTTCAGTTAAATCGTTAACGCCCTCACCCGTTTTTGCCGATAGAGAGACCACAGGGACGCCTGAGACTATTTCAATGCCCGTGCCTTCTTTGGTCAAGTCGACTTTATTGCGCACCAAAGTTAAGTGTTTGGTGTCGCCGAGTTTCTCCATAAATTCTGGCCAGATTTCGCTTGGGTCTTTTGAATCAATCGATTGGCTGTCGACCATCATTAAAATGCGATCCGCTTTGCTTATTTCGTCCCATGCGCGCTGAATACCAATACGTTCTACTTCGTCTGGGCTGTCGCGTAAACCGGCTGTATCGATAATGTGCAGTGGCATGCCATCTAGGTGAATGTGTTCGCGCAAGACATCACGAGTGGTGCCTTCGATGTTGGTGACAATGGCGGATTCTTTACCAGATAAGGCGTTCAATAAGCTGGATTTACCAGCATTAGGACGACCCGCTATAACGACGCTCATGCCCTCACGAATCAAGGCGCCTTGGTTGGCTTCTTTAAGTACTTCAATGAGCTTATTTTTGATGCCAGCTAGCTCTGTGGCGACTTTGCCGTCACCGATGAAGTCGATCTCTTCTTCTGGAAAATCGATCGCCGCTTCGACGTAAATACGCAGGTGAATCAAGGCTTCGACCAGTTCGTCAACGCGTTTTGAAAAAGCACCCTGTAAGGAACGTAACGCGCATTTGGCGGCTTGTTCTGATGTGCTGTCGATTAAATCGGCAATGGCTTCCGCTTGGGTTAAGTCCATTTTGTCGTTCATGAAGGCACGCTCTGAGAACTCGCCTGGACGAGCTAAACGTGCTCCAAGCGCCACACAATGGCTAAGCAGCATATCCATAATCACGGGGCCACCGTGACCTTGTAATTCAAACACGTCTTCGCCTGTGAAGGAGTTTGGTCCTGGGAAATATAAAGCGATGCCTTCATCAAGCTGTTCTTGATTCGTAGTTCTAAATGGCACGTAATGGGCATAGCGAGGTGTAGGTTCAAATCCCACTATTTGCTTGGCGATGGCAAGGCTTTTTGGACCCGATAAACGAATGATACCTACGCCACCTCGGCCGGGAGCTGTGGCTTGTGCGGCGATGGTGTCTTGGTCTGTGGCGTATTGGAAGTCAGTCATAGTCAAACTCTGTGCGGTAAAAAATTAAATAGCGATGACGCTATTGTCCGTTAGCGAAGCAAACATGGCAATCTAAACGTAAAAAAGGCCTCCCATTGGGAAGCCTTTTTAATCGAATCATTAGCCGTTTAGTATCAGGCTTCTTTTTCGATGCGTTTGGTAATTACATACTGTTGCAAGATAGACAACGTATTGTTTGTTACCCAGTAAAGAACTAGACCCGCTGGGAACCATAGGAAGAAGATAGAGAATGCCACTGGCATAATCTTCATGATTCGAGCTTGCATTGGATCTGGAGGCGTTGGGTTAAGTGATTGCTGAACAAACATACTGATACCCATCAAGATCGGCAATATGAAGTAAGGATCCATGACAGATAGGTCGTCAATCCATAAGAAGAATGGCGCATGACGCAATTCAACCGATTCCATTAATACCCAGTACAAAGAAAGGAAAACTGGCATCTGAACCAAGATAGGCAAACAACCACCCAATGGGTTAATTTTCTCTTTCTTGTAAAGCGCCATCATCTCTTGCGACATTTTCTGGCGATCATCACCGTACTTTTCTTTTAGCTTGGCAATTTCAGGGCCAAATTTACGCATTTTGGCCATTGAACGGTAGCTTGTAGCAGATAGCTTGAAGAAAACAGCTTTTACACAAACCACAACCAAGATGATCGCAATACCCCAATTGACCACGAAAGATTGGATCAAGGTCAATAACCAGAATAGTGGTTTAGCTAACCACCATAACCAGCCGTAATCGACGGTCAAATCTAGGTTTTCAGCGGTCTCTTCAAGATGATCTTGTAGTTTCGGACCCACGTAGAAAGTAGAGCTTAATGTGCCCTGCTTACCTGGTGCGATTTCTACTGGCGTGCCAGTGAAGCCGATGATGTTAAAGTCACCATTAGTACGAGTTTGCAGGGTAACTTTTTGGCCTTGTTCTGGGATCCAAGCTGACACGAAATAATGCTGAAGTACCGCTACCCAACCTTTGGTTGTGGTGGTTTTTATCGGTTCTTCTTTCATATCAGAGAAAGAAATTTTACTGTATTTCGTCTGTTCGTCCGAAATAGCACCGCCTAGATAAGGCTGTAAGCCCATGCTAGTTGCTTGGCTCGGATCTGGCGTATTATCGCGTTTGATCTGAGCAAACTGAGTGCCGCGCCATGTATTAGATGAAGCGTTGTCCACAGTGATCAATTGGCGAATACGGTATTTGCCTTTCAGAAAGCGGAAAGTTTTTGTGTATTTCACGCCTTGCGCATCTGTGTAGTAAAGATTGACATCAAGAGAATCTTCACCTTCCGCTAAGGTATAAGCGGTTTTTTCAGATTGGTAAACTGGGCGACCTTCAGGAGAAGCGTCTGGACCATTTTGTCCAACTAAACCACTTTGAGTCACATAAGTACGTTCGCTGCCATCTTCTAAAATAACAAATGGATCAGGCTTGCCTAATTCTTTTTTGTATTGAAGAAGAGCGGCTTCAACTAAATCACCACCGACAGGATTGATCGCAACACGAAGGGTATCGGTTGTGACTTCAATCAATTTCCCCGGTGCGATTTTTGTCACACTTTGTGGGATTTCGGCATTGGCTTCGGTTGTGCTTTGAATTGCCGTAGGCAAATCATTGCTCACTTGAGAGTCTGTCTCAGATTGAGACTGTGTGCTTTGAGCTACGCTTTGAGTGGACTGAGGACCATAATCTTGGCTCCACTGTAAAAACAGTAGGTAGCCACTGATAAAAAGCGCACCCCATAAAAAGTAACGTCTGAAATCCATGGTATTCAACTAATTTGTTTGGTTGGACAATAGGTTCACAGAACCCTTATAAAAATCACGCGCTATTAAACCAGCCTTTGGCAGTTTTTTCAGCCTATTTCTGTCTAGATTGGTCGCGTTTTTTATTTTGAGCGGGTTTTTGGGCTTTTTTTGCCAATTGATCCCACGCTTTGTCGAGTCGTTTGTGCAAATCCGCATTTTCTAGCTCTTTGATACCTTGTCTTGCTAAGAAGACAATATCAAGGCCGGAAAGTGGTGTTTTGTGGTGACGAAAGGAATCACGTACCAAGCGTTTGATACGATTCCTGCCTACCGCGCGTTTATCCGTTTTTTTAGACACAATTAGACCCAGTCGAGCTTGGTCGTCATCTCGTTTTCGTGCCAATAAAAGGAATTCGCCTGCGAAGACTTTGGAGGAAGTGTCGTTAAAGACAGATTGATAATCCCCGGCATTCAGAAGTCTGACATGCCGAGGAAAACAATATTCGGTCATCAGCGTGCTTATGCGCTTAGAACCTTGCGGCCGCGAGCACGACGACGAGCGACGATTTGACGTCCGCTTTTAGTAGCCATACGAGCACGGAAACCGTGGTTACGTTTGCGTTTTAGAACGCTAGGTTGGAAAGTTCTTTTCATCTTAATTCTCTCACTGAATGCAGTGTTTGAGTTTTGAGGGTTAGCGGTCGCCAAGCCTCTACATTTGATTGGTCAAATCAGGGCGCGGATTTTAGAGCCTTTCCTCAGTAAATTCAATGCTTCGCGGCGCAATTTTATCAAATAAATAGCTTCACAATTCATTAAACACTTACACACAGACTTCTACCTTAGTAGTGGATAAAGAAAAATATATTTTTGGATTTTATCCACAGAGAGGTTTTTTAATGATTTATTGTGTATAAAAATCAAAAAGATAAAAAATTTTCTGCCTGTGAACAAGATAAAAATAAATCCATGTTAATATGTGTATAACCATCACTTTTATGCACATGAGAAAAGTTTTATCTACCGATGTGTATAACCTACTATGTTATTAACATTTTTGATTTTAAGAGGTCGTGTGGTTTATTTTCCATTTATGTGTGGATAACTTTTATTGCCCGATGTAAAATCCGCTTCTTGTCTGTCACTCAACCAGGGAGTACGTCTACAGTGTCTTTGGAGCATTGGAATCTTTGTCTGCAGCGCTTGCAGAGTGAGTTTTCCACATCTCAGTTCAACACTTGGATTCGTCCATTACAGGCTGAAATGATGCCTAATGGAGAATTGCGTCTGAGCGCACCAAACCGATTTGTGTTGGATTGGGTGAGTAACAAATATCAAACGCGCATAAAAGAGCTATTGTCTGAATTTGCAGGGGACGACCTTGCTCCTGCTTTAAAGTTGGAAGTTAAATCACAAAACTTCGCTCAAACGAATCAGATGTCGCCGCCACCGCCTCCAGTGTCAAGTGAGCCGACGGTAAGCCCTTTGAATAATGAAGTCGCACGAGAGTCCGGCTATCGTCCAGGGTTTGGCTTAATGGATGAAGAAGATGGGCCACCACACGCCGATCTTGAATTTGAAGCACCATTAACTTTGTCTGGCACGGGCCTGCGTGGCGAACTTGAACCTTATGAACAGGGCCAATTGCCGTTAACGGCGCCCAAACGTAAAGTGCAAGTTGAAGGTGGTATTAACCACGGAGCGAACCTAAACAATTCTTTTACCTTTGATAACTTTATCGAGGGTAAATCGAACCAGCTGGCTCATGCCGCAGCCTTGCAAGTCGCAGAAAATCCTGGCGGAGCTTACAACCCTCTATTTATATACGGTGGGGTTGGCCTAGGTAAAACTCACTTAATGCAAGCCGTCGGTACAGAGATGATGCGCCACAACCCGAATGCTAAGGTGGTTTACCTGCATTCCGAGCGTTTTGTTGCTGACATGGTAAAAGCCTTACAGTTGAACGCGATTAACGACTTTAAACGTTATTATCGTTCTGTGGATGCTTTACTGATTGACGATATTCAGTTTTTTGCCGGCAAAGACAGAACGCAGGAAGAGTTTTTCCACACCTTTAATGCCTTGTTAGAAGGTGGCCAGCAGATGATTTTGACCTGTGACCGCTATCCTAAAGAAATTCAAGGTTTGGAAGACCGTCTTAAGTCTCGATTTGGCTGGGGGTTAACGGTCGCCATCGAGCCACCGGAATTAGAAACTCGTGTGGCGATTTTGATGCGCAAAGCCGATGAAAGTGGCATTAAGTTATCCTACGATTCTGCTTTCTTTATTGCCCAGAAAATACGCTCTAACGTGCGTGAATTAGAAGGTGCACTAAAGCGTGTTATTGCCAACTCGCATTTTACTGGGCGTGCGATTACGCCTGATTTTGTGCGTGAGTCGTTAAAAGACCTTTTGGCCTTGCAAGATAAGCTAGTTAACATTGATAATATCCAGCGAATTGTCGCGGAATATTACAAAATTAAGATCAGTGATCTGTTATCCAAACGTCGTAGTCGGTCAGTGGCTCGTCCTCGCCAAGTGGCGATGTCATTAGCCAAAGAATTGACCAACCACAGTTTGCCAGAAATTGGTGATGCGTTTGGTGGACGAGATCATACGACTGCATTGCATGCGATTCGTAAGATTAAAGAGCTGCAAGACACCGATTCGGATATCCGTGAAGACTATAAGCAATTGATGCGAATCCTGACCACCTGATGGTCTAAGACTTTGAGTTTACGAGGAAAATAATGAAATTTTCAGTCGTCCGCGAGACACTTCTTAAGCCACTTCAACTAGTGGCAGGCGTTGTAGAGCGCAAACAAACTATGCCTGTCTTGGCCAATGTATTGGTGGAAGTGAAAGACCAAGTATTAACACTGACTGGCTCTGACTTAGAAGTAGAGTTAGTTGGGCATGTGCCATTAGATGAGTGCGAAGAAGGCCGTATCACGGTACCTGCTCGTAAGCTAATGGACATTTGCAAAAGCTTACCAGACAGCGCAGTGATTGAATTTACTTTGGATGATCAAAAAGCGGTGATTCGCTCAGGTCGTTCACGCTTTAGTCTGTCTACCTTACCAGCAGATGAATTCCCGAATATCCAAGATATGCAAGGTGATTTGTCTGTGTCTATCGCACAAAACAGCGTACGTCGTTTGATCGATCGTACTGGTTTCGCTATGGCGAACCAAGACGTGCGTTATTACCTTAACGGCATGTTATTAGAAGTGGCTGATGGCCAACTGCGTGTTGTTGCCACCGATGGACACCGTTTAGCGACTGCGGTTGAAGATGCCCAAGTAAGTGGCGATCTGACGCAAGTCATCGTGCCGCGCAAAGGGGTATTGGAATTAAACCGCTTGCTGAACGATAGCGATGAAGTGGTTGAGCTAACTATAGGTACAAACCATATTCGTGCCAAAGTCGCGGATTATGTGTTCACTTCTAAGCTAGTTGATGGCAAATTCCCTGATTATCATCGCGTTATTCCACGTAACAATGAAAAAATTGTTATCGCTGACCGTTTGGAACTTCGTCAAGTTTTCTTACGTGCGTCGATTCTTTCTAACGAGAAATATCGTGGTGTGCGTTTGATTCTGTCTAATGGAATGTTGCAAGTGTTTGCCAATAACCCAGAGCAAGAAGAAGCCGAAGAATCCGTATTGGTGCAATACCAAGGCGACAATATGGAAGTGGGCTTCAACGTGGGTTATTTATTAGATGTATTGGGCGTTGTGGATTCTCAAGAAGTGCGTTTGTCATTGAATGACTCTAACAGCAGTGCCTTGATCGAAGAAGCACAAAGCCACGCAGCACAATACGTTGTGATGCCGATGCGTCTATAATTATCTGCTAGATGAATAGACCTATCACCCACCAAGTGCTTGAGAAAATCCAATGCTTGGTGGGTTATCTTCCCTCCCCCAATTAAGGTTTAAGAGTTATGCCGCTGGTGCGTTTGGACATCTCTCATGTTCGCAACCTTTCTAGTGTGCGCTTTGAACCTTCGCCCCAAGTGAATGTGATTGTTGGTAAAAATGGCAGTGGTAAAACCTCAGTCTTAGAGGCTATTCACCTTTTGTCGTTTGGTCGTTCCTTTCGTAGTCATAAGCACAAAACCTATATACAGCACGAAAACGAAGCCTGCATTGTCTTTGCCCAGCTGCACCAAGCACAAGGCAGCCCTATTCGTGTCGGTTTGCAGCGTTATCGTGATGGTCAAATTGATGTGCGTATACAAGGGCAACGTGCTCAGTCGGTTATTGAGCTGGCAGAGCGTCTTCCAGTACAGCTGATTAACCCCGATGCTTTCCGATTATTAGAAGGATCACCCAGCATTCGACGCCAATTTATCGACTGGGGAGCCTTTCATTTCGATAAAGATTTCATTCAAGCGTGGCGAGGCTGGCAAAAAGCATTAAAACAGCGGAATACCTTGCTCAGACGTGGTAAAATATCCAACAGTTTATTAGCGGCATTTGATCAGGAATTGATCCGGCTGGGCGAGCAAGTAAATCAATCTCGAAAAGACTATGTGGAAAAGCTAACACCACATTTTGAGAAGGTTTTAGCGCTCCTAACCACCGAGCTGTCAGTAAGTCTTCAGTTCTTCCAAGGCTGGGATGCACAGAAAGATTTAGCGATGGCGGTGGCTGCGGGGCGCGAGCGAGATATCGAGCTAGGTTATACACATACCGGCCCTCAGCGAGCGGATTTACGTGTAAAAACTGCAACGGGAGATGCGTTAGATACCTTGTCCCGTGGTCAGCAAAAGCTGGTGGTTTCTGCACTGAAGATTGCTCAAGGACAGTTATTGATCGATATGGGTCGCCCTCTGGTATTTTTAGTGGATGATTTACCAGCTGAGTTAGACGCCAACCACAGACAGAAACTTTGTCAGTTGTTGGAGTCATTAAACAGCCAAATTTTTATTACCAGTGTCGAGCCTGATACAACGGATTTTACTTGGGCCGATACAACCGACGTTCGTCAATTTGCTATGAGTAACGGCGAATTGTCTTTATTGAGCAAAGGTTTGCAGGAGAGTTAAATGAGTGAAAATAATTACGAAGCGTCCAGTATCAAGGTGCTCAAAGGGCTAGATGCCGTACGTAAACGCCCAGGAATGTATATCGGCGATACGGACGATGGCACAGGCTTGCACCACATGGTATTTGAAGTCGTGGATAACTCCATTGATGAAGCCCTTGCTGGTCACTGTGACACGATTACCGTCCTGATTCACCCAGATGAATCCATTTCTGTGTCGGATAACGGCCGTGGTATCCCTGTTGATATTCATGAAGAAGAAGGCGTTTCCGCTGCCGAAGTTATCATGACGGTACTGCATGCTGGTGGTAAGTTTGACGATAACTCATATAAAGTTTCTGGTGGTCTTCACGGTGTAGGTGTTTCGGTGGTAAACGCCCTATCTGAAGAACTAACCTTGACGATTCGCAAGAACGGTAAAGTCTACGAGCAACACTACAAACACGGCGTACCACAAGCTCCTCTTGCTATTGTTGGCGATTCTGATGGCAAGGGTACAACCGTTCACTTCAAACCGTCTGCAGATACCTTTAGTAACATCCTATTCTATTACGACATCTTGGCAAAACGTCTGCGTGAGTTGTCTTTCTTGAACTCTGGTGTTGCCATCAAATTAAAAGATGAGCGTTCTGGTAAAGAAGAATTCTTTAACTATGAAGGTGGTTTGCGTTCTTTTGTTGAGCATTTGAATACCAACAAAACGCCAATCAACGACATTTTTCACTTCATTTGCCAGCGTGAAGACCTTGAAGACGGCATTGCCGTTGAAGTGGCCTTGCAGTGGAACGAAGGCTTCCAAGAAAACATCTACTGTTACACCAACAACATTCCACAACGCGATGGTGGTACGCACCTTGCGGGTTTCCGTGGCGCTTTGACTCGTACTTTAAATAACTTCATTGAGTCGGAAGGCTTGGCGAAGAAGCAAAAAGTGGCGACAACAGGTGATGACTGCCGTGAAGGCTTAACAGCTATTGTGTCGGTAAAAGTTCCAGATCCTAAGTTCTCTTCTCAGACCAAAGACAAGTTGGTTTCTTCTGAGGTGAAAACCGCCGTTGAGCAGGAAATGAGTAAGCGTTTTGCGGAATACCTGCTAGAAAAACCAAACGAAGCCAAAATCATCGTTAATAAAATGATTGATGCGGCTCGTGCTCGTGAAGCTGCACGTCGTGCCCGTGATATGACTCGCCGTAAAGGCGCGCTAGACATCGCAGGCTTGCCTGGTAAATTGGCCGACTGTCAGGAAAAAGACCCAGCGCTTTCTGAAATCTACCTAGTGGAGGGTGACTCTGCGGGTGGTTCTGCAAAACAAGGTCGAGATCGTCGTACGCAAGCGATTTTGCCTCTTAAAGGTAAAATCTTGAACGTTGAGAAAGCCCGTTTTGACAAGATGCTCGCGTCTGTTGAAGTAGGCACTCTGATTACCGCATTGGGTTGTGGCATCGGCCGTGACGAATTCAACGCAGACAAATTGCGTTACCACAGCATCGTTATCATGACCGATGCCGACGTCGATGGATCGCACATTCGTACCCTGCTGTTGACTTTCTTTTTCCGTCAAATGCCAGAAATCATCGAACGTGGTCATATCTTTATTGCCCAGCCACCGCTGTTCAAAATCAAACGTGGTAAGCAAGAGCAGTACATCAAAGACGAAGCGGCACTGGATCAGCACTTGATCGAAGTGGCTTTAGATGGGGCTCATATGCACGTCAACGAAGACGCGCCAGGTATTCAAGGCGAGCACTTGGCGAAACTGATGCGTGACTACATTCACATTGAAGCCGATGTAGAGCGTTTGTCTCGTGTGTACCCAAGAGATGTAATGGGTAAACTTCTGTACTGTAAAGCACTAACACAAGAAGATTTAACCAACGAAACAACGGTTATGGAATGGGTCGAAGCCATCCGTAGCCAAATGCCACAAGACGCTCGTACCGGTTTCCGTTTTGATTTCTCTGTAGAGAAAGACGATGAACGTAATATCTACCTACCCGTGGTGGATATCATGTCTCATGGTGTATCAAACCGTTACCGCTTTGAAGGTACTTTCTTCAGCTCGCCGGAATACAAGCGTATCGTGGCTATGTCTGAAACCGTTGCAGAATTGTTCGGCGAAGAGTCTTACATCCAACGTGGCGAACGCCGTGAAACAGTAAAAACCATCAGCGACATGAAAGCTTGGTTGATGAAAGAAGCGTCTCGCGGCATGACGGTACAGCGCTATAAAGGTCTGGGTGAGATGAACCCAGAGCAACTATGGGAAACCACTATGGACCCTGATGCTCGTCGCATGCTTCGCGTTACCATTGACGACGCCGTTGCTGCAGACCAAATGTTTACCACCTTGATGGGTGACGAAGTAGAGCCGCGTCGTAACTTCATTCAAGACAACGCCTTGAATGTAGCTAACCTAGACGTTTAAGTGTTTGCTCTATAGAACAAAAAGCCCCAGTTTCGAATGAAGCTGGGGCTTTTTAGTTTCTAGGGGTTAGCGAGGGTGTCGCTTGCCCTTTGTCTCTTAAAGGTGTTCAGACAACGCTTTGATGTGTTCTGGTCCAATACCGCAGCAACCGCCAATCAAGGTAGCACCCTGCTCTTTCCAACGTTGTGCCCATACCAGATAAGAATCAGGTGATAAGTCTTTGCGCAGTTCGTCTAAGCCATCATTTGCTGTCGCATTTTTAGGCTGAGGAGGAAAGGCATTGGCGTATGCGCCTAGTTGTATCTGGTCGTTTATTTTGGACAGTACGTCTTTTGAGATTTGGATTGCGTCGGCAATAATTTCAGGCTGGCAGCAGTTAAATAGAATGCCATTCACACCGGCTTTGGCCATGGCGGTAACGGCTTCTTTCACGGTTTCGCCTGATCGTAAGCGTGGCTGATCCGTTACTTCTGCGTCTTCAAGGGTGAAAGAGACCCAGTAAGGTTTGTCTTGGCCGTCGATCTCATCGACTAGGGCTTTTATTTGTAGGGTTTCCGCGAGCAAACTTTGTGTTTCGTTTAGCCATAAATCGACTCGTGGGGCTAATGCTTCGATGATTGGACGAGCAATTTGCTCGGCACGATCGGCTTCATATAAATCCGCGCGGTAGGAACCAAATAAAGGAGCCAAAGAGCCTGCCACTTTCACGTCTTCGTTCGCTTCTTCTGCGGCTTCACGAGCAACGCGAGCAGATTCAATGACCAACTCCGTTACGCGTTGCTGAAAAACCTCTTCGCCAATGTGGAAAGGCACTAATGCGTAGCTGTTGGTGGTAATAACGCGAGAACCAGCTGCAATAAAGGCTTTATGCACTTCTTTAACAGTGTCAGGTGCTTCCATCATGGCCAAAGCAGACCATTCTGGTTGTTTAAAGGGAGCGCCACGACGCTCTAATTCGCGACCCATGCCGCCATCTAGAATAGTGATTGATTGCATTATTGTCCCCAGTTTTATTAATACTGGGCATTTTAACCATGAGTTCTACAGATAGAAATTAGTTTGATTATAAATTTTGGGTCAATTTCAGCTTTTTATGTCTATAATAGTCGTAACCATTAGAAAACTCCCTCTATCCATTAAAAAACCTTGGTCTTAGGGGCGGATTCAATGGTTATTCTTACCATCCCATTTCCGCTATATTGTCCGCCAAATACCCCATAAAAAGTCGAGATTCATGCGTTTTATTGCGTCTTGGATGAACAACGAGAGGAATGATATGAAAGTAGGTCTTAAAAAAGCTCTGTCCGGTTTGGCATTGGTTGGTGCTTTGTTCTCTGCTCATAGTTACGCTGCCGATTCTGCTATTGATAACATTTTGACCAGTGGCGAACTGAAAGTGTGTTTTGAGGCGGGTTATATTCCTTTCGAAATGAAGACCAAAGATGGCCGTTTTATTGGCTTTGATATCGATCTTGCGAAGCATATGGCACGTTCCATGGATGTGAAGTTCGTTCCTGTTAATACGGCTTGGGACGGTATTATTCCTGCGTTACAGACGGGAAAATGCGACATTATTATTGGTGGTATGGCGATTACACCGCAGCGTAACTTGAAAGTTATGTTTGCTGATACTTACATCGAAATTGGTCAAACGGTGCTGATTAAGCCTGATTTACAAGGCAAAGTAACGTCGTACCGTGATTTGAACGATGAGAAGTACACCTTGTCATCTCAAATTGGCACCACAGGCGCGCAAGCTGCGAAAAAATACTTTCCGAAAGCCACTTTGAACCTGTTTGAAACGTCTGCCGATGCGGTACTTCAAGTAGCAAATGGTAAAGCGGATGGGTTTGTTTATGACTTACCATATAATGCGCTTTACGCTTCTCAGCACAAAGGCAAAGTCGTTCACTTGGATCAGTCATTCACTTATGAACCATTAGGTTGGGCGATTCGCCAAAATGATCCGAACTTTCTTAACTTCTTAAATAACTATCTTGTGCAGATCAAAAAAGACGGTTCTTATGACCGTATTTATGACAAGTGGTTTAAATCGGATGCTTGGGTCGATAGCATTCAGTAATAATTGACGTTAATTACCGCGTTTCAAAGAGTCTATATATTATAGGCTCTTTTTATATTTAAGAGAGCTCATGCAAACACAATCTTCACGTTGGCTTGGACACGGTTTATACCTAGTGATCATGGCTATATTGGTTTCTGGCGTCTACTTTGCTGGTCAGAAAATCAATTACTCCTGGCATTGGGAACGCTTGTGGCCCTACATCATAAACACCGAATCCCAAGACATTGTGGCGATCACGGATGGCACTGCTGTGGTAGATAAAGCGGGCCGTTTGTCTGTTCTGCCTGATTATGGCGATGACCCTCAGTTAGTTAAAGTTTACGATACCCTAGTGGCTCGAGATGGGGATTTAATATTCCAAGGCGACACCATTGCTCGTATTGAGGGTTGGCGTTTTGGGCCAATCGCTGAGGGTTTGTGGGTGACCATTAAAATCTCGTTTATCTCGCTGATCTTTGCCGTTTTATTAGGGGTTATGTTTGGCTTGATGCGCGTGGCTCATGGTCAAGTATGGCGAAATTTGGCGATGACTTATGTGGAAGTGATCCGTGGTACGCCTCTGCTTGTACAGATATTCATCGTGTATTTCTTTGTTGGTACTGTGTTTGACTTAGATCGTTTCACATCAGGTGTGGCGGCATTGTCTATTTTTACTGGCGCGTATGTTGCCGAGATAGTAAGAGCGGGAATTCAGTCGGTTTCGGCAGGACAAATGGAAGCGGCACGCTCTCTTGGAATGAATTATGTGCAAGCCATGGCGTACGTCATCATGCCACAGGCAATTAAGCGCACCTTACCACCGCTTGCTGGGCAATTTATTAATTTGATTAAAGATTCTTCATTGGTATCGGTTATTTCTATTACTGATTTAACCAAGGCGGGTCGTGAAGTGGTCAGTGGCAGCTTTGCGCCATTTGAAGTTTGGTTTACGGTCGCCGTTTTGTATTTGGTGGTCACTGGGGGCTTATCTTTGCTTATTCAGTGTTTAGAAAAGAGGTTATCAGTCAGTGATTGATCCAGTGAAAGAGCAATCTAGCCAGCCAGCACTTATTCAAGCGCATAAGGTAAACAAGGTTTTCCCTAATGGTTGTCATGCTCTCAAAGACGTTTCCTTAGATGTTCAACCAGGTGAAGTGGTGGTTATTATTGGGCCTAGCGGTTCGGGAAAGTCGACCTTCTTACGTACCCTGAATCAATTGGAAAGCATCACATCTGGTCGTATTTTGTTAGATCAAGTGGATCTGACTGATAAGCGCACCAATATCAATAAGGTACGTGAAGAAGTGGGTATGGTGTTCCAAGCGTTTAACTTGTTCCCCCATAAAACCGCACTAGGCAATGTTATGTTGGCACCCATGAAAGTGCTGAAACAAACTAAACCTGAAGCACGAAAAACGGCCACGGATTTGCTTAATCGAGTTGGGCTGGCGGATCGAATGGGCAATTACCCAACCCGATTGTCTGGCGGCCAGCAACAGCGAGTCGCCATTGCCCGTTCGCTAGCAATGAAACCTAAGGTGCTTTTGTTTGATGAACCGACCAGTGCGCTTGACCCTGAAATGGTTGGAGAAGTCTTGGATGTGATGAAAGAACTCGCGCGCGAAGGTATGACCATGGTGGTTGTAACGCATGAAATGGGCTTTGCCCGTGAAGTGGCTGATCGCGTTGTATTCATGGAAGAAGGTGAGCTTGTTTTAGAAGAATCTCCAGAGCGTTTCTTTCATTCTGATCATCCACGCTTGCAACGCTTTTTAGGTCAGGTACTCTAACGCTTCGTCTTTCTTTGCGCGATGGTTAAAGTACCGAATGAACCAAAAGTCACTTCCACCGTTAAATTGGTTAAGAACCTTTGAGGTTTCTGCGCGCAGCCTGAACTTTACTAAGGCCGCACAAGAGCTGCACTTAACCCAAGGGGCTGTTAGCCAACAAATACGCTTGCTCGAAGGTCATCTAGGTGTGTCCTTATTTACTCGCTTGCCTCGAGGATTAGCGCTCACCGATGAAGGGATGTCTTATCTTCCTGTGGTGCAGGATTCCATCTCACGCCTAGCGGCTGCAACCAATGAGTTGTTTAATCAAGACCAGCGAACCCCAGTCAAAATACGTGGCAGCTTGTCTTTTTTTGTCCATTGGCTAGCACCAAGATTAACGGAATTCCATCGTCTGTACCCTAATATTGATATTCGATACATCAGTTCCCTTTGGGTGAAAGACACTGAAGCCGATGATGATTTTGAAATTCGCTGGGGGAATGGGCAATGGCCAGGTTATGTTTCTCAGCGCTTAAGTTGGGACAGTCTATTTCCAGTCTGTTCACCTGAGTTGTTGGAGCGCTTACCGCTGAATGCCACAACAGATCTTGCTGACCATACTTTACTGCATGTATTGGGTTACGAGGAAGGTTGGGGGTATTGGCTGTCTATGGTTAATGAAGCGGAAGTGGATCCATCCAGAGGAATGCAAGTGGACACCCTATTGGCGTCGTTGCGTTTAGCTGAGCTTGGTATTGGTGTGGCGTTGGCGAGGTCCTCCATGGTGGAAGATATGTTGGCAGATGGTCGGTTGGTAGAACCTTTTAACCTGCGTATTCCTGCAAGTGAATCCTTTTATCTGGTACGCAAATCGGGTCCAGAAATTTCGGTTGAAGCTATGCAATTTTTTGAATGGTTAGAGCGTCAAGCGCGTCTTTCCTAACAAAGCCCTACTTTTGCTCATATTTTCATAAAACGTTTATGACAGACTAAGGCGAATAAGTTTGCCTTAGTCTGTCACTGCGTCAATTTACAACGCGGCTTTAATACTGTCTTCAATGGATGTCGTTGGGCGTCCAATCAAGGTAGATAATGCTTTGCTGTCACTGAACAAACCGCCCTTAGCTGCGCCAGCTTCTGAATCCGCAAGAACAGCTGCGAACCCTTCAGGTAGGCCTACGCCAACTAGAATCTTGGTGTATTCGGCTTCTGGAACGTTTTGGTAGGAGACTGTTTTGCCCGTTACTTTGCTAATGGCCTCTGCGTACTCGCTTAGGGTGAAGGCATTGTCGCCAGCAAGCTCATAGACTTTGCCTGCCTGACCGTCTTGAAGCAGCACTGTTGCCGCGGCCTCTGCGTAATCGGCACGTGTTGCAGTTGACAGTTTACCGTCACCTGCACAGCCCACCACTCCATGTTCCAATGCCGCTGCCACACTCATCGTGTAGTTTTCTGAATACCAGCCATTGCGAAGTAGCACGTAAGGTACGCCTGATTCCGCCAACAGATTTTCGGTCGCCACATGCTCTTGTGCAAGTAACAGAGGCGAGGTGTCGGCTTTTAGAATACTGGTGTATGCGATCAGAGAAACATTCGCTTGTTTAGCGGCATTGATAACATTTTGGTGCTGCGCAACACGCTGGCCTACTTCACTTGAAGAAATAAGCAGTACTTTGTCAACGCCTTGCATGGCACTAGCAAGAGTATCTGGATCGGTATAATCCGCTTGGCGCACGTTTACGCCTTTCTCTGCTAACTCTTTTACACTGTCTGGATTACGCACTGCAGCGATAACCTTGCTTGCTGCGGTTTTTTCTAACAAGGAATCAATCACAAGACGGCCAAGTTGACCGGATGCGCCAGTAACTAAAATCATACTATTCTCCTTTGAGTTTTTAAGTTGATAGAAGTAGAATATATTACTAACAAACTTTTGGTAAGTACCTACAAAAAGGTAAGTATGAAAAATAATCTACAAGACTCTCAGAATGGGTTGTCGCACTTATTTGAAAAAGGCGATGTGTTTTCAGACAAATGCCCTTCTCGCGATATTTTGAAACACGTGACGAGCCGTTGGGGCGTTTTGGTACTGTTTGCTTTAAAAGATGGTCAAACACATCGTTTTAGTGAACTGCGTCGTAAGATCCTCGGGGTGAGTGAAAAGATGCTTGCGCAAACGCTTCAAGCCTTGGAAACAGATGGCTTTGTACTACGAATTTCTTATCCTGTGGTGCCGCCTCATGTGGAATATAGTTTGACGGAATTAGGTGTAGAAGTGGCTGCTCGAGTCGCCAGCTTAGCGGATTGGATTGAGGATAATATTACGGATATTTTGTCGGCTCAGTCTCAAAAAGCAGACGACCTAAGTAATTAAATAATATTATTTATCAACGCTCTAGAGTTAGAGTGAATACTCACTAACATTTTATTACATGAGATCACTCTTTTTTACATATTGCTTAGAGCCAATAATAAAAAAGCCGCTTTAAAGCGGCTTAGCGAATGGATTCATAAAAGCCCAATAAAGACTAAATCCCCAGCTTATCGCGCATGTTGTAGTAAACCGCCCCCACTGCTGTATAAGGTACGCGTAATAAACGACCGCCGGGGAATTGATATTGCGGCATGCTGGCAAAAACATCAAAGCGCTCCATTTCACCGTCGATTGCATCGGATAAGATCTCTCCCATCAAATGCGAATTGGTCACGCCATGTCCTGAATAACCTTGTGCGTAATAGAGGTTATCGCCAATTTTACCGACTTGTGGCATGCGCATCATGGTAAGAAGAAAGTTACCTGTCCATGCGAAATCGATTTTTGCGTCTTTAAGCATTGGATAGGTTTTCAGCATTTTTGGCACTATGATGGACTCAATTTTGCCTGGATCACGGGCGCCATACGTCGTCCCGCCACCATAGATGAGTCGACCATCGCCTGATAAACGGTAGTAATCCAATAAATAGTTACAGTCTTCCACACAGTGATCTGTTGGTAACAATTGTTTTTGGATTTCTTCCGGCAACGGCTCCGTTGCGATGACCTGAGTTCCGCATGGCATGGCCTTCTTCTCTACTTCTGGCAATAAGCCAAACATATAGGCGTTGCCGGCAACAACAATCTTATCCGCAATGACGCTACCTTGTTTGGTCACTACCTTGCCTAGCTTACCTTGCTCTAAGCGAATGACTTCGGAGTCTTCAAAAATTTGTCCACCAAGTGCTTCAAATGCTTTGGCTTGGCCAAGCACTAGGTTTAATGGCTGAATATGCCCGCCCTTCTTGTCCAGCAAACCGCCTGCGTAACGATCCGAGCCGATGTGGTCTTGGATAGAGGATGCCGTCAGTAATTCCAGCTCATTGTGGCCATGAGCTTCCCACAATGCTTTTTTGGCTTTCAGTTCTTCGAACTGTTTTTTGTTGCATGCTGCAAAGAGGTTACCGTGCTTTAGGTCACACTTTATGTTGTACTTTTCAATGCGGTGACGAATCAACTCAGAACCTGCAAACGCCATTTTCGCCATTTTCTGGCCGATATTGTCGCCATAATTCTTGAAGATGTAGTCAATATCGCGGTTAAAGCTGTTTACGATCTGACCGCCATTGCGACCAGAAGCACCAAAGCCGATGCGCGACCCTTCAACGACAATAACGCGCTTTCCTTTTTCTGCCAGACTCAGAGCGGTCGATATGCCTGTAAACCCAGCACCAACGACACAGACATCACAACGATGCTCACCCGTTAACTGTGGGCGAATGGCTTTATCATTTGCGGAGGCCGCGTAGTATGAGTTTGCATGAGTAGGTGATGACATAGAGAACCTCTCCTATAGCGTGTAGACATTATGATCCTGCGTCTGCACATAAGTAAAAAAGCGGGGCTATTAACGCCCCTCTGTTAATCTAACGGTTATTGCCAGTCCAAGGATGAGTTTATTTCAGGCTGATCCAGGTGTTTTTAAGTTCCGTGTATTTCTCTAGTGCGTGCCAAGATTTATCGCGACCATTGCCAGACGCTTTAACGCCACCAAATGGTACCGTGGTATCGCCATCACCCCATGTATTTACCCACACCATGCCCGATTCTAATTGACGGCTGACACGGTGAGCACGCCCCAAATCATTGGTCCAAATGGAAGCCCCTAAGCCGTATTTTGAATCGTTTGCCAATTCAATGGCTTCGGCTTCAGTATCGAACGTCATAACGGCTAATACAGGGCCGAAAATCTCTTCTTTAACGAAATTCATCGTGTGGTTAGCATCCGTAAAAATGGTTGGTTTTGCATAGAAACCTTGGCCTTCTTGATAATATGGAAGGCCACCTAACGCCAATTTTGCGCCGTCAGCAATGGCACTTTCGATAAAGCCAGTCACAGTATCAAGCTGTGCTTTATCGACCATTGGACCCATTTTTGTGGCTGGGTCTAACGGATCTCCTGGCACGTAAGTTTTCGCTGCGGCAAGCAGTTCGACCATGAAGGCGTCTTTAATGCTGCTGTGAACATACAAGCGAGAGCAGGCAATGCACACTTCACCTTGGTTGGTGAAGATGGCTGTTGCAGCACCCTTGGCTGCGGCTTGAATGTCTTTGCAGTCCTCAAAAACGATACAAGGTGATTTACCGCCCGCTTCTAGCCAAACACGCTTCATATTCGATTGACCCGCGTATTGCATTAACAGGCCTGCAACGCGGCTAGAGCCTGTAAACGCCAAGGTGCCGATATCATGATGCAGCGCAAGGGCTTTCCCAGCGGTGTGACCAAAACCTGGGAGGACGTTGAATACGCCATCTGGAACCCCTGCTTGTGTCGCCAATTCGGCAATTCTGAGCGCGCTTAAAGGCGATTTCTCAGACGGCTTTAGAATGATGCTGTTGCCTGCCGCCAGCGCCGGCGCAATTTTCCACATCACCATCATTAATGGGTAATTCCACGGTGTGATGATAGCGACAACACCAAGAGGTTCGCGGCTAATGAGCGCCAGATTATCTGGATTTGTTGGTGCGATTTCACCGTATAATTTATCAATGCACTCCGCTGACCAACGTAAGCAGTCGATTGAATCTGGTACATCGATACCGACCATTTCTGAAATAGACTTACCCATATCCAAAGTATCGATTAAGGCCAGTTCATCTTGGTGTTCTTCTAGCAAATCCGCCCATTTTTGTAGAATACGCTTGCGCTTGTTTGGTGCCATGTTTGACCAAACACCGCTTTTAAACGCGGCTTTGGCCGCGGCGGTCGCCAGATTCACATCGGCTTCATCACAACTCGCTACTTTTGCTAACAAGGACTCGTCCGTTGGATTAATACAATCGAACGTGTCACCGCTTTGTGCTGGTGTAAAAACACCATTGATGTAGGCGTCGGAATGCAGGCTAATTGTGTTACGAAGTGCTTGCCATTCTTGGTAAGTTTTCATACGTAATTCCTTTCTCTGGCGTCTATCAAAAACGCTAAATGAGTTGCTATGAATCTAAACTAACTGAGCAGCGCCCTTTCTGACCATATCCCCGTGGAGGTATATCGTCATTTTCCTATTGTCTTAGAAGTACAAAAAATGCCTAGCGGCGCATTGCTAGGCATTTTTTGGTGTTTACGTTGGAATGAAAGACGGATGTTTAGCGTCCGGTTTTAATGTCCGTCCATAAACGTACCATCAAACGCTCGATTCTCAAGCCTCTCACCTTTTGCGCAAAGAGTTTCTTTTTCACTTCGTTGCTTGGGTAAATGCCTTCATTACTCGAAATATCTGGGTCTTGCAGATCCATCGCGTCTAGATTTGGGTTTGCGTACGCAACGTAGTTTGAAATATCGGCAATGACTTCTGGTTGTAATAAGAAGTTAATGAACTTGTACGCCGCCTCTTTATTTTCAGCCTCTTTCGGTATGGCAAGCATGTCAAACCAGATTTGCGTACCCTCTTTAGGGATGCTGTATTCGATGTTCACCCCGTTATCGGCTTCAATAGCACGATCTTGGGCTTGAATAACATCCCCAGACCAGCCAATGGCAACGCAAATATCACCGTTAGCCAGTGCACTGATGTACTGGGAAGAATGGAATTGCGTCACATAAGGACGTACATTCTTCAGTAATTTTACGGCGTCACTGTCTAACGCATAGTCTTGCGGATTACGGCTATTGGGGTTTTTACCCAAATAATTTAATGTTAGTGGGTACAGTTCGTCCGGTGAATCTAAAAACATAACACCACACTGTTGTAGCTTTGCCATGTTGTCTGGATTAAAGACGAGATCCCAGCTATTTACTGGCGCATCTTCACCTAAGACTTCTTTGACCTTATCGACGTTATAGCCAATGCCCGTGGTTCCCCATAAGTAAGGCACACCGTATTGGTTGCCGGGGTCAACGGCTTCAAGAAAGGACAATAATTCAGGGTCGAGGTGTTTTAGGTTGGGCAATTTGGCTTTGTCCAGTTTGCTAAATACGCCTGCTTGTATTTGACGCCCCATGAAAGACGCAGTAGGCACCACCAAATCATAACCAGAATTACCCGCCAGCAGTTTTGCCTCTAGTACTTCGTTGCTGTCAAATACGTCTTGAATGACTTGAATACCGGTCTCGGCTTCAAATCGTTCAACGGTGTCTTCGGCCATGTAATCTGACCAGTTGAAGAATTTTAACGTGTCGGCATAAACGGACGTTGCCGATGTGCCTAATGCACAGACCATACCCGCAATAGGTAATAATTGACGCATTTTATGGTTTTTTTGTGTCATGATTTGGTTCCTTAGTGATATCGATACTGACATTACGCAAAGCTTTTTTATCCTTGTCGCGATGCTTAGCGGATTAAAAATAATTACACATTCAACAATAGATGCTCCCGTTCCCAAGAGCTAATAACTCGGTTAAAGGTTTCGAACTCGCTGCGTTTGACACCCATATAAGCTGTGACAAAGTCATTGCCTAAGATGTCGCATAATGGTTCACATTCTTCTAATAGACGTAGGCCTTCTTCTAGTGTTCTCGCAATTTCCACTTCGGGATAATCGGATGGCGGCTCATTATTTTTGACCGGGTCGGTTGGTTGTAGCTTTTGCTTCATGCCTAAATAACCGCACGCCAAGGTGGCAGCAATGGCAAGATACGGGTTGGAGTCTGCGCCAGGGAAACGGTTTTCGATGCGCGTTGCTTGTGGTGGTGCAAATGGAATGCGTAGTCCTGCTGTGCGGTTATCAAACCCCCAGTTCATATTAATGGGCGCGGCCATTTCTGGTGAAAAACGTCGGTATGAGTTAACGTTTGGCGCGAAGAAAGAAATCGCATTTGGCGTGTATTTCTGCAAACCGCCTAAATAATGGTAGAACAATTCGCTTGGTTTACCGTTGTCATCAAAGACATTTTGACCTGTTTTCGCATCGACCAAACTCTGGTGAATATGCATCGAACTGCCAGGCTCGTCTTTCATCGGTTTTGCCATGAAAGTGGCATACACACCATGTTTTAGTGCGGCTTCTCGTAAAGTGCGTTTGAACACAAACACTTGGTCGGCTAAGTCCAGTGGATCTCCATGAATAAAGTTAATTTCCATTTGCGCGGCGCCGGATTCATGAATCAAGGTGTCTACGTCCAAGCCTTGAGCTTCACAATAGCTGTACAGAGTATCAATGATGGTGTTGAACTCGTTTACCGCATCAATGCTGTACGAGCGACGTGATGTTTCGCGTTTGCCAGAACGCCCTGCTGCCGGTTTTAGTTCATAATCTGGGTCTGTATTAGGTTGGATCAGATAAAACTCGACTTCTGGCGCAATGACGGGTTTTAAGCCTTCGGCTTCATAGAGTGACAAAATATGACGCAAGATTGTACGGCTTGCCAATGGGTGAAGCTTGCCGTCGGTGGTATAACAGTCATTGATGACTTGAGCAGTGGGTTCGTCGGCCCATGGCACCATACGTATGGTGTTTGGATCTGGCTTCAACACCATGTCGCGGTCGCTGGCGTCGACAATGTCGTAGTGATTGTCGGCCCAATCCCCCGTCACACTTTGCACCAAAACGGTTTCAGGGATGCGCCCTGTCTTCTCCGCAAGGAACTTGAATGTTGGGTAAAACTTACCTCGCGCATTCCCTGTCATATCAGCTAATGTTGACTCGACTTCAGTAATTGCATGCTCTTTTAAAAAAGCTTCAAACTCTGTCATAACTCACCTTAAGTTGGCTGCTTAACGAACGTTTTTAAGCCGTAACGTTTTTTTACTGGCTCTTGCTATTGGGGTACTCTTTCTCACAACCCGAATAATACTTCGGTTTAAACATTATTTTACTTTGATCATTAAATCAACACCTGGTCAAAAAATAAGTTTATATTACAATTGACACTGACTATAAATTCGATCAATCATTCGGTTATTGGGTTTTGAACTATTACAGGAGTTTTCCTTGAGCAAACATGAGCCGTCTTACTACGAAGCTACGGCAAAAGCGTACCAAAGCCGTCCTCAGTTAGTCGGGGATCACAGTGCCGATATTTGTATTATAGGTGGTGGGTTTACTGGCACTTCTGCGGCGCTTCACCTTGCTGAAGCGGGTTTTCAAGTGGTCTTACTGGAAGCCAATGAAATTGGCTGGGGAGCATCTGGGCGTAATGGTGGACAAATTTGCCAAGGCCACAACATGGGCCACGCCGAGATGGTCAAAAAGGTCGGTAAAGACACTGCCGATGTGTTGTGGCAAACCTCGGTCGAATCGGTTGATTTGGTAAAGGAGCTGATTGCGAAGTATCAAATCGATTGTGACCTGGCTGCTGGAGTATTGCATGTGGCGTCTAAGTCTCGTCATGCGGATGAGATTAAAGAAGCCGTTGAATACAAACGCCAGCAACTCAATTACGAAGAAGTTGAGTTTTTGGATGCGAACGCTGTTGCCGATAAATTGGGTACAGATCGTTATCATGGTGGTGAATGGTATAAAGAAGGTGCGCACATTCACCCTCTGAACTTTGCGCTTGGCTTGGCGAGCGCTGCGGAAGCTCACGGTGCTAAGTTGTATCATCATTCCGCAGTATTGGAATACACCGATGGCAAGCAACCTGAGGTTATGACGGCCAAAGGTCGTGTACGTTGTCGTTATTTATTGTTTGCGTGCAATGGCTATCTTGGGCATTTGAATGGTCCTGCTGCACGAAAAATCATGCCGATAAACAACTTTATTATTGCAACAGAACCGTTACCGGAAAGTGTTGCCAATCGAATTAATCCAGACCGCATTGCTGTGGCAGATTCAAAATTTGTCGTGAACTATTATCGCTTATCAAAAGACAGAAGAATGTTGTGGGGGGGCGGTGAAAACTACAGTCAGCGTTTTCCAAAAGATATTGCAGGGTTTGTTAAAAAACATATGTTGGAAACCTACCCTGAGCTAGGCAAATACCGCATTGATTACGCTTGGGGCGGTACCTTAGCGATTACGCTGAATCGCATGCCGCATATTGCGCGCCAGCAAGAAAATATTTTTGTAGCTCATGGTTATTCTGGTCACGGAGTGGCGATGGCAACGTATGCGGGGGCGATTTTTGCCAAAGCCGTGCAGGGATCGTTAGAAACCGTGGATGCATTTGAACGGCTTCCCATGCGTGATTTTCCTGGCGGCACGTTACTTCGTTGGCCTGGTTTAGTCGCTGGGATGCTGTATTACTCAATGTTAGATCGTTTACCCTAATGTGATGAATGGCGACTGATGGGTATGTTTAGTCTTCATTGCTATGTGTATAATTTAATCACTTTAATTGAACTTCTCTGTTTATAAGGAAGCCAATCTTTATTATGGCAAATCCCCCTACGACAATGAAAACCATGCAATCTGTTTCGCCTCGTAGCGAGCCTGTGCAGTCTCGCTCCATTAAGCGCGCACAACAAATTTTAGACGTGACTAGCGAATTGTTGGAAACCGTTGGTTTGAATGATCTGAATACGGCCATTATTGCAAAAGAAGTTGGCATTTCTGTGGGATCTTTGTACCACTATTTCCCAAATAAGCACGCTATTCTCTATGCCATGGGTAAGTCTTGGCTGGACAGTATTGAAGAAGTGCTAAAAGACATTCAGGAGTGGCGTCTGGAAGAGATGACGCTGCCCGACTTTATCGATCAAGTTGTTAATATCAATTTACGCACTTATCGTCAGCAGCGTGCGGTATTACGTTTAGTACAAGCTATGTTTTCGGTGCAAGAGTTACGTGAATTGGATGAACGCCATGATGATATGGTCATTTCGAAAATGGCCAAGGTGTTCAAACGCTTAGGGTTAAACAAGCACATTCGGGAGCGAGAGCGCATCGCGCGTCTCTATCTAGAAGTAACACACAGTACGTATCTGGTCGTCGTAAACCAAAACGAACGTCGTGCCGCGCGCACGCTTGATGATTTAAAATTGATGTTAACCAGCGTTTTAGAACGACATCTAAACGATCCTGAATAGTTGTCTTATTTGCCCGCTTTTCATATTAACTTTTTTCCCTGTCTAGTGAATCTAGGTGGCTGAGGAACAAGGTGAAGATTTCCGACTGCGTTGATGTGTCTAAGCGTGCGTGGATATTTTTACGGTGTACTTTTACCGTACCGGCACTGATGCCCAGCTCGTTAGCGATGGATTTTGACGAGTGACCTTTGAGCAACAAGCCTAAAATTTCTTGCTCGCGGGTGGTTAACACGCCATGAGCAAAGGTTTTGAGCGCGTACTTTAATGGTCCAGACCTAGATTCCCTTTCAACGAACTCCCCTGCTTGTGTTAGCCAAAACTGACGAATCAAGGCTTCTAGCATGGGAAAAACGCTTTTCAAGTTATTCAATTCTGTTCGACGAATGGAGCCAACTGCTTTCTGACGCCCCAACGAAATCACACAGGTTGTGGTTGTGTCTAATTCCACCAAAATATTAATTTCATCGACTAAGTCAAAGTTGCGATAACACGTTTGGTAGTACTCAGTCTCCTCGAAGGAGTCTGGAGACATGTCGGCCAAACGATATACGCCCGGCGAGATGCCCTGCTGAATGGTGTTAAATAAGGGGTCTAACAAATACGCCTTGTTCAAATACATTCGCAGGGTTTGACTTTGCTCACTTGGGTCACTTGGATGAATCAGCAGCGGCTTCAGCGTTTTTTTGTAAGTGACCATGATAATGGTATCGAAATAGCAAATGTTGCTAAGAACTCCCTCTAACGCAATGGGAAAGCTGGGTACCCGAATGTGATTAGTGAGAGCGCCTAGGTCTTTCATTAATTCGGGTAAGGATAATTGTCCTCTTAGAGTACTTTTTTGCATTATGTTGAAGTCCTTCCGCATGCATCGCTTGAGTGAGGTGCGGCATGAAAGTGATGAATACACAAACCATCGGCTATTTTAAATAGTGTTCTATTTGATCAAGTTTAAGTCGAGTTATTTATCGGTTTTGCTTTTATTCCTAAAATTGCTCTGCTTCTGCAAAATTTCCATCGACTTTCGCGTAATTTCTGTAGTAAAAATGAATACATAACCTGAATGATTTTTCGGCTTATGGTGTTCGAAAGTCATCTTCTCAAAACACATTAAGATGATGCTTTATTAATAAATATCAGCAAATTAGCTGAATGTGAAGAAAAGTAGTGATCTTTTTAAGCGTGATTTATATATAAGTGGTTCTATCTTTGCATATACCCACTCGGGGATAGTTACTCGCATCATTTGCTCAGGTTAAGGTGATTTATATCGGAAGAAATTGACTTAAATCCTGTTTAAGCAATATGAAAATCGAATTAAAACTCGATTATCATTTTAGAGAGCACAACTTCTTCTGCAGTAAGACTCATTTCATAAGAGAACATTCTATGTCTGATATGTACGAAGGGAACAACGAATTTGATCTGTTTATTACAGATTTAAACGGCAATTTGCGTGGCAAGCGTATGCCCTCTAGTGGTTTAAAAAGCGTGATGACGCAAGGGGTAAAACTGCCTCACTCAGTCATTGGGTTCGACCACTGGGGTGATGACGTTCTCGATAATGGTATGGTCTTTGAGACGGGTGACAGTGATGGTGTGTGTTTCGCTGTTCATCCTAAACCTATTTCTGTGCCGTGGGCAGAATCCGCTCGTGATCAAATCTTGGCCATGATGTACAACGCCGATGGCACACCATTTTATCCAGACCCTCGTCAAATATTGACGCGCATTGTTAAGCGCTTTAAGGATCTCGGCTACACACCCGTTGTGGCAACAGAGCTAGAGTTTTACTTATTAGATGGTCAATCAGAAGCCAAACGCCAGCCTTCTCCTCCTATCATCGTAGAAGGCAACGGTGTGCGTTTGAATAAAACGGACTGTTACTCCATCGAAGAAATGGATGGCTTGGAAGCGTTCTTTGCGGAAGTTCGCCGAGCGTGTGAGATCCAAGGCATTCCTGCGGACACTATTATTTCTGAATTAGGTCCTGGTCAATTCGAAATCAACATGAAGCATAGCAACGACGCTGTTTTAGCGGCAGACCATGCGATTATGTTTAAGCGTTTGGTTAAAGGCGTTGCTCGTCAACATGACTTTGGTGCGACCTTCATGGCAAAACCCTATGCAGACAAGAGCGGCAATGGCTTCCATGTTCATTTTAGTTTACTTGATGAGCAAGGTAATAACGTATTTAACAACGGCACAGACGAAGGCTCAGTTTTATTGCTGCAAGCGGTTGCTGGATTATTGAACCATATGTCCGATTCTATGCTGGTGTTTGCACCACATATGAACTCTTATCGCCGCTTCCAAAATGGAGCACATGCGCCAACATTTGCGAGCTGGGGCTATGAAAACCGCACTGTTGCAGTGCGTATTCCAGAAAGTGATCATTTTGCTCGTCGAATTGAGCATCGAGTGGCTGGCGCAGACGCGAATCCTTATTTAGTATTGGCAGCGGTGTTGGGGGCAGCGTTGCATGGCATTGAAACGAAAATGTCTCCGCCACAGCCCATTGAAGGCGATGCTTATGCTATGTCGGAACGTTTTGAGCCGCTACCGAATCGTTGGGAACTGGCTTCTGAATCTTTTGCAGACAGCGCGTTTTTAACAGAGTATTTGGGGAGCGAATTTGTGCGTGTCTATGGCGCGGCAAAAGAACAAGAACAACAAAAAATATATGGCCGTATTTCCAATGTGGAATATGAAGCCTATTTGTAAAAGCGCTGCAAAGCACAGCGACATTAGAATTTAGAGCCCATCAGAGGCTTAGCTTGAATACGAAAACAACATCACAACAGGAACCAGCCAATGTCACGTTGGCTGTATATGGGAGAACTCCACATGAAACGCAATGTATTGAGTATATTGATCGCTGGTGCAGCGTCTAGTTTTGCTGTTAGTAGCTACGCTGAAGATGTTTTAAACGTTTATAACTGGTCGGATTATATGGCGCCAGGTGCTTTGGAGCAGTTTACTAAGGAAACGGGCATCAAGGTGAATTACGACGTTTATGACAGCAACGAAGTGTTGGAAGCAAAACTCATGGCTGGTGGTTCTGGCTACGACGTGGTTATGCCATCTAACTCATTCTTCGAGCGACAGGTTAAAGCAGGCGTGTATCAAGCCATCGACAAAAGTAAGCTGAGTAACTATGGCAACTTGGATCAAACATTGGCAAAGCAAATTGAAAAGCACGATGCCGGTAATGTTCATAATATTCCTTATGCTTGGGGCACGATCGGTATTGGCTACAATACTAAAATGATTGAAGAGCGTTTGGGTACGGCGGATATTGATTCTTGGGATATTTTATTTAATCCAAGTATTGCGGCTAAGTTGAACGACTGTGGTATTGCCGTGTTGGATTCTCCTGCAGAAGTGATGTCGGTTGTTAATAATTATCGTGGCGTGGATCCAAACTCCGAAGACAAAGATGCGTTAACGGAATCCGCAAAACTCCTGTCAGAGGCTCAGGATAACATTCGTTATTTCCATTCCAGCAAATACATTTCCGATTTAGCTAACGGTGATGTGTGCGTGGCGATTGGTTACAACGGTGATATTTTGCAGTCGCAAAGCCGTGCTGAAGAAGCGGGTCAAGGCGTTGATATTAAGTTCGTGATCCCAAAAGAAGGCACCTTGGTGTGGTTTGATTTAATGGCAATTCCTGCTGACGCTCCCCATCCTGAAGCTGCCCACAAATTCATCGACTTTATTTTGAAAAAGGACATTGCCGCAGCGATTTCGAACTACGTTTTCTATGCGGTGCCCAACACGGCGGCGGCGCCATTGCTAGATGAAGAAGTGGCAACCAATAAAGGTGTGTACCCAACTCAGGAAATCAAAGAGAAACTGTTCGTACAAGTAGCCCACACTGCGCGCTTCGATCGTTTATTGACACGTGCTTGGACTAACATCAAAACTGGGCGCTAAGCAGCCATCTGTGCGTGAGTGACGTCGTTTCGGCGTCACTTTTCTTGAATACTTACCATGCTGACTGGTGCGTTTATGTCTGTATCTTCTGTTTCTCCTATTGTGACTTCGCAATCCATGCCAACTTGGCGTCAAAAAGACGCAGAGCCTTTTGTTCGCATTGAACAAATTAATAAGGCGTTTGGAGACTTCACTGCTGTGAATAATGTCTCTTTGGATATTTATAAGAACGAACTGTTTTGTCTGCTGGGCGGATCTGGTTCGGGTAAAAGTACTTTGTTACGAATGTTAGCTGGGTTTGAATCCCCCACCTCGGGTCGAATTATCATCGACGGCGTGGACATGTCTCATGTGCCACCGTGGGAACGCCCAGTAAATATGATGTTTCAGTCCTATGCTTTGTTCCCTCATTTGACGGTTGAAGCGAACGTGGCGTTTGGTTTAAAGCGTGAGGGCTTGCCAAGCCGTGAAGTGAAGCAGCGCGTAGAGGATATTCTAGATATGGTGCAATTAGGGCACCTTGCTCGTCGCAAACCGCATATGTTATCTGGTGGCCAGCGTCAGCGTGTTGCATTGGCGCGTTCTTTGGTCAAGCGCCCTAAACTTCTTTTGCTGGATGAGCCCTTGGGGGCATTAGATAAAAAGTTACGCGAAGAAACACAATTCGAATTAATGCGCTTACAAGACGAGCTTGGAATCACTTTTGTGGTGGTCACTCATGACCAAGAAGAGGCGATGACGTTAGCAACGCGCATTGGCGTTATGAACAACGGTGTCATCGTCCAAACTGCCGAACCCCATGAAGTGTATGAATACCCTAGTAATCGTTTTGTCGCTGAGTTCATCGGTAACGTGAATTTGTTTAACGGCATTGTGGTGTCGGATGAGCGTGATAGCGCTGCGATTCAATGTGATGATACCAATGGCCTTATTTACTTGGATCATGGCATTAGCTGCGCACCTAACCAAGTGGTAAATGTCGCGATTCGCCCTGAAAAAATGCGTATCGCCCGAGAAGCATCTAGTGCTGAAAATAACTCCGCAGAAGGGGTTATTACGGAAGTGGCGTACATGGGGAGCCAGTCCATCTTCAAAGTGCGTTTGCTGTCAGGGAAAGAAGTGCGTATTACACAACCCAATTCCCATCGAGATACCGGGGAGCGTCTCACATGGGATGATCATGTTTACCTATCTTGGGATGCCGACAGCAGCGTGGTATTAACATCATGATAAACGCACCGACCAATACAACACAGCCGACGCTGCTGCAGCGTTTGCAAGCCATTCGTTTGGGGCGCTGGTTCGTTATCCTAATTCCAATGTTGTGGTTGGCTGCGTTCTTCTTTATCCCTTTTTTAGTGGTGTTTAAAATATCGCTTTCAGAGGCAATGATTGCGGTGCCGCCCTATTCGCCTTTATTGGAGTGGGATCCAAGTAGCGCTTACGCAACGTTAAAGATTACCTTTGGCAACTATTTGTTTTTGTTCGAATCGCGTTTTTACTTAGACGCTTATTTAAGCTCTTTGCGCATTGCGGCGGTGTCGACTTTTTTCACTTTAATTATCGGTTTTCCGATTGCTTATCTGATTGCCCGTAGTGGTCCGACTGCGCGTACGATATTGTTATCATTGGTCATTTTGCCTTTTTGGACATCATTCTTATTGCGCGTCTATGCTTGGATGTCGTTGCTGAAAAAGAATGGTTTGGTCAACGATACATTGATGTCTTTAGGCTTGATTGATCAGCCATTACAAATCCTACAAACGGATGTGGCGGTGTATATTGGTATTGTTTACACCTATTTGCCGTTTATGATCCTACCGCTTTATACCACGCTAGAAAAAATGGACATGAGCTTGATTGAAGCCGCGAAAGACCTAGGCGCCAAGCCATGGAAAGCATTTTGCTTTGTCACTTTACCATTGGCAAAACCTGGCATCATCGCTGGCTGTTTGTTGGTATTTATCCCCGCTGTCGGTGAGTTTGTCATACCCTCTTTATTGGGTGGCTCAGACACTTTGATGATTGGTCGAGTTTTATGGGATGAATTCTTCTTGAATCGAGATTGGCCTTTAGCGTCTGCTGTGGCGATCATTATGCTGATTGTCTTGGTGGGCCCTATTATGTTTATGCGTAATGGCAACAAGGAGGCTCTGTAATGAAAAATCATTCTTTAGCACTTAAGCTCAGTGCTGGCTTCGGCTTTTTGTTTTTGTACGCCCCCATTGTTGCTTTGATTATTTACAGCTTCAACGAATCTAAACTGGTGACCGTATGGGGTGGTTGGTCTCTCAAATGGTATGTGGAGCTGTTTCAGAATGAGCAGATTATGAACGCGGCTTGGGTCAGCTTAAAAATCGCCTTCATCAGTGCAACCCTGGCGTCAGTATTGGGGACTTTAGCGGGCTTTGTGTTGAGTCGAATGGGTAAATTCCGCGGCAAAACCATGATGGCTGGCTGGGTAACAGCGCCATTAGTGATGCCTGAGGTCATTACTGGCTTGTCGTTGTTACTGTTGTTTGTGGCGATGGAAAGTATGTTTGGTTGGCCCGCAGGTCGAGGCACGACCACCATTGTCATTGCGCACACGACCTTCTGTTTGGCGTACGTTGCTGTTGTCGTTCAATCGCGTTTGTCGTCGCTGGACGAGACGTTGGAAGAAGCTGCAATGGATTTAGGGGCTAAGCCCGTGTCGTTGTTTTTCCTGATTACTTTGCCATTGATTTCACCAGCGATATTATCAGGTTGGTTGTTGTCCTTTACGTTATCATTAGACGATTTGGTTATTGCTAGCTTTGTGTCTGGTCCTGGTAACTCCACTTTGCCTATGGTGATTTTCTCTAAAGTGAGACTGGGCGTTACGCCAGAGATAAATGCGCTAGCGACCTTGATGATCTTGGTTGTCTCGATTGCCGTCATCGCTGCCATTTTTATCATGCGCCGCCAAAGTCGTTTTCAAAATCCTTAACCGCTGTTTTTTGAGGTAAATAATTAATGAAGATAGGAATTCTCGCTGCGGGCATTACACCTGATGAACTGCGCTCTAAGTACCCAACCTATGCTGAAATGTTTGCTCAGCAGATTGCTATATTAGAGCCTGAGTTGTCGTTTGAGATATTTGACGTTCGTTTGGATGAGTTTCCAGACAGTACGGACACCTGTGATGCTTGGTTGATTACTGGCTCTAAAGCGGATGCGTATGCAGATGAGCCATGGATTCTTCGTTTATGTGAGTTTATACGTGAAGTGGATGCCAAGTGCCAAGTGTTGGTCGGTATTTGCTTTGGTCATCAAGTTATCGCCCGAGCGCTTGGTGGCCGCGTAGCTAAATATGATGGCGGTTGGGGTGTGGGGGTTCATCATTACCAAATTGCAGATAATGTAAAAACGCCTTTAACTCAGAAAGACATCGCTTTTTGCGCTTTTCACCAAGACCAAGTATTAGAAAAACCCGAGAAAATGACGAGCTTTTTGAGCAGTGATTTTTGTCAGCACGCGGGACTCATTTACGAAGATCGTATTTTGACTTTCCAGGGCCATCCTGAATTTTCCAAGGCTTATGAGAACGAATTGATCGACTTATATGATGGTGTGACTCTCGCGCCTGATGTGGCTGCGAAAGCACGTCAGACGGTTGCTAATGAGTCGATAGACAATCAGCAGCTAATGGCTTGGGTGGGACAGTTTTTAAAAGGCTAACGAACTGACAGCAACTTGTTGGCAATTAATGGCTAATAAGTTGCTTTTTCTTAGTGTTTTTTGTGCGCAGCCTTGGGCAATTCGCACAAAGTTTTCCGTCGTCGCGGCGAAAGTGCAAACAGCAAGTGTGACGCACAAAAACCGGAGCATCGGTTTCTTGCAGGTGTAGCCCTGCGAGCGGTTTTAACGGTAAATTCATCGCTTCTGCCCAATCGCGAAAATCCTGCTCAAGATCGAATTTTTGTTCAATGGGGAGCCTGTTGCCGATGGCTATTAATGCACTCATTAATTGATCTGCCAGCAAGCCTCTATAAAGTGCAGGTTGTCCACCAAAAGCACCTACATGTGCGTTGGCAAACGATTGGAAAAGAGCATTGAGTTGCTGACAAACACAGCTGATAAGAAACTCGTGATTGCCTTCATGCCAAATCCCATCAGGTAAACAATACCCCGCGATCATCTCGCCGCTTTGCTTTTGTTCTAAGTCTTGTAAACGCTGAGGTATGGCTTTGAGTTGATAGACGCAAATCATCGCCAAATAAACTGGTTGCCAACAAACCAATCCCCAACTCCTTACCCGCCAATAAGGCGCGCCTGTTTCTGGGTGTGCTTCTTGTAATTTGTTATGCAACACACGTAATGCTTGTTCTGGGTTTTTGGCGGACAGGTTTGCGGTGTTTGGCTTTTCATCTGAGCCGCCTTCTTCTCCGTCTAATGCAGGAATGTAAGATCTTGCTGTGTTGAAAAGACGATCTATAAGTCTTTCCATATTTCCTTACCTCCAAGTTGCGTCATGAGAAAGCCAAAAGTCATGGCTATTTTACATAATAATAACCATTATCATCTAATTATTTTTTAAACTACGTGTTGAAGATTGTTACCCGCCTAGACATAAGTGCCTATTAATTAATCAGGTTGCATGATTAAATCCGGATTTACTTTATAAACTAGACAAATGGATACTGCTCGATGAAGGAATTAACTCGAACTGCGCTGTACTGCGCCATGTTTATTGCCGTTGGTGCGGTTGCAGGTATATTGGGTCCCAGTCTAATTTATTTAGCGGATCTCATTGATGCCTCCGTGGCGGAAATCTCCATCGTGTTTAGCGCCCGAGCAATCGGCAACATTTTTGGTGCTCTATTGGCGGGTAGAATGTTCGACCGTTGGCAAGGTCATCATTACCTGATTGTGATGTTGCTGTGTATGGTTGCTGGATTGGTGATGGTGCCCTTCTCGACCAGCTTATCGATGCTGGTGGTGTTATTCTTTTTGCTTGGGGCTACGGAAGTGTCGGCTAACGCAGGCGGCAACATGATGATGTTGTGGCTGCATAAAGAGAAAGTTGGCTCTTACGTTACGATTTTGCATTTATGTCACAGTGCTGGTTGCATGCTGGCGCCTCTGATTCTTGTCTTCGCGCAATGGACTGGTCATGGCTACGGTGCCGGCTATTGGCTGGTGGCCTTGTATGCGGTTCTGTTGCCTATTTTCCTGTGGCGACAACCTAGCCCGACTTTTGAAGTAAAGGCCAGTGAGACGGTTCCAGCGACAAAGCAAAAAGCCAGTTTTTTAGCGTTTTTGGTGGTTATTTTTTTGTATGTCGGATTTGAAATTAGCATTGCGGGTTGGATCAGTACTTATGCGGTTTTGTCAGGAGAAGATCAAAACACCGCCGCGATTCTCGTGACTTGGTTCTTTGTGAGTTTATCCCTTGGTCGTTTGATCTCTGTGTTTTTGTTGCGCTGGATTGCCCCAAGACAGGGCATTTATGGTTTGCTGACGCTGAGCTGTACGGGGTGTCTGGCGATGGTAGTATCCGATGCGCCGCTGGTGCTGATTGCCTTGTGGTTGGGCTTGGGTTGCTCAGCCTTTTTCCCTATGTTGTTTTCGTATGCGAATAACATCATGGCACTTAACGGTAAACGCACAGGTTATGTCTTTGTGTGTTGTGGTTTTGGTGCCTTGTTTGCTCCCTCTTTGGCTGGGGTCATTATTGATGCTTTTAGCGCCAAAGCCTTTCCATATCTGCTATTGATTTTGGCCTTGTTAATATCGTTGAGCTGGCACAGATTAGCAGGCATGACACGAGACACCTAGTTTTTATCTGAAGCAACTTGGTAGTAACCACTCACTAACAAGTTGCTTCAGCTAGACTATGGTCGCTTGATTCAATTAGCTGTATTTGTGTAGCGTCGCGATGGTGAAGGCCGCAAGGTCTGTATAAACGCTGAAAGGGAAATCTATCGTCTTGTACTGCGTTTCACGGCCTTTTCCGGTTAAAACCAATACTGGTGAACAGCCGCGTGCATTTCCCGCCTGAAGGTCTCTGAGAGAGTCTCCGACCATAATAGCTGGGTGCTCCTCGAAGGATAAGCCTAGCTCAGCCTCAATGTTTTCAATCATGCCGCTTTTTGGCTTACGACATTGGCAGTTATCGTCTGGGCCGTGTGGACAATATTGAATGCCATCGATTTTACCGCCCTCTGCTGCCACCAATGCTGTCATCTTATTATGCATTGCTTGCAGTGTTGTTTCGTCATAGTAACCGCGCGCAATCCCTGATTGGTTGGTAACGACAAAGATTTTAAAGCCTGCTTTAGACAATGCTGATATGGATTTTATGCTGCCTGGGATGGGCTGCCATTCATCGACGGATTTTACATAAGCGTCTGAGTCTTGGTTAATGACGCCGTCTCGGTCTAATAGAATAATAGGTTTAATTTGCGCCATGGAAAGATGCTCTGTTTAGTGAGTGAAGAAGTTTGATTTGCCCATAGTATTTGGCGTTATGTATCGCTGTCTATTTGCTTTCACCAATGGCAGCGAAAGAAGCATTACGACAAGCTAAGCTTAGATCCTTGGGTGCAAGACCTATGTCTAAGCCTCGTTGTCCGCCGCTCACATAGACTTTTTCGAAGGCTTGGGCGCTTTCATCAATACAGGTGATTAGACTTTTCTTTTGCCCAATTGGGCTGATGCCGCCAACTAAATAGCCAGTAAGTCGTTCGGCATCTTTGGTGTCGGCCATGCGCAGCTTTTTTACGCCCAAGGCACTGGCTGCTCGTTTCAAATTCAATGTACCTGTTACTGGCACAATGGTGACGAAGGTGTTTTTTTCGTCGGTGACTAACAATGTTTTAAAGACGCAAGCTGGATCTAGGTTTAACTTTTGAGCGGCTTCTTCGCCAAAGTTTGAGCAACTACTGTCGTGTTCATATTCATGAATACTAAACGCAACTTTCAGCTTTTTAAGCTGGTTGATAGCGGGTGTCAAAGCTTGCCTCTCTTTCTTATGGTTTTATTTTTGCCAAAACATAGGCGTGAATAATACCAGCAAAGTAAAGACTTCTAAACGACCCAATAACATAGAAAAACACAGCATCCATTTTGCAGGATCACTGACGCTGGTAAAGCTGGATGAGACATCGCCCAACCCTGGACCTAGGTTATTCAATGTTGCTGCAACCGCAGACCAAGCCGTGACTTGATCTAATCCTGTGGCCATAAGTCCTATCATCAATACCACGTAAACCAACAAATAGGCTGAGAAGAATCCCCATACTGCAGAGACCACACGCTCATTAATTGCCTTGCCGCCAACCTTAACGGGAATAACGGCATTTGGATGGATCAAGCGTTTGATCTCTCGCATACCTTGTTTGAGGATCAGGAGTATACGAATGACCTTCATACCGCCACCAGTCGAGCTGGCACAGCCACCCACAAATGAGGTAACGATCAACAAGAAGGGTAAGAAATGCGGCCATGAAGAAAAATCTGTTGTGCCAAAACCTGAGGTGGTGGCGATGGAAACACTTTCAAACACTGCATAACGTAACGAAGAGCTCCAATCATAGGTGGATGTCATTGCCAGTACCAATGTAGACAGTACGCAGGTGCTTAGCAAAATAAACAAAAAGAATCGGGCTTCAGGATCTCTAAAATAATGCCAGACACTTTTGTGACGCCAAGCGTAGAAATGCAGTGCGAAGTTGAACGCCGATACAATCATAAAAAAGGTACAAATCATTTCGATAGCGACGCTGTTGAAGTAACCAATACTCTCATCATGGGTCGAGAAACCGCCAATCGCCACGGTGGAGAAACTGTGACAAATCGCATCGAACAAGCTCATACCTGCGATCCAATAACCTAATGCGCAGACAGTGGTTAACGTGGCGTAAATGTACCAAAGGGCCTTCGCGGTTTCGGCAATTCGAGGTGTCAGTTTGGTGTCTTTTACCGGTCCTGGTGTCTCTGCTCGATAGAGCTGCATACCACCGATACCCAACATCGGCATGATGGCAACGGCCAATACGATAATACCCATACCACCTAACCAAGTGAGAAGCTGGCGATAAAAAAGAATCGACTGAGGCAAATCATCGATGCCAGTGAGAATCGTCGCCCCTGTCGTTGTGAGACCAGAAATGGATTCAAATAGCGCATCGGTAAAAGTGAGTTCTGGGTTTTCGGCTAGAAAGAATGGCACAGAACCGAACAAGCCTAGCACTGTCCAGAACAATACAGTAACCAAGAAACCGTCACGAATTTTTAACTCGCCACGTTCTCGACGAACTGGAAACCAGAGTAAAAAACCACCGATTAAGTTGATACCTAACGCATAAAGAAACGCATTGAGCGCACCATCAGAGTAAATTAAAGAGACAATGATTGGTGGAATCAGTGACACACTGAATACCATAACCAATAATCCGATGACTCGTAAAATAACACTAAAATGCATACTTGCTTCCTAGAGCCTAACGCTCTTGTGTCGTTAGGTCTGCGTTAAATTTCTGATGAAGCCCTTATTGGGCTTCTTACTTGTCTTACCGTATTTCTTCTTAAGCAAGGTTAACAAACCCTAACGACTGGTCGTGTTAAGGCATGTAGGGAGCGGTTAGAAGAAAGTCAGTCCTACTTGGAAGAGTTGCTCCACTGCAGGAATTTGCTTTTTATTCGTCACGAAGATAATGACGTGATCTTCCGCCTGAATCACTAATTCACTGGTAGCGACAAGCATATCGTCCTCGCGAACGATGGCACCAATGGTTGCGCCTTCCGGCAAGTTCAAATTCGCTATGCTGCGGCCAACCACTTTGGAGGAGCGATAATCGCCATGCGCTACTGCCTCTAATGCTTCCGCCGCACCTTTACGCATGGAGTGTACGTTAACCACGTCACCGCGTCGGATATAACTAAGCAGCGAACTAATGGTGGTTTGTTGAGGCGAAATCGCAATGTCGATCATGCCTTCTTGAACAATGTCCACATACGCAGGGTTATTAATGATGGTCATAACCGTACGTACGCCGAGCACTTTTGCCAACATGGAAGACATAATGTTGGCTTCATCGTTGTTGGTTAAGGCGCAGAATACATCAGTGGATTCGATGTTCTCTTCCAGTAGCAATTCCTGTTTAGAAGCATCACCATTCAAAACAATGGTGTTGTCGAGGGTTTCAGACAAATAACGGCAACGCTCAGGGTCACGCTCGATAATTTTAACGCGATATTCTTTTTCTAAACTTTGCGCCAAACGTTCACCAATGTTACCGCCACCGGCAATAATGATGCGTCGATATGGAACGTCTAATGGGCGCAGTTCACTCATGACATCCAATACATCTCGCTGTGCGGTCAGGAAGAAGACTTCGTCATTGGCGTGAATGTGCGTATTGCCGTCAGGAGAAATCGACTTGCCATCTCGGTAGATTGCAGCAATACGAGTTTGAATCGATGGCATATGCTCTTTCAAAAAGCTGATTGGCTGATCGATGAGAGGGCCGCCCTTTTCTGCTTTCACCACAACCAATTGCACTTTGCCTTCGGCGAACTCCATTACCTGCAACGCGCCTGGATAACGTATTAATCGGCTAAGGTGTTTGGTGACTTCTTTTTCTGGGCTGATACGAACATCCAATGGGATGGCGGCATCAGCAAATAGCTCTGGGTATTTTGCGTAAGCGCTAGAACGAACACGACCTATCTTGGTCGGTGTTTTAAATAAAGTATGAGCGACCTGACATGCGATCATATTGGTTTCGTCTTGGTTGCTTACCGCGATCAACATATCGGCGTCGTTACAACCAGCTTGATCTAATACATCCGGGTGTGACCCGCTACCTTCTACGGTTTGAATATCGAGACGATCTTGCAGCTCTCTAAGGCGAGTGAGGTCTGTATCAATGACGGTAATATCGTTATCTTCACTTGCTAGGTTTTCTGCAAGCGTCGCGCCGACTTGGCCCGCACCTATAATGATGATTTTCATAGTTTGCCTTATTCACCTTAGAGTGAGCATTGTTTGTTGTGAGCTCGTGATTGTATGTCAGAGTGTATTTTTACTCGAATCCAGTAATGCAAGTTTACCCACATAAAGATCATTATTTAACTTGAAGTTGCTAAATAGTCGTAATTATTTTTGTTGATTCTACGGCACAGCGGTTGATCGGTTATTAAGACATGTTTTGGTAACGATCAGAGTAACGAAATGGCGAAAAGACTCTGTCAATGACAACCTGTTTTTTTCCAGAAAAAAGCCCAGTAATCTGTGTTCCATGTGAAACAAATTACTGGGCTTTCTATAAATTTTCTATTACAACAATGACCTGTCTGTGCCTACTTTGGCTTGGCTAGAGTTTGGCTAGGATTTTTTCAGCAGGCAATAATAGAAGCCATCGTGCCCTTCGATGGTCGGAAATAGCTGCCGACCATGACTCACAGGAATCCCCCACTCTAATGCGAATTCGGGAGCCAAAGTATTCATCGCAACTTCTTTTGCGTCTGTTTGGTGCTCAAGAAAGTGTTGGATCTGACGTTCATTTTCTTCAGGCATTAATGAGCAGGTTGCGTATAACAGGTAGCCGCCTGATTTTAGCGTCCCCCAAACCTTACTCAGTATTTCGCGCTGGATAAGCACCAGCTGATCAATATCTGCTGGTTTGCGATTAATTTTGATATCCGGATTTCGGCGAATAACGCCTGTGGCAGAGCAAGGTACATCTAGCAGTACTTTGTCGAATTGCTCTCCATCCCACCACGAATCCGTCGCGCCAGCATCAGCACAAATCAAGTTAGCATTAAAGCCTAGGCGTTCAATGTTGGACTCGATTTTTTCCATTCGCCAAGGTTCTAGCTCAACAGCGGTTAAGTCGATGCCATTGCCTTTTTCCAATAGGTGTCCTGTTTTTCCACCTGGAGCAGCACACGCGTCTAATATTTTTTCGCCGGGTTTCGGATTTAGAATATGCGCTGACAATTGAGCCGCTTCATCTTGCACACTGACAAAGCCTTCTTCAAAACTAGGTAACTCGCCAACGCGTACTGCATTTTTAAGGTACAGAGCCGATGTAGAGAAGTCGCCCGGATAGGATTTTATACCTAATTCGTTAAGTTGCTCTTGGTATGTTTCACGTGAAACTTGGCTTTCATTAATTCGAATACACATGGGTGGATGAGTATTGCTGGCATCAACAATGGCTTCAAATTGCTCTGGCCAATGCTTAATGTAACGCTTTAGCAGCCACTTTGGTTGGTTGTATTCAACGGATGGTGTCGATTCAAGGCTTGCAATAATATCGTCAGCTTCGCGTTGAAAGCGTCGCAGAACGGCGTTCATTAATTTGGTTGCCCAGTCTTTTTTAAGCAGTCGGCACGCTTCTACCGTTTCGTTAACGGCTGCATGATCTGGTGTGTTCATGTAGCTTAATTGGTATAAGCCTAGAAGTAAGGTTGCATATAAATCTGTGTCCTTTTCTTCAAAAGGATGAGCCAATAAGTGTAAGGCGATGCTGTTTAGTTTTGGGTACTGTCGGCAAACGCCAAAGCATAGTTCTTTTAATAAGGGGATGTGTTCACTTGCCACATCCGCTTGGTGCCGAGCAAGCTGAGTACTGAGCGAACCTTGTTGAAGCAAAATATTGGTAATGACTTCTATCGCGACTTGTCTTGCACTGTGTTGGATGGATGGCGCGCTATCTTTGTGATTCATGCTGTTTGCTCGTTAAGACCAAAACGTTGGCCAATCTCTAGGGCGGCTTTATGTTTGCCGTTAAGTGCGTCTTGAACTTTCATGCGCTTGCCACCGGCAAACTGGATTTCAGTAATGAGGATAGAACCTTGTCCTGTTGCAACAATAACGCCCTCTTTACTGACAACTAAAATATCGCCGGGTGTGGAAGCTTCGTCGCTGACGCTAGCAATGTGTGCGGCATGGATTTTCATCACGCCAGCAATGCTGTTGGTATAAGCCACAGGCCATGGCGATAGGCCACGAATTTGGCGTTCAATCAATTTCGCAGACGATGCCCAATTCACATCACCTTCTTGTTTGGTTAATTTTGCTGCGTAACAAGAAAGGCTTTCGTCTTGCGGCTCTGGCACTAACGTCCCAGCTTTCAATTTCTCTAACGCCTCAATTAAGGCGTTACCACCAAGCACTGCTAGGCGATCATGCAGTGTTGCAGACGTGTCTGTTGGCTTAATATCGCAGTGCGCTTTTAACAACATGTCACCCGTATCTAAACCCACATCCATTTGCATAATGGTGATGCCTGTTTCGCTGTCACCTGCAATCAAAGAGCGATGAATAGGTGCCGCTCCACGCCAACGAGGCAGCAAGGAAGCGTGAACATTGATGCAACCAAGTTTGGGTGTATCCAAAACAACTTTCGGAAGAATGATGCCATACGCAGCGACAATCATAATGTCCGCCTCTAAAGCCGCCAGCTGTTCTTTGTCTTCATCTAGCTTGAAGTTTAGTGGCTGATAAACAGGAATGTTGTTGGCGATAGCAAGTTGCTTAACTGGGCTCTGAACCAATTTTTGGCCTCGGCCTGCTGGGCGGTCTGGCTGAGTATAAACGCCGACGATCTCATATTGGTTTTCTGTTTTGGAGTCTAAGACTGCTTGTAAGCTAGCCGCTGCGAATTCGGGTGTGCCAGCAAAAACGATACGAAGTGGTGAGGTTGGCATAACGGTTCCTTAACAAAAAATCAGGCCAAAGCCTGATTTTATCATTCGAGTATCAATGTTCTTTGGGTCAAAAAGAGCGTTCTTCTTAACCTTGTTTCTGAGCCAGTTTGTGGGCTTTTTCTAGTTTGCTTTTGATGCGGTTGCGTTTTAATGGCGACAAGTAATCAACCATCAATTTGCCATCAAGGTGATCGACTTCATGTTGCACACAAACCGCCATTAGCTCGTCGACTTCTAAAGAGAAAGCTTTGCCATGACGATCTAATGCGTTGACGCGCACTTTAGCCGCACGATAAATGTGCTCATAAAAACCTGGCACAGACAAACAGCCTTCTTGGAACTCGTTTGGTTCTTCGTCTAATACTTCAAATTCAGGGTTGATAAAAACGATCGGCTCGTTACGTTCTTCAGAAAAATCCATCACAACAAGGCGGTAGTGATAATCCACCTGTGTTGCTGCCAAGCCCAAACCATTTTCGTCGTACATGGTGTCTAGCATGTCGTCGATTTTAGTTTGCAGCTCATCAGTAAATTCGGTAATAGGCTCCGCAACTTTGCGTAAGCGTTTGTCTGGGTATTCAAGTACAGTTAAAACAGCCATGATCTTTTCCAACGATGTGTCTTTGTTCATGAGCGGAGACACTTTCTCCTACTCTTTTCATTGACTCTATTGTAACGCAAGTCTGGCTATTGAGCAGTCTTCTCGTGGCGGTTTTTTGGTCAATATGATTGAATAGCCCCAATAGGCTGAGACTATTTATTCTCAGCTTGGTGTTTTTATTATTTGTTTGGGCAAGGAATGCTCAAAATTCATTTGTAAGGAAGCTATTAACATGTCGACTTATAACACCACAGGTTTGTCGAAAACCGATTGGTTATGCCTCAGTCTCTTATCGGGAATCGGTCCGTCTCGACTCTCTCGTCTTTATACTTACCTTAGTCAGCTTGACCACCCTGAGCCAACAGATGGCGCTGAAACCTTATCCTTGTTTGCTACCGAGACTTCAACAGCAACCATTTCTCATGATCTGTTAACCGCTTTAAAGTGGCCAGACATTACTGCACGTCAGGCCATGGAATATTTTTCCAACGGTACCCTTAGCAAGGAACAAGAAACCAAACGTGATGAATCGCTAGCATGGCTAGAAGACGCCAACCATCACTTAGTACTGCAAGAAGATGAGCACTACCCAAAAGCGTTAAAAGAAATCTCCGTGGCGCCAGCCTTCCTGTATGTGGAAGGCAACCCAGATGGGTTGGCGTTTCCGAAAATCGGCATTGTGGGTGCGCGTAAGTGTTCACGCTATGGCCGAGACGCTACCTTTCAATTCGCTGAGCAATTGTCCGCTCGTGGTATTTGCGTGGTCAGTGGCGGTGCGATGGGAATTGATACCGCCGCCCATCAAGGGGCCTTATACAGCAAAACAACGCCAACCATTGCCGTCATGGGAACAGGCTTATTTCACCGCTATCCACATCATAATCGTGAGATGTTTGAAGAGATTCTAGAACAAGATGGCGCATTAATAAGTGAATACCCACTATCAACCAGTCCTCGCCCTCACCTATTCCCACCGCGTAATCGAATCATCAGCGGTTTGAGTATGGGTGTATTGGTATCTGAGGCATCGGTAAAAAGTGGCTCTTTGATCAGTGCCAGTTATGCTATCCAACAAAACCGAGAAGTATTCGCCTTGCCTGGGCGTTTAACGGATCCCAAATCAGAAGGCTGTCATCAGCTACTGAGACAAGGTGCGACTTTAGTTCGCCATGTGGATGATATCTTCACTGAGTGTTCAGCGCTTTCCTCTGTTCCTCTGCTAAAGAGCTCGGCTAGCGCAAGCAAGGATAATACAAGATCGCAATCTACAAATAGACATCAGGCGTCGGATAGCTCCCCTATTCTAGTATCGAATCAGCTTCGTGCTTTACCGGAATCTACCTCGGAGAATGCCAAGGCGGTTATTGCTATGATGGAACAAGAAGCGCAACCAATGGATTTTGATGCCTTGATTCGGCAAAGCAAAATGGCTGCGGGGCTGATGATGCAGGTGCTAATGGAATTGGAGCTGTATGGTTGTGTGGAGAATCGAGAAGGTCTTTATTGTCGTTGTTAAGTAAACGTTGCAGACCTTCTCGCTTTCAAAGTGACACTCTTGATAGGCAGTGATTACTAGATAGACAGCGATTAAATATCGCTAAAAATATCTTTCTTTAATTGCTTAATATCACGGCGCTCTTTTTTATTCGGCTTGTGGTCGGACATAATCCGGCCGCCAAACGATTTGTTTTCTAGGGCGCGTTTTTCACGTTTTGCGATCGACTCTGGGGTTTCCTCATAAAGCAATTGTGCTTCTGGTGCGCCACGGCGTTGTTCGCTAATTGCTTTGATTTCCACGATCTTTTCGTCCCAGCCAAGACGTATACCAATTAAGGCGCCAACTTCCACATTGCGACTGGCTTTACCCTTACTTCCATTGTAAGTCACCTTGCCGCCATCGATGGCGTCTTTACAAAGTGAGCGAGTTTTAAAAAAACGTGCGGCCCATAGCCACTTATCTAAACGAACGGCTTGTGGTGCCGACTGCTTTTCTGGTTTACTCATAAAGAATGCGTTGACCCTATTCTGTTGTCATATTTGAGGCTGTTATGCAGGACGTAAATAACCACCCAATTTTCCAAGCTCTTCAAAAAATAATACACGATGCCGCCGATGTGATCATGGATATTTATCAACGTGCCGATTTGGGTATCGAGCAAAAACGGGACGACAGTCCAGTGACCGCTGCCGATCTCGCTGCACACAAAGTGATTCTAGCAGGTTTGCAATCACTTACACCTGATATTCCTGTTCTTTCAGAAGAGGGTGTGGTGACGTTTGAAGAGCGTTCTAAATGGTCAATGTTATGGATCGTTGACCCGCTCGATGGCACCAAAGAATTTATCAAGCGCAATGGTGAATTCAGTATCAACATTGCCTTGGTTGAAAATGGCGCGCCGATTCTTGGCGTGGTGTATTTACCAACCACAACGGAAGGTTATTTCGGCGTGACCAAAGCGTGGCAAGATTTGCCTGTTGGTGCGTTCAAATGGCAAGGCGACGAATACGAACGCATCAACGTTCGTGAGCCTCGCGAACCTATTATTGCCATGACCAGTCGTAGCCACGGCCCTGCTCTTCCAGCCTCGCTAAAAAACAAATTAAAGCAAAGCTACGAGCAAGTACGAGAACTGCCAAAAGGCAGCTCAATTAAAGGCTGTCGAATTGCCGAAGGGATTGCGGACTTGCATCTGCGTCGTGGCCCAACCAGTGAATGGGACACCGCCGCTCAGCAAGCCATTATCGAAGCCGCGGGCGGCATGCTCGTCACCCCGGATGGAAAGCCGTTTCGTTACAACCAAAGAGAGACCCTACTTAATGGCCACTTCTTTGTATCGGGTGCTGAACTTGCCCCGTATGTGATGAACTGGTATCTAGAAAACGAGGAAGAAGAGTAAGCGTTACTCTTCTTCTATATCCCTTCCTTTACCTTTACCTATACCTAAGCGCCTTATCTGATTGTTTCACGTGAAAAAACTCAATATATTCAATCTGTGTCTTAATATTTTCTATTAGAATTGATTCATTTTTCTGCAACCAATAAAATCTACACAATTAACATTCATAAACTGCGACAAGGATTTGTCCATGACATACCGCTTGATTAAGCTAGATAGCTTAATGGCAATGGATTTTACGTACGTTGAAGGTCTCGACTTAGCGCACATTGATGAACGTGAGTTGCAGCCTGCTCTCCCAAAAGGCTGGAGCAACGCCACACTGATCGATAAGGTCCAGTCTGGTGAATACGCTCTGCTGACCGACCGTCCCGCCAAACCGTTACTGATTCAAGAGCGTCAGAAATTTGGTGCTATTGAGTGGCAAATTAACCCAGACACAAAAGACACTCTGCCAGCGGGATTATTAGGCGCGGTAACGCAACGCCTCAGCATGATGGGGCAAGGGTCAGGATCTTCCGAAGCCAATAACCGAGGCAACCTGCACCCTACTATCGAACCTGATTACACTCCAGAGCCCGTCATTCGCGCACGGGATCCTTCACACGAGTCCACCGAGCCTGTTGCCGAATACAATCTGGAAATTGCTTTTTCCAAGAACAAGCCCAAACATCCTGTTGAGCTCAGTATGACGCTCTACGACACTAAGAACAAAATGGCGAAAGGAGATTGGCAAGCCACCCCAACCCAATACGGCACCCGATACGCCATCACCACCACAAATAAAAAGCCTCATCATTTGCAGATCCAAGCGGTTCATCGGGCTATGGGGATCTCACGCAAAAACGTGACCTTAGTGCCCATTGGCTCAGGTAAAATCGGTGACGCCTTTATTCCAGTCATGCCGCAAGTCCAATTTGGTGAGCGTTTGGCCTTTGGCACCGCGGGTTATGTGTACCATTTCAAAGGCACCGAACTGGTTCAAAAATACCAATGGTTGGACGATGGCACTTTAACGCCTTTGCCGGATAACAAGAACACAGACGCCTTTCGTCATGCCAGTCTCTATCTACTCATCCATTGGAAAATCGCGGGTCAGGTCGTGACCGATCAGCACCTGTTGTATCGAAGCGAATCCTTAACGCATGACGAATTGAACACTATTTCCACCGAATGGCTAGACGATCACGCGGTAAAGCTGGACCCCGAGGCCATTTTGGCCGTTTCCGATGCCTCCGAATTACCACGAGACGCTTACCAAAAAGCCGCCCCTAAAAGTAACCTGACTTATCATACCGTGGTAGAAAATCCTGCTACTCAGCAGCGTGAAACTTGGCCTGAAATCGCCAGCCAATACGGTTTGTCCGCCAAAGCACTATTTGAGCAGAACCCCAGTTACGATGCTAACCCCAGCGCGCTCAAAGTGGGAGACGTACTGAGCATTATCCAAAAAGAAGCCGAAGCACCGGTCGAGTTCGAGCGTTTTGAAACGCCGCCCGAAGCTCCTAGCACATACAACAGCGCACAAAACAGTCATTACGTCAGTGACAAAAAACGCTTCACCCTTGCCTATGGTGCGCCGCTTCTGCCCCTAGAGTCCCGTAAAGTCAAAAAAGGCTTGCCCTTGGTCAACGTCAAACCCGAGCGCATTTTGCGCATTGGTGTTTTCTTTGATGGCACAGGGCAAAACAACAAAAATGATGCCTACAAAGAAGACAAGGGCGATAAATCCCGCAGTAACATCGCGCGATTGTTCGAAGCTTACCCACAAGAACTAGGAAAGTCAGCGGCTATTTATGTCTCGGGTGTCGGCTCCGTGGATGGGGCATGGCAAACACCCCAGATGATCGATGAGGGCAAAGACGAAAGCAAACTGTCTGGTGCCACGGGTCTTTATGATGACAATGGTGCCTTTCAGAAATGGCAGACACTATTAAAATCTCTACGCGATATTATTATTGAACAGCTTCAAGAAGGTCTTTATGACGAAGTGACCCATCTTGCTTTTGATGTCTTCGGGTTTAGCCGTGGCGCAGCGTTAGCACGGCACTTCGTCAATGCCTTGAAAATGGGCTTGCCAGACTACACCCAACCCCGTTCAGGTAGAGATACCAGACACCATGCCCCGAATTTATTGGGCACCACGGAAGGCGATCAATACAACCCATTCGAGGGCTACCAAGCGGACAGCCAACGCAGCGCCAGTGTGCGCTTTTTGGGGTTATTTGATACGGTGGGTTCCTTCTATATGCCGGGCAATGACGATAATGGCGTGTTTAACCTGCATGTCAACTCGGCGGATGTGGGTCATGCCTTGCAGATCTGTGCACACCATGAATACCGCACCAACTTCCCGCTTTCCTCCTTAAAAACCCGTGGGCAACTCGCCCCCAACTTTTATGAAGAAGTTTTCCCCGGGGCGCACACGGATGTGGGCGGTGGTTATCCTTTTGTTCAACAATATGACAAAACCAATTTACCTGAGCGTTATGGAATCCCTACGAACAATACCTATAATCGTGAATTGGTTAAAGCCTTATCGTTAGAGTATCGTCGCGAACAATACAACTATCGTGGTGGTATTAGCGACTTTACCGAGATGTTGCATCGTGAACAAGCGAGCCAGCAACTTGAATGGAATGAGGCATGCCAAGCCCAATACGGACAGAAAGGGCTGGTCGCCCTCGAGCATAACACCTTGTATTTTTATCGATTGCAACCCATCGATGCCAGCCTTGCCGGATTGGCTCAAGAGCGGATGAAGCAACAGGCAGAACGATTTGGGGTGGAATGGATAAAATCACGTTATAACACGTCAATAGATTATGAGAATAATCTTGCCCAAAAAGCATTATGGGGTAAATTGGAGGCTCTGCCTTTAGGGAAAATTTCTCCTCAAGATTGGCAGACAGAAGTCCCCAATAACTGCATTCATCGTTCTCATGATAGTGTGATTAACCCCGGTTGCAGTGAACCACTCGATAGTCAAGTAAACGGCATTGCTAACCTAGAGGCCTTTAAACGCTACCAGCCGAATGCCCCATTGAACACACCAACAAGAGAAATCTATGACAATGAATAAGTTATTCACCATCTTAATCACCGTATTCATGCTCACAGGGTGTGAAGAGAAACCTTTTTATGTCGCCAGTATTGGCAATGCAGGCAGTCTGGATGGTCCTTATTATTTAGTTTCTATTTCTGTAAGCGATGTATTAGGCGGCGGCGGCGGCTTTGGTTATGGCGCGGTGAATGGTTATCCGGGGAAAAGTGCCGACATCGGTCGTATGGGTGTGCCAAAGCACATAGAAGGCTTTTGGGTAAAGGGCTGGAACAAAGAAGAAGCCTATTACCGTATTTCCGCCGACATCGACAGTGAATTGGCGGAGAAAAAGATTCGGACATTGAGGAATTATTACCAAGAGTACAAACGTGATATGGGGGTAATGCAAGTTGAGGTTGAAGAAGAACGAATTCGTATTTTTTATACATTAAAGTGCTTCTCCAGAGTTGATAACTGTAGTGTAAAAGAGAATGCTGACCCTAATGGTTGGGTGGTTTATTCACCTAATAATACAACACATGTAGTCGTCCTGTTCGACGGTAAGGGCGAAATGTCCCTAACCCGGTTTCCAGATTCGCCGTATGAAAATTAAGCTGCTCTTAATCTTCGCCATTTTATTTATGCTCACAGGGTGTGAAGAGAAACCTTTTTATGTTGCCAGTATTGGCAATGGCGGTAGTTTAGATGGCCCATATGTTCTAGGACCGATTGGTGTTGCTGATGTATTAGGTGGTGGTGGCGGCTTTGGTTATGGTGCGGTTGATGGTTATCCTGGAAAAAGTGCCGACATTGGCCGTATGGGAGTGCCTAAACATATTGAAGGCTATTGGGCGAAACAAAATCCAAATGCACGTGGCTATGTTGCCTTTTACCGTATTTCCGTCGACATCGACAGCGAATTGGCTGAGAAAAAGATTCGGACTCTTAGGAATTATTACCAAGAGTATAAGCGTGATATGGGCGTTATGCAGGTCGAAGTCGAGAAAGAACGGATTCGTGTTTTTTATACATTGAAATGCTTCTCTAGAGTAAATAACTGTAGTGTAAAAGAAAATGCTGATCCTAATGGTTGGGTTGTTTATTCGCCTAATAAGACGACCCATGTTGTCGTATTGTTCGACGGCAAAGGCGAGATGTCACTGACCCCGTTTCCAGATTCGCCTTATGAAAATTAAGCTGTTTTAATATGTCCTATTTTAATCCGCTGTTAAGTCGGTTGACGATGCGTTCTTGGGCGCGTTTCAAAAAGTCGCTTTGTAGTGGTTTGTCAAAGGAGCGTGCAATGGCGACAGTTCCCACTAACGAGACGACTGTCTCTTCTGCCAGCGCTTCGGCTTCTTGGCTACCACGTTTTTTCAGAATTCCTGCAAGACGGTCAACCAGACTATCAAAACAAGTTTGGTAGGCTTGGCGAACTTTTTCTTCTTTGTGCGCGGCATCGGTGACTAAAAACTCCAATGGCGATGGATGTTCTTTGTCGCTGCGACTCCAGCTTAGATAACGAGTAACCAATGCTTTTAAATGCGTTTCATTGTTTTCGGTTTGCTTGTCATGTCGCGCCCAGAAACCATTAGAGGTAGCGAACTGCATGGCCGCTTCGTACAGACTGCTTTTACCGGAAAAATGCGCATAAAACGCACCGTGCGTCATGTTGGCTTTCTTCATGATTTGAGTAAGCGTGACGCGATCAAAGCCGTTCGAGCAAAATAGTTTTGCCGCGGCTTGTAATATTCGTTGTCTAGTTTGTTCTTTGTGTCTTGGTGTGTAAGACATAGTTAAAACCTCCTAGGTGAGCTCCTGTAGATCCTATTGAGACTCCCAGTATAAATCGGAATCTAAATATTATCTTGATCATATATAGACTCACTCTAGCATGGTGACTTTCTTTCTGCTGAAACTTAAGAGGGTTATCTCATGTCGCTTAAAGAACGTATTGTTATTACAGGTATGGGGCTGGTGTCGCCACTTGGTTTAGGCGTGGCTTCTGTCTGGGATCGCTTGGTTCGCGGTGAATCCGGTATTCGCTTGTTGCCGACAACCTTGTCGGAAGGGCTAAACACTCATATTGCCGGACAAGTGCCAAGTCATACGGAACAGGTGAATGGCTTGAATGAATCGGACTATCTGTCACCTAAAGATCGTAAACGTGTCGATCTGTTTACATTATTTGCTCTGGTTGCGGCCGAAGAAGCATTAACCCAAGCCAATTGGCGACCAACGACGGCTGAAGACCAAGAAGCCACCGCCACCATCATTGCGACGGGGATTGGTGGCTTGCCGACGATCACTCAAGCGCACACAACGTTAATGGAGCAAGGCGCTCGACGTTTGTCGCCTTTTACGGTTCCTGCTTTTCTTGCCAATCTTGCGGCGGGTAATGTTTCGATTAAATATGGTTTCAAAGGACCGATTGGCACGCCAGTGACCGCTTGTGCGGCAGGCGTACAGGCGATTGGCGATGCTATGCGCCTGTTGCGTACTGGTGAAGCCAAAGTGGCTCTGGCGGGCGGTACAGAAGCCTGCATCGATCCCTTGTCTCTTGCTGGCTTTGGTGCCTTGAAGGCGCTTTCTACTCGCAATGATGATCCAGAAAAAGCTTCGCGACCTTTCGATAAAGACCGTGAAGGTTTTGTGATGGGCGAAGGTTCTGGCCTTGTTGTGCTTGAAACCCTTGAACATGCCTTAGCACGAGGCGCGACACCATTGGCAGAGATCGTTGGCTATGGCACCAGTGGCGATGCTTATCACTTAACGTCTGGCCCAGAAGACGGCAACGGTGCAGCCCGTGCGATGCAAACGGCGCTCAAAATGGCTGGTATTTCTGCGGATCAAATTGGCTATGTAAATGCGCATGCTACGTCGACGCCAGTGGGTGACCGTGGAGAGATTAATGCGTTACGTCGCGTGTTTGGCGAAAAAGTGACAGAGGTTGCGATTTCATCGACCAAATCCGCAACGGGTCATTTGCTCGGTGCTGCCGGTGGCGTGGAAACCATTTTCAGTGCTCAGGCATTAATCACTGGCATTTTGCCTCCGACCTTAAACCTTGAAAATCCAGAAGACAGCATGGCGGATTTGGATCTTATCCCATTGGTTTCACGTGAAAAAAATGTCGATTATGTTCTGTGTAACGGCTTTGGTTTTGGCGGTGTCAACGCTGCGATTATTTTGAAGCGCTATTAACTAATCGAGCAAACTTAAACAAAAAAGGCGACTCACAAATAGTTGAGTCGCCTTTTCAATATCGTTGTTCTTCGTGTGTATTATTGGTTTTAGCCATCCATTAGTTGGCTAGGTAACCAAGTCACCAATTCTGGGAACATCATTACGATGATAAGAACCAGAAGTTTCAGTAATACAAATGGCGTAATGGATTTGTAGATATCCAACATGGTGATGCTTGGCGGTGCGATGCCTTTTAGGTAGAACAAGGCAAAACCATAAGGTGGCGTTTGTACAGCAATCTCAATGTTTAGAATCATCAAGATACCGAACCAAATAGGATCGTAACCCAGCGATACAGCAATCGGTGTGAAGATAGGTGCACACATTAGGACGATGATAAATTCATCGATAATGAAGCCTAGCAACAGCATGATCAATTGGAACAACATGATGACGACAATTGGAGGTAAGCCCAAGTCTTGGGTAAAGCCGGCTACCATGTTTTGCACGCCCATCAGTAAGTGGAAGTTACTGAAAACCGACGCGCCAACAATAATCCACATTGCCACACTGACCAGCAACGCCGCTTGCATACCGGCTTTTTGCACCATGCGTGGTTTGAAGCGTTTAAAGAAAATCGCTAATACAATCGCCCCGACAACGCCTATCGCGCCGGACTCGGTCGGTGTCGCGATGCCCATGATGATACTGCCAAGTACCGCAACGATCAGCAGCAGAGATAATATGCCATCGCGAGCGGTGAGGAACTTCTCTTTTGGTGTAGGTTGAACTTCTGGCACCACATCCATAGGCGCGCGTTTAGGGTTCAACTTACAAGAAATCACTACGTAAGTGATTAACAAGACGATGGTGATCAGCGCAGGAATCAAGGCACCAATAAACATGCGCCCTACTGAGTTCTGTGTTGATGAAGCAAACATGATCATCGGGATGCTGGGTGGAATCAAAATACCCAAGCCACCGCCAGCCATAATCACGCCAAGCGCTAGACGTTTGTCGTAGCCACGTTCCAACATAGGACGAAGTGCGATACTGCCAGACGTCATGATACCTGCGCCGATAATACCGACCATGGCACCGATCATAGAACACACGACAATCACACTGATGGCCAATGAACCACGTACTCGACCAATTAACATTTGGCTGGCGTTGAACATGGCATCGCCAATGCCGGAGCGAGTCAGTAATTGCCCCATGTAAATATACAAAGGTATGGCTAGCAGGATGAAACTAAAATGTGTCGATTCAAGCGTAGTGGGAATAACGTTAAAGAGCGCATCGCCCCAAGTCATGTAACCTATGCCCATGGCGATACCACCAAGCGCTAAACCAACAGGCGCACCCAAGGCAAACGACGCTATGATGCAGGCGAATAAAATGCCCGTTAATAATTCAATACTAATCATGGTGCCGTTTCCTCTTGCTCTGTCTGTGCTTTTGGCAATAAGGGTTTGCCAGTAATTGCTTGATGTAAGGAATCAATCCAGTCGCTGGAAAGTTGCAAAATTAGCAGCACGCTAGCGATTGCCATCATTAACCAGTAATGATGCATTTGAGGAGCCCATTCACTTTGGCGTCGGTAGTTAAACTCGAGCGCTTCTTCAAACTTACCTATGCTCATTTTGCAGACGATGATCATGAAGAACATGGCGAGAGCGAATGAAAATAGGTTAAATATGCTTTTGGTTCGAGCAGAGACTTTGTTGTAAAGAATGTCGACATTAATGTGGGCGCGTTGCTGTTGGGCATAAGCACCGCCTAAAGCCGCAATATACCCAAAAATAAATAACGACGTGTCGTAAGCCCAAATGGTTGGACTGTCTAAGATGTAACGAGAGAAAACCTCGAAAGCAACGACAAATGCTAATACTGGCATTAGGTAGGAAACGGAATTCCCAATGAACGCCACCAATGCGTGGACGCCTAGACAATAGCGTCTAATCGCAGTCATTATCATTGTATTGTACCTGTAAGGATGGATCGGAAAACTAAAACGGCCTTCATCAAGAAGGCCGTTTTGGTCAGTGCTAGGTTAATTATTTCTGTTCTTTACGTAGAACGTCAATCAACTCTTTGCTGTATTTGTCTGCTGCTGCGTACTCATCCCAAAGTTTCGCACCTGCTGCTTTCCAAGCTGCTTTGTCTTCTGCACTTGGTTCTGGGCTCCACTGAAGGCCTTTTGCTTCCATATCAGCAACCGCTTGAGATTCCCAAAGTTTAGACTTGGTCATTTGCTCTTGAGCGTGGACAGTCGTCGCCGCTTTAACAATCGCTTTCAAGTCTGCAGGCAGTTTGTTCCAAGCGCTTTGGTTTACGATGATAGGTAACACTTGTGCACCAGCTAGTGGAAGTGGGTACATGTATTTCGCTACTTCAACGTGGTTACCATCGCGGTGGTCGATCATGTTAGAGCCAATAGACCCATCGATTACACCAGTAGATAGCGAGGTGTAAATTTCAGACCAAGCAAGAGAAACCGGAGAAGCACCTAGATTACGTAGGAATTTGCCGTATGCACCTGGCGCACGGATTTTCAAACCTTTGAAGTCTTCAACAGAGTTGATTGGTTCCTTAGTGATAACGTAAACCGCTGGCTGAATGTAAGGGTCAAGCCAAACTAGACCTTGAGCACCGTACGCTTCTTTAAGGATAGGAGCCCAGCCTTTTTCTTGGAACAAAGTCGTTAGCTCACCAACGTCGCTTGTACCGCCAGGTAGACCGATTTCAACCAAGCCTGCTGGAAGCTCGCCCGCGTTCAAAGATTGGAAAGTCGCGCCCATGGTGATTAGGCCCGTTTTTACGGCACCAAAAATGCCAGAAGAACCTACACCTTCACCGTCGTACAAAACTTGTACCTTGATGCGTCCGTCAGACATAGTCTCAATGTTTTTGGCTAAATCTTCATACACTGCACCAAATGCAGAGCCTCGGCTGTATAGGTTGGCGAAGCGCCAGTTATAATCCGCAGCGTTAGCAGAAGAAGCGACAGCGCCTAATCCAAGAGCTACCGCTAGAGAGCTTACAACCAATCGTTTTTTTACTTTTAGTATCGTCTTAATCATTGAGCTACCTCGAGTGCAAAAGTGCATAAAAAAGTCACGTCTTTATTGTTGTGACGCCTTGTATTCGATACTTTCAAAAAGGCTGTCACCATTAAAGCGCGTAAAATCTATCTAAAGTTTTGTAGCTATCAAACAATTAAAAAAGTGAAAAGCCTTTTAAAATCAGTTAACTAAAGGAATTTGATGCACAAAAATCGCGCGTAACGCACCATAATAGAGCAAATATTAGGTGAAAGGTGTGCATCATTATAGTGAATAATATTGATCTATGGTGTTGAAAACGTGCATGTTTTTTGCTTTTTCTAAATATAGATCTGAATATAACGTTCAATAACAAAAACGCCCCAAAGCGGGGCGTGTTATTTTTTCAGATCATTCAAGCAGGCTTTAAAAATCGTTAATTGATGTCAAAACCTTGTATCTGTTGAGCTAATTCGTTTGTTTGATGATGAACATTTTTATTCGCCATTTGGATAGATTGGGTTGCGGCGTGATTGTCTTTTATATCCTGAGCAATGATGTCCATATCTTGCGCCATTTGTGCTGTTGTTAATGCCACCTCTTTAATCGCTTGAGTAATTTCCTGCGTATGGTTCATTGCTTCTAGTGTATTTTGCTCGACTCGATGGATCGTTGTGACAGCGTTTTCACCTTGCTCTTTACTTCGGCTAACTTTCTTAAGGCTCAGCGTCATAGCATCAATGACTGTTTGTGTTTCTTTCTGAATATTTTCGACTTTCTCTGTAATACTTCCCGATGCTTTGACCGTTTGCTCTGAAAGCGTTTTAACTTCGTCGGCTACAACAGCAAAGCCTCGGCCAGCTTCCCCAGCACGAGCAGCCTCAATGGCGGCGTTAAGAGCCAATAGACTTGTTTGCTCTGCGACACCGACGATGAGCTCAATAACCACATCAATCTCTTTAGACAGCGCACCAAGACGATCAACTCGTTCGTTAGTATCTTGAATAGTGTCCGCCACATCGCTAATGCTGGTCATGGCGTCACGCATGGCAGTGACACCGCTGGTTGCGGATTCATAAGCAACATTGGCGACGCTCTGCACATTTTGTGTCATAGACTGCACTGTATCTGCGGTGGCAGATATTTCTTCTGTAGAGGCAGCCAAGGTGTTACTGCGATCTCGTATACGCTCGCTGCCGCTGACGATGGTTTGAATACCGCTGTCCAGCTCATCGGCCGTGAGCACCAGCTTTTCATTGCTATTAATTAAGTGACTGATCAATAAGCGCAGGCTATCGGACATTTGGTTGGAAGCAATAAAAAGCTGTTGGAATTCATCTGGATTGCTGGAATCTTGGTTCTGTTGACGGGAACGAAGCTTGCCTTGCGCCACCTCTTTTAATACGGCTAATACGGCTGTTAGGTTGCGACTCAAAGAGCGAATCACAGTCGACAAGATAAAACCGATAACCAGCGCCAATACAATACAGGCGATCACCAAAGAACTACGGGCTTGTGTCGCTGTTTCTGTTGAACGTATTTGAGCCTTAGCCAGTAAGGTGTTTTGCAGGTAATAGGCGCTTTCATCCATGGCTTGCGTGTATTGATTGCTTAATGTTGTGAGTTCGCGTTGTTGTTCCTTTATGGCAATAGAGAGAGCAATAACCGGTGCTAAGGCATCTTCATAGGTTTGAATCATTGGGCCGAAGACATCGCCAAAGCCGATGTTATTAACATTGTTCTTGAGCGTTTGAATCGCGGTCTGAAGGTCTTCTTGGTGTGTCGCATCGCTGTAAGCCAGAAAGTCTTTTTCTTTCGCCCTCACCTCTTTGAAACTGGCGGCAAAACTTGCTAATGATTTGAGCTGTTCCGCTAACGCTTGTGCAGATTGATTCAAGTGACCCAGTGCGCCAGTGTTGCTACTTAACCCAAGTGTCGTTAAGTTTTGCAGGTTGTTTTCAAGCGCGGATAAATAGTTAGGCTGTAGAGCTTGGCTGTTTGCTAAGAGAGTCTTACCTTGGGTATCGAGTAAATCCGCTCGAATGCTGAACCCGGTAGAAGTGGCATGTTTGATATCCGCTAATGTTGCGCTGATCGCATCAATGTTATCAGGGGAGAGAGTGGTCATTTCGCGTTCAAATTTTAGCAGGGCAATTTCAACGTCTTTGACTTCGCTGGTGAGTCTGCTTAGTTCGGTGGCATCGTCTGAGGCACTGGACATTTGCGATAAGTTATAAATGGAATAAGCTCCAAAGCCTGCGTAACCAATACAGACCAACACCACAATAGCAATTAGCTTCTGACGAACGGATAACGCGATAGACATATAACCTCCTTTAAACCCCTTTCTAAAAAGAAGGGCAAGCAATCAAAACGACAAAAAAGGCCTGTTTATCAAGTAAGACAAACAGGCCAAAATAACGTGCTGGAAGAACGAAATGAAAGGCCTGTATCCAGTTGTTAACTTAAGAGCATTGCCAAATCATTTCAGGGTATAACCATGCGGATACGAATCATCCTGAATGCACAAAACGCCGTCATGAAGGCATTTTGTCTGCGGTAGCCGACATCTCTTACCTTAAAGAAGCAGAAAGGGGGATGAAAGTAGCTTAAATCAATGTAAAGTTAGAGAATCAACGAACTTAAATTGCGACGATTAGGTTAGTACAGGTGGGGAGAGGCAATGAGCGTTAAAAATTATTCACTGGGACAGGTCGGTGATTATGAAATCAAACAGTTAAAAGTCTTTAAAACCGTCGTTGATTGCGGTGGATTTTCGGCTGCAGAAACCTCTCTTAATATTGGTCGATCGACCATTAGCCTGCATATTTCTAATCTAGAAGCCCGTCTGAATCTTGTTTTGTGTAAGCGTGGCCGTGGTGGTTTTTCTCTTACGGAAGAAGGCGTCATCATTTATAAAATGACCGAGAACTTACTCGAATCATTAGACGCGTTTCGAACCACTGTTAATAACTTAAACGCCAGCTTGACGGGAAAGCTTCGCCTCGCGCTTTCTGACAAAGTGAGTTTAGATCCGCGTAGTCACTTCCCTGAATTGATTCAGCGCTTTTCCACTGAAGCGCCAGAAGTATCGATCACTACTAACGTGTCCTCCATGTCGAACATTGAACGCATGATTTTGAATGACGAGGCTGATATCGGCTTTATTCCTTATCATCGTAAACTGGACGGACTAAGTTACGTGCATTTATACAGCGACGATTGTTATCTGTACTGTGGTAAGGATCACCCTTTGGCGCTGATGTCTGCCGAAGAGCAGAACGAACAGGTTAACCAATTTCCAGCGACTCACGCGGGATTAAAGCCGCACGAAGCGATCAGTGAACAAATTTCAGGAATGAACCTCACGGCGATTTCGTATTTTTATGACAGTCGTCTGGCGCTGATCTTATCCGGTCGTTATATCGGCTTTTTGCCAGAACGCTATGCTGCGGCTTATATAGAGTCTGGGAAAATTGTAGCTGTCGCGCCTGAACACCGCTCTTACACCTTAGGTGTTGCGGTGATTTGTAAGAAAACCACTCAGCCTAATAAACCTCGTGAATTATTCCTGAAAGTGTTGCATCAAACCGTTGAAGAACTCATTTCGGCACCGTATTAGAGGTTTTGACACAGCTCGAAATATGCAGCAAACCTCAACCGTATAACTAATTATGCGGTTGAGCAAAAAGGTAGCCATCAAAATCTGGGGCTTCCGTATCTGACAGCTTAAATAAGGTTTGTTTAACGTTCTCTAAATGCTGCCACATGGCTTGTCTTGCTCCCTCTGCATTTCGTTTGCGCAGCTGAACGAGTACCTTTCTATGATCGTCTAACCATTGATCGTGATATGACGTGTCTTGTATGCGAGCGTGGAGTTTTTTCCACATAGGATTGCCATCTTTCATATCCCATAAGCGAGTCGCTGTATCAAGCAAGACGGTATTTTGAGTTGCTTGAGCGATAGAGAGATGAAAGTCTCGATCTGCACTATTGGCTTTTTCAACAATTTCTAATTCTGCACTTTCGATATCTAGAATATCCTGCAGTTTTTGTAGGTCATGTTTAGTGATAACTGGTGCTGCGCAGGCGGCAATTGAGCTTTCAATCTCTTGACGCGCTTGCAATAGCTCAAACGGACCGACATCCGAGACCTGAGCTATGGCCTGTAAAGAAGAGAGACTATTTTTCAAATAACTGCCTGAGCCTTTTCTAACTTCTATCAGCTCTTCAATTTCCAGCATGATGAAGGCTTCTCTTACCAAGGTTCTGCTGACGCCAAATAATTCTGCGTAAACACGTTCCGTTGGTAACTTATCACCAATCTTCATTGTGGATTTTGCAATTTCTTGTTTAATGCTCTCGCCAATTTCTCTGTAGAGTCGTTCTGCCATAGGAGGATTCTTAGTTACTTTCATTATCAATAATCTGGTATGCCATTTTTACGCAAGCTGTACTTAAAGTCGATATTTTAATCAATTCAGTGGCAGGGAATTGTGATTTGGTATACCAATTTTGTCTTTTCTACTTGTTAGGCGTGAATTTTTCAGCTATTTTGTCAAAATAATAGGTATTTGGCATACCAAAAAAAATAATTAGGTATCGTAGTTTATGAAAATTCGATCTGCAAAAGTAATAGTGACCTGTCCAGGTCGCAACCTAGTCACATTAAAGATAGAAACAGACGAAGGTGTTTATGGCATTGGTGACGCGACGCTTAACGGTCGTGAAAAGTCGGTTGTTTCTTATCTTGAAGACCATGTTATCCCTACCCTAATTGGCAAAGACCCACAGCGAATAGAAGACATTTGGCAGTACTTGTATCGTGGTGCTTATTGGCGTCGAGGCCCTGTTGGCATGACGGCGATTGCCGCTGTTGATGTTGCTTTGTGGGATATTAAAGCCAAGCTCGCTGGTATGCCTTTGTATCAATTGTTGGGTGGCAAAAGCCGTGAAAAAGTGATGGTTTATGGTCATGCCACTGGGCTAGATATCGATTCTTGTCTTGAGGAAGTTCGTAAGCACGTTGAACTAGGCTACAAAGCGGTTCGAGTGCAATGTGGCATACCAGGTATACCAACGACCTATGGTGTGTCCAAAGAAGCGGGCAAACCTTATGAGCCTGCAGACTCTGCGCTACCTTCTGAGAATGTATGGTCGACGGAAAAGTACCTTAATCATGTTCCTGAGCTCTTTGCTGCTGTACGCAAAGAGTTCGGTGAAGACTTGCATATACTGCACGATGTTCATCATCGCCTTACTCCTATCCAAGCCGCTCGTTTGGGTAAAGAAGTGGAGAAATTTCACTTATTCTGGCTAGAAGATTGTACGCCTGTTGAAAATCAGTCTTCCTATGAATTGATTCGTAAGCATACGACAACGCCGCTCGCGATTGGTGAGATCTTCAATAGTCTGTCTGATTGCCAAGAGTTGATTCAAAATCAGCTAATCGATTATATCCGCGCCACTATTACCCATGCAGGCGGCATAACCAATGTTCGTCGGATTGCCGATTTCGCGTCAATATTTCATGTTAAAACAGGCTTCCACGGCGCGACGGATCTTTCCCCTATTTGTATGGGGGCTGCGCTTCATTTTGATACTTGGGTGCCGAACTTCGGCATTCAAGAACACATGCCGCATACCAAGGAAACGGATCTTGTTTTCCCTCATGCGTATGAGTTCAAAGATGGCTTCTTTACACCGGGAGATGTACCTGGCCACGGTGTCGACATTGATGAAGAGCTTGCGGCTAAATACCCTTATAAACCAGCCTATCTTCCGGTGAACCGCCTAGAAGATGGCACCTTGTGGAATTGGTAGAAAACTATGAAAGCGTTTCAAGTAGCAAATGTAAATGACTATGCATTGATCGATACCAAACAGCCTGTTGCAGAAGCGGGTGAGGTATTGATTAAAACCGCCTTTGCCGGAATTTGTGGATCTGATCTTCACATTATTCATGGGCAAAATCCATTCGTTCAATTTCCTCGCATAACAGGGCATGAGTTTTCGGGTGTTGTTGCAGCGATTGGCGAAGGCGTTACGCACGTTAAAGTAGGCGATAAAGTCTGCGTCGACCCTGTTATTAGCTGCGGCGAATGTTATGCCTGCCGCGCTGGTCGTTTTAATGTATGCGCAAAATTGCAAGTGTTTGGCGTACACCGTAATGGCGGCTTTGGCGAATACACCAGTGCACCAGCAAGCAACGTATTAGTGCTTCCAGATAATGTCACGCTTGAGCAAGCGGCATTAGTTGAGCCGTATTCTATTGCAACGAATGTCTTATCGCGCATGGAACCGATTGCTGGTGACACCTTGCTGGTGTACGGCGCTGGCGTGATTGGACTGACGATCGTGCAAGTGGCGAAAGCCATGGGCATCGAACGCATCATTGTTACCGATATTGTTGATGAGCGCTTAGAAACAGCCAAAGCGCTTGGTGCAACGGACGTGATCAATAGTCGAGTAAACAAAGTAGAAGACTGTATCCAAGAATGGACTAACGGTGAAGGTGTACCTTTGATTGCCGATGCTGCTTGTATTCCTGCTCTTCTACCTGAAATTTTACGTATCGCCTGCCCTGCTGGACGCATTGGCTTGTTGGGCTTTACCTCTACGCCAAGCGATCTTGCGCAAATTGAAGTGATTAAGAAAGAGCTGACGATAGTTGGCTCTCGCCTTAATAACCGCCGTTTTCCTCAAGTGCTTGAAATGATTTCGTCAGGCCGTTTGGATCCTTTGGCTTTAATCAGCCATCGAATCGCGTTAAACGACATTGGCGATGGTATTCAGTTAATGGAAAACCACCCAGAACTCACTCGTAAAGTGCTTGTTGAGATGAGTAAGTGATTGATAAACCCATAATATAAATCTAACAATAAAAACGGAGTTCCCCATGATTAAACCAATGCTAAAAGCCGCTGTTATTTCTTCTATATTGATGGCGGGTCTATCTCACGCTGCCGATGTTACTTTGAAGTTTGGCTACCCTGCCAATGAAGAAAATATTTGGCATAAAGCCGCGTTGAAATTCAAAGAAGTAGCCGAAACACAATCCAATGGTCGTATCGACGTTAAGCTTTACCCTAATGAGCAATTGGGTAAAGAAATGGAGGTGATCAATAGCATTCAGCTTGGTACAGCGGATATGACCATAACAGGTGAGTCGCTACAAAACTGGGCTCCAAAAGCGGCTTTGATGGCGGTTCCTTATGCGTTCACTAGCTCAGAACAGCTGCAAAAAGCGGTTAATGGTGAAGTGGGTAAAGAAATCACGGATCAAATTACTCAGCGTACCGGGCTACAACCTATTGCTTGGTTTGAGCGTGGTCCACGTCATCTAACATCTAACCGTAAAATTCAATCTCCAAGCGACTTAGATGGTTTGAAGTTGCGCGTACCTAACGTTCCTTTGTTTGTGAAAACGTGGCAAGCATTAGGCGCCAAACCCATTCCTATGGCGTTTAGTGAAGTGTTTACTGCGTTACAGCAGAATACGATTGATGGACAAGAAAACCCACTAAGCTTGATTAACAGCGCGAGCTTCTACGAAGTTCAGAAATATGTGAATTTGACGGGTCACGTTCGTAGCTGGATTTATGTGGTAATTGGTCAAGACAAGCTAAACAGCATGCCTGCAGACTTGCGCGCTATTGTTTTAGAAGCTGGTAAGCAAATGCAAAGTTATGAGCATGGTATGTTTGCCGCAGATGAAGCGAAGTTGCGTTCTACTCTAGAGTCTCGTGGCATGGAGTTTGTGCAACCAGATCTTGAAGCATTTAAAGCTGCGGCTCAAAAAGCAGTACAAGAATCGCTTACACCTGAGCAACTTGCACTTTATAACAAGATCTAGTTTTTTATAAAAAATCTAGATGCGTTTCAAACGCCCGTTTTTGTTGTAGACCAGCAAGAACGGGCCTTTTTTGGAGAAAAGTGCGATGAGTACCTCATCTCAAACCAATAACCCAAAAGGCTATATTGGCAAGTTGGAATACGGCATCCAATTGTTATTGCGCATAGCTGATTGGGTATTTTCTGTATTAGCCGTATCGGCTTTGCTGGCAATTGCAGCCGTTGTTGTTTTGCAAGTTTTCTCTCGCTTCTTGTTGCCCAGTTCTCCTATCTGGACTGAAGAACTCTCTCGCTATTTATTTGTATATCTTATCGTCATGGGCTCAGGGTTGGTGATTCGTCATAATCGCCATGTGCGGCTGGAACTGTTTCAAGGTGCATTAAATAGGTTCTGGAACAAGGTATATCAAATTTTTTGCCACCTTTTGGCGGGTAGCTTTGCCATTTATATTCTGCCGTATGCAATTAAATACGCGCAAGTTGGGCGTTGGCAAACCTCTCCTGCTTTGGAAGTCCCAATGTATTGGGCTTTTTTATCCGTGAGTTTTTTCTTTGCCTTAACGGCGTTTTATAGCTTTATGAGTGTTGTGCTTGTATTGCTCGATCGAGATGATCAAGAGGTAACCTCATAATGGAAATCATTTTATTGTTTGCCGTGTTTTTTCTATTACTACTTGTGGGTGTGCCAATTGTTTTCTGTTTGGGGATTGCCTCACTAACCTATTTAACGATGGCGGGAATCCCTTTAACAATAGTGCCTCAACGTTTATATGCCGGTATGGATTCATTCGTATTGCTCTGTATTCCAGGGTTTATACTGGCTGGTAATTTAATGAACGTGGGTAATATCACCGATTATATTATTCGCTTCAGTAATGCGTTATTAGGTCATATTCGTGGTGGTCTTGGTCTAGCGAATGTTGGTGGCTCAATGATCTTTGGCGGTATTTCCGGTACGGCCGTTGCCGATACGGCAAGTATTGGTGCTGTGATGATTCCTGGTATGGCGAAAAGTGGTTATGACAAACCTTTTGCCGCCGCCGTTACAGCGGCGTCTTCGACGATTGGACCGATTATTCCACCTAGCGTCCCGATGATTATTGTGGGTTCATTAAGCGGTATTTCCGTTGGCAAAATGTTTTTAGCGGGTGTCGTCCCCGGTATCATGCTGGGTTTAGCTATGATGGTGACGGCGTATATTATTGCCGTGAAGCGTCAATACCCTCGTGAAAAGCGCGCAACCTTAAAGGAAATCTTTACGGTAGGTAAAGGGGCTTTCTGGGCACTTTTGATGACCTTTATCATCCTTTACGGGATCATAGGTGGGCTCTTTACGCCAACTGAAGCTTCGATTATGGCTAGCCTTTATGCTTTTGTTGTCGGCATGTTTGTCTACAAAGGCCTGACTTGGAAAAATCTTCCTAAATTATTAGTTGATACTGTTTTAAGTTCTACCAGCTTGCTGTTATTGGTTGGGATGGCGAATTTATTCGGTTGGATTCTAACCAGTGAGCAAATTCCACAAATGCTGGCGAGTGCTATTTTTAGCATCAGCGAGAACCCATTGGTCGTCATCCTAATTATCAACATCGTATTATTGATTGTTGGTGGTTTTATGGAAACCATCGCGGCACTGATTATCCTATTCCCTACGTTATTAAAAGTGGCGGAAGGCATAGGCATGGATCCCATTCACTTTGGTGTGATGGCTGTGCTTAACTTGATTATCGGCTTAACAACGCCGCCTGTTGGGGTGTGTTTGTTTGTGGCCGCAGGTATCAGTGAATTGCCTATGACGGCAATTGTAAAAGCGATTTGGCCTTTCTTGTTATGTAACCTTGTTGTGCTTTTACTGGTTTCTTATGTCCCAGCTATTTCATTATGGCTGCCTTCGCTGTTGGGTTAATTAGGATTATATAAATAATGAAAGTACAAGATATAAAGAGCCAGATCGACGTTAGTAAGCATGATATCGGCATCGTCCACATTGGTTTAGGGGCTTTTCATCGCGCTCATCAAGCCGTCTATGTAGAGCAAACGCTTGCTGTGCATGGCGGTGATTGGATGATTGCCAGTGCCAACATTCGCTCCAATTATAGTCTGGTTGAGCAAATGCATGCGGCGCAGCATTGTTATCATGTGGTGGAATATGCTGATACGAGCCATGCAACTCTAAGAGAAATTAAGGCAATTAAAAACACGTTTTTCTGTGGCTCAGATGAAGGTAGAGAAGCACTGCTTGCGCAAATGAATGCACCTGCGACCAAGATTGTGACGCTAACGATTACAGAAAAAGGCTATTATTTATCGCCTTCTACTGGCGAGTTGTTGCTAGATGCGCCTGAGATTCAACACGACATGGCGTCGCCATCACAACCTAAAACGGCTTTGGGGTTGATCCTAGAATCATTAAAACAACGTCGTGCTAAAGGCCTTGCTGCCTTTACTGTGTTGTCTTGTGACAATATGCCACATAACGGTGCTCGTGCTAAAGGCGCCGTAGTGGCGTTAGCCAAGACGCAGGATGATGAATTCGCCCAATGGATTGAAGGCAACGTTGCATTTCCAAATTCCATGGTAGATCGCATTGTTCCTGCGGTATCAGAGCAAGATCTTGCGATGATAAAAGCAGACACAGGCATCACTGAGCCTACGGTGGTGAAGTGTGAACAATTTAGTCAGTGGGTAATAGAGGATAACTTCCCTGCTGGTCGTCCGCAGTGGGAATCTGCAGGTGTGCAGATGGTGGCTGATGTGTCCAGTTACGAAATGATGAAGTTGCGGATGCTCAACGGTAGCCATTCATTATTAGCTTATTTGGGCTCTATTGCTGGCTTAAAAACGGTCGCTGATGCGATGCAAGACAAGAAAATTCGTGCCTTTCTTGAACATTATATGATGCAAGAAGTCGCGCCGACTTTACCTAGCTTCGATCTAGCGGAATTATCGACGTATTGCCAGCTGCTGTTAGCACGGTTTGAAAACGACAGTTTGCAGCACCAACTCAAGCAAATTGCGATGGACGGCAGCCAAAAACTACCACAACGCTGGTTGAGTGGCTTAACGGAATTGCAGGCAAAAACACTGGCGGCACCAGGGATTGAGCTTGGTATTGCTGGTTGGATGGCCTTTCTTTGTAATGCGGAGCAGAATCAGCAGAGTATTAATGATCCGCTTGAAGGTGTTTTGTTTGAGTTGGTGAAGCGTTATCGAGGTGATTCGGTCAGCTTAGTTGCCTCTCTATTGCAGCGTAACGATATTTTCCCTGCGGCTCTGGCTACAAACGAGGCAGTATTGTCACGTCTTGTGCACTTATTAGATGACCTGTTAGCGGGCGTTAAGGTTCAGAGCTTGATGGAGAAAATATACCAACAAGCTTGATAGGTGAATGGCAAAGCATGATTACTAGGCGCTCTTATTTTAATAAGAGCGCCTTTTTTATCGGTTGAACTTATGCAGTGGCAGGATACAATTTTTAACCAAAAGCTGACATTTCGAAAAGTTTTTCTGAGATGAAGGGTGTATTGTTAATTACATATTGGTAAAAGCAATTTTTACTTTTTTGTTATTTTTAGGACAGACATTTAGGGCAGCGATATGAAAAAAATCATGATACTGACCTCCACTTTGTTAATGGCGTTTACCGCTCATGCTGCTTCTGTGAGTATCGCTTTAGATGCCGCTCCTAATCGAGAAGGTTCTGGCACATATCGATACGTCGACAACTTATTGCTCTCTTTGAATGAAGCGGGTTGGGAGACTGAGTCGTTCCCTCGTAACAGTATAGGAGGGGAAAACGAACGCCTTTCTATGGTGCGTACAGGGACCTTAGACATATCTATGTCCCAATATTCTTCAGCGGCGCAGTTTGTTCCTGAAATGCGGGTCTTGCAGCTTCCTTATATATTCAAAGACACAGATCATCAATATAACTTTTTTGTAAACAGCCATTATCTTGATAGTGTGAATAGACGCTTATCAGGTGAAGGGCTGCGGATATTAGCGGTTGTACCAACGGGTGGCTTTTTAGGCATTTTTAATGATGAGAAAACCATTAGAACGGTCAAAGATATGTCCGGCTTGCGTATGAGGGCGTTAGATGAGAATCAGCTTACTATTTTTCAAAAGATGGGTGCGAATGGCGTATTAATTCCCTTTTCAGAGGTGCCTAATGCGTTGCGTGTCGGCATTGCGGATGGGTATTTAAACGCATCGTCTGTGCCGATTATTTTCAACCATACAGGCCTGTTAAAATATTTTACTGATGCCAAGGTGATTATGTCTGCCCGTTTGGTGTTGGCTTCCCAATATTGGTGGGATAATTTAACCCAAGCCGAAAAAGAACAGTTCACGACCCTGTCGCTTGCCGCACAGAAAGAGGTGTTTGAATGGGTGAAAGTATCAGAAGACAATTATCACAAAGCACTGGTTGATGCTGGTATAACGGTCTATAAACCAACAGAAGAGGAGCTATTAACGTTTAAGGCGTCAGTAGCGACAATGAATCAGCAAGTAAATGGTGTGCCTTTTGAGCGTGTGGTACAGCTGCAGAAGATGATTAGTGACTATAGAACGGAGTGACTGTTATTGGGCACGTTTGATTGGTATAAAAAATGCGGTTCTGATGATTCAGAACCGCATTTTTGTTGTCACGCTAAAACTTAAACAAGTTCTTTAAAGCAGCGTTTGAAGATTTCCATACCTTCATCAATGATGTCCATTTCGATGGTCAAAGCAGGTAGGAAACGAATTACGTTACCGCGAATACCACAAGAAAGTAGAACTAGACCATTTTCTGCCGCTTTTGCAGACAGCTTCTTAGCAAGTTCTGGGTAAGGTTTGTTTACATCGCCGTCGTGTACAAACTCCACCGCGATCATCGCGCCTGCATTACGTACTTCACCAATAATCTGTGGGTACTCAGCTTGCATAGCATTTAGGTGTTTAACGAAGTGAGCACCTACTTTCACTGCGCGGTCACACAGTTGTTCCTCTTCGATCACATCGAATACTGCAAGACCTGCTGCACAACCTACTGGAGAACCACCGTAAGTGCCGCCTAAGCCGCCAGGAATCGGTGCGTCCATAATGTCTGCTTTACCCACCACCGCTGCGATTGGGAAGCCGCCAGCAATGCCTTTTGCCGCTGTCATAAGATCCGCTTCAATGCCTGCTTGTTCGTGGCAGAACATAGTACCAGTACGCGCGAAACCTGCTTGGATCTCATCAAGAATTAATAGAATACCGTGATCGTCACATAGCTTACGAAGTTTCTGTAGGAAGCTTGCAGATGCGATATAGAAACCACCCTCGCCTTGTACTGGCTCGATGATGATTGCAGCCACGCGAGAAGGCTCGATGTCGCAAGTGAAGCGCATTTGAAGGTCAGCAAGTGCTTGCTCTTCAGTAATGCCTAAATAGTCATTTGGGTAAGGGATATGGAAAATATCGCTTGGGAAAGGACCAAAACCAATTTTGTAAGGGTTCACTTTACCCGTTAGACCCATGGTCATGTTGGTACGGCCATGGAAGCCACCGTTGAAGGCAATAATGCCTGGGCGGCCTGTGTAGGCACGAGCGATTTTGACACAGTTTTCTACCGCCTCGGCACCCGTTGTGACGAAGATAGATTTTTTCGGCGTGTTACCTGGTGCCGCTGCGTTTAGCTTCTCTGCCAATGCGACCGCGGATTCGTATGGGCTAACCATCACACAAGTGTGAGTGAAGCGCTCAAGTTGTGCTTGAACCGCAGCTTTTACTTTTGGATGGTTATGACCTGTGTTAACCACTGCGATGCCCGCACCAAAATCGATGTGACGCTTGCCTTCCACGTCCCAGATTTCTGCATTCAGAGCACGGTCAACATACACTGGAGCCATGTTGCCTTGCCCACGAGCAATGGCGCTTTCTTTGCGTTTTTGTAGATCTGCGTTGTTCATATCGTCTTTCACCTTTAGAGCAAGCTCTGTACATGGAGCGGTTTCAATACCGCTCAGTTAATCGGGATAGAGTGATTTGGTAAGAATGCCCTTACGCCAAACCGCCCATGCACAAGTATTTGATTTCAACGTATTCATCGATGCCGTACTGGGAACCTTCACGGCCACTGCCAGACTCTTTAACACCACCGAAAGGCGCGACTTCACTGGAAATAATGCCTTCGTTGATGCCCACCATGCCGTATTCCAATGCTTCAGATACACGCCAGATACGGGCGATATTTTGGGAATAGAAGTAAGATGCCAAACCAAATGGGGTATTGTTTGCCATGGCAACGGCTTCGTCTTCGGTTTTAAATTTGAACAATGGCGCGACTGGACCAAAGATTTCGTTAGAGAAAATGTCCATCTCTTCCGTCACACCGGTCAAAATAGTTGGCTCGAAGAACTGCGTGCCAGCGGTTGTGGCTTTTGCACCACCGATGAGCGCTTTCGCACCTTTTGCCATGGCGTCGCCAACAAGCTGTTCCACTTTACTGATCGCCGCTGGGTTGATCAGTGGACCAATGTTGACGCCTTCGGCAAAGCCATCGCCTGTTTTGAAGGTTGCAACACGCTTGGCGAGTTTCTCTGCAAAAGCATCGTATACACCCTCTTGTACCAAGATGCGGTTTGCGCAAACACAAGTTTGGCCAGCGTTACGGTATTTAGATGCAATGGCGCCTTCGACCGCCGCGTCTAGGTCGGCATCGTCAAATACGATGAACGGTGCGTTGCCGCCCAATTCCATGGACGTACGTTTTACGGTTTGTGCGCACTGAGAAAGCAACAATTTGCCCACTGGCGTTGAGCCTGTGAAAGACAATTTGCGTACCGTTGGATGGCCCGTTAATACGCCACCAATCGCTTTCGCGTCTTTACCGACAACCACGTTCAATACACCAGCTGGAATGCCTGCTTGATGCGCCAATTCTGCTAATGCCAAGGCACACAAAGGGGTTTCGTCAGAGGGTTTGATGACAATCGCACAACCTGCGGCCAATGCAGGGCCTGCTTTACGCGTGATCATGGCAATTGGGAAGTTCCAAGGCGTAATAGCTGCCACCACACCAATTGGCTGTTTAATAGTTAATACGCGCTTGTCTTTGGCAAAAGTAGGAATCACATCACCATTCAGACGACGTGCTTCGTCGGCAAACCAATCAATAAAAGACGCGCCATAAGCCACTTCGCCTTTCGCTTCGGCAAATGGTTTGCCTTGCTCCAAGGTCATCAATGTCGCTAGGTCGTCTTGGTTGTCCAGAATAAGCTGGTTCCAACGGCGCAATAAGGTCGCGCGCTCTTTCGCTGTGCGGTTTTGCCATTCTTTCTGTGCTTTTTCAGCCGCTTCAACAGCTTGTGTTGTATCGTCTGCGCCTAAATCCGCAACATCGATAATGTGTTCACCATTCGCCGGATTAGTAATGGCGAAGGTCTTGCCAGATTTGGCTTCTACCCATTCGCCACCAATGTATGAGTGACTTTTAAGTAAAGAAGGCTGAGATAGTATTGCTGTCATAAAACACTCCAGACTATATTGCGGAGGATGGTGAGTGGACATCACAATGCCGCACTTTTAATGTCTATCGATAGTAGGCAATGGTCAGAGTTTGAAAAATGAGAAGCTATCAATTCAATGTTTGATGCCCTTCAAACATTAGAGGCTAGGTAATAGAGAGTTCATCACGCAAGGGGAAATAAAGCTTTGTAGGGCGATAAAAAATAACCAACTGGAAAGAGCAGATGAGTCTTTACCTGACTTGAGCTTAGGTTTGGCTTATACCTACCTCGATGCGACTTATGAAGAAGGCGATGATAAAGGCAATACTCTGGTTGATGCGTCTAAACATCAGATCTCTTGGGATGCGAGTTACAACCTAGCTGGTTACCAATCAACGATCTCGGGTTACTACTACAGCGACGCTTTCTCGGATTCGGCTAATACCAAAGAGGAAAACGCGAGCGGCTCGTTAGGGAAAATACCTTCTTATACGGTGTGGAATCTTAATGTTAGTAAAGATCTTTATGAACAAGGTAACACTAAGTTGAGTATTGATGTGGCGGTAAATAACCTCTTTGACAAGGAATACTACTTCCGCGGTGTTGATACCAGCCCTGTGGGTCGTTATCCAGCCTTGGGTCGTACCTACAGCGTGACAGGTAATCTTACGTTCTAACGGTTTTGACTGCTTAAAACGATAAAATTAATGCACTAAAAAAAGCGCCGCTAATCTCACGTTAGCGGCGCTTTTGCGTATAATAGGCCAATATTCGACACTTTTGATTCTGAAGTTTCAGCTCGCGAAGGAGTAGTAGATTGGCGCAAAAAAGAGCGGTTGTTCGTCAGAGCTTACCCGATGTGATTACCGAAGACTTACGTCAGCGTATTTTGTCTGGCGACCTTGCTGAAGGCGAGTTGATTCGTCAGGAATTATTAGCAGAAGAATACGATGTGTCTCGAATGCCTATTCGTGAAGCCTTGAAGCGTCTTGATGCCGAAGGTTTAGTGGTGTTCCAGAATAATCGCGGCGCGACGGTGACTCAGCATTCACTGGAAGAAATCGCCGAAATTTTTGATGTTCGTATTTTACTGGAAGTCGATTTGTTTCAGCGTGCGATCCCAAATATAACTGCGCAGCAGGTGGCTGAGTGCGAAGTGTTATTAGACGCGATGGATGCTTCCTATCAAGCCGGTAACGTCGCCGAATGGGGGCCGCTTAATGGACAGTATCACGCGAAATTGTATGAAGCAGCTGGCCGTCATTTAACAGAAGCGCTATTAGTAAGAGTGACTTTGCAGGCTAACCGCTATGTCAGCATGCATATCGATAAGCAAAATAAGCGTGAAAGCGCCAGCCATGATCACCATGAATTACTGGAACTGGCGCGCCAAGGTGATGTGCTTGGGGCGACAGAGCAACTTCGCCGTCATCTGGTAAACACTAAAAACCAAGTAATAGAATTTGTTAAACACACTAGGGCCCAGTAAACGCACTGTGCCCTATTCTTATTATCCTTTCTTTAGCTTTAATAAATCCTCGTAAAGCGCGCGTGGAATTTCTAATTCATTACGTTCAAGATTAAACACTTGAGCCGCTTGGCGTCGTTGTGATGGCAAGCGCGCGCCTTGCTCGATGACATCGGCAAACAGACGTTCTGCGCGGTCGTTGTTCTCGGCGACACGACCACCGCTGAGCATATTAGGATCGAACGCCAGAATGATTTCACCATGATATGGCGCTTCTGGCTTGCCGCCAGCTGCAGCCATACTTTCTTTGCTGGTCAGGTCGTCTATCAATGGCCCTGCCATTAATTCAATCATCAAGGATAAAGCCGAGCCTTTGTGTCCTCCAAACGTCAGCATTGCGCCATTCATGGCGGCTTTGGCATCCGTCGTCGGATTGCCTTCACTGTCAATTGCGACCCCTTCTGGTAGTGGGTTGCCTGCGCGTCGGTACAGCTCAATTTCACCGCGAGCGAATTGGCTGGTGGCAAAATCAAAAGTAAATGGCGCTTTGCCATGACGTGGCCAACTGAAAGCAAAAGGATTGGTTCCTAGTAAGCCGCGTTTACCGCCAGCTGGTGCTACCCATGCATGACTTGGTAGCATGGCCATACCTGCAAGACCTGCCGCTGACAACATTTCCACTTCTGGCCACAGTGCTGAAAAATGAAAACAGCGATTTATTGCTAATGCTGCAACACCGTTCTGCTTCGCCTTTTCGATTAATAGCGGCATCGCTGCCTTCATTGCCAAGAGTGAAATGCCATCGTTTGCATCGGCGCGAACAACCGCTGGGCCCGCATCGCTAATGGTTGGTGTTGCCGTGCCGCTGGCGCGACCAGAGCGAATGCTTTCAACGCACATAAACAAGCGATACAAACCATGGGAGTGGCAATCTCCTAGCTGGTTCGTGTAAATAATGTCGCTAATAGCGCTGGCGTGCTCAGCATTAAAGCCATTGCTGAAGAGAACAGATTCACTGAGTTCACGTACTTGGCTTAAGCTAAGAGTAATATTGTCGCTCATGGTGTGGCGTCTCCAAGATTCGATAAAAGGCGTTTTAAATCACTTAAAACGCAGAGCAGAATAGGCATCAAGCGGAATACTTGAAGGCTGATGATGTATCAGCTCTGCGACCAATTCCGCGGTGCCTGCCGATTGAGTTAAGCCTAAATGACCATGCCCAAATGCATATATCACCCGCTTAGATTGGCTGGAATAGCCGATGACCGGCAGGCTGTCAGGCATAGAAGGCCGAAAGCCCATCCATTGCTTGCCATTTTCAACATTCAGATTCGGTAAAAACTGAGCGGCTTTATTGAGTAAAATTTCGGAACGCTTGAAGTTTGGCGCTAATGATAAGCCACCTAACTCGACAGCCCCTCCAACTCGTACGCCACCGCCCGCCTTGGTGACCACAAAACCATGATTACTAAAAGTGAGGTGGGTTTTTAAATCAAAGGCACCAGCGGGCAAGGTTGTGTTGTACCCTCGCTCAGTATCCAATGGCAAACTGTCTCCAATGGAGTGCGCTAAAGCTTTTGACCAAGCCCCTGCTGCCAGTACTATTTGATTGGCTTCATAGTCCGCTGAATCGCATTTTAAGCTCACCGAATCCTCTTTTAAATCAATGGCATGAACGTCTGCAATAGCGACTTTACCGCCGAGTTTTTCAAACTCATTGGCCAAATGCTCAGTCCATATTTTTGGATCGACGACATTTTTCCATTCTGGGGTAAAAGCGGCATGAGTAAACCTAGGGTGAATACCAGGCTGGACTTTGGCGATCGCCTCTGGCGTTAGTAGGAACTCGTACACCACGCCGTGTTCTTGGCGAGTTTGCCAACCAGCAAGGCTGGCATTAAATTCTGCTTGGCCTTCATAAAGCTGTAGCTGCCCTTCTCGACGAATCATGGCTTCGCCATTAACGGCCTTTATCTGGCGTTCTAACGCGGCTTTTGAAAAGTCCATTAAGCTGGCTTGCGCTGCCAAAGCGGCTTGGTATTTGTCTTTCCAACTCGCGCGCCAGAAACGCAGCATCCAAGGGAGAATTTTGAGTACGTAGGCGGGACGCAAAGACAAAGGGCCGAGCGGATCGATCAACCATTTTGGTGCTTTGCGCATAATGCCTGGTGTTGCCAGTGGAATCACATCGGCAAACGCGAATGCACCTGCATTGCCAGAGGAGGTTTCTGCTGCGACCCCTTTGCTGTCTAACACAAGCACTTGCTTGCCTTGTTGCTGTAGTTTTAGAGCCGTACTTATGCCAATGATGCCTGCTCCAATGACGATGACATCATGTTGGGCGTTCATAGAGACACTCCGTGACGCAGTGGATCCGTAGCGTTTGTCATTATCTTAGCCTCTCTGGTCACAAAGGCTTGCCCTGTGATGGACGGCACGATAGCGCCAGCAGGCGCTTGCGCGGACGTGGATCGCTGGTAACTCAGCGTATAACCGCTGCCGATGGTGCTCTCCTGATAGATTGATTCCCCAGGAGCAAGACGCTGATCCGCCGCCAAACAGGATAAGCGGGCTGAGCTACCAGTGCCACAAGGCGAGCGGTCATACGCATTGTCTGGGCACAAAACAAAATTACGACTGTGCCCTTTGTCTGTCAGGGCTGGACCATAAAAAATAATATGATCAATAATGCCGCCGTTTTCGCCTTCAATGCCATTGGCATAAATGGTTTCTCGTACCTTGATCCCCACTTCGGTCAATGTCCGAATGTTGCTGGGTAATACGGGGGTTGGGCTTTCATCGACAATAAAAAACCAATTACCGCCATAAGCGATATCCCCAGTAACCGTACCAACGCCTTCTACTTCCAGAGTAACGGCTTTTTTGAAGCGATAACTGTCGATGTTTTGCACCGTAACAGTATTGCTGTCGCTCAAAGTAACTTCGACTATCCCCACGGGCGTTTCTATCTTATGGGTGCCTACTCCTATCTTGCCGATGTGAGCGAGGGTCGCCGCAAGACCAATGGTGCCGTGACCGCACATGCCAATTACCGCTGCAGCATCAAAGTAAATCACTCCAGTCACACACTCAGGGTTTGTTGGCTCGACCAACAGTGCGCCAACCATGGCTTCTTGGCCGTAAGGTTCCACCACCAAAGAGCGATAAAAGTCTTTATGTTCTGTGGCAAGGCGTTTGGCGCGTTCAGCCAAAGGGCCAGACCCAAGATCAGGGCCACCTTCGAGTACTACGCGGGTTGGTTCGCCTTCCGTATGGCTATCGACAACAACTATCATTGTGTTACCTGCATTCTGTAATTACTCCACCTTGTTTAGACCAATCGGCAAACCACGCCTTGAACAAGGCATATTGCTGTTCGCAATAATGTCGTTGGGCGTCATTCAACTCGTCCGTTTCATTGAAATGTAAGCGGTATTCCTCTTCCCCATTCAACACCAACAAATATTTGAAGAAAAGCACTAATTCTGGCCCTTCATCAAAGCTGGCTAATACGCTAAAGGCTTCTTCTAATTCTTTTGCTCTTACTCGCGCTTCGGCATTGCCGGCGGCCGCTTTGCGTGACAAATTCGCCAGCAACAGCACCTCTTTTGGTAATGCTGTCCCTATGCCTGTGATCGCACCGACTGCGCCACAATTGACGAAGCCATGGAAAACCGCGGTATCGACGCCAACCATGAGCAAGACACTGTCGTCCTTCGAGGTGATATTCTCCGCGGCATAACGAAGGTCGTCTTCCCCACCAAACTCTTTAAAACCAACCAAATTCGAATGCTCAGCGCGTAAGCTAAAAAACAAATCGGCGCGCGTTGCGAAACCATACACTGGGCTATTGTAAATAATCGCTGGCACATCGGGAGCGGCCGCCAATATCGCTTTGAAATGGTTCTTTTGTGCCGCAATGACGGAGCCGCGAGACAACACACGAGGAATCACCATTAAGCCTGCCGCACCGACTTTTTGAGCGTGAGCGGCCAGTGCCACAGCGGATTTCGTGTTAATCGCCCCTGTACCAACAACGACAGGAATGCCAGCGTTTACTAAACGCTCCACGCCTTCCATCCGTTCTGCATCTGTCAACAAAGGCCAATCGCCCATAGAACCGCAATACACCACCGCCGACATGCCCGCCGCGATCATCTCCTTACCCTTCTTTACCAAGGCATCGAAATCTGGCGTGCGATCCGCCTTACAAGGCGTCATCAACGCCGGCATAATGCCATTGAAAACACTTGCATCTAAAACAGAACTGCTCATAAATCGATACCTTTTCAAAGAAGTTGAAGGATTTTGCTACCCAATAATAAAAATGGATTTTGTATCCAAAATATACCTAGTCTGAAAAGTAGTCAATGAATTATCTGCATAGGTGCGATTTCTACAAAGATTTATACTGTTCTACTTGCTGGCTTTTACAGAAGTGTGTTCTATATGTTTGCCTATAACGTTTAATAAGTTGAAAGAGGTTTGTTTGCCGTATTTAGATCAGTTTATGCTGCAATGGAAAGCGTATTTAATGCAGCAGCTTTCTCTATGTGGGTTGAGTTACGTCGCCTCTGACGCTGGTGGCAGCCTTGATATCAAAGCCAATTCATTGGCGTATTTTGCTTGGTTGAGGACGCATTCTATCGAGCTTGCTGGAATTGATGAGGAGAGGGATAGTGTTGCTTGGGTGATGTTGGAAAAGCAATTAAAAGCTCTGGCGAATAAAGCCGAAAACGGCACATTTGATCTTGTTTCTAAGCTGCACCTTGAAGAAAGCCAAATCCAGATCCATCTCAATTTTAGCTATGATGACGAGCAACATATCGTCTACGTGAGTTGAGTTCCTCTGTGAGGAAATGACGGTGCGTGAACAACCATAGGTTGCTCACGTAAAGCGTTCTGTAATCATTAAGCTTTCTTTGCCTTCTTATTCGGCAAGTCGGTAATCGTCCCTGCGCCAAGCTCGGCCGCTAGGCCAACGGTTTCGTGGAGGCTTGGGTGGGCGTGGATGGTTAAGGCGATGTCTTCCAATGTTGCACCGAACTCGATGGCTAGGGTCAGTTCACCGAGTAATTCCCCTGCATGAGAACCAACGATGCCAGCACCTAAGACGCGTTCTGTTGCTTCATCATAGATAAGTTTAGTCTTACCTTGCGTCACGCCAGAAGCAATCGCTCGCCCGCTTGCTGTCCATGGAAAAACGGCGGTTTTAACAGGGATATCCTGCTTTTTCGCTTCGGTTTCGGTCAAGCCAACCCAAGCCACTTCTGGGAAGGTGTAGGCGATAGACGGAATAGCGAGAGGTAAGAAGTCGACTTTATGACCTGCAACAACTTCGGCGGCGGTATGGCCTTGGTGAGAGGCTTTATGCGCCAGCATCGGGCCATGAGTAACATCGCCAATGGCGTAAATATTGGGTACAGATGTTTGGCACTTATTATTCGTTAATACAAAACCACGCTCGTCCAACGTGACGCCAATCTCTAAAATGCCCGCGGTTTTGCCATTCGGCGAGCGGCCAACGGCAACCAGTACGGCATCGACAGCGAGCTGGCGTTCACCATCTTTGTCCTTCAAGGTAACGTTTAACGCTTCCGGGGTGGCTTCTATATCGGTGACTTGGGTGTTGGTTAAAAAGCTCATACGGTCTTTGTTTACTTGCTCGAAGACACGCACTAGGTCTTTGTCTGCGCCCGTCATGATTTGTTCGCCAAGTTCTGCGACGGTAATTTTCGCGCCAAGTGCTTGGTAAACCGTAGCCATTTCTAAACCGATAATGCCGCCGCCGAGAACTAATAAGTGTTCTGGAATACGTTCGAGCTGTAGGGCACTGGTTGAATCTAAAATTCGCGGGTCGTCATAAGGCACAAATGGCAGTTTAATCGCACGAGAGCCGACAGCAATGATGGCGTTTTTAAAGTCGACTTTTTTCTCTGAACCGTCTTTCGTGACAGTGATGGAGTTAGTGGAGTCAAACTTGCCTTCGCCATGAATAACGGTGACTTTCCTACCTTTAGCCATCATTGTTAGGCCACCTGTTAATGTGTCGACGGTGGATTGTCTGTGATGTCGAATGGCTTCAAGATCGATGGTCGGCTTGGTAAATGTCACGCCATGAGCAGGTTCTTCTGCCATCAGGATTTTTCCCGCCACATGCAATAAGGCTTTTGATGGAATACAGCCAACATTTAGACAAACGCCACCTAAGGTGTCGTGGCGTTCTATCATGGCAACATTTAAGCCCAAGTCTGCAGCTCGAAATGCGGCTGCATAACCGCCAGGACCACTACCCAAAACCACTAGATCGTACATCACGTTACTCTCCTAAATTGTTTAACAAAGCTCAAGCTATATTCTATCTATCACTAGGTAGGTAGAATATAGCTTGAGTATTTAGGCTTGGTCAATAAAATACCTATCACCTGATAGACAACATAATGAAGAGACACAGAATGACCGTTGAGAGGAACGATACCAAAAATAAAATTCTGGACATCGCCGAAGGCTTTATTGTGAAAGGTGGCTATAACGCGTTTAGCTTCCGAGACATTGCTGACGCAGTGGGTATCAAGAGTGCGAGTGTTCACTATCATTATCCGACTAAAGGAGACTTAGTGTCGGCAGTGATGGGACGTTATACCCGTGATTTTTCTGAGTTGTTACCTAATCCAAATGATGACAAGTTTGATCCTAAAATGTTGTTAGATGGCTTTATCAAGGGATTCAAAGATAAGGTGGTAGATCAGCGAGATATGAGTTTATGTACTATGCTGACATCGAATAAAGCCATTTTGCCAGAATCTGTTGGTGCGGAATTAGCGGCATTTTACCAGCTTATTTTGGACTGGCTCTCACAGGTTTTTGTGCGTTTAGATCCTATTAATAAGGATTCAGGGTTGATACTAGCGAGTCAGTTATTGGCTTGTTTGCATGGTGCTTCTATTTTAGTGCAAGGCACGAATCAGTCTGAATTTTTCGATCACGCATTATCTGAATGGCGCAGCCGTTATCTATAAAAACCTACGAGATACTAATTTCAGGCATGGCATGATTGAGGTATCATAAAGCTTTCATATTTTATGCGAAAAGTTTGCTTAATGAGTCCAGTCGAAAAGCATTTGTACAACCCTACTTTTGAGTGGCGATTTCTTCATCCTCGTTTTTGGTTAACGTGGCTTGGTGTATTTTGCTCTCTGTTAGTTGCCTTTTTGCCTCAGCGTTTGCGAGACAGTTTAGCCAGTTGGATTGCGCGTCGATTGCTGCACACAAAAAGCAAAGCGTTAAAAAGGGCACGCATTAACTTAGAGCAATGCTTTCCAGAAAAGTCTCTGGAGGAGCGCGAAGACATATTAAAGAGAAGTTTTCAAACTGCGGCGCAATTTTTCATTGCGTACGGTGAGCTGATTGTCCGCAGTAAACGGTATTGTGAAAACCGCTGTATCATGTCTGGGCAAGAGCATTTGTTCCCTCTTTTGGAAAGTGATCAAAATGTGATTGCGTTAGTCCCGCATTGTTGGGCCATTGATTACGCGGGCGTGATGTTGACGGCAAAAGGTCACAAAACGGTTGCCATGATTCGTACTCAGAAGAACCCAATATTGAATTGGCTGATTCATTTACAACGCATCCGCTATGGGGCGCGTGTATATAGCCGCAGTGCGGGAATCAAACCCTTCATGATGTCGATCAAAGAGGGCTATTTAGGGTATTACTTACCGGATGAAGATTTGGGTGCCCAGCACTCGGTGTTCACGCCTTTTTTTGCATCAAACAAAGCAACCATGAAGGGCTTGGGGAAATTGGCAAAATTAAGTAATGCGAAAGTAGTACCTATGCTACCAGCTTATAACGCCAAAACAGGTCGATACGAATTGTTTATCTCTCCTCCTTTGGAAAACTTTCCAAGTGGCGATGAGACAACGGATGCATTAATCATGAATCAAGCGCTAGAGGCGATGATTGCCAAGCACCCTGAGCAATACATGTGGGTGCTTAACTTGTTGCGAACCCGTCCTGATGGTTCCCGCCTTTATTAGCGATATGCTCACGAAAACAGTCTATTAAGTGATAAACTACGGCCTAAATGATTAGGCCGTTTTTTTATTTATCCTACAATCGACACCACAAGATGGAGCATTTCATGTCAACAAGCTCACCTGCTACGGTAACGAACCTTGATGTACAAGCCGTTAAAGACTATCTCCTGTCTCTTCAAGATCATATTTGCGCGACGTTAGAAAGTATTGAGCCGTCTATGCGCTTCAAAGAAGATGCTTGGGACCGCCCAAATGGTGGTGGCGGACGCACGCGTGTTATCGCGGGTGGTGAGGTGATTGAAAAAGGTGGCGTTAACTTTTCTCATGTCATGGGTGATAACTTACCACCCTCGGCGACGGTTGATCGTCCTGAATTAGCGGGTGGCCGATTTGAAGCCATGGGCGTGTCTTTGGTTATTCATCCTAATAATCCCATGGCTCCGACGTCTCATGCTAATGTGCGTTTGTTCATCGTTTATAAAGACGATATGGCGCCAGTCTGGTGGTTTGGTGGTGGTTTTGATCTGACGCCTTATTATGGCTTTGAAGAAGACTGTATCCATTGGCACCAAGCGTCTCACGATGCAGTTGAGCCATTCGGTGAAGGGTATTATTCGCGCTTTAAAAAATGGTGCGATGAATACTTTTATTTGAAGCACCGTGGCGAACCACGTGGTATCGGTGGTTTGTTCTATGATGATTTTAACGAAGGCAGCTTTGAGCATTGTTTCGGCATGATGCAATCGGTAGGTAACGCTTATACTGAAGCGTATTTACCAATTCTAGAGCGTCGTAAAGACCTACCATTCACCGAACAACAGCGAGACTTTCAATTGCATCGTCGCGGACGTTATGTTGAATTTAACTTAGTGTTTGACCGCGGAACGCATTTTGGCCTGCAAAGTGGTTTAGGCCGCACGGAATCGATTCTGATGTCATTGCCGCCAGAAGTTCGCTGGACCTACGAGTATCAAATAGAGCCAAACAGTGAAGAAGCCAAATTAACCGACTACTACCTAACATCAAAAGATTGGTTGGCTGCGAGCTAACCGCTGCTTACGAATAGAACAACAATGAAGAGGATACATTGTGGATCAATACGCTGTTGTAGGTAACCCAATTGCTCACAGTAAATCGCCAAGCATTCATGCGCATTTTGCAGAGCAAACGAAACAAGAGTTAGTCTATTCGACCTTACTTGGTGACGAGATTGCATTTGAAAATCAAGTCAGAGACTTTTTTGAAAAAGGCGGCAAAGGTTTAAATATTACGGTGCCGTTCAAAGAACGTGCTTATGCCATGTGCGATATTTTAAGCCAACGCGCCAAACAAGCCGGCGCGGTGAATACTTTGCTCATGGGTAAAAATGGCGACCTTTTCGGCGACAATACCGACGGAATTGGCATGGTTAGTGACATTATTAAAAACCACGGGCAAAGTTTAACCGACAAACGCATCCTGATTTTGGGTGCGGGTGGTGCTGTTCGAGGGGTACTTGAGCCTGTTTTGTCAGAAAATCCTGAATCGGTCACCATTGCGAATCGCACCCTTGAAAAAGCACAATCTCTGGCGGATCAATTTGATTGTCTGGCGTCGTCTTTCGAAGCGCTAGAAGGCCCTTTTGATATCATCATCAATGGTACTTCAGCGAGCTTGTCTGGCAGTTTACCGCCATTGAAAGATGAGCTAATAAATGCAGCAACATGGTGTTACGACATGATGTATGGCAAAGAGCGAACGGTGTTTTTACAGTGGGCATACGAGCGTGGTGCCGAAGGAGCCGATGGTCTAGGCATGTTGGTGGGACAAGCCGCAGAAGCTTTCTATTTGTGGCGCCAAGTTCGTCCTGAAACAGCCAGCTTAGTTGAGGCAATGCGCCAACAGATGTAAATCTAGCGGTATGAGCAATAAGCGGAGAAAGGAAAGCAGTATGAAAGCGCAATGGTTCAGTTCGGTTGATCAAATAGGCGAAGCCAAATGGCAAGAGGCTATTGGAGAAACGCGATATCCGTTTGCGCAATTTGCCTTTCATCATGCCTTAGAGCAAAGCAAAAGTATTGGCGACGGTACCGGCTGGTACCCAGAATATTTGCTGGTGATAGACGACGATGACAGCCCGCTGGCCATCGCCCCAACCTATTTGAAAACCCACTCTCAGGGTGAGTTTGTTTTCGACTGGTCATGGGCGGACGCTTACCAACGTTACGGCATGCGCTACTTTCCTAAGCGTATTTGGGCGATTCCCTTCTCACCAGTAACCGGTGTGCGGCTTTTTTCGCACCTTGATCCGAAAGGCGATGATGCCGCATTTTCCCATCTGTACCCAGCGCTTGCCGAACTCATGACAAGTGCCAACCAAGAGCGAGCATTTTCAAGCTGGCATCTGTTATTTGCTAAGCCAGAACACGCGGCTCTATTTGCACCAAATAAAGACCTACTGCACCGAATTTCCTGTCAGTTCCATTGGTTTAACCGCGGTTATAAAGACATGGAAGATTACTTCTCGCACTTCTCCAGCCGTAAGCGTAAAACCGCGCGCAAGGAACGAGAGAAAGTCGCTAAGGAAGGCATTACACTGACTAGAACCATCGGCAGCGACCTAACTACTGCAGACATCGACTTCTTTTATCTGTGCTATCAATCCACTTACGCCAAACGTGGTCAACAAGGCTATTTAACTCGAGAATTTTTTGGTCAACTAGCGGCAAATATGGGCGAGCAAATCCTCTTGGTGCAAGCTTTCAGAGGTGACGAAGCCATCGCTGCGTCTTGGTGTTTCTTTGATGATCATTCTTTGTATGGCCGCTACTGGGGCTGTATGGAAGAAGTTGATTGCCTGCACTTTGAAGCCTGCTACTACCAAGGCATTGAGTTTTGCCTAGAAAAAGGGTTACAGCATTTTGATCCGGGCACTCAAGGGGAACACAAAATCGCCCGCGGCTTCGAACCTGTGTTCAGCCACAGCGTTCACTACATCGCCCACGAAGGTTTCCGTGAAGCCATCGGTAACTTCTGTGAAGAAGAAGCTGAAGCCGTGCGTGAGTATCATCAAGATACCCATGAAATGCTGCCGTTTAAGCAGGAAAGCTGATTACTGCCAATGGCTCGGGAGGAAATTTGCTTAATTTGGAGAATCATTTCTCTGATATAGCACTGCCAAGGACGACACCAGCTCTTCCATTGCTAAACGCAGTTCTGGTGGGTCAATGACTTCTAGTTCGGCACCAAAGCGCAACAGTTCAGCACAGCCATGTGACGATTCGCCCACTGGAAATCTAGCTCGGTGCCAGCCTGAATCATCCATCGGCTCAATCGTCGCCTGTTTCATCACATAAGAAGAACACACGTACTCCATGATTTTAACACCCAACGCGGTTAAACGTACTTCGGCGATAATTGGAAATTGAAGCGCTTCCATACGGCGTAAACTGGCTTGCCAAAACGCGGCTAAATTGAAGTCTTTAGGCCGCTCGAATGTCTCACCCAGTAAGGTCAGCGATTCAATACGAGATACGCGATATGTTCGAACGTCTGTATCGACCTTCGCCATTAAATACCACTGTCCACCTTTTAAAACGATGCCTAGAGGTTGGGTCTGACGTTGTATTTCGCCTTTCCAACTCTGATAGCGCATGGTAATAAGCCGTTGCTCCAATACGGCTGTCATCAATGTTGGCAAGTAGGTGACTTGTTCATCGTCAGAAAACCAATTTGGCGTGTCCAGTAAAAATCGACTTTGTAGGCGTTCTGCTTCGTGCCGAACCGTGTCTGGTAAGGCGGATTTTAGCTTCAGTTGTGCGTCAGCCAGCGTTGCCTCCAATCCCATCTTTTGGGCTGGGCCAGACAACCCGGCCAAAAACAGTGTTTCTGCTTCTTTGGCGGAAAGTCCGTTCAAACGGGTACGGTAGCCTTGCAACAACCGATAGCCACCTTGCACTCCTTGTTCGCTGTAGACGGGTACGCCAATAGCACTAAGCGCCTCGATATCTCGATAAACCGTACGAATAGAGGTTTCACAGGCGTCAGCCAATTCTGCGGCCGTGACCTTCTCGTGGGTTTGCAACATCATTAGTATTTTGAGTATTCGGCTGGCTCGCATGAGGCTCTCCTTTCACTGTTCTTTGTCGTCGAGCTAAGTCATCTTGCCAACTAACAGCACTAAGCGAATGTTTTTTCGTCAGTATAAAGTATAAACCTGACACTAGATGTCAGGTTTAGTCACTAATATAGCTCATGTAACAACCAAAAATGATCTAACAACCTAATGAGGTAACGGATATGAGCGAGATTCAAAGCAACCAAGACACCATCACTCTGTACCATGCTCCACAAACCCGAGGCACTGGCGTTTGGGTATTGCTGGAAGAGTTGGGGATTCCCTATGATATGAAAGTGCTGAATTTCAAAATCGGTGAAAATCAACAACCGGAGTTTCTCGCTATCAACCCTTTGGGGAAATTTCCAACGCTTGTTCATAACGGCACCGTGGTAACGGAACAAGTTGCCTGCTATCTGTATTTAGCCGATTTATTTCCCGAAAAGGGCTTGGCGCCAGCCTTAAATGACCCCAAACGTGGAGCGTATTTACGCTGGATGGCCTACCAAGGTAGCAGTTTTGAGCCAGCTGTGATTGATAAAGCCTTTAATCGTCCTCCCGTTGAGGCTTCACAATCATCTTATGGTAGTTTTGATAAGATGCTAAAAACGCTATTCGATCAGATAGCAAAAGGCCCTTATTTACTGGGAGAAGAGTTTTACGCTGTCGATATTCTTTGGGGATTGAGTTTGAAGTGGTGTCGCATGTTTGGATTAATTACGACGAACCCTGTGGTCGACGCCTATATTGACCGTGTCACCTCTCGTACTACCTTCACAAGCGTGGAGAAACAAGAGCAAGTGTTGTTGCTTGCCCAGTCATAATCAATTGTCTAAATAAAACAGAGCTTGAGTATCACCATATACTCAAGTTTTTTGTTTTTTTAAAAGACGATTTACCAATATGACTGGAAATTACGGTGTCATGTTATGTGCTGAAGTGTTTACATTCAGTGTAGTTAATTCTGTGCAAATCAGCTCTAAAAACGCTTCTTTTGCGCTGTGGTATCCAGTGTTTTTATTCCAAATAAAGTAATTTGCAACAGGGTGTAATTGATCAAAAACATATCCTTTTATCCCGCCTATTTGCTTGAATTGCTCGTAAAGTCCCCTTGGCACCAAAGATACGCCAGCGCCAGCACTTACACATCCTAAAATAGTGCCATAACTCGCAATGCTGGTTATTGGCACCGATACGCTATTCTTTTCTAGCCAGTTTTCAAGCGCTTTTCGATAAGGGCATCCTGTCGGCCACATGTAGATATTTCTGCCAATTAGGCTGGTTGGCGATGTGATGGGCTCAAAAGAAGGCGATGCAATGAGCACCAATTCCTCATGATAAATTTCGATACATTCGATGTTTGGGTTTACAGATTTCACGGCAATGATAGCGCTGTCTAGCTCATGCTTTGCGACGGCTTCTTCTAAGTTTTCCCATGTACTGGTTGAGAATTCTATGTCGACGCTAGGATGCAGCTGATGGTATTTCGATAAAAGCTTAGGTAATCGACTGGTTGCAGACGATTCAATAGCACCAATGCTGAGCTTTCCTGCTGGGGTGCTGTCTCTCGCTATTGCTCTTTTAGACTCCTGAGCCAGCATAAGAATCTTGTTTGTGTACTCCAAAAATAAGTTTCCCGACGGGCTCAGTATTACCCCTCTTCCCTGACGAATGAGTAATGGTTCACCTAGTTCATCCTCTAGATGTTTTATACGGGTGGTGATGTTGGAGGGGACGCAATGAAGTTTTTCTGCAGCCTTTGCGATGCTGCCTAAATCGGCAATGGCTTTGAACATTCGTAATTGTTGAAGTTCCATTCAGATGCTCACTTTAAGTGAATTATAAGTTCAATATAAGTCACTTTTATTCATTTATCGAGTCTCTTAAAGTTCCAAAGTATTGGTAGTAAACATTGGTAACTTATATAAGGAGATTACAATAGACATTATTACGCTTGGCGTATTTTCATTTTTTGGTGGCTTGATCGATGCCGCTGTTGGCGGTGGTGGGTTAATTTTAATACCGGCTTTGCTGCATGCGTTGCCTGAGCAGGCATTATCAACGGTGTTTGGTACCAATAAATTAGCCGTTTGGGCTGGAACTTTATCGTCCATTCACTCTTACATGAAGCGTATCAACATTGTTTGGCGCATTATGATTCCAACCGCTATCTCTGCGTTTGTCTTTGCATATTTAGGCGCTAAATCTATTTCCAAAATACCAGAAGAATTAATGCAGTATTTGGTGTTTTTGTTGTTAATCAGTATGGCTGTTTATACGTTTAGACAAAAAGATCTTGGCCTAAATCACACGGTTCTTGAAGGCAAAAGAATCGAGCTATTCAAAGGAATAATGTTTGGAGGTTTAATTGGGTTTTACGATGGTATGTTTGGTCCAGGAAGCGGAAGCTTTTTAATATTTCTTTTTATTCGAGGCTTTGGCTTTGATTTTTTAAATGCCTCCGCCTCGGCCAAGCTCATTAATCTAGGGACATTTACCTCTGCTTTGTTGTTTTTCATACCCAGTGGAAATGTATTGTGGCAGATAGGTGGAGTCATTGCTGTTTGTAATATTCTTGGCGCATTTGTTGGTGTGTTTCTAGCACTTCGATTTGGCAGCGGCTTCATTCGAGTGTTGTTTTTAATCTTACTGATTTTTTTAATTGGGCGTATGGGGCTTAATCTATTAGGCTCCTCCCCCTTAGCAGGGGGAGGAGCTAGTCTTGCTGTATTAACTCCCTCCCTTTTTGTTTCCTAAGGGGAGGGGTCGGGATGGGTTAACTATCACACCTCTTGATGCGGGCCGAACAACTCGTAGTGAACGCGGTCGGCTTCCACGCCAAGGGTTAGCAATTGCTGTTTCACAAACATCATGAAACCAACAGGTCCGCATAAGTAAAACTCGCCATTTGTCAGCGGTAAGCTGTCTTTTATCGCATCTAGCTGCATCATGCCTTTTGACACGCCTTCTTCTTCATTGTCAGCTTGTTCGTACCAAGTATGAACAGACAAGTTTAGTTGGTTTTTCAGACCGTTTACGTGCTCTTTAAAAGAATGCTGACCTTGGTGAGCGCAAGCGTGTAAATAGCTCACCGGGTGGCTGTACTCTTGCTTTGCGAGCGTGTTTAGCATGGCTTGCATTGGCGTTAAACCTACGCCACCAGAAATCAGCACAACAGGTGTTTGCTTGTCTTGGAAAACAAAGTCACCCGCTGGTGGCATGGCTTCTATCTCATCGCCAATATTTAGGTGATCGTGCAGGTAATTCGACATAACCCCTTTGATATCGCCAGCCCCTTCGCGTTTGACGCTGATACGATAATTTTTACCATTTGGCGCGGTTGATAGAGAGTATTGACGTATCTCATCGAACTCATTGCCTTTTGGATGTAACTTTACACCCAAGTATTGGCCGGGTTGGTAGTCGATCACTGCGCCACCATCGACTGGCTCAAACACAAAGCTGGTGACCAAATCGGATTCGGGCGTTTTGGAGGCAACACGGAAGCGACGAAAATCTTTCCAGCCACCTTGTTGCGCGGCACGCTCTTTATACAGATCGCCTTCGACCTTGATAAAGATATCCGCGAGTTGAGTGTACGCAGCCGCCCAAGCTTCTTCTACGTCTTTGGTGAACGCTTCTGGAGCCAGCTCACGTAAGGTTTCAATAAGGTGGTGACCAACGATATCGTATTGATTTGGTTGGATATTAAAACTGGTGTGCTTATGAGCAATTCGCATCACGGCGCTGGTCAGCACTTCGAGGTTATCGATATGTGTCGCGTAGGCCGCGATGGCATTGAACAAAGCCGCAGGCTGACCACCGGTTCTTTGATGCGTCATGTTGAACACATCTTTTAGTTCTGGGTTATGAGAAAACATGCGTTGATAGAAATGCTCAGTAATCGCGGTCCCTGCAGAAGCAAGAAGTGGGATAGTGGCTTTTACTGTATCTATATGATGTTGAGTTAACATGTTTGTATCCTTTTAAAGGGGTGAATAAAGCGTGTTAACTCTTATATTGCGAAGTGTGTGCCAACTAAAAAATGGCATTGAAAATCAATGGTTTGTATTTTATTCGTTAAATTAAGAGTCAATAAGACTCGCTAATAAAAAAGTCCATATGATATCTTTGAGTCAAATTGACACGAAAACCAATTCGCCTTTTGAGCTGATAACTATGAATCAGGTTTCTAACAACGCTTTACTGAGTTTTGCCCTCGATCTTGCTAGCGCGGTGACGCAGCCGAATCGCTTCGAACAATTGGTTTATGCTGTGCGGGCAACGATCAACTGCGATGCTGTTGTGCTGCTTTCTCACAGCAATGGCGTACTGACACCGCTTGCCCAGCGCGGTTTATCAGAAGACCTGATGGGACGCCGATTTATCATCGATGAACACCCACGTTTGAAAGCGATTAGCAGTGACCATTATCCGGTTCGTTTTCCAACAGACTCACCTCTTCCCGACCCTTACGATGGCATGGTGTTAGGCCATGACGAGAATTTGCCTGTGCATTCCTGCATGGGCGTGCCTTTGTATTTGGAAGGGAAATTAATCGGAGTTGTCACCTTAGACAGTATCCAACCGGGCGTTTTTGATGATATCGACGCGCGTGCGTTAGAAATCATCGGCACCATGGCAGCCATGACACTAAATACCGCCATCTTGATGGAACAATTAGAAAACCAGTCGCAACATGCCCAAAATGTATTGAAGGTAATTGGCGAGCAAAGTAGTGAAATGATCGGCCAAAGCAAAGCGATGCAAGACCTTAAACAGTCGATTAATCTGGTTGCCTCGTCGGATTTTTCTATTCTGATCGAAGGTGAAACGGGCGTAGGCAAAGAGCTGGTGGCAAGAGCGCTGCATGAGCATTCTTCTCGCGCTGAAGCGCCTATGGTTTATGTCAACTGCGCCGCGATTCCGCACCACCTCATCGAAAGTGAGCTGTTTGGCCATGTAAAAGGAGCGTTTACGGGAGCTGACCGAGACCGAGATGGTAAGTTCTTGTTGGCAGACGGCGGAACCTTATTGCTGGATGAAATTGGTGAATTACCGTTGGAAGTGCAAGGAACGTTACTCCGAGCCATTCAGAATCAAGAGATTCAGGCGGTTGGCAAAGATCAAATTCGCAAAGTAAACGTTCGTATTATCGCGGCGACTAATCGACATTTAGAAGCTGAAGTCGCAGAAAATCGCTTTCGTGCGGATTTATTCCATCGCCTCAGCGTCTTCCCGATTCACGTACCGCCATTACGAGAACGACAAGGCGATGTTCCTGTGTTGGCTGGATTCTTCGCTGAGCGTTTCCGACGTAAATTAGGGCTTCAGCAACTGACGTTATCTGCGTCAGCTATCTACATGCTTGAAGCGTATCACTGGCCAGGAAATGTACGTGAATTAGAGCATGTCATTTCCCGTGCGGCGCTCTTTTCTAAGGCCGAAGCTGTTAAGACAGGACAGACAAATGGCATCACTATTATCTCTCCAGCACATTTAACAGGGCTACAAATTGATAACAGCATTCAAGAAAAGATACAGAGCAATGAAACATTACGGCCCATTACAGGCCATCAAGAAACAATAGATTTGCGTTTAGAAACAGAAGCTTACCAACGAAATATGATTCGTAAAGCATTGGAAACGAACGAAGGGAACTGGACTAAAGCTGCTCAACAGCTGTCTATGGACCGCGCCAACCTAGCCCGCTTGGCAAAACGCCTAGGTGTTGTCGTTGCTAAGGAGGTAAGAAGTTAAAACCCCCTCCCAGCCTCCCCCTTAGCAGGGGGAGGAGCAGTACCGCTTTGTTCCCTCCCTTTTCAATACACAAGTAGGGAGGAGCTAAGACTTTTTGTCCCCTCCCCTTATCTTCAAGGGGAGGGTTGGGAGGGGTTGCAAGTTCTTAGCCATGCCTCGCTGCACTTACTTGGCGAATGCGTTCAGCAGGAAATTCGAGTTTAGGCAGCAAATACGCTTTTAATTCGTCTGCGTAACCCAGTTCGTCGAGTGCCGCTGCCATGCAGTTTAGCCACATGGCTTTTTCTTTTTCAGTGACGATTAGGTGGGCATGAGCTTGAGGTAAACTGATGGGGCCATACTTTTTCGAGAACAATTTCTCGCCGCCCATCCAACCGGATAAAAATGACACCAACTTGTCGATGGTCAGTTCGATATCACTTGGATGCATATCAAACAGCGGACGAAACTCTGGCGTGCTCTCCATGATGCGATAGAAGGTTTCGACTAATTTTTGCAAGCCCGGTAATCCGCCGACAGCTTGTAGAGTCGCATCGCCTTCGCCATAAACGGGAGGGTTAGACACCGTCATGTTATTCGGCGTCTTTTGGTTGGTTTTGTGCTTTTTTCGCTTCTTTCTCTTTGTCCATTTTGATCGAGTTGCGATAACCGCCCAGTGCCGCCAACGCGCCAATGATGAAACTCATGTAAAGTGGAATTTGAAACAGCATAGTAATACTGATGAAGACACACCCTACGGCTAAACCTTCAATAAAGGGTTTGAGTTTCTTGGGCATAACAGTTCTCCAAACGATAAAAAATAAACGCGAGTCTAGCAAATTTCCGCGACGATGTGAGCACGATTGTGGAAAAAAGCATCACTTATCCAATATTAGAAACATTGAATTTTAGCGAATGTGTTCGGCCTATTTTTGTGGGTAAGTAGGTGATAAACGAGAATTATACCTGTTAACTACCGTTTTTTGACCAATTATTGCACAAAGTCATTAAGAACTGCCCTGAATTGTGAATAACTGATATTATTTTCCACAGATCAGTGTGTTCCTGTTTTTCCGTTTTGACTATTTTTTATCCACAGAATTTTAAATACTCACAAGTGAGACCCGTGTGTCAAAGTTATCCCCCAGTTCTATTTTTTGCTCGTTTCGTGCAAATGCCGTTTTGAACCAGAAAATTTGGCGCATGGCGTGGCCGCCAATGGTGTCGAACATCACCACGCCTTTGTTGGGTTTAGTGGATACCGCCGTCGTCGGACACTTGGGTACGGCAACGCACCTTGCTGCAGTGGCAATTGGCGCAAGTATTTTCAGCTTTATCTTTTGGGCATTTGGTTTTTTGCGCATGGGCTCAACCGGATTGACCGCACAAGCCCTGGGACAAGGTGACGAACGACGCGTTCGTGAACTGCTTTTGCAATCAATCTTGATGGGTGTATTCATCGGTTTAATGCTGATTTTGTTCCGAGCGCCTTTGATTGATTTGGCGATCACCTTAATGGAACCCAGTGCTGAGGTTGAACCTTGGGCACGCTTGTATTGCGAAGCGCGCATACTTAGTGCGCCAGCCGTACTAGCGGGTTATGCCTTAATGGGCTGGTTCTTTGGTGTGCAATATTCCAAGGGCCCACTGTGGATGCTGTTGGTGATCAACGTTGCCAATATGGTGCTCGATTATGTCGCGGTTTATGGATTAGGCATGGCGAGTGACGGTGTGGCATGGGCGACCGTGTTTGCGCATTATATTGGCGTCACTGTTGCTGGCGTATTGGCTTGGCATAAGCTAAAAGGCTTTTCCGGTCATGTGCCGCTAAGTGTGTTAGCAAAATGGCGCGAATACATGGCCTTGGTAAAAGTGAACCGCTACCTGTTTGTGCGGACCATCCTCTTGTTGTTAGTGATGTTGTTTTTTACCGCACAAGGTGCGCGCCAAGGAGATTCTATTCTTGCCGCCAACGCGGTGTTACTAACTTTCTTGATGATCATTTCTAACGCCTTGGATGGTTTTGCTTTTTCGGTAGAAGCCTTATGTGGTGAATATTATGGCCGCAAAGACAAAGCCAATTTTCAAAAAGTGATTCAGCTTTCTACCTATTGGGCGCTGTTTGCAGCGGTTATTTTGATGCTGGTATTTTGGCTTTTTGGTAATCAAATCATCGCCTTACTAACCAACGTACAAACCGTGCGAGATGATGCGGCTCTGTACCTACCTTGGCTTATCTTCTTCCCTCTGTTGGGTATTTGGTCTTTTATGCTGGATGGCATTTTCATCGGCACAACCAGCGTAAAGCAAATGCAAAACACCATGATCATTTGTGTGGTCTGCGTGTTTTTTCCTGTTTGGTTTATGACTCAAGGGTTGGGTAATCATGGCTTATGGTTTAGCCAAGCCATGTTGTTTATCGCAAGAGCGATTACGCTTTATTGGTGTTATCTGCAAAACATGAAAAAAGGTGTTTGGTTCGAGAACCTTTAACCTCTTTAATTATCTGATTTCTGGTGCTCGTTTCTACGTAGCGAGCGTAGTATCCGTGTTTCCTCTTGGCGCATTTTTAATAAGTTGTCTTCCACAAACACCAAATGCGTATGTGCCGCCGTGCGAGCGGCTTCGGCGTCGCCAGCCATGATGGCTTGATAAAGGTTGGTGTGTTGTTCCATTACGCGCTGACGAGCGGCTTGTTTCTCGAATAGATTCCTAAGGTTACTCGAAATGCTTTTCGCCAACATGGCGTGTAGGCTGCGAAGTGTGTGCAGCAACACCACATTGTGCGCCGCTTCCGCAATGATCATGTGAAATTCCACGTCTAACTTGGCTTCCAAGGCGAAAGCTTTGTTTTGGTTGGCTTCTATCAGCTGATTAAAGCAATGCGTAAGTTTGGTCTTGTCTGCATCGGTACTGCGCAACGCCGCGTAGTAAGCAGCGAGACTTTCTAGCGCATCGCGAAATTCCAATTGGTCGTATAAAAATTCATCGTGGGAACTGAGCAAATCTTGCAGGGGATCGGCGAAGGAACTGCCGAGCTGTTCTGACACATAAGTGCCGCCGCCATGACGACTGAATAACACGCCGCGCGCGATCAGCTTTTGAATGGCTTCCCGTAACGAAGGTCTAGATACCTCAAAGCGTGCGGCTAACTCCCTTTCTGGTGGCAGTTTTTGCCCCGCCGTAAAACTGCCTTCCAAAATCATGCTTTCTAACTCTTTCATGATGATGTCGGAAATTTTCGGCTGTTTAACGCGACCAAAGTGATTGGATTCCATGACTTTTCCTAAAAATGTATTCTATAAAGTTGGCTTTCGCGCTTGCTGTGTATAAGTTTAAAAGTGGTAAAACCAATTGATATTGCAGCTAAAATTCACGAAATATCGACTAAACTATCAGTTGACAAAGTATCTCAGGGTTTTTAATGTGCTTTATATTTTAAAGGTAAATTGGTATGACCAATTTGTCTAGCACTAATTTTTAGTATAAATAATAAAAACAGGCGACTCGCCGTGGGACTTCTGATGAACACAGTTACAACTGCTATCGACTCACTTGCTGATAAAGCAGCTCAATATCACGACTTTTACTTGGCGCTGAAAAACGCGAAAAGTGGCGCGATTGATGAGACTCGATTGATCCGCGATCCACTGCGCACCTTGGCGTATGGCACAGATGCGAGCTTTTATCGGCTGATTCCGCAGCTGGTAGTGCGAGTCGATAACGAAGCGGAAGTGCAGTTGGTGCTGAAAGAAGCCAGAAAACGTAATTTGCCAGTGACATTTCGAGCGGCAGGAACGAGTTTGTCTGGGCAGGCGGTCACCGACTCCATTTTGATGCAATTGTCTGATAACTGGAAAGGCCATCGGATCCACGAACACGGCCATCATATTTCACTTCAACCAGGCATTATCGGTGCGCGCGCGAATCAACTATTGGCGCCTTTTCAGCGTAAAATCGGCCCAGATCCCGCCTCTATCAATGCTTGTATGATTGGCGGTATTGCCGCCAACAACGCCAGCGGCATGTGCTGTGGCACAGCGCAAAATAGCTATCATACTATCCAAAGTGCGCGTTTAATTTTTGCCGATGGCTCGTTACTGGATACCGCTGACGGCGCTAGCCGATTGGCGTTTGGCAATCGTCATGCAGACTTGCTTGATACGCTGGTTCGTTTGTCTAAAAGCGTGCAAGCCAATAGCGAACTGGCTGAAAGAATTAGACACAAATACCGTTTAAAAAACACGACAGGATACAGCTTAAACAGCCTAACCGATTACCATGATCCGTTTGATATCTTGTTGCATTTGATGATCGGTTCCGAAGGGACTTTGGGCTTTATCAGCGAAGTTACCTACGAAACCGTGGTCGATCACCCTATTAAAGCCGCGGCGATGATCTTCTTTGAAGATATGGAAATCACCTGCCGAGCGGTGACGGCGTTAAAAAGCTCACCGGTTTCTGCGGTAGAATTGATTGACCGTGCTGGCTTACGTGCGGTGGAAGGCAAGCCTGGGATGCCGGAACTGTTGTCGTCTCTTGGCACGCAAGCGGCCGGTTTATTGGTCGACGTACGCGCCGCAGATGCCGAAGAATTAGACGCCAATTTGGCCTTGGTGAGACAAGCATTAAGCGACCAAGCAACGCTGAACCCGATTGAATTTACCCAAGACAAAGTCACTTACGATTCCTATTGGAAGATCCGCAAAGGCTTGTTCCCTGCCGTTGGTGCAGTGCGTCCAGTTGGCACGACAGTCATCATTGAAGATGTCGCCTTCCCTGTTGAACAACTCGCCGAAGGTGTTTTAGAGTTGCAAGGCGTGTTTCAAAAACATGGTTACCGTGAAGCAATTTTGTTCGGTCATGCTTTAGAAGGCAACTTACACTTTGTCTTTACCCAAGGCTTCGATGACCCGCACGAAGTAAAGCGCTATGAACAACTGATGGACGAAGTAGCGCAACTCGTTGCAGTGAAATACAAGGGCTCGTTAAAAGCGGAACACGGCACAGGCCGTAACATGGCGCCTTATGTGGAGTTGGAGTGGGGTAAAGAAGCCTACGACATCATGTGGGAAATCAAGCGTGCGTTTGATCCGCAAGGCTTGCTGAACCCAGATGTGATCTTGTCGCACAATGCCAACTTGCATGTCCAGAATCTCAAACCCTTGCCAAGGGCCAATGACAAAGTCGATACCTGCATCGAATGTGGCTTTTGTGAATCCTCTTGTCCGTCTAAATCCATTACCTTAACGCCGCGTCAGCGCATAGTGATTTGGCGTGAGATTCAGCGATTAACCGCAATGGGTACAGATCCGCAACGCTTAGCGGAGTTAAAAAAAGACTATGATTATCAAGGGGTTGATGCCTGTGCTGGCTGTGGCTTGTGTTCGATGCAGTGTCCCGTAGGCATCAATACCGGCGATTTAACCCGCGAATTACGTCATGATCGCCATCCAAACAGCAAAGTCGGGTATTGGGTTGCTGATCATTTTGAAGGCGTGACCAAAACAGCAAGAGTCGGCCTCAACCTTGCCTGTGGTGCCCGTCGAGTTATGGGTGACTCAGGCATGACAACCATTAGTTCGGCGATGAATAAAGTCTCCAATGGTGCTGTGCCTAAGTGGCATAAACAGATGCCCAATGCTGCGTCATCATTGAAGTCTATTCCTGTCTTGCAATGTGATGATATGCAAAGCAATGACCTACAAAAAGAAGTCATCTACTTCCCTAGCTGTGCGACTCGTGTCATGGGCGCGGGGCCAAATGCCGACGATAAACGCTCCGTCATGGAGGTGATGTTCTCTGTATTGCAAAAAGCAGGCTACAAAGTCACTGTACCTAATAATATCGACAGTCAATGCTGCGGTATGGCGTTTCAGTCCAAAGGGCAATTCGACGTAGCCAACCAAAAAGCCAATGACCTCAATCGTTTACTGCTCGACGCCAGCGATAACGGACGAATCCCTATCGTTTGTGATGTGAGCCCTTGCCTGTTACGAATGCAAGAAAGCCTTGATCCTTGTTTGGAACTGCATGAGCAAGTAGGCTTTGTCTCGACTTATTTGATGCCAAACCTAATGGTAAAAGAGAAGCTTGGTAAAATTGCGCTGCATGTAACGTGCAGCACAACCCGTATGGGACTCGCCGACAGCTTCGTGCAACTGGCTCACCAACTTGCCGATGAAGTCGTGATTCCGCCAGACATTACCTGCTGTGGCTTTGCTGGCGACAAAGGCTTCTCCACTCCAGAGCTCAACGCCAGCGCCTTGAAAACCCTAGCCAAAGCGGTAGAAGACTGCGAAGTGGGTTACTCCAACAGCCGCACCTGCGAGATTGGCTTATCGGAACACAGCGGCATTGAGTATCAATCCATCGTCTATCTGGTGGATCAATTAACTCAATCTGTAGGCCGGATGAGGGAGGAACGACCGTAATCCGGCGTTGTTTTGACCGAAGAAAAGGATTACGCCATGTGTTTTTTGATATGTGGTAATGCCGGATTACACCTCGTCCCTCGGTTCATCCGGCCTACAAAATTGTCTGGTCAAAGGCTCTGAGTTACCAGATCAACATCTCGCGGATGTTTGCACATAAATGTTTTTGAGCAATTGACTCTGATATAGCGGTTACAAGATCAACATCTCGCGGATGTTTGCGCTTTAGCGCCGGAGCGAGAGTTGATCTTGTAACAGTGAAACCACAGACTAAAGCATAAACGTCGAATACAAGCCAAATCCGCAGACGATGAGCAGCGCCCAGCCGACGAATTGGAAGAAGACGGGTGTTTCGGCTTTTTGAATGCGGTTATGGAGTTTTTGTCCGAAGACGTGGCCAATTAAGGCGCAAGGCAGTAACCAAAGTTGATGGATCAGTTGTAGGTCGATGTCTGCGATGAGGAATGACACCATTTTGATCATCACGAGGATAAACCAAAGTACAAATAAGGTATCGCGCAGTTGATGGCGGGGAACTTTGGTAGCGAAGACAGAGACGATAAGCGGTGCGCCAATTAAGGAAGTACCGCTCACGTAACCGCCCAGCATAAGGAAAACCGTGTCGAGGAATTTGTTGTTGGTGTAAAAGGGTTTATTCAGGATATAAGACACAGCGAAGACAGCAACGATGACAAAAATTACGCCAGTGACTATGTTGCCCGGTAAAGTTAATAAGCCAAATACGCCGATGAGTTTCGGAACTATCATGATGCCAAGGGCTTTTTTTAAATAACCCCAAGCGATGTTGCTTTGTGCCTCTTTTGGTATGTCACTATTATCTGTTGCAGATTTCGTTTCTTTCTTTAGGGTTCTTGATCCTTGCCAAGCAATCCAGCTGGAAAACACTAAAAGATGAATGGAAATAATCGGCAAGAATAACAGCGGATCGTTTTTCACTAATAAAAGAAAAGGTAACGCGAGCACCGCCCCGCCAAATCCTAAGCCACTGCGAACAAAGCCGCTCCATATAAAAATGGCGCCGATTAAGGCGTATTGCCACCAGAGTAAGTGTTCCATGTTGATCCTTGTTTAGAGCGGGTCTGTCGTTATTCGAACGTTAGTGTAACCAAAGTTGTCTTTTTAAACTCTTGCTTTTTAGGCTAAGGGCTTGAGTGAAACCATGTTTGCTGCTCGAGAAACTGAGTTAATTCGTCGCGCAATAATTTGGCTCTGGCCGATAAGCTGCGTCGATAAGGCCAGACAAGAAAAATCTCTCGATTTTGACCACGCCATTCAGGTAATACTCGAACCAGTTCGCCCGTTTCAAGGGCATTCATCACCATACTCATAGGCATTAAGGCAATGCCTGCACCCGCTTTAGCAAGATTTAGGGTGATGGTCATATCGTTACTAAGGTGTCGATGCTCTTTGTTGAGTGGATGAAGATCGCCTTGCTTATTCATCAGTAACCAGTCAGAAAAAATATGCGATGCAATACTCGGCGCTTGCTGCAAGTCTTCTATCGTTTTAGGGAGTAAGAAGGAGGCTTCTGGTGAAGCGACTAAGATTGGAATAATGTGGCCTAGTTTCTTTTGGATCAATGACGAGCTGGGCTGATTGCCTGAACGTAGAGCTATGTCAGCTCTTGTGTCTCTGATGTCTTGAAGGGAATTGCTAAGCTCGATATTTAATTCGATATCAGGATATCGCCGAACAAAATTTTGCCAAAAGGCGTCCAGTGGTCCACTGCCTAAATTCACTGGCGCTAATACCTTTAAGTCACCTTTTAGGCTGTTTAGTGTTTGATCTAAATTAGAAATACGCTGGTCTAATGCATCGATAAACTCGGCGCATTCTTCGTAGTAACTTTCTCCTACCGGCGTGAGTTTGAGGCCTTTGGTAGAACGATGTAGTAACTCACAGCCAAGTTTTTGCTCAAGAGCGCTGATACGGCGAGATACGGTGGCTATGGTCATATCAAGGTGCTGGGCAGCAGCCGTCAGACTATGTTTATTGGCGGCAGTGATAAAAATCTTTAGGTCATCAAGCATTTTGCATTTTCGTAAATTTGATTTTAAAAAATCAGTATATTTACAAATATTGTTGTTTGCTAGTATGAACTAAGAGTTTGAGTCGTTTACTTACTTTTCGTCTGGGGCACTCTATTTAGAGAAGGCGATAAGTTAATCAGGAGAGAAAAATGAAACACAGAATACTGTTTGCCATCTTAATGTCGTTTACTTTGTCATTGGTGATGTCAGCGTGGATTACCTTTTTGAATATTGGCGCTAGAGCTGATTTTATTGAATTATGGATGCATTCTTGGGTGCTCGCTTGGCCAGCTGCTGGCATTATTTCTTTTATTGCTGGGCCGTTTTTGCATGGTTTAGCGCATAAATTAGCGGCTAAAATCTAGTATTCAAGATAAGGCTTCCTTAAGTATAGAGCCAGAAACGAAAAACCCGCTTGGTCAGCGGGTTTTTTGTGTTTGAAACAAGGCTAAGCCTGTTTTACATCAGTAGAACTTATTTGCTTGGCTTTTCATCCCAAACGGTTAAGTCGATATCATCACGAATTTCTGGGTAGTCTTCGGAATTGAAAACTGGTGTATGCGTTTTCAATTGATTGAAATAGTCTTTGGTTAACTTCACGACTAAACCAGATAGCATCATGATGGCGATTAAGTTGATCGTTGCCATTAGACCCATTGCTGCATCCGCGGCATTGAATACCATTGCCACACTTTCATAAGCGCCCCATGGGATCATGCCAAGCGCTAAGATGCGAAGGATAAAAATGCCTGGTTTGTTCGCCCATTTTAGGTAAGTCAGCGCATTTTCTGCGTAGCTGTAGTTACCGATGATGGACGTGAAAGCGAAGAAGAAAATCGCAATAGCAACAAAGTAATGACCTGCACTACCAATGTGAGTTGTTAGGGCGGTTTGCGTCAACATAATACCAGTTTGACCGTTACCCAAGGCACCAGACAATAGAATCATCAAGGCTGTTGCTGTACAAATCAGTAGCGTATCAATGAAAACACCTAATGATTGAACCATGCCTTGAGATGCTGGGTGATGAGGGTTTGGCGTAGCAACCGCTGCAATGTTTGGTGCAGAACCCATACCCGCTTCGTTAGAAAACAAGCCGCGTTTAACACCGTTTAGCATAGCACCTAAAACACCGCCAGCCGCTTGTTCAATACCAAATGCGCTTTTGAAGATCAACGCGAAGGCCGCAGGGACGTCAGAGATATTGGTGAAGATGACATACAAGGCAAGCAGTAGGTATAAAACGGCCATGAATGGCACAACGACTTCAGCAAAACGTGCAATCTTTTTGATGCCGCCGAAGATAACAATCGCTGCCAACAACATGATGACGATGCCAGTAACATTAGTATCGATGCCAAATGCGCCTTCCATTGCACCCGCAATTGAGTTGGCTTGAACCGCATTAAATACCAAACCGAATGCCAAGATAAGCGCAAGCGAAAAGACAGCGCCAGCCCAAGGCGCTTTCAAGCCTTTGCTGATGTAAAACGCTGGACCGCCGCGCAATTGTCCATTTTGGTCGCGTACTTTGTAAAGCTGAGCCAAGGTACTCTCTGCGTAAGCGGTAGCCATACCAATAACAGCGACAACCCACATCCAGAAAATAGCGCCAGGGCCACCTAGATAAAGAGCAACAGCAACACCTGTCATGTTGCCAGTGCCTACTCGGGAAGCCAAACTGGTACAAAGTGCTTGGAAAGGAGAGATACCGCCACGGTCAGTTTGTGGTGCTTTAAGGACGGTGCGAATGAATTCGGGAAAGCGTCGAACCTGAATAAAGCCAAGGCGCAATGTAAAATAAACGCCAACGGCCAGTAGTCCGTAAATGAGGATATAACCCCAGAAAATGTCATTTAAAAAATTGATGATGGCTGCCATGTAGGGCACTCCCTTTATTCGATAATATCGATTGTTTTATTGTTCGTGGGTTGAATATTGGAAAGATTTTTTTGATAAAAAGACCTTTCCAAGAAACGCGCGGAGTCGTAAAAAAGTGTGCAAGGGTAGCGATTTTACGGAAAACCGCAAGAAAAAAACCACTTCCATGCACATAAAAAGTGCATAAAAGTGGTTGGGGGGTTGTAGGTGTTTGCTGTTTGAATTAGTTTGCTAAGTAGTTATGTCCTTGATTTAGCGATAAATAAATTTCATTTCTCAGTTCGTTAGCGAGACGAGTTGGTACGCTTTTGGTTGGATGACGCAAACTAATTCGTAACAGTAAATTGACATGTGAAGGCGTCATTCCTAGCCTTTCTACCGCTGATTTTGGTAACTGTTGGTATTGTGTTCGAGATAAAAGTTTAAGCTCTTCTAGCCAATGGGCTTGTTCTCCTAAGGCGATACGAACTTGATCGCCGATAATGTCCATATCGCAATTTTGGTCCACCACAATCGAAATATCTCGCTCGGCTTTCGGTTGTCGCGAGACGGGCCGCCAAGGGGATAAATCGAGCATTTGTTGCTCAATCCGTGGATCTGCATCTCGAAGCAATCGAATGTCGGGAATGCCTTTGCGCAGCATCAGTATTCTATCCAATCCTAACCCAATGGCGACGCCAGTATAGTCATTTTCTGGCCAACCATTTCTGGTTAATAAGTCTGGATCTATATAGCCGCACTCGCCTACTTCAATTAGATTTTGATCTTCTACAGCGTCTAGCTGAGTGCCATTCATGGTGTAAGGATGCGGCGATTTGGATTGTTGTACGACATGATTCGGTAACAAGGTTTTCATCAGCGCTGAAATGGATTCTTTCAATATCTGATTGTCTTCTGCTTGATGTTTTGGCAATACAATCCAGATGTCCAGTTGATGAGGTTCTGCGCAATGCCAGCGATCAATGCAGTCGCGACGATAAACCAATCCGTGACTGATTATCCCGACAGACTCCGGTCGCAGACTTTGCCAACTTTTTAACCAGGTTGGCACAGTACTGGATGTTTGCGTGCGTAGCATTAAGCTATTTGAAATATAGCGACTGTAGCGAGCGTCTCTTGATGCTCCATCGGTCGGATAACCGAGGGCGTCGTAGTTTTCGTAGACTGGCACGATAGGATTAGCATTTACACGTTGTAAGTAACAAGGCCAAAGTGATGAAACTGCGGTTTCAGCTTCGCTAATGAGTTGCTGCATGGCATGCATGCCGTGACAAGGGTTGCTCAGGTCACGTAGAGACAGTGCGTGAAGTAATTGTTCGTGGGTTAGATAGTTGTGCGTAGACATAATAAAGCTCCATAAATCCAAGATAAAAAATTCAATGCAATCTTTTTGGATTCCTCCGAGTCAGGACTCGGAGAGAGCTTGTCTTTGAAAGGTTATTTCAGAAAGAGCAAAGCCGCCGCGTCCAGTTTAGGGACTCGGAGGCTGATAAATCGATGTGATCGTGCAATAAGATACGTCATGATTTTGATACTAGCAGGCTCGATTAGGAGGGACAAGATCCTTTGGTGCAGATCTTGTCCCTGAGGTTAAAAAGCATCGGGAGCCTTGGGTGCTGGATAGTGCGCCGTTTGAATAGGATCTTGTTCAACGTCACCCCAGCGTCTTTCTAGAGGCATAACACCTGCCCACACAGGCCAGTTGTTATCGGCTGGATCATCGATTGGTGGTTCTGCTCGGAATTTGACCGAGGCTTCGTCGATCTTGATGCGCACGACGCCAGTGGCTTTGATCTCTTGATCGTTGACCGGGCGTAGAGTTTCCCAGCGTCCAGGGCTGACTTTGTCCAAGAAAAGTTTGAACTGGCGCACTTTTTCATCTTTATCGTCGATCAATTCCGGCACCCCAAATAAGGTCACAGAGCGATAATTCACCGAATGGTGCATGGCGGAACGAGCTAAAACCAAGCCATCTAATAAGCTCACGTTAATGCAGACCTTTTCCGGCTTGTCGATTGGGCCTTTCACATTGCGCGCTTTAGAGTGTGCGTGCCAGTAGAAGTAGTCGCCTTCGCGCCAATGGCTCGTTGGCGTAACAAAAACTTGGCCATCTTTGGTTTGCCCGACGTGACACATTAGCGCGGCATCAATAATGTCTAGCGCTAGGTCTTTATCATAGGAGGCTCTGTTCGGCCCTCTTTTCACTTTGCTTAATGCTGTTTCTTCGAGTGACTGGCCCATGCATTCTTCCCTTGAGTCTTGTTGAGGTGTTGGCTATAACAAGACTTTAAGAAAATCTGGCCGTTATAAAAATAGCCAGAATCAATATAAAAAAGCAGGCCAGATATGAAGCACGGTATAGGCAGTGTGCGCTTTTCACTTGATGACGAAGGCGCTCCTTATTACCAACAGTTGATTGAGCAAATCCAGCAAGGCATTGTTTCGGGAGCGTTATCTGTGGGTGACAAGTTACCCTCCTCGCGTTTGCTCGCTGGTTCGTTGGGTGTTTCACGCAGTACTACGTCGCGAGCTTATGATCAGTTAATTGCGGAAGGCATTTTAACCAGCGAAGAAAAGCGTGGTGTGTTTGTTGCTGCGTTGCCCATGGTGAATCAGAGTGTGACAAAACAATTCAGAGCGGATTTCTTATCACGTAGTACATTATCTACAAAATGGGCGTTTGATTCTGGTGCTGATGTGTCTGTTTTTCCTACTAAGGAATGGGCGGCCAGTATGCGACGCAGTTGGCTAAATCCAGACATGACTGTATTGCAAGGTGGTTATGCGACAGGGTACCCGGATTTAAAAGCCGAAATAGCCGATTATTTGTATCGTGTTCGCGGCCTTGATTGCTCGGCAGAGCAAATTATTGTCACGGCTGGCAGTCGGGATTCGCTGTTTTTATTACAGCATGCCATTACCGCGTTGGAAGGGGCTGCTGGCTCGTCAATGAAATGGTGGTTTGAAGAGCCTACTTACCCGCCGATTCGCCAAGCCATTTCTGCATCGGTCAAAACGGGCGATCTCTATATTGATGACGATGGGCCATGCTTACCAGAAAGTGAACAAATTTCAAATGTGGCGATTGTCACGCCAAATCGGCAATACCCTCTTGGCGTTAATATCAGTGTGGCGCGACGTCAGCAATGGTTGCAAGCGCTGCACAATGACTCTTCAAGCTGGTGGTTGGTAGAAGACGATTACGATAATGAGTTTATTTACCAAGGCCGCAGTAATGTACCTTTTATGCAAACGGCGAGTATGCATGAACAGGCTCGTGATCGCGTGTTCTTCGTGGGGAGTTTTTCGAAAGTGCTGTTTCGTGGCTTGCGGCTTGGTTTTATTGTCGCTCCGACAAGGCATGTTGCGGCATTGCATAAAAGTCAGCGAGTGCTGGGGACGTCTGCTTCGTTACCTATGCAGCCTGCTGTCGCGGATTTTATGCAACAAGGTCACTTTAATCGCCATGTAAATAAGATGCGTCGCCATTATCGCTTTAAACGGGATTTCCTAATTCAGCTGCTTGAGAGACAGTTAGGCGCTTGGTTTGAATGGAGAAAGCCGCGAGGGGGGATGCATGTCTTAATAATACTGAAATCCTCTGTTGTATCTGCTTTGTCTTCGAAGACGGCATTGGATCAACATATAGCGCAGGATCTTGCGCAACAAGGCATCGAGCTTTCGCCTCTGTCCTCACATTATAGTGACGCTCATTGTGCTTCACGTTTGGGCTTTTTATTGGGCTTTAGTGGTGCGAAAGATGAAACTATGGTGCACATTGTTGTCGCATTGGAGCATTGGTTTAAGAAAAAACTGGGATAAAGTAGGATTTGCACATTGTAAAGAAATCGTCTTTTAAGGGCGTTGCTCTTGGGATGAGAGCAAAAAGCAGGGATTTTCCTTTGCTTAGAATGTGAATTTTTATAAAAAGACAGTGAAGCAAAGAAGAACAAAGGCTAAACTACGCTTTGTGTGGTTGCTTAAATTTTGCTATATTTCGCCCACTTGAATTCGTATGAAGCGAGTAAAGACGGCATTTGCACTTTTGTTTTTATGAATCGGATGGATAAATTGAACAATTTTCAAGACATTTTGCATCATTTTATGCATACAGTATCCAGCGTCTTGGCGGATTCTTTACGCCCTGTGATAGCTGTGTCTTGCTTGTTCGTGTGTTTCTTTATATTTACAGCCGCTCCTTCCTTTGCAGATAACCTAAGCGTTATCAGTTCTGACCTTATTTTTAAAGCAGGGCTACTTTTTAGCCTTGTTTTTATCACTCTATTATTGGTTAGTTATTGGCCCGTTATGACCAATATCAACCCTGCTCGCCAGAAAATGGCCTTCTCTTTAGTTCATGTTGCTCCTAATGAGCAAGCAAGTCGTGCTGAGGCCCGACGCATGTTGAGATGTAGAGCTCCCTTTTTCAGATTTAGGTGATCCAAAAAAATCATTACTGCGTTAATAGTATTAACTTAGTAATGGTTTTTGTGCTGTTCTCAGTATGGTGATCTTTACTGAAATACCCGGCATTAGCCGGATTTTCGTTCTGTTGCTTGATATTCAAGTGGCAGTTTTGTGAACCTCGGGGTTAGAGGATGATTCTCTTGTTAACTCGTATCCTAAGTAAAGTCGCTTTGGCGCTAATGGTGGGCTTGCTCGCCGGTTGTCAGGGTGGTGTGCTCGATCCTAAAGGGCAAGTTGGTATTGAAGAGAAGCAGCTAATTATAGTTGCGACTTTGTTGATGCTGCTTGTAGTAATTCCTGTCATCTTCATGACACTGTATTTCGCTTGGAAATACCGTGAAGGTCGTGACGAGATCTACGAACCAAAATGGTCACACTCCACAAAAATTGAAACTATTGTTTGGTCTATTCCAATTGTGATCGTCATCATCCTTGGTGTGATTACATGGAAATCAACCCATTCATTGGATCCTTACAAACCTTTGAAGTCGGATAAAGATCATATCAACGTTCAGGTCGTTTCGATGAACTGGAAGTGGTTGTTTATCTATCCGGATCTTGGCATTGCTACCGTGAATGAATTGCGATTCCCTGCAAACGTTCCTGTTGCGTTCCAAATTTCATCTGAAGGCACGATGAACTCGTTCTTCATTCCTCAATTGGGTAGCCAAATTTACTCAATGGCGGGAATGGTGACTAAGCTTCATTTGATTGCAAATGAGCCTGGTTCATTTGACGGTATGTCAGCAAACTACAGTGGTGCCGGCTTCTCTGGAATGAAGTTCAAAGCAATCGCTACACCAACAGAAGCAGATTTCGATGCTTGGGTTGAGGGCGTTAAAGCTGGAACTCATGATGTCATCAATAATGGCGTCTTGAATCAAGCATCCTATGAGAAACTTGCTGAACATGAAATCGATGCGCATCACGTTGAGCCAACACCTGTTCAATATTACAACTCGATTGAATCAAGCATCTTTATGGACAATGTTATGAAGTTCATGAAAGATCACGGCAAAGTTGAGTTGCTTGAAGGAACTGTTTTTGATTCTAAAATGATTCACGATAATTCAGCTCACGGTGAAATGAACCATGGCGAAATGAATCAAAGTGATATGAATCAAAGTGATATGAATCATGGCGAGTCTCAAGACTCATCGCATGATATGCATATGGAGGCTGAAAAATAATGTCTGCACTCTTAGGCAAACTATCGTGGGACGCTCTTCCATACGATCCGATCGTTATCACCACTTTGTGTGTGGTTGCGGTTTTGGGTTGCGTGGTCGCCTTCCTAGTTATTAAAAACAAATTGCTTGGTGTACTCTGGAATGATTGGTTGACGTCAGTTGACCATAAAAAACTGGGTATTATGTACATCGTTCTAGCATTTGTGATGTTGCTGCGTGGTTTTGCGGATGCAATCATGATGCGTTTGCAGCTTGCACTTGCAACGAACGGTGACCCTGGTTATCTACCTCCAAGTCACTACGACCAAATCTTTACGGCACACGGCGTCATCATGATCATCTTTATGGCTATGCCATTTATGATCGGCTTGATGAACATCATTGTACCGCTACAGATTGGTGCTCGTGACGTTGCCTTCCCGTTCTTGAACAACCTTAGTTTCTGGCTAGCGGTTTCTGGTGCGGTATTGATCAACATCTCTTTGGGTCTTGGTGAGTTTGCTAAAACTGGTTGGGTGGCTTATCCGCCATTGGCTGGCTTGCAATACAGTCCGGGGGTTGGTGTTGACTACTATATATGGGCACTCCAGATATCCGGTATTGGTACGACATTAACGGCTGTTAACTTTTTGGCGACAGTATTCAAAATGCGTACTCCAGGCATGAAATTGATGGATATGCCGATCTTCACTTGGACCTGTACTTGGGCCAACATTTTGATCGCAGCATCTTTCCCAATTTTGACTGCTGTACTAGCAATGCTAACGCTTGACCGTTACTTAGACTTCCACTTCTTTACGAATGATGGCGGCGGTAACTCAATGATGTATATCAACTTGTTCTGGGCTTGGGGTCACCCTGAGGTGTACATTCTTGTACTTCCAGCATTTGGTATCTTCTCTGAAATTGTGTCTACCTTCACTGGTAAGCGTTTGTTCGGCTACAAATCTATGGTTTGGGCGACAGCTTCGATTTCCATTCTTGGTTTCATCGTATGGCTTCACCACTTCTTTACCATGGGTTCCAGCGCGAACGTTAATGCCTTCTTCGGTATTATGACTATGATCATTGCCGTACCGACAGGTGTGAAACTATTTAACTGGTTGTTCACTATGTACCGTGGTCGCCTTCGTGTGACTGTGCCGGTTCTTTGGACTCTTGGTTTCATGGTGACCTTCACCGTTGGTGGTATGACAGGCGTTCTACTTGCTGTACCTGGCGCTGACTATGTATTGCACAACAGCCTATTCTTGATTGCTCACTTCCACAACACCATCATTGGTGGCGCGGTATTCGGCTATCTAGCTGGTTTCACGTTCTGGTTCCCTAAAGCAATGGGCTTCCACCTAAATGTGAAATTGGGTAAAGCGGCGTTCTGGTGCTGGTTAGTTGGTTTCTTCTTAGCCTTCATGCCATTGTACGTTTTGGGCTTCCTAGGTATGACTCGTCGTCTTAACCACACGGATAACCCAGATTGGAACATTTGGTTGTACATCGCTCTTGTTGGTGCTTTTGTTATCATGGCGGGTATTATTTGCCAGTTGCTACAATTGTACGTCAGCTTCCGCGATCGCAAGCAAAACTTGGATACGACTGGTGATCCATGGAATGGTCATACGCTAGAGTGGTCTACGGCTTCTCCGCCACAGTTCTACAACTTTGCTGAACTTCCAGTTGTGTCTGATATCGATGCTTTCACTGATATGAAAGAGAAAGGCACTGCTTACGTTCGTAAAGCAAGCTATGCCCCTATCCACATGCCTAAGAATACTAAGGCTGGGATTATCATCGGTGCTCTTATTACAGCATTTGGTTTTGCAATGATCTGGCATATTTGGTGGTTAGCAATCGTTGGCTTGGTAGGTTCTATCGTGACCTTTATTGCTCGCGCCTACACCAAAGATGTTGATTACTATGTTCAGCCTGATGAAATCGCTCAGATCGAAAATGAGCATCTAGATAACGTGGCTAAGGGGTAATCATGAGCACTACACATATGAATACGCACGACGCTCACGAAGCTGGTGCACACCACGACGAGCACCACGATACTGGTGGCAACACCGTATTCGGGTTCTGGTTATACCTAATGACAGACTGCTTGCTTTTTGCATCAGTCTTCGCTACCTACGCTGTGCTCTTTATGAACACAGCAGGTGGTGTCTCTGGTAAAGAGATTTTTGATCTTGAGCTAATCCTAGCAGGAACGGCTGCGTTACTTGTTTCAAGTATCACATTCGGTTTTGCGATGATTTGTGCTCATAACAAAAATCGTTCAGGCACGTTAATGTGGTTGCTGGCGACCTTTATTTTTGGTGGTGTGTTTATAGCCCTAGAAATATATGAATTTCAGCATTTGATCCATAATGGTAACGGCCCTCAAGCCAGTGCATTCTTGTCAGCGTTTTTTAGCCTTGTTGGATTACATGGTTTGCACGTTACAGCTGGTTTGATTTGGATGGTTATTCTAGCTGTCGAAATCATAGTTACAGGATTAACAAGCCGATCATTGACTCGTTTGTCTTGCCTAAGCTTGTTCTGGCACTTTTTGGATATTATCTGGATTTGTGTTTTCACCGTTGTTTATCTGATGGGGGCGATCTAATGAGCGATCATTCTTCTGAAGCGCACTCACACGGTAGTGTTAAGTCTTATATCATTGGGTTTATCTGGTCCGTTATTTTGACTGGTATTCCGTTTTGGATGGTTATGACAGAAGCGTTTGATAAAGGTCCAACTTATATCACAATCGTTGTGTTGGCTGTTATTCAGATCTTTGTTCACTTGAAGTACTTCCTTCATTTGGACTTCTCTGAACAAGGCAAGTTGGACACTTATTCATTCATCTTTTCTGCAGTAATTATTGTGATGGTTGTCGCGTTGTCCGTATGGATTATCTACGCTTCCAACGCAATGATGATGTAAGCAGAGTTGTTTGATGATTATGCGGACTTCTTTCATGATAAGTGATACGTGTCCGATGGGAGCCCATAAAAATGTTTAAGCGTTATCTTCAGGTGACTAAGCCTGGCATCATTATGGGCAACCTCATCTCTGTTGCGGGGGGCTTCTTTTTAGCCTCTCGTGGCGAGATTGACTGGATTCTTATGCTAGCGACAGTCATTGGCTTGTCGTTGGTCGTTGCTTCTGGCTGTGCCATTAACAACTATGTTGATAGAGATATTGATGCAAAAATGCAGCGCACGCGTAACCGTGTGACGGTGAATGGTGAAATGTCAGGTAAAGCGGCATTCTTCCATGGCGTTGTATTAGGTGTAATTGGTTTGGCTTTATTGTCGTATTTTACGAACTGGGTCGCGGTTGCTTTCGCGGTATTTGGTTACGTAGTTTACGTCGGCTTATATACATTGTACTTCAAGCGTAAGTCCGTTTATGGCACGTTTGTTGGTAGTTTATCAGGCGCGGTTCCTCCAGTTGTAGGGTATTGCGCTGCAGCAGGTCAGTTTGATGCTGGTGCTGCTATTTTGTTAACTATGTTTTGTATTTGGCAAATGCCACATTCTTACGCGATTGCTATCTTTCGCTATAAAGATTACGAAGCAGCAGGTATTCCTGTTTTGCCAGTGTCACAAGGCATTGCAAAGGCAAAACGCCATATTATTCTTCATATCGCCGCCTTTGCGGTTGTTGCGGCCTTATTACCGCTAACAGGATATGTCGGGATAGGCTTTATGGTGGTTGCTCTGGCGACTAGCCTTTGGTGGCTTGCAATGGCGTTACGAGGCTACCGTCCTGGTATAGATGTGAATGGTTGGGCACGACAAGTGTTCTTCTTTTCTATCATTACGGTAACTGCGCTAAGTGTGACTATGGCAGTGGATTTTAATGAAGTTTCACCTAACTTATTGGTGTTCAGCGCTCATTAATTCACGCTTATCAAAACGGGCTTTTAGCCCGTTTTTTATTTCTCTTCCCCATCTTGATAACTTTCTATTTTTTTCATTATTGGTTATTTTGAATACTTGCCTATGGCATCTCATCGTTAAGTGTGACTTTTCGGTTTGGCACCTAGTATCAAAAAGGACGATTTGAATGAAATTGCTTTCTGCTTTGACGACATCTATTGCTGTTTGGCTTATTTTTGCGGCAAACCCTATTTATGCGAATGTAGAGAATTGCCAAGCGCTCGTCACAAAAGCACCTAAAAATGTAGACATTAAGACAGCAATGATAAGGGCTGATAGGGATGTTCGAAGTCCTTATTGTTTAGTCTCTGGCGTTATGGCTCGTCGTATGGGTGTCGATAACAAATTTTATTCGATCAAATTTGAGTTACGTTTGCCGAGCTTCTGGCAAGGCCGCTTTGCTTATCAATTTAATGGTGGCAACGACGGAGTGGTAAAGCCTGCATTAGGTAAAATTACAGGTCTGGTTAACGCTCAATATGCTATTAACCAAGGTTTTGCGGTGGTTTCAAGCAATGGTGGCCACGATGCACAAGCTTACCCTGAAATGGGGCTAGCTGGCGGTGCGGCGTTTGGTCATGATCCTGAGGCTCGTCGAGATTACGGCTATAGTGCTGTGCAAAAGCTCAACCCTGTAGCGCGATCCTTAGTTGAAAGTTATTACCAATCTCCGATTCGATATGCTTACGGGCTTGGGCAGTCTAACGGTGGTCGTATGGCGATGGTGGCCGCGTCTCGGTTTCCTGAGATGTTTGATGGATTGCTAGTTGGCTATCCCGGCTTTAATTTACCCAAAGCCGCTTTACAGCATGCTTGGGACATTCAGGCTTTACGTCGTGTCGACGATGATATCAGTCAGGCTTTGAGTCAGCGGGATTTAGAGTTTTTTACTAATCAGCTACTCACTCAATGCGATAAATTAGACGGTGTTAACGATGATTTGATTTTCGCAGTGGATGCTTGTCAAAAAATATTTAATCCAAAGGCATTGGTTTGTAAGAGTGATCTAGATAGAGATTGCCTGCCATTAAATAAAGTTGCGGCATTGATGCGTATGCATATGGGCCCACATAATTCTAAAAACCAAGCGCTGTATACTGATTGGGTTTATGACAGCGGTATTCGTTCTAATAATTGGCGTATGTGGAGGCTGGAAAGTAATATTTCCGCGTGGAGCAATAAGCCAATTAGTTTAGTCATGGGCGGTGCTTCCCTAGCGCATATTTTCACGACTCCTTACGCCAATGTGGCCGGCGATGTGTATTCTTTGGAAAACTATTTATTGAACTTTGATTTTGATAAAGATGCACCGAAAATCTTTTCGACGAATAGTCAATTTAAAGAATCTGCGATGTCGTTCATGACTCCGCCTGATGCCGCTAAGCCAAAACTAACAGGGTTTCGCAACCACGGTGGGAAAATGATTATTTTCCATGGCAATAGTGACCCTGTTTTCTCTGTAAAAGACACTGTACGCTGGTATGATTTCTTGGACTTTGCTCTTGAAGGGCGAGCCTCTGAGTTCGTACGTTTATATCGTGTTCCAGGAATGCCTCATGGACAAGGTGGTTTATCTGTCGATCAGTTTGATATGCTTCAACCGCTTATTTCGTGGGTAGAGCGTAAAAATGCGCCTCAAAGTATCGTGGCGGCAACGCGTTTGGATAACCCAGAAATAACAGCGCGTATGGCTGGATTAACTCGCCCTCTTTGTCCTTACCCATCCTATGCGAGATATCGACAAGGCAGTTTGCAGAAGGCGAGTTCCTTTCAGTGTGTCGTGAGTAAATAAACTATGCCGCTGTTTAGCGGCCACCACCGACATCAATAAAACCACCTGTGGTGTAGCTGGATTTGTCGCTTAGTAGCCATAAAATGGCCTCTGCGACTTCCTCTGGCTGACCGCCACGCTGCAAAGGCAATGTAGGGCCTATGCGGTCAACACGGGCAGCTTCGCCTCCGTCGGCGTGCATGTCTGTATAAATCAAGCCTGGTCGAACGACGTTGACGCGTATGCCATCTCCTGCCACTTCTAAGGCAAAGCCTTTCGAAAATGAATCGATAGCCCCTTTGCTGGCAGCGTAGTCTACGTACTCATTGGGTGACCCATAAACAGAGGCAAGCGACGACACATTGACGATAGCCCCGCCTTGACCGCCACAGCTCACAGCCATGTCCTGAAACGCCGCTTTGCAACAATGCATGGTGCCAAACACATTCGTTTCGAAGATGCGTTGCCAGCGCTCTGCTTGAGTATCAACAAAGCGTGCTTGCTTATCGAGTATGCCCGCACTATTCACTAAAGCATCAATCCTTCCCCATTTTCCTTTGATCAAAGAAAACATTGCACGAACTTCTTCCTCCTTACTGATATCAGCCTGAATACAATACGCTTCACCTCCTAAGGCAAGAATATCCGCTGCCACTTGCTCAGCTGCGTCTACGTCTTTTCTATAGTTGATCACGACTCGATAGCCTTGCTTAGCTGCCAGTATTGCGCTGGCTGCTCCAATACCTCTGCCGCCACCTGTTACTAAGAGGGTTGGTTTTTTCATGAAATGTCCTTTTTATTATCCGATCATCCGTTAACGATACTATGCTCCTCTGGTCGAAACCAGTTGGTCCTTGCCTATGAATTAAGGAAGCAGTCCATGGCGTTATAGTTAGATTAAGGAATCATTTGTCAGATTGATTAGGCGGCGTTGAATATAATAAGTAATGTATATAATAATTATAGGGTATTAATTTTGGTGATATAAATGCAGACACAAAATCTCGGTTTTCTTTTGACAGATATCATTCGGCTGATGCGTCGGGAATACACAAAAAGCAATTTAGAAATGACGCCTATGCAGGCAAGAGCATTGGTTTATGTTGCCCGTAGCGAAGGTATTCGACAGGTTGCTTTAGCTGAAATGTTAGATATCCAGCCAATTACGCTTGCTCGTCTTATCGATCAATTAGCGGAGGATAACCTCGTTGAGCGTCGACCTGATCCAACTGATAGACGAGCCTATGGTTTGTATTTAACGGATCAAGCTTGTCCGTTGTTAGAGAAAATTGACGAGGAAGTTAAGCGAGTTCAAGAGAAAGCCTTGCAAGGTTTAACAGAAGAACAAGCCAGCGCTATGTTGAACGCTTTACTCATTGTGCACACAAATTTATCAACCGATTTGCCTAATATAGACTAATGTACCCGGAGAAATACCCACTATGAGTGAGCAAGAAACAACCCCACCATTACCAAAGCATGTTGCAAAGCATAAAACGCGCCGAGCTTTGTTAGTGGTATTACCTTTGGTTGTCGTTGTGGCATCGGCCTATGTTTATATGAAAGGTGGCCGCTATGTAGAGACTGATAATGCCTATATTCAGTCCGATATAACGACGATAAACACCGAAGTATCTGGGCCTATTCAGTTCATTGCTGTTAAAGAAAACGAAAAAGTTTCCAAAGGCCAGTTGTTATTTAGTATTGATGCCACGCCATTCAAAGTTGCGGAAGCCAAAGCACAAGCTCAGCTTCAGCAAGTCAGATTGAATATCTTGGAACAAAAAGCCGCATACGAAGAGAAAAAAGCGGAGATTAATCAAGCTGAGAACGAGTTCGCTTTTAACCAACGAGAAGAAAAACGTCAGGCAAATCTGCTAAAGCAAAAGTTCATTTCTGATACTCAGTTTGACCAAGCGAAACAAGCGGCAGAAGTCAGCGAGCTTAAGGTCGCGACATTGAAAAAAGATTTATTCCGTTTGAAAGAAGCGTTGGGCGGAGACCCTAGTGCGCCACTGGAAGACCATCCAAGTTATCAAGCTGCTCAAGCGGCACTAGATGAAGCAAGAATCAACCTTGGTCACGTTAATGTTAGAGCGCCAGCATCTGGCGTGGTCGCTAAGGTTCCTAATAGCGGAGAGTATGTAACGGCAGGTTCCACCTCTATGGTATTGGTGTCTGATCAACAGCAATGGATCGCTGCGAACTTTACCGAAAAAGATCTGACCTATGTTCAGCCTGGTCAAGAAGTAGAAATCGAAGTAGATGCCTATCCTGGGGTGTCCTTGCATGGCAAGGTTGAAAGCATTAGTCCTGCAACAGGTGCGAGTTTTTCCGTTATTCCTGCCGAAAATGCCACGGGTAATTGGGTGAAAATAGTGCAGCGACTCACGGTGAAAGTATCCGTGGATGAGACACAAGACACTCCCGTGTTGCGTACAGGCTTTAGTGCAAATGTCACCATAGATACAGAACATCATCGACGTTTGCTCGGTGTAGCTTTGTGAGGCGATAGTTATGGCGGCAACACAAAGCGTACAACCTAGAGACGCTGGCACAACTCGTATCATGATTACGATATCCGTCATGCTGGCAACCATCATGCAAGCGTTAGACACCACGATTGCTAACGTTGCATTGCCGAACATGAAAGGGGCAATGGGAACGACTCAAGATCAGATTTCTTGGGTTTTAACGTCTTACATTGTTGCGGCTGCGATTTGTATGCCTCTGACAGGTATTGTGTCTGCCAAGATTGGTCGTAAGCGATTGTTTATGTGGTCTGTGGTTGGCTTTACCGTGGCTTCAATCTTATGTGGTGCAGCACAATCTTTAGATCAAATCGTCTTCTTTCGGTTGTTACAAGGGGTCTTTGGGGCAAGCTTAGTGCCTTTGTCACAATCCGTATTACTGGATACTTATCCTAAAGAGAAGCACGGCTCAGCAATGGCTATGTGGGGTGTCGGTGTTATGGTTGGGCCAATATTAGGCCCGTACCTTGGCGGTCTTCTGACGGAATATTACAGTTGGCGCTGGGTGTTTTATATCAATGTGCCGTTCGGCATCGTTGCATGGCTGGGGTTGGCTGGCTTCTTAGAAGAGTCTCCTTTGGATAAAAAACGCAGCTTTGACCTTTATGGTTTTGTGTTACTTGGCATTGCCATCGGCAGTTTGCAGATGATGCTTGATAGAGGGGAATCTCAAAGCTGGTTTGAAAGCCTAGAAGTGATCATAGAGGGTATGCTGGCTGTTGTTTGTGGTTATATGTTTTTGGTGCATATTTTTACCCATGATCATCCGTTTATTGACCCTAAGATGTTCCATGATCGAAACTTCAGTGTTGGCATGGTGTTTATCTTTATCGTTGGGGTAATCCTATTGTCATCAATGGCATTATTGCCGCCCTTTATGAGTTCTTTGATGGGCTACCCTGTGGTCGACATAGGGGCCATTTTAGCACCGCGTGGCTTTGGTACTATGGGGGCGATGATAATTGTCGGGCGTTTAGCAAACAAAGTGGATGCACGTTATTTCATCACCTTAGGTTTGGCTCTGATCACCTTGTCTATGTGGGAAATGACCCTGTTTACGACAGAAATCACCGCATGGGACATCATACGTACAGGTATGGTTCAGGGGGTTGGTTTAGGCTTTATTTTTGTGCCGTTATCCACCATTAGCTTTGCCACATTAAATCCTAAATACCGAAATGAAGGTACGGCTATGTTTAGCTTGTTGCGTAACATTGGTAGCAGCATTGGCATCTCGGTGGTAACAACCTATTTAGCGCAACGTTCGCAAATTAACCATGCGGCATTTGCAGACTATATCAACCCATTTAACCTTGGGCTGCAAATGGCTCAAGAAAGTGGGGCATATAATACTGCCACGACAGCGGGCTTGGCGGCGTTAAATCAAGTTGTGACCGTTCAGGCGACGACGCTGGCGTACTTGCAAGATTTTCGTTTAATGATGTGGGTAACCGTTGCGGCAGTACCTTTGGTTTTTCTACTGAAAAGCCCTGCGAAAAAGTCACCCGCTTAAATAGACAGCAACAACTCTAGATCGCACCTAAATAGCCCTGATTTTTCAGGGCTTTTTTATTCTCACTAGCGCCTTTTAGTATGGCGTCATATTGATCAATTTGGACATAAGCTAGCACTGTCTAGAGGCACACGTTATCATGCGATAACTGGTTCTGTATGGAGGTGAATATGAGCTCATTAGATCGACATTTTATTTTGGGCTATGGCAGCCTAATCAATGGAGAAAGCCGCGCAAAAACAGGAGAAACTGGTAACGTATGGCCAGTGAAACTTCATGGTTTTGAACGCCATTGGTCAGTGATGTCTGTCGATTACGGAATGAGTTCAGTGGCTGTTGTTCATGCTCCAGAAAAAGCCTGCAATGGGGTTTTGGTTGAAGTGCCTTTTGATCAATTTCCCTTGTTCGATGAACGTGAACGAGGTTATCAGCGAGCACAGATTGATGCTGAGCAACTTACCACCTACCAAGATGAGCCACTTCCAGCGGGCACTTATTGGGTTTATCACACCCATGATGTGGTAGAACCGCATCAGGAATGCCCAATTGCTTTGAGCTATCTGGATGTTATTCTGTCTGGCTGTTTGGAGCATGGTGATGCGTTTACACAGGACTTTTTAGTCTTAACTCAAGGTTGGACGTCGCCTTTGCTAAATGACCGACAAGCGCCACGTTACCCAAGAGTACAACCCGATCTTCCTACAGAGCGCTTAAATAATTTACTCGCACCTGTAACCACCCTTTCTATTAAAGAGCTATCTGTAACTTATGAATCTTAACTCGACGAGCCAATTACTGGCGCGCAACGAAGAAGAATTGGTTGGCAAGATTTTATTTGCTAACCCTGAAGACACTTACCCATTGGAACTGAGCAGAAAGGCGGATGTATCTGCTTGGTGCCAATCTAAAACTTTTTACGATGCTCTGTTGCGAGTCGGCTTTGTAGAGGAAAAGTTATTCCTGTCTGCTCAATGGGCATTGGAAAATGGCAGTGATTTTGATCATGTCGTGATTTATCAGCCAAAAGCCAAAGAGTTGCTTGATTACCTGATTGCAGCGGTTTTGCCTGTACTAAAAGAGGGTGGTCAGATTTGGCTGGTGGGCGACAATAAGAGTGGCGTGAAATCCTCTATGAAGCGTTTAGAGGCTGGTTTAGATGAAGTAGGTAAGGTTGACGGGGCCAAACATTGTTTGCTTTACACCGGCTACAAGCGTCGCCCTGCGAAGCCATTTGTATTCGAAGATTGGATTGTGACTTGGCAACAAGACGTCGCAGGACAAACGTTAACTTTGTGCAGTTTGCCGGGCGTTTTTGGCCATGGCAAGCTTGATAAAGGCACGGGGATTTTGTTGAACCAATTAAATGAACATCGTTTCATGAGCGATGTCGCCAGTGCGCGTATACTCGACTTCGGCTGTGGTGATGGCATCATTTCACTTTGGTTGCATAACAAAACAGGCGCACGCATTACCGCTCTAGATGACAGTGTATTAGCCTTGAAAGCGACCGAACTGACTTTTGCTGCTAACCAAATCAGCGACGCAGTGACTTTGATCGCTTCAAATGGCTTGAGTGAAGTAAAAGGCCGCTTTAACTATGTTGTGACAAATCCGCCGTTTCATACGGGGGTCAATACCGACTACAGCATAGCGGAAAGCTTCTTTATGACGGTTAAGCAGCACCTTACCTTAAATGGTGAATTATTTGTGGTTGCCAACGATTTCTTGCGTTACCCGCCAATTTTAGATGCGGCGCTGGGGTCTCATACTCGTCTGTATCGAGACAAAGGCTTTGCTATTTACCATGGCCGCCAACCAAAGAAAAAATAACGTTATAGGCTTTTGCACAACAAAAAACGCCCATTTGTGAAAATGGGCGTTTTTTTGTGTTTAGAAGGTTGCGTTCATTCATTAAGCGCCAATCAATAATCGGCTTTTTGAGCCAAATAAGCGTTTCAGCTTTCCTATCAACCACACCGATCCATAGAACTGAAAAACGAATAAACACACGGATGAAATTAGGCTATAAGCCAGAGTGGTGTTGGGCTCGATATACCCAGCATTGAGTAATATGTATTTGGTATTACCCCAGATCATACTGAGCAAGGGGTGCAAAAAGAAAATCGCAAAGCTAATAGAGGCGAGCATTATTAAATGCTTGCCAAGTGCTGGCCAGACAAGATGCGAGCAAAATCCAACAAATAACACGCACAGGCCCATTTTTTGAATAAATTGTAAATCGATGCCTGCCCATTCAAATGCTGGTTTGTGATAGCCACCGGCATGGAATAACACACTAGTTTGCAACCAAACTGTTGTGACCACAGCGATAATCGCAGCGATCAAAAAGTAGCGATAGTGTTTTTTCATCCAATCTAAATATTGCGAGTAAAGCATGCCCACTAAATAGAAAGGGGTAAAATACACAACAGACTGCAGCACATTGATGTTGCCATCTGGTCGATGAATAACGACGGCAGTGAGTGAAAATAATGCCAAGATAGACAACTGAGTGAATAAGGGCAATTTTAAATAACGAAAATGCAGCCCAGAGCAAAGAAAAGTCACCATAATAAAAGGGATGTACCAATGGGGAAACAGCACAAAACCTTGCTGTATGAGCTCCCAACACATTGATAAAGCTTCCATCACATTTGCGTGATCTACGAACAGAAAAACGAAGAAATTGGCTACAAGAGCAAACGCTGAAACAGACAGGAATGGCACCAACACATTCTTCACTTTCTTTGACATAAAGTTTTTATAATCAAAGCGTTGGGCGAAAATATGGTGAAAGAAAAACCCCGAAATAAATACAAAGACGCCTGTGCCACCACGTATTAAATTTTCTAACCAGACAGGGAAACCGTCATTGGTATTGGTCACAGAATGCCCCATTACAATGAGCACAATGGCCAATCCGCGCAGATAATCAAATTCAATGATCCGAGTCGATTTTTTTGCTTTGACTGGACTTGATTCATCAACCGAAGGCTTCTTGGAAACCTCGATATCCATCAGTGTAGGTTTTTGGGTAATGTTCACTGGCTTACATCCATGAAATTGAGAAATATAAGCTATTAAGTCGCCAGTTCCATTACTAATCAATATAGCCAGCAGGCAGAATCTAAAATTTTACGTTAAACATGCATTTTCGACGAAATTATTACGATTTTATCGGTAGATCGAGGTGAAATCCTCTGTGTAGTCTAGCGGTCGGTAAGTGCGAGCTTTACGCCTAAAAGCGCGAAGCTTGCTGCAAAGGTCTGTTGTAAGTATTTGGTGATTTTTGAAGAGCCGATTAGGTATTGGCGGACTTTACTCGCGAGCATTCCGTACAGAATAAAAATAAAGAATGTCATGGCCATAAAAATACCACCAAGAAGTAGCATCTGGCTGGTTACTGAGCCCACACTAGAAGAAATAAATTGAGGCAAGAATGCTAAGAAGAAGATGGTTAGTTTTGGGTTTAAGACATTGATTAAACAGCCTTTCAAAGCAACTTGTAGCAAGTTTACTTTCAGCTCTTGTTTATTCTCTAGTTGCATTTCTCCGCTGTCCTTCCAGATACTCCAAGCGAGATACAATAAGTAAGCAACGCCGATAAACTTAATCACCTGAAAAGCCAAAGCGCTGGTATGAAGAATTACAGCAAGACCAAAAATACTGGCCAGCATCGAAGGTAATATACCCAAGGTACAACCAAGTGCTGCCGCGAATGAGGCACGAACACCCAGAAAAATCCCAGTAGAAATGGTGTAAATAACACCAGTACCAGGAATAAGTACTAAAATTAAAGACGTAAGTAAAAACTCCATACTAACCATAACTAATATCCTTTTAATAAGAGTCGTGAGTTTGGTGGGCTGTTGTTACATCAAAAACGACCTTAAAATTTATGCCGTAATTTGCTTGATGTCCACCTAAGGTAACGAAAATAGAAGACAGATACCTGTATAAAATTGCTGATATCTTTGCAGATCTAGTGACATCGATAGGTATATCTCACGACTTCTGCTAGAGTCACGCCTTAGTCATATTCGCACCCCTAACACTAGGAAATCATTTTGAACAATAACGATATTTTACGCCGCCTTCGCTACACTTTTGACCTAAAGGAGCTAGAGATAGTAGATATCTTTGCTGCAGCGGATGGCATGGCATCACAAGAGCAAGTGACTAGCTGGTTAAAGAAAGAAGACGATGCTGGCTATGTGGAAATGGTTGATGTCGAAATGGCGACGTTTTTGAACGGCTTTATTAATACTAAACGTGGCAAACGAGAAGGCCCACAACCCGTGCCTGAGAAGCGTTTGACCAACAACGCGGTATTCATGAAATTACGTATTGCTTTGAACCTGCAGGCAGAGGAAATCCTCGATATTATGTCGCTAGCGGAATTCAACCTTAGCAAACATGAGCTAAGTTCTTTCTTTCGTAAACCAGATAACCGCCACTACTGTGAATGCAAAGACCAAATCTTGCGTAATTTCTTAATGGGATTGCAAAAGCAATTTAGGGCTTGAAGCAGTTTTTAACACAAAGATAAATATGGCAAAAATTGGATTCATGACGATGATCGCAAGAGAATGGAAAGCCCGTTGCCCAATGTCTAAAAAAGACGGTTTCATTGCCTACTTATATGAAACGGGTGTGAAAGATACATCGGCTACAGAAGGCTTTAAAGGCGCGCAAATTTTTGGGCGAGAAGTGGATGAGTTAACCTTCGAAGTGACTTTAATTACATATTGGCCGACTCGTGAGTCAATTATTGCGTTTGCTGGTCAGGATATTGACGTTGCCAAACTTTATCCTGAAGATGCTGAATATGAGTTAGATCCGGATACCTTTGTCCGTCATTACGATGTGATAGAGAATCAATGGGTTTAACCCTGATCATAATGCCCACCAATGGCGAAGATATAGATCGATTTGTCATCGAAGCGATAGATGAGTCGGTCTTTCTGAGAGATACGCTTTGACCATAATCCAGACAGGTTATGCTTTAGCGCTTCTGGTTTGCCTAGCCCAGAGCTGGGATCATTAAATCTGAGCATCTCTTTTAAGAGTTTGCATAGAGATTTGTGTAGTTTCTTATCCTGTTCGCGCATTTTTTCATACGCATGCCATGTATTACCTTCAAAGACCAAGGATCTCATTAAGCTCTCCATCTGTTGCTTGGCGACCCTTTCCTTGGGCATGAGTCTCAATTGATTCACTAATTTGCTGAGTCAAACCTTTGTTTTGTAGTACATACAAGCTCTCTTGTTCACGTTCCCAGTCCTCTGCGCTTATCACTACAAAATCTTCACCTGAACGACGAGTGACTTTTACTGGCTCATGCTGATTAATGACATTTTCGACAACACTTTTTAAATTGTCTCTGAATTTGTTTACGCTAATAGAGTCCATGGTTCCACCATTAAGTACGGTAATTCCGTACAATAATATATCAAATTGATTAAAATATGAACTCTGAAATTGAATCGGAAAGAGAGTGCTTCGAAATTGTAACCTTAAAAACCGGCCTACCTAGTTAAGTTGCTTCTTTTTAATGTTACTACTCCCAGTGTACAAAGATTGCACTATATGGATATCTGGATACGCATTGTTTTGCGATATTGACCCTCTAATTATAAATATAACTGTGAATGAACAGGGTGGTATCCATATGTTGATGAAAAATAAAGTCGCACAAGCGGTCATTATTGCAGGCTTATCTTCTCAAGGTTTTGCGCTTGAATTGGGTGATTTTAACGGTACTCAATTTAGTGTAGGTGGTTATATTAAAGCTGAGGGTGTTTTCAACAATCCCGATGAGAGCCGTAGCACGTTTGAAAGTAGTGCTAGCCAGTCACGCTTGAACTTTACCACTAGCCGCCAAGAAGGCGACCATAAACTGAAAGGCTTTATTGAAGGTGACTTCAGAGGCGCTTCTTCAGTATTTCGTTTACGTCATGCAACATTGACGGTTGATCATTTAACGGTAGGTCAGACTTGGACTGGGCAGTTTTATGCCAATGCACCTTTTGATACTGAAATGATTAACTTCTATGGAACGGGTATTGGTACGGTTTCAGGGAACGGAGCGGTAGTAAGGCCTGACCTTGTAGCGCATTATGCAAAGGGTGGTTTGCGATTAACAGCACAGGATCCTCTTTATAGTCATGCAAATCTTCCAGATTTGATTGCCGGATATACTCATAGAACCGCAGAAGGCCATGCTTATAACGTGACGCTTACTGGTCGAGACGTCGACACAACACCGTCCGATACAAACGATAGTGAGTCAAAATTTGGTGCAGCGTTGTCTTTGGCTGCAAAGTTGAAATTTGGTGATACAAGCGTATCTGTAAGCGGCTTTTCTGGTACGGGTGCTGCAATATATGCCGGTTGGGGATACAACGGAGCCGCTGGAACAGCTGGCTCAGCCGAATTAGATAGCAATGGTGACCTGTTAACAATCACTGGCTTTTCCGCGGGTATTGGTCATAAAGTGAATGATAAGTTACGAGCGAATCTACGTTATGGTCAAGTGTCGACAGATGCTTCAAGCTTGGCTGATGACACGCTGACCATTACCACAGCGAACATGATTTACACTTACCTTCCAGGGCTTGATATTGGTGTCGAGCTACGAGATCAAAGTGCCGCGACTAATGGTGCAGCGAGCGGTAGCATTGTAACGCGCCCTGCTGGACAGCAAGTAGAAATAATGGCGATGTACAAGTTCTAATACAAGAGCACTAGCAAGAACAGACTGGGTCTTACCCTTTTGCCTAGTCTGTTTTTTTTAGCTCTAGGTTAATGAGTAAAATGTCTTAGCGTTTGAGAAGGCAATTCCCCAATTTGTTCTCGGTATTGAGCTGAGAACCTTCCCAAATTCGTAAAACCATACTCCAACGCGACTTGTGTCACATTTCTAACGCGTTCATTGTTCTTTAATTCGGAATGAATACTTTCTAACTTTAGGCGGCGTATGTAAGCGGACGGCGTTAGTCCTGCTTCTCTTTCAAAGAGGTTATACAAGGATTTTCGGCTAATTTGGCATACCTTGGCCAATTCATCGATTGTTATGTCTGCTGTAATATTGTCTAGCACATAATTACGCACGCGTTCTACATGACGGTGTAGCGACAAAGTAGATCGAGGCTGGATAAAGTTGCTCTTGAACATGGTTAGAATTGCACTATTGAATAGTCGGCAGTAGTAGATCAATGCACGATCGCAAAGAATGCGCTTGTCCTGCTGTAGCATGTCATTAAGTAGGTTGAATAAAGGCCCCGTCATTGGGAATACGTTGGCATTATGTTCAAATTGGATTGGTTCTTTTGTTGTCACATAGCCGAACTTTCGTGCGGTCTGGTGTAAAAAATCGGTTGGAATTTTAACAATTAACTTTCGGCAGTTTTTAGAGTTATTGGATTCAAATCGAGTGCCTGGCATGACTAAAATAGAGTCACCAGCCCGCAGTGTACGTACCTCGTTATTAGACTTACCGATGCTTTGACCGGCGAGAATGATATGTAGAAAATAAGCATTTGAAACGTTAGATGCGCGAATATTTGTGCTGTTGCCAGCTTCGTACTCTAAAATAGAAAGTGGTCCGAACTCCTTAAACGTTAACTTTGCAAGTTTCTGAAGGGGAGAGCTTTGAATGAAATAATACTCACCAAACTTCTTATCTCGTAAAATGTTTGTTAGCGTTTGCGAAGAAGCTTCTGCGACATGAAGGTCGTAGATAGAAAAATCAAACTTCATATTTACACCAATGCATTAATTATTTTTATAAGTCTGCAATCTAGGTAAAACAATGAATCTGTTCTACTGCATTGATCCAGTGTAATACTTGGTGGTTTGACTTAGTCATCCAATTTTGTGCTGACTTCATAAATTATTGGTATAGTAAACAGTATAAATTTATTAATTCTTTATTTTGATAATCAGGAATATAAAGATTTCAGATATAAAAAAACGCCCTTTCGGGCGTCTTTAAAGCTCATATATCTTAGACGGGTTCGATTACGCTGCACCCACCTTAATCGCTTCAATACGCTTTTCTTCCACAGCATGACAAGCAATCATGTGGCCTTGCTCTTGCTCCGCTTGATCATCTAATCGTAGCAATGGCGTTTCGCTTTTACAGCGGTCGTTGGCATAGCTACAACGTCCGTGAAAAGCACAACCTGAAGGCGGATTAAGCGGTGAAGGCAGTTCGCCTTGTAGCTTAATACGTACGCGACGTTTATCTGGTGAAAGCTGCGGCGTACTAGACAGTAATGCTAAGGTATAAGGGTGTTTCGGGTTCTCGAACAGCTGTTCGCGAGTACCTTGTTCAACCACCTTACCTAAGTACATCACCATCACGTCGTCGGCAATGTGTTCCACCACTGACAAATCGTGGGAGATGAACACATAGCTCAAGCCAAACTCTTCCTGCAAATCCATCATCAAGTTCAATACTTGCGCTTGAACCGATACATCCAGCGCTGACACAGGTTCGTCAGCGACAATGACATTTGGGTCGAGCATCAAGCCACGTGCGATGGCGATACGCTGACGTTGTCCACCCGAAAACATGTGCGGGTAACGGTCGTAATGTTCGGTTTTTAAACCGACCTTCGCCATGATAGAGAGCGCTTTTTCTTTGCGTTCTTCTTTGGAAAGCTTGGTGTTAATGACCAAAGGCTCTTCCAGAATTGCACCTATCTTCTTACGTGGATTCAGCGAGCCATAAGGGTTCTGGAAGATGATCTGGATCTTCTGGCGTAGCTTCGCTTGCGCGTCTGCACTCAAGGTTAGTAAGTCTTCACCTAGGTGAGCCAAGCTACCACCTGTCGGGGTTTCAATCATGGTCAGCATGCGGCCAAGAGTGGATTTACCACAACCAGATTCGCCTACTACCGCAAGGGTTTTGCCTTTTTCAAGGTTGAAACTAATGCCATCAACCGCTTTAACGACAGCGTCAGGTTTAAACAAACCTTGTTTGACGTGGTAATGCTGTTTTAGGTTTTCAGCCTTTAAGATTAACTGGCTATCGGATTGGTTCATGCGGCTGGTCTCCCTTCGCGGTCCAATGGCGTATGGCATTTTACTTGACGATCAAGATCCCCTTGGTTTGCAGGTTCAACCTGACGGCAATGATCTGTCGCATAAGGACAGCGAGGGCTGAGCAAGCAACCCAGCGGACGATCATATTGGCCTGGAACCACACCCGGTAACGCTTCAAGGCGAGCTTTACCGGAAGCCGATTCTGGCAAAGAAGCCAGTAACGCCTGAGTATAAGGGTGTCTTGGGGTGCTGAAGACTTCTGACGCTGGACCTGATTCGACAATTTGACCCGCGTACATAACGATAACGCGATGAGCCACTTCGGCCACGAGAGCCAAATCGTGAGTGATTAGCACCAAGCCCATTTGTTTTTTGCGTTGTAACTCAATCAATAGATCAATGATCTGCGCTTGAATGGTCACGTCTAGAGCGGTTGTTGGCTCGTCAGCGATCAATAGACGCGGATCACAGGCAATAGACATGGCAATCATCACACGCTGGCTCATGCCACCTGAAAGCTGATGAGGGTAATTGTCCAAACGCGATTCCGGTGCTGGAATACCGACCTGTGTTAGCAACTCAATCGCACGGGTTCGCAGTTCTTTCTTACTGCCGCCTTGGTGCGTTTTTAACGCTTCCATGATCTGATAGCCCACGGTGAAACATGGGTTAAGGCTGGTCATTGGATCTTGGAAGATCATCGCAATGTCTGAGCCTGTTAGCTTACGACGTTGCTTTTCTGGCATAGCTTGCAGATCTTGACCATCGAAGGTTAATTGGTCTGCGCTCACTTTACCTGGGAAATCGATCAAGCCCATGATGGACAATGAACTCACACTCTTGCCTGAGCCAGATTCCCCAACGATGCCGAGAACTTCCCCTTCTTCGACCTTGTAACTGATGTTATCAACGGCGCGAAAATTGCCGAAGGTAACGCTTAAATTTTCCAACTGTAACAGTGACATAACAACCTCTCTTACTGTTTCAACTTGGGATCAAGGGCATCACGCAAGCCATCGCCCATGAGGTTAAACGCCAGTACTGTGATCAAAATCATCAAACCTGGGAAAGTAACCACCCACCAAGCGCGCTGAACAAACTGCAACGCATCGGCCAACATAGAACCCCATTCAGGAGTTGGTGGTTGTGCGCCAAGGCCAAGAAAGCCTAAGGCCGCCATATCTAGGATGGCGCTGGAGAAGCCTAATGTTGCTTGCACGATCAAAGGCGCTAAGCAGTTTGGCAAGATACAAATAAACATCAAACGCAGTGGGCTAGCACCGATTACGCGAGAAGACGTTACATAATCTCGTGACATTTCTGCCATGGTTGCCGCACGAGTCAAACGAACATAATGCGGTAGCGAAACAATGGAAATGGCTAAAGCTGCATTCACAATGCTTGGCCCTAAGATGGCGACGATCGCAATGGCCAACAACAAGCTTGGCATCGCCAACATGATGTCGACAATACGCATGATTGCCGTATCGATTACACCTTTAAAATAACCAGCAATCAGACCCAGCAAAATACCCATTACCAAAGACGCAGTAACTGCGACTATGCCGACAGCAATAGAAAGGCGTGAACCATAAATCAATCGAGATAATATATCTCGGCCTACATCGTCGGTACCTAGAACAAAAGACCAGTTACCGCCTTCTAACCAAGCTGGTGGTAATAACAGCGCATCGCGGTATTGGTCAGACGGTGAGTGCGGTGCAACAAAATTAGCAAAGACGGCCATGAAGCAAATAATCGCAATCACGACTAAGCCAGCTACAGCGCCTTTGTTGCTGCTGAAATAATGCCAAAACTCTTGCATTGGCGTCATAGGTACTGGTGCAGTCAATGGCGCGTCTGTCGTGGACGTTTTTGTAGATGTAGTCATAAACGCCTCCTTATCGGCTATGTCGAATTCGTGGGTTAACAATGCCGTAAGTGATATCTACCAAGAGATTCACGACAATGATGATACAGGCAACAATCAAAATGCCGCCTTGTACAACGGGGTAATCACGGCGTCCGATGGACTCGATCAACCATTTACCAATGCCTGGCCAAGCAAAGACTGTCTCGGTCAAAATGGCACCGGACAACAGAATCCCTACCTGTAAACCGATCACGGTAATAACAGGAATCAAGGCGTTGCGAAGCGCATGAATGACAATGACACGCCAAGGGGCAATGCCTTTTGCACGAGCGGTACGAATGTAATCTTCGCTTAATACTTCCAACATAGAAGAGCGTGTCATACGGGCGATCACTGCCATAGGAATCGTGCCGAGTACGATGCTTGGCAAAATAAGATGAGATACCGCAGAAGAAAACGCGCCTTCCTCACCCGATAATAATGAGTCAATCAGCATGAAGCCGGTAACGTCGTCTATCCAGTACACCACGTCTATCCGTCCAGAGACGGGTGTCCAACCCAGATTAACGGAAAATACCAACATCAGTAGCAGTGCCCACCAGAATATGGGCATGGAATAACCAGTCAGAGAGAAAGTCATCACCGAATGGTCAATCACAGTTCCTCGTTTTACCGCAGCAAAAATACCCGCAGGCAAACCGATTAAAATAGCGAAAATAGCCGCACAAACAGCCAATTCTATGGTAGCTGGGAAAAGCGTAAGAAATTCTTTCATTACCGGTTCTCTGGTAATGAGGGAGTTGCCTAAGTCCCCCTGTAAAACGCCAGTGACGTAATGGAAGTACTGCACATATAGCGGCTGATCAAAGCCAAGTTGAGCACTTAGCTCGGCGTGACGTTCTGCGCTCACACCGCGCTCACCAGCCATGACCTCGATTGGGTCACCGGGAATAAGGCGAATAAGGGTAAAGGTCAGCAAGGTAATCCCGATAAAGGTCGGAATGACGAGGCTTAGACGACGGAAAATAAATTGGAACATAAAGGACAGGCTCTCTTGAGATATTATGTGATCGAGCAAATCGCTCGGTCAGCAAAGAGTTTACCCACGTCCCAGTGAGTAAACTCTTTGTCATCGTCCGAGTAAGGACTTACTTCTATTTACTAACGTTGTAGAAGTAGTGACCACCAAGTGGATCAATTTTGTAACCTTTTACTTCTTTACGGATTGGCTCATAAACCACTGAGTGCGCGATAGTGATCCAAGGCGCTTCACGTTTGAAAACAACCTGAGCTTCTTCGTAGTCTTTCGTACGTTCCGCTTTATCAGAAGTTTGTTTTGCTTTTAGAAGCAAGTTGTTGAACTCTTCGTTACACCATTGTGCACGGTTAGAGCCGCCAACAGCATCACAACCTAGCAATACATATAGGAAGTTATCTGGGTCACCATTATCACCAGTCCAACCTAGCAATACGGTATCGTGTTCACCTTTCTTAGAACGGTTTAGGTATTCACCCCATTCGTAGGAAACAATTTCCGCTTTTACGCCGATTTTTGACCAGTCTTCTTGCATGATTTCAGCCATACGACGCGCATTTGGGTTGTATGGACGTTGTACTGGCATTGCCCAAATATTCGTTGAGAAACCGTCTGGATAACCCGCTTCAGCAAGCAATTTTTTCGCTTTTACTGGATCGTATGCATAATCTACAACGTTTTTGTTGTAAGACCACATAGTCGGTGGAATTGGGTTTTTCGCGGCTTTACCTGCGCCTTGGAACACGGCATCAATGATCGCGCTCTTGTCTGTTGCTAAGCTTAGCGCTTGGCGAACACGAACATCAGTGAAGGGTTTTTTCTGCGTGTTAAATGCCAAATAACCAACGTTCAAGCCTTCTTGGCTCATTAGGTTGATGTTTGGATCCGCTTCCATCTGCTTAAGGTCAGCTGGGTTCGGGTACGGCATAACATCACATTCACCGGCTTTCAATTTCGCGTAACGAACAGATGCGTCTGGCGTGATAGAGAAAACAAGACGGTCGATTTTTGCTTTGCCTTTCCAGTAATCTTTAAATGCAGTGTAGCGAATCAAAGAGTCTTTTTGGTACTGAACTTTTTGGAACGGACCTGTGCCAACTGGATCGATATCCAACTTCTCAGGCGTGCCCGCTTTCATATAAGCGTCGGCTTGTTCTTTAGAAAAGATAGACGCAAAGTCCATTGCTAGGTTAGCAATGAATGGCGCTTCAGGTTTAGTCAAAACGAACTTCACCGTGTAGTCGTCAATCTTTTCGATTTTCTTGATTAGCGTGTCCATACCCATGCCAGTGAAGTACTCGTAAGAGCCACCAGATACTGTGTGGTAAGGATTTTCTTTGTTGCCTTGACGATCGAAAGTGAAGATCACATCGTCAGCGTTGAAGTCACGTGTTGGCTTGAAGTCTTTTGAAGAGTGGAACTTCACGCCTTTACGCAAATGGAAAGTGTATTCAAGGCCATCGCTTGATACATCATAGCTTGTTGCTAAGCCAGGCTCTGTTTCAGTCGTTCCAAGTTTGAATTCGACTAAACGGTTGAACATGTTTTTTGATGTCGCATCAAAAGTTGTACCAGCAGTATAGAATGCTGGGTTAAAGCCCTCTGGGCTACCTTCTGAGCAATAAACTAGTGTGGATGCAGCGTGAGCAGATGTGCCAATTGCTCCAGCGGCCATGAGTGCAAGCGTCAGTTTTGCTAACCCTTTTTTCATTGTAACTCTCCATTAGCATAATTATATTCGTGTTGAACACGTGGGAAGTCGAATCAAGGTATTCGTTACTTTTGTGAATTTCTTGGGTAGGTTAAGAGCCATCTTGTTAGTGCGAGTTTCACTGCGTTAAAACAAACCCCATCCAAACTCCTAGTTCGAATGGGGCTGCTCTGCCTCGTCCTTGAGCCCCCTTTAGCTATAAATGATGAGTCTGATTAAACAGAAACCTCAAAAACAGCGTCATTGAAGAGTACTTAAGCCAATTTAAATAACCAATCGAAATAATGATATGTCCTATACGTGGAATGAATACAAAATTTACATAAAGCTATGAAAGGCTTGAAAACAAAGGCCTAGCAGGTGAATTACTGCGTAAGGAATAGGGAAGAAAAGGGGGGATATTTTTTAAGAAATCTGCAAGAAGTGGAAAAAAGAGAGATCAAAAGGCGTTTTTCAGTGAGTCCTTGTGTGGCAAAAAAGAGAACAACCCCTCCTTAATCCTCCACTTGAAAATAAGAGGGAGTGTGAAGGGGAATAGCACAAGCCCCTCCCCCTGCTAAGGGGGAGGTTGGGAGGGGGTTACTTTTTATCAAATGCTTTTATGAGAACAGAAGTATCTTGGCGACTACGGCCTTCGGCCATGAGTGCTTGATAGTCTTGATCTACTGCCTGAGTTAAAGGAATCTGGATGCCCATTTTTTCGGCCTGAGCAAGACTCAACCCCAAATCTTTATGCATCCACTCGATGGCAAAACCAAAATCAAACTCATCTTTCGCCATGGTTTCACCACGGTTCTCTAATTGCCACGATCCTGCCGCTCCATGCTTTAGTGTGTCGACCAGCGTTGCGATGTCTAAGCCTGCTTTTTGCGCAAAGCGAATACCTTCTGACAAGCCCGCCAGCACACCACCAATTAGAATCTGATTGACCATTTTGGTAATTTGGCCATTTCCGATAGGTCCCATTAATGTTGACGCTTTTGCATAACAATCCAGTATTGGCTGCGCTCTATCTAGGTCGCTTTGCTCACCACCGATCATTACGGTTAATACGCCGTTGACGGCTCCAGCTTGGCCACCAGAAACGGGTGCATCCATGAAGTGAAAACCTTTTTCTTGAGCCGCTTGATGAAGCTCTTTTGCCACTTCTGCTGAGGCGGTTGTGTGATCAATAAACAGAGTGCCCGCTTTTGCCTGCTGAAAGGCTCCTTCTGGACCTAGATACACCGCGCGCAAATCATCATCGTTGCCGACACAAGTTAATACAATATCAGCGTCTTTTGCAGCGATAGCGGGAGTGGTCGCAAAGGTGCCGGTGTATTCGCTACACCAGTTTTGGGCTTTTTGTGTTGATCGATTGAAAACGACAACCTCATGGCCTGCCTTGCTTACATGCCCAGCCATTGGGTAGCCCATTGTTCCAAGTCCGATGAAGCTTACTTTCATTGCCTTTCTCCTTACTGCTTTGTTCGACATATTGATCTAATGCATCAATCCAATGCCCAAGATCATACGGATTTATTATTTGATTGCGAGGTACAAAAAAGAGGGAATTTGAGCATACAGAAGCAAAATACAGGGACATTAAGTGTCATGGGCGTCTCGCAGTGAAAAAAATGCCTGCCCTAATTGCTTGTGGATAACTTTGTGTACGAAAAATAGAATGAGCGATTATTTCGCCTAAATACGAATATTTTCAAATAATCGTGCATATTTTGTACAGATTTTGTTTTTTCCTTTTGCTTTGGCAGACGTCCCTCTTTTAGCCAAAGTTCATCGTCGCTCTGATATAACGTATTTAGCATGAGTCTTATTCATTGTTGAGATTGATTCGTTTTTAATTTTGACAAACTGCATGGCCAAAGTTTAAACAAAAGTAATGAAAAACAATACGTTATGACTGAATTTTGTGCTTGATAGCCTCATATAAGGCGTGTGCTAATGCCTCATTCCCTTGAGCGTCTAAATGTACGCCATCGACCTCACTAGGCTGTAAAACCCCGGCAGCATTAAGGAAAATACATTGGTTGTGCGCAGCAATATCTTGATAGTACTGATGAAAATGTTGTGACTTTTCAATGGCTCCGTTGAAGCTCTCTGCCATAGAGCCCGTTGGGGATAAAATATTTGGCGGTGCGATGACCACAAGGGTTGGGCTTGGGAAACCGTGAGGATTCGGCATTCTTGACTTCTCGATCAGCTTCTCTATGCCTTTTGCTGCTTCAAAGGCTCCCACATTGAAATGTCGTTTAAGATCGTTGGTGCCTAGCATGAGTACTAAAATGTCTACTGGGCCAAAGGTTTCTAAGGCGGCTTGTAAGTATGACAAGCCGTTTCTTCCTTCCAAGAAAGGGTCATTCCAGATAGTGGTTCGGCCAGGTAATCCAAAGTTTATGACTTGGTGATGCTTCCCCAAAAGGTCATTTAAGATATTGGGCCAGCGTAAATGTTTTGGATAACGTCCACCATTAGGGATGCTACCCCAAGTAAGGGAGTCTCCGTAGCACAAAATAGTCGCCATAATCTGCTCCTTGCTTTTTTTGTGAATCATTACATAGTGTAGTAAATCGACGGCGTTTCATCACAAAATAATAACGAGCTGTTAGAGGCCAACATGAATATAAGTTCTTCCAGTTTTTCTTCTAAAAACGACATTCATTCGGCTTTTTCTCGTCTGAAAAACTTGGCAAATCAAACCCCTTTCCCATCGATTAAAGAGCGTCAGCATTGTCTTACTTGTTTACAAGCAGCGCTCATGGACCATGAAATTTCTTTATTAGATGCGTTGCAAAAAGATTTTGGGCAGCGTGCCCATGAAGAATCAAGGTTGCTGGAGCTTGTTCCTTTGATTGGGGAAATAAAACACGCGAAACGTCATCTCGCTAAATGGATGAAACCATCAAGGCGTAATCTCCACGTCAGCACCTTGCCTGCAAGCGCTCAGGTGTTCTATCAGCCTAAAGGCGTTGTCGGCGTCATATCACCTTGGAACTATCCGGTGTTGCTGTCTTTAGGGCCTTTGGTGGGCGCTTTAGCCGCTGGCAATCGCGTGATGATGAAATTATCGGAGTTTTGTCCTGCAACCAATCGCGTCTTACGCGACATAGTGAGCCACGCCTTGGGTGAGGATTGGATAGAAGTAGTTGAAGGTGAGGGCGATATCGCCAATGAGTTCAGTCTTTTGCCCTTTGATCATCTTTTATTTACCGGTTCAACCGCTGTTGGCTACATTATTATGCGCAACGCTGCGAAGCATTTAACGCCTGTTACTCTGGAGCTAGGTGGTAAATCACCATTACTGGTGGCACCGTCAGCGGATTTGCGCGATACCGCCAAGAAGCTGGTGTTTGGTAAGGCTCTAAATGCCGGACAAACCTGCGTTGCGCCCGATTACGTCATATGCCATTCCGAGCATAAGCAAACCTTAATCGAGTATATCAAACAGGAGCTTGCCGCTTACTATCCCGATGGTGTGTTGAGCCCTGATTACACCAATTTGATTAACACTCGGCAATTAGACCGCCTGAAAGGCTATTTAAAGCAAGCGCAAGCCGCAGGTGTGCAATGTGACAATCTTATGCCACAAGGGCCTGTAGAAAGCGCAGGTAAGCTAGCGTTGCATGTTTTACATCAGCCTGACGACGAATTAAGCGTGATGCAGGAGGAAGTGTTCGGACCGTTATTGCCCATTCTTACCTATACCGAAATGTCCGATGCCCTGTCTTACATCCAGCAGAAACCTCGGCCCCTTGCTTTGTATTTGTTTACGCAAAACGCTGATGATCAAGTGCTGTGTGCAGAACGCATCGTGAGCGGCAGCTTGGTGACTAATCACACCTTAGTGCAAGTAGCGCAAGCAGATTTGCCGTTTGGTGGTGTAGGTGCGTCGGGAATGGGGGCTTATCACGCTGAAGAAGGCTTTCGAACCTTTTCTCATAGTAAGTCGATATTGCGTAAACGAGGGCCGAATGTACTTACCTTGCTGCGTCCACCGTATCGGCATTTTATGCATCGATTAGTTGCAAAATTTTGGCACCGTCTTTGAAACTAAAAGTCTGCAAAAAAAATCCCCCACTAACTAGGTTAGTGGGGGATTTTTGATCTGTTGTATTGCTAGAGTGTTGTTATTTTAACGCATTGAGTCGGTTGGCAATGGCGTCAATCTCTTGGCTCATACGGCTAAGATGACTCGAATCGCTGGCATTGCTGCCAGTAAGTTCCTGTAGTCGAGAAACGAATTTGCTCAAGTCTTGCGATACTTTTTGCTGCTCACCAGCGGCCACCGAAATTTGTGTCGCCTGATCGGTGATTTGAGAGAAAGCACTAACAACCTGATGCAAGTGATTTGCTGTCGATTCTGCTGTCTCAACGGCGCGTTCTGTTTCGCTGTGGCCAAGTTCCATAGAACTTACGGATTCTTTTGATGCCACTTGCAAGCGCCCTAAGACCTCTTCTATCTCTACCGCAGAGCTTTCACTTTTCGCGGCAAGGTTACGCACTTCATCGGCAACAACCGCAAAGCCTCGACCTGTTTCTCCGGCCCTTGCCGCCTCAATTGCTGCGTTTAATGCCAGCAAGTTGGTTTGTTCGGCAATGTCACGGATCACGCTTAACATGCCGTTTGCACGACGGCTGTCTTCGTCTAGCTTAAGTATGTTGGCTTGTGCTTGTGTCATGGCGCTAGTAAGAGAGCGCATTGTCTCTATAACGGTATTCATTTCATTGCCACTGCTGCGCACGTCTTGGTGGATACGCTCGACGGTTGCTTTGGTCTCGTTTGCATACATGGCAACATCATGAGAGGTGGCTCCTAGCTCTTCTGTTGCGGCTGCTAAGGTGGTGTTCTCATCACTCAGGCTATTCGCTTTGTGTAAGAAATCATTACTAAATGAACTTAAGCGCCCAGCATCTTTCACTAAGTTGGCGGACTCAATATGAATTTGCTCAAGCAGTTTTTTAAGTTTATCGCCATAAGCATTCACGGCCTGGCGTAAATCACCAAGTTCATTTAGCTTACCTACTTTCAGCTCTTGACTGCTACCACCATCAGCCAACTCTTGAATTTGCTGAGTTGTTTGGTTGATCTGGCCAAGCAAGCTGCGGAAGAAAGAAGCGGCAATAACGCTTACTATGATCAATAAGGCGCCAATGACGATCATTAGGAAAAGGCCCATGCTTTGAGCGATTTCTGTCATTCTTTCTTTAGGAACAACTAAGCCAATGGTCCAACCTGTTTGTGGGTGTTTGATTAAATCCACATAGGCGGCTCCGTCTAAAATACCGTCGTGATCAATAGAGATAACTTTTTCTTCTCCATTTAGACCTGCTAATGATTCTTTTAACCATGGAAGTTGATTCCCTAGCTCTTTAGCGGTCAGCATGCTGCCATCGCTTTTAACTAGGTTAGCTTTGCCTTTAGGAAAACTTAGCACTTGTCCAGCTTGGTCAATTGCGAAGACATAACCTTGGTTTGCAGCACCATATTCTTCAAGTGATTTTGTGATGCCATCGAGCATCATATCGACGGTTGCAACACCGGTGAATTTATTGCCTTCTTTCATTGGAATCGTACAGGTCACCATCGGCGTATTAGTGACCGGGTCAATGTAGGCTTCAGACCAAGCGCAAAGCTTTTGTGAAGAGGTTCTGCCGACAGTGTACCAAGCTTCATTATGATAGCCTGACCCTGCAGGGTCATTATAATCGTCTAGATAGCTCATTTGAGAACCATCCCGACCCCAGAAAAAACTACGGCGTTCTGTATTAGCGGTAAAGGCAGAAGGCTCCGGCCAAATACCACCTCCAGCAATACTTTTATCACCATGATTATTAATAATGCTGGGAAAAACTTGCTTAAAGAGAGATTCATCTTTAGGCAGTTGAGAGCCAGCCAAAGCAAGAGTACTGGTAAGGAGTTGGATTTTTTCTAGTTTTGCACTGAGTAATTCACTCAAGCCTTGTTGATTAACAGAAATCTGACTTTGTCGCTCTGCGGTTAAATCAGGCTTCACTTTCATTTCTATTACGAGATAAATACTAGCAAGAGCCAGTAAGAGAATAATGACCAAACCAATATTAATTTGCTGTCTAATTCTAATAGGTGATTTCATGAACAACCTCATTCTGTGCAACGCGGGTAGGGTATAGAAGACAATAATCTTTTATAAAGAGTGAGGGCAAGCGTATTTTTTATATAATCCATATAAAGGTATTATCCTGTTTTAGTTTCCAAAAATGGTTATCAATTTTATATTTTAGACCTGCGATTGTTAAGACTGTATTGCAATGTCCGAATAACTTAAGTTACTTAAGTTACTTAAAGCGCCTTAAAAAATTAGATAATTAACAAGAACTAAAGAAGTTTTTTGTCCATCGCTAAGCATTCATAATCGCTTATTTTTTATTAGTTTTGCTTTCTTACTTGCGCTAGCATGAGGCAATTTCCTTTGGAGCCTAACCATGTTTCAACTTGTTCTTCTAAGTAATCAACAACATATCGATGTGGCGAATTTGTCATTGTCTGCGGAATTAATGGGCTTGCCGAAAGACATTCCAATTACTGTGCAGCAAACTTGTCTAATGGGCGGTAAGCAAACCGGTTCGCGCTTGATCACGTTAACAGTAGGTGACTCTGTTGTTCGTGTTGTACCGACTCGCGGCATGGCGGTTCTGGATGTCATTAGGAAAGATGCGTCAGGACAAGACGTACGATTTGGTTGGGATTCGCCTGTTAAAGAAGTGGTTCATCCAAGCTTTGTTAATCAAGAAGCGTCTGGCGGCTTAGGTTGGTTAGATGGTTTTAACGAGATGATTGTGCGGTGTGGTTATCAGTGGGCAGGTCACCCAGGTCAAGACGGCGATGAGTTTTTGACATTACATGGTCGTATTCAAAACACGCCAGCCGACGAAGTGATTTTAGAGGTTGAGCAAGTGCCACCTTATCGTGTGACTTTACGTGGGCGTGTAGATGAAAAACGCTTTAAATTCACTAACTTTGAATTGCAGACTGTATTATCTCTGACGCCAGATGAGCCTTATTTATTGGTTGAAGACACCTTAACCAACAAAGGCAGTTATCCGCGCGAATACCAAGCGATTTACCACAATAATTTTGCTCAGCCGATCCTTGAAAAGGGGGCAAAACTGCATGTTCCTATGGCGGAATTATCACCTTTTAATGACTACGCCGCTGGTGGTTTGAGTGATTGGAGCCAGATGCCTGAGCCAACCAAAGACTTTGACGAAATGGTATTTAATATTCGTCCGCTGAGTGACGAGAAGGGCTTTTCTCACGCGTTATTACACAATGCAGCGGCAAGCTGCGGCATTGAAGTGAGCTACCAAACAGATACCTTGCCAGTGCTGACCATATGGAAAAATACGGACACACTAGAGCAAGGTTACGTTGTAGGCATTGAGCCGGGTACTAGTTTTGCTTATAACCGCTCTTATCAGCGTGAATTAGGTTTGGTTCCGACGATTGGCGCGGGTGAGTCGAAGCACTTTGTGGTGCGTTTTGGTTTGTTAACGGATGAAAGTCAAATCAACGCCAGTGTGGCGAATATCGCTCGAATGCAAAGTGCTCAAACGACTCAAGTATTGTCTACGCCGATTGTGCGCCTTGATGAAGCATAGAGGTTCGGGAGTATCGCTCCCAATCGCCCGCTTCCATGTAGGGTGCGTTATCGAGTGGCTTGTTATAGACATAAATCCAGCCTTTACCATAAGGTGAGAAAACCCGCTTTCTGATATACATAGAGCTTTCTGGCGCTTTTGGGTCGTAGCCTTCCAGCTGATCCAAAGACGCGAGTATCTCATCTGAGACGTCGTACCATTCCACTCGAATTCGGCCGCTTTCGTCATGGGTCGAAGCAATGCCTGGGTAATTTCCCAGGTTGTGCATGCGAAAACCAGTTAGCCAGCCTAAACCGATGCGTTTGCATTCGGTAAGAAGTTCATGATTATTGAGCCCCTCACGAAGCGTTCCGTATACAGCAACAATGTTTGTAGGCATATTGAATTCCATAATGACAATCAAAGTGCACAAGATGAACTTGGTGGCAGGGTATTTCAAGTCCTCTAGATGGAAATTACAATGCCATGACGCAACCTTGATACATTCATGAAACTACAGCTGTTTGAATCGTTTGAGTCAGTCTTTCACGACATTTTGACGGTGTGCTTTTTCATGATCCAGTAGCCAGCGTTTTCGCTCTAATCCTCCGGCGTAACCGGTTAAACTGCCGTCTTTTCCAATCACTCGATGACAAGGAATGACGATCGCGACACGGTTCATGCCATTGGCTCTGGCCACCGCTCGTACGGCTTTTGGGTTATTCAATCGGGATGCTTGCTCTAGGTAGCTGGCGGTTTCACCAAACGGAATGTTGCCAAGCATGTTCCAGACGGCATTTTGAAAATCCGTTCCTGGTGTATGAAGCGGCACACTGAATTCGCCACGTGTACCTAGAAAATACTCTTCTAACTCTTGTTTTAGCTGTCTAATATGAGCATTTTCACCGGCCATAATCGGCGCTTTTAAGCGACGCTGTAAGTCTTCAAACTCGGTTTCTAACATACGTCGATCGACGAATTCCAACAGGCAAATACCCTCGTCTGTGGCGCAGACAAACATAGGGCCAATCGGCGTTGTTAGCCTATCAATTAAAATCACAGCATTCTCCAAATTTAGGGTCGGTGCATGACCGAGTAACTTTTTAAAAGTGTAACCGAAACCACTTAAAGAATCGTAGCCTGAATCTAGCGCTGTATTGGTGGCACTTTTTCCTGTCTTTAATTCTTGAAAGGCATAATTAATTCGATACATACGTTGAAAGGTTTGAAACGTCATGCCGTAATGTTGATTAAACCAGCGGCGCACAAAGATTGGCCTGATCCCCGACTCTCTTAATTGCTGGTCGGTGATTTTCGCTTTTGTGCAATCGCGCACAAGGTCTATTGCTGCTTGCACTTCATAAGGCGTCTCATGGGTGTTTTCGGTGGGGCGACAGACTTTGCAGGGACGAAAGCCTGCGTCCATTGCGTCTTTGAAATGTGTGTAAAACACAACGTTTTCCCGCTTGGGTTTACGTGCTCGACAAGTCGCAATGCAAAAAATAGACGTGGTTCTAACACCCACGAAAAACACGCCAACATAACTAGGTTCACGGTTTATTAAGGCTCGGTAATAGTCGTCGGCTTGTTTTTCATCGGTTATTAGCATGTTGCGCCCTGTTTCTAGGTAATACTTACGTTCAGTGTATTGGGAGATTGTTTATTGGGATAGAGTGCTTTATTCCCAATTAAGCAACAACCGAAAATTGGACGAGTATTTTTTTAGGTTTGTTTTGCTCTCAAGTATGAATGAGAAGCTTAAGAAACAACCTATGATTTTGGCTCATAAAAAGACCCCCAATAATTGGAATATCCAACTATTGGGGGGCAGTTTATCTCTTTATGCTAGGCTTTTCGGTGCTTGAGCGATTACATCTGGCTGGATTTAAAGTGCCCAACCATGACTTTTAACTCATCTGATAATTTATTTAGCGCGGCAGCCGTTTCAGCAACTTGATTGGATAGATCGCTGGACTTGATTGTGCCATCGTGAATCACAATGACATTCGTATTGATTTCTTCTGCTACCAAATGCTGCTCTTCAGCCGAGGCACTGATTTGAATCATCATGTCTTTAATCTCAAGTACTGAGCGGAGAATTTCGCCAAAGACGTGATGGGTTTTAGAAGCCAAGACAACCGTATCTTTTGCGACGCTAACACTTTGATTCATTCTCGTCGTGGCAAAGCCGGTTTGTTGTTGTAGCTTGGTGAGCATCTTGTCAATTTCTTCGGTGGATTGCGCAGTTCGGCCTGCAAGTGTTCGAACTTCGTCGGCCACTACCGCAAAGCCTCGGCCTTGTTCACCGGCACGAGCCGCCTCAATGGCAGCGTTTAAAGCAAGTAAGTTGGTTTGCTCGGCAATGGCTTTGATGGTGTCTAAAATGCCGACGATATTTTCTGACTCTTTTGACAGTTCGATCATGCTTTCATTAGAGCTATTAATTTCTTTTTCTAAGCCATTAAGCGATTCCATTGTTTCTCTAATGAGTTTGTTGCCCTCTTTTACCTGAGATTCACTGTTTTCCGCTGCCGAGGCGGCACTGCTACAACTAGAAGCAACTTCATTGGCTGTCGCTACCATTTCATTAAAGGCCGTTGATACCTGATCAACAGAGTTAACTTGGTGTGAGGCGACTTCGCTGAGTTCCGAAGATAGGTTCTCAGACTGATGGGCAACCTGGCTGATTTGTTCGCTTGAAGATTTTGCGTGACCAACAATGCTGTCGATTGAAGAAACGAACTGATTAAAAGCAGAGGCCATTTGTCCTGCTTCGTCTTTGTTTTTAACTTCTAGGCGTTGCGTTAAATCCCCTTCGCCTTGGCTGATGTCAGTAAGTCGATCCGCCATATTTCTCACTGGGCGAATCACAACACTAGACAGTGTCGCACCAATAGTCATGAATATAGCGATCATCACCAAGGAGATGATAACAATCATAATAATTAGACTATTGGCTTGTGCATAAATCACTTTACTGGGAACTAAACCAATAAATTTCCAATTCAGTTCAGGTGACGTATACACTTTGGCAAACCAAGTTTCACCATTAATGGTCAGCTCTTGAGCCGTGCTTATATCAGCAAGCGTGGCATAGGGACGTGATGCTTCTTTAATCGATTTGAAGTTATTTTTAGGATCGGAAGGGTCCGCTAGAATGGTGTTGGAATCCTCTACCATGACGACATAACCTTCGCCGCCAAACTTCACGTTAGCTAATAGCTCAGTTAGCTTTTTCAATGTCACATCAATACCAACGACGCCGTAAAAACCATTTTGGCCATCAAAGCGTTGTATGTAATCGACAAGAGGTGCGTTGGTTGCGCTATCTCGGTAGGCAGGAATACGAACGGGCGTACGGCTATCGATTGACTGCTTATACCACCCTCTTTCGATAGGATTGTAATTTTTCGAGTTCTTAGCAATTGGCCATTGGAGGTAGCCAGTATCATTGGCTCCTAACCAAATATAGGTTAAATCTGGGTGAGAGTCTCCGAAAGCATCCATCAGAGCGAACGCTTCTTGCTCCAGAGGGGAGTTTTTATGCGGTGTCATCTCTTCTTGTGTGGATTGATTGGCATAGCTTTTGATGCTGCCAGGCGTCAATTTTTTTAGTGCGTTTGATTGGGCAAGAAAGGCTACATTTTCCGCTAGATTATTCAAATACATCGAAAAAATGGTATCAACATGACCAATTTCAGCTTGGCTTCGTTGTTCGAAACTTTGCAGGGCGCTAGAGCGCACATTCTGAATAATAACGGCAGAGATGATAAATATCGGGAGAATTACCCCTGCAGCCATTAATGCAATAATCTTAGACTTAACTGTCATTGAAACCTCTTTACTTATTTCATCCAATAAAATTAAGAAGTTTGGGAATGTTTAACGCACAGAAAAAACCATAGATAATGTTCGTTTCTTTGAAGTTACGTTCCTTGTACTTCTTGGGCACGAAAAATAATCTATTTTTATACGCTTGTCTTGTTATTTCTTATATAGCCGATTAACTCCAATCTTATTTCGCTGTCGATTTGCGTTAAGAACCTTTTGTCAGTTGATCGAATTGTCTTTATTATTCGTTCCTCTTTTTATTCTCCCCCGACTCGCTCATGAGCCACTTAAGGATAATGTTATGGATTACAGCGTATTCACCATTTCGCTTTTGATCGGCACAGGTTTCATTGCTGGTATTATCAATACATTGGCTGGAGGCGGTTCTAACCTAACATTGCCAGCGCTAATGGTTATGGGAATGCCGGCAGATATTGCCAATGCCACGAACCGAGTTGGCGTGTTTTTACAGAATGTGGCGGCGACGTTTGGCTTTCGTAAAGCGAAGAAATTGGATAACGCTGATATCCTTCCAGTGATGATTCCGTCATTGCTCGGTGGTGTTGTAGGCGCATTTGCTGCCAGTTATGCGCCAGAAACCTGGTTAAAACCGCTTTTACTGAGTGCCATGATTGGCATGACAATTATTATGATTGTGCGTCCGACCATGATTGCGCCACCAGAAGGCACTGTGCCTTTTAAAGTCACGGAAAAGCCGAGTGCGTGGATAGCTTTGTTTATCGCTGGTGTTTACGGTGGCTTCGTTCAGGCGGGGGTTGGATTTATTCTTATTGCGGCTTTGGCTGGTACATTGCGTTACGATCTGGTTCGTACCAACGCGCTAAAAATGGTCTGCACACTGGGGTTTACCGCCTTGGCGCTAGGCGTATTTATTTGGAATGATCAGATCCTTTGGATCCCCGGGTTAATCCTTGCCTCTGGCACCATGTTGGGTTCTTTCCTAGCCGTAAAAATGGCCATTAAAGCCAACCCAAAACACCTAAAATGGTTCCTATTCATTATGACCGTTTGTGGCAGTGCGGCCGCATTGTTGAGTGATTGATTCATGGGCAAGGTAAGGCAAAATCATTTCTCCAAGCAGGCTATATGGAAAGAAGGCTATGAAAATAAGACACTTCAAACCCTCAGATTCAACCGAAATAGCTGATCTTTTTCATGGCTCAGTGCATTCAATAAGCTCTGATATCTATTCAGCAGCACAGCTGGAAGCATGGGCGCCAACGCCACCAGGTTACACTATGTGGAAAGAGCGGTTAGCGATAACCAAGCCGTTCGTTGCGACGATTGATGACGTCGTTGTTGGCTTTATCGAACTAGAATCGGATGGTCACATAGATTGCCTGTATGTGCATCGCAATTACCAGCGCCGAGGTGTGGCGTTGGCGCTTTTTAAACACGCCAGCGACGAAGCGATAAAGAATGGATGCGAGATCATGTATGTTGAGGCCAGTATTCTTGCTAAAGCCTTTTTCGAGAAAATGGGCTTTGACGTACAAGCTGAAAACATTGTTCAAAAGAACCACCAAGAATTGATCAACTATTCTATGATTGGTGCGCCAAAGCCTTAGTTACTCTCCTTTCAAATTTCCCCAGAGTTCAACAGCATGCCTTGCGGGCTGGTGTCGAATAATAAGACGCGATTCAAGTCGACCGACAAAGAAATACGTTCTTGGCGTTTGACGTGGGAACGTAGGTCGAGTCGGGCTTTGGCGTCTTCGCCGCCGAGTTTGAACATGATTTCTTTGTCGAAGCCGAGATTTTCCACCAGCTCTACTTGTATGTCGTTGAATTCAAATAGGTTATCGCTTGGTGAGGACAGTGCGCTGTCTTCAAAGAAATCTGGGCGAATGCCAACCAACACTGTGTCGTGGGATTTCAGGTCGTGTAAGTCCACATTGGCGATTTTCGCTGCTGGCAGTCGGTAGTTATCGAATAGCAGATCGTCGCCTTCGATTTTTGCTTCAATCAAGTTCATTGCTGGAGAACCAATAAAGGTTGCGACAAAGGTGTTGGTTGGCTGTAGATAAATTTCCATTGGCGTACCGACTTGTTCGACAATGCCATCGCGCATCACCACGACTCTATCGCCTAAGGTCATAGCCTCGATCTGATCGTGGGTAACGTAGATCGCGGTCATGTTGTATTGATGCTGAATGCGAGCGATTTCGGTCCGCATATGATGGCGTAGCTTGGCGTCTAGGTTTGATAAAGGTTCATCAAACAAATACACATCCGCATCACGAGCCAAGGCGCGCCCCATGGCGACACGTTGGCGCTGGCCACCGGATAAATCCGCAGGCTTGCGATCCAAATAATCGTCGAGCTTGAGCATTTCCGATACGTCGGCGAGTTTCTCTTTAATGGTTTCCGCGTCTGCACCAGACTTTTTCAAGCCAAAGATGATGTTCTCTCGCACCGACATATGCGGATACAAGGCGTAGTTCTGGAACACCATGGCGATGTTGCGTTTGTGTGGCGGCAAATCGTTAATGGCACGTTGGCCAATTTGTATTTCCCCTTGGGTGATGTCTTCTAGACCTGCCACCATGCGAAGCGTGGTACTTTTCCCGCAGCCACTTGGGCCAACCAACACCACAAATTCACCGTCTTTTACTTCTAAATTGAGGTTCTTCACGATCGGCAAATTGCCGTAGGATTTATTAACATTTCGTAAGATTACGGAACTCATCGTAATATTCCTTTTATTTAATCTCTTCGGGTTTAATTCCTCGCCACTGTGGCGTAAAAAATTAAAAGATATCTTTGTCATTCCCGCGAAGGCGGGAATCCAGTGGTGTTGTATAAATAAGGTTATTTTCGATGGCCATAAGGGCTCGATTCCCGCCTTCGCGGGAATGACGGATACAAAAATTAGCGTTGTTTATTTTGAAATTAGTCATATTTATCCTTTCACACCGCCGTCGGTAAGCCCGCCTGACAAATGTTTATTTGCCAACATGAAACAAATCACCACAGGCAATAGCGTCAACATGGACGCGGCCATGATGCGATCCCAAATGGCGTTTTTCGAGGTAAACAAAGTTTGTAATGCCAACGGCAAGGTTTGAAAATCTTGGTATTGTTTGAGGAACACGGAAGCAAACAAATACTCGTTCCAAGCGATGACAAAACAATAGATAAACACGGTAAACAGCATCGGCTTCGACAAGGGCATGATGATGCGCCAGAAGGCTTCTACCCTTGAGCAACCGTCCATCATTGCCGCTTCTTCTAGGGAGAAGGGAATGGTGCGGAAGTAATTTCCCAACATGTACATGGCGACTGGCAAGGTCTGAATCAGATAGATCAAAAACAGACTAAAAATCGTCCCAGCGGCACTCGATGCCAAGCCGACGTTAACGCTCATTTGATAGAGCGGAACCATCAATAAGACACCGCCAACCATGTAGACAAACAAAACGCCGTTTGCCATCAAGGATTGCGCTGGGAAACGTAGGCGCGCAATGGCGTACGCCGCGAGAGAGGCCAAAAAGGTTGAACAAATCCCCGTAATGAAAGAAATCACAAAGGTATTAAGCATGTAGCGTCCGAACGGAAACACCTCGCCACCCGAACTAAACTTTGCCAATAGCTTTTGTTTTTGATCTTCCGACAGCGCTGGATTACTCAGTAAGCGTTGTACACTGGCTGGAATGTCGGCTTCTTTTGCTGGCATCAAACCAAGCAGCTCTTTGTAAGCATCCAAATGTAAGACACGCGGAATAAGCGATGGATTGCCCCAATCAATCGGATGCTTTAACGAGGTTGAAAGAATCTGCAAAAATGGAAACACGCAGAAAATCACCAACGCGAGCACCAAGGCATACAAGATCACAGATTGGGTGGTTGAGCGTTTATTCATCATATTCTTCCCCTACCACTTAAGGACTTTACGAACGTACAGCCAGATCAAGCCTACCAGCACGAGTAATTGAATCACCGAAATTGCGGCGGCCACGCCTTGATCGACGATGCCAGCGAACGCTTGGTAGTAAGTGAAAATCGGCAAGGTTTCCACGTTCGGTGCAAGTAAGTAGACGTCTTCGAAGCGGTTTAAATTCCAGATAATGCGTAATAACACCACGGTGGCAATGACGAATCTTAGCTCTGGCAAGGTAACGTGCCAGAAGCGGCCCCAAGCATTTTGCCCATCTATCGCAGCAGCTTCGTATAAGTCTTTTGGCACGCTTTGCAGCTTGGCGAGAAACAGTAAATAGGCGATAGGAAAATGCTTCCAAATATCGAATATGATCACCACGAACAAAGCTGAATCTGGGTTACCGATGAGGTTTTCCCGAGTGTCGGTCAGGTGTAACACATCGACCACCACGTGGTTATAAATGCCGTTTACAGGATCGAAAATAAACTGCCAGCCGAACACCACACTGATAACTGGCGCGAAGTAGGGCAAAAGAATCAAGCCGCGGGCAAGATTGCGAAAACGGAACTCTTGGTTCATTAGAATCGCTGCCGCCAGGCCTAAAATAGTGGTGCCAGCAACTGTGCCGATCAGATAAATAACCGAGACACCAATGGAATGGTAATAACGCGGGTTGCCGAGCAAGTCCGTGTAGTTCTCCATGCCAACAAAGGTTTTCGTGCCGTTGAGCTGAACATCAAAAAAACTCAGATAGATGTTGAACAGGATCGGGTAAATCACCAGCAGGCCAATGATTCCGACCGCTGGTGCAACCAGCTTTAAACCCAGTCGAGATTCATTTTTTATTAAGACAGAAGACATATTTTCTTCCCTTTTTTACGTTTAACCCCACCCTAACCCTCCCCTTAACAAGGGGAGGGAACTGATCACTGCTCCTTCCCCGGCTAAGGGGGAGGTTGGGAGGGGGTAAAATCACTAAAACCCTACCCTAGTCCTCTCCTTAATAAGAGGAGGGAACTGATCACTGCTCCTCCCCCTGCTAAGGGGAGGTTGGGAGGGGGTTGAGACTTATTGGCCTATAATCGATTTCATTTCCGCTTCAGCATCATTCAGCGCAGCTTGCGGGTCTTTTCCCTCAATGGTGACGCTGTAGATCATTCGCGGAATGACAGATTTAGCAAAGATGGCGCCAGAGGCTGGGAATGTTTTGCCTTCAACGACAGAGAAGGAGCGAAGGTTGTCAAAACCAGACACGATCTGTTTCATCTTGTCTGCGCCATAAAGTTTAAATACACCGTTTGGATCCTCTAAATACGCTGGATCTTCTGCAATGCCTTTCAGCATTGGGTTCATGCCACCCGGTGCCATGTGTAGGAAAGTGATGTAACTGGCAGGGTCGTACATGAATTCAATAAAGTCTTTGGTGGCTTTGGTGTCCTCTGCGCTTTTCGCTTTCAAGGCGACAAGGCCAGACAAGGTGCCATAAGACGCGGCGCTTTTGTGGGTGATAATTGGTGCGAACTCAGTGTTTTTAACCAACTCAGGGTCAAAGGTGCCACCGCTGAGCTCTTTGAAGTTTGCTGAAGACAGTGAGCCTTTGGCCACTTCTGCCAAAGCGAGATCATCCATTATGTAAGTGGAATAAAAGAACATGCCCATCTTGCCTTGCAAGTAATAATCTCGAGCACGCCAGTTCTGTGGGCCTGGTGGATTGTATTTCGCTAATTCTTTGTAATATTCGATGGTTTCGAGTGTGGCAGGGCTGTTGAAGACTAAATTGCCGTTGGCATCGAACTGGCTGGCATTATTGGAAAGCGCCAGTTGAGTGAAGACTTGTTCTGTGTAGCTGTCCTGCTTGGTGCCGACCAAAATGCCGTACTGATTATTGGCTTTGTCAGTGAGCGCTTTGGCCGCTTTTTCGATATTTTCCCAAGTGTTTGGCGCTGCTAAGCCTTTTTCATCAAACCAATCTTTGCGGTACCAAATTCCCTGAATAAAACCATGATAGGGCAAGCCATAGTATTCCCCAGAAGGCGATGTCAGAGTGGTCAGAGCCCCTTTATGAAAGCGACTCTTGCCAATATCTTGAATGACGCCTTGATGAGTCTTGGTATCGACAATGCCTTCTTCGCCAAGCGCCATGATGATCTCGGAATTGACCTCAATCAGTTGCGGTGTTGTACCTGCTGCGACAGCGGCAGCCATTTGTGTCGCCATTTCGTTTTCATCGACGGCGACGACTTTGACGGTCACACCATCGTTTAAGGCTTCAAAGGTACTGGCCAGCAATTCAATATTTTGTAGTCGGTCAGTTTGAGTTTGTGCTGTCCAAAATTCTACCGTGGCGGCGTGAGCGAGTTGGCTTATCAGGAGTCCGTTTGCCAGCACTGTGCCGGCAACGAATAGTGAAGTTTTAGTTTTCATTATGGCTTCCTCTTGTTTTTATTTGTCTGCTTCTTGTGGCTTTAAAAACACGTGTTATTAAAGTCCTATCGTCACAACCCCCGGAGCTAAAACGACTTGCAGGTCCTTCACCGGAGTCCCTTTGATGCGCGCTACCATCATTTCGGCAAGCTGCTTACCAAGCTGTGCTGGTGGTGCTTGCTGAATGCTGGTGATCCCCATACTGGCGGTTAGCTCATCAGTGGGTGTATCACAACCAATGACACTCACAGGTTTTTCTCTTTCATTTAACTGTGAGTTGTGCAATCGCATGGCCGCCAATGCAGCGGCTCGCGCGCTGGTGCTGGTTAAGCAAATCAACGCGGTGATATCTGGGTGCTGGAGCAGAAATTCAGCACAAGCGAGGTAACTTTCTTCCTCGTCAAAGCCCACTTCTAACCATTGTTCAGACGCAAGAGAAAGCCCAATTTGCTCGGCGGCATCTTGGATGCCACGTCGCCTTTCTTGGGCGAAAAAATACCGCTCGCTTACTGATACCACCCCAATTTTCTGGTGGCCTTGTTCGCTTAGGCGACTCAGGCTTAAATGACCGACTTGGTAATTATCCAAATCTAGCCAAGCAAATTGCGCCGCGCGCTCGGTGCGTCCGTAACACACAAAAGGCACATTAAGCTTCAGTAAACGATGGACTTTCGGGTCATTAACCCGAGTGCGAAGGAGCAGAAAGCCATCTTGATCGCCTGCTTTGACAAGGCGTTCAAACTCACTTAATTCCTGTTTGCCGGTATCGATTGCGACCACTTGCAGTAAATAACCTTCTGCTTGCAGCGCGTGTCGAGTTCCAGCTAACACCTTCGAAAGAATGGGGTCGAGATATTGTGTGTCTTGGCAAGGAATAATCGCCGTGATCACACGCTTTGCTTGCACCCAGTGTGCCATTTCTGGCCCTTTCAATTTGTAACCCTGACGTGCCGCTTCTTTTAGAACTCGCTTTTTTGTACTTGGGCTAATATCTGGGTAATCATTCAGTGCTCGTGACACTGTGGATACTGATAACTCCAACTGGGTTGCTATCTCTTTAATTGACATAGTGTTTTAGATGCACCTAAACCATTCTTATTGTTCTTACTGTCCATCATTTAAGCCGAATTTAAAAGACTTAATCGTGCATTTTGTGACCAGCATTAATTGACGTTAAGACCGAAAATGTTTCGATGCAATACTTTATTTTTGCACAATTTGAGGGCGTTTTACTGAAACATGATATTGCTGGAAAGTAGGTGAAGTAAGACTTGAAGTGAAAGAGCTAACTCGATTTGATTGAGTTAGCTCTTAGGGTGAAAAGGGCTAATCTTTCATTTTATCGACCATTTCGACGAATCTCGCTACGCCAGATGAAATTTCAGTAAGACCACGAGACACCTCATTAATACTTTCTTGTCCGTGAAGCGCAATGCCTGTAACCGAACTCAACATGTTATCCATTTCATTGATCAAATTATGGTTTTTCTCTACCACTTGGCCAATTTCAGCCGTAGCCGCAGCGGTGTTGCTGGCGAGTTTGCGAACTTCATCAGCTACTACAGAGAAACCGCGTCCAGCATCACCTGCTCGAGCCGCTTCTATTGCTGCGTTTAGGGCGAGTAAATTGGTTTGGTCTGCAATGGATCGAATGGTGACGACTATGTCGGAAATGCTTTTGGATTGTGTTTTGAGTAAATCTCCTATGTCTGCAGCGCTTTTTACTTTTTCAGCAATTTCATTAGAGGTTTGTACTGAAGCATTGAGGATATTTACAGCGTTGGATGATACCTGGCTGGTTTGCTCAGACGTGGCGGCAGCGAGTTCAATCGCGTTTATGGCATTGTTTACGCGCTCTGAAATGTCTGAGGCGAACTTAATGACTTTGTGTACTCGACCTTTATCATCAAAAATTGGATTGTACGTCGCTTCTAACCAAATGGATTTTCCATCACCATTAAAGCGTTGGAAGCGTCCGGATGAATGTTGCCCACGGGCCAAATCTGTCCAAAAATTAGGATGCTCCCTGTAAAATTTTTCATCACAGAACATTTTATGATGTTTGCCAACAATCTCTTTCAGTTCGCATTTCATGGTTCTTAAAAAATTACTGTTGGCATGAAGTATATAGCCCTCTGGGTCAAACTCTATGACCGCAAGGGAGCGGTCCAATGCCGTCAACACCGCATTTTTGCTTGCTAAGGATTCTTGCATTTCGGTGATGTCATTGGCTATTTTGAGGATCTTTGTCACTTTGCTGCTATCACCAGATACGGGAAAGTAACTGGCTTCTAAATGAATGGGTTGCTTGTCTTTTTTGAAACGCAAAAAAGTGCCATTAAAGGATTTGCCCGCTTTTAAGTCATCCCAGAAGGTTTTGTACTCTGCTGACTTTGCATATTCTACGTCACAAAAAATACGATGATGTTTACCGACGATTTCTTCTAGTGTGTAACCGATGGCGTCCAAAAAAATGGGATTGGCATCTAAGATAATGCCTTCCACATTGAAGCTGATACACGCCGTATTTTGCTTTATAGCGTTTAATTCATCGTGGCATTGTTTTAACTGCTGAACTTGCTGTGTTGAAACCGAGGGCTTATCTTCTTTTTTGCTGAAAAACATCTAGGCTATCCTTAAATAACGGTTTTTAACCTGCTTAACAAACGGATGGTTATTTTTTGCTAAATAAGGAAGAAGATAACTTCCATTCCATATTTATTTTTTAATTATGGATTAAGGGATTGATATTTGCGTAATCAAAAAATAAATATTTTTATCATCTTGGCCTTTCAAACTCTTTCCGCGCTCGATCAATTTCCTCCCGCATAAAGCAGCTTTCAGCATGGTCGTTGATGAGTCCCATGGATTGCATGAAGGCGTACATGGTCGTTGGGCCGACGAATTGCCAGCCGCGTTTTTTGAGTTCTTTAGAAAGGGCGATGGATTCGGCGCAGGTGGTTTGGATTTCTGGCGGTGGTAGGGTGTTTTCGTCAGGCTCGTAGCGCCAAATAAACACCGCTAATGAACCTTCTTTTTCGACCATTTCAATAGCACGTTTGGCATTGTTAATCACTGCGAGGATTTTGCGTTTATTTCGCACGATGCCTTGGTTGCTGAGTAATTCTGCTATTTCGTTTTCACCAAACTGCGCTATCTTATGAAAATCGAAATTCTCGAAGGCGAGGCGAAAGTTGTCTCGCTTGCTCAAGATCGTTCTCCAGCTTAAGCCAGACTGAAAGGTTTCCAGGCAAAGCTTTTCAAATAATCGTTGGTCGTCATCGACTGGAAAACCCCATTCAGTATCGTGGTAATGAGGGAAGCCTGGCGCGGAACTTGCCCATGCGCAGCGAGTTTTAATGTCTGATTCAGTATTTGTACCCATATGCTATTTCCTATCAGCCGGATGATTAACGCCGTCGACTATTTGTACTTCACCAAGATCATAAGGGTTCACTCCTTCAAGACAGCCTATGTTGTAGCCGAACTCAGTAGGGTTTGAGCGGCGTTGGTGGTGGGTGTAAATGCCACAGTTCGAGCAGAAGAAATGCTTGGCTGTGCTGGTGTTGAATTGATAAAGCTTTAAAACATCATGGCCTTTAACGATTCGAAGATTGTTTAGTGCGACAGAGCCTACGATGGCACCTTTACGACGGCAAATAGAGCAATCACAGCGCCTTGGGTTTTCGATGCCGTTAGGCAGGGTTAATTCCAATTCAACAGCGCCACAATGACAGCTGGCTTTGTGTTTGAGTTTTATTTCTGTTGGGCCGACTTGTTTGATCATGATATTTACCCCTTCAAAGGTTTCAATAAACACACCACGCGTTCTATTTCGTTAAAGCCAAGTTGTTTGTGAAGGTTGATGCTTTTCTCGTTGGTGATCGGGGCGTCGCTGCCGAGTTCCTGAAAACCTTGTTGATTGGCCCATTCCTCGGCGGCGTGAATTAAGGCTTTGCCAATACCTTGTCCTTGGCAATCCGGCGAAACAAACCAAGCTTCGATGTAAGGCGTGGTTTGCTGGTTGCTGCCGGGAACATTGTCGCGAAGGCTCAGCTCGATAAAACCTGTCATGCGTTGGTTGTCATCGAGTGCCACCAACACCTCTTGTACATTTGGATAGCTTCCTTGAAAGAAGGAGTCGACTTCCGCTTGGCTGATATCTTTGATTTCGGGCAAAAATTCGATTCTTAGGGCTGACCAAGCAGCGGCGTCTGTTGCTTGGATAGCTCGGATGTTGATCGGCTCTTTGTTATCTGGGTTGGGTCCTTTCATTTTGTCTCCTTGTAAAAGGTTCTGATGACAGATTGTCACAGAACTGTCATCTAGATGCTTTCTACTGTCTGTATAGTCAAAGGGAAGTAATAAGGGAAAACAGTTATGCCTTCAACCCCAGTTGTGGCGACTCTGCAAGAGCACGTGTCTTTTCTCTTGCATGAGGTCGAAACACACTGTCATCTCGTTGAGCTTTTTTTTACCTCCAGTTCAACGGCTCTGCTGTCGAGTATTCGTGGTCGTCGTGGTTATGTGCAAGCGTTACGTGAAAAAGCCGATATTGAAACGGCGCGGTTGTTAGAGCGCCGTAAAGCCAATACCAGTTTTCACGCTCAGGTCAAAGGCATGCATTCCTTGGTGATCGCCCTTGAAATGCTGACTCAACATTGTTTTGACTGTATTCGGGAAGGTACTTTAGAGGAGAGTTACGAGCATCCTGTAGGGCAAGAGTGTCGCAAGTTGGTGAAACGTATCAGACGTGCTTTGCGCTTAGTGAAAGTCGGTGTGAGCGACAATCGTCGTCGAACGGGCATCAAGCTAGGCCGACGCACGCATAAGCTGCTGGCGAGCTATAACGAGCTGCAAGCGTTAACGTTGCAAGCGAAGTTTGATCTGAGCGATGACCAATTGCGCGCTGCGGTTCTAAGCAATGTCAGTGTGAAACGCCTGATAGAACAATTAGGCGTGGTGGCGGAAGCCTTGATTAAAGCGGATCTTGGTCAAGTGGCGACATTGCAAAATTACCCTCATTTATTGGACAGCGCGACCAATCTAAATTATGACCTGCGAGATTTGAAAGTTCGCCGTTTGGCGTTGACTCGCTCTGGCAGTGCCATTGCAGCGATTACTCACAAGGATGAATCTGGCAAAGAGGTGTTGGCGGTTTACAAAGAAGGAGATCGCGCCAAGATTGAAGAAGAAGTGGCTGGCGTGAATCAATGGCGCAATATTGATCCTAGATTAGCCCCTAGCGTTCTTTCTCAAACAGGCACATCTCAAGTCAATGGGAAGAAGGATGACAGCAATGAGCAATCGTCTTTATTGATCGAACACATTCCGGGAAAGACCTTGGAAGCTTTGCTGCTCGACGGTGACCAAGACGCTACGAAAGCCGCGTTGAAAGCCTTATTTAAAACCCTGAATCAAACATGGAAAGTGAGCCTGACGCCTGAGTCTTGCACAGCGAATTTCATGGGACAGTTGCAAAAGCGTATTGGAGACAGTCGTAAGGTGCATCCTGAGTTTTTCAAAGAGGAAGAACGCATTTGTGGCTACATCAGTCTAAGCTTTGATGAGTTAATACGTCGCGTCGCGATACAAGAAACGCGTTGGCGAGCGCCGTTTTCCGTGCTCACCCATGGGGATTTTAACGTCGACAATCTGATTTACGATGATGCGGAAAAGCGCGTGTATTTTATCGATCTGCATCGTGCGTCTTATTTTGATTATGTTCAGGATTTGTCGGTGCTAATGGTCTCGATTTATCGCTTACAAGTGTTAAGTGGTGAGACGCGGACGCAGATGATGGAAAGCGCCAAAGAGGTATATCGCTTTGGTCGTCGTTTTGCTTCTCGCCAGCAAGATATCACTTTTGAAGTGCGCTTAGCCGCGGGTCTTGCTCGCTCGTTTGCCACTTCTACACGTTTTATTTTCGATAAAAAACTCGCTTCCCGAATGCATTTACGTGCTCGCTATTTGCTGGAGTGCTTAGCGAGACTGTCATCAGAACAAGCCCAAACATTTACTTTACCGCTTAAGGAGCTTTACGTTGAATAAGCCGAGAATCGGGGTCATTGGCATCCCGGGAAAATGGTCCACAGAAGTATTGGCGGATCGTCTTGAAGAACGTACCGGCTTTCGTGCCGTGATTGATATGAGCCAAGTAGAATTGCGTTTAGATACCAATCAACTGATGTACAAAAATTTGGATCTGATGACCTTAGATGGTCTAGTGATTAAGAAGATCAGTGACGTCTATTCACCCGCCACAGAAGATCGTATTCATCTGTTGTCTTATGCGGAACGCGCTGGCGTCAAATTGTTTAGCCCGACGCAAAGTGTCGGTAACTTAGTGAACCGCCTGAGTGGCACCTTGGCGTTGCAACAGGGCAATATTCCTATGCCCTTGACGCGCATTACAGAAAATCCAGAACAAGCGTTTGCCACCGTAAGAGAGTTTGGTTCAGCGATTTTAAAACCGCTGTATTCTACTAAAGCCCGCGGCATGATTATGTTGACCGAAGACGACAGTGACGAATTTGTTCGTAACGCATTGGAAGAGTATCGTCAGAGTCAGTCCATTTATTATATTCAGCAAACGGTGAAATTAGATGGCCGAGATTTGGGCATGGTGTTTGTTGGCGGTGAATACCTTTGTACTTACGCACGTGTTGGCAATAAAGATTCTTGGAACACCACGATTAACAGTGGTGGTAAATATGAGCAGTTTGAGCCAGATGCCGAGTTGATTGAATTAGGCCGCCGAGCCCAATCCTGTTACGACCTGAGTTTTACCACTGTGGATATCGCTCTGACGGATAAAGGCCCAGTGGTCTTTGAAGTGTCGGCTTTTGGTGGTTTTAAAGGCGCGTTAGAAGGTTGTGATATTGACGCTGCTAGTGTGTACGCGGATTTTGTTTTAGAGCAATGCGCCTTACAAGAGTGTGTCCAACAAACAGGCACATTACAGAAGAAGGAGATCGCATCATGATGAAAACCTTATTGAACTTGCCCCATGTAAACGAAGCATTAAGCCAGTGTACCGAAACGATTCGACTTCATTTTGCCGAGTTATCTATCACTGTGCACTCTAACGAGGCTATGTTGTTGGCAGGTATCGCCGATTATTATCGCAGTTATTTAAAAGCGGAAGTCCATACCACAACGTCTTTGAACCTTTACGTGATGGAGCAAAGCGTCGTTGGCGATGAATTGGAATGGCTAGAAGTGCCTCGTGAAGAGGGCAAGCAAGGACGCAAGGAAGGTTTCATCGATGTGGCTGGTGGACGCTGGATTAAGAAATTTAAAACCGGCATGACGTTTTTACAGCGACCGGATCATACCGTTGCTGTTGGCCCTTGTTCGTCTAATTTGGCGCAGATTATCAATTTTATTAACAACCAGTTTTTGAATCATTATTTGCGTCAAGGCTTTACCTTGGGGCATGCGTCGGCGTTTTGTGTGAATGGTGAAACGACGGCTATTGCCGCAGGCTCAGGCGGTGGTAAGTCCACCTTGATGCTGCGTTGCTTGGAACAGTCAGAGCGCGATTTCCTCACCAACGACCGAATTTTACTAAAAAAGACAGCGTTTAAGAAGACCGAACAAGGTACGCAAACCATCGGCTTGGCAAAGCTGCCGCGGGTGAATCCCGGCACCCTTTTGCATTCCGATCGTCTACGCCATATTTTGCCAGAGTCTCGTCAACAAGCCTTGCGCCAAATGCCGCAAAGTGAGCTGTGGTCTTTGGAAGAAAAATACGATGTGCAAATCGAAGATGAATACGGGCCAAACCGCGTACGTCTAGCTGGCAACCTGTCTCGCCTCATTATGTTGGATTGGTCGCTAGACAGTGCTGAGTCGACGCAACTTGAGAGGGTTGATTTGGCTTCTCAGCCGGAAGTGATCGAAGGGCTGCGCAAACGTCCGGGGCCGTTTTATCAAGATAAATCCGGTGCTTTTGCTGATCTTAACGCCATAGATTCTGTGGCGCATTATGGCAATGAACTTGAGCATGTGAAGGTTTATCGGCTCACCGGTAAGATCGATTTTGATCGCGCCTATGAATTAATCGCTGCACTTGATTGAAACTTAAGTGCTCGATTAATGGCACTTTTAAATAAAAGGTAATTTTCACCATGCAAAGCCCTATCCCTGTGATTACAGAGCACCCAAACCATACGGACATTATCAAGCGTTTGCCAAATGCTTGGACAACATGGCCGCGTGATAACAGTTCGGTGAACAGCCATGTACTCGCGGCTCAAGATACGCCTAAGCGTTATCAAAAGAATAAACTACGTTGGCCTAAGCGCTCTGTGGTGTTTATTTCTGATCCTCATGCGGACGCGCTTGCTTTTGAGGCTTCCTTGATTGCGGCTGGTGTCGCTGAACGTAAGAAAAAAGCGGGGCTAGGGCACCTTACCTTGACGAAAAAAGGCAAGCGATCTGAAATCATTGTGGGTGGTGATTGTTTAGATAAAGGTCCCAGCAACTTAGAATTACTGCGGAGTGTAAAACAGCTTTATAAGCTTAAAGCGCGTGTCACCTTGTTGGCTGGTAATCATGATTTGCGTTTACTGATGGGCTTGTTGGCGTTGGCGCGTAAAAAAGACGTGGGTAACCAGCACTTTTTTGTACGCATGGGCAAAAAAGTCGTGCCTCTGTTTCGTGAAGTCTTCGACGAATATTTAGCGGATACAAAGTGGGATAAAAAAATTCCCGATGAAGACTCATGTCGTGAGTTGCTATTCCCAGGTGATGATTGGTTTAAAGCGTTTCCGTTTCATGCTGCTGGCTTTTTGACCGCTGAGGGGATTGATCGTGAAGTGCGAAAAATGGAGTCGAAAAACCATAGCTTTGAAAAACATTGTTTGTCAGCAGGATTGAGTCTGCGACAAATCTACGCAACCTCGTTGAAATGCCAACAGTTGTTTTTACATAAGAAAGGCGAATTCAACTGGTTTTTCCGCAAGATGGAATTGGTTGCCAAGCGGGGCTCCTTTTTGTTTTTGCATGCCGGGCTGGACGACAGCATGGGGCTAATGCTGCTGAAAAACGGCACTAAGTATGCGAACAAAGCGTTTCATCAGAATCTAAAACGTCGTGATTTATTCAGTTTCTATTACAGTTCGATCGCCAATACGTTTCGAACAAAATACCGCGACGCAGATCTGCCTTTGACGCACCGTGGCGTACATGCCATTCACAAAGCAGGTATTCATGTGGTGGTGCAAGGCCACATTAACCGCCAACAAGGCCAGCGAGTGACCATTAAAAAAGGCTTGGTGCATGTTGAAGCCGACATCACCTTAGATTGTCATTCTCGAAGTGCCGAAGGTTTAAATGGTTATGGCATAGGCGCCACCTTAATTGATAAAAATGTCGGTATTGTGGGCCTTAGTTGTGACTATCCTACTGCAAAAGTCATGACTGCTACTGAACTACAAGGAATTTACGCGGAATCATTATGAAATCAAAAACCGAATTTAAACACGAAGCGCTATTAAACCCTGAAGACATTCAGGATGTATTAAAAGCGCTTTCCAAGGGGTTGGGCAAAGGAAAACTGGAATTTAGTGATGAAAAGGAAGGTGCTTTATTGCTTAATCCAAATGGATTACTGCGCTTGAAAGTAACCGCTTCTGAAGATGAAGATAGCCAGCAATTTGAAGTCAAAGTTCGTTGGGAAAAACAACCAAAAAGACTGAATAAAACAGCGCCTAATATTGCCTCTTGACCCTTCTGTCGCCCTCTTCTGGGCGACTTTTAAAAACATCCAGAATTTTTTCCGTTGCATTGACAAAAAAACACATTTATTTTCATAATTGTACATATAATGTACAGTTGTAAGCTGTTTGATTTTTAATCACCGTCTCTTAGGGGTAAAAGGATATGCTCTCGTTCTCTCAAAAACTTTATTTAGGCTTCGCCGTTGTTGTTAGTCTTTTAGCCTTGATTGGCACGACGGCATTTTTTGCTCTTAACAAGGCATCGAGCGGTTTTGATGAATACCGATCGATGGCAAGGGCAACGAATGCCGTAGGTCGGGTGCAAGCAAATATGCTGATGGTCCGTATGGATGAGAAAAGCTATATTGCGACCGGAAGTGAAAAAGATAAAGAAGCATTTGACTATTACTGGGGTAAAACTCAGACGCTCATTGATGAGGCCGCGACAGACCTTAAATCACCCGAAGACTTGAAGATTATACAGGAGCTAGAAGAGTCAATGACCAATTACTCTAATGGCTTTGAAGAGGTGGTGAATTTAAAAAGGCAAAGAAACGAATTAGTTGAAAAAGTGTTAAACCTTAAAGGTCCGACGATTGAGAAAAACCTGACTGAAATACTGATTTCAGCCAAAGAGGATGGCAATGTTAACGCAGCATTTCATGCTTCTCTTTCGATGAGGCATTTATTGCTCGCGCGTTTGTATGTACTGAAGTTTCTAGAATCCAACGATATTGAGGCTGTTGAGAGGGTTACTCAAGAGGTGACTGATCTTAATGCGGAAATGCAGAAGCTTGATCAAGAGCTGCAAAAACCAGCCCATAAGGCCTTATTAAACTTGGTTTCTCAAGAAATGGTGATTTATAAGCAAGCCTTTGATCAAACCGTTGCTGTTATATTAGATCGCAATGCGATTGTGAATGATGTATTGAATCCAATCGGTAATGTTGTGACAAAAATGACAGAAGACCTGAAGTTATCCATTAAAAACGAGCAAGATAAACTTGGCCCCGAGTTGACCGAAAGTAATGAGTTTACGATCGTGCTTATTGAAGTGTCTGTTGTCATAGCCATCTTATTGGGGGCTCTCATTGCTTGGCTAATTACCCGTTCAACCACATCGCAATTAGGTGGCGATCCTGCTTTGGTCACGCAAGTCGTAAGAGGCGTGGCAAAAGGCGACTTGGAAGTTCAGTTACCAAGCAATAATGAACAAGAAACCAGCTTATATGCTGCTATTCGAGTCATGGTGGCAAGCTTGAAAGAGAAAGCGGTTTTGGCTCAAAAAATTGCAGATGGCGATTTGACTGCTACAGTTGTATTAGCCTCTGACAAAGACAGTTTAGGGCGAGCTTTGAAAGATATGGTGAAAAACCTTAACTCTATACTGTTGGATATTCAAAATGCTGGGGAGCAAATTGCAGCGGGTAGTTCACAGGTTTCTATTTTCAGCCACTCTCTTGCCGAAGGTGCGACTCAACAGAAAGATAATCTACAAACAATTTCTGCGGCATTGGAACAGTTGTCAGTACAAACGAGTGAAAACGCTGAAAGTGCTAAAGAGGCGAATCAGCTAGCTGATAAAGCTCAAAAAGCAGTTGTGGAAGGCCAATCACAGATGCGGGCCATGATAGTGGCAATGAATGAAATCAAAGCCGCTGGCGAAAGTATTGCCGGTTTTATTAAGACCATTGATGAAATTGCAGAGCAAACGAATTTGCTGGCATTAAATGCGGCCATTGAAGCTGCCAGAGCGGGCGAGCAAGGCCGTGGCTTTGCGGTGGTTGCCGATGAAGTGCGTGGCTTAGCGTCAAGAAGTACCGGTGCGGCTGCTGAAACGGCTAAGTTGATCCAATTGTCATCCAGTAAGACCGCGAATGGCGTTGCTATTGCAGAAAGTACCGATAAATCTCTTAAAGATGTTTTCGATGGTATTAATGAAACCTCGGCCATAGTGGCGAAAATTGCTGCGGCGAGTAATGAGCAAGCATTGGCGGTAAACGAAGTGTCTCAAGCGATGGCATCAGTTGGTGATGTGGTTGAGCAAAATGCGGCGGGTTCTGTAGAAGGCGCTGCCGCAGCGGAAGAGCTAAGTGGGCAAAGTGCTGCGATGAAACAAACCATGGAGCGCTTTACACTGGCAAGCTAACTTTGGTTAATCATTCGGCTTTACGCTGTTTTGGTCACATAAATGCTTAAATAACCACTAACGCCTTAAAGTGTTAGTGGTTTTTTATTGCCGTATTGGCATGGACTTTAACCATGAAAAATAGCCGATGTTACTACTGTGACTTAACTTCGTGTATGGTGATAAAGATCTACCTCCTTCAACAGAGCGCGTTATCTCTGATTGTCCCACAGTTGAATTGTCATTATAGTAGTAAGAAATACCTGATACTCATTACCACTATAATTATAAAAAACGAAAGGGCTAAGTATGTCCAAATACCTAGTTTTTATGGTTGGGTTACTGTGTTCGCTTTCCTCCGTATGGGCCGCGAATCCGTCTATCAACAAGCTGAATACCTGCGTTGCTTTGGTTGAATTTGTTGACTCCAAGCTGGATGATTATGCCGATCATTATTCCTCGGAAGACATGGCTGTCGTTCACCGTGGTTTATCTGCGTATAGAAGCTTCCTGCAGGATGATGTGGTCACGCCAAAATTATTAAGCATGTATGGCGGCAATGCCGTTCAGGCGAAACTAATGCAGACGCTGTTTGATCGACAAAAGAAAACGTTTGCGTCTCACCTTAACGAACGCTACACCGAAAAAAAGCTCTTCACAGACTACGCCGCAGCGATTAATGACTGTACGGCTTACACTCGTATCAAACCTGAGGTCGTCAAGTCTTTGAACACTGCGCTTGATCGGATGATCTTGATGGGTAGGCAAGTTAAGTAATCGCTTAGATGCTTCCATGTAAAAATAGCAGTCAGTACTGATAGGTTTACAGCGGCGTTGGTGCGGTGGCGATCTGCTGCATGAATCTTGCAAAGAGTGATTTCCCTTTGCAAGATTTATTAAAGAATCAAAACCCTATTGGCTGATCTGTGAGAGTGGTAATTGATAGCAAATGCTGCTCATTGAGGTAATTAAGCAGCTCTGTATTTACATCATGTTGGATATTGGGCAAACCTTGATTGCCAAATATGCGATTGATTTCAATCACATAAGGCGTAGAACCTACCATGGCAATATCGAATCCGGCATGATTAATGTCCAGTGATTCAGCTAAATATGTGACTAAGTCCTGCGCTTCTTTTGGTATTAAGGCAACTTCCACCTGCCCGCCTTGGCTGATGTTGTTATGGAAACCATTGTCTGACTGCAGACGCCAATAACCACTGACAATTTTATTGCCCACCCAAATAACACGCATGTCTCTGTCTATTGGTAGATATTCTTGCGCATACAATACGTCGGTTTGAGCAAGGTAATCACGCCACTGACCAATGGTTTCTATCAAGAAAACGCCATTACCCATACTGCTGCGAGGGATTTTAGCGACAAAAGGCGATGGCATTTCATCCCAAATTTTTTCCGCTTCATAGGGCGTATTCGCCGCAATAATTGTATAGGGGTGTTGCAGTGGTACAACGGTACGAAAAGTTCGAGTCATCTCTACTTTGTCGTGGCCAATCATATAAGTAGCAAGACTAGGGAAAATTCGCTTTTTTAGCCCGTGAACTAATGCATTAAGCTGCCAGTATTGAGGAAATAATAGCCAGTCGGCTTCTTTGATCTCATCAAGGTGGTCGTACATAGATTCTGGTTTGATGTAGCGGACCTGGGGTAAATGTAGTGTTCTTAGGGCGTCAAAAGAGATGATCTTCATTTGGTAATAATCAGTGGCTAAACATGCCGCGATTGTGAGGCTTGATTGCTAAAAAAGAAACAAAAAAAACACCATAATTTTAATGACCTTATGGTGCTGCATAAGGTCATTTTATGGACGCTTTTTTCCAGTTCCTCAAGCTTTAACAACTTAATGTTCTCGAGGTGCGTATTTTAGAAAAACGCCAAGAGAGATAAGCAAGAACCCCGCACTAGCAACAATGGCTACGGGGTAATACAAGTTCCCCGCCATATCGAGCTGGCTGTATTTGATCACCATAATTAAGCCTTCTAATGCCATAGCAACACAAACTGTACCGATAAACCTCGGCAAGGTTCGTCGTAATAAAACAATAATGTCATGCTCGTTATCGCTGCCGTATTCTTTATTTATCACCATCGCCAGCTCAAATACGGCAATGGCGATGATGTTAGAGTTGATGATCTTAATGATCACTTGGGTGAGGCTTTCGCCGTGATTGTATTCACTGAACGCTCCGGCGAAGCTGGCGAAAACAACAAAGCCTGCGAGGGTGAAAAAGATCGTTGAGAATGTTTTAGCAAAGGTTTTTTGGATATTAATGTTCATGGAAAGAAGTCACCTAATTGAAGATGTTTCTAACAATAGAGCTTCTTATATCAATAAAAAGAGAGGCCCACGCGTTACCGCGATGCTTCCTTGTTGATTACGGGGAATCTTCAGTCTTTACGAATGAGCGAAAGCGGATCACGCACTTCGCTCCCATCCCATCAGTTTATTAAGAAGCTAGACTGCTTCTTTATCAGTAAGTACGGGTTTCGTTTTTCGAATACGACGAATAGAGTCTACAATCAGCATTGCCAATGCCGACCAAATCAGTACAAAAGTGGTGAGTTTTTCGGCGCTAAGTGGCTCGTCATACAAAAAGACCGCTAGAAAAAACATGCCTGTTGGTCCGATGTACTGGAAGAAGCCAAGAGTCACCATGCTGACTCTGTTTGCCGCTGCCGCAAAGCACATCAACGGAACCATAGTGACTGGGCCAGCTGCAAATAGCAGCCAATTTACACTCGCGCTGTTTTCAAACATGTTAGCGCTTGGTGAAGGGCTGAGTATCAAATAGGTAAGAGCCAAAGGCAGCATAATGGCAGTTTCAATCGCCATTCCAGTAAAACTATCCACCGCAATCTTTTTTCTTACTAAGCCATAAAAGCCAAAGGTCATCGCTAGAATTAAAGCAATCCAAGGTAAAGAACCAAATTGGATAACTTCAAATACCACAGCGCAGAAACATAAAACCACTGCTGCTTTGCGGACTTTATCCAGTTTGTCTTTGAAGAAAATCATACCCAATAAAATACTAATGAGAGGGTTTATGTAATAACCCAAGCTGGCGCTTAGCATTTTGTTATTTTGTACGGCCCAAATAAACGTGCCCCAATTCAAGCCAATAAGGAGGGTTGATATCAGCATGGCCATCAGGATTTTAGGTGAACGTAATACCTTTTTTAAGGCATTGGTGTACCGCAATAGGACGATTAGCACGAGGACAATGACACAAGACCAAATGACTCGATGGGCAAGAATCTCTGTCGCGGGAACAAATGACATTTCCTTAAAGTAAATCGGTGCGATAGCCCATAAGGTGAATGCCGTTAGTGCGAAAAGGATGCCGCTTTTGGACGAGGTTTGCATTGAAATCTTCCTATTCAATGTAAGAGAATTTTTAGGTGAGTCAGTGTATATCAATATTGGATACTTGGTCAGGTTTTTGTTGTCTAGTAAATACAGCATTTCATAAACACGTACGTTGCGCTTATTGCCTAAAGAGCGGGATGCGTTTAAAGTTAAGCCATATATTTTTATACAAATGTATATTTACATTAATCGAACTTCGGGGCGGGGCGAAATTCCCCACCGGCGGTGATTTGACTAGATTGAAGAATCTATCAACAGCCCGCGAGCGCTTTGTTTTTATAAACAAAGGTCAGCAGATCTGGTGAGACTCCAGAGCCGACGGTCATAGTCCGGATGATAGAAGTCGACCAAGCTTTTGTTACGCCTAATGGTTGGTTAGGTGTATCTGAACTGTGCATTATTGTGTGCAGATCTTGGTACTATTCGTTCTCATCACCCCTGTGCATCTTATTTTATTTGGAGAAATCAAAGATGGCAGGCACATTTTTTATCATGATCGCGTGTTTCACGTGGGCATTAGATACCTTAATTCGCTACCCTTTATTAGGGGCGGGTTATTCCACACTGCAAATAGTCCTAATCGAACACCTTACCTTGGTGCTGTTTGTCGCACCTATGCTGTGGCGCTATCGCCATGTTTATCGTCATATGTCGATAAGCGGTTTTTCGTGTTTGTTTTTTATTGGTGGTATCGGTTCGGCCATGGGCACCTTGGCATTTACCGAGGCCTTTCACTATTTGAATCCAACGGTCGTTATCTTGCTACAAAAACTACAGCCAATCGTGGCGATTTTGCTGGCTTATTGGTTATTGAAAGAGCGCATTGAAGGACAATTTGTTCGCTGGGCTGCGGTGATTTTAATGGGTAGCTTTGTGATGATGTGGCCGGATTTGCGTCAACTAGGCGACGCGCAATGGCATTACTCAGATGATACGTTAAGCATCATGAAGGGTTACGGTTATACCCTGATTGCAGTCATCGCTTGGGGCGCGGCCACGGTCTGTGGCAAATACTTGTCTTACCAACATATGCCTGCCAACGCGATTATGTCAGGCCGTTTTGTTGCTGGATTATTGGTGTTGCTACCGATGGCATTGGCGCAGTCTGATGGTTTGAAGGTGATGACATCGATCGACTTAAGCTTATTAGTGGTAATGGCATTACTCAGTGGCTTTATCGGCATGTGGTTCTATTACCAAGGCTTAAAAACGGTCCCTGCGCAACTCGCTACTTTAGCTGAGCTGTCTTTCCCTGTCTTCGCCGCTGCGATCAACTGGCTATTCCTTGATATGGGCTTAACCGCTTACCAAATCATCGGTGGCTTGATGCTCATCCTCGGCAACATCGGCTTGCGCATGAAAGAGCTGAGAAAAGCCGAATTAACAGCTGTCACTCAGTAGGTTTAGTTTTTCCTTTAATGGTCTGGCAGAGAGTTTGTCAGACCATTCCTTATTTTAATAGAAATACCTGCCCATTTTTGGTGCTTTTTGCTTTAGAATAGCGCCCACAACTTGTCCATTAGGTCAGTTTTTAAGTGCATCTTCTTGGTCGATGGCTTAATTTTCATTCTAATAAGGAAGCGAGATGCCAAACTCTTCTTTTCAATCATCTATCCCTGAGCCGAAAACCCAGTGGCTAAACGTTATTTTATTGTGGGTAGCAGGTATTTCTGCGGCGATGCAGTTTGCGAAGTTCTCGGTATCGTTTGATGGTTTGCTTGAGCATTATCAAATGGGGCCGACGTCAACAGGCGCGGCGTTGTCTGCGGTTGGTATTGCTGGCTTAATCTTCGGGGTGTCGGCGGGTATGATTGCCAGTCGGTTTGGTTATTTGAAGGTGTTGGTTGGTGCTTTGTTGCTGGGCGGCAGTCTGTCTCTGATTCAATCCACTTTGCCAACTTTTAATGTGTTATTCGTGACACGAATGCTGGAAGGCTTTTCGCAATTGGGCGTGGTGGTTGCGGCGCCGACTTTGATTGCCAAATTAAGTGCATCAAATCATAAGTCTTTAACCATGGGAATTTGGGGCACCTTCTTTGGTGTTGCGTTTGCGCTATGTGGTTGGGCTGGAAAAAATATTTTAGACCAATACGGTTTGCAGACTTTATTTTTAAGCCATGGACTTTTTATCACCACAATCGGTGTGGTGTTGTTTTTTAAGCTAAGAAAAAATCCGGTATTGGATTTGGTTCCTGTGACGGAAATGCAGGATGGCTTTTTAAGACAGATGGCTAAAATCTATCAGAATCCTCGGGCTCTGTTACCAAGCTGCGTATTCTTGTTTTATACCTGCACTTTGGTGTCGGTGCTGACTTATGTACCCGGTTTGATTGGTGATTCGACATTACAAAAATTGATGATGGTGGTGTTGCCATTGATTAGTACAGGCGGCACCTTTCTCGCTGGGGCTATTGCACAATATCTAATGCGGCCGCAACGTGTTGCTTTAATGGCGTATTGTGGCGTGGCCAGTAGTGTGCTTTTGCTGTCTCTTATTAGCGGTTCGCCAGAATTGTTTTGTCTGGTGGTTGGCGCGATGGTGTTGTTCCTTGGTATGGTGCCAGGCTCCGCTTTGGCAATGATCCCAACCCTTGCTCGTAATCCAAGTGAGCAAGCGCAGGGTTATGGTTTACTGGCGCAGTTTGGTAACCTTGGTGCGACGGTTGGGCCGCCGACGTTTGCTACAGCCATTGCTGCCTATGGGCTTTCTGGTTTGGTCGTATTGATCTTGTGTATTTGCTGTTTTGGTGTGTTGTTTAGCTTGTGGGCAGGACGTATTAAAACAGTCTCGTAGGCTTTGCGCGTATTTTTCGATAGGCCGTGTTTGTATTTCCAAACGCGGCCTTTTCTTCCTTTTAAATCTTCTTTGTCTTCTCCTTCACTCAATCCGTTTTTGTAATTAAGTGCAGCATTCTGTTTTTTGCCTTACTCTCATAACTTAAAAATATTTTAGTCGTTACTGTAATAATTTAGGGCTAGGTTGAGTCTAACCTCTATACATAGAAGCTTTGCATGAGCCATCACTTCATTCAGCGTCGTTCCCGCGAAGGCGTGAATACAGTGGTCTTGTTTAAATAAGGTTATTTTCTATGGACATAAGAGATAGATTCCCGCCTTCGCGGGAATGACAAGAGAACGCTTTCGCGGGAATGACAAGAGAGCGCCTTCGCGGGAATGACAAGAGAACGCCTTCGCGGGAATGACAAGAGAGCGCCTTCGCGGGAATGACAAGAGAGCGCCTTCGCGGGAATGACAAGAGAGCGCCTTCGCGGGAATGACAAGAGAACGCCTTCGTGGGAATGACAAGAGTGGCATTGGTTAGGAATACGCGCGTTGAATCTTTTCTAACAAAGTATTGATGAGTGCATTAGTCGTAAACGGTTTCGCATAGCAAGATTGTTTGGTTTTATATGGAGTTGCAAAAACTCTTTCGGAGTTCTACTAATGAAGAAAATTGGATTGTTGGTACTTATTGCCGCATTGGCAGTGGGCTTTTTCTATTTCGATTTGAACCAGTTATTAACACTAGACGGTTTGAAATCTGGCCTTGCACAGTTTGATACATGGCGAGATGAAAGCCCTTTGTTGGTGGGTGGCGGGTTTTTGCTCTTGTACGTTATCGTTACAGCCTTGTCTTTGCCCGGTGCGGTGATTATGACCTTGGCGGCAGGCGCGTTATTTGGCTTGCTGTGGGGAACCGTGATCGTATCCTTTGCCAGCAGCATTGGGGCGACTTTGGCGTTTTTGGTATCTCGTTATTTGTTACAAGACATGGTGCAGTCACGATTTGGCAATCGTCTAACCGCATTTAACGAAGGCGTCGAAAGAGACGGTGCCTTTTATTTGTTTACCCTTCGTTTGGTGCCTATTTTCCCTTTCTTTCTAATTAACTTGTTGATGGGGCTGACAACGATTCGTGCTTTCACCTTTTACTGGGTAAGCCAAATCGGTATGTTCGCGGGCACGTTGGTGTACGTAAATGCGGGAACTCAGTTGGGGCAGTTAGAAAGTTTGTCGGGTATTTTGTCGCCATCTTTGCTGCTGTCTTTTGTGTTGTTGGGTGTTTTCCCGCTTATCGCGAAGAAAATCGTCGACGTGGTAAAAGCGCGCCGTGTGTATGCCGGATTTAGCAAGCCAAAATCTTTTGATCGTAATTTAATTGTTATTGGTGCAGGTGCTGGTGGCTTAGTAAGTGCTTACATTGCGGCAACGGTAAAAGCCAAAGTGACGCTAATAGAAGCTCATAAAATGGGGGGCGATTGCTTAAATTACGGCTGTATTCCGAGTAAGGCATTGATCAAAAGTGCGAAAGTCGCACATCAAATGCGCCATGCTGAAAACTATGGGTTGAACAGCAGCGAACCGACCTTTTCGTTCAAAAAAGTCATGCAACGAATCCACGATGTGATCGCAACAATAGAGCCTCACGATAGCGTTGAGCGTTACAGCAAAATGGGCGTCGATGTGGTGCAAGGTTACGCTAAATTGATCGACCCTTGGACGGTGGAAATTCAACGAAATGACGGCGACACACAACGTTTGACGGCGCGCAGTATTGTGTTGGCAACCGGCGCTCGGCCTTTCATTCCGAATTTACCAGGTTTAGACGAGGTGGGTTATTACACCAGCGATACCATGTGGGAAGCCTTTGCTAAGTTCGATGAGCCGCCGAAGCGCCTTGTGGTTTTAGGTGGTGGCCCGATTGGTTGTGAGCTGGCGCAGAGTTTTGCGCGTTTAGGGTCCAAGGTGACACAAGTAGAACGCTCGCCTCGTATTATGGGCCGAGAAGACGAAGAAGTGTCTAAGCTGGCACAAGAAAGCCTAATTCAAGATGGCGTGATTATGCTGACTTCTCACAGTGCCGTGCGTTGTGAAAAAGAAGGCGATGTGAAGCGTTTGATCCTTGAGCACGACGGTCATGAATCTGTTGTGGAATTTGATGCGCTCATTTGTGCGGTTGGCCGCGAAGCGCGGCTGGAAGGTTACGGTTTAGAAAGTCTGGGTATTGAGACCAAAGGCACCATTGTCACCAATGATTATCTGGAAACCCTTTACCCTAATATTTTTGCCGCAGGGGATGTGGCTGGGCCTTATCAGTTTACTCATGTGGCGTCGCACCAAGCTTGGTATGCCGCGGTGAATGCTTTGTTTGGCTCGTTGAAAAAATTCCGTGTCGATTACCGAGTGATTCCTTGGACCACTTTTGTTGACCCTGAAGTGGCTCGCGTTGGCTTGAGTGAACAAGATGCCAAAGACAAAGGCATTGCTTATGAAATGGTGCGCTACGAATTAGATGATCTGGATCGCGCCATTGCCGATAGTGCGGCAAAAGGTTTTGTCAAAGTGCTGACGGTGCCGGGCAAAGATAAGATCTTGGGTGTGACCATAGTCGGTGAGCACGCTGGGGATTTGTTGGCTGAGTTTGTATTGGCGATGAAACACGGTCTTGGCCTGAATAAAGTGCTCGGCACCATTCATACGTATCCAACATGGGCGGAAGCTAATAAATACGCCGCAGGCGAGTGGAAGCGTGCGCACGCGCCACAGCGTATCTTGAATTGGCTGGAAAAATACCATGCTTGGCGTCGAGGTTAATGTGATGAATAAACTTCGCTTATTGGTTTTCACGCTATTGAGCTTTACCTTCGCTGGTTTGTTCAGTGTTCAGGTAAGCGCGGCAAACGCATTTGATCATAGCCAGTGGGGCACATTGCTAAAAGAGCATGTGTTGCCGCTCAATGGTGGTCAGGCAAGCCAAGTGGATTATCAAGGCTTTGCCGATGATAAGGCACAACTGGATCGCTATTTAGCGGATTTGTCTCAAGTCGATAACGCTGATTTTGATAACTGGTCCAAAGACGAGCAATTGGCTTTTTTGATCAATGCTTATAACGCTTGGACGGTTGATTTGATTCTTACCAAGTGGCCAGATCTGGACTCGATTAAAGATTTGGGGAGCTTCTTTCGTTCGCCATGGAGTCAATCTTTTATTCCGCTACTGGGCGAAACTCGCTCTTTGGATGATATTGAGCATACCTTGATTCGCGGTTCCGATCATTATCAGGATCCACGCATTCATTTTGCGGTGAATTGCGCGAGTATCGGTTGTCCTTCGTTGCGAAATGAAGCTTACACAGGCAAGCGTTTAGATACTCAGCTAGACGAACAAACGCGACTTTTCTTGCAAGATCGCAGTCGAAACCGAATAGATGGCGGCAAGTTGTGGCTATCTTCCATTTTCAAATGGTATCGAGAAGACTTCGAAAAAGGCTGGCAGGGCTATTCATCGCTGGAGCAATTTTTAGTCGATCACGCAATGGATTTGTCTTTAACCTCTGAAGAGATTCAGAAGTTGAAAGACAAAGATATGACCATCCGCTTCTTAGATTATGATTGGGCATTAAATAAGATCTAATCTTTATAGATCGCTTCCCGAACTGTTAAGGCTTTTCATCATTTCCCAAAATAGGTTCGCCTGAGAGCTCTGAGTTTGGTGGCGTAAGCGGATCATAAAAATGGGCAGCTGATTCTGTGAGGTGAAATTTTCCACTTCAATTGGCACCAGCTGTCCGTTATTCAATTCTGTCTGAATGCAATGTTTTGGCATTCGCGCCCAACCAAGCCCATGCACCAACAAGGTTTTCTTTGCTTGGAAATCGTTCACATACCAGCGCTTGCCTGTTGGTAACACGAACCTGTGGCCATTTTCTGAGGCGTTGGCCGTCGTATCGTTGACTAAAATTTGGGGAATGGCATAAAGAGATTGTTGCTTGATCTTGGTGTCGCTTGTGTTGAGCGTGGCGAGTAATTCTGGACTAATTACGGCGATCATGGTGATTTTATTCAGTTCGATAAACGCATGTCTGTCATCGAGACCGTACCTTGGGCCAATGGCGATCTCGCATTTGTTCTTGGCGAGTTTTTCTTGCACGCCATAAAGGTGATCTGTGGTGATGTCTAAGGCGATATCCGCGTGTTGGTTTTGAAAGGCTTTGATTCGTGACATGCAGTCATTGTCTAACGCCATTTGACTTAAACAGAGATGAAGTGGCGCTTCGGTGCCTTGAGCAAGGTCATGACCTAGGTTCTCCAATTGCAAAACTTGTGACATGAGCTTTTGGCTTTGTAAAAAGAAGGCATGACCTTCGGCGGTCAGCGTAGGCCGATAACTGTTACGATCGAATAATAAAATCCCGTATTGCTCTTCTAATGCTTTTACTGCCGCACTGATTCCAGGCTGAGTTTTGTGGATGGCGTCTGCAGCGGAACGAAAGCTTCCGGTTTCAACGACGGCAATAAAAGCCCTGAGTTGGTCCAGTTTCATAAGCCTCACACTTGATCACTATTTGTGATCATTATAATAATTAAACGAGATTATTTATTGTTCATTAATTGCCGTATTATTGCACGCATAAAAACGAGTTATCTCGTAAGTTATTTGAAGGAGAAAACGTGGATATTACGGTTATTGTGTTGTTTCTGGCTGGACTGATCAGTGGCTTCTCGAAGTTTTCGATCGGCGGAATGGGCCTGCTGGTGCTGCCCATTGTGATGATCGCCTTCCCAGGCCCCGAGGCGTTAGCCATCTTATTGCCCTTGTATATTATTACCGACATTATGGCGGTGTTTAGTTATCGATCTAAAATCGCTTGGTCGGTGCTAGCGCGATTTTTGCCATTGGCTTTTTTAGGTGTTTTTGTCGCCAGCCATTTGTTAGCGAACATTAATGCGGAGCAGTTTGTGAGTTTTCTTGGCGTGATGATTATTGCGATGATCGCGTTGGGACTTTATTTAGATTACCGTCCGACGTCCTTTATGCAAAAGCCTCTGGCCGCTTATTCGATGGGTTTTATAGGTGGTATTGTCACCATGATGGCCAACGCAGCAGGCCCGATATTCAGTCTGTTCTTATTGGAGCAAAAGCTGGATAAGAAGACCTATGTCAGCACCCGTGCGTGGGCGTTTTTCATTATGAACGTGGTGAAATTGCCATTTTATATTAGCCTTGGTTTACTGTCTGTCGAGAGCACAAAAGCCAGCTTGTACGCGGTACCTGGATTGGTCGTGGGGGCTTTCATTGGCTTCCACGTGTTAAAGAAAGTGAACCCAATCCAATTCAAATGGCTAATCCGCATCATGTCGACCATCGCCGCTGTGAAACTGTTTCTTTTTTCATAGCCTTACTTTCCGAGCTTAGACAGCATTTCTGGTTTCATAAATTTATGAATAATGACCATAAATAAGATGGAAGGGACAAGAAGGATCAATGCGGTGATTGAAGCGATCTGATAGTTTCCTTCCATACTGGCAGTGTAAAGTAGAAGTGGCAATGTCGTTATATTCGGTGAACCAACAAAGAAAGTGCCAGTAAATTCATCTAAAGATTCCAAAAAGACAAATATGCTGCTGGCAATTAAGCCTGGTGCTGCTTGTGGCAATACAATATGAAAGAAGGTGTAGAAAGGTCCAGCCCCAAGATTCCGTGATGCGCGCTCTAGCATAGGGTCAGTCGATGAAAATGCCGCCACACTGATCCAAATAGAAAACATCAATCCATGAACACTATGGACGATGATCACCCCCAATAAGGTACCGTTTAGGCCAAAATCATAAAACAATCTAGCTATGTTCATGTACACGGTTAGGTTTGGAAATGCTTGAGGGATTAAAAACAGCAGCATCCAGAAAATTCGGAATGGCATGCTACGTTTAGAGAGTGCATAACCCGCTGGAATAGAGACAATCAAACAAACCACAACGGTGAGCACGGCAATCAATAAACTGGTAAATAATGAGCCTGAAACATCGCTGTATGGGTTAAATACTTGCTGCCAATATTTAAATCCCCATTGGCTAGGTAACGCATGTGGGAAATACCAGCTTTCCGTTACTGTCCAAATTAGTAAGTTCATGATTGGCCCGAATAGGACGAGTGCGAGTAACAATATAAAGACACATTGTAGCCAGAAACTCGGACGCAAATAGCGGATATTCACTTTTGCTAGCAGGCTATTGGTTTGTGGATAGCTCATTAGTTAGCCCCTTTTTCTTTGAGGTTTTGGCGTAAATAAAACCAAGCCAATCCAGCGCAAATACAGTAGGACACTAAACCTAGTGCGTTTGCTACATGGTAATCGCCATAAGAATTGATACGAAATGCCATGTCCGCTGTCATCATAGTAGGTGAGCCTGTTCCTATCATGAGAGGAACCGATAATACGGACATCATGGTGACAATGGATAGAACCATGGCAACACCAAGCGTTGATGTAATTTGTGGCAAGATAATTTGGAACAAAATACTTAAGCGTGAAGCGCCTAAATTGCGGGCTGCGCGAATTTGCGATTCGTCTAATGCGGCCATGGCGCCAGAAATTAATAAGGTTGAAAAGGCCAATTGCTTCCAGACAAAGGTAATAATAATGCCGCTCCAACCCAGGAAAGATACGGTGTCCATGGGCGTTAGTAAGCCCGAGGCGACAAAAGCATTATTCATTAAGCCATTTTTCGCTAAAAAGGTACGCATCATTTGCGCTGTGACGATAAAGGGAATGAATAAAGGCAAACGATAAAGAAAGCCCAGTGTCTTCGTCAAAGAACGGAAAGGCGATAAAGTAATGAGAGCGGCGATGGTAATGGACAAAACTGCCAATATAGCGACTGAGACCAACACAATAATGATGGTGAAGAGAATGTCTTTTGAATAAAGGTCAAAGGCTTTGTTCAAATGGCTGAGCGTAAAACCGCCATCGTCTAATGTAATGGCTGAATAGAGTGAAAAACCCAAAGGATATAAAAAGAAAATACCAACCATTAAAGCTGCTGGGACGATTAACCAAAGGCGATGCTTTAGTAGATTGGGTGATGTCGTTTGACGCATGTTTACTTCCAATAACCAACACAAGAATAAATAGTCCTGAGCAGCTTAAAATATAAGTGCTCAGGACTTATGTTGAACGTCTCTCTGAACTAAATATTAGTTAGAAACGTTGCGCTCGTAGCCCTCTTTGATGTCATCAAAGTACGGTCCAATAGGGAAACTTTTGCCATATTTTGATAAGTCGCTAGGGGTGATTTCTGCGAACAGTTTTTCCCATGTCGCTTTATCTAGCTTAGCTTCCACATAGTTCGCATCAATGCCTGGGTACCAGTTGAATTGCTTAACAATACCGTTGGCTTGAACTTCTGGGCTGGTGGCTAATTCAATGAACTCGCGAGCCAGTTGAGGATGTGCGGCTTTGGCTGGTGCTACGTAGTACATAGGCTGACCCGGCATGCCTGGTGCAATCAAAGAAAGTTTGAGTGATGGTGGGATTTTGCCTTGCTCTTTCCAGCTGTAGAACATATCTACCCAAACTGGGCCCATGAAAATCTCTCCCCGATTGAGCATGTCTAAGGTGCCAGCGTTGCCCGGAGTAAAGGTGATATTTTTGTTGAACTCTTTAAGTTCAGAAAAGGCTTTATTCCAAGTGGATTCGACGCTCTTATCGTATGGCGCAGAAGACAGTCTTTCTGCATCTGTGCCGTAGGCATAAATCCAGCCAGTTACAAAACTTACGCCAGACATGCCATTTTTGATGCCATTGTAGCCAAAGGCTTTAGGGTGTTTTTTTGTCCATTGAACCAATTCGTCATAAGACGTTGGTGGGTTCTCAACAAAATCACTGTTGTAAGCAATGGCGGTTTGGCTGTGGAACATTGGCATAACGTAACCATCCACATTGATACCTAGCGCATTTTTAGCACTGTCGCGAGAGACCATGTCACCGGTTTTCACTTCGCTGCGGTATTTTGACAGCAAGCCATCTTCTACCATTTCCCCACCAATTTTTTGATGCACAACGGCTACATCTATGTCCCACTTAGCAAGGCCGCTGTCATTTTGTGCCGACAGTTTTTCCATGATTTTGTGAGAACCTGCATCACCTGGTCCTGTGCCTACGACGTTTACCTTTACTCCAGGGTGTGTCGCCTCAAATTTTGGGGCAAGATATGTTTTCACGTAATCCACCATATTTTGACTACCCGCAGAGGCCACATTAAGTGTGGTTTCTGCGAATGCAAAACTGGAAAATTGAGTAAGGCCGACAGCAGCGATTACAGCGATGTTAGTTTTAGCAAACATGATTCATCCTCATTGATTTGACAGAAACGGCATGGTTTTTTTGATGCGCTACAAGCTTTCCTTCTTTATCAAAAGCATGCAGAGCATTATTGGGAACACTTAAGGTCACGGGAGTATTCTCAGACAGGTTCTGGTCATGATCTGCCTGTATGGTGTGCTTCCCGCAGCGCACACTAATTTGGTAGTTATTGCCAAAGAAAACACTTTGTTCGACGTGGCCGTGAATAATTAAGCCCGCATTTAAGTCATCTTTACTTGCCGCCTGTGGCGTTGCTAGCACGGCATTTTCGCTGCGAAAATAAAGATCTAATTCAGCTGCTGGGTTACTCGTATTTAGGCGAAAAGCGTCGTCGTGAGTTGGCCATTTGATATGGTTTTCAGCCCCCATAAAATCAGCAACAAAAGGGGTACTTGGGTGGTGATAGATTTCTTCTGGGGTACCGATTTGTTCGATTTTTCCTTGGTTTAGCACGGCAATCCGATCCGCCATGACTAGGGCTTCTTCCTGATCATGGGTGACAATTAAAGAGGTGAAGCCAAGTTGCTTTTGCAGGGCTTTGATTTCATGGCGAACGCTTAATCGAACTTTCGCATCAAGATTGGAAAGCGGTTCATCAAGCACTAGCACATCGGGACGAATCGCTAAGGCGCGTGCCAATGCCACTCGTTGGCGTTGTCCTCCTGACAAAGCCGTTACCTTCTCGTCTTCTAACCCTTCTAATTTTACGATGCTCAATAATTCGCTGACGCGGCGGTTTATTTCTGCGCGTTTGGCTTTTTGAACTTTAAGTCCGTAACCAATATTTTGTGCGACAGTCATATGAGGCCATAGAGCGTAGCTTTGAAAAACCATGGTGATGTTGCGTTTTTCGGCTGGCAATTGAGAAACGGACCGAGACCCCGCAAAAATCTCTCCGCCGCTTACAGGAACGAAGCCACATAACGCATTAAGCAGCGTCGTTTTGCCACAACCAGATGGACCAAGTAAGGCAATCATTTCGCCTTGCTCAACAGTCAAATTGATCTTGTCTAAAATCAATTTTTTACCGTAGCCAGCCTGCAAGTTTTGTATGTGTAAGTGCGCCATTCCTTTCTTTTTCCCCAAGCCAATAAAACGATTGCCGGTCGTTTTTTGAATTTTTTTAACAAATGAACACGTGTTCAGTGGTTTGTAAAAAAAATGCAATCTCTAACCGACATTATGGTGGCCTACTTTGTCGGATCTTTATGACAATTTAATTAAGCTAAAAAGACATCTTGGTGAGACAGTATGAAAATTGATGTAATTGGCAGTGGCAGTGCGTTCTCTAAGCGCTGTAATACTTCCGCGATAAAAATCACAGATAGCCTGGAGAATCAGTGGCTTATTGATTGTGGTCCAACGATTCCTCGGGCAATTTGGCAGCGCAATATTGGCGTTAATGACATTGCAGTAATTTATTTCACTCATATTCACCCAGATCACAGTTCAGGTTTAGCTGCCCTTATTAACCAATGGAAAAGCTTCAAGCGTACGGAGCCTTTGACTATTTTCTGTCAATCGGATCAACGACAGCCGCTTCAGGCCCTCGTTGATTTGGCTGTGTGGCCAGAAACGCAGCTGTGTTTCGACATTCATTGGCAAGATATTGCGGACGACTTCGAGTGGAAGCACTGGCAAATTCGCACGGCCAACACGCAGCATGAAATGGCGAATAAAGCGCTGAGAATCACCATAGAGGGAAAAAGTGTCTTTTACAGTGGCGATGGCCGTCCTACCAAGGCGAGCGAAGCCTTGATGGAAGGTGTGGATATCGCTTTTCAGGAATGTGCTTCTTTTCATGCTTTGGATGGCGGCTCTTCTCATGGGGATTTCCCTGACTGTCAGCGTTTGCTGGCGGAGACAAATGTAAGAGCATTGGGGATTTATCATTGTTTTGATGAGGCCATCCCTAGTTTGTTGGCCGCTACGTCTGGTCATCCTGCGCTATTTTTAAGTCGAGATGGTTTGCAATTTGACTTAAATAATTTTGATCTTAGTTCGCATCCGATGAATCAAGGAGAGGTGCTTTGAAGAATCCTCGAGGTGGTCGGTCTGTGTCTGCTGAAGATGTGGCAAAGCTCGCTGGTGTGTCCCGTGCGTCGGTATCAAGGGTGTTTAGCGATCAAGGCAATGTTGCACGCGAGACTCGCAAAAAAATCTTACAAGCAGCGAATGAGCTTGGCTATCAAGTCAATTTTTTGGCGCAGGGCTTAAATCGCAAACGCAGTCAGCTAATTGGTGTGGTGGTGGCGCGATTAAGTGACCCTTTTCGTAGCAGTTTGCTAGAGGGGTTGTTGAGTGAAATTCAACGTAAAGGTTATCAAGCCCTCGTCACAGAAGTGCGTGATGCGGATGAATTGGAAATGACTATTCGGCGTTTTACGCAGTTTCGAGTCTCTGGGGTCGTTGTCACATCGGGTCAACCGCCTGCGGATTTAGTGAAGGAATGCGTTCAGCACAATGTCCCTGTGGTCGGTATTAACCGCCATGTGGAGTTTCCCGAGGTAGACCTTGTTTGTTCTGATAACAAGATGGCCGCCGAGCTGGTGGCGGAACAGCTAATAGCTTGCGGCTGTCAGTCGATTGCTTGGTTGAATTATCGTGAATCCACTTGGTCCGGTATCAATCGTGGCGATATGTTTCAGCAGGTGATGGCTGAAACGAGCAGAGATTTATTCGAAATAGTTGCTGAAGCGGATGGCTACGAAGGTGGAAGGCAAGCGGCCCATGTATTTTGTGCAGAAGGGAGAAACGTTGATGGTGTGTTTTGCGCTAATGCTCAGCTGGCCTGCGGCTTTTTGGATGGGATGCGAGAAAATGGCCTTGATGCCCCACATGACTTCCGCATTATTGGTTTTGATAATACGCCGCAAACAGCGCAATACAGTTATCGCCTGACGACGATTCATCAAGATGTTGAGAAAACCGCCTGGCGGGTTTTGTCTTGCTTGGAAGCCAGAGGGAAAGATCCATCTATTGATCAAAGCATAGAAGAAATACCGGTCAAATTGGTGATTAGAAATACTTAACCAAGTTTTGAATTGACCAGCATAAGGACAAAATAACATGCAAGATGACTATCAAGTTTTAGAAGCGGCAATTAAAACCGCAGGCAAACGTGCTCAAGCCATTCGTCAGTCGGGATTATCTGTAACAACAAAAAGCAGACAAGATTTTGTGTCTCAGGCAGACATTGCGGTTGAAGCTGAGCTGAAAAAAGTGATTCGCGCTTTATTCCCCGATGATGGTTTTTTGGGGGAAGAAAGTGGCCTTGTTCAAGCTTCTAAGCCAGAGGACTGCGGTGTCTGGGTAATTGATCCCATTGATGGCACCACAAATTACGTTCAAGGTATGGATTATTGGTGTGTTTCAGTAGCCTATATAAAGCACAATGAAATCCAGATGGGCTTTGTTTATGCGCCGGATAGGGAGGAGTTTTTTACTGCCAAGAAAGGCCAAGGCGCGTATTTGAATGGCGTTCGATTAACGATTCATGATCCTCAAAAAGGTCAGGCACTTCTGGGGTTAGGGCGATCTAATCGTCGACCTGTACAAGCGTATTGCGATCTTATATTGATGTTGGACAAACAGAGTATCGAATACCGACGTTTTGGAGCGGGTGCTCTGATGTTGGCTCATGTGGCATCTGGGCTGGTTCATGGCTACTTTGAATCCCATCTAAACAGTTGGGATGCGTTGGCAGGCTTGCTGTTAATCGAAGAAGCGGGTGGCCAAGTGACTGACTTCCTTAAAAATGATGGGTTGTTAAACGGTAACCTTGTCTGGGCGGCCAGCCCTCAGTTGTGGGAAGAATTACGGCCATGGCTGGGTGCTTGAATGGTTTTTCAACCTCAGTTCTGCGACACTTGTCGATCTTTTCTGTGTTAGTCGATAGCGTCTATGACTCAAAGTAATGAAGTAAAAAAATATCTTGGTGCTTACAGTGCTCAGGTGCAACAACAGGCGCAGCAGCTTCTGGATACTGAGCAGTCTGCCGCTTGGTTATTTAAAAAATATCCGGTTGCCCATTCGCTAAACGGTCCACGCGCTTTGTATGATTATGCGATGGATTTAAAAAACGCTTTTATGCGCAGTTCACCGCCGATTAGCAAAGTGATTTATGACGATAAAATCCACATTATTAATAATGCTCTTGGTTTACATACTTATGTGTCACGGATGCAGGGAAGTAAGCTGAAAGCCAAGAATGAGATTCGTATTTCATCTTTGTTTCGTCGTATTCCCGAGCCTTTGTTAAAGATGATTTTGGTGCATGAGTTGGCGCATCTTAAAGAAAAGGATCACAACAAGGCTTTCTACAAGCTATGTTGTTATATGGAAGCGGATTATCACCAGTTAGAGTTTGATTTACGTTTATATTTGAGTCATCGAGAGCGCTTTGGTGACTTATGGTAAGTCATTGAGAGGAAGTCGAGAGCGAACATAAAAAAGGCCTATTTTTGATCAAATAGGCCTTTTTTAAACCATTTTATGCGTTGGCTAGTTTGAAATCTGGCTTAATCGCGGTGAGCTTCTTAGTTAGGTAGTTCAATAACACGCCATACATTGGAATAAATAATCCAAGACTGATGATCAGTTTAAAGCCGAAATCTGCAAGTGCAATGGCTTGCCAGTGCTCTGCCATAAACGCATCTGGACTCTGATAAAAGGCGATACCGAAGAAGGCTAAGGTGTCTAAACCGTTACCAAAGACGGTTGAAGCAGCAGGTGCTACCCACCAGGCTTTTAGCTGACGAAGTCGATTAAATACCTGAATATCCAGCACTTGTCCTAGCAAGTAAGCCATCAAGCTTGCTATAGCAATGCGCCCAACAAACTCGTTGAATGCCCCCAGTGCGCCGAAGCCTTGGAACTGACCTTGTGCAAAGATGACAGAGAGCACGTAAGACACGATTAATGATGGAATCATGACTAAGAAAATAATTTTTCTCGCTAATGCTGCTCCGAAAATTCTGACCGTTAGATCCGTTGCCAAAAAGATAAAGGGGAAGGTAAATGCGCCCCATGTGGTATGAAAACCCGCAATGGTAAAGGGGATTTGTACTAGGTAATTGCTCGAGGCAATAATGAGCAAATGAAATAGTGCAAGGTAGCAAAGCGCCTTAGCTTTTTGCTCGGAAGTGAACGAACTCATGTTGTGGCCTTTTTCGTTTGATTGGGGTTAGGGAACCCAAGTGATTGACTAATTTGTCGGTTACGCATTTGACCTAGTGGTCAAATGCGGAGCGAGATTATACATTAAACGACTGGTTAAAAAAGAGGCAGTAACAAAAAATGTGCAATTAAGCTTAGCCTTTTGGTTTTAGCGAATAACCTATGCGTGACACACCATTATGGTAAAGCCAGCCAAATAAAATAATCAGCAAGCAACCAGTTAGTACGGTATTGAAGAGAAATACCCAAGACACTTTCAGCGATAAGATCAGCAGTGGGTTAGCTCCAGCGGGAGGATGAAGGGTGTTTGTTAGCATCATGATGGAAACACCTGCTCCTACACTCAACGCCATGCTCAGAGGCGTCACATCCCAAAATTGTAATGTTATTAGGCCTATTGTGGCCGTTATTAGATGGCCTCCTAAAATATTTTTAGGTTGAGCCAGAGGGCTTTTAGGTAAGGCAAAGAGTATCACCATGGTTGCGCCAAAAGGTGCCATCATGCCGATGTATTCTGGTGCCGTTTCAGCCCCTAACGAAATAATAAAAATGCACAGTGCAGCACCGACACCTGCAAGAAAAATGGTGAAAAAGCGTGATTGGTAGAGCCGTTCTAAAAAGTGTATCGACATGTTGGGCTTCCTTACATTTAATAAAAAGTAGACCGACTGGTCTCCTTTTATGGTAGACAAGTCTGTCCACTAATGTCAATATTATTATCTGTTTATAAAGGGGAGATACAGTGACCAAACCTGATTTATTGATACATGCTGCGTTTAAGTTGTTTTATCAGCATGGTATTCACGCGGTTGGAATCAACACTATTTTGGCGGAAACAGGCGTAGCGAAGAAAACACTGTACCATCATTTTGCCAGCAAGGAGGCATTAGTAGAGGCGGTTTTGATCTATCGCGATCAAGTATTTATGGATTGGTTAACATCGAGGATGATGGCAGCCGGTGAAGGTAAAATGGCGGTATTAGCCTTGTTTGATGCGCTTGATGACTGGTTTCACGATAGAGTTGAAGTTTTACTTCCATTTAAAGGCTGCTTTTTTGTTAAAGCCAACGCTGAATTTTCTGATCATACGGTGAACGATCTTTGTCAGCGTCATAAGCAAAATATCACGTCCTTTATACAAGCGAATCTTGTTGGTGATTCTTCAGAATTATCAGCAGCCTATTTGGCCCAGAGTATCAGTGTGCTAAAAGAGGGAGCGATTGCTCAAGCGTATGTTGCTGGTGACTTAGATGCGGCGAAGAGGGCAAAAGCCATGGCTGTTGCCCTCTTGAAGTGAAATTTTAGATCTGTATCTTATTTTCAATCGTCATCGTTTGCGCTGTTGATGCGAGCCAATCTATCTTGTTCTTCTTCAAAGGCGTCTTGGATTTCTTGTAACACAGAGTCCACATCCGCTTCTTCGGTCGGCTCTTCGAAATGACCTGTTAACTCTGTGTGTGCTGTTAGCTTGCCTGCCTCAAATAGTGCCCACATTTCTTTGGCGTATTTGGTTTCCAGCAGTTCTGGTGCAAACATACCGTAGTAGTTGCGCATATTGTTTACATCGCGTTCGAGCATCCATTCGGCATTATTGTTTGCTACAGCGTCAACCGCTTGTGGTAGGTCGATTATGACGGGGCCATGGGAGTCTACCAAGACATTGAATTCTGATAGATCTCCGTGAATGATGCCTGCAGACAACATGCGAACAATGTCTTTTATTATGGCGTCATGATCGCGCCTTGCTTGCTCAGGGGTAAGCACGACATCGTTCAGGCGCGGGGCAACATCGCCACTATCATCGGTGACGAGCTCCATTAATAAGACACCATCGAAGCAACCATAAGGCGTCGGCGCACGAACACCGGCTGCGGCTAAACGGTACAGAGCGTCGACTTCAGCGTTTTGCCATAGGCTTTCTTGTTCGTCACGTCCAAACTTAGAGCCTTTTTCCATCGCTCTCGAACGACGGCTGTTGCGAACTTTTCTGCCTTCACGGTATTGAACAGCTTGTTTAAAGCTACGTTTACCGGCTTCTTTATAGACTTTAGCGCAGCGGATCTCAGATCCACAGCGAACTACGTAGACAGTCGCTTCTTTTCCGCTCATTAATTGTCGAAGTACTTCGTCTACTAAGCCGTCTTCGATGAGTGGTTGTATTCTTTTAGGGATTTTCATGCGGCTCGTTATACAGTGATTAGGTGGCTAATGAAACAACCAGGAACAGAAAATAGACTTTTTCACTGGTGTTACGAAATCGTGTTTATCTGCCATTACGGTTTTATTCGTTGATTTCACGCTTGTTATATTCGCTCCTCACCAGATATTCGATCATTTCATTGATTTTCATGTTCTTTTCTTCTGCCAGCGCATTGAGCTTTTGCTTGGTATTAAGCGTCATGCTAATGCTGTAAGGTTTCTTGCCGCTGGATTTCTCGCGAAACTTTTTCTGGCTCCAGGCTTTCTTCATCTTATCAATGATTAATTCTTTACGGTCTACGTTATCAGATAAATCTATAGTAGCAATAACTGCCGCTTTTTTTTCTGTATCTGAGTGCGGTACCCAGGCCGGCTCTAAAGGTCTTTGAGTGATATTTTGAAGATAAGACCATGCCCAACGCCATTGTGTTGGGTTGTTTTCCTCCAGCCAATTGATCAGCGTATTACGGCTTTGAACGTCCTGCCACTTTACTTTCAGTGTCTCTAATATGTCTTGCTGCTGTTTTTGATCGGCTTCGCCATCATAAAAGGCCGTTAATATGTCGGTTTGCCTCTCTGCTGCTGTTTCCCTTTCAATAATAAAGGCCTTATTTGACAGCAATTGTAGTGAGTTATGGGCATCGTCGGTGTCGAGTTCTGGTTTTTTAGAGAGGCGTTTTAAATAGCACCACAACCAGTTGCATACACGTTCATCTTTTTTATCGATCCATCTGAAATAACTCGACGGCAGTTGTGTTGATCTAAAAGCGGTACGCATTTGCGATGCAAAGTTTTTAGGGGCTCGATTTTTATTAATTAAGGTTTCTAATTCTTCGTTGAGTTTCAACAAACGCTCTTCGAGCGACTCCCCTCGTAAATTTCTGGCTGAGCTTGCTTTTATTGTCTTCAGTAAATAATCCACATAAAAGGCACATTCTCTTTCTGATGCTGCTTCTAAAACTTCTGAGTTGCTTCTAATCATGCGACAGACCTTTTTAGTTGTTTTATGCTCAAAAAATGCAAAATATTACTGTGTAGAGTTTTTCGTAAACCTTACGTGTATTTTTGTAGATTTACAATAATTTTACAGTGAATTTATGGATTTTAATCCCTCTTATACGGTTTCAAATTTAATAATTTTGACTTAATTGAGGCTTGGTTCTTTTGCGAAAAGGTTGGATCTAGATGTTGGGGATGATTATGAAAGGAGCGGTTTCTGGTATTTGTGCGGTTAATAATATTGGACAGGGAGGTTCCGTACTTAATTTTAGATAAGGCTGTTTTAAATATATGTGGGGTTACTAAGTGAGAAAATAACCTTATATATCAATAAGTTTTTATATCTTTCTATTAATCTTTTTGGGTGTAATCCAATGAAACACAGATACCTCGCCCCTTAGGGCTGGGTGTTTCATTGGTTGCAAGAAGTTAATCTATTTAGATTGGCTTTTTAGAGCGCATTGGCTGGTTTTTCGTATGGAAAAGCTTGGGTAAAGAAGCTTATCTAAGCTTGGGAGGCTCGTATGGTGTTTCGGCCGGATTGTTTGGCATCATAAAGATGATCATCCGCAATTTTGAATACGGCTTCTTTTGAGGAGGCTTCATGAGAGTGGCCAACACCAATACTAACCGTAATGTTGGCAATATCGTCGATAACAAGTTGGCTGACTGCCAGTCTTAGATTTTCGGCGAGGGTCATTACTTGCTGTGGTGTTCTATTCAAAGTAAGTACGACAAATTCTTCTCCGCCCCAGCGGCACAATATATCATTCGGATGGATAGATCGTCTGATTTTACCTGCTATGCTGGTAAGTACTTTGTCGCCAATAAGATGGCCATTAAGGTCATTTACCTGTTTAAAATGATCAATATCGATGATGAGGATTGCGTAATTCTTCTTTTGTTCCGCTGAATCAAGGTTAAGCTCATTAAACACCTTCTCAATTCCGCGTCGGTTTAGTGCTCGGGTGAGTACATCTATATAGGCAAAGTCTTCAAGCATGTCTGCGCGGGCTATCACTTGGTCTGTTGTAACCCTCAATTTGATAACCGTCCACAATAAGAAAATATAAATAGCGTGGGCTATGGCCATGTTTAATGTGACAACAAGCGCTTCGCCGGTAGTATGGTTTTGTATCAGGGCAAAGTAATGGCCTGTAATGGTGGCAACAAAAACAATAGCGGTTGCTGGAGCGGCCTTTTTGACGTCAAGAAAAAGATAGACGATGACGTAATTTAGTCCGAGCCACTGCGCCGAGTTAGAAAATTGGCCATTACCGGGTAAATGGTGCCAAATACTGCAGCTTATTAAGTAACCTGCAACAACGAGGTAGGCAAGATAATGTAAGCTCTGCTGATTGGCACGTGAAAAACTAATTAGGTAAATCAGAATAAATGCGGTTATACATATTGGATAAGAGAAGGCGTCAAATACTGCAATAATACCGCTGTAAGCATCAATTGCCCAGATTGCACTAAAACCCAAAATGGCAACAATCAGTAACTGACGGAACAAGGGTGGGGAAATTTGGGCCGCAGTTAATTTCTTATCTATGCTTTTGTTCGGCTGAGTTTTCATCATTAGGTTTATAAAGATATATAGGAATGTAGAGTATATCGTTTTTGCATGATATAGGCTTATGGAAAACTACACTATGCAACTTAAATATAGGTTCAGCGCCGCTTTCGTTTCGTTTTTTTGTCTTTTGATGAAGAAAAGCCAAGCGCTTTGGCTCTTAGCTCTTTTTTAGAAGGTTCACGTCGTTTTGTTGGCTGATCGATATTATTAAGGTCGGGTTCGAAACCAGGAAACCATTGCGGGATGAATTGCTCATTAAGCAGCTTTTCAATGTCGGTTAGTAGGTAGCGTTCTTTTTCAGTAACTAGGCTAATAGCAATGCCCGTTGAACCTGCTCGCCCAGTTCGTCCTATTCGGTGGATATAGTCTTCGGCATTGTAGGGTAATTCGTGGTTGATCACGTACTGCAGTTGTTCTATATCAATGCCCCTGGCTGCCACATCGGTGGCAACGAGAGCACGCACTTTACCATGTTTAAAGTCGGTTAAGATGCGATCTCTTGCGCCTTGGGATTTGTCCCCATGAATGGACTGAGTTGCGATCCCATCTTTTTCCATTTCTTTTGCTAGTTCATCCGCGCCTTGCTTGGTGCGAGTAAAAATAAGCACCTGCTGCCAGTTTTTTGAGCCAATGAGGTAGGAAATAAGCGCACTTTTACGGTTTTTATCTACCGTATAAATGGTTTGTTCGACCTGAGTCGCGGTGGTGTTGCGATTGTCGACTTCGATCAGCTGAGGGTCTTTTAATAGCGTTTTGCTTAGTGCGAAAATTTCGTCATTAAACGTTGCTGAAAAGAATAGCGTTTGGCGGGTTTCAGGCAGCTTTTTTAATATCCTTTGGATGTCGATGATAAAACCCATATCCAACATTCTGTCGGCTTCATCCAGCACCAGTGTTTTCAGGCAGCTTAAATCGATGAGGTTTTTCATTATCAATTCAAGTAGGCGGCCAGGTGTTGCGACCAGTACTTGGCAACCCTTTCTAAGGGCATCGAGCTGGACATTAATACTGGCACCACCGTAAGCCACTACAGATTGAACAGAAGTATTCGCGCTGTATTTTTCAAAACTTGCGTGAACTTGTTGGGCCAGTTCACGTGTTGGAGTAAGTACTAGAACTTGGATCGCACAAGGGTTATCCCCTTCTGTAGAAAGAATTTGATGTAAAAGAGGCAAGGCGAATGCCGCGGTTTTCCCCGTACCTGTTTGTGCGCCTGCCATCAGATCTTTATGAGCAAGCACCGCAGGAATCGCTGCCTGTTGAATAGGTGTAGGGGTTTGATATCCAAGGTTCTGTACTTGTAGAAGAATGTCTTGATGAAGTCCTAGTGACGCAAAGCTCATGGGGGTCCTGCTGATAATAAAATGCAAAGTTAAGGAGTATTGTAGCACTTTGCTTTTCATACGGATGAGCTTTTATTGAGCGTAGACAGGGGCGGTACACAATACGAAAAAAGGCAGATCTAGTGTAGATCTGCCTTTTGGTGATTTGCGTGTCATGGGGGAGATGACGAGTCGATTATTTCGTCGCTACGCTGTAGTCCATGACTAACTCATTATTTTTCTTCCATGCGTCCTGCTCTTCTTGAGAGGCTTTAGGAGAGAAAAAACCTAATTGCGCATAGCATAAACCAAGCACAGGAGAGACCCAACAAGCAAAGGCTAATGGGATATAAAGTAAGTTTTCAAAGTTGCCGTCACCGATGCTTAAACCTAAAGCGCCAATAACAAAAGCACCACCGGCATTCCAAGGAACAAGCGGAGAAACTAATGTGCCACCTTCTTCGATTGCTCTTGAAAGGTTCAGCGTTGAGTATTTCATACCACGATAAACTGGCGCATACATACGGCCTGGTAGCGCGATAGATAAGTATGGGTCACCTGCGACTAGGTTAGTGGCAACAGAAGTTAAAGTAGCGGAAGTCTGAACGCCTTTGAAGGTTCTTACCTTGGTCATAATGGCGCTGATGATGGCCTCTAAACAGCCCGTTCTTTCAAGGGCGCCGCCAAAACCAAGTGCAATCAAAATCAAGGAAATAGTCCACATCATTGACTGGATACCACCGCGATTTAAAAGACTGTTGATCGCATCTGAGCTTGTGGTAATGGAGTAACCGCTGTTGGCGTAGGTGATGATGTCATGGACGCCAGCACCTTGAGTGATGGCTGCAACCACCGCACCCGCTAGGACGCCTGCAAACAAAGATGGAATAGGAGGCATGCGTCGCACAGCAAGTACGATAACAACCAAAGCTGGGGCCAGTAACCAAGCGGAAATTTCGAAATTATTCTGCAAAGAAGAAGTGATGGCGTTAATGCGTTCAAAAGAACCGTTATCGTTGCCGATCAACGTGAAGCCTGCGATCAAATAAATAACCAAGGCTATCAACATCGCTGGAATAGTCGTTGGCATCATGTTTTTGATGTGGGAGAACACATCGGTGCCTGTCACTGCAGGAGCTAGGTTTGTGGTGTCAGACAAAGGTGATACTTTATCGCCAAAGAAGGCACCAGACACAACCGCGCCGGCTGTCCAATACATAGGTATTTCAAAACCCGCACCAATGCCCATAAGCGCTAAACCAACCGTGCCCACGGTTCCCCATGATGTGCCAAGTGACAGAGAAACCACAGCACAAAGAAGCATGGCAGCCGCAAGGAAAATCTGTGGTGATAATAGCGTTAAACCGTAATAAATAAGTGTTGGAACCGTACCACTGGCAATCCACACACCGACCAGCATACCGACAAGAATCAATACCGAAACGGATGGCATAGAGACGTGAATGACATTGAATATGCCTTTTTCAATTTGTTTCCACTTCAAGCCTTGCTTGATACCAACCAACGAGGTGAGAGCTAAACCAATGGCCAGAGGAATGTGTGGGGTGAAATCACCGAAGTAAAAGATTTGAATACCTAGTAACGCAAGCGTCAGTACAACGGGAATAAGAGCAAGCCCTAAGCTTGGCTTGTTAGTCTCCGTAGATTCTGTGTTTATCGACATAGAGAGTTCCTTTGCTTTCTTTTTTTATAGAGAGTAAAGAAGAGGGTGACATGAAAGCATGCAATCTTCTTCTTTGCTTTGAACAAGTTTTAGCAGGAAGGCTGAATTTATTCACAAACAAGTCGTAATACTTTGTATGAACAATGTGAAAGCCAGATGGGAGTATTAAGCGACATTTTATGGACGTTATAACGGTATATTCTAGAAGGAAGCGCAATGGCAAACAGTCTAATAGGAAAACATTGCCATTATTTTCGCCGCTGTTTTTAGGCAAATAAACAACGCCCTTGGCTATTTATAAAGTCGTTCTAATTCCTTGCGCTGTCTCTGATTCACAAGGCAGTGCGTAGATACATTGGCCGGTTTTTGGAAAAGTCATAATCTTTTGTGCCGCATATTATTAGACAAGGAGAGGCTTTTCTTAGGCTGGTTAAAGGAGCAAATTTGCACCTGCGTCATTAAATGGCTTTGTTTGATAATGTCACTCTACTAAATAAACACATCTTGTTTACAAACTGGATTTTCATTTACATTTTGTTTATATATTAGAGGTCAAATAGAGTTCTTATCTTTCTCCGCCTTAGTTGTTATAGTTCTGGAGCAAGTCACCTAATAACTTGTTCAATATGACAAAATAACGATAAAAATGACCATGAAATATTGGATCTAACTTACACCTTGTGCAGTGCATCACTATGTTAAAGTCAGACAGTAAAATCCTCATTGTTGACGATTCAAGTGTCATCAGAGAGACCTTAGAGAGTTATTTTGCAGAAGAAGGTTATACCGTCATCAGTGCTGAAACAGCTGAAGCTGCAGAGTTGTTACTGAGCGAGCAAGAGTTCGATCTTATCTTGCTGGATATCCGTTTGCCTGGCAAAGATGGCTTAACCTTGACGAGAGAGCTGCGAAGCCGCTCTGAAGTGGGCATTATTTTGGTTACCGGCAAACAGGACGATATTGACCGTATTATTGGGTTGGAATGTGGGGCTGACGAGTACGTTTGTAAACCATTCAATGCCCGTGAAGTCTTGGCTAGAGGCAAGAACCTGATTCGTCGCGTCCAAAAGCAGCGAGAATTGTCTAAAACAGTGGTTGAAGAGCCTGTGCTGCAAACGATTGGAACATGGCAACTGGACACGTCTCGACGAGTGTTAGTGAAATCTGACCGCAGTGTGAGCCAATTGACGGAAGGGGAATTTCAACTGCTGTTGGCGTTAAAGATGAGCGAAGGGGCCGTCCTAACCCGAGACCAATTAATGGACAGGATTAAGAATCGTACGTGGAACGCCACAGATCGGACCATTGATGTCTTGATCGGACGAATTCGCCGCAAGTTAAGCGAAGACCCTTTATGCCCTCAAATGATCATTACCGTCCATGGTGTTGGTTATCTGTTTAGTCATCCTGTGCAAGATGATTGCTAATGCTGGCTGTTGCATATAAGAGGGCACTGGCGGTTATTTTGGTGGTAAGCGCTTCTGTGCCTGCGTTGGCAGAGTCGTCGGCTGAGTTAGATGGGTTATCTGGTTCAACGGTACGAGTGTGTGGTAACAATGCCTATCCTCCGGTTACTTGGATAAACAAAGACCAGCAGATAGATGGTATTAATGTGGCTGTTATTCGACGTTTGCTCGAGCCGCTTAATGTCACCGTTGACACCTATCAAGACAGCAACTGGCGACGCTGCATTAAAGAAGTGGAATTAGGCAATGTCGATATCTTGTCTGGCTTCAAAACGGATGTTCGCCAGCAATCGATGATTTATCTCGATGCGCCTATTATTCGAGAATCTATTTATCTTTATTATCCGCTCGAACACCCCCTTAATTTTGAAGGTTGGGAAGCATTAGCAGGCTTGCGGGTGGGAGTGCTAATGGGCGATAGTTTTGGCAATAAGGTTGACGCTGCTCTGCATAAATACCCCAGTCTTGAATTTGTCTCCACGCAAGATCAAAACTTATTAAAACTGGCTGACAATCGTTTAGATGTTGTCCCCATGGGCGGCTTATCAGGTCAGTTAGACCTCCGTCGTTTAGGGCTAGAGGATAAAATTGGTTACACCGAGACGGATGTAAGTGATTTTTGGTATTTGGCGATTTCCAAGAAATCTTTCTTAGTTAAATGGCTGCCATTGTTAAATCAACGCTTGGAGCAGCTTTTGAAAGACCCTGCAACAGTCCCCAAGCTCGTTACCCAATATCATAAGGTTTACAGCGAAGACCTTGATTTAAAAAGAGGGGGTTCTGGAAACTAATGTCTCGATCATCGAAGTACGCTTTGCTGCCAAATCTTCTACGCTACAAGCAAATGCATCCTCTGGCGTATCGAATTTTTATTAAGCTGTTATCACTCAGTTTATTGCTAGCACTCATTTCTACCAGTATTCAGGTGTTCAATGAATATCGTCGTGAGAAGGCGTCGATGCAGCAGCAAACGGACTACATTACATCGTCTCATATTGAAGGGCTTCGAAAGGGGCTTTGGGATTTGGACAGTGAGCAACTAGAGTTGCAGCTAAAAGGCATTATGAACTTCTCCAATGTTAATGCGGTGACACTGCATTCAGCTGATTGGAAAGAAGGTATTGTCGTCGGCGATAAATCCGCCATTTCTGAGAATAATGGAACGACATTGCCGATTTACTACATTGATCGTTACGGTGAGCCAACCTCCCGTTTATTAGGCGAATTGACGGTTTACCATGATTTGGCTGCGATCCAGTCAAAACTGCTGCGTTCGGCAATAGAGATTGCGCTTTTTCAGAGCATATTGGTGCTCATTAATGGGGTGTTGTTACTGTTGATCGTGCATTTGATGGTGACCCGCCATCTTGAGTACATGGCCAGCTACACGCGCTCTATTGGTGCTGGAAACCTGAAAACGAGGTTGGTGCTACCCCATAAAGCGCCTCGTCAAGACACGGATGAAATTGATGCTGTAGTCAATGCAATGAATGATATGCGGGAAGCGATTCTGGAAGATATTAAACAGAAAGATTTGATTGAAGCCGAGTTGCGTTATCACCGTGATCAGCTGCAAGAACAAGTGAGCCGACGAACACGACGTCTACAAGACGCAAAAGAGGCCGCAGAGAAAGCCAATGTGGCCAAGAGTCAATTTTTGGCGACCATGAGCCACGAAATAAAAACACCATTAAATGGCATTCTGGGCATGGTAGAACTGCTTCAAAGCCAATCTCAGACTCCTCAAAGTGCCGAAAAGCTCAGTGCGATTTATCAATCTGGCGAAGCCTTGTTAGAGATCCTTAATGGCTTATTGGATTATGCTCGCCTAGAAGAAGGCATGTACAGCCCCGAGATACTGCCATTCTCCTTGAGTGAATTAGTAAACTCTACGAGCTTGTTGTTTTTGGCACAGGCTCGTCAACAAAATACCACTCTGACTGTCCGTATTAGCGAACAATTAGAAGACCGTTACCAAGGTGCCGCAGGAGCACTGCGGCAGATATTGTCGAATTTGATTTCTAATGCCATCAAGTTTACTCACGATGGTTCTGTGACCATTAGCGTGGAGCCCGCCCAAGAACATGGGGAACAAGGGCAAGGTGTATTAATTGAAGTAGAAGACACCGGAGTAGGGATTCCTAATCAGTACCTTCCTCATATTTTTGAACGCTTTAGTCAAGCCGATGAAAGCGTGACACGACGTTTTGGGGGAACTGGGTTAGGGCTAGCAATAACGGCTCAGTTGGTACATGTTTTAGAAGGGGAAATGGGAGTAGAAAGTGAAGAAGGGCGAGGCAGTGTTTTCTGGTTTTATATTCCTCTTTTAGCGCTAGATCCTCCAGTAAACTCCAGTGATGATGAGATAGAATTACCGAAAAAGCTGGCGCCTATGTCTATTTTGTTGGTTGAAGATACACCGATTAACCAAGCTGTCACCACGGAATTGTTAGAAAAAGACGGCCACAAGGTCACACTCGCTACAGACGGACAGGAAGCGTTAAATAAAGCGTCTGAGCACCGCTTTGATTTAATCTTAATGGATATACATTTGCCTTTATTAAGTGGCTTAGATGTAGCGAATCAAATCCGTCACATTAACCACATCAATGCACGAACACCTATCGTTGCGCTAACGGCGAATGTGTTACCAAGTAATGTTAAACAATGCCACGACATTGGCATTCGGGCTGTTATTCCAAAACCATTTAAACGCGAATTATTATATCAAGTGATGGGTGAGCAATTAAGCCGGAGTTACCAATTGGAGGAGAGTCAGGAAATTGCGACTGGGCTGATTAACACGAGCCTCATACACTCTCATTTAGCGGCTTTAGGCAAACAGCGTTTGCAGAAACTGGTGTCATTGTTTTCTTCTTCAGTAGAGCAAGGTCTGGAAGAGATGGCGGAAATGAATATCCAGCAAGACTTCTATGAGATTTCTGATATTGCGCACCGCTTGGCGGGGGATGCCGATGCAGTGGGGGCACGGACTTTGGCCGCAGCGTTTCGTGAGTTGGAAAGTCATGCTAGTGCTAATGGCGAAATAGACTTGAGTCGTGATATCGAGAAGTTGACACCACTTTATATTTCCACAATAGCGTTATTAAAAGAAGCGTTAAGCAATGCCTAAAAATCAGTCGGTATTGATTTCGAAGCGCGGCCCATTTTTTGTAAGATTGTTACAAAACTCATCTTTTATACTGTTTAAATAAAGTGTTTCATTAGGTCTCTCGCTTTGTGTGGCGTAGTTGTTGCTTGTACATTATGTACCTGCTTTTGTTTAATTAGATGGAATCTTCTTGCACATGACGATTAAGTCGCGTTTTTTGCTATCTACCACAGGCATCTTGCTATTAACTTGTTTTTTTTCTTGGCTTTCAATTCGTGTGCTTGCGGAAGATCTTGTGGAGAGTTGGGTTGAGCGCTATGCCGAGAAGCAAGCTAGATACGACAAAGCCAGAACGTTATTGCCTCTAATTCAAGAAATAAACCTATCGAAAGAATTTGCAGAGCTGGACTCTTTAAAAGCATGGGCTGAACAGCCTAATAATGAATCTTTAAAGCAACAAGCTTTTATCGATGCAGAAGAGTTCAGAATGCGCTTTGCAGAGAAGTCCTATTTTATTGCCTTGAAAAAGAACGAGCGCTATTACTTCAGCGATGACGACGCATCGGGAAAATTCTATCGCTATACCCTTGAATCTTCAAAGGAATCAGACGCTTGGTTCTATCAAATTATGGAGCACAATCTAGACCTGCACCTTAATGTGAATCCTGATGTAGAGCTAGGAGTGATAAAACTGTGGTCTGATGTGTTAATCCGTCAAGGTGACGAAATTCTAGGGGTGGTTGGGACAGGGCTTGATTTGTCCGATTTCTTAGATCAAATGGTTGAAAAGCAAGATGTCTATTCAGCCATTGTTTTTACCAATTATGAAGGGGCAATTCAGCTTTATCAGCAAAAGGAACTCATTAACTATTCTTCTCTTACAAAAAATGCTGAGGGCAAAAAGCTGATCTTCCAATTGCTCGATAACGAAGAGTCAAAAGAGCGCTTGAAGCAAGCACTTAAAAGCGCGAAAAATCGCCCAAATAAGATCGAAATGACCCGCGTTGATAAAGACGGAACTCATCAGTTAGCCAGTGTTATTTACATTCCCGAAATTGATTGGCTGCAAGTGAACTTTATTGATATTGGACGTTTTCTACCATTGAGCGAGTTTTCAAGCTTGTTTGTTGTCTTCTTTGTGAGCCTTGTTGTCGCCTTAATTATTTTTTATGTTCTGTTGTCATTGATTGTAACGAAACCCTTGGCAGAGTTGGATTTATCGATTCGTCAGCTAGGTAAAAATCGTTATCGTGTTCCCCAATTAAGCTATTTTGCTGGTACTGAAATTAAGCGATTAGTATCCCATTATGAAAAAATGTCGACCTCTCTTTTAGAGTATCAGCACCAACTAGAAGAAAAAGTAAAAGAACGAACGGCGGAATTGAATCGGCTTTCAATCTTAGACCCTTTGACGGAATTGTATAATCGCCGTGGTTTTGAAATGTATATGAAAGAGTATTTAGCGTCCTGGCAAAAGGACCAGAAATCCTTTGGGCTGATTAACGTGGACGTGAACGAATTTAAGCTAATCAATGACCGACTTGGCCATGCAGCTGGAGACTTTGTCTTGCAGAAAATTGCGTCTTATCTATTGAGTGTGGTCGATGAAAAAGGGGTAGTGGCAAGATGGGGGGGAGATGAGTTCTTAATTTTGGTTAGAGATAAGCAAGAACAAGATCGTATTTCTGAACGACTGCGTAGTGATAAAGTGTTGCATGAAATTGACTTTAATGGGGATCGGGTTTCGGTTCAATTTAGTATTGGTAATGCCTTTATTCAGGACCAAGATACATTGGAGTCGCTTTTACATAGAGCTGATAAAGCTATGTATGCGGTGAAGTTTAATCGTCAGTAATCCTTCTGTATTTCAACCACAAATCCCAGCGATATGCTGGGATTTTTTTGTCTATTAGAAGGGGCTTTGTCTTGCTCAAAATGAAGTGACCCCCAATAGTTGGACAACCAACATTGGGGGTTCTTTTTATGTCAAAGTACAGTCGTGCTTTAAAAATCACATTAGCTCAGCAATGC
>NZ_QKLW01000007.1 GCF_003208215.1 Marinomonas alcarazii
CAACCAAACCCAACGGCAGATCACACTCGTACCTCGTTCATCTGCCCTACAAGACCATAGGCCTGCATAAGGAAGACACGATCATGATCCGACATCCCCAACCAAGTCCACGAAACCACCAACCACATCCCAACACCCACCACCCCGTAGGTCGGATGAGACGAGGAACGAGGCGTGATCCGACATTTACCCGAAACACACAATCCAAACTTGTATTTACAACTCAATACCGAGAAAATGCCGCTCCAGCATTTATTAAACACGTCTAGGAAGACTATTTTACATGACCATTCTCACCACACTTGGCCCCTTATTAATCGCCCTTCTCTTTGGTTATTGGGTCGACATCAAACTATTCACACCGGCTCGAGTGGCGAAAGGATTAGAACAGCTGGTTTACCTTATTTTGGGCTTAATCGGCTTTAGCTTAGGTGCACTGGATAACCTAGCGCAGAAATTATTTATCGCTGGTTACCAAGCCACGATTTTCTTTGTGCTGATCAGCGTATTAAGCCTAGGAGGCTTATATCTAAGCGGTCTGCGCTTTGGTGGCACTCATGCTGACAGCCTTGCGCAAGGCCCCTCAGACAGCAAAAGCCATGCTCTAATGGACGCAGCAAAAACCCTCGCTTGGGTGATCGGTGGTTTGATTGTCGGGATTTTTGCCAAAGATTGGCTAACGGGTGTAGACGAGCTGGTTACAGGCTTGCTGTATGTTCTACTGTTTTTGATCGGCTGCCAACTTCGTCAAGGCAACCATCGCCTACGTAAGCTCTTCTTGAATTCACAAGGCGTCATCATTGCACTTGTTACCATCGTCACCACCTTACTGGCTGGTTGGATTGGCAGTGTTGTATTAGGACTAAGCTGGAACCAAGGCCTAGCCGTCGTCTCAGGCTTCGGCTGGTACAGTTTGTCAGGCATTCTTATCACAGGTCTAGGCGATCCTGTGCTTGGCACTACCGCTTTCTTACTTGACCTTGGACGCGAGATCTTGGCGCTCATGCTGATACCATTCTTAGCGAGACTCAACAGCCACATGTCTGTTGGCTATTCTGGTGCCACGGCCATGGACTTTACCTTACCCATGCTGGGCAAGTTTCATGGTGCGCAAATCATCCCTGTCTGCATCGCCAGCGGTTTTATTATGAGCATTCTAGTGCCCATTTTAATCCCATTGTTTATGAGAGTTTAGAACAACACCCACCAACCCGTAGGTCGGATGAGACGAGGAACGAGGCGTGATCCGACATTCCCAACCAAGTCCACGAAACCACCAACCACATCACAACACCACACCCCGTAGGTCGGATGAGGCGAGGAACGAGGCGTGATCCGACATTTCAACCAAACCCAACGGCAGATCACACTCGTACCTCGTTCATCTGCCCTACAAGACCATAGGCCTGCATAAGGAAGACACGATCATGATCCGACATTCCAACAAACCCAACGGCAGATCACACTCGTACCTCGTTCATCTGCCCTACGAAAAATGTCAGTAAACCGTAAAGACGGCCAGACAAAAAAAGCGTCTTTCGCAAACACCGTCATGCTTTTGTAAAAGCGATTGTCTGACCAAAGAATAGCGGATTAATCTCTCAACACGTCTTGTGCTTTGTGGAACCGTTCTCGAAATAAAAGAGAGATCTATTGGAACGAAAACAAAGTGTGCAGGTGAAGGGGTCACTTTGGTAACTAACGTACTAGCATATAAATGGGCGTAAAACAGCCTACCTTATGTTAAACACTTATGTTACAAAAGGTCAGCGGATCTGATTTTGCAAAGCACAAGGCGTATACCATTGTTCCTGCTTTGTTAACGCCCCATAAATGCTTTATTAAATACTGTATGCGAATCGAACTCCGTCTTACGCTTCACATCACCCGGTGATAAATTAATAAATAATGGAACACTTTCTTATGAAAAAAACACTTATTGCGGCGCTGGTTATGTCCTCTGTTTCTTTTGCGTACGCAGACGACAGTGCAATTAAACTAGATTCGAAAGAACAACGCCTTGGCTACAGCATTGGCACCATGTTTGGCACACGCATGTCACAAGATTTCTCTGAACTAGACATGAAAACCTTCATGGCGGGTTTCCAAGATGCATTTGCTGGCAAAGAAGGCAAAATGAGCATGGAAGAAGTCACTCAAACCATCCAAGCTTATCAGCAAGAGCAAATGGAAAAAGCGCAACTTGAGCAAGAAAAAGCCGCTGAAGAAGCCAAAGCCGCTTCCGCTGCATGGTTAAAAGAGAAAGAAGCAGAAGATGGCGTGAAAAAAACCGAATCGGGTTTGCTTTATAAAGTCATCACCGAAGGTAAAGGCGATAAGCCAAGCGCAACAGACACAGTTGAAGTGGACTACGAAGGTAGCCTAGCAGACGGCACCGTATTCGATAGCTCATACAAACGTGGCGAGTCCATTACTTTCCCATTGAATGGCGTTATCCCTGGCTGGACAGAAGGTCTACAGCTTATGCCTGTTGGCTCTAAATACGAGCTATACATCCCAGCGGACCTTGCTTACGGCCCTGGCGGCACAGGCCCAATTCCACCAAATGCCGCGCTTAAATTTGTTGTAGAACTACACAACATAGAAAAAGCAGAAGAAACAAAAGAAGCGAAATAAGCTTTTAAAAAATAGCGAAACACTTAAAACAATGGCCATCATTTGATGGCCATTTTTATGGAACATTACCCTTCTTGGTGAATTAATGCCTTTTTGAAATACGCTTTCATTTCGACAATTCTTTTCGTTCAGCCCAACGAACCGCAGCCCAAAAATACACAATCGAAAAGACGTACATCATCACACCAATATTGTGACTAAACATCACCTGCGATAGACCAAAATCCATATAACACATAGGGACCAAAGCCCCTGCCATAGCAAAGGACCGAATATTCCAATTGTCAGGGTACTGACGCATTTTCTTAAGAAAGAGCCGTAGAGGAATCAAATACACAGCTATGAGAAATGCAAAACCAATAATACCAGTTAAACCCAATGCATTAATAAATTCATTATGTGCATGACTATGAGTTAATACTTTTTCAGATACTGTCCCTTCACCAATAAGACGTTCCTTTACTGCGACGCTACCGTATTCGCCAACCCCGACTAAAGGAGACTCTTCAAACATAATCAAGGCCGCTTTCCACATTTCGAACCTAAGTCCAACAGAGGAATCTTTATCAACCCCCTTATCATACCTAACAACATCGTTAATCGCCTGACCAATTCGATCTTTTATTCCCGTCTGAGGAACAACTACTGCCGCAGTGACTAAGAGCATAGACGTGATACAAACACCCCACACAAGCTTTTTCCCTAATAAAAAACGACTTTGCCACAGCAGGAAAAAACCAATCAGAGGAAGAGCAACCCAGCCACCACGAGAAGCAGACAAGACTGAAGCTCCAATACCACACAAACCACCCAGAACAGCCAACATCATCCATATACGACGTTTATTAGCGTAAAAATAGGTTGCAGACACAAAGCTCATCAATCCAAGCAACATCCCTGTATTACCGAACATTATAGGATGTTCACTACCATGAGCGCGGCCATAACCAAGCACCTTTCGCTCATAAACGGCCAAAGAAAATGCTCCAATAGCCCCAATAATGGTTCCAAACCAAAGCCATTTTTCTCGCCCTGCCGATTTCAGCAATAACAACAGCACTGGAAGGACTAAAATAAATCGAGAGGGTCTATCAAGCTCCCGAGTATGCCATCCGTCTAGATACACAAAACCAAACATAGCGACAGCATAGAACGCAAATCCAAAAAAAAGTAACTTGTCCTCTTTGTTCAACACAGACCATTTAGGCTTTAGCAAAAAAATAAGTGACAAAAGAAAAATAAAAGTCGTACCAATGTTGTAGCCGTTAGGCACAGTAATCGATAACGCGAAAGTCAGAGCAGCGAAAAACCACGCTAAAGCACTAAAAACAGTGTTCAACATACAAAAAAAAATCCTTTATTAGGTCTCATGACTGGCAGATATACCAAGCATACCGTTAAAATGCACAACGCTCAGATTAACGAGCGACTATTCAATTAATTTTTATCCGTTTACTGCTATCATACAGCGGATATAAGTCATTGATTATACCTAATATACGAGATGAGAAAGAAGTGAAAAAAGGACTAACATTAAAAGAACACAGTGCATCTGTCGGTATAAGCCACAGAGTTCTCGATATTTTATGCTTATTCGCTACTGGTTTACTTAGTTACTGGTTACGCTTTTCACACCTAGATCTAAACATCGCCTATAAGAATGTTTTGTTATTAGGTGTCATTATTGGCGCGACGCTATTATCCATATTTGGTGGCTACCGCGCATGGCGAGGCTCTTCTTTCACCAGCGAAATACAATGCGTTGTCAGCGCCACTTTTGGCACTTTTTTATTGCTTGTACTAAGCGCCTTCGCGACACAAACATCCGAACTTTATTCTCGGATCTGGGTGGCTACCTGGCTGGCATCTTCAACATTTTTTATCATTGGTTATCGACTTGTGTTAAGACAAACTCTTGGCGCACTAAGAGCAAAAGGCTATAACATACGCCGAGTGCTCATTATAGGGAATGGTGAATTAGGCCAAAATGTTGCCCATAAACTGATTCAGAATCCATCTATGGGGTTGGTAGTTAAAGGCTTTATTACAGATCAAACCTCAGCAAACAATGAAACTTCTGTAGAAGGTATTCCAATTCTTGGGGGGTTAAAAGATATAGACCAACTAGTTCGTGACTTACATATAGATCAGGTATGGATAGCTCTTCCCATGAGTGAAGCGGAACAAATGGAGCAAGTACAAACAACGCTAGCGACCAGCGCTGTCACTATACGCATGGTGCCAGACATTTTTGGTTTTCAGCTACTAAACCACTCAATGACAGAAGTGGCTGGTTTACCCGTAATCAATTTGTCCACGTCGCACATGCTAGAAGGTAAAAACCGCTTTTTGAAATCGTTAGAAGACAAGCTTTTATCCGGCATCATTTTACTCTGCATTAGCCCAATCATGATTGCCCTAGCCATAGGTGTAAAACTGTCTTCTTCAGGACCTATTTTCTATCGACAAGAGCGTGTAAGCTGGAATGGTCGCTCATTCAACATGCTAAAATTTCGCTCTATGTCCGTAGACAGTGAAAAGGACGGCGTAAAATGGGGTGGAGCAACGAGCATGTCTGTCACCAAGTTTGGCGCCTTTATTCGCAAAACCAGTTTAGACGAACTGCCACAATTTATAAATGTTCTGAAAGGCGACATGTCTATCGTTGGACCACGCCCAGAAAGAACCGTCTTTGTCGATCAGTTTAAGCATGAAATCCCCGGCTACATGCAAAAGCATATGGTGAAAGCTGGCATTACAGGCTGGGCGCAAATTAATGGCTGGCGCGGGGATACTGACCTTAAAAAACGTATTGAATGCGATCTATACTATATAGAACATTGGTCGATTTGGTTTGACCTTAGAATTATCTTTTTGACATTCTGGAAAGGTTTCATACATAAAAACGCCGCATAAAGCGGCGTTCTCTTACTACACTCTGTTCCAATAGCTTTTATACATTGACAACTTTCTAGATAACCCTACACCAAACTGCGAATGTTTTTTTCCAAGTTTATAACCAATAAACTTAGCCATTGATGTAAAAGTAGACGAAATAAGCCAAGTGTATTTTTTGCTTTTACAGACATATTTCAGCTGATCTAAAGCAAATTTCACCCCCTCTCCCTCGACCGAGCCTAACTCATCAATCATCCAAGACTGTGTAGAGTGGAAAACACCAATATCAAAATAGCGTTGGAACTCTTGGAAAACAGAGTAGTTATGAGAATGTCGTACTTTTGCCCCAGAGACATAAGCGACTTTTTTATTAGCAACCAAAGCTTTTGCTGCTACATAGGCATCTTCACCTAAGATTAGATGCTCTGGAAAACCACCAATCGAACGTAAGAAATCTACACGATACGCAGCAAAAGAGTTAGACAAAAAAGCCTTCCTAAACCCAGCGGGAAAATCTTCCTTTAAACTGGTTACGTAACTATCGGATTTATAACTGTTATACCTAGCATGTTGCGCAAGTGGATTAGCATCTAAGTGCGGCAACTGACGACCATAGGCACAAACCACCTCCGGATCCTTGTCAAAAATTGAGACTAAATTCGAAAGCGCTTTCTCGTCTTCTAAAAGAGCATCCTGAGTCAAAAATACAACAAGCTCAGTTTCAATGTCAGCCAATGCATAAGACCTTGTGCCACCATGATCAAAATCTTTTTGCTCAATTTGCTCAATTTCAAAATTAAACTCTTGAGCCGTTGCTTGAGTATCGTCCTTAGAAGATGAATCAATTACCTTAACTCTGAATGGCATCAGAGCTTGACCGGCTAAGCGCCTAGCTGACTCTTTCCACAACTCACCGCCATTATAGGTAGGAATAACAACAGTGAAGTTCATCATGTTAACTTACTCAAAACGAGAGCAAGGCTAGTACTCCACGAAGATGCCTGTATACCAAAAGAAGCAAGCGCTTGCGTCGACATCACCGAATACTCAGGTCGCTTAGCCGGGGTAGGATATTGGTCGGAGCTAATCGCTTTAAGCTGTGGGCGTTTAGCGATAATACCAAGTAACTCTGCTTTCGCAAAAATAGCACGAGCAAAACCATGCCAGCTGGTCGGTGTATCACCACAATAATGGTATGTCCCCCAAGTTATGAGCTTGCCCTGCTCATGCTGTTCACAAATGTGCAATATCGCCTTAGCTAAATCGCCAGCATACGTTGGGCAGCCGTATTGATCGGCCACCACACTCAGCGCATCACGCTCTTTTGCCAAACGCACCATGGTCTTAACAAAATTATTGCCGTATTCGCTAAATACCCAAGCCGTGCGTAAAATAATATGTTTATCACATGCCGCCGACACTGCGCGTTCGCCAGCGAGCTTAGAGGCGCCATAAATACCTTTCGGGTTAGTTTGGTCTGTGGGTAGATACGGCTCAACGGCTTCACCATCAAAAACATAATCGGTGGAAACATGAATAAAAGGAATACCTAAAATACCCGCTTGTTTCGCCAAAAGTTCTGGGCCAGTAGCATTCACTAGGTAGGCATTTTCGGAATCGGTTTCCGCCTTGTCCACCGCCGTATAAGCAGCGGCATTAACAATGATATCAGGCTTCACTTGCTCAACAACTGCCGCCACAAGATCAGCATCCACAATATTCAGCTCGGCAGAGCCATAAGCAAACAATTCATGATTTGTGCCCTTTAAGGCATCTTGAAAACAACGACCAAGCTGGCCATTCTTACCTGTGAGTAAAATACGCATTTAAATCAACTCACCTAATGTAAGGCCGTTTTGATCTTTTGCCGACAAAATCGGTTCAATGCCTTCAGGCCATTCTATACCAACGGTCGGATCATTCCACATCAGACAACCTTCATCGGTCGGGTCATAGTAATCTGTGCACTTATACTCAAAATCAGCCACATCCGATAACACAACAAAGCCATGGGCTAAGCCTGGCGGCACCCAAAACTGACGTTTATTTTCTTCTGATAAAATAACCCCAGCCCACAAACCATAAGTAGGCGAATCTTTACGGATATCAACCGCCACATCAAAGACTTCACCACGCACAACACGAACTAACTTGCCTTGCGGATTCGTTTTTTGGAAATGCAAACCGCGTAAAACGTTTTTCCCTGAGCGGGAGTGATTATCTTGAACAAATGGCAAATCAATACCCGCCAGCTCTTTATAACGCTCAGCCTGAAACGTCTCTAAAAAAAAGCCTCGTTCGTCACCAAACACCTTAGGCTCAATAATCACTACGCCGTCAATATTGGTTTTAATAACATTCATCACTATTACCTTCTTTTAATGGTCTTTTATTGATAACCATCAGCGACTTTAAGCAAATATTGGCCATAACCTGTTTTTTTCAATGACTCACCAGAAGCGCGCAATTGATCTGAACTAATCCACTTCTGACGATACGCAATCTCTTCTAAACAAGCGACCTTCAAACCTTGACGATGCTCAACAGTCTGTACGAACTGTCCCGCTTCTAACAGGGAATCATGAGTCCCCGTATCTAACCAAGCAAAGCCACGCCCGAGCAAGGAAACATGTAAATCACCACGGTTAAGATAAGCAAGGTTCACATCGGTAATCTCTAGCTCGCCACGCACTGAAGGCTTAATTTGTTTGGCAATTTCAACCACATCGTTATCGTAAAAATACAGCCCCGTCACCGCATAAGAAGATTTAGGGTTAGTGGGTTTTTCCTCGATACTAATGGCCTTTCCTGCATCATCAAAGGCCACAACCCCAAAGCGCTCAGGATCAGAAACGTGATACCCAAATACTGTTGCGCCTTTATCAAGAGACGAGGCTTGCTTTAACTTTTCAGAAAAATGCTGACCAAAGAAAATATTGTCACCTAATACCAGCGCGACATTGTCATCACCAATAAAGTCTTCACCTATCAAAAATGCTTGCGCTAATCCATCAGGCGCTGGCTGTACCGCGTAGGTCAGCTCAACACCGAACTGACTACCGTCGCCCAATAAATGCTGAAAGCTCGTCTGATCTTCTGGTGTCGTAATAATCAACACTTCGTTGATCCCTGCCAACATCAAGACAGACAAAGGATAATAAATCATCGGCTTATCATAGATGGGCATCAACTGCTTCGATGTTGCTAAAGTTAACGGATGCAAACGAGTACCACTGCCTCCGGCAAGAATAATCCCTTTACGTTTTGTCATAACCCTGCCCTTAAGCGTTTTCACCAATACGATGTAATTGATAGTCACCACTTAACACGCGCTGCCACCAATCTTGATTGTCTAAGTACCATTGTACAGTCTTACGCATACCTGTCTCAAAGGTTTCCTCAGGCTTCCAACCTAGATCATTGGCAATTTTGCTAGCATCAATCGCATAACGAACATCATGACCAGGGCGGTCTTTTACATAAGTGATCAAATCTTGATAGGCAATAACGCCATTTGGTTTGGTTGGAACAAGCTCTTCCAATAAAGCACAGATCGTTTTCACCACATCGATATTACGTTTCTCATTGTGGCCGCCAATATTATAGGTTTCACCTACTTTTCCTTCTGTCGCAACTTTCACCAAAGCGCGAGCATGGTCTTCTACATACAGCCAATCACGAATTTGCGAGCCATCACCGTACACAGGCAAGGCTTTACCAGACAAGGCATTCAAAATCACATGAGGGATAAGCTTTTCTGGGAAATGGTAAGGCCCGTAGTTATTAGAGCAATTCGTTACAATGGTAGGCAAACCGTAAGTACGCAACCAAGCACGAACTAAATGGTCCGAGCTGGCCTTGCTTGCTGAATAAGGCGAACTAGGCGCATAAGGCGTGGTTTCGGTAAACATAGGCAACTCACCCTCCACCTCATCAGGATGCGGCAAATCCCCATATACCTCATCAGTCGAAATGTGATGAAAACGAAACGCGGCTTTTTTATCGTCCGTTAACCCCATCCAATACTTACGGCTCGCTTCCAGCAAGGTATAAGTACCAACCACATTCGTTTGAATAAAATCACCAGGCCCATCAATAGAACGGTCTACATGGCTTTCAGCCGCCAAATGCATTACCACATCTGGCTGATGCGCTTGAAACACCCTATCCAACTCAACAGAGTCGCAAATATCCACCTGCTCAAAAGCGTAACGCTGGTCTTGCATAGATTCAGGAATAGACTCTAAATTGCCAGCGTAGGTCAGCTTATCTAGGTTAACAACACCATGCTGAGTGCTGCTCAACAAATAACGAATGACGGCACTTCCAATAAAACCGGCACCGCCGGTGATTAAAATTTTCATAGTGATCCATTTAAATATACGTTGCATTAAATTTTTAGTGATTAATATACTATTTAACTAAGGCACCTAGCTCTTATAAAAAAGATAACAAACCGTTAGTGAAAATTAGATTTTACTCTTCATACACTCCAAGCTTTCCTTTAAAGGCATCTTTTAAACCTTTAAGTATACAATAAATCTTGACCTTCTTATTCTTTTCATACAAAACAACACAAACTAGTTCATGCACAATACGCATAATATTTAATACAAAATATCCTTTGTATTTCTTAAAATACTTAAAAGAAAGATAAGTACCATTTCTTGATATATAATATTTTCTTATATGGTTGTGATGATTAGGCTTTAAATTGACCCCTAAAAAATTATGTAAATCTCTTTCACCTATTTGATGATTAAGCAATACATCTTTATTATAAAAAACATCAACATTAGAATCCACAGCTTTTAATAAAAACTCTGTATCCACATGATCAATAACAAATCTTTCATCAAATTTATTTAAATTAGTAAATACTGATGATTTTATACACATCCCAGATGAAATGCAAAAATGTGTTTTATTATCGTCTGTATCCGAAAAGTAAAACTTTGACATCTTTACAAACTTACCATAAGTTTTTGAATTAACATCATAAAAGTTAGGGCAAGATATAGACGCGTTATTGTTTAATGTAAATTGAGTCATTTTTTCATAAAAATCATCTGGAACTACTGAATCTTGATCAAATGTATAAAAATAATCAACATTATTTTTAATCAGCCAATCTGCCCCTCTATTGAATGCACCTGCAATCCCACCTACATTTGAATTATGAATATAATGTATATTTGAATCTAAAGGTAGGAGATACTTATTTGAGCTATTATCTACAACGCAAATGTATTCACATTGCTTAATATGGGATTTTAAATTATCCAAATGCTCAGAAGAAGGATTAAACCAAACAATCACAACACCAATTTTCAAAATTTCTCTCCAAAAGAGCAAAAATCATATCATTTAATAAAACCAGAAAAAACCCATACAAAAAGGCTAAAATTTTCTGAAAATGTTAACTTTCTATTAAAAAAATTAAATAAAAACTTAAACCTTAAAGCATAGCTTTTTTCTTTCGAATTAAAAAAACTCTTCACCACTTCTTTATTCTCGTTTTCATCAGGTAATAGTTTGTCCAACATAACCACTTGTTTAAACACTCGATCTAAACTAGATTCATCATTAGAAATAAAGTTACCAAGCTTTTCTAAAATTTTTTTTCTTCTCGCACCAAGAACATTTTTATCATGCTGCCTGTATAAAAAAGTTTTTTCCTCAGAAAAGCCAACAGAACCAAAAACCTTAGCCACCAGCAATAACCACCAATCATGCATCAGTATGTCACGAGGGAAAGGTTGAGCCTTTAATAGCAAAGCTCTATTTATAATCATTGCACAACCAGGCGATATATTTTTTAACAATATACCTTTCAGTGATTCGCTTAATTTTGGATCTATTTTTTGAAAATCCCAAAAAGAACCAGAAATTACATTTAAATCTTGATCTACAACTTTTAAATCCGTAAAAAAAAGAGCAGGAGTTTTTTTATTAATCTCGATGCTTTTAATACCTTTATAGAGCACATCAATCTTATTATTAAGCCAGACATCATCTTGATCTGAAATAATAATATAATCTGCAGTACTTTTTGAGAATGCGTTAGCAAAATTATAAATCACACCATTCTCACCATCATTAAGACTAAAATCAATTCTTTCAAAATCCAAAGAGTCTAATATTTCAGCTGTACCGTCAATAGAATTGTCATCAGAAACAATAATCTTATCTATTTTTTCATGAAAAGAATCAGCATTCATCATACTAAATATCTGTTCAGCAACATAATCAGCTCCATTATATGAAGCCATTACAATATCAATATCTCTCATCATTAAAATCTCACTGCGACTTAAAGATCAGCTTTATAATATATATAAAAAAATCTCAAAATAAAATAAACGAAAAATCAATCATATCAAGATTATTTATAGAAATTATTTCTTTGTAGTAATAAAAATAAACAAAATATCCGCCCATTAAAAAAATATAAGCTATTATTGATAAAAATCGACTACCAATAAAAACAAAGAAAAACCTATAAAAAAATGGGGAAATGAAAACAAGTGAATATCTAAATATCTCGCTAAATCTATTTTGAAAAACTTGATTCTGATAAAATACAATCAAAATAAGAAAAGATAAAAACATCATATTATAAGAAATCAATTCAAAATCTGACAGCTCTCTCATAAAAAGCCAATAACTAAATAAACAGGCAAGAAATAAAAAAAACAGAACCAATGAGTACGGATCACCTTCATTAGAACGCATAAGGTAAGAATTAAACTTGCTCAAACCTGGTATAGAAGTATCTAAATAAGACATCACCCACAAAATAGGGTCTAGGATCCCAAAACCTAAAACATATATTATTAAAAAAACAACGATGAGCCCCAAAACAATCTTGACAGAAAAATGAGTTTTGAACAAAGGCATAATCATCAAAATCAACAAGGAATAATGAAATAACAAGCAACTAATCAAGATAATTAAATTAAAATACAAAACTTTATTTTTAGATAAAAAATACATCCCCCAATAAGCAACTGCAATTCCCAAACTGACACGAACCACCGTACCGTCAAAGTACAAAAAGAAGAATGCAAAAAAACAAAACAATGACAATAATGGATCTCGACTAACCTTTTCTATTAATGTCAGTTTAACTGAAAAAGATAACATCGCGTAAAGACAAAAGAAAACTACCATTGGCAAAAATGATAAAGCCTTCATAGAAAACAAAAAAAACAACTCGTAACTTGCAATTTCATCAACTATGTTTGAAACCCCACTAATTGAATAATGAGAAAATATTTTTTGATATGCTACTGCATCATGAGAAAAATAAATTGAAAAAAAGCCAGACAACAAGCCACACAAAACGCAAAAAATATATTTATTAATTTTTTTTTCAGAATACAACCAAGTCATAAGCATCATATAAAATCCTGAAAAAACCGTCATCAGAATCGCCAAAAGTTTACCCCTTAATCAATAATCTTCCCAAATTTTTGACATATAAAGTCAAAAAAACCTTTAAACATGAATAGAGTCTTCTTCAATTTGTCTTGTTCGAAAAGCAAAACCTTAACCCCTTCAGTTAATATTTTAAACAGCTCATGACTTGTAAATACAGGAAAATTAATGCCATACCTAAAGAACAAATCCAACCGATTTCGCGTACTATAATAACGTCGAACGGCACTATGATTGGTGTAATAAACCTTACGCCCAAAAAAATCTGAACACGCAATATCACCAAGGTTATGCTCTAAGTAGCAGACTTGGTATAAGAGTACTTTAAAGCCTTTGCTCTTTACCCTTAGGCAATATTCATGATCAACGCAATCTATGAAGTATTTTTCTAAGAATCCTCCGACAGTCTGAAACGCCTTAAGAGAAATTAAATTACCTGACGTCATAACACTATCGACTTCAACGGTCGATATATCATCTTTAATTACAGGAATAGCGGTATTAATAGTTTTATGGACAGGCGACAAAACGCCCACTTTATGATCTTCTGGTAAAGAATACGCAAAATCAATCAATGACTGCAATGACGTCTCATCAAATCGGCTATCTTGATCCATGGTTAATAACCAAGAAGCACTGTTGTTTATTGCCTCTTTAGCCCCCCTATTTAGGGCTGAGGCGATCCCCAGATTCGATTCATTATCAATGTAAATAGCATTAGGATGACTTTTTATTTTTTCAACAAGGTTTATATTTTTTTGTTCTGAGTTATCGACAACATACAGCAAATTAACATGATCTATATATGAGGTAATATTTAACCAAATAGATTCATCAGGATTATATAAAACGACTACACCATCAGGTCTATGCATGTACCCAATCCTTGTAAACGAGAACGAAAAAAGCTAAAACGACAAACACTTCGGTTATCAATAAGGCTATTGTCGTACCTTGATAGGAATATAGATATGTCAAACTAAAGCACAAAACCAAGCTCAGTATCGCAGCAATCAATAAAACATAAAAAAAGAGTTTCTCACGACCTGTATTTAATAGGATCTGAGTACCAAAAATGTTATTAAGAAAAATAAGCAAGGGAATAATCAACATAACTTTCAAGACCCAAGCACTTTCCTGTAAATCATCACCATACAAAAGAGCAATAACATAATCCGATAAAAAATAACCCACACCAAGTGCGCAAAGATAAAAAGCACTGCCTAGGTAAGCAATCTTCTTTAACTTTTGCATCGCCAATTTTTTGTCTTTTTTCATCTTATTGGCAATTAACGGAAACAATGCGCCCGTTATAGGAGTCTGTGCTAACGCCAATGCTCGCATAATTTTCTCAGCAGCCACATAATAACCGACAGCAACAGGACCAGTCATTATTCCTAATATCACAATATTAGTAGAACTAAACAGAGTTATTTTCATTTGAGATAAAAAAACGTACCAACCATCAATGATATTTTTTCTAACCAATGCCCAAGATACAAACACGAACGAAACACCATGTTGATAATGAATTAAATACACAGCATAAGATGCTGAAAAAAACAACCCTAAAGCGGTTAGAATCGGCACCAAAAGATAATCCTCAGGCCCTTGAACAAAAACAAATATACCAACAGTAAACAATATTTTTGCTAGAACACTTAAATAGGTAATGTATTTCATTTTTTCCATGCCTTGGAAAAACCAAGTAGGAAACAAAGACTGCCAAACAATGACAAGAAACGAGCAAAGGTATAAAGGCCAATTTTCAATAACAGTAGGAAAAACAAAAAAACCAACCATTAACAATAAAAAACTCATACCAATCAAAACAGATTTAATGAAAAAAACACACGTATATATTTCATTGACTTTATTGATATCAGATCGATTAATTGAAATATCTCTCGTCGCTGTTAAATTAAAACCATAGTCAGTCAATACAAAAAAGTAGTACATCACAGCGGTAACAAAGGCCAACTGCCCAAATAACTCGACACCCAGTACTCGAACTAAAAAAGGCACCGTCAATAGAGGAAGAAAAGAATTAGCAGCTTGCATTAAGGCAAGAAAGGAAGCGTTTGCTAAAAAAGTCCTATTTTCAGTTTTCGCAAGAGACATACGGCCCGCATTTCATCAAAAAGTTCTAGAATATTCCAAGTCAAAGCAATGCAGCCATAGCTATGGAGAGTAACCAGATAGGTTGAGCTTAGTAAGCACAATTGAATGCATTATAACCATGACTATTGGCTTTGGACAGTAAACATGCAAACAATCCTCCTAACGCCCATACCAATCACTGAACCGCACTATATCATCTTCACCCAAATAGCTACCTGACTGCACTTCAATCAATTCAAGCGGAACCTTACCTGGGTTTTCTAAGGCATGAATCACACCAACAGGAATATAAGTAGACTCGTTCTCGGTCAGCAAAATCTCACGATCACCAATTTGCACTTTCGCCGTACCAGATACCACCACCCAATGCTCGGCACGATGATGATGCATTTGCACGCTTAACTTCTCGCTTGGTTTTACTACAATGCGCTTCACTTTATGTCTCTCGCCAGCATCGACTACCTGATAGGTTCCCCAAGGGCGATGCACTATTGTGTGATACATATGTTCTTCACGACCTTCGGCTTTAATGCGCTTCACAATTTTCTTCACATCTTGAGCGTTGTTTTTGTCCATCACTAAAACAGCATCGGCCGTTTCGACGATGACCAAATCTTGCACACCAACAGCCGCAATCAAACGAGATTCAGAACGGATAAAGCAATTAGACGAACCTTCTGACATAACATCCCCTAACAGGACATTATTATCAGCGTCTTTATCTGCGTAATCGTACAACGTATCCCATGCCCCAATGTCACTCCAATCCCCTGCATAAGGTACCACCTTGGCTTTCTTAGTAGGCTCCATCACCGCGAAGTCGATAGACTCTGCAGGGCATTGGGCGAACAAATCCGCATCTATGCGTACAAAATCTAAATCTTCGGAACGTTGTTGATAAGCATTATGAACCGCTTGAAAAATATCATCGCGGTGAACAGACAGTTCATCTAGAAAGGCTTTGGGGCGGAACAAAAACATACCGCTGTTCCACAGGTAATCACCTGAATCTAAATACGCCTGCGCTTTTTCAAGGTCGGGCTTTTCAACAAACTCCAGCACAGAGAAGTTTTCACCTGCACGAATATGACCGTAACCCGTTTCTGGCCGAGTAGGCTTAACACCAAAAGTCACTAAAGCATTATCGTTAGCCAGTTCAACCGCTTGCTTAATCGAGGCCTCAAACGCCGCGATATCACGAATAACATGGTCTGCTGGCAACACCAGCATCAAAGTATCGTCAGATTGGCTGCGTATAGACTCAAGCGCCGCCAATGCAATAGCAGGCGCCGTATTACGTCCGTTAGGCTCTAGCAGAATGGTGGATTTTTTAACACCAATTGAATGCAGCTGCTGAGCAATCAAAAAACGATGATCTTCGTTACAAACCACAATCGGGGCCGCCACATCCAAAGCCAACGTGCGCAGCATAGTCTGCTGTAAAAGACTGTATTCTTTATCCGTCAAAGGCAGACATTGCTTAGCAAAAAATTCACGAGATAACGGCCAAAGACGGCTGCCCACACCACCCGACAAAATTACAGGAACAATCTTCACAAAAAAACATCGCCAATAGCAAACTAATCCCGACATTCTAGCAAAAGTAGGAAATAAGAAATATAAGAATGGATTAAAGAAGGACAAATAAAGGAGGAAAGCTAATATGGGGTCGCATAAACACCACCCCATAAATAAATCTACACATCAAACCCATTCGGATTGCTCGATTGCCAACGCCATGCATCCCGACACATATCCTCTAAAGACAAGCTGACTTCCCAGCCCAAGATATCACGAGCCTTTTCCGCGTTAGCATAGAATTCTGCAATATCACCAGCACGTCTTGGCATAATCTCATAAGGAATAGCCTGCCCAGAGGCTTTTTCAAAGGCTTGAACAACATCTAAAACACTAAAACCAATACCTGCACCAAGATTATAGGCATCAATACTTTTTACGGTTTGGCTCGCCAATTTCTCCAAAGCCTTAATATGACCCAAAGCCAAATCCACTACATGAATATAATCACGCACGCCCGTACCATCATGTGTTGCATAATCACCACCAAACACACTTAATTGAGCACGCTTCCCCACGGCCACTTGAGTAATAAAAGGCATAAGGTTATTAGGGATTCCACGAGGATCCTCACCCATCAAGCCACTCGGATGCGCACCAACTGGATTAAAGTAACGCAATAAAGATACATTCCAGCGAGTATCCGAAGCATAAGCGTCTTGCAAAAACTGCTCTATCATCACCTTAGTTCGACCATAAGGGCTGGTCGAACTAAGAGGGAAATGCTCAACATAAGGAATTGGGTTGTTTTCTCCATATACTGTAGCAGAAGAACTAAACACCAAATCAAATACGCCATGCCCAGCCATGACATCAAGCAAGTTTAACGTACCAGTTAAGTTATTATGATAATAAGCCAAAGGGATTTTGGTCGACTCACCTACCGCCTTTAACCCGGCAAAGTGAATTACCGCTTGAATAGCATGAGCCTCAAATACCTGATTTAAAGCAGTTTTATCCAATAAATCTAATTGGTAAAAAGTCACCTGCTTTCCCGTAATACGCTCTATTCTATTTAAAACTTCAATATTCGAATTGCATAAGTTATCTACCACGACAACATCATAACCTTGGTTTAACAGCTCAACACAAGTATGACTACCAATAAAGCCTGTTCCACCCGTTACCAAAACAAACATCCTTCCCCCTAAAAATAAAAAAACAAAAAACCATGTTATTCTAACGACAACCATCAGGAAGATGGTATTCAACACAACAAGGAGACAAGTATGTCGACGTTATTTTTTCATTTCGATGGCACGGACAATAGCCCAAATGACGCCTTCGCACCAGCACACAGCGTTTCTAGCATCACCAATGTACTAAAATCCCATTTGTTACTTGGTGGCCAGTTACAACATCAGACAAACAGTGCGCCAACTCATTCACCTCATCGCAGTTTTTACTATGCGGGCATTGGCACCTATGGCAGTTGGCTAGAGCAGAAACTCAATGCCGCCTTTGCCATCGAATCCGGTCACGTTGCCAACATTTTAAATCGCGCCATAAACGACTTCAAAACACATTACACGCCATCCATTCGCCATATTGTCTTAATCGGCTTTAGCCGAGGCGCAGCGCTCGCAAGACGCTTCGCCGCACTCATCACGCCACTGATCGAACGCCCTATTATCATAGAAGCCGTTATCGATACCGTGGCTTCCGTCGGTATGCCAAACCTAAATAAAGCAAAACGCCCCAGCACAGAAGTGGTATTCGAACATGGAAACACACTGCCAGAGGGAGTACACCGAGCCTTACATTTTGTTGCACTAGATGAACAACGCCTCGCCTTTCGCCCCACACTAATTAACCATGACGACAGAGCCGTTGAAATTTGGCTAGCAGGTGTGCATTCGGATATTGGCGGTGGTTACCGCAAAGATGGGATAGGAGACATAGTGCTGCGCCTCTTGATAGACTGGATAGAGAAACAGACCAAACAACGCAGCTACCAAACAGCACGTCTAGCAAAGAATCGGCCACTGCACTGGCAGACATTACTCACCATAGAACCAAAGCACCTAGGCAAAATACACTATCAACATCGCCACTTAAAAACATGGCGAGAAATCACCCTTGCACCACGACACTGCTGCGTATTGGAAAACGACCAACCCAACCGAGCCCTATCTCCCAACTGGCACCAAAGCGTTGCTCAGCGTATCCGCAGCAACATTGGCTACTTCCCCATTGCACACTGCCCAACACCCGCCATACTCTGGCGCTCCAAACGATAAAACCACTTATACACCACATAACCCGTAGGTCAGATGAGCCGAGGTACGAGGCGTGATCTGACAATTCCCCCCCTTATCAAGGGGGTTAGGATGGGGTTCTGCTCTTGGTCTTTGTTCCCTCCCCTTATCAAGGGGGTTAGGATGGGGTTCTGCTCTTGGTCTTTGTTCCCTCCCCTTATCAAGGGGGTTAGGATGGGTTCTACTCTTGGTCTTTGTTCCCTCCCCTTATCAAGGGGGTTAGGATGGGGTTCTGCTGTTGATCTTTGTTCCCTCCCCTTATCAAGGGGAGGGTTAGGGTGGGGTTATGTCCTTGACCTTGGTCCTATAAAACACGCCCTTTCAATTGCACAACATTTGAATCAACCAACTGTTGATCTAACGCATTTTTCGCACTCCACACCAAATCCCCAATGCCATCGGTTGGCTGAAAATCGGTAGGTGCACTAATCAATATCTCACGTACTTTTTCATGGTCAAAATCGTGGCAAGCTTGATCCAGCTCTGCCATCGTTTTTTCGTAATCACACAAAGACAAGAACCGCTCATTAGCCGTCATAATACGCTTATGCTGGGTTTCTTCTACGCAATCGCCAATCAACAACTCTTCAAAAAGCTTCTCACCAGGGCGTAACCCAGTAAACTGGATTTCAATATCGCCATTAGGGTTTTCAGGGGATTTCACTTCTAGTCCAGACAAACGAATCAGATTTTTTGCCAAATCGACAATCTTAACTGGCTCACCCATATCCAATACGAATACATCACCACCCTTGCCCATCGCGCCAGCTTGAATAACCAACTGCGCTGCTTCAGGAATCGTCATGAAATAGCGAATAATATCTGGGTGAGTAACAGTGATAGGCTGGTTTTCAAGAATTTGTTTTTTAAAGACAGGAATAACCGAACCAGACGAGCCAAGCACATTGCCAAAGCGTACCATACAGAAACGGGTAAATTTTTCTTGCTTAGCAGCTTTGTTTGCTTCTGCTTCAGCCAAAGCTTGCAAGCCCAACTCTGCCATGCGCTTGGTTGCGCCCATGACGTTAGTCGGTCGCACCGCTTTATCAGTAGAAATTAGTACAAAAGACTCCACGCCACTCTCAATCGCCGCTTTGGCGCAGTAATAGGTGCCAAAGGCATTATTACGCACCCCTTCGACCACATTGTATTCAACCAATGGCACGTGTTTATAAGCGGCAGCATGATAAACCGTATTTACACCAAACGCCTTCATTGTCGATGCCAAGCGATTAATACGCTGAACAGAACCAATTAAAGGCACAATTCTGACATTAAAAGACTCTTGTTCAATAATTTCGGTCAGCTCTTTGTCTATCTGATACACCGCATATTCAGATACATCAAATAAAATCAATGTACTAGGCTGCTGAGCAATAATCTGACGACACAGTTCAGAACCAATCGAACCGCCCGCCCCCGTAACCATGACCACTTTACCAGAAATATTCGCCTGCATTAACGAAGCAACAGGTTCCACAACATCACGACCAAGCAAATCATCAACGGCCACATCTTGCAGTTCACTTACCTTGGCCTTGCCCGTAACAATGTCATTAAAATCTGGCACAGTCAGTACTTCAACGGGATAAGGCATAAGCTGCTCAATGACTTGCTTACGTTCGGAACGGCTCGCCTTAGGGATAGCCAGCAACACCTTCTCGATATCATATTTTTCAATCAGCTCGCCCACTTTATCGACATGATAAACAGGCACTCCCTGAATAATAGTATTCTCTAAAGATTGATCACGATCGATAAAACCCTTCACGCGATAACTAGACGCCTGACGAAGCGCCAAAGTCAGCTGTCGACCAGTGGATCCAGCGCCAAATACCAACACAGATTCAGAACCTTTTTGTGGCGCTTGCGTCAATAAACCACGGATCAAAACACGAGAGCCACCACACAACATAACCAAAAAAGGGAAGTAAATAATAGGCACAGTACGCGGAATGCTGGCTTCAAAAAAATACGCAAAAGAGGTAATGCTCAATGCCGAAATGGCAGCGCCCACTAAAATCGCACTAAACGCATGAAAAGTTAAATAGCGCAGAACCGCCCGGTACAAGCCAAGCTTGATATTAACCAACAGCGTGACAGCAATAGTACCGATGAGAACAAACCAAACTGCATGCCCTTGGAAGCCGCTAAACTCGCCCAAACGCGCCCAGTAAGCAGAGATAAAAGCAAGGTAAACAAAAAAACTATCAACAGCAAGGCTAATAAGGCGCTTATAAAAACGAGGAAGAGACCAAATAAAATCCAATTTTTTTACCATCATGTACACCTATATGTACTAAAATTAAACATCATGTTTACTAACCATCCTTAAAAACTAACTTCCCCGTAGGTCAGATGAGCCGAGGCACGAGGTGTGATCTGACAATCCTCCCCAATCATTCCCCGTAGGTCAGATGAGCCGAGGCACGAGGCGTGATCTGACAATCCTCCCCAATCATTCCCCGTAGGTCAGATGAGCCGAGGCACGAGGCGTGATCTGACAATCCTCCCCAATCATTCCCCGTAGGTCAGATGAGCCGAGGAACGAGGCGTGATCTGACGCATAACCTAATATAACCAATTACCCGTAGGTCGGCCTTTAGGGCGACAAAAACGTCTATCTACAAATATAAAAACGCAATACTAGAACGCAACCTACACCAAACCTAAGTAAAAACGTTTTACGTAAAACTTGCAAATAATGTGCATTAAAAATTGCAATAAACAATACTTACCCTTTCACTCTATCGCCCGACCCACTGCCCGTTACTGTCTTGATGATATAAGAAAAATACAATTTCAATGACAAACTCTGAATCATCTTCGCATCGGTTTCCGCCAGCAACTCAGGTGTCGACATATCAATATCTGAAATCTGCGCCAACCCAGTAATACCAGGACGCACGTCAAACACGCCTTTTGCATCGCGCGCTTGAGTCAATTCCGTTTGATTAAACAACCCAGGACGCGGGCCAACCAAGCTCATTTCACCTTTTAACACATTCCAAAGCTGCGGCAGTTCGTCCAATTTAGTTTTACGTAAAAAACCGCCCAAAGGCGTAATAGAACTGGTAGAGGCCAAATGACTCGCCACCGACGCCGTATCCACCGACATAGTACGAAACTTCACCAAAACAAACGGCTTTTTGTTACGGCCTACGCGCTCTTGACGAAAGATAGGTGAGCCTGTGTCAAATAAGCCAATCAGATAAATCACCAACAACACAGGTGAGCCACACACCAAGCCCAACAAAGAAAACACCAAATCCAATAACCTAATCATTTCATTCAATCCAATTTTTAATCTTTTTTCTTCGCTGCCAAGGCAAATCCATGCTCAACAGAATAAGGCGGAACCCAATCAAGCGTTTTTTTAGTGTGCTCGATGTCGAGCTGCAAAGACCCAACCAAGCGATCCACCACGGCCTCTTTCTTAAAAAGCTTGTCCGCCAATTTGAAACACCAGACTGGCACAGGGAGCGATAAATTTGCTTTACCCTGAACCTTGGCCATCAAAGCAACCATTTGAGCCGTGGATAAATCATGATCATCCGATACCAAAAACACTTGGTTTGCCGCGTTGGGGTGATCAATACACACCTTAATCAAATCCACCAAATTATACACAGAAACTAAGCTGCGTTTATTCTGATTAATCGATCGAAATGGTAAGGGAAAACCTTTACCAACCAGTTTCATCAGAGACGCAAAATTGGCTTTTACACCTTCACCGTAAACCAAAGGCGGGCGGATAATCACAATCTCCATGCCCGTTTCTTTGCCTAGTGCCAATAACTGCTCTTCTGCTTCGGATTTAGACATGCCGTAAGGGTCTTCTGGGTTACGCATATCAGAAGCCGTAAAGGGTTTACGATCCGAAGTAGATTCACCGTTTACCTTAATCGAACTCAAAAAGATAAACCGCTTAACACCCGCCTCTGCCGCTTGGCGAGCTAGATTTAACGTACCTTCAGTATTGACGACGCGAAACTCAGCAAGCGGATCAGAAGAGGAGTCATTCATGATATGGACGCGGGCGGCAAGGTGGATGACAACCGATACTTTATCCAAAGCTGATATATAGCTAGAACTACCATCCAGCAGCATCTGAAAAAAAGCGTGTCGATTTTGCATTAGAGGTGTGCGTCCAACGAGAACAAGCTCTTTTCCACCTAGCTTTTTTAGGAGTTGGCAACCTACAAAGCCACTGACACCCGTTAGTAAAACACGCGAAGTTATCACTATTGCCCCCCTCTTGGATCAAACCTCTTTATTAAACCCTCAAGAGCTTTTCTAGCCTTTAATGGCAGTAATGCTTTGACTACAGGATAAAAAACTCCGATATGCGCTTTCGCACCTAATGAGAGAGCTCGACACCCTTTATAGCCAATGATTGCTTGTTGCCACGACACTTTCAGACTATTTCTAGCGTAGGTATTATCAGTAATTCTATAGCGAATTAAAGCCTCGGGGATATTTGCAAAATAGGCACCATTTCGAGCACAGCGAAACCATAAATCATAATCTTGCCGCCGCTTTAAGGTTTTTGAGTAAGAACCTGCTTTAAGTACAACGTCTTTTTTGAACATAACAGATGGATGAATTAAAGGGCATGACCATATCAATGCATGAATTTCCTCCATGACGAGGGGCACTTTACGAACGTCAATTGTAGCTCCGGTCGCATCCATGTCTTCAGCATAACTACCAACTATATCAATATGTGGGTTTTGCGTTATAAAGTTTAGCTGACGGGTGAATCGCTCCGGCAAAGCGATATCATCAGCATCCATACGTGCAACTAAATCAAACTTACATAGCTGTAAACCTTCATTTAACGCATACCCCAGACCAACATTATGAGGTAAACGAAGTACTTCAATTATGTCATTGAACAGCTGCTGGAAATAAGTAATAACTCCTTCTAACTCAGACCCTAACGGGCCATCAGCTACTAGTATCAGCTGTGTAGGCTTTACCGTCTGTTCACATAGAATGCTGGATAAAGATTGACGTAACCACTGCGGATTTTCCTTTGCATAAACGGACATTAGCACTGAAAAAGCTATCATCTGAGCAACAGAGCCTCGATGTCAGATTTTGACATACCTTGACCAAGACAAAATCCATAGAGATTTAATAGCTCGAGATATGCTCGCTTTTTAACGTACTCTGGTAGCAATCGATTACTATCGATTATCTGAATCAGATTAGAAGGTACAATTGCGGCCAATATGTTTGCCTTAAAAGATGGCATATCTAAATCGAAATACAAATCAACGCCTCTTTTTTGCTGCTGCCAACCTAACTTGTTTTCCAACAGTTGACGCAACGCCACTTTATTTGTTAAAAGAGAAAAATCAAACTTTGCCACTTGAGGCAAATTAAATACATAATTTGCCAGCGATGGCTCTATCCATGGAAATACAATAGCAGCACCAAGGTAATTAGCTGAAGTGATGGTTTTCCCCATCATACACTGATGATCGTGAAAAGAACCTCGTGAAAAAGCTCTGAAGTCAATGAAAGATAATGCTTCTGTATCAGCTTCTATTTTTGAAAAGTATGCATTTAAATCATAACTTGCACTAATAGGATAAAAACAAGCCAAAGCAGACAAATCTCCATGTGATTCAGCTGGAGAACGTAAATACCACTTAAAACTACGACTAAAAGGAGGAAGTAAACGCCACAACCCTAGCTTAGCCAACCTAAAAGATCGAATCTGATTTTTTGACGGTAAATAACCAAAAGTTTCATCATTACCAAGTCCATCAACAACTAAATAATCAATTGGATTAAAATTATTTTTACTAAAAAATGTCTGTAAACCAAATAAAAAGAACAAAAACCCCTGATCTAACACTGGAGTTTTCATTTCTTTACATGCCGCTAGAAATGTTTCTTTATCAAAGCCCGTTAAGATTTCATCAACTTCGACAAAGTGTGCTGTATGCCCAAGCCTATTACAGGTCGAGGATATAAAATTTTTCAGTTGTTCATCATCACGCCTTAAAAAAGTAATGGTGTCAATTTTTCTCCCCAAGTAAGCATAAGCTAATGCTAAGCTCATAGAATCTTTGCCATCACTCAGTAACAACAAAGGTCGTTTACCACGATCGCCACCACCTAATGTTTCTGAAATTTTTTCTAGCAAAACATCATCATTAGCAATACTATCACCTGCATAAAAATCAGATCGCATACGGTATGGATACATTTTAAAGTCTTTCACACCTTGCTTCGATAATACGCCATTTTGATCAGTATTTAATATGCTATAGGGACAAAGCATATGCTTTGCAAAGGTAGCAATATGCCTTCTACTAATTTTACTTTTCAATTCATCATTACTCATATTTTTGTACCAGTTCACGATAGAGCTGTTGATAGTTAGTAGACATTGCTTTACTACTAAAATGCTCATTTACAACGACGAAGGTGGCATCTGCCATATAATTCTGCTCAACTTTTACTAGTTCCACAAGCTTGTCATATAAGTCATTGTGACTTTCAGTTTCAAAAACAATACATCCGTCCGGGTTCAGTGAGTGTATCTCGTTATGGGGTGCAATGTCAGACAGAATAGATGGTAGACCGCATGCCATAGCCTCAAGAACTGCGTTAGGCATACCTTCAGCACGAGACGCAGATACAAAATAATCTGCCATTTGTAGGTAATCAGACACGTTACTCACTTTACCAAAAAATTTAAACTGCTGATTACCAGCCGCAATCTTTTCGCATTCATCTCTTTGCAGGCCATCACCGATAAAAATCAACATATCCTCAGGATTCTTAGTTAAAAAGCGTTTAAAAGCAGTTGCAACTGTCACTGAATTTTTTCTGCTATCTTTACCTAAAGATGATATCCATACCCTATTTTTTTCGCTAATACCGTATTGTTTTCTAAGAGATGTTTTTTGTTTTATATTGGCACGGTAAAACTTCTCAGTATCTACCCCATTAAGTACTGTAACTGCATCAGTTATATCATAAGTTTGCTCGAGGTTATTGTTTACAGCGTCAGAAACTGCACATACACAAGCTACCTTCCTCAAAGCAAGTGATTGCCTATAAGCCATCCCCCGGCCGATAAAACGCCCATAAGTCATTGCAAAGTCAAGTTGAGGAAAATTACGAACAGTACAAACTACTGGTAATAATTTTGCAAAATTAGACGCAAGAAGATCGCCTCTGTAACCTTGTGAATGTATAACCCTTGGCTTTTCAGATTCAACTATTGCTTGAACTTTTTTTTGAGCTAGAAATAAACCTTCTATTCGACTCAATTTTAGTTGATAGATCCTAATACCCAACATCTCAAAGTCAGCGAGTCTGCTCTGTGTCGGCTCTGGTGAAAGTGTTATTAATACAGGTGTGATATTTTCAGCAAGATTACTTAATATGTAATAAAGCTGAGATGTGGGCCCTGCTTTTTTTAAAGTCGATGTAATGTATAGAACTTTCAAAAATAACCTCTAATAATACTAAATTGCAACCCATCCCTTAAATCTCTCAGAACCCAAGAATGGTGAAGATACAAAAACAAAACTTTCTTCAATAACGGAAAGCATACTTTCAATGCGCTTGACTATTCAAAATCTAATTTCACTTGATTTTTTTTCACTTCAATATCAACACAAAAACTTAGAGCTTCAACTAACAGCCATATAAATCAACTTAAAACTATAACACACCATGAAAATCATACTCACTAAAACCACGCACATAAAGTAAAAAAAACAAATGAATCAGCGCATAAGAAAAAACGAATACAAATGATACTAACTTTTGCTTGAATAAAAACACTACGGCACTAGGTATTATAACTATCTCAACTACTCCCAATAAAGCAGAAACTCGACCAGATATAAAACCCAAATCATGAAAGCCAACTCTAATGATCATTGCACACAGAAGAAACAAACAAATAGACTCAAAAAACCTCACTCTTGTTTTAAGCAAGTCCCAGTAAATAAATAAAAAAACTGAAATCAATAAGTATTTAACATTAATAAAACCTAAATAACCTAAGCTATTTCCATACTGTGAGTTAGCTGAGTAAGCTTCAGCAGAGTCGGCACGTGGCACCCAGCCTGGCAACATACTATTTAAAATAATCTTACCTAAACCTAAATACCCAAACACGAGAGCACCCAAAGTTAAAACAATTATATACCATCGTTTAAACTTTAAAAATGACATAAAAAAAGGTAACAACATCCCAACAGCAGCAGTATGAAAAGTCATTGCAAAACATATTGTAGAAAATGAGTAAATAAAACGTTTTTGAGCAAGAAAAAAAATAACTAAAAACACAAAGCTTGTAGCTATACCAAATCTAATTGCAACCATATAGTTGGTGAAAAAATCATACGAAAAAAATATAAGCAAAGATAAAAGCAAGAAATCAGTAACTTTTTTAACTGCAAAAAAATTAATAAGGGAAGTAACAAAGGCTACCATTATAAAAAAAGAAATACTACTATCAGTAAAAGTACGTATAAAAACTATCAAAACAGCAAAGCCCGGCTCAAAAAAATAATCACCTTCAATAACTTGCTTCAACCCACCATCAAAAACCCCCTTAAATTCAAAAAAAATTGATTTATAGTTTAAATAATCAGCACCAACTTGGCTTGTTCTTAATCCTGCCAATAAGGTTAATGTTAAAAAAACAAAAAATGCGCTTATATCACGATTTTTTCTGTAATCTCTATCACTATGAAATAATGCAAGCACTGCAACAATAAAGAAAATAAAAAAGTAAGGCCCCATATTAAAACACAACCCCAAAAAATAAAATTCAATAAAAAAGCCCTTTTAGAACTACATTTGACTACCCAAGCTTTTAAAAATATTGATTTTTGTTATACCAAGCTGAAATTAAATAAAGCCTATAAATCCAAGAACGAGCAGCTTTTGCCTGCCAACCTTTCTTATCCATATTGTTTCGCATTCTACCAAGAATTTTAGTAAGGTCTGCTTGGTGCCAAAGATTACATTGTTGTATTTCCTGCAGCATCCAGTCCCAGTTTTGTAGGACGATTGAACGGGAATCATAGCTAAACCCCAACTTACCGAGTGCATCTGAGTCGAGGCCAATGCGGTCTTTTAGAATTTTACGGAGGATAAGTTTGTTTTTGAAAGCTTTGCGGTCGAATAGATGTTGTTCGGGCATTTTGGCAAAGTATTCAGAGACCTGTTGATTAGCAAACGGTAATACTAAATTTGAGCTAATTGAGTCGGCAAAGTTACGAGCTTTTCGAATGTGTAATTCAGATGCCGTGACAGGAGTTAAAATACTGGTTTTAAAGTCAAATAAATCCCAGTCTTTTCTTAGCTGGCTTACTTCTTTCCAGTACGAATACACATTCTCCGCATTGGGCAGTATTTTTTGAGTATCGGCAAAACTTAACCCACTCATACCGCACCACTCCGCTGGTGTGCGGATTAAAGGTGAAAACAGACTTTCTGACCTTACAATATGTCGCATAAAACTGGCGTAATGTGTGAGCTTTGACAAGGGTAATACTTTAAGCTCTCGCATAGTAGGCGGTGTCATCATGTAAGAATCATTACCACCCCCATCAATAATATTCGCGCCTTTGAGTTCAGGTAACTGGTGAGCATAGAGTGGATAAGCCAAGGTGACATTGTCGGTGCAAGGGAAAGGCGCATTCACAAAATAGTCATTGATGGCATGTTTATGTTCAGCTTGTAGTTGATCAACTTCGTGTAAAACTTGATGCTTAAAACCCAGTTGTTTGGCGATTTTGGCACTTATCTCACTTTCATCCGCCTGACCTTTTGATTTATGAGTAATCAAAGTAACTTTGTCTTGCCAACCCGCTTTCGCCAAGGCCAGTGCAATGCTGTTACTATCCTTGCCTGCGCTGTGGAATAGAAAACTTGGCTTGGATTCATCAATACGGCTAATGGTCGCTTCGGCCAACATTTGCAGGATTAAATCTTCATCGGGTTGCATTTCATCGGCTTGCAAGCGGTTGGCGTTTAAAAACGGAAATTCGTGGCTAAACTGAATGTCGATTTGGCCATTGACCGTTGACACCTTGGCCTTGTCACCAATACCGAGAATGTAAATATCCTGATAAGCAGTTTTCGGAGGTGGCACAACACCGCTTTGTAATAAAAATGACAAGCCTTTACTACAAACCTTCAATGGCTTAGGCACTCGTACATCACCTAATAACTCAGTCATCGATTTTGAATATAGTAGAGTAGATTGGTCTTTAGGCCAATAAAGATACAACGGAAACTCGCCCGCTAAATCGGACTTAAGAGACAGATCTGGTTGGTTAGGGGTGTGTTGATTAATCATTTAAATCCACTTTTTTAACTACTTTACCGGGAGAACCTACGAAGACAACCATAGACGGTACGTCTTTAGTAACAACTGTATTAGCACCAATTACAGACCCTTGCCCTATCCTAACACCAGCAAGAATAATTGCATTTAAACCAATCCAGACATTATCCTCTATAACTACTGGTTTGCCTTCACTGCTTGTATTTATTCGATTTGAAGGATTTTCAAACGAAAGTTCATGTCCACTTGCATCTAATATTTGAACATTAGCTGCAATCAAACAATTTTTTCCAATTTCTATACTGTTGTAAGCATGCAAACATGCGCCATTTATTCTGGTGTTATCCCCAATCTTGATAATCGCATGCTCCCTATCTGCCATCAACTTAACGGGGGAATACATATTTGCATGATAACCATAATTAAGAGAATTCAAGGTTACATTTTTTCCAAGTGCTATTTTTGCATTTTTTGATATTTGAATAATAGGCTTACCTTTTATTACAACTCCATCACCCACATCAAGGTCTTTTATAAAAAAAACCTTCTTTTTAAAATAAAAACTAATTAACTTAAATAACATTTTACTTATAGTCATCATGATTGTTTTAATGCCTTTCTATAAAAGAAAAATGATAAAAATGATAAAGCAGCCCTTGCCAACAGTAAGGAAGCTATCGCGCCAAAAATACCAAAAAAACAAGTCAATATAATAGTCCATAAGAAGGCAACCGAAGAAACATATAGGGAAATATTTCTACCAATTTTCTCACCTCCAGCGATCATTAAAAAATTTGTATTATAGGTTAAATAAACAAAGCCAAAAAAAATAGCAATCGATAACCATTGAATATAATTCGCAACTTCAAGATTATCTTCACTAAATAGGGATACTGTGATCCATTCTGCCATTATAAAAGTGCTGATGCTTAGCACAAAACCTGATAGCAACATGACTTTTTGAAATATTTTATGTTTATGTAAGTTACGTGAAAGATATGGCAAAAATGTGTTGGATAGAATATAAGCAAACGAAATCATCGCATCGATAACTTTTGTTGCAGCAGTATAAAGACCAACTAGTGTATTGTTGGTAAACAGCCCTAACAAAAAAATCGCAGAATTGTTATAGAGATTTGGGGCAAGCTGACTGGCAAATGCATTATAACCATTTTTATAGGTAGATTTTATTTCCTGAGTTTTTGGTAATATAAACTTCACGTCAAACTGTTTTTTTATTACCAACATCGATACGAGAAAAGTAATAAATGCAGCAATTGCATTAAGCAAAGGGACCAATAGAAAATCGTCGGCTTGTCTTACAAAGAAAAACAAGCTAATTAAAAACATGATATTAGTGCCAAGGCTTAAAAAGGTAATGTATTTCATATCCTCCATACCTTGAAAAAACCAGATAGGGAATAGGCTCTGAAAAACAACAAACGCCATAGTAAATAAATACAAAAACAAGTACTGATTAAAATCGTCAACAATCATCAATATTAAACCAAACGTAACAATACTGATGACAGCTAAAAAAAATGAAGCCATTAAAGTTACAGAGTATATTTGGCTTAATTTAGCCTTATCATCTCTATTACGCGCTATTTCTCTGGTAGCAGTAATACCAAAACCAAACTGAATGACAGCACCGAAATATATAGCTAATGACAAGGCAAAATTAACCAAACCAAAATTAACTAAGCCTATAGTACGCACTAAATAAGGTAGTGTGATCAATGGTATTAGGAATTGAAAACCACGTAACACTACAAGAGAAAAGAAGTTACCTACTAATCTACGCTTATCCTCTGAATTGATTAATTTACGAATCACTTAATCACTTCCAAACAAATCACGGGTATACACTTTATCCACCACATCACTCAACAATTTGTCTTGTCTATTAGCGATAATCACATCAGTTACGTTTTTAAATTCTTCTATATCTTTTATGACTTTCGAGTGAAAAAATTCATTTTCTTCTAATACAGGCTCGTAGATCACCACTTCAATTCCTTTGGCCTTGATGCGCTTCATGATGCCCTGAATGGCCGAGGCTCTAAAGTTATCACTGCCTGTTTTCATCACCAGTCGGTAGATACCCACGACTTTAGGATTACGTTTAATAACAGAGTCAGCGATAAAATCTTTACGAGTTGAGTTGGACTCCACAATGGCACGAATCAGGTTATTAGGCACGTCTTGGTAGTTAGCTAGCAACTGTTTTGTGTCTTTTGGCAAACAATAACCACCGTAACCAAAGCTTGGGTTGTTGTAGTGGTTGCCAATGCGAGGATCTAATGAAACACCATCGATGATTTGCTTAGTGTCTAAGCCATGAGATTCACAATAGGTATCCAGCTCATTAAAATAAGCAACACGAAGGGCTAAATAGGTATTAGAAAAAAGCTTAACGGCTTCGGCCTCTGTGCTGTCGGTAAAAAGTATCTCTATATCGCTTTTTATCGCACCTTGTGCGAGTAAGTTTGCGAACACCTCTGCACGCTCACTGCGTTCACCCACGATGATGCGTGATGGATATAAGTTGTCATGCAAGGCTTTGCCTTCGCGTAAGAATTCTGGCGAAAAGAAAATATTCGACGTGTTGAATTTTTCATTCACGCTTTTGGTGTAACCCACTGGTACGGTGGATTTGATTACCATGACGGCTTGTGGGTTGATCGCCAGTACGTCTTGAATCACACTTTCAACCGATTTAGTGTTGAAGTAGTTGGTCGTTGGGTCGTAGTCGGTTGGCGTGGCAATAATCACAAAATCAGCCTGTTGATAAGCGACTTGCTTATCTAATGTCGCGGTGAAGCTGAGGGCTTTGTTTTCTAAAAAATCTTCGATTTCAACGTCTTCAATCGGTGACTGCTTGTTGTTTAGCATGGTCACTTTTTCAGGAACGATATCCACCGCGATGACGTCATTGTGTTGTGCCAATAACATAGCATTGGATAGGCCAACGTAACCCGTTCCGGCAATGGCGATTTTGTATTTTTTCATTGTGTTTACCATTAATATCAAATGTATTTTGTCGAACGACAAAATCATATCGTTCATTGCAAGTTCATATTCAACAGTCAGATTACGATACATCTTTTGTCGGCCTAAAGGCGCGACCTACATCGTTATAACTCTTTCTGAAAGTCTTTGTACCATTCAACAAATTTGAGCATGCCTTCTTGTATCGTGGTGGCGGGCTTGTAACCTACGGCGTTTTCAAGTTGTGCTGTATCTGCGTAGGTTTTTGGTACATCGCCCGGTTGCATGTCCATGTAGATTTTCTCGGCGGTTTTGCCGCAGGCGGTTTCAATCGCTTCGATGAATTCAGACAGTTGAATCGGCTGGTTGTTGCCAATATTGTAAATCGCGTAAGGCGCTGTCGTGCCTTGGCTCTGTTGCGCTTGTGGCAGTACATTTTGAATGCGTAACACGCCCTCCACAATGTCGTCGATGTAAGTAAAGTCACGCATCATTTTGCCGTGATTAAATACCTTTATCGGTTTGTCGTTCAAAATGGCTTCCGTAAACAACCAAGGTGCCATATCAGGACGACCGCCTGGGCCATACACGGTGAAGAAACGTAAGCCAGTAGTTGGGATGTTATACAAATGCGAATAGGAATGCGCCATCAATTCATTGGCTTTTTTGGTCGCGGCATACAGTGACACAGGGTAATCAACTGTATCGGATTCACTGAACGGAATTTTGGCGTTCATGCCATAAACGGAACTGGAAGAGGCATAGACTAGATGCTCTACTTTATTTTGACGGCAACCTTCTAAAATGGTCATCATGCCAACGAGGTTGCTGTCTACATAGTCGAACGGCGCTTCTAAGGAATAGCGCACACCAGCCTGAGCGGCTAGGTGAATCACTCGCTGGAATTGTTCTTTTGCAAATAATTGCGCCATACCGTCACGGTCAGCGAGATCGATTTTCACAAAACGAAAATTCGCGTAAGGCAAAAGCTGGCCTAAACGGTGCTGCTTAAGCTCTGGCATATAATAGGTATTTAAATTGTCTAGACCGACCACATTATGGCCTGCTTCTAGCAAACGTTTACAAACGTTCATACCAATGAAGCCTGCGGCTCCGGTGACTAAATACTTCATTTAATTGTTTCCATATTCTTTGAAATCTTGCGGTTTATTACTCGTTCATTTTTACCGTCAGACGCCTCGTGCGTCAGATCACGCCTCGTTCCTCGTCTCATCTGACCTACGGTTTTGTCGCTTATGTTTTTACTTCTTTGCGCAGTTGTTCTATTTCTTGTTCTAGGGCTTCGTATTCGGCGATTTTTCTTTGTAAAAAGCGCTGTGTTAGGGTGACTTTTTCTTCTATGCCTTTTGGGGTAAGTAGGTATAAGTAGCCGGTTTTGTTGGCGCTGTTTTTAAAGTTGTCTGCTTTTATTGAGCCTTTTTCTATTAGCGCTTTTAGACAAAAGTTGGCTTTGCCTAGGCTGATGCCCAAACGCTTTGCTAGCTCTCGCTGGCTGAGATCTGGGTCTTGCTGCAGTTCTTTTAGAATTTTGTAGCGGTATTCGTCGGTTAGCATGTTTGCACCTTGGTGATGCGTAGTAACGAGGAAAAATAGGCGTGGAGAGGTGTAGTGTGTGACGGTGAGTATAAGCTTTCCATGCGTTTGCCTCGTTTGATGTTGATCGTTGTTTATTTGACCATGTTCAATTGGTGAACGATGATAATTCAAGAGGGGGAATTATGCAAAGAATGTGTTTGAAAATTGTTTGTAAAGTGGACGTTTTTTAAGCGTTTTTGGATATAAAGATATGCTTGGTTATGATCATTCGTCAGATCACGCCTCGTGCCTCGGCTCATCTGACCGACAAGTGAGTGGGAAAGGAACCGTTAGGTTGATGCTGATCAGGGTTGTGGTTTAGTCTTGGCGCTTCTTTTAAACGATACATAAGGATTTGTATGTTGGATATTAAGCATCATGGTGCTGTGCAGGGGGTGACGGGGTCTTGTCATGAGTTGTTTATCGATTCTGATCAGTCTGTGCTGGTGGATTGCGGTTTGTTTCAGGGGGCGGAAACGTCTGGGTCTGGGGCGGATTCAAACAGTTTAGAAATCGATTTTGATCTTTCAGCTGTTCAGGCATTGGTGATTACCCATGTTCATATCGATCACGTTGGGCGTTTGCCTTATTTATTGGCAGCGGGATTTACTGGGCCGATTTATTGTTCTAAGCCGAGTGCTAAATTGCTTCCATTAGTGATTGAAGATGCACTTAAGGTAGGGGTGACACGCAATGCCAGTATTATTAAGGCGTGTTTAGATCGTTTGGCATCGCAGTTGGTGCCGTTGGACTATAAGGTATGGACGAATATTCCTTTAAACAATAACGCTAAAGCGCAAGTACAGCTGTGCCGTGCAGGGCATATATTAGGGTCGGCGTATGCGATTTTTAGAGTTGAGGGCGATGACTTTTGTCGGCCTAAAGGCACGACTTACAGAACAGAAGGTGCTGCTGATCGTCAGTTACAAGGTACGATTCAACAAAAGTATTGGGATGTGTTATTTTCTGGGGATTTGGGTGCGCCCTACTCGCCTTTATTATGTGCGCCGCAGTCACCTTATCGCGCTGATCAGCTTGTTTTAGAAAGCACTTACGGGGATCGCAATCACGAAAACCGAGCCACAAGACGCCAGCGCCTACAACAAAGTTTGGAGCACGCGTTAAGCGATTCTGGTACTGTGTTGATCCCTGCTTTTAGCATTGGCCGTACACAAGAATTGCTGTATGAGCTGGAACATATTATCCACCAGAACAAACAAAAGGCCGTAAGCAAGACGCGTTCTGGGGTTTCGTTAAATTGGGAGGACATCGACATTATTATCGATTCCCCTTTAGCGAGCCGCTTTACAGATGTGTATCGGTCTTTGGCGAGCTATTGGGATGACGAGGCAAAACGTCGTTTGAGCTCGGGCCGTCATCCATTAAGTTTTGAGCAAGTTACGACGATTGATGATCATGCCACCCATTTGCAAACTGTCTCTTATCTACAACGCCAAACTCGTCCTGCCATTGTTATCGCCGCTTCCGGCATGTGCGCCGGTGGGCGGATCGTAAATTATTTAAAAGCGTTATTGGGCGATGCGCGCAATGACGTGTTGTTTGTAGGTTATCAGGCGACAGGAACGCCAGGCCGGGACATTTTGAAGTATCACAATAAACCCAATGGGTATGTCATGTTCGATGGTGAACGATATGCCATTAACGCCAAGGTACAGCAAATAAGCGGGTATTCCGCCCATGCAGGGCAACGGGATTTATTGAATTTCATAAATCGCATGCGAGTAAAGCCACAAAAAATTCATTTGGTGCACGGGGATGATGGTGCCAAACGGACGCTAAAGGGGCTGATTGAAAAAGAGTACCCAAAGTGTGAAGTGGTGGTGCCGTAAAAAACTCGAATTATACTTATGCGTGTGTATAATTTATCCTGATCCAAGGAAGCCAGTTCGGTATAAGGATGTAAACATGAACTCAAAGGATCTCATTAAACAACTTAAAGACAATGGATGCGTGTTTGTCAGGCATGGTAAACGAGGTGATTATGTTATTTATGGTTGGTATAGAACGCCCACAGGACAACCACACAGCATGGGGCATTATTGTTCCGGCGTTTGAAGAATTAGGATACGGTTGTATTTCTGCAGCCGATGAACAAGAAGAAGTATTGTATCGCGCCAAAGAGGTCATTCTTTTAATGGCAGAAGAGGTTATAGCTGATGGACATATGTTATCGATGTTAAATACTGGGTTTGTTGATTATCGCACTAAGTACCCAGAGTTTACCGAATGGTTAGCCATTGAAGTGCCCGTTGAAGGCTTAAAAGGCAAACAAAAACGCGTTAACATCACTTTATCTGAACCGCTATTAGCACGAGTCGATGCCTATGTTGGATTTCATCATGAGTTTAAAGATCGATCGGATTTTTTAGCCAAAGCAGCCGACCGTTATATGCAATCGAAGTAACATTTGGTGGGTTGTCATGTTTTCGTAGGCCATCATTAGCGGAGTGTGATGTGGTCATTAACGACGTTGGTTTGTGACCATTCGTCAGATCACGCCTCGTTCCTCGCCTCATCTGACCTACGGGTTGCGTTGGTTTCCGTAGGTCTTGTGGCTTTCATAAACGCCATATTAGTCTTTTTTGGCGAAGGCGTAACGGATAAGCACTATTGCCGCACCCAGCATACCACCGAGCAAGACGGCCAGTATGCAAATTAAGGCACGTTTCGGGCCGGCTTTTTCTTCTGGAACAACGGCTGGGTCGATGATTTTAAAGGCAAATTCTTCTTGCACTTGAGCCAGCATGAGGTTTTTGGTTTGCTCTTCTATCAGCTGATAAAACACAGATTGCATATCTGATATGCTGGTTCTTTCAATTTGCTCTTCCAGATAGCTAATATTGCGCTTCGTCTCATCCAAAGACTCTTTTTTCACCCAGGCGTTTATGTCGATAACGAGCCAATCTACCCATTGCTTAGCAATAGTCGGAGATAAATGCGTAATGGATAAGGTCACTAGGCCATTATCTTTGCTTTCTGATACCGCAATTAGCTTTTTGAATTCTTTATAGGCTTCCCAGTCACTTGGCTCTGGGGATTTACCAGGCTCCACTTCACGCACCCAGGTTTTGCTCTGTGCGTCGTATATTTCAGGGTCTAACTGAAGCGTGTCCGTTGGCTCACTCCACTTTTCACCCGCCATTAGTGGCACAAGTATGTCGTATTTGTGAATGAATGAATTCAAGAACTGACGTGACTGTAAGGTAGCTAACGCCATGGCTTTACTGTCCGTGCCACCGCCGCCAAGGCTAATGCCCGCCAAGGAAGCCAAACCACCAAATTGCGATGCCATGGCCGCAAGGCCGCCAGACTTACTGTCGTTTGCCGACGCCAATACCGCTTCCGCTTTATAGGTATTAGGCTGCGACAAGGCGTAAAGAACACCGCCAACTGCAAAAATAGCGGTCACGAATATAATGATCCATTTGCCTTTCCATAGAGCCAAAAATAACTCTTTGAGGTCTATTTCATCGTCATGCTGTTGGTATGCTTGCGGGGGGAGATTGTAATTATCAGCCATATTAAATATTAGAAAAATGTGAATGCCAGTCTTAACTCACCAACACCCAACCCTTTCTGTTTTATCCTATTCAATTCTATTAAGTAAACGAGGTAAGTTTTTCACTCAAGACTTACCTCTGATGTTTTCCGTTTTCACTCTAGCATTAGGCTGCTAAGTTAATTTTTGACCGCACTCCAAGCCACACCAATTTGGTAAAGAATTTGAGTCGCCGTAGACAAGGTACTTAAGCCATCTAGGTAATCCGTATTTACTGGTACAATGATGGTATCGCCCGGCTCTAAAGGTTCATAATTGCGGCTAAACCAGAAGGAGTTATTAGGCAATTCAACCGAGCCATTGGATTTAACAATATAAATACGGTCTGTGTCGGCTTGGCGTTTCGTGCCACCTGCCGATGTGATGTAATCTTCAACTGTTAAGTTCGGGTTAAAGGTATGATTCGATGTAAATTGTACTTCGCCAACCACACTGACTACTGGGTTCACGGCAGGCACAAAAAGCTTGTCGCCTTTTTCCAGCATCAGGTTAGCCAGTTTGTCGCCCTCTACTGCTGAATTCAGGTCAATGACCAAACGCCCTACAGGCTGAGCATTTTCAAGCTGATCCACTATCGCAATCGCTTGCGCAGGATCAGGCACCGAAGACCCTTGACGACGCAACGACATGGTGCTGATTTCTTGTTTGAGCTGTGCATTGATAAATTTAAGCCTTTCTGCCTCCTGACGCTTTAGGCGTTCACGGCTAAACACAGCGCCTTCAGGGTAAGCATATTCTGTAAAGCCGCCAGCACGCTCGACAACGTCTTTTAAAGTTTCGCCACGCTTAAAGGTATAAGTCCCAGGAAAAACAAACTCCCCCTGTAGTTCGACCACAATGCCTTCTTGCCAACCCGGCTGAGTTTTAACAATAAGCGTATCTTGTGCGCCTAAACTAACTGGGTATTTGCCGCTGATCGCATCTTTTAACGAAAAATCAATGCGTTCGAAAGTAGCCTTATCACCTTGCATCAATCGACGACTCAATTCCGCCGACGTTAAATAGGCATCTTGGTTTAAACCACCCGCAGCGGCGATCAAAGAAGACACATTGGTATTCTTAGCCAAAGGGTAAAGACCAGGAAATTTAACCGCGCCAGACACTTCGATAACTTTTGCTGGGCTTCCGTAGCTCGCCTGCTCTTTTAAACGTTCTATAATAGGCTTAAGCAATGCCTCGCGACTCGCTTTGCGAAGCTCTGCGGCATCTGACACGGCATCCGCAGTCGGAACCTTCAACGCGGTACTTTCTTCTTTAGTGATAACAGCCCCTGTTTCCGTATCCAGTACTTCACGCGTTTTATCAGATCCAGCAGTTGATTTGACTTTACTGTTTGCATAAGACCCAAACCAGTAGTCCTGCGCCAAGCCATTATCAAACACAAATATTTGATCTTTTTCTTGCAGTGTCAGGTTAGCTGCCGAACCACGATGGGTGATCGCATCCAATAAACTAAATTGATACACCTCTATATCCTGATTAGCGTTAACTTCTCGCACCAATAATGCGTAATTCAAATCCGCCGTTTGTTTTAAACCGTCCTCGATAGACCCAATCGCATCACTTACTTTCATGCCTTGTTTGAAGTTAAGTGCCCCCTGCCTTACCACTTCACCACGAACAGCGACCGCATTTTTAAGGGACTTAGAAACCGCAGACAAATTCACCTTGTCGCCATTTTCTAACTTAAACCCTCTTCCTGATGGAGAAGAAAGATCCAGCGTAAATTGCTGCACGCCATTGGTGCTTGTTCTGCGCACGCTAACGCGAGAAAGGTAAGCATTTGGTTTTGCACCACCAGCCAGCGATAATAGCTGAGCAAGCGTCGTACCACCCTTGGTTTCATATACAGCAGGACGTGCCACTTGGCCTTCTATAGTAAGGGCGTTATCACGAATAGGTATAAACAAGGTATCGCCAGATGATAAACGCAGATCTTTCGAGGTATCGCCTTTGATTAACAAATCATACAAATCAAACTCTGAAACCACCTGACCTTTTCTTATTAACTGAATATGACGCAGGCTGCCTGATTTTTTCACACCACCACTGGCAATAAGTGCTTGTGTTATTGTCGTCAAGCCATTCACATTATAAGCACCAGGCTGAGCAGCCTCACCAACGATGTATACCTGCATGGTTCGCATCGCGCCCATGGTAACGGACACATCGACACCTATGGTCTTTTTCTTGATGACATCGTTAATTTGTTTGCGAAGTTGTGCAAAGGTCTGACCAGACACAGCAACAGGGCCAATATCTGGCAAGTTGATAGAGCCATCTCTGTCTATTGTTAAGGATAAATTCTGGTTGGTTTTACCAAAGGTTTGCACGTTAATCACATCGCCTGGCCCCATTTGGTAGTCCAGTGGCACGGGCAAATCATCCACCACAGTAAGCCCTAAGCTGTTACCGCTAAATACATCGTAACCAAACAATGGCAATCCCGAATCATCATCTTCTTCTGCGGCATGACGAACCGGTGCTGGGACGGGCTCCTTGTTCTCGACAGGTTCTAACACTGGCGCTTGCTGAACGTCTGTAACAGAACCGCCAGAACCATTTGCAAAGGCGCTTATATCAACACCATACTGACGTGCTAGTGCCTCTTGTTGCGCCTTCGGAAGATTTTGAAATTGACTAATTTGCGCCGCGGTAGGGGTAAAAGCAAACACGCTTCCTGCAAGTGTCATCATTAACGCTGTTAGTAATTTTTTAAATCGCATACTGTGTGGTCTATTTAGGTTCAATTAAAAATTAAATTCTGGTTTAAGAAACAACTTATGAGCACCGCCTAAAAGCGGAATTCATAGTCAGCCCATAGGTTGGTTTGATTATCGCCGCCTTTTACCTGTTGATAGCTCGCCCCTAAACGCACCATCCCGGCCAGTGCTGGAAGGTTATAAGTGAATTGGCTGGTATTGGTTTTTTCGTCGTTTTGGGTGGCACTTTGGTAGCTCAAGCCCACCTGATGGTCATTTGCCAATTGCAGATAAAATGCAATAGATGCGCTGTCATCCAATAAATAGCTTGTATTCGCAACGCCATCCGTCACTGAAGGGTAGCTGCCCGATTTCCATAATGTCGTATCATGTGCATCTGTGGTTTGTTGGGATTCTAAAACGATTCGTGCGGTGTTGTTGCCGACTGGAAAGCTGCCCGTCCAACCCAACAACCAAGCCCCCAGCTCTGTGCTATCCGCAGTAGAAGCGGCTTCGGCATATACGCTGTGATACAGACTCGCGATACGGGGCAAGGTCAGCTTGGCATCCAACGCTAGCTGCTCATCTTGCTCGCCTGAGTCCATACCTGAAAGCCAAGTTTGATAAGTAACGCCATACTCAAAAAGCGAAAAAGGCTTTGATACTAATCGCGTTGCACTATGATAGTCGTAATCCGACTTTGCAGGTTTCGCCAAGATACTTTCGACACTCCATACGCCCAACATATCGTTTTCGCCAAGGTAACTAACACTGATATCGGGTGCTGCTTTTGCATAAGATCCCAAAATCAAATTATGCTGCCAGCCCTGCCCCCACCAGCGATCTATATTACCGATAGACCAAAACCAAGCCCCAGCACTAAAAGCTAAGTAACTATTATCTAAATTTAGACTTGTATCATCTTGGTATTCGCTGTAGCCCGCGGTTAAACGGTAAGAAAAAGAGTCACCTAAATGTTCGAAGCTGCTATAAACGCCTTTTTCGTCTTCATTGAACTGCCCAAAACCTAATGGTAAGGATGGGTTGGTGCCATGTAATAGTCTAAACATTCTATTACCGCGATTTAATTTCGCCGTATTCAATGTGTAAAGCAGCTCTTGGTTGGCCAACAACACAGTATCACTTTCTTGTTTGGTATAGGTTAGATCGTCACCAAACATAGACCAACGCATAGGATAATGGTTAACGGGAGACCTTAATTGCCCCGTATCGGAAAGCAACACCAAGGAAGAACGTAAGAAGGGATCATTGGCCTCTAGCCAAGGGGAGGCAATCACTGGAGCCGAAGCACAGCCCAAAAAAGCCAACCAGAACGTTGTTTTTACATTAAACGAGGACATTAATAGCTCACAGTTCCTTGTATTGAAAGAGTCGACGCTGTTATGAGCATAATTCTTATCAGACTATTATTAGGGTGGTGCACATAATGTCCCAAAACACCGCAAAAATAAAGGTCGCTTACTTAATGCTTTCACAAAGCTAAGCGCTTTTTGGAATAGCCTTATTCTCTTGTATCATTTTCAGCCAGAATAAACGGTTTACTGACAGAGAAAGTGGCTTTTATAGTGTCGATCGACCTTTTTCAGTCTAGCAATGCATCAAAATTGTATAAAAAACTATCAAATAATTCCTCTTTTACGCTTACATTGTCATAAATCTTGCTCTAAAATCGAAAATGAAGAACATTCTTCAAACATCGATGTTTAATGATAAGGAAATATTATGAAACTTGTTACTTTGGCTACAATTGTAGCACTTGGCCTAGCTAGCCAAGCATATGGTGAAGCGGCTGGTGCTGGTGCTGGTGCAGCTTCTACTGGTGGTGCTGGCGCTGCTGGTGCAGCAGGTGCGGGCGCAGGAGCAGGTGCGGGCGCAGCAGGTGCTGCAGGCGCAGCGGGTGCGGGTGCTGCAGGTGCTGGCGTAGCAGCGGCGGGTGTTGGTGCAGCGACGTCAGCAGCAGTAGGCGGTTTGGCAGCAGCGGCAGCAGCGGCAGCAGCCGTGGCAGTAAGTGCAGCAGTTGCGGTGTCTGCAAACGACAACACCACCGTTAGCACGACTGTTACTACTAATTAGCACGAGTATTACTACTAAGTAATCCCCCTAAGCCGCTTGATAATAACTTATCAGGCGGCTCCTTCTTTCTTCTTTCGTATTGGCGATTGCATGCGTTTTCTTCGTTACTTTTCCATGGCTCTTATTTTATTGGCGTTAACGGGCTGCTCGGGCAACTTCAAAAACAGCTTAGACTCGGCGAAAGCGGCCATCAACTTAAACCAAGCTATCACTCCTGATTATATCTCGTCTTTGCCTTATGCTAGCACTCTGGTCACTGTCAACGATTCTCGACCTTTGCTTTTGATTCTGACCTTTGTCGACCACGACCCACTAACAAATACTTACCGACTTACCTGGTTAACCCAAGACGCAGGCAGTATCGTCACCGAAAATGGTCGTATCGTTCATACCACTGGCTTTACGAGTGATAATTTAGACACTCTGATGCCGATTACTTCATCAATGACGCCATCCTCTGCGACTTCTCCCAGTTCGACGGTTGCGACACCTTTCCCTAAACTTGCCAGTACCACCTCTTGGCAAGCCCGATACGATTGGTCACCTGGCTATCGCTATAATTTTACTGCCCAAGTGACCGCTCGCTCTCTTGGTATGGACACGGTCATCACCGATTTATGGCACCAAGAAGCAGAGCAAATCCAAGAAACCGTGGTATTTAACAATCTAGACGCGTCATTTAATAATCTTTTCTGGCTTACGCCTGCAACAGAAACGGCAGACCCTTTTGTGGTCAAAAGCATCCAATATTTAGGGCCCAATATGGACAAGGTGGAAATGCTGATGGTGAAGCCTTTTGTGCCGCCACGCTCAAATACCAGAGAAACAAAGACTAAGGATATTCAGTCATGATACTGCCGTTAAACATAAACCTGTTACGCACCATTTTATTAGGTGGTTTATTACTAATGGCGGCGTTACCCACTAGCCGAGCAGACGCTGAAACACCGAATATTTATACAACCAGAGTTACTTTATTACCAAGCCAGATAACCTTATCTTATTCACAAGACGTACGCTTTTCTCAAGTACTGAGCGATGCCTATGCTCAGTCTAATGGAGAGATATATGCGATAGGCACTGGCTTGATTGATCCACATAAGCAAACCATTATCGATACGCAAAAGCGCGTGATTATGCGTCAGTTAAAACAGCTGAATACACCAGAAGCTACAAATATGGCTAAGCAGCTCGATTCGCTGCCTTTGGTTTATCATGAGCAGATTGCAACAGACCTCACGAAAGTTCGCATTTCATCTAAGTTCAACCCGCTCATTAAACAAGATTACTGGCTATCGTTGCCCAAGCGCCCTACTCATATCAAGGCGTTTGACCCAACCTTGGACCATAGCGTGACCATGGCGCTGCAAGAAAACGCTGACTTACGAGACTATCTAGCCAAACTAAGCCAGATGACAAAACAAGATCGCTATGATTCGGCGTGGATTATTCAGGCAGATCGAGCAGTATATCAGGTTGACAACTTGTCCTGGAAAAACACCTTATATTTTCTTAGCCCTGGTGCCATTGTGTTTGTTGGGCTGCAAAACCTCCCTGATGACTACCGCGATTTGAATGCCAATATCGCCCATCTGCTTGCTTTTCGTTTGGAGCTATAATGTCATTTAAATGTTTCCCTATGACACCCTTTCTTGCTGGCTGTGTTTTTTTGTTGAACGGCGATCTATACGCTAAAAGCCATGCTGAAGACGATGCCTATTTTGCTTTGCCGTTTCAAGGACCACAACTTACACCATCACAAACGGATCTGGGTGGTGTGGGTTTAATACAAATGCCGTCTGGTCGCATGGCAGAAGATGGAGCATTCAGTTTTGGTTACAACGATAACAGTGAATACAAATTTTATACTGTGTCTTTGCAGCTGATGCCTTGGTTAGAAACCACTATTCGCTACACTCAAGTAGAAGACCTATTATATAGCGACAGAAAAGACTTTAGTGGCAATACCAAACTGGCTGACAAAGGCATTGATGCCAAATTAAGGCTAATCAAAGAAGATTACTGGCTTCCTGAAGTGTCTGTTGGTTTTCGCGACCTTGGCGGAACGGGCTTGTTCGACGGGGAATTTATAGCGGCGACTAAGCGTTTTTCCACGGAAAACTACGGTCAGTTTGATGTCACACTCGGCTTAGGCTGGGGCTATTTTGGCGAACGTGGCAACATCAGTAACCCGCTGTGTACTGCAGCCGACCGCTTCTGTGAGCGTATTTCAGACTATGCTGACAACGGTGGCTCTATCGATTACAACCGCTGGTTTACTGGCAGCGCCTCCTTGTTTGGCGGTATCGAATATCAGACCCCTTATGAACCATTGCGCTTAAAACTGGAATACGACGGCAACGACTACAGTCAGGATTACCCGGTTACTCGTGGTGGTGTGGATATGACACCCAAAACACCATGGAACTTTGGGGCAATTTATGAGGTAACGGATGGTGTAGATGTGCGTTTGAGCTACGAACGCGGCACCACTGTAGCGCTTGGCTTTACGCTGTCCACCAACTTTAATACCATGAAAAGCCCATGGATAGACAACAATGCTCCTGCTTTGGGCAACAACCAAGCCGCTACGCTCAGTGGAGTTGACTGGCAAGTCCTCGACCAAGAACTGAATGATGTGGCAGGGTATAAAACCGACCGCGTATATCAACAAGGCAACACGGTGACTTTTGTCACTCAGCAAAGCAAATATCGTGATCGTGATGTGGCGATCGAACGCGCTGCAGCGGTGATCGCGAACCATGTGCCAACCAATGTGGGCGCTTACAAGATCATTGAAGAATCAAAAAATATTCCTGTCAAATCCACTGAGATTTCAGCCAGAGATTACCTCGATGTGGCGACGGTCGACTATTTTAATCCATCCATTAAAGACGCCATTATTGAGTTACCACCAGAAGACATTAATGACACGCCTTTATACGATAATTTTGAGCCTTTTAATTACGGCTTCGCACCACATTTAAGCCAATCTTTTGGTGGCCCAGAAAACTTTTATATGTACAGCTTAACTATGCAAGGTGGCGCGTCTTACTGGCTTAGCCGAAATTTAGAATTATCCAGTGCCGTGTCAGTTAACTTAGTAGATAACTACGACAAACTTAATTTCGCTGTCCCTGATGATGGCACATCTAATTACCGTGTTCGTACTCTAGTGCGGGCCTATGTAAGTGATAACGATGCCAGTTTGAATAACCTGCAACTAACTTGGTTTGATCGCTATGGTAAGAATTGGTATCAACAAATCTATGGCGGTTATTTAGAAACCATGTTTGCAGGTTTTGGGACAGAGGTCTTGTATCGTCAGCCTAACTCAAACTGGGCCATTGGTGCAGACATAAACGCCATTTCTCAGCGCGATCCAAACTCAGTGTTTGGTATTTTTTCTGAAGAAAGCACCTACGGTAACAATACCAAGGTACTTGCCAGAGGCACCACAGGGCATTTGTCTTTGTATTATCAACCCGAATGGTCATTCTTAGAAGATACCCTGTTTCGTTTGGATGTGGGCAAATTCTTAGCCGCAGATGTTGGCGCCCGTTTTGACTTTTCTAAGCAGTTTGACAGCGGCATGATTATCGGCGCGTACGCCAGCCGGACGAATATGTCTGCAGAGGAATTTGGTGAAGGCAGCTTTACCAAAGGCTTCTATTTGTCCATTCCGTTCGACACAGTATCACTAAAACCAACCACCAGCCGAGGCAACCTCAACTGGCAACCAATCACCCGCGACGGTGGACAAGTGTTGAATAAACGCAACAGCTTATTCAGTATTACCGACATGGTGTCACCTTGGTACCAACGCCCCAGTCAGAACGAATAATATTCGCTTCCTACAAGCCGCGACAAAACGTACCTTTGTAGGTCGCGGCTTTAGCCCGACAAGACCTAATTGGGTGCCACATAACGTTTTGTCGGCATAAATGCACGACCTACATTTTTTGCTGTAGGTCGCAGCTTTAATATCAATAAGGAGACTTTATGTCATGGAATGACTTGAGAAAAGGAAGGTATTCAGAGCCCAATCGTGAATATTTAATTACTTTTAATACATTTAACCGAATCCCCTACTTCAATGATTTTTATACTGCTAGCTTATTTTGCGAGCAGATAGAGACAAACCAAAAACGCAATAATTGCAAATGGTTAACATGGGTTCTTATGCCCGACCATTTCCACGGTTTATTAGAGCTAAAAAGTAATAGCTCAACACTGCCTCGCATTGTTGGGGACTTGAAAGGAGCTAGTGCCTTTAAGATAAATAAATACCTAAAAAAGAATGGAAACTTATGGCAACCTTCTTTTCATGATCACGCTTTACGAGCTGAAGACGACCGCCTTCATATAGCGCGATACATTGTTGCGAATCCTTTACGAAAAAAATTAGTTAAAAGTATAAGAGATTACCCTTATTGGGATTCGGTCTATTTGTAGTGTTGTCGGCATAAATGCACGACCTACATTTTTTGCTGTAGGTCGCGGCTTTAGCCCGACAAGACCTAATTTGATGCCACATAACGTTTTGTCGGCATAAATGCACGACCTACATTTTTTGCTGTAGGTCGCGGCTTTAGCCCGACAAACGTACCTTTGTAGGTCGCGGCTTTAGCCCGACAAGACCTAATTGGATGCCACATAACGTTTTGTCAGCATAAATGCACGACCTACATTTTTTGCGGTAGGTCGCGGCTTTAGCCCGACAAGATCTAATTTGGTACCACATAACGTTTTGTCGGCATAAATGCACGACCTACATTTTTTGCTGTAGGTCGCGGCTTTAGCCCGACAAGACCTAATTTGGTACCACATAACTTTTTGTCGGCATAAATGCACGACCTACATTTTTCGCTGTAGGTCGCGGCTTTAGCCCGACAAGATCTAATTGGATGCTACATAACTTTGTGTCGGCATAAATGCACGACCTACATTTTTTGCTGTAGGTCGCGGCTTTAGCCCGACAAGACCTAATTGGGTGCCACATAACGTTTTGTCGGCATAAATGCACGACCTACATTTTTTGCTGTAGGTCGCGGCTTTAGCCCGACAAGACCTAATTTGATGCCACATAACGTTTTGTCGGCATAAATGCACGACCTACATTTTTTGCTGTAGGTCGCGGCTTTAGCCCGACAAGACCTAATTTGGTACCACATAACTTTTTGTCGGCATAAATGCACGACCTACATTTTTTGCTGTAGGTCGCGGCTTTAGCCCAACAAGACCTAATTTGATGCCACATAACTTTTTGTCGGCATAAATGCACGACCTACATTTTTTGCTGTAGGTCGCGGCTTTAGCCCGACAAGATCTAATTGGATGCTACATAACTTTGTGTCGGCATAAATGCACGACCTACATTTTTTGCTGTAGGTCGCGGCTTTAGCCCGACAAGATCTAATTGGATGCTACATAACTTTGTGTCAGCATAAATGCACGACCTACATTTTTTGCTGTAGGTCGCGGCTTTAGCCCGACAAGATCTAATTGGATGCTACATAACTTTGTGTCGGCATAAATGCACGACCTACATTTTTTGCTGTAGGTCGCGGCTTTAGCCCGACTAGATCTAATTTGGTACCACATAACGTTTTGTCAGCATAAATGCACGACCTACATTTTTTGCTGTAGGTCGCGGCTTTAGCCCGACAAGACCTAATTGGATGCTACATAACTTTGTGTCGGCATAAATGCACGACCTACATTTTTCGCTGTAGGTCGCGGCTTTAGCCCGACAAGATCTAATTGGATGCCACATAACGTTTTGTCGGCATAAATGCACGACCTACATTTTTTGCTGTAGGTCGCGGCTTTAGCCCGACTAGATCTAATTTGGTACCACATAACGTTTTGTCAGCATAAATGCACGACCTACATTTTTTGCTGTAGGTCGCGGCTTTAGCCCGACAAGACCTAATTTGATGCCACATAACGTTTTGTCGGCATAAATGCACGACCTACATTTTTCGCTGTAGGTCGCGGCTTTAGCCCGACAAGATCTAATTTGGTACCACATAACTTTTTGTCGGCATAAATGCACGACCTACATTTATCGACAAATTCAATAATCGTCTCAAGAAATTTCGTAATTGAAGCCATCGCTCAAAAAACCAATCATTCATAGGGACAAAAATAACAACAATCAGGAGTTCTGATATGAGTGAATTTTTTAAGAACGTGCCACATATAAAATACGAAGGCGCGAATTCCAGCAACCCTTTTGCTTTTAAACATTACGATGCCAACAAAGTACTAATGGGCAAGACCATGGCTGAGCATTTAAGAATGGCTGTCTGTTATTGGCACAGTTTCTGTTGGCAGGGTAGCGATGTATTTGGGGCAAATACTTTTGACCGCCCTTGGTACAAGTCGACGTCCGAGATGGAAGCGGCAAAGATGAAAGCCGACGCAGCCTTTGAGTTTTTCACAAAGCTGGGCATTTCTTATTACAGTTTTCACGATGTGGATGTCAGCCCAGAGGGCAGCTCACTAAAAGAGTACATTAATAACTTCGCACAAATGGTCGATGTGCTCCAAGCCAAACAAGAAGCCACTGGTATCAAGCTGTTATGGGGCACGGCAAATGCCTTTTCCAACCCAAGGTACATGTCTGGCGCGGCGTCCAATCCGAACCCTGAAGTCTTTGCCTACGCAGCGACTCAGGTGTTTCATGCAATGAATGCAACCAAGGCACTAGGTGGTCAAAACTATGTTCTATGGGGCGGTCGCGAAGGCTATGAAACCTTGCTGAATACTGACTTAAAGCGCGAACGTGCGCAGCTTGGTCGCTTTATGCAAATGGTGGTTGAACACAAATACAAAATCGGTTTTGAAGGCACTTTGTTGATCGAGCCAAAACCTGCAGAACCAACCAAGCACCAATACGATTACGATACTGCGACGGTTTATGGTTTCTTAAAAGAGTTTGGGCTTGAGAAAGAAATCAAGGTCAATATCGAAGCTAACCACGCGACCTTGGCTGGTCATAGCTTCCATCATGAAATCGCCACGGCTTGTTCTTTGGGCATTCTTGGCTCTGTCGACGCCAACCAAGGCGACGCGCAACTCGGTTGGGACACAGACCAATTCCCCACCAGTGTCGAAGAATACACGTTGGTTACTTATGAAATCTTGAAAAACGGTGGATTCCAGAACGGCGGCTACATGTTCGACACCAAGTTACGTCGTCAGTCCATGGATCTAGAAGATTTGTTCCATGGCCATATTGGTGCGATGGATACTTTGGCGCTGTCTTTAGAACGGGCAGTAAAAATGATTGAAGACGAAAAACTAGCGACACTGGTTGAACAACGCTATGCGAAATGGAACGACTCTTTGGGAGCCGATATTTTGGCTGGTAACTATACTCTGCAGGACCTTGCGACGTATGCAGAGAAAAACAACTTAAACCCTAAACCGGTTTCCGGTCGCCAAGAAATGCTCGAAAACATGGTGAATGGCTACATTTTTAAATAAGCCGTTAGATAAACGTTAAACCGTTTAAAATAAAAAACACAGGCCAACGAAAGCTGGCCTGTGTTTTTGTATGACTTGGTTGTACAAAAAAGTTAAGAAAAGATCACGCCTTTCTTCAATAGAAAACAGCCGTAACCTCGCCCTTCGCCAGTCACAACAAAAGCGTAGGCTTGTTTCGCTGTTTCGTAAAAAGCAAAACGCTCTAACGACCCCATTTCCGCATTGTCGCTATTAGCCGCTTTTAGCACGGCAGCGAATTCTTGCTGCACTTCTGGCATCACGGATTCATCTTCACCGACCACTTGCATACGAGTCACTGGCTGATCAACAAAGGTATCCAATGGCAATACCGATAAAATCGCCTTAGCGGCCTGAATGACGTTCACACCATCTAAACGAATAACCGGTTTTCCAGCTGCCATCGAAGCCGCTGGAAAATTACGATCGACCAGTACGATGTCATCACCGTGACCCATGGTACGTAGCACGTTCAGTAATTCACCACTTAGCAAAGGATCTATATTTTTTAACATGTTTTTTCCCTAATCACCGATAGGCTGAAAGCAAATATTGATAGTCTATTTTTGCTGCACGATGGCGGCTTTATGCTGCAAACGGCTTTGTTTTTGGTCGATGATGACAGCAAGAATAATCACCACACCTTTAATCACCATTTGCCAAAATTCGCTCACGCCCATCATCACCAAACCATCGGCTAAAATACCAATTACGAAAGCGCCAATCAGCGTCCCCATAATGGTGCCGCGACCACCAGCCAATGAGGTTCCGCCTAATACCACAGCGGCAATGGCGTTCATTTCAAAAGAGACACCCGTTGCTGGATGACTAGCCACTAACTGTGAAGACACCACAATGCCCGCAATCGCTGCACAAAAACCAGAAATGGTGTAAACCCAAACTTTGACACTGCGCACTTTTACGCCAGACAATTCGGCAGAATGCTCGTTGTCACCAATGGCAAACACATGGCGACCAAACTGCGTTCTTTTAGCGATGTAGGCAATCACACCAGCAAGGATAAACATCATCCAAATCGCGTAAGGCAGACCCAATAATTTCGCAGAACCAATTAACTCAAACCCCGTATTGCCCAGCTGTTCATTTCCAGACAAGCCTGTAAAAGTTTCACCACCAGACAACAACATGGACGCGCCACGAACGATATACATGGTGCCCAAGGTGCAAATGAAAGGCGCGACGTTATAGCGCGTTATCAAGATGCCATTTACCGCACCGATTAAACCACCGATAACCAAAACGATAGGCACAATCAGCCAAACGCTAGGAAAAATAGCGATGCCAAACATTGGCAAGACGATTCCCTTAGTGATCAGCCAACCCGCGACCATGCCACAAAACCCGAGAATCGCGCCGATTGAGAGATCGATACCTGCAGTGATAATGACGAAGGTAATGCCAAGAGCCAAAAAGGCGTTAATGGCAATATGCTTAACCATGATGACCACGCTACTCGCCGCCAAGAATCCCGGCACCATAAAGGTGAAGAAAGCGAGGATTAAAAACAACGCAATAAAGGTGCGCATTTTTAACGCCAGTAACAACAGACTTTCGCCAGAAAAAACAGACGATTGTTGAGATGCAATATTTTGAGAAGTTTTCATATTAAAGTCCTTGCGCGCTTGCTGACACAAGTGCAGATTCTGTGGCTTCAGAACGAAGTATATTGGCGGTGAGTTTGCCTCCGGACATCACCAGAATGCGATCAGAAACCGCCATTATTTCTTTCAGGTCGGAGGTCGAGAACAACACCCCGATACCCTGTTCAGAAAGCTTCACCATCATGTTAAATACGTCGCCTTTGGCACCGATATCAATACCGCGAGTTGGCTCATCCAATAACAATACTTTCGGACTGGTTAACAGGGTTCGACCAATCACCACTTTTTGTTGGTTACCTCCGCTCAATGCGCGTATTTCAATATCAGGCGAAGACACCTTGATAGATAAATCACCAATAGCGGACGTTACCGCTTCGGTTTCGGCTTTTTCATCAATGGAAAAACGATGCTTGAGTCGACGCCATAAGCTAGAAATCGTCATGTTATTGCTGACTGATGAAATGGGAAAAATACCGTTCTTTTTTCGATCTTCTGGTACCAAACAAATGCCCAATTTAATGCGTTCGCTGGTGTCCATTTTGGCAGATACTTTATGCCCCGCAATCTCTACGTCGCCTGAGTATTCTTGCAGACCAAGTAGACATTCCATTAGCTCGGTTCGACCTGCGCCCATGAGTCCGTATACACCAACTATCTCGCCGGATTTCACATCCATCGACACATCGTCAACTAAGGTAAGACCCATTTCATTGATCAATTTGATGTTTTTTACGTCTAATACTGGCTCGCCAAACTTACGACCCGGTTTCAAGAAGTTAGAAACAGGGTCACTGCCCAACATCTCTCTGACAATCCACGGCACATCGATGTCTTTGACTTCCGCTTCAGACTGGAAGTTACCATCACGCAGAATCGTAATGTGATCGCCAATTGCCATTAACTCTTCTAAACGATGGGAAATATAGATAATAGAAACACCCTGAGCGGTTAAGTCTCGAATGACTTTAAACAGCAACTCAACCTCGGTTTTACTCAGCGCCGAAGTCGGCTCATCCAAAATCAGCACATCGGCTTCATCGGCCAAGGCTTTGGCGATTTCGATTAGTTGCTGTTGTCCAACTTTCAAGTTAGACAGTAATTCAGATGGCGCGATGTCTTGGTCAAGACGCGCCATGAGTTCAGCGGTGACTCTGTGTTGTTCCGCGGTATCTAGCGGCATCAGGCCATGCTGTTTTTCGCGACCCAAGAAGATATTTTCAGCCACCGTTAAGTTGCCAAACAGATTCAGCTCTTGATGAACCATGCCAATGCCTTTGGCGGCTGCGTCCCGTGTGTGCTGAAAAGACACAGCTTCATCGTTGAGATAAATGCTGCCTTTGCTCGGCTGCTGAACACCCGCCAGAATTTTCATCAAGGTGGATTTACCCGCGCCATTTTCACCTATGATGACGTTCACTTTGCCGCGATAAACTCGGTAATCTACTTCGTTTAACGCGATAGTGCCTGGGTAAATCATGGAGATTTTTTCGGTGCGAATGACGATGTCTGCGTTAGCTTGGCTCATCATTTGCCTCCACGAGTAATCTGCATTGGTACAGCATCGCTGATGGTATTTTGGTCTATGGTAATCGCTGCAATAACCGTGGCTTTTTCGCCTACCCAACTAGTGTCAGGCTCACCAATCGATGCCATAGCGCGATTATTAAACTCTCGTGAGATTTGAGCAAAACGAATCTGGTTTTTAAAATCATCGAACAGAACGTATTTAGACGCGTCACGAATCGCATTGCCTTTAATGATGCGGCCAACTTGTAAATCGATATTGGTATCGCCCACTTTTAGCGTTATCACACCTCTCATTTTGCCTAAATTCACGCTGTCGATGGTGCCATTTAAACGCACAAAAAAGCTTTGCTTGGTATTAATTTGCTGCGCATCCAACTGGGATTTAATGCTTTCCCATGGGGTAAATTCTTGTGTAGCTTCTGGAAAGACTTTTGGCTGCCAAAGCTGATCGGCCACTTCAGACAAGGTGAAGTCTGCAAAGCTAACCACGGCATTAGGATCTTTAGGAATAATAGGATTGCCGTCAGCGTCTAAGTCCGTAACAGTACAGGCTGTCAGCAAATTAAGGCACGCAAAGAGCCCGATACATTGAAAGAGTTTTTTATAAGACATAATGATACCCAAGGACTCGAAGCCTTCAAAAATGAAAGCTTCGAGTCAGGTTGTTATTTTTTTAGAGCGAAGTTACTTAGATTTTTCGCATTAGAGCTATCAATCAATACGCAATCCATAAGTTGTTTTTCTGGCAATCCTGTTGAGCCAGTACGAATGTATAGATCAGCTTGTTCAGCAACGCGCTGAGCTTGAGCATAGGCTGGTTGCATAACGGTTGCTTTGATATTAGAGCCTTTTAGGATGGAATCACGCGCATAATCTAAACCGTCAAAACCAACGATGAAAACATCTTTACGGCCCGCTGCTTGAAGTGCCGCTTCTGCACCCAACGCCATCGAATCGTTACCAGTGAACACGCCTTTAATGTTTGGGTTCGCTTGTAAGATCGACTCCATACGACTAAACGCTTCGGTTTGGCTCCAGTTGGCAGACTGGCGAGCTACCATTTTAAACTCAGGGAAGTTATCAACGATATCGTGAAAACCTTCACTACGTACTTGCGCATTAGTGTCGGACTCTGGCCCTACTAGCTCAACGTATTCACCACCTTCACCCATTAATTCTACAAACTTCTCACCTGCAAGCTGAGCGCCTTGGAAGTTATTCGATACGATTTGCGTGACAGCGATACCGGTTTTATTGATTTCACGGTCATATAGGAAAGCTGGAATACCCGCTTTTTTCAAACGCTCTAGTGATCCGATACTGGCGTCTGCGTCTGCGTTATCCAAAATCACCGCTTTGGCTTGACGAGCAATCGCTGTTTCAATTAATTGGTTTTGTTTGTTTACATCACCGTCATGGGAAGCCACCAAGGTGTCATAACCTAATTCTTTCGCTTTCGCATCCGCGCCTTCGGCACCGGCTTTAAAAAATGGATTGTCGTGGGATGGAGTAATAATGGCGATCAAACCATTACTAGCTAAAACACTGCTGCTGGCCAAGGTCAGTAATGTTGCAGCAAAGCAAGATTTCAAGAAGGCTTTCTTTTTCATTGTATGTCTCCGGTATGCTTATTTTTATTAAAATAGTCGAATAGCAAACGATTGCGTAATCGTTTGCTATTTTTATATTAAGCGCACGGAGCTTGTCAATAAATTCTTGACCGATAAGAAAAAATCTATATTTATCAAACGGTTATGACAATGAAATCATGAAATGCTGGTGTAATTTAACAACAAATAATCAAGCAACTGAATTATAAGGTTTTTCTATGTAAAACGACTTATTAAAAGTCCTATTTTCAACCTTAAAACGCGTTTTTAGTCTCATTTCAAAGTGAGGCACCAAAAAGCTGAAAGTAAAATACACAGAAAACAACAAGAAGTTGGAACTATTTTGTAGAAACAGCAGCCACCGACGAACGAACCACCAGATTTGGCTCCAGCATGATCATCTTGCCCTCTTGGCGTGGATTCTCAATTCGCTCTATCATGGTGCTGATCGCCAACTCGGCTAATCGCTCTTTAGGCTGATTAATAGTGGTTAAAGGTGGGCTAAAGTAAGCAGAGTACATACAATTATCGTAACCAATGACAGACAATTGCTGCGGGATTTTAATACCTGACAACTGCGCTTCACTCATGGCGCCCATCGCCATGGCATCATTACCGATAAACACGGCACTTGGCAAACTCGAACAAGACAACAATTGGCGCATCCCTAATTTACCGCCTTCAAATTCGAAGTCGGATTCAATTACCCAATCGTCTTGGATAGCTAAATCGGCTTGCTCCATAGCTTCCATAAAGCCGTCAAAACGCTGCTTTGCAGGTAACTTTTCTAGTGGACCGCCAATATAAGCAATACGCTTATGACCTTGTTCAATTAGATGCCGAATCGCCAAATGTGCGCCTTTTACCGAGTTGTCTTGAATGCGATCGACATAATCATCAGATGGGCCCCAATCCATGACGACCATGGGCAAATTACGCTGGCCGATCAAAGAACTAAATAACGAGTCGTCATAGGCGGAACACATAACTAAAATGCCATCGACACGTTTTTGCGTCAGCATTCGTAGGTAAGAGTTGGTTTTTTCAAGCTCGCCATCGGTATTACACAGCACAAGGTTGTAACCTTCTCGGTAACAACATTTTTCTACTTCGTTGACCAATTCGGCGAAAAAGGGGTTTAAGGTGGTGGTGACTAGCATGCCAAGACTTTTGGTATTTTTAACCTTTAAGCTACGTGCTACCGCACTGGGAGCATAATTAAGCTCTTCCGCTGCTTGCAGCACACGCTCTTGCGTCGTTTTGGCGACAAAACGCGTTTTGTTCAAAACATGAGATACGGTGGTTGTTGATACTCCAGCCCGTAACGCAACGTCTTTTATTGTCGCAGACAAACTTACACTCCCCTTTGCATGAATTGTGTTAACTGAATTTCATCGCAGCCAATTTATGAAAATAAAGGCCGATAGATCAATCGCTTATGACTTGCCTTTACCTACAAAAGAACGACTTAGAATCCAATACTATTTCAGGAAGTATACTTAACGACATCGTTAAAATGCATCAAGAGTTTTTTATAATCTTTCGTTTACGTGTCTTTTCTTGCTAAAAAATCGCTTAAGACTCTTTATCAAGCCGTGACGACACACGATACTCACCAGGCGTCATGCCCAAGTTTTTACGCGATACCGTGTACATGTATTGCACGGATGGATAACCGCAGGTTCGGGCAATTTCATCAAATGGCAGGTTGGTCGAAGTGATCAATTCACAGGCGCGGTAAAACTTGGTCATATGCAGTTGTTCGTGCATTGAGCAGCCGATTTCGTCGATAAAGCGGGTTTCCAAGTTGGTTCTTGATATACCAATGTAATCCACCACTTGCGCGACTTTCACCCCTCGACACGCATTATGACGAATAAAATGCATAGCTTGAATGACATAAGGGTCGTGCAAGGCTCGGTAATCAGATGACTGTCTCTCTTCAACGCCAATAGGATCGACCACCACTAGCGAGTTTTCTGCAGAATAGCCTTGTAACATACGGTGCAGCATTTTTGCCGCTTCGTAGCCCATTTGTTTACTCCCCTGTTCCACTGAAGACAGAGCCGTACGATTCAAGTTTCTCGCCATGCTTTCATTATCAATGCCTACAATGGCCACTTGCTCTGGCACTAAGATATTCAAATGGTCGCAAACCTGAAGTAAATGGCGTGCACGGGAATCTGTGACGGCTATAATGCCAATGGGTTTAGGGAGGTTTGTTAGCCAGCTTTCTAATTCGCGCTGTGCGGTTTCCCAAACCTCAGCCGAGGTGCAGAAGCCTTGATGCACATGTGGTTCAAATCCATCAGAGTGCACTTGCTCAACAAAGGCATGCTCGCGCTCACTGGCCCATCTACTGTAAATTGTGCTTGGCACACCATAAAAGGCAAACGCTGGCAGGCCTTTTCGCTTCAAGTGTTGGTACGCACAGTGAACCAAGGCGGCATTGTCTGTGGCCACATAAGGCAGCCGTGGATAATCTTCTTTATGATGATAAGAGCCACCAACCGCTACGGTGGGAATATTGGTGTCTTTAAGAATCTCCTCCACTTCGGGGTTGTCGAAATCGGCAATAATGCCGTCCCCTTGCCAGTGTTTTAGGGCATCTAGCCGACTGCGAAAATCGTCTTCAAAATATACATCCCAATCACATTGAGCTGCATGTAAGTATTCACCAATACCTTCTATAACTTGTCGGTCATACACTTTATTGGCATTAAACACCAAGTTGAGTCGATAGCGTTTTTCAAACATACAAAAGCATCTCTAATTTTTATTATTGGCTTGATCATACTCTTGTTGATAATTCAGGTTCTAGATAATGATAAAAATCAAAAAGGAAATAACAGAAATCGTAATAAAAAGTTGGCAAAAAAAGAGCGCTGTTATGCAACAACACCGCTCTTGCTCATTAAAGCCCTTTTACTCTTTGGTATAAATCCTGAAAGCGCCTGCGTTTCTCTGCATATCGAGCACTGTCTTTCTGGTTAGGCAAATAGCGTTTAATGAGCGCAGGCTTGGTGCAAATGTCGCTTAATACATCCTGACCTTGATCGCCAATAGCGGCTAATCGAGCAGCACCCAAGGCGGGGCCAACGTCACCACCTGCACGGTAATCCATGGGCACATTAAAGACATCCGCCAGCATTTGTAGCCAATAGATGCTTTTGGCTCCGCCACCAATCACGTCTATCCCTTCACTGATACTTTGTGCTGAACGCACCGCATCTAAGCCATCCAGCAAGGCAAAGCTCACCCCTTCAAGTACCGCATGAACCAGGTCTGCTGACGTCGTTTCGTGGCTCATTCCCCAAAAAACGCCTTTTGCATTGGCATCATTGTGCGGTGTTCTTTCTCCGCTTAGATAAGGCAAAAAAGTCAGCTTGCTATCATAATCGACACGATTCTCCGCCGCTAATAAAGCCTGCTCCACACTGCTAAACTGTGCCAATTTCGTGACCCAATCAATACAACTGGCGGCGCTCAACATCACCGACATAGTGTGCCAAGTATTTGGAATCGCATGACCAAAACTATGCAAGGCCGCAGCTGGGTTCGCAGTGAAGCCATCACTTACCGCAAAAATCACCCCAGATGTACCCAGTGATAGCATAGTTTGTTCAGGTGAGATTATGCCCATACCAACCGCACCCGCGGCATTATCCCCACCACCAGCAACAACAGGCACAACAGGTATTGACCAACGTTTCGCCAATGTTTCAGCAATCGTTCCAGTGATTTCTGAACCTTCGTATACCTTTGGCATTTGCTGTTTATTTAAGCCTGTTGCTTGCAGCATGGTCTCGCTCCAAGCGCGTTGCTCCATGTTCAACCAAAGCGTACCTGAAGCATCTGACACATCGGTCGCAAACTCGCCTGTCAGGCGAAAACGTAGGTAATCTTTGGGTAACAGCACCTTGTCTATTTGTGCGAAAACATCTGGTTCGTGTTGCTTTACCCAAAGCAATTTAGGGGCAGTAAAACCTGGCATCACTAGGTTTCCCGTAATGGCTTGCACTTCTGGGCAGCGCCGTTGCAATAGCAGGCACTCTTCATGGGAGCGGCCATCATTCCAAAGGACCGCAGGGCGTAATACTTCCCCCTGCTTGCCCAGCAAGGTCGCACCATGCATTTGCCCTGATAGTCCAATAGCTTTTACATCTTGTAGATTATGCTCTGTAGCCAGCTGCAACATTGCTAAGTCAGTTGCTTGCCACCAGTCTTCTGGGTTTTGCTCCGACCAAAGATCAAAAGGGCGCGACACCGAAAGAGGCGACGAACAGCTTGCCGCTACGCTTCCGCTTTTATCCATAAGAATTACTTTGACGCCTGAGGTACCGAGGTCAATGCCTATATACATGAAAAATATCCTTTATCTTGTTAATCGTCATCCTCGCGCGTGAGGCTATCAATAAACGACTTCTGTCGATCTTGTAGGTCGTGCATTTATGCCGACACAAAGTTATGTGGCATCCAATTAGGTCTTGTCGGGCTAAAGCCGCGACCTACAAAGTGTAAGTCGTGCATTTATGCCGACAAAAAAACCATACGACACCCTATTAGGTCTTGTCGGGCTAAAGCCACGACCTACAAAGTGTAAGTCGTGCATTTATGCCGACAAAAAAGCCATGTGGCACCCAATTAGGTCTTGTCGGGCTAAAGCCGCGACCTACAAAGTGTAGGTCGTGCATTTATGCCGACAAAAAAGCCATGTGGCATCCAATTAGGTCTTGTCGGGCTAAAGCCGCGACCTACAAAGAGAAGTGTAAGTCGTGCATTTATGCCGACAAAAAGCCATGCGGCATCCAATTAGGTCTTGTCGGGCTAAAGCCACGACCTACAGAGAAAAGTGTAGGTCGTGCATTTATGCCGACAAAAAGCCATGCGGCATCCAATTAGGTCTTGTCGGGCTAAAGCCGCGACCTACAGAAAAAAGTGTAGGTCGTGCATTTATGCCGACAAAAAGCCATGCGGCATCCAATTAGATCTTGTCGGGCTAAAGCCGCGACCTACAGAGAAAAGTGTAGGTCGTGCATTTATGCCGACAAAAAGCCATGCGGCATCCAATTAGGTTTTGTCCGGCTAAAGCCGCGACCCACAGCGAAAAGTGTAGGTCGTGCATTTATGCTGACAAAACGTTATGTGGCACCCAATTAGGTCTTGTCGGGCTAAAGCCACGACCTACAGAGAAAAGTGTAGGTCGTGCATTTATGCCGACACAAAGTTATGTGGCATCCAATTAGGTCTTGTCGGGCTAAAGCCGCGACCTACAGAAAAAAGTGTAGGTCGTGCATTTATGCCGACAAAAAAAGCCATGCGACACCCAATTAGGTCTTGTCGGGCTAAAGCCACGACCTACAGAGAAAAGTGTAGGTCGTGCATTTATGCCGACAAAAAGCCATACAACACCCAATTAGGTCTTGTCGGGCTAAAGCCGCGACCTACAGAAAAAAGTGTAGGTCGTGCATTTATGCCGACAAAAAAAGCCATGCGACACCCAATTAGGTCTTGTCGGGCTAAAGCCACGACCTACAAAACCTATCCAACCTTCGCGCACGAAGTTTTACTGCGCTTTCTTGGTTTTCACGTCTAACCAAACGGCGAGCAATAAAATCATGCCTTTTACGATTAATTGCCAGAAGGTCGGCACATCCAACATGCTCATGCCATTGTCCAAGCTCGCCATAATCAGTGCCCCCATGATGGCACCAACTACCGCCCCAACCCCGCCAGCCAAACTGGCGCCGCCAATAACACAGGCTGCGATAGCATCCAGCTCTGCCATGTTTCCCGCAGCAGGGGAGCCCGCTCCAAGTCGAGATGTGAGTATTAAAGCGGCCACGGCGACCATCATGCCATTGAAGCCAAACACCAACATTTTAGTGCGTTCAACGTTAACTCCCGACATGCGAGTCGCTTCGATGTTGCCACCAATCGCGTAAATTCGACGACCAAACGATGTTCTTTTTGCTACATAAGTGGCGATTAGAATCAGCCCGCCCATGATCAAGATTGGCGTTGGAATACCGCGGTAACTTTCCAAGATAAACAACAAGCCCATTAACACGGCAACGGCAATCGTTGCTTTGGCGTATTCAAACTTAGCCGACTGATTTTCCACGCCGTGCTTATGTCTTGCTTTGCGTCGGGCATAAACTTTAGCTACCAAGCCAAGGCATAGCAAGGACACAACACTGATACCCCAACCAGACGGAATGTAACTTTGCCCCACAATCGCCAGCGAACTAGAGGTAGGCGCAACCGTCGCACCGTTGGTTAAGCCCACTAAAATCCCACGAAACGCCAACATGCCTGCCAAGGTGACAATAAAAGACGGCACCTTTTGATAAGCGACCCACCAGCCGTTAAACAAGCCCAACACCAAACCCGCAGCGACCGTGATTAAAACGGTGAGCATAATAGGAAAGTGAAACCAAACATCCAAAATCGCGGCCACACCACCCAATAAGCCCATCATAGAGCCAACGGACAAATCGATTTCCGCGCTGATAATCACGAACACCATGCCAATGGCGAGCACGCCTACAATGGCCGTTTGACGAATTAAGTTAGAAATATTTCGCGGTGACACAAAGGCACCGTCTGTCGCAAAGGAAAAGAACACGACGATTAACAACATGGCGGCCAACATGGCAAACAGTTGTAGTTGACTGGTTTTTATTGTTTTAAACATTCGCTGTATCCTCTTTTATCGCGCAATTCATTATCATTTCTTGGGTCAATCCTTGATGGTCAAATTGCCCTTTTAGTCGCCCTTCGTGCATGACTAGGACGCGGTCACTGATACCAATAACTTCTGATAGTTCAGACGACACCATGATGATGGACACGCCCTGTTTGACGAGTGCAAACATCAGCTTATAAATTTCGTATTTCGCGCCCACATCAATGCCACGAGTCGGCTCATCGAGTATTAAAATTTTCGGGTGTGTTAATAAGCATTTAGCGATAATGGCTTTTTGTTGATTACCGCCGCTCAGGTTTTTAATAGACAAGTCAGGGGACGCTGTTTTTACCTTCAGCTGAGCAATATAATGATCAATATCTTGGCTTTCTTTATCTTCATTCACTGTGCCAAACCAAGAAGAGTATTGCTTCAATACCGATAAAGTAATGTTCCGCCCAACACTCATAATGGGCACGATACCGTGGCGTTTTCGGTCTTCTGGCACCATAGCAATGCCCGCTTCCAACGCCGTGCGCTGAGAGCGAATCATTAACGGCTTACCATGCAGTTCAATGTCGGCCTCATAATGTCCGTCGTACGATCCGTACAAACATTGCATCAGTTCCGTTCGACCAGAGCCAATCAAACCTGCGATACCTAGAATTTCTCCTTGGCGTAACTCAAAACTCACGTCGTCAACCTGAGCTCGCGCGGCACCGGCCTGTTTTGCTGTCGCATGATTTACTTTTAATACAAGATCACCAATGTCGTGATCTTCTCTTGGGAAGAGTTCATCTAGTTCACGACCAACCATCATGCTGATAATGTCATTTTGCGTTAGATTTTCGACGGATCGAGTGTCTATATGATCGCCATCACGAATGACTGTAACCCAATTGGACAAAGCCAATACTTCTTCCAATTTATGGGAAATATAGATGCAAGCAATGCCCTGTTGTTTCAGCTCGCTGACAATATTCAATAGGATTTCGATTTCTGTGGTGGTCAGAGAAGACGTTGGCTCGTCCAGTATTAATAGTTTTACGTTTTTGTTTAAGGCTTTGGCAATCTCGACCAGTTGCTGCTGGCCCACACCAAGCTCGCGGATTGGTGTATCTGGCAAAATATCCAACTTGACTCGCGCCAGCAGTTCCGACGTACGACGGTGCATTTCTTCATCATTCAGCCTTGCGAATGAACCCAGTTCATTGCCGAGAAAGATATTTTCTAAGACGGTCATTTCTTTAACGAGTGCCAGTTCTTGGTGAATAATGACAATCCCCAAGGCTTCGGTATCTCGAATGCTGGATGCCTTAACAAGATCCCCTTCAAAATAAATCTCACCTTCGTAAGAGCCAAACGGCCAGACACCGCTTAATACTTTCATCAAGGTGGATTTGCCTGAACCATTCTCACCACAAATAGACAAGACTTCACCAGGTTCTAGCTGAATGCTGACGCCGTTTAATGCACGGACACCGGAAAAACTTTTTATGATCCCACGCATGTCCAATAAGGGTTGCTTCATGTTTACGCCTCTTTCTACATCTCTTTTTTAAACCAGAAAAGCAAACAGCACCCTTTTCGGGTGCTGTTTATAGGAATGTACTAAGGGTTGTAAACAGCGCTACGTGAGTGATAACCATCGGCAATTACGGTGGAATCTAGGTTGTCTTTATTGACAGAAATAGGCGTCAACAACACAGCATCAACCTCTTTTTTGCCGTTGTTAACCTGACCATTCACCTTGATGCTTTCACCACGAGCCAGCTTAACGGCCATTTCCGCACTGGTTGTCGCCAGCTTAGAAATCGGTTTGTACACCGTCATGGTTTGTGTTCCAGCGACAATACGGCGCACTGCTGCAAGGTCTGCATCTTGACCAGAAATAACCACTTTGCCACTCAAGCCTTGTGCCGCTAGCGCTTGTACCGCGCCACCCGCCGTTGAGTCGTTAGAAGCAACCACCGCATCGATTTTATTGGCGTTCGCCGTTAGACCGTTTTCCATGATGTTCAATGCGGCTTCTGCAGACCAGCCCATAGCCCATTGATCACCAACCACTTTAATTTTTTTAGAATCAATGGCCGGTTGAAGCACGTTCATTTGCCCCTGACGGAACATTTTTGCGTTGTTATCGGTAGGCGATCCGCCCATTAAGAAGTAATTGCCCGTTGGTTTACGCTTAAGCAGGGCTTCGGCTTGCATTTCACCCACGCGAATGTTGTCAAAGGACACATACAAATCGATGTCTGCAAATTTGATTAATCGGTCATAAGCCAAGACTTTGATGCCTTCCGCTTTCGCTTCAGCCAGTACGTTACCTAATACTTCACCGTTTTCAGGCACGATAACCAGCACATCAACGCCACGAGAAATCATGTTTTCGATTTGGGATATTTGCGTGGTGACATCACCGTTAGCAGATTGGGTATAGACTTTTGCCCCCATGGCTTCCGCCGCAGAAGTAAATAAGTCTCGGTCTTTCTGCCAGCGCTCTAAACGTAGGTCTGACATCAACAAACCAATTTTCTCGCCATCAGCTAGAGCAGGAAGAGACGTTGCTGCACAGAGGGTTGCCAGCAAACTCATAGACATTATTTTTTTCATTTTTTCATCCCTTGTTATTTTTATAAGTGAACGATCTCCTATATGGAGTGGGATAAATGTAAAGTGATGGTTTAAGAAGCGGTATTATCTTTTTTTGTTTGCGTGTAGCGTTTTTTATAAAAAAATCACACTAGTGAAGTAAAAATATGTGTGAGTTTTCTCTCATGATCAGCCAACAATGGCTCTCTTTTACTTAGCTATGTTGAGCGACAGAAGCTTGCTTACAAGGGGGGATTTTTGACTATGTTCTTTTATCTGACCATGCTTCAAGCAATGAAATTTTTATCATTACATCTTATTGCTAGTTGACAAATTTACAGCCTATTAAAGGCCGAAGCGGATGGAAAATCAGCTGAGAGAAGCAAAGGCTATTTATAACCCATTGCTTCTCTGGTGTACGACCATAATAAAGTTTGATAAAAAAACAGCTATTTCTGGTACATCAAACACCTAAAGTTTGATATTTTTTTCAGTCAAGGATGCTTGGGGCTGATAATAAAGTTTGATAATTTTAGTATGCATTTGAGAATCACCATTGAACGCAACCTAAGATCGTCAATGCTAAAGTCTTTACACTCCGGCTGGTGCTGCCTTTTTGTCCAATTTTGATTGCATACTTTTACCCACACCATCTCTCCTAAAGTCAAACATGTTCATTTCAAAAGTATTAATTGAAATATGGTTATTGCCATGGACATGTGCAATAAGTCGTTGATGAGCATCCTTGTAAGGTGCTTTTGCAAACGAGCCTCCAAATTCACCTGAATTAACCAATATCACATGCTGGTACATGTGATAGTGAAGGGCCTCTACCATTGAATCGAAAGTATTTACATCTTTGTTAAGAGCACTGACCAAATAAGCATTAGACTTATCCCTCAGGTCAGCATTTAGAGCTATATCCGTTGCGTCGTAACAAACAGACCCTGTCAAGACGAAGCCTTTTTCGTCTTTAAAAGCTGGATGAACTAGTTCAAGTAATAATTGGTATGGTCGCCAAGGTTCTACCTTACTACGCACCTCGTCCTCCATCATGTTATGTTTACCCTGCAAACGTATAATTTCCCGTTGACTTGTTTGATGCTTAGTCGGCACTATCCACACAGCACAATTATTTGGGCCCTTTATACCTGCTTGCGTAATAAAGCCTATGCCAGCAAACACAATCGCTTTAGTCTTTCTTGATAGCGCCACCAACACATCTAAATCATCATTATGGATAGCTAGTTCAGGCCAAACAATAAGATCAGCGCAGTGTTTTTTAAACTTTTTGTTTTCATCTGTGTTTTGTGCTTCAAGGTGCTTTAGAACTAACTCAGCAACAGACGCAATATGCCTTCTGTGTTTCGAACGATATTTATAATCGTCCAACATTAGACCAAATTCAGAGAAATCTTTTTTAAGTGGCATTTTTGACTGCACCATCACCACAGATAACGTTTTTTTATCTTTTGACCAGTCTAAAGTTTGCTTCTCAAGTAAACTGGGCATGCCAGATAATGTGCAATATGCTTGTTTCAGTATGGCTAATCGCTCATCGACTAGCTTAGCCACTGCATCAACAGTCCACAATACTGGCCATTTATATCCATGATCATTTACACTCATTCCAGGCCATTTCAACAATTTTGAAATTAAACCCGTTAACCAGCCTGATACTTGCGCCCCTACACCTGAAATAGATTCCGGTGTAGTCATTAAGCCTATCTGTCGTTTAAAAGCACTTGTACGAATACCTCTATAGCCTATTCTCGAGTGAAAAGTCTGACCAAAAGCAGTCCAATCTTGACTGCCAACTAATGCTGCTCGTATAAATTCACCCAAAGATCTCAATATTTCAATGTCATCATCAACAGTTGAGCTAAAAGTCCCCCACATTTGGTCTAGCTTACTTTTTGACTTAAACTTGAAAGTAAGCTCAAGATCTGCATCAAAAGCTTCTTTCTTAACTACCGGAGAAAAATGCAGAAACTTAACTTTTGTATCAGCAAGATCAATTGATCTTTCAGCATTCTTCCTCAAAACATCTACATTTTTTAAAGCTGCCTGCATTAGTTTTAATGCCATAATTTCATTGGAAAATGGATTATCATCGCGAATTATAAGGCCCAACAGACTAACTTTAGTTTCTATTTTATCTAGAGATTTAGCCAATGGCTTAGTGTCGATATTCAATGATTTAGTCAATTCAACAACACAACTCGCTTGATGCCATGATTGCTTAACTCCCCTCGCATGCCTAATTAGACTTAGTGCGAGATGTTTGTCTTGGCCAATAAGCAATCCAATACAATCGCTAAAAATAGGCAAACTTTTTAGTTTCTCGAGTAAGCAAGATGTCGCCCGTATAAATTCTTTACTTAACCCGCAAATTTGGCTTGCCATTAAAACGGATACAGCTATGTCTTCACCAGCAACCCCATCATTCAACGGTATATCTCTAAACCCTCGCTGGAGTTTAATGATAAGATCATATTTCTCATCGCCAAAATCCGTAGCCAGCTTCGCATCACCACGAACTAACAGCAAAAAGCGTGCTTGCTCACTCAAAAGACTGAATTTATTGTCGCCTTTGAGCTGGCAGTGTTTAGCTGCTGTCGCTTGCAATAGTTCAAAAAAGTCGTCCACATTTGCATGTGCAGGAATAGCTAGCTTCTCTTTTTTGTGGATCGTAGTCGCAGCATGACGATACACTTCGGACAAGCAGTATTCAGCAACCGCTATTTGCTTTGCTTCACTCTTGCGCGCCATTACCGTATCAAGCTGCTGTAACACTGGCTCAAGTAGCTTAGTGCAAGGAAAAAGCTCTAAACCTTTTTTAAGCAACAAAACTAATGCTGGATCATAACTCCAGCAAACAATAAAGCGCCTAGCAATACGTTCCTGCAAATAGTCCCAATCACCTGGCTGTAAGTGACCGTTGTCATCAGGCTCTTGAGTGGTAAAGTGCCGCATTTCATTTAGCACCTTTACCAACTTATTTGCCGCAAAGCGTTTCAATGTATCTTCCCTAACATCAAAACGCTTATTTTCAATATTGGCGAGTAAATTAACTGGGAAACTACTGTCTTTAGCTTTTACTAACACTTCGTTTGAAAGTGACAACAAAGATTCAAGCTGTCCTATTTGATTCTCTGCTTCATCAAGTGAGATTGGACCACTCAATCGGCTTTGGATCTCTTCTATGTTTTTGGAAACACCAACCTTGCGACCATGAAAAATCTCAACCTTAGTTTTTTCACTGTTTAATTCGAGTTTTAACAATTTCCAACAATCCAGGCTTTCCACTAATTTGTTAACATCCTTAGTTACGATGCTTATTCGGTCTTGACCATTAAAACTTTTAGGCCCTACGACCACCAAACGAATGTCGTCAACATAACGACAATAATCAACTAGTCGTAAACTATTCTCTGAAAAGCATTCACCGATATACTTTTGAAATTGACCATCAAACTCAAGCATATATACATTTGATAAGAAACCAGCAGCAACTAGCCCTTGTGGCAACCCTTTTGGCGCGATTGGTACATTATCTGATTTACAAAGGTCCTTGTAAGCGTGAGCTCCATCCTCTGTCCATTCCCAATGCTGAAACGCAGATAATAAATTATCTAAACACTTAAATTCACTATTATGGTCAGTGCACTCAATTAACCCCTTAATTTTTGTAATGAGTAGATCTCGTTTGATCAAATCAAAAAACTTAGATAAATCAAGCTCTATAAGATATACACGTTCATCACGGGATATTTCATCAAGCTGCTGCGTTGCAAAATAGTAAGGTCTCTCTAAAAAACGCCGATAATCAACAAAGTATTTGCTATATATTGTCGTCGCGCCATAACTATGACTAGCTTGCCCATTTTCTTGGTATTGGCAATACAAACGATTACCATAACTCACAACCCCTTTTTCATGGACATCATTGAAAGGCGTATCTGGGTTGCCTTGGGCCGTTTCGACTTTGTTTGCTAGCCCCATCATTAGCAATGTCATCAACGACTGTTCACGAATAGGTATATGCGCTAGCGGCCTAATTTTTAATAGCGACTCTGTACTATGATTTTTTTCATCCGACTTAGGTTGCCAAGTTAAATTATGTTTTTTAGGTTGGGCCTGTTGATCAATATCGTCAAATAACTTTGTCTCGACAAATTCCCATTGACTGGTTTTAGGGGCAGGCACCAACTCTAGTTTCGAGAACTCCATCGGTTGTGCAAGGCTATCTACCCATTTATTACAATACTGGACTAAATTAAGAGCCGATAAATCTAATTCGAAATTGTCTGCATACCAGTTGGTCGTACGGATATATTGATGACATTTCTTCCATGCCAACGCCATTAACAATGAATCTCTCAAATGTTCGTCTTTAAGAGATATTTCTTCATAGTGTTTATTAACGACTGGCATAACTAGTATTCCTTATATATTCTTTATATTTATTGGATAACGTCACTCTCTGCATCCAAACTTAGATAACGACGACACTGCAAAAAAGTGTAGAATTTGTCATAGCTCTTTTTTTAACAATTAATGAAAATCAAACTGGAAATATCAATAAGAACTTAACTGCTTTTCTTGAAAATAATTGTTCAGTTCCAGATATCTCTTGCGACTCACAATCGTTCTATTTTCGGACAAAAGATATCCTTTAAGATATTCATACAGACCAATGTCTTCGGAAATTGACTTAGCAAGTTCTTGAGGAGTGATACCATTTGAGTCTTTAACAAGAAGCAAATCTGGCGATTTCTTCACTAGCAACTTAACTATTGGAAGCTCACCCATACGAGTTGCAGTATGTAAGGCGGTTGTACCTTCTTGCATAGTTATCTTCTCGTCACAACCATATTCAAGCAGTAGTTGGGCAGATTCTAAGCATCGGCTTGCTGCGGCTGAATGAAGTGCGGTTCTACCTGTAAAATCTTTTAGGTTAGGATCTGCCTTTGCCTTTAGTAATACTTCTACCATCTCATAATCTTTTTGATGAGCAGCAAGCATCAATGGTGTTTGTTGTTTGAAATCAGAAATATTCACAATCTCAGGCCATTCCTGAACCACTTCCACAACTGTATTAAGCACTACAGTCAAAGCACCTTTAATTTCAGCCTCAATATCAGCAGGTATAACGCCATCATAATCACTTAGCTTAGCTAACATTCCATAGCCCATCTTCATCAATAAAATGATGGCACTATCTGCCTGTGGGTACCGCAATTGCTTATTCTTGAGAGACTTATGCTTTTTAAGAACTAAGGGAATAGACTGTTGATTTTTCACACAAAGAGTTATATCTCGAGCAAACACCGCGAATTCAGCCCGAGAAGATGAAAATAAAGGGGGGTAGCTAGGGTAACATTTGTAAAGGTCTTCCCAAAAGTACTCATGCAAGCTACGTGAGGCGTCATAGATATTGATTTTCGAAGGATCTTTATGGCTTCCCTTAAAGCCTCCCCAATTAAACATATCCCTGAAATACTTTTCATGATTATTAGGAATGAGTTTTTGATTGGCTATGGCTAAAGAAAATGCATCCCTTGCTAAGTTTCCTCGAAGATTTCCAAAGCTATATTTCTTACATTCTTCGATAGCCAAATTGAGATTTTTTTCCGCTTCGGGAAGTTTATTCTGAGCGATAAAATGAAAAGCCTCTAGCTGTAGTATTCGTGATTTTGAAAATTCATACTCTTCATTATTTTTTGCTTCATTTAATAAATAGCAAACTTCATTTTCTGTTTTTGAATCAAATTTTTTAACAAGCAGCTTCTCTTCAAGTTCAAACGTTATGCGCTTTAGAGACTGTAAAGGTGTTGACTCTAATTCCTTCAATCTATCTAAAATCATTGTTCTAACATTAGGATTAGGATAAGTGTAATTTATTGTTCCAGATACCAATTCAAAGTCAGCTATATTTTTAAGCTGCTTAAAAGGCGCTTTATTTTGCACTAGCTTATCTATAAGTGCTTCCAGCTGAATTAAATAATTATTAGAATGCTCTCCTTCATCTATTATTACCTGCATTATCTGCTTCATATCATCTTCAGACGAAGGCAAAATCTTATTTAAATCATTTTCTTCTCCAGATCGACTGAAAATGCTATTCAGCCTATCAGAGACCACTGAAGCATGCTGATCATGATCATAGCTAACTAAGCGCAATAGATCGTACCGTAGAAAAGGCGGAAGCCGTTCTGTGAAATATTTATTTTCTGCTGTCTCTCCTAAGTGTCTTTTTTCTAGATGAGCCTCGAGTGTACGATTGTAGAGGTCCATATAAAGCTGAATAAGTTGAAGTGTTTTATTCTTGTCTAAGTCGATGCATAACTTATCAACAGAGGGGGTTAAAAATTTGACCAGCTGCTCATACCCTTCCTGAACAGCTCTCGCCGTCAACAATCGAAGGCGTATTGTTCTTGCACACGGAGCTTGGTAACGAAGCATGACCTTTACTACAAAATCATATTGCTCATCTAATGAGCAGTCTCCAATAAAAATTCGCTTTAAGTCATCTTCATTGATTGCTATCTCATGTTGCAAAACAGACGGTGGCAGCCCTTTCTTTTTCACAAAGGTTAACGCTTGTTCAAATTTCGAAAACTCATCAGTTGGCTCAAAGCACCCTTGAAACTGTATGTTAACTTCATCAGGAAATGTATTGTTGATACTTGATATTTCGGGAGTACTCTTAGCTTTTCTCCAATTGTAAAGATTCCTTAATACGACATTGGTGCCCTCATAAATGCGAAGATCCCTTTCAAGTCCTTTAGCAATGTTTGCATTAGAGTCCTGAATCAAATCAATTAACCAATTTAAAACTTGTGGAATTGGAAGATGAAGCTGAGTAGGTTCGCACGGTGAGTCAAATGAGGGAAGGTACCAGAAGCTACCACCAGGCATGCCCCCATCAAATTTTGAATCCATATGCCAAAACACAGAGTGTCTTGCTAGAAGTGGAACAGCAATCCTTGCCAAATATTGCCAGACAACTTTTCTTTCTGAAGCTTTTGAAGTGAAAACACCAAGTTCAATAGACTTATGCATATTGTGATCAACAAAAATATTGGAGATCAAATCGCTTTTAGCGTGTTCATCAAGTTTAAGAACGTCCGCTATACCGGCCAATAGTGTTGCCCATGTTTCATTCAGGTTAGCCATAGACATATCCGCATTACGGAACTTAGATTTCGATTTTGAAGACATATTGCTATTGACACCAAATGCTTTAGCAATGTGGAGAATTACTGATTCGAAAGTTGGGAAAGTAGCCAAAGATTATCCTTTTCCTTAGGTGTTTTATGCCCCTAATTGTTTGCAGACACCGTTTTTAGGGGGGGGACGTTACTTTTCATTTCGCGGTAAAAGCGATTTTCACATACTTTAGCTGTCCTCAAGCATGAAGACATCAATTTTATATAAATAAATTTTGGAGCTCACAATGACTAACAAAACATCACCTCAGAACAACAGCGCCAACCAACAGAATCCTAACAAAGGTTCTAATGGAACTAACATTGCCTATGACAAAAATCAGGGTAACCGTGGAAAACAATTAAACCCAAACCAAAAAAAACCAGCTTAACTCAATCAGGAGATCACAATGTCTAAAAAAACATCCCCACAAAACAATAGCTCTAACCAACAAAATGGTAACAAAGGTTCTAGCGGCACAAATACTGCTTACGATAAAGCTCAGGGCAACCGTGGAACTCAGCTTAACCCTAATCAGAAAAAGTAATTATGGTTAGTACAATGGCTATAGCAGATTTATCTCCTATAGCCATTACTTTTTAAAAGTTTTTAGCCTTTCAACGATTTTTTAGACTATTACTTTCTAGGTTTAGACGGTTTCGTCGTCTTGATTGAGCTTATCAAGTTTCTTTTTTAAAAGCTTTTTCCATTCCGAAAGGTAATCTGACTCACTAACGTTTTCTCCATCTTTCATTTTCGATAAGTGATTACAACGTTCAAAATGGCTTGTACGGGACTGAATATAAGCGGTATCCCAACTCCCCCCCTTGTTTGAAAACGACTGAACGATTTCAAACAAACTGCGCTCCGGTTCTGCATCAAACCCCAAAATCAGCGTACTTGCTTTTTTGTCCTTTGTTGAGCTATCAGTATCTGCTTCAATCAAGATAATGTTTGCTTTTTTAAAAGAGAACTTAGCAATAAAAAAACGAAGACGCAGACCATCTTTAGTTTCATAAATTGCCTTACTTTTATTAGTAGGAACCGGAAACAGACAACACTTTAACTCATCTAATGGATAACGCTCTTCTCTAGACAGCTCATTCATCAACTGACGAAAAACTAGGAATTTTTGGGTCTCTGGAACATCTTCAAGATCATAAGTTTCATCTTGATTGATAACAGGATCAAACTCTTGTGCTGTTCCCTCAGATTCAGGTAAGCCTACACTAGACAACTCTTTCTCTGGTGCTTCATCTTTAGCAGGTTTCACTGACGTTTTAGACTTCTTTTTAGTGTCTTTCTTGAGAGTAGTCGTTCCAATATTATCAACATTAAAAGAAAAGCCTTTTTGGCGCTTTTTATCTATTCGCCCACCCATACTTGGGACTTCACCCATATCTAATTCCGGATCTATATCCACAGGTGGCATTTCCCCATTCCCCTGTTTAATAGACTTTTTGTCACTGGGGGCCTTTTCTTTAAATTTAGGGTGATCAAACTCAACGTTTCCAACTCTATTCTTTAGATGTGTCCTCACACTATCAATTTCATAAACATCAAAAACGCCATCATCACCAAGGCGCCCAAGGAGCTTCAGGTGCCAACCTGTTATGTCTGGCGCATCAAACATAAAACCAAGCTCTCTATTTTTATGAGCTTCAATAAAATAAGTATAAATACTAAAGAAACTTTTTCTTGCGGCTTGATCAATGAAAATCCAGGCTAAATGCTTACGTGATGCTATAGAGCTCAGGTTGCTAACTGGGTATTTGGTACTCGGTGGAAAAAACAGAATATGTTGCTGATGACTACCTTCTACATAAGCTATTTCACCAAGTCCATTAGCCCTAAAAGCTGCTCTTGTTAAATGTTGATTATGAAAAAAGAAGGTACGCGCCAACTCAAAATCTTGAATCCTGATAAGACCGCGATTGGTTGAGAAAATATGTTGTCCAGCAGAGCGATTAGACACATGCTTTACTAAGCTATCTATTGTGCAAGTCAGTTCTTCTAAAGTATCGTCACTGAATGGATCTTTACCATCATAGCGGCGACCTCGTGCGATTAAGTTTGCAACTTCAATAGGAACAGATGACTGCTTTCCATTATCCCACTCAATCGCAATATGAGTGTTTCTCCTCAACTTAATTCGATTAGATTTTGCGATACCATGAATATTTAGGATCTTTGATTTTTTCTCGAAAAATCGTTCTGGTGGAAAGAATTGAAACATAATCTCGGATAATGATGCGCGCAGGTTCCCGTATACGCGCTTTGCTGAGTCCAGCAAGGCGTTCGATTTCATATGGTTTTGGAATTATTTCTTTACAGTTGATGGAATCAACGATAATAGCGAGAACACGTCTAATTTGGTACTCCTCGATAGTTTCACTATATTTCGAAAAGAAACTATAACATAGAGGTAATTTGCTTAGTTTTTTTTGGACCCCCCACGATTCCCCAGTCTGGTTTATGAACCAACTGATCGATTTTCTCGGCAAATTCAAATCATCCTCAACACGATGCATTATTTTCAGAAGTGATTTTACAAGGCTACGATCTCGCTTAGGCCAGTCAACTAAACTACTAATACGGTTTTGAAATCGCTTTGGAAGATTTTTCAATAACCATGCGTTATCAAATCGATATAACCATGAGTAAACTCGCGCTCCCTCTTTGGTCGATCGAATTTCTTTAAGGACAGTGAATTGAAGACATAACCCATTCCAAATTGATCGATACTCTTCTGCTCGCTTTTCAGCGTTCGAGGAAAAGTACTGCTTACGATTAAAATTCACCCGAACATTTGACGCTTGGATTATAGCTTCTTTGAGTGAATAATTAGGAAACAGTGCTTGTAGACAAACCAGATGATGGAGGTAGGTAAAGTGTTTTCGCTGCTTCCTAAAAAAAGAATGTAACCAAGAGGTATCACCGACAATATTTAATCCAAATATGCCTAGCTGCTCCTTACCCCAAAATTGTTCAATACGATATTTAATCTCATTGTGCGGAATGCCTCTTGACTCTTTAAGGCCAGCCTCAACCAATAACCTTCCATAGAACATGCTCCATTGATTCGGCGTTATATAAGCCATATTACTATTAAGCAAACCCGTTATTGATTTTGAAAGCTGAATCAAAGGTTTACTTTCACTGACTACAACCACAGAGGAACTACCAAACAACACTGAATCTGAGGCGTTAACAAACATATGGCGACGTGAAGGCTTTAGCTCAAAAGGAGACTCTATTAGAAAACAATTATGTTTAGGGCAGACTAAGACACCTGGTAGCTGAAAATGACGCCTCCAATAAGAATAGGCATACTTCTGGAAGTCTTCTCGCAGACACAAAGGACAATAACGATAGTATCTATTGAATACTAAGCTTGAGGCATTAATTCCAACTCGCAACATCGAATGACTTTTCACGCTATCAGCAAGCTCTGCATACACGCTCTGATACCGCTCTGGATCAATAAACGACTGATATATTGGTAGGATTGTGTGCTTTGAGATCACTTCTTCACTAGAAATGGACCATAAATGGCCGACTCGTTCTAATAATAAGTTGATGTGACCCTGTAGAAGCGTTGATGGGACTATATTTCGAGAACCAAAAAGAATGTCTAAGGCAACTTTATCGTCACGTAAACCGTGCCTGCCAATAAACCTCGCAAGCACACTGCCTAGCAATTCGTTTTCATGAGCAACAGGGAAGTCCATTATCATGTAGCACCTCACTAGGAAGTGAAAATGAATTCACTGTGGTTAATGGCGCTACTCTTTTAGCTTTTTCAATTCCAAGATTAAATGCTGTTTAGATTCATCATCCAACTTGGACACAAGGCACGCCAACTCAGCACTTAAATCATCTTCGCAGAAGAAATAGTTCAAAGGGACATTGAGCTCCTCTGCAATCTTACGAAGTATATCTACATCAGGTACATGCCTGCCTTTCTCATAGTGATTCATACGGCCACTAGCAGAACTCGCGTCCATGCCTATTTTGATCCCAAGTTCTTTCTGGGAAATGCCGATCTTTTTGCGAGCTTGTTTAAGTCGCAGTGGTATTGGGTTATCTGACAAAATGGTTTCATCTTTAAAGTCTCACATACTTAGATTGTCTAAGTTTTACTTATTTCTGTATACTTAGCAATCCTAAGTTTTCAGTTTTTTGAGACATAAACATGACATCTAAACCATTTTCTTTGAATAAACAGTTCAAAGAACTCTTACAACGCGTGGAAGGAACCAGCATCAAACGAAAAGAGCTCATTCAATTAGCGACAACTACGACCGGATTAAATTCGGTCCAATCAACACGATTTGTCGCGAGAAACATTAATAGATTGACGAATAAGAGCCTAATCAGAGCCAGTGGGGAGCGAAATGCTCGAACCTACCACTTCACAAATTCATTACTTATGTTACTTAATCCAGAAGTCTGCAATTTGAAACTCACCGATAGCAACACTGAGATTGAAACTAGCAACCAAGAATCATCACTCAAGATAGAGGAAGTGAAAACTAGCGCAGAACTAAAGATGATACTTGGAGAAATTGAGGCTTACAGAGATTTTCTTTCTAAATATCCGGCTAGCCGTCAGATCATTCAAAGATTACTACACGAAGCCAAAGAACAGTCGACTCAACTTTATGGTCGCTTGAACGCACTAAAGAAAGTCATACAGGCAACTAATATTGAGAGCGCTAAGTCATGCTAAGAGAATGGCAAAAACGCTGTATTACAAAGGTCTTGGAGCTATATCAGCACCAATCAGATGCATTAGTACTTGCTACACCAGGGTCAGGTAAAACAATCATGGCAAGCTATGTAGCCAAGTCTTTGCTAGATGAGAGAAAGGTCGATTACGTTATCTGCTTCTCACCCTCTAAAGTTGTCAGCCATAGTATCCAAAAGACATTCAGACACATCCTAGAAAGACCTTTTAATGGGCAACTAGGGGCTCTGGGTACATCTCGGACTTATCATTCTATGGCAAATATCAATGAACTGATTAATAACCTGAGTATGAGTCGAGTACTCGTTATCTTTGATGAAATACATCATTGCGCAGGTGACGGTTTCTCTCTATCTAACACATGGGGCTTTCAGCTGCTCTCTACCATCCAAAAGCTAGCCACTTATACGTTATCGTTAACTGGAACACCATGGCGTACAGACACGCTCCCAATTCCTCTCGCTCGTTATTCTGACCCTGAAGGCAACATTCAATGTGATTTCTCTTATGGCCTTAAAGAGGCAATACGTGACATGGTGTGTCGTGCTCCATTCATTACTGCGATTGATACAGACCAAGTGATGGTACGGAAACGTAAAGAGACCAATACATATCGAAGCATTACAGAATTACTAGAAAGTGGCGATGTCAGCTACCGTATGATTTTGAAACAACCAGAAATCATTACACATATGCTTTCTCTTAGCATTCAGAAGCTCGACAAACTTAGAATCAACAGTCCGAATACTGGTGGTCTTATTGTCGCTTCGTCATACCAACACGCCTTACAAATCCAATCGATTTTATACGGTCACTTTGGTAAAGAAGCCACGATAGTTTCCTATAGGCTGGATGATTCACCTGAACTTATTAATCACTTTCGCGAAGATACCAGCGAATGGATCATTAGTATCGCTATGATCAGCGAAGGTACTGATATTCCAAGACTGCAAGTTTGTTGCAACCTTACCGATGTCACGACAGAGCTCTACTTTCGCCAAATCCTCGGACGTATTCTCAGAATGACTAACCACCAAACAGATATTGGGTATATGTTTATCCTGGCTGAGCCCAGCTTAGTCGAGTACGCAGAATGTCTTAACGAAGCTATTCCAGGATCTTATAACTACAAAAAAACCGAAAGCCTGATCGATAGCGTGGATATTTCGGATACGATAGAGGGGAATCAAGACACACATAATAATAATGCTCCGCTGCTTACTCCAGAAATAGATATCAACAATTTCATATCGAACGATAATCAAGAAATTATCGAGTATTCAGCTTTGACAGAGATTTCGATGAACTCATTTAAATCGAGAATTATTTCATATCATTTATAAAAAGTGATCAAATCAAACGCTTAGAAGTATTACTCAAATACCAAAAGAGTCTCGCATGTTTTGCTGATCAGCCGCTTCTAACTTCCATTCAATAAGTGACCATACATCACGTAGTTGCTCTTGGTCTAAATTTGTTAGTGATTCATATACACGATACCACCAGCATCGCCATTCTGACTTTTTAAGGTCAAGAGGTATTTGTTGTGCATACCGAGTTAGTTGATTACAAAAGTCATTAAAATCTCGAGGCATCAGGTCAGAGGCAATTCGCTCACAAAAATGGGTTATAACATGGTTCTCAACACGACCTGGCACTTGATACACTTCCTTCCAAACATTAATTTTTGCAGCGATATCAACTGATGCACCTGTAAACATAATTGAAGCTGCTGCTATTGGGTCTTGCCACTCCCCGTCGTGAAGTTCAGTCAACTGTCTAAAGGTTGGTTCTATACTTGTATACTGATAGCAAGATTCTTGCGATGGTGGCAAAGGGTAGAAGGCTGTTCTGCGACGCCCTGCATCACACCTTAGAACATCTTTAGCTCCTTTTGCTTTGCTATTACAAATATGACAAGTGGGAATGAAATTTCCAGGATGAATAGAATAAATCGGGTATTTATCTTGACAAAGAATATGGTCATAGTCTCCTCGCCACTGAGTATGATCCATCAAGCCGCTTCTATCATGAGACAATAGCGCTGTACCACACAGATAACATAACTGACTATCTGAATTAACTCTTTTGTATTCTTGAAAGTGCTGATGGATATTACTGTTTGCCTCGTCACGTGCACTTTTTCGCTTAATGGTGTCAGTGAATAAGTAACTTGTCAGCGTCTTAAAAGCTTCGAAAAGGTCTTCACTCCCTAATGTAGGTAGTTGAATGGTTAAATCATTAAAGTAAACCTGTATATCTTGAGAGCCATTAATAAGATCATATAGTTCCTGCTTCCCTTGTTGACATATCGGTAAAGCATTCCAGAGTGCCCGAAATTTTTCTCTGGTTGGTGAGTTTGTCCAACATACACTTCGGCATCGTTGACCATTATGCTGATAATGAGAAAACAGCATTTCACTAAATTCATTAGCTTGAATACTTGCTTCTAGAAAATGAAGAAGTTCATTATTTAAAACAGTAAATACATTGCAAGTAGGAGTATTTGGATTCAATGGGAACAACATTAGCTTTGTAACTTCCTTAGTAAATACGCCTTCTCCATTGAGTCACCTAAATTCCCTTTAATCCATTCAATCGTCAAAGCTTCCTCCTCTGGTCCAGAATGCTGAGAAAGGTACTCTTTCACAGCTTCAACAACTGTCTGCGATATAAGCGACTTCAACCCAAAGTGTTGTTTAATTAAAACTTCAAACGAGGCTCCATATGTTTGACTATCAACAGGCCCCATATGTATTACCCCTTCATCATCACGATTAAAGAACAATACATTTTCCTTCTTAAGAGAAGACACCATAAATGGTGAGTGCGTTGATAAAAACACTTGTGACTGAGTTTCGCCATCTTCCTTAGGCGCTATCGCCTTGCTTAGATGACTGTGAAAATATGTTCTCCATGATGGGTTCAGATGTGTTTCAGGCTCATCATATAAGAATAATGTGTCCTTAGATGAAAAAATTCTTGATGTAGCAAGTATTTCGATAAGTTGAGCTTCTCCGTCAGATAGGTCATCCATACAAACAGACCTACCATTCCCATCTGATAAAATAAGCTCAGAAACTAAAATAGGTAGTTTTGTCTTGAGGGGCTTTTTTACAGTACCAATAAAGTCATCTTTCTTTAGACTCAAGCGAGATGCATACTGCCAATTTTTCACTCCTAGCTGCTGTAGCTTATACAAACGCTGAAATAGTGTGAATGGGTCTCTATAGTTCCGTTCTCGAAGTTCACTCAATACAGAATCGTCGGTTAAATCAAGAACTATCTCCCCAGCTAAATAATCCAAGGAATAGACTTCGTATTGCTCATCTGTGGTTTTTTGTCCAATTGAATGAACATTTTGAACGCCTGCAATGTCCATGAACATTTTAACATCTTTTATTGCGTCCTCTTCGGTCACGCCACCTAAGAAGTCATAACGCAAAACCACTTTTGTGGGATACTTAAATGTGACTTCATTCAACAGATAGTTAATTTCATCATGAGGGATAATCGCCAGTGAAGCCACTATTAGTCCTGCACTGTCATAGTCTAAGTAAACCGATTTACTAATAGGAGTTGCTGCTTCTTTTAATGAAAGGCTATTTCCTACCTCAAACTCATCAGCAGCTGAAGTAGAAAAAATGTGTGGGTATTTATCTAAATATGATTGGTTAATTTTCGCACGTTCGCTACTCTCTAATTTCCCTGACATCTGTTTACGATGTTTCAGGCGCAACCTCTGGATTTCAAAATACTGAACTGCATTTTTCATAAAACTACGCTGCAGATTTTCGTTTTGACCTGATGAATACCCAACAACATAGGGGAGCTCTAATACTTTTGAGCTAATGATAGACCAACTATTTGGATAAAAAATAGACATCGTAGGTTCTTTAGACCCCGCGTCTAATGTAACCTTAAATTTAGGGTTTGAAACGCCTCCGACAACAGCAGTTATTCCTCCACATTGCATTCCAGCACTACCAATATTATGGTTTGTATTCTCATCTAACTGGTATACAAGCTCAAAACCAAACCTTAGTGAAGTCTTCACTAGGAAGTCATCTCGCTTGAAACGCTCCAAAAAAGCAAAAGACTCCGCAATCACTTCAAGTAGCTGTGATTTCCCTGAGCCATTTAGCCCAATTAAGGCAATGATATTGCCTTGAGCATGTGAGAAATCAAAGGATTGATCTTTCAGCCCTTTGTACTGTCCACTTAACTTGAAAGAGAGTAACTTCACAAACAACGTCCTAGTTTTTCTGATGAACATTTCAAATTTCTGATATCAAAATGATATTAAAAACTTCTTGAATGGGTCACGTACTGTCCACTATACTAGCCACAAGTGGATTGGGAGTACCCGGTCGGCGTTCAAACCTCGGTGAGTATCATCGGGGTTTTTCGCTATCTAAAGCTTAGTAAATTTGACTCTAAGTGTCAGTGAGCCCTATGGAAAGTGCTTTAGCCCCCACTGATCATAAAGTTTGCCAACAGCACACCTTCCTCCTTCACAGTAAAACTTCTTCTGCAAAATATTGAATGCTTGATTTGCTTGTTCAGGATTGATCACATACCTACCAATTGGCCTAGCGACCAAATCAGCTAATTGCAATCCAGCCGAGTTCGATGTTTTTGATGCCATACGAATCTTAAAAGGCAAATCTCTCTGATATTTGTTTTCACCATCACAGATACGGCGAAACTCCAGTTCGAGCTCGTTGTCTTCTTTCTTACCTCGGCACTCAACAATGACATGGGTTTCCAGATCTTGCTGGCCCTTTTCTATAATCAGATCATACAAGGTTTCTAAGCAGTGCTTGAGCGCTATATGATAAGGATTACCCACTTCATCTGGGTTACGTATCTTATTCTTCTCAATCACACAGGAAGCAAGAATGAAATTACTGCCATCAATTATTTCACTCAAACGCCCCAAGAACTGATTTTTATCCACTCTATTTTTGAACGTGGTGAATTCCCCTTTTTCCTTACGGATTTCATGCTCATGCAAAATCACCAAGTCGTGACCAAAGTAGTCAAACTTAAGTTGCTGAAGCTGAGGAACAACGTGTGAGAAATAGTGCCCTTTGTAGAAAATGCAAAACGCCAATACGAATACCGGGTAATCCTGATCAATAGAGGTAAGACTGTGATCGCCACTTTCATCCACATACACCACAAAATCACTGAACCCGCGTTGCCGGCCAATCGATTCTGTTTGCTCTTTTTGTGGCGGGCAGCTTGTCATACCTTCGCCTTCTTTACTTGGGTCTTTTTCTTAGTTTGTTTTTTTATTGCATCACGCTCGGCTTTGATTTTTTCCAGCAAGGCTTCGGCAGAATTGTCACCCGTAATTAAATCAGGGTTAGCAGCGCGCCACTCGGCGGTTAGTTCTCCGCGGAAGGCTTTGGCTAAAATAGATTGAGTAAGGTTATTAACTCGCTCTAATGCGGCATTGGTTTTTTGTTCGATGGTATCGGCAAAGGCGAAGAGCTCTTCTACGCGGCGGACAATTTCGGTTTGTTCCGAAAGAGAAGGGAGGGCAACAGTTAAATCTTTTATCGGGCCTAAAAATAGATTAGCCTGTGCCGTTGATTTTGAGCTTTCCTCAATATCTTTTTGAGAAACTGGAGATTGCAGGTAATACATTAAGTATTTACCCTGGATAAATTCATCCATAAATTTCACTAGAGCAGCGCTTCTTACCATTACATATTTATCATCTTCATCCACTAAACAAACTCTGCCGACAGATCCTGAACATGAAATCAATATATCTCCCTTATTTGGATCACATCGCTTTCGTAGTTTCTGAAACTCTCCTTCACCTACAAAATCAACATTTGAAGTAGAAATATACCCATCTTGAACATTTCTTGCCGATAATAAGTATCGGCCTGTATCTTCTCTTTTAGGTGTTTTATGCTCACCATCTGTGATTTTTGAAGCGATTGATTTCAGTTTTAGATTCAACCAATCATTTGGTGAACCAATTGCCGACTCTGATTTCACCACATCTAAATCCTTTTTTATTACCTTGGATTTAATTAGAGCCTGCTTTACATCGTTGATGTGATTAAATGTCACGTTAATTGGATTATTTCTTTCCCGCCATTCCTCTGTCAACTTCCCACTCACGGCTGCGGCAAGGACGGATTGGCGGAAGTTTTTTAGAATGTTGGGGATGCGGTCGAGGCGGGCTTTAGTAGTTTCCACCTTTGCTAGCAGGGTATCGAGATCATCGGCGATGACTTTTTGCTCGGCTAGAGGGGCTAACATAATTGGCAAAGTTAAAAACCTTGCCTGGGTCATATTTAAACCGCTTTCACTAATACCTGTTTTTCGATCATCTAACTCTTTTTGAATTAACGAAGTACGAAGCCAAGACTCTATATACTCTGGACATATAACTTCCTCTGGAAACCTCAAGCGATACATTTTTCCAGAAAGCATTAACTTACTACGGGTATTTTTAACATAACAAATGACGCCACATCTATTACGAGGACCAGCATTTGTGATTAGCAGATCACCTTTTTTGACTTCGATTCGATGTTTTGGCTCTTTATCTTTAGGAAGGCGCTTATTTTCATAGTCGAGATAAAATCCATCTTGAATAGCCGTTGTTTTTAAAACGCCCCACTCATTTTCAGCAGCAGATTCACGATCACATTGAGGACTCCACCCTTGATGAACGAATTTACCGTCAGATTGAGCTGCAAGAACACTCTCAATCTCAACTAAAACCCACCCTTCAGGACAATTAAAAGCACTCATCAATTCGCCCCTTCCAACGCCGCTAGCAGTTCATCAATTTCACTTAACGCGGCGGAGAGCTCGTCTTTGGCTTCGATGGCCAATATCGCAGGTTCAGGCAAATCAGCCGCATCCACGCTGTCTTTGTCTTTTAACCAACTGATGTCTAACGAGTCGCCTTTAGTGTCGGCGATCCAGTCACGGCTAAAACAGCGCCATCTTGAATGCAATAGCTTGTCGTCAACATTTTCGTTTTCAACTGCGGCTTGTTTGTCTACCGCAATTTGTTCAGCGCCAAAGCTATATTCGCCCTCAGTACGAACACTAGTACCATCAGCGTTTTCGCCATAAACCACTTCGAAAGGCGCTAAATGGTTGTCACCAAATGGAGTTCGTTTACCAAAATTGGACATATTGGTACGCAGGTCGTAAACCCAGACATTTTCGGTACAATTTTCTTCTTGGTGTTTGTCTTTGGCTGATCCCTTTGTAAAAAACAGCACATTGGTTTTTACGCCTTGAGCATAGAAGATACCGGTAGGCAAACGCAGGATTGTATGCAAGTTGCATTTGTTCATTAAGTCGCGGCGTACTTCGGTACCAACACCGCCTTCAAACAGTACGTTATCGGGCAAGACTACGGCGGCGCGACCACCGGCTTTCAAGTTGCGGTAAATATGCTGCAAAAATGCCAGTTGTTTATTGCTGGTTTTATAGGTGAATTCACGAGTGTTGCTGGCTTCACCGCCTTTACTGGTACCAAAGGGTGGATTGGCAAGGATAATATCAGCAGATTTCAAAGCTTTTCCTGCATCACCCAAGGCGTTGCCCAAATGCACAACACCTTCGTCATCGCCTTCCATGCCGTGTAATAAGCAGTTCATTAAGGCCAAGCGTCGAGTATTTGGAACCAGCTCAACTCCAATAAAAGCTTTGTTTTTCTGAAAGTCGGCTTCTTTGGCGCTTAAATCCATGTAGTCATCTGTTTGCTCACGCATATACTGGTCTGCAGCGACCAAAAATCCGGCGGTACCGACAGCGGGGTCTTGAATAATTTCGCCAACCTGCGGTTTGATACAACGTACCATACTGTTAATTAGGGCTCGCGGAGTAAAGTACTGACCAGCTCCTGACTTAGTCTCGGAAGCATTTTTCTCAAGCAAACCTTCATACAAATCCCCAAGGCCATCTTTTGCTGCACTAAACCAATCAATTTGGTCTAGGGTTTTAATCATTTGCTCTAAATGACGCGGCTCGCGTAGACGAGTTTGTGCGTCCGCATAAATAGCGCTGATTAATTGATCGTCATGTACAGCGTTACCATCGGCATCTTTGCCAGTAGAAAGGCTTAACAGAATGCGTTTGTAATCGTTTAACAAGTTAATACCTGACTTCTCACTTACATCTGTCCAGCGACAGCCCTCAGGTAACGGGTGCTTTTTAATCGTGCCTGCCTCGGTGTTTTCATGCACCATTTTTATAAACAGCAGTAGCACTAGTTCTGTTACGTAGTCACTGTAGTTAATACCGTCATCACGTAGCACGTCACACAAGTTCCAGAGTTTCTGTACAATATCGTTATTGGTCATTAGTGTTCTCTTAGTTAATTTCTTGAGTATTGGAAAAGCTTAGGCACTTTGTTGTGGCCAAATTGCGTCACTGAGCTCATCCAAGACTGTATCTAGTTGATTACTTAGTATTTTATCAAATTGTCTGGCTCCACCGTAATCAGAAAAACGACTATTAACAAATTCTCTATCAATAATCACTTCATGAACTAACTGCTTAGCTAAGCGATCTAGCCACTTGCGCTGCGGCACTGACCATTGATGGCTAGCATAAATTCGATCCATTGCTTGTGCGACTCGCTGTTCAAATGGAATTAAAGGCTCTCCAAAAGCGGCGCGGCGTATATGGCCGACAATACTCGCGGCAATATCTTTATTCGTCTGGTTCCGAACAGCGGATTGAAGGTTTGCTTCTGAATATCCGGCACCATCAAGTAAAAGTTTGATATCTTTCAACTGTTCGCGAGTTAAGTCCCTAGGCCTTTTGACTACAACTGAAAGTGCAGTATTTTGGTTGAGTTGCTCCTTAATAAAGTGATTGAAGCTATCTAAGTAATCTTCTGGTCGTTTATGAGCACCATAGTTTTGCGCCCTCTCTCGTATCTCATCATCATGCTCAGAAATGATAGGCATTCGGTCAGTACCAACCAATAAAGCTACATCAGCCAATTGATTTAATAAGCCCCTGTGTTGAGTCACAAAATTAGCTGCCTGCTGAGGACCTAAATCACGTAAATGTTTATGTAAGGATTTTGGTTCAACTCCCCAAAGCTGCTCTAATTCTTCTAGTTTCTCCTTTAAGGCCGGTTTAGATTCAGACTCTTTCTCTGCTTTACGCAAAACTCGCATAAGTTTCTGGCTAAGATGATTTAATATAACGTCTGCATGGGATTCGCCTTGTTGTTCGCCAGGTGAACTGAGTGCTCGCCCAAGAACCTCAGGATCCGTTAATTCATCGACCAATTGCTCTACACTAACATTTGGATCTTTTACTAACGGCTTCATCGTATTTACTTCATTGAGCGCAGCATAAATATCAACTGGGTCGTAGATGCGAAATACTGTTTTACCAATGTCATCACAACGACGAGTGGCTCGACCTATCATCTGCTCAAATAAGATGCGCGATTTTACCCTACGTAAAAATACAAGGTTACATATTTTTGGAACATCGATGCCTGTTGTCAGTAGATCAACTGTAATGGCAATATTTGGGTAACGTTCGTTCTTATACTGACGTATAAGCTGGTCTACTTTGTCACTTTGGCCTGTTATCTTCGCGACTGCAGCTTGGTTGTAATCGCCATTGTAAGTAGCTTTAAACTCATCATCCAATAAACGTTTGACCATATCGGCATGAAGATCTGTAGCACAAAAGATCAAGGTCTTTTCATCACCAAAGGGGTCTAACTCTTGGAGGACAAGTTCCTCGCAGATCACTCGATTAAAGTTTTCATTAATCACTCTTCGATTGAAAGCATCAACTTCGAAATTAATTTCATCCTCTAATTCAGATGAGTCTAATTTCCCAGTTTGGGTATTAACTGATGAAACAGTCGCTCCTTTTTCGAACTTAATACCTTTTTGAGTTAGCTCAGTTTCATATCGCTTTGGAGGCTCATGATCGATTAACCAGTCTTCAGCTACGGCCTCCCGATAAGAATAAGTAAATACTGGCTTTCCAAAGATTTCACTAGTGTGCTTAGCGGGGGTAGCGGTTAAACCCACTTTCACCGCATCAAAATATTCTAATACTCGACGATAACTAGATAAATATTGGCTAGCATCTCTTGTTGCTAGTTCACCTTCAGTCATTTCTTGGTCAAGTGTATAACCACGATGGGCTTCATCAATAATTATACAGTCAAATTGATCAATCGGCGGTGGCGTATCAGACATAAAGACCCGTTTCACCATTGCCTGAACCGTTGCAACCTGAACTCGAGTCTCCGCTTCAGCTGCCATATCTCCAAGTTCGGCTACATTATAAATTTTTGACAGGGTATGATTTTGTTCGAGAGGCGCTTCGTTAAAAGCATCGATTGCTTGCTGCCCCAACGCTGTCCGATCTACTAGAAACAAAATGCGCTTGAACCTTTCGGATTTTAGAAAGCGGTACATCAGGCCAATAATGGTACGAGTCTTCCCCGTACCTGTTGCCATGGCAAGGAGTGCTTCGCGCGCATTTTGAGAAAGGGCAGCTTCTACAGATAAAATTGCTTTTTCTTGGTAGTCCCTTAGTCTCAAATAAGAGAATCCTTCGTTACTAAGAGTCTGCTCTGCTTCTGTCTTACTTCGCTTTAGCAGATCCATTAAACCGATCGGCGTATGAAACTTAGGTAAAGCTCGCTTTGTATTACTGTGGTCACGAACATCTCTAAACCATGTGCCGGATTTCTCGGCAAGCTGAGGAATATATGGGCGTCCATTGCAAGAATATACAAACGGTACTTTATAATGGCCATCGTAATCATCTGGCCAAGCTATTGTTAGTCCAGAGACTTCCCAAGCCCCTCGCATGGTTTCTTCAACAACAAAACCTTTACTATAACGCTCCGCCTGAGCAATTTTACCTGCAACATTAGTATTTTCTTTCTTAGCCTCAACTACCGCTACTGGAGTGAGACCTATAAACAAAACGTAGTCTGCACGACCATTCTCACCATTATATTTCGTTGGCCATTCAGCAATGGCCTTATTAATGTTTTTCTCTGGCCGAGCACCACTTTGATAAGTAATGTCTTGACTGTCGACGACCCAACCAGATTCAGTGAGCTGCTGATCTATTAGGATTCTAGTAAGTTCTTCGCTAAGTATAATTTGCTGACTTGCACTTCTTGTTTTATTTGAAACTTGCTGCTTTTGCTGAGTTGAAATCTTTTCATCCTGTTGTTTCAGCTGCTGCTGTAAAGACTGGAGTTTAGACTCATATTCTTTCCGTTGCTCTGTAAGAGCCTGCTCATGGTTTTTTGCTAAGTCAGCTAATTGCTTTGATTCTTCATCCATTGCCACTGCCAAAGCTTCGTACTCAGACTTTTCTTGATTAATTAAGTCGTTTAGCTGCTTGCTGGAATCTAGTTCAACATTCGCCTTGGAAAGGTCATTCTTTAAATTTTCAATCTCTATTTGCAGTTGACGAAGCTGGCTACTAGGGTCGTTAGGTAGGAGAAACGGACCAGGCTTGAAATTGACCCCTTGCTTGCCAAAGGACTGATGGAACCACACAGCCAATGCACGAGCGACTTTAAGCCCATCAAGAGCTTCTTTATGCTGGGTTCTAAATTGGTGAGTAGCCTTATTACCTTCAATACGAAGTGTATGAAACAATTCTCGAGTTACCGATTCGAACTGTAACTCACGGTTCAGTCGGTACAATAAGTCGGCTTGTGATGTTTGTTCGTCAAATTCAACGCCAACCAATGAGGCTATGTGCTGTGCTATCGCTTCACCCAATTGGCGAAGTTTAATCAAGGTAGTGTTAGGATCACTAGAGAATACGCGCTCAGCCCCCGTTGCTAACTCTACAAAAAGTGGATCATGTTCTTCCAGAAAAGCAAAATTTGATGTTGTTTTCATTGTTATATCGCTTCCGTTCTTTATCCAATAATCAAAACAGGGGGTAATCGAAAGTTTCGATCCTATAAAGATCGTTTAAACAGTTTCAACTTTACAAGTAATCAAGCAGGTTCACTATAACACCTTCTTGCTTCATCGTTTTATAAGAAGCCCCTTTGCTATTCACCATCAACCTTAGATCATTTTCCACATATTTTGGCGTTAACTTAACAACTTTAGGTTTATTCTCTTCTCGTTTTAAAGGCTCTTTTTCTTCTAAATTTCGAATGTGTGCAACCAAATCAAACAAAGTACCATTAGGAAGTTCCTCAATCGCTTGTTCTGCGACGGTAGGTGCGATATCAGAACCCACTCCCATTTGTTCTAGCATATTCACTAGTTGATAAAACTTAGAGTCCTCTCGAATTACGGTTGGTTGAGATTCAAACACTTCAACAGAAGAGCTTTGCACTATGGAGCTTTGAATAAGATTTGACCTAGGAATTTCCAAATCTGCATATTTTTGAATTTCTTCTTCTCGACCACTTTGAAGTGCTCTAATCATAGGTCGAATCATGTGAAGCTCTTCGTTAAAAACGATATCCACTAATTTTTTGTCAATGATTTCACGCCCAATTGTTACAGCCCTCGTCTGACAAAGATAAAACAGCGTTACCGCTACATGCGCAATCCCCTGTGAATAGTCCCAAAAAAGACTTCGGATATTTTCTGTCATTGGCTGAGGAGACTTGAACCACTGAAGTGACCATAGCTGGTCAAAAAAACGATCCCACTCGCTATTTTTACCGGCTCTGGATGCGGTATTGAAACGACTCCAATTAATACTTCCAAACTGTGATGCACGCCTTGCTGAACGCATGCTTGGAGAAAATAAATCATACGCCTTTGGCGTACCAACAAAGAGTATTGGAAGTTTTATTGTATTTGTTAGTTGAACGAAAAATCGTAGGATTTTCTCAGACACTCCAGACTTAGAGCGATCTAAATGTTGGATTTCATCTATTACCAACAAACCTATAGAGTGCAACGCAGCTACTCTTGCAAAGTCACCTAACAACATATCGACATTAGAACGAGACCTTACATACTGCTTTTCGTATTCGCCATCGTTATCTAGAGCAACATCCAACGCACGAAAAAAGTTAATACAAAGACTTTTCACTGATGCATCATGGGGGCTTTCAACCTTTAGCCACACAAGCTGAACATGTTGATATTCGGTATGAATAATAGTCTGCGGGTAACCAGCTAAAATAGCTTCTACTGCCGTCGTTTTCCCTGCGCCAGAGCAACCTATTACAGAACTGACAAGAGCTTCATTTCCTGCATTTCTAATGGTTGATTGTAGTGGCATATTTCGTGTTTTATTGAGCGTTTCTTGGTAACTTTTATTCGCGATATTACGACTCAAATACCCCTGCCGAATCATAGATGAGATGCTTTGCTCAAGCTGTAAATGAGCTTTAGTTGGATACAAAAAACCATCCATTATTCTTAGCATGGCATGTCGCCTAATATGTGCAGGAAGGGCAATCTCTTCGGCTCTTACCTCAGGTTTACGTCGAATCAGTTTCGCTGTTTGCTCAGGTGAGTTAATTGGTGGCAATGCATTGATCAGCGGGTGTCCTTCATAATCACTTAATTCGGCAGGTAAATACTCAGCCTTAAAATGTTCCATTCAATACAACTCCGCTAAAAATCATCTAGATCAGGAAAGTCAAAATCAGGCTCAGATATTATTTCTAAGTTAATAGGCGTTACTGTCGCTTTTTGAGATACATTTAATGACTTACGGCTACTGCTTCTTTCTTTTTGCCGTTCTGACTCCTTTTCTTGCTGTCGATTATCCCGAATCCCTCGGAGTCTTTCACTTTTAATGGATAAATCGGTATTCTTTTTACGCTTGGCAGCTTGAAGGGCAATTTCTTCAATTTCGTTTTGTAGATCAGGTGCTTTGTAATCAGCCCTTTGCTTGCTTGCCGCTATAGCTGTTCTGCTTTCTCTCAGAATGCTTACCGCCTCAGTGAAACTCATATCCTTATATCTACGGCTTCGAGACTCTAACGAACATTTCCATACACTATTAAATTGGCTATCCGGTCTAATATAAATAGAATTGGTATCAAGTGGATCATAAGCTATCTCTAAGCTTTTGGGTCTAGGCGCTGCTTTATTTTTATGAAACCAGCCTAAGCTCACAGCTTCAGAGCATGTGTAATAAAGTCCTTTAAAACAGATTCCCAAAACCGAGACAGTCGCTTTTTCATGAGGTAAAAAATTAATAAAAGTTAACATTTCATCAACCTCACGTAGCACACCTGTGCGGTTGCGAACTCCCCAATTCCATAAATCAACAGGAACAGGTGCAAGGTCTGTAGGCATATCTGACTCAAAATCATAACCGCTTAGTACTCCTGTTGTGTTACGGTTAATCTCAGATATGATCACCATTCTTGTAAAGTCATATAGAGTTAAATCAGCAGATAACTCATACCGTTTGCCTGCTTTTTTTTTGCCATTAATTGGTTCTACTTTCCCTTGTACATAGGGCAATATATCTGCATGCATCGTCTTAAACGATCGCTCAACGATTCCCTTATCATCCCCATGATATGCTCGAGTATTGGATAGCGTGATGCCAAAGCGATTAACCAAAATATCGCCATGCTTACCCAATAGCTCACCACGGTCGGCCGTTACTACTGCAGGAGTCCCTACACTTGGCCAATCATTATAAGTAATCTCAATACCAAAGCGTCGGCAATATTCAACTTTGTCACAGAAAGCATTAGCTAAAGCGATCGATGCAGTAGCCCATGAAGGATTTTCTAACCCAACATATAATCCAACTGTCATTCGACTAAACACATCTTTAACTTTATAAATTATGGGGCGTCCAATAATCCGATCTGGATCTAACGCAGAAATCAAAAACACATCAGCAATGGTGGCATCAATCTCATATCTAGCTCCTGGACCAAAGTTGTTTGTAACTGAGGTACTTTTTAAGGGGGCTATATCTTTTTCATACTCAATGCTTGAAGCCCTTGCCCTAACAACATCCGGTCTACTGTAGTTTCTTTCAAAAAAGTAACGAAACTGCATGTCTGTTGGCAAATCGCTTTCGTGTATTTTGGGGTATTTTGATTTTATATAGCCAATCGCCTTAGTCCGAGCTTTAGGAAGATCAATGTCCTCTCTTAAAAGGTAAAAAGCTTCTATAGAGAGACGAAAAAAGCCAGCAATTTCATCCGTAACAATCATCCCTTTTCCAGGTGTAACGGAACGTTTTCGTCCTAATTTACTAGTAACGCTTCTTCGTACTTCGCCTGGGGCTCCGCAGTTTGAGTAATCGAGAGCCAAGGCATCAGGAGTCATCCCTCGTTGCCAATACCGTCTTAGCTGACGCGTAATGTAGAGTCTTTTCTCGTCCGTATTTTCAAGTAATGCTTTGATATGTTTATTTCGTAGTGTTTTATCAAATAATTCGACATTATGCTCAAGTAAGGGGGCAATAGCGCTATACGCTCGATCTCTAGCTTCCTCAGCTTTTGAGCCTAGACCAAGTACTGTTAACTCAATAGGATCAGGTATTAACTCCAGCCCTAATGAATCTATTTCAGATGTTCCTATGCGAAATGGCCATGCCTTATCATCATTGATATCAATCAACATCAAGAAATCAACTTGTTCAAGAACCACACGTAGTTGCGATGCTGGGGTGGAATGGGGATCCAAATAGACTCGATTAAGATACATCTAAGGCATATCCTTCAATCAGAGTGAGGCTATGCGTGAGTGAAAGGTCTGAACAAGACCACTGCCTGAATACCTTGCCTAGAGGCACATCTATTAGGTTGGCCGCAATTGCCTTGCGAGTTACTCCAATATGAAAGCCTGGCTCACAAGAGTACTCATCATCTAACGCAGAACAAACTGTCGACAGCCTCTTTTCAGAGCCTGTAAATCTCTGATAAACCAACTGGATATCACTAAGAGATAATTCTGTATAAAGATCGTTTGAATTTTGATGGGCGGCATGAAGCCATTCTAAATTTTCTTTAATAGCTGCACTAATTTCTTGTTCCGTAAAAAGCTTCCATTCATAGCCTTGCTGCTCCCAAAACACCTTCTCAATCTGAAGTTTTTCAACCGTTCGCATGTCATTCAGATCTTCTGCATATTTAACAGCAACAGCTAAACCGTTTTTGTTCTTTAGTTCTATTACTAAATCCGTTGTAACGACTTTTAGCTTTCCTAATATTTGAGGGTGCTTAATACCCAATCGCTCACAAATACTGAGGGTGTCTACTATAGGAAGTGGGTATTGCTCCTTAATATCGACGGTAAGGTAATAGCGATCAAAAATAAGAAAGGCAGATAATTCTAAACGAGATAGGAGATGGTGGGGGCGTGATGAGTTTCGGCCAAAGATTCGATAGCTTTCACCTTTACTACTAATTTCATGGACTTTGATGAAAGGTTCATACTTACGTCCAGATCCAATACCTCTGGTTTTTAGTCGTTTTTCATCTTTTGGATCTAGTGATCTTTCCGAATCATACATAAATTGCCCCCCTGTCTATCTGAGGATAGCAGGGGGGCAAAAAATATCAAACTATATTATAAAAAATCAAACTATATTATAAATTATCAAACTTTATTATAGTCGTACATCTACTGCTTAGTTCTTATGAAAACTATTCAACGGTAACGGATTTCGCTAGGTTACGCGGCTGATCCACGTCTGTGCCTTTTACTACAGCAACGTGGTAAGACAACAACTGCAGCGGAATGGTATGCACAATCGGCTCTAGGATGCTGTCTACTTTTGGCACTTCTGTGAAGGTGATGTTTTCTTCATTATGAAGATCTGTGTCTTTGTCTGCAAAGACGAACAATTCACCACCGCGGGCGGCGACTTCTTGTAGGTTTGACTTAAGTTTGTCCAACATGTCGTTATGTGGAACCAAAGCTATAATCGGCATGTCTTCATCAACCAATGCCAATGGCCCGTGCTTCAGTTCACCTGCCGGGTAAGCTTCCGCATGAATATAAGAAATCTCTTTCAGCTTCAATGAACCTTCTAGCGCGATTGGGAACATGGTGCCACGCCCCAAAAATAACGCGTTGGTTTTATTAGCAAATTGATCGGCTACTTTTTTAATATGAGTGTCAGCCAATAACGCATCATTCACATGGGCAGGCAAAGAACGCATGGCTTGTACAAGCTCTTTTTCTTTCTCTGCGGACAAACCGTTTTCAACCGCAATGGCGACACTGGTGATCAATAGTGCGGTTAGCTGAGTGGTAAAGGCTTTGGTGGATGCCACACCAATTTCAGGGCCAGCATTGGTCAACAAAGTAAGCGCTGACTCACGCACTAGCGTGCTAGATGGCACGTTACAAATAGCCAAGGTGGTCAAATAACCGAGTTCTTTTGCCATGCGTAACGCTGCCAAGGTATCCGCTGTTTCACCTGACTGGGACAAGGTTAAGAACAAGGTTTTCTTAGGCACGGCTACTTTGCGGTAGCGGTATTCGCTGGCCACTTCAACGGTACATGGCAGTCCAGCCAAATCTTCGATCCAGTATTTGGCCACCATGCCTGCATGGTAGCTGGTGCCACAAGCAACGATATGAACATTTTCCACTTCTTTTAAAAAGCCAGAGTCAGCACCAAAGCAGCTAGTCAGCACTTTCGTTTCGCTGATGCGGCCTTCTAAACACGCGCTAATCACTTTTGGTTGTTCGTAGATTTCTTTCATCATGTAATGACGAAATTCGCCTTTGTCTGTGGCATCGACGTTGTGGTTAAAGACGCTGATTGGACGGTCTTGCAATTCGCCTTTTGCATCATAAATAGATACTTGATCACGGCTTACTTCCGCCACATCGCCTTCTTCTAAGAAGATGAATTGGTCTGTAACGTGCAACAGAGCAAGCTGATCAGAGGCGACAAAATTTTCTTCAATACCAACCCCAACAACAAGCGGGCTGCCTTTTCGGGCCGCGATAAAGCGTTCGTTATCGTCTTTTTGCACCACACCTATCGCAAAAGCACCATGCAGTTTTGTTAACGCAGCTTGAACGGCTTTAAGCAAGTCTGGCTGTGTTTTCATGGCATCGTGAATAAGGTGAACGATGACTTCGGTGTCTGTTTCGGATTTAAACTCATAACCTTTGGCTTTTAATTCACGACGCAAAGGCTCGTGGTTTTCAATAATGCCGTTGTGCACTAGAGCAAGGTCATCACCAGAGAAGTGAGGGTGTGCGTTGGCTTCCGTTGGCTTGCCATGGGTCGCCCAACGAGTATGTGCGATGCCCATTTTGCCATCCAATGGTTCTGCTGCGAATTTGTCTTTTAATGCCTGAACCTTACCAACGGCACGGTGTGAAAACACACCTTCATCGTTGTTAATCGCAACACCGGAAGAGTCATAACCACGGTATTCAAGACGGCTTAGGCCTTCGATTAAAATCTTTGATACGTTACGACGTGCAATGGCGCCAACTATTCCGCACATGGAGAATCCTTCTTTGAGTCTGCAAAAGGGGTCTGCCCCCTTAAATTTAATAATAAATAGTCTAATTACGAATGTTCTGTAAAAGGGATCTGACCCCTTTTCTATTCCGTCATTTCTATTCCGTCATTTCTATTCCGTCATTCCTATTCCGTCATTTCTATTCCGTCATTCCTATTCCGTCATTTCTATTCCGTCATTCCCGCGAAGGCGGGAATCAATCACTTATGGTCATCGGAAATAACCCTATTTAGACAATACCACTGGCTTCCCGCCTTCGCGGGAATGACAATCGTGGCTATGATTATTAGCGCCGAGGAATTACATCCAAAGAGCTTAAAAGCTGAAACGTTATTTTTTAGTGGGTCGTGGCCAATTGTCTTTGTTGGTTTGTCGCGCTCTGGCGAACGCCAATTGTTTCTCGCCAACTTGTTTCGTAATAGTAGACCCTGCGGCGATCGTTGCGCCTTCTTCTATTTGTACGGGAGCAACTAACGATGAGTTAGAACCAATAAATACGTTATCGGCCACTTGCGTCTTATGTTTATTCACACCGTCATAATTGCAAGTAATGGTGCCTGCGCCCACGTTGACGTTGGCGCCCATTTCCGTGTCACCAATGTAGCTCAAGTGGTTCACTTTACTGCCTTCACCAATAATGGCTTTTTTGGTTTCAACAAAGTTGCCAATTTTGGCTTTGTTGGCAAGTTGCGTGCCTGGGCGTAAGCGTGCAAATGGCCCGATATCACAAGATTCTCCAACTTGGCTGTCTTCGATCAGCGTGTTGCTTTTGATGATGGTATTATCGCCCACGGTACAGTTTTTGAGGTGGCAGTTTGGCCCAATTTCTACACCTGCACCTAATGTGACCTTACCTTCAAATACACAGTTCACATCGATGATCACGTCATTACCAGTGACGAGTTCACCACGCACATCAATGCGAGATGGGTCCAATAAAGTGGCGCCATTTTGCATTAGACGAATGGCTTGCTGATTTTGTAGCTCTCGCTCTAACGCCGCCAGCTGCACACGATCATTCACACCCGCGACTTCGGCTTCGTTTTCTGGATTAACCGTAACGATATCAACGCCATCACGTGCCGCCATGGCAATCACGTCCGTTAGGTAATATTCACCTTGGGCATTGTTGTTTTTTAAAGCGGCAAGCCATGCTTGAAGGTGTGCATTTGGTGCTAATAGAATGCCAGTGTTCACTTCTTTGATAGCAAGTTCACTTGCCGAGGCGTCTTTTTGCTCTACGATAGCGGTAACTTTACCTTGCTCGTCACGTACGATACGCCCGTAACCCGTTGGATTATCAAGAGAAATCGTCAATAAAACCAAGGTGTTAGAATTTGATAGCGCCGTCATTTTTTGCAATGTGCTAGCACGGATAAGCGGCACATCACCGTACAAGGTTAAGGTTGCGCCGTCTGCTTGTAAAAAAGGCGCAACGCGACGTAACGCATCGCCCGTACCTTGTGGATCATTCTGCCAAACAATATTGGCTGAAAAATCCTGACAATTTGCTTCGACTTGCTCGCCTTGATGACCGACCACAAGATGTAAATTGGCGTTTTCCAGTGTACTTGCCGTTGTCAGCACTCTTCTGACCATGGCGATACCGCCTACTTTGTGCAGTACTTTGGAAAAGGCGGATTTCATTCGGCTGCCTTTTCCGGCAGCAAGAATTACGATGTCCTGAGTCATGAAGCGTCCTTGTGTTGGCGTCTTTATGCAATGAATAATTTGGAATGTAAGCTATTAGACCTTTTTGCCAAAAACGCCACAACCCAAATTGTCACAAAAAAAATGACAATTTATCTAAAAAATAGTAAATCAATGATTTTCAACACTTCTAAGCGAGACACAAATCTATATTGTCAGAGAATGAGCAATCTAAAGGCGAGTGGTTACATTAGGGCGTTTGCAGTATAAAATACCGTTCAATATTAATAGTAACCATTATCAGTGGTTACTGCTCCACCCACAACAAAGGATGAGCATGAGTAAACTCAGCGAGCCACAGCAACTTGATGCACTTTATAAAGAGGCGCACCCTTTAGCGTTAAAAAAAGAGATTGATGCCCTAGAACAACACGCCATCACATTTATTAAGCACTGCCCTTTTATGATCATGTCGACGTCGGACGAAAACGGCTTTGCTGATGTGTCTCCTCGTGGAGGAGACGCTGGATTTGTCAAAGTTGTGGATGCTAATACGCTGGCTTTTTCAGACCTTCCTGGTAACAATCGCCTGGACAGCCTAAGAAACATTGTGGAACGCCCCGAAGTTGGGCTGCTGTTTATGATTCCTGGCATTGGTGAAGTGGTGCGTGTAAAAGGCACAGCAAGCCTGCACACCGACAAGGACACACTTGAGCTGTTCGCTGAGGACAACAAGCCCCCTAAGTTAGTCGTGAAAATACAAGTGCATAAATTACTCTTTCACTGCCCTAAAGCCATTGCGGTTGCTAAGCTTTGGAGCGAAGAGAACAAAGTAGAGCGCTCTTTCTTGCCTTCATTATTGGCTATCATTCAAGATCAAGTCTCTGAGTAATTGAGACTTGATTAGCGTCATTCTAATGCGAGGGGTTCTCACGATAATGTCGAGGTTTTACGACTTGGGCAGGCATTGCATTCCGCCTGAAGCAGCTCAACCAGTAGCCTAGTTGCCGGCCCTGTTCGTTCGCCTTTGCCGAAGATGGCATACATATGGAAATTTCGTTCACTGCCAGAGATCAATTTCAGCTTTTTCAATTTTCCACTTTGCAGGGCGTAATCTAGGTCGGCCTTAGGCAACCAAGCAAAACCAATACCGCTGGTCACTATTTCCAGTGCGGATTGCACGCTCGATACCGTCCAACGACGATCCGTGCCTAACCAACCCGCATCAACAGACGTTTCAGAGGCAGAGTCTCGAATGACAATTTGTAGCTCTCGGCTCAGTCGCTCATTATTAATAGGCTCGGCTTCTTGTAGCAATGGATGGCTGCTCGCTGCGACAGCGATCATTTCTACTTCCACAATGGGATCCGCCAGATAGCCTTTCGGGACAATGCTACTGAGCACTAAATCTGGGCTACCTTTTCGCAGGGCTTCTTCGCCTCCGCTCAATACCGCTTCTTTTAGCTGAACTTGCGTGCCTTGGCTTTGCGGTTCGAATGCTTGCAGCGCCCTCAATAGAGCGGGTGTGGGAAACGCTTGATCCACTACTAATTCAAGTTCTGGCTCCCAGCCTTGCCCCAGCGTATGAGCCAGTTCTTCTAGGTCTACCGCTTCTTTTATTAAATGCCGAGACCGGCGTAAGAGCACTTCGCCCCGTTCCGTTAATTTGGCTTTTCGACCTTCAATGATCAATAGCGGATATCCAAGCTGTTCTTGCAGCTTAGCAACCGTGTAACTCACCGACGACTGGCTTTTGTGTAGGGCTTCCGCTGCTTGGGCAAAGCCGCCTTTATCAACCACTGATTGCAAGACTCGCCATTGTTCTAGGGTTACTCTCGGAGCTTTCAAGATCATTCTCGCTATAAAATAAGAAGAAACAATGTATCGTATTTTTCGATCAATATCCCCAAAAAATGTCACTTTTTTATCGAATATGTTGGTTATATTATGATGGACATTAATCAATACATAGCGCCTTAAAGGCTCTAACCCCTTTATTACGGAGAATCAAACATGGCTACATTATTACGTATCGACTCTAGTGCTTCTGGCGAAAATTCAAAATCACGTCAACTAGCAAATGAATTTGTTCAAAACTGGTTAGCAAAAAACCCAGATGGCAAAGTGGTTGTTCGTGATGTTGATGCGAACCCACTACCACACTTTACAAGTGAAACTTTGGGCGCACTATTCACACCAGAAGAAGACCGCACTGCTGAGCAAAAAGCAATTGTTGCGATTGGTGATGAACTGATTAGCGAAATCGAAGCGGCTGACGTTGTCACTGTTTCTGCGCCTATGTATAACTTTGGTATCCCTTCTACTTTGAAGTCTTACTTTGATTACATTGCTCGCGCTGGTCGTACTTTCCAATACACGGAAACTGGCCCGGTTGGTATGCTTAACAAAGACGCTTACGTTTTCGTTGCAAGCGGTAGCTTCTTGGCAGAAACACCAATGGACCACCAAGTACCTTACCTAAACACTTTCTTAGGTTTTGTTGGTATCACTGTAAAAGAAACTTTCATTGCTGGTGGCCAAGCACTTGGCGAGCCTGGCGAAGAATCTTTCAACCAAGCAAAAGCAAAAATCGCTTCTGCGGCTTAATTTATTAGCCTCGCGTTTTCCCTTTAAAAAAACCGATTAGAATTTTCTAATCGGTTTTTTTTGCTTAGATTCAAATCACCACCCATAAACGAGGCGTGATCCGACATTCCAGCAAAGACATCGCGCCCACAAGACCGTAGGTCGGATGAGACAAGGCACGAGGCGTGATACGACATTCCAACAAAAACATCGTACCCACAAAAACGTAGGTCGGATGAGTCGAGGCACGAGGCGTGATCCGACATTCCAGCAAAGACATCGCACCCACAAAACCGTAGGTCGGATGAGACGAGGCGCGATCCGATATTCCGGCAAAGACATCGCACCCACAAAACCGTAGGTCGGATGAGACGAGGCACGAGGCGTGATCCGACATCCCAACAAAGACATCGCACCCACAAAACCGTAGGTCGGATGAGACGAGGCACGAGGCGTGATCCGACATCCCAGCAAAGACATCGCACCCACCAACCCGTAGGTCGGATGAGACGAGGTACGAGGCGTGATCCGACATTCCAACAAAGACATCGCACCCACAAAACCGTAGGTCGGATGAGACGTGATCTGACAGTGTTGGATCACGGTCGTGCCTCCCTCATCCAACCTACAATAACATCATAAATGAGACGCTCCCTAGGTCTGATGAGACGAGGCGTGATCTGACGTCCATAAGCCTCTCTCTTAAAGCCCATTGGCTTTCAGCGCGATTCGCTTACGCTGTATATCCACTTCTATCACAGTAACATTGACGACTTGTCCCACGCGCACCAACTCTCTTGGGTCTTTCACAAATCGGTTAGCAAGCTGCGAAATGTGAATCAGACCATCTTGATGCACCCCAAGGTCGACAAAGGCACCAAACGCCGCCACATTGGTCACAACGCCTTCTAAGGTCATACCTTCCTGTACATCTTCAAGCTTCTGAATACTGTGATCAAAAGACGCGTAACGAAATTCTGGACGTGGATCTCGACCAGGCTTGGCAAGCTCTGCCAAAATGTCAGAATAGGTAAAATCACCCGCTTGCGCAACACTGGGTGCCAGCTGTTTTAATTGCTGTAAAGCTTGGACGTTGTTTAAAAGGTCATTCGCTTTGAGAGAAACTTGCTCAGCCATTTTCTTCACCAAAGGATAAGATTCCGGGTGAACACCGGACTGATCCAGCGGCTCTTTGCCGTTCAAGATCCTTAAGAATCCGGCACATTGCTCAAAACACTTATCGCCTACCCCTTTTATTTTCAACAATTCGGCTCGGGACTCGATGCGACCTTTTTTCTGTCGATACTCAACGATGTTTTGCGCTAGTCGATTGGTTAGACCCGAAACATAAGACAGCAAAGACACCGATGCGAGATTGATATCCACCCCAACGCGGTTCACACAATCCTCCACGACATTAGCGAGGGACTTTGAGAGCAGAGAGGCTTTAACGTCGTGCTGATATTGCCCAACGCCTATGGCTTGAGGATCAATTTTAACTAGCTCGGCTAAGGGATCCTGAAAACGTCGCGCAATCGACACCGCGCCACGAATGGTGACGTCTAAATCAGGGAATTCTTGAATCGCAATGGGCGATGCGGAATACACAGAAGCTCCCGCTTCACTGACAACAACGGCACGGCAGTCTAAGCCCTGCTCCGCTATCAAAGCCTTTAGTAAAGACTCAGTCTCACGTGAGGCGGTTCCATTACCAATCGCTACCCAAGTAATGCAGTATTTATTGATTAGCGCTAGGAGTCGAGCGTTGGCCTCTTGTGTCTTATTTTGTGGGCCGTGGGGATAAATCACACCGTGATCCAGCACATTTCCTTGCTCATCGATTACAGCCAGCTTGACGCCGTTACGGAAACCAGGATCAACACCCAACACTCTATGTGCCCCCGCTGGCGCGGCCATAAGTAAGTCTTGCAAGTTATCAGCAAATACCTGAATCGCCCCTTCTTCTGCCCGTTCTTTCAGTTGTGTTAATACATCGCTTTCTAACTTAGTAAGCAGTTTCTTCTCCCAGGCGATGTTTAAATAACGCCGCTGTACAGAAGTTAGTCGATGAGTTTCTGTTTGTTGATCATCAAGCAATTGGTTTAAATGAGGAAACATTAAGTTCTCTGGATAAAAACCTCCGCTCTTTAAAGCCATGCTTAACTTTAATATAGCCTCTTTTTTTCCTCGAAATAGTGCCAATAGTCTGTGGGCGGGTACTTTATTTATGTCTTCTTGGTAATCAAAATAGTCTCGGAATTTTTCGCCGATTTCTTTTTTTCCTCGCAATACTCGGCTGACTAATCGACCGTTCTTAAGCAACTCTGTACGCCCTTTTTTTAGAACCTCACTGTCATTTGAAATAGCGTCACTCAATATCTCAATGACACCGTCCAGTGCCGATTCAGCCGATATTGCAATATTGTTTTGTCTTATCCAAGCCTCGATTGCGGATACACTGTCAGACCTTTCACCTGACCATATCAAACACGCCAAAGGCAGCAAGCCTTGCTCTCTTGCTTCATCCGCTTTTGTTTTGCGCGCTTTTTTGAAGGGGGCATATAGATCTTCTAATTCGTTTTTAGACGTCGCACTTTGTATTTTCTGTCTAACTGTATCGGTGACATTTGTATCATTAGCTAATAAAGACAGTATGCTTTCTTTGCGTTTGTTTAATTCGACTAAATATTGCCATCTATCAAAAAAGGCACGCAAATCCATATCACTCATACCACCCGTGCTTTCTTTTCTATAGCGAGCAATGAAAGGTACCGTGGCTCCTTCTTCAAATAACTTAATGATGTTATTGCTGTACTTTTTTAATATAGAAAATTCTGCGCTTAAGTTATCTGGTATAGAATTCATTTATTACCCTATTATTTACACTTTTATAACAGTCTACGAACATTATTTTATTAGCATGTTAGGTTATTTTTTATTAAAATCCACACACAAACTTGAAATAGTATAGAATCACACCAAAATATAATGACAGTAATTCAACATCTTCTTAAATATTGAATTAGTATCATTAGAAGATTGAAAGTCATCTCTTATCTGAATTTCAATTCATGAACAAGAGTAAACGAAGCTGATTATTAAAAAGTAACATGCTTTGACTAACGATTTTACCACACCACTGTGTGTAATAGATGGATCTCTTTTTTAATGCAGGACCACACAATTCGTTCTTAACAGATAGATAGGGGACACCAATGAGTTTATTAGTTGAATTAGCAGGCAATAAAGCGAAAGCTCGCGCTGCTGGTAAAGAATTAAGCGTTGCACAGCTTGAAAACCTAATCGCAGGCTTCACTAATGCGCTTGAGAAAGCGAAAGAAGAAGAAGCGGCACGTGAAGCAGAGCAAGCATTAAAATCTGCTCGCGCAGAAGAAATTGCTAATCTTATCGCTAAAAGCGGCTTAACAATGGAAGAAGTTGCCCTTTTGACTACGCCAAAAGCGGGCGCTACAAAAGGCAAAACAGTAGAACCTAAATACCGTCTAGTTGTTGATGGTCAAACACACGAATGGACTGGCCGTGGCCGCACACCAAAAGTATTCCAAGAATACTTTGACGCTGGCAACAGCCGTGAAAGCGTAGAAATCAAATAATATTTGATGCTCATCTTTCGAATAATAAAAAAGCGACCCAAGGTCGCTTTTTTATTAACTCGATATTAGACATGGAATGCTAATTTAGCGTTCTCATGATTTGATTTAGACTTTAGAATAAATCAAATCCCAAACGCCATGCCCCAAACGCTCGCCGCGTTGTTCAAACTTAGTCAAAGGTCGCCATTCTGGACGCGGATGATACTGCCCTTTGCCAGCCGCATTTTGATAGCCTTCTTGTGCTTCCATCACTTCCATCATATGTTCGGCATAAGGTTCCCAGTCGGTCGCCATATGGAAAAGGCCACCCTCTTTTAGGACATTTGCCACTTGCTGAGCAAACAATGGCTGTACGATACGACGCTTGTTGTGTTTCTTTTTGTGCCAAGGGTCTGGGAAAAATAGCTGAAAGCCACTCGCCTTGTGTTGTGGTAAGCAATTTGCCATTACTTCAATGGCGTCATCACAATACACACGTAAATTCGTCACACCTTCTTCTTTCGCTAGCATCATCAGCTTAGCAACGCCTGGCGGGTGTACTTCAATACCGATAAAGTCTTTCTCTGGTGCATTCTTTGCCATTTCAACAAGGGATGCTCCCATGCCAAAACCCACTTCGATCACTACATCAGCTTCACGACCAAACACGGTTTTGTAGTCAATGCGACCATCAGGGAGATTTAAACCGTATACCGCCCAGTTTGCGTCATAGTTCTTTTGTTGGCCTTCAGTCATACGACCACCACGTACTACAAAGCTTCTAATGGTACGTTTATGACTCGGTTCTTGTATTTCTGTATCTTGCTCTTGCATGATTTCGTATCGCTTAGCTTAAATATGTTCGATTTGAATGAGCGTATTAATCAATATTTGATAATACAAAACACCCACTGTAAATTTTGGACGCAATACTACCCGAAAACCCTAAACCTGTCCTGCTTTGTCAGATCAAAAATTAGCCTTGATGCCGCGTTGACCGCCATAAACATAAAGCCAAATAACACCAAGCCAGCAAATAGCAAAAGCCACCTATTGGCGTTATGGCTCCTAGGTAGGTATAACCTGTCAATGCCATAGTATATAAGCTTCCAGCAAAAAACAGATTTCCTAAAGAAAGTAATATCAGTATGCGCTTACAAGATGATACAAGGGAAGACAGCGCAACAACCAACAGACCAGCCAAGGCGTGATACATTAAATATTGGCTCGCTGTGTGCCACCAGCCAAGGGCTTTGGCATCTAGTATCGCCGTTAAGGCATGCGCACCAAACGCACCAGCAGCAACAGAAAGAGCCGCCTGAATAGCAAACAAAGCCGCCCACTTGGATAAGGTTTTTTGAGTAATAGGGGAAACTTCAGGTCTGTTTTTATCCGTCATGACTCGCGTACTTATCGTTTAAATGAAGGGATTATTCTAATACGTTCAAGTAACCATTGCTGCCAATTGCGTAGTAGCGATTACCCGAACCATGCGCCAGCGCTAGGACACTAGAACCGGTGAGTCGGGCGTTTTCTTGAATAACGTCCCATTCTTTTTGTACCTCACCCGTACTGACCTGAACCAAAGACACGCGCCCTGTTACTTCCCCCAGAAGAATAGATCGGTCGTCTGGAGAAAAAGCGGCCTGACTGATCGTAACATTACGATACTTTAACGCCCCAGTGTCTATTTTCGTCAACTCTTGCCCTGTTCTTGTCGACCAAATTTTAGCACTACCAAGTTGAGCAGCACCAAAGGCGTACTTACCGTCTGCCGATAACGCCACGCTAGCAATCGCATTATCTAAAGGCCACTCGAATTTTTTCTCGCCAGTTTGCATATCCCATAGGATCACTTTTGAAAAGTCATCGCCGGTGATGCCTAACAAGCCATCTGCTGTGACATCAACAGCACGAACGGTTGTCCCCGTACGCAATGTTTGTCGGATGCCACCTTGTTTGATATCAAAAAAACGCGCCGTTTGGTCATTTAAGCCAACCAGCGCATAGTTACCGTTTTGGGTCAGTTTTAATGATTGAATGTCACCAGGTGTCGTCCAAAAGCCATCAGACTTACCGGTTGTTGTACTCCACAACACCAACGAACGACCACCACCCGTTGCGGCAAATTGCCCGCTAGGATCAATGTCGACTCCCAACAGGGTCGTATATTCGTTTGGCGCATGGTTCCAGTTAAAGCGACGCTCGTTAATTGCGTTTACCCAATAACTGCCCCCATGCTGAATGGAACCAATTAAAGCGGCCGAGCCATCATCGCTCAAGACCGCAGCATGCAATCCCTGCACAGCGTATTTTGCCGTTCGAGTGGGTGCTTCTGCCGAGCAGGATAAAAGTGCTATTGAGCTGAATACGATGACACCAAGCTCAAGCGTTTTTTTCACTGTGCGCTTCATGCAATTCCTTGATCAACTGATCTTCGTATTCGAATCGTTCAGCCATAACCAAAGCCAACGCCTGCAGTGAAAAAGGCAAGGCTTCCAGCTGCTCGTTACAATGCTCTTTGGTGTCGTATTTGTCGTTAAACTCAATGGCGATCTCAGTCGTACTGTCGATCTTAGGCAGTAGTTCACGCAACAATACTACAGCGCTATCATCGTGAAACTCTTTCGCTTCTATAGCCAGTTGTTCATAGACGGTAAAGTGACCCGCGGAAACATAATCCACCAGCAACTCACAAAAGGATTGGATCTTTGGCGTATCGGTTGGCGTTAAATCTCCACGCTCTCGCAAATACACTCCCATCTCCAGCAGCTGTCGACGCTGAGCTAACCAGCGATCAATAATGACATGAACTCCGCCCCATCGCTCTTGGGCTGTTTTACAACCTTCTAACATATGCAGACTCCATTAGGCGTTAATTATTATTACTATCTTTTCTCAAGCATATTCCGATACACAACCCCCTGCAATACGATAGTCAGAAGGATTTGTAACCTTTTAAAGGTGGGAATAGCATGACTGTCCCCACCATCACTTTGCTAAAATCAGCGCCAAAATACTCGTTTATTAACGTATTTTTTTGTTAACTCTTAATGCAATAACAATATTAATCACGGCCATGCCTGTAAATGCGACTAAGGTCCAACCTGGGATACTCAAACCAAGAAAAGTCCAAACCACGTCACCACATTCGCCAGTGCCCATAATCATAGCTTGCATAATTTCCTGCCATGGAAACACTTCAAACATGTAACTCAACCCAGGCAAACATGCTGGTAACTCATCCATAGGCAAGCTTTGCAGGTATAAATGGCGAATAGCCAGTGCTGCTCCCATGACAGATAACACAACAACCAGCCAAGCGCAGCCTTTTCGAACACAAACCTTTGCAGACAAAGCCGAGCCCAATGACACAATACCAACACAGAAAAAAACGATGCGTTGCAACATACATAAAGGACAAGGCTCTAAACCCATTTGATATTCCATGTAGAATGCCACCGCTAAAAGCGCAAACGCGGCAAACGCAACCAAACCATGAAAACGACGAGCGGATAAAAACGCAAACATATACAAGGGTTCCTAAACTGACTAATTAAGAGTAATTCAAAGCAAATATAAACGTTATGACAGTTAGGAAATCCAAAAGTGCGAAATTCCTACTGCAGAAAACATTAATGGCAGTTAGTATACTGTCTATTGGAATGAATACGAGAGTACCAAATGTCATTGATGATGTCCCTAAACAGTAAATCACGAATCTTTGGACTATTGCTGCTTTTATGCACGACTAGCCTGACAGCTTATGCTGAAGAAGATGAAACGACGTCGCAGCCAGCTTATGTTGAATTGAAACCAAACTTTGTTGTTAATCATGTTGGCAACGAAGATCGTTTGAAATACATCAAAACCAGCATCAGTATTCGTACCGACGCATCCCACACAGAGCTTATTGAAGCCAATATGCCATTGATCAGGGATGCCTTAGTGATGTTTCTAAGCTCTCGTACGACAGAGCAAGTTACTGGCGCTATCGCTCGCGAGGAAACTCGTGCAGAAGCGGCTTTGGCAGTAAACACCGCTCTAAAAGAAGAAACCGGACTCGAGCCGGTTAAAGACATTTTATTTGCTAGCTTTGTTACCCAATAAGCTTTGTCACTGATTCGACGCTATAATTGGATTCAAAAAAATGCCGCTTGTTTATGTCGTAAACAAGCGGCATTTTTTTACAGTAACTTAACGTATTCAGGATTGGTTAAAGCTCTTTAATCTCATCCGGATCAACATAACCTGACAATTTGTCCGTCGCTTCGTTATTAAAAAACTTGTCCATCTGCTCCATCACATATTGACGAGACTCAGGCTGCATTAAATTCAACTGCTTTTCATTGATCATCATGGTTTGCAGCAACTGCCATTCTTGCCAAGCCTGTTTAGACACGTTTTGCAGAATTTCTTGGCCTTTGGCTCCTGGTAACGGCGCTCGATCTAACGCCTCCATTTCTTTTTGAAATTTTTTACAAAAAACTGTGTTCGCCATAGAAGCTACCCGTCTAATAAAAATGTATAAGTTGAATAATGGCGTTAAGCGTACAGAATTCAAGGCATGATAGAAATAAGTCATGAAACGAGATAAAAAACTATTCGCTCCTCCCCCTGCTAAGGGGGAGGCTGGGAGGGGGTGAAACAGCTGCCTCAATTAACAACCCCACCCTAACCCTCCCCTTGAAGATAAGGGGAGGGAACAAAAAAACCTATTAGCTCCTCCCCCTGCTTAGAGGAAAGCTGGGAGGGGTGATACAGCTGCCTCAATTAACAACCCCACCCTAACCCTCCCCTTGAAGATAAGGGGAGGGTACAAAAAGCCTATTAGCTCCTCCCCCTGCTAAGGGGGAGGCTGGGAGGGGGTGAAACAGCTGCCTCAATTAACAACCCCACTCTAACACTCCCCTTGAAAATAAGGGGAGGGAACAAAAAGCCTATTAGCTCCTCCCCCTGCTAAGGGGGAGGCTGGGAGGGGCTGAAACAGCTGCCTCAATTAACAACCCCACCCTAACCCTCCCCTTGAAGATAAGGGGAGGGAACAAAAAGTCTATTAGCTCCTCCCCCTGCTAAGGGGGAGGCTGGGAGGGGGTGAACCTTAAAGGCTTCTCGCCAAGCCAACCAGTACAAACATCAGAATCAGCACAAAAATCGACGGACGCTTAGATATTAGCCAAATAAACCCTAAGCCAACAATGGCGATATCCCAAACACTTAGCAAGCTTGATGTTCCAATAGGATGATATAACGCTGCTAATAGAATCCCCACCACAGCGGCATTTAAACTGGCCACCGCGGAGCGAAACTGAACATGACGAGATAAGCCTTGCCATGCTCCTTGAGCACTCAACATTAATAACAAACCAGACAAAAAGACCGCCAAGGTTGCCATGCCAGCCCATAACCAAACATTAGCACCCGCTGGCGTCGCAGATGCCCCCAGAAAACTCGCCATGGTAAACATAGGCCCTGGAACAGCTTGAGCCGCGGCATAGCCTAACAACAAGTCCGATTCAGACGCAGGCACAAACGTCGCTAACATAGGCAAAACGACATGCCCGCCCCCGAACACCAAAGCCCCAGCTCGGTAAAAATCTGCGAACAAACCCGCCATGCCTCCAGCGAGTAAAAAACTCGCCAAAAATACGACCACGGCGATCCCAAAGAAGGCCCACGCACAACGCACCTTAGGTAAAGACTCCGTGACTGTGGCACCTGCGGAATGTCGCGTTATCACACCAAAACACAGAGCAATGAGCAAAACCGCTAAGCTAGCAAAACCGAATGGCGACCAGATAACCAATGCAGCGCTAAAAACCGCGACGCCCGCCATGGTTTTACTCTGACAAAATGACCGCCACATACTCACGCAGGCATCAGCCACGACGACCACCGCCAATAGCTTCAAAGCATGAACCACCGCATCAAACCAAACATTACCTTGCCAATGGTGACCAAATTGCGCCAACAACACCATGACGATAAAAGACGGTAAAGTAAACGCGACAAAGGCTGCAATTGCCCCCAGCACCCCTGAGCGATGATAACCTAACGCAAAACCTACCTGGCTCGATCCGGGCCCTGGGATAATCTGACTCAAGGCGATCCATTGAGCATATTGAGCTTCACTGGCCCATTGCTTACGTTTTATGAAAGTTTGATTGAAATAACCAAGGTGGGCAGCAGGCCCACCAAAGCTGGTGAAGCCTAGCAATAAGAAAGAGAAAAATACCTCTGATATACGCTTTAAATAAGAGAGGTTTTTGTCTGTCATTGTGGTTCTTTTCCTAGTTAGTTTAGTTGTTCCAAAATACTTCTAACAGGCGCGGGTAAGCCCTGAGCCATGGCATCTTGTTGATTGAACCACTGATATTTTTCACCTTCCATTACCTGTTTTGTATCGGCAATCTCAATTTTACTGGGCGAAATATCCAAGTGATAATGACTAAACGTATGTCTAAAAGGTGACAAGGGTGTTACAGCAGAAACTTGCGTCGCAAATCGTTGCTCAATATGCAGCACCACAGATTCGTCAGAAGCTAACTCTGGCAGGCTCCAAAGACCACCCCAAATTCCTGTGGAAGGACGTTTTTCTAGCAAGCATTGGCCTTGCTGATTCACCAACACCAAAAGCTGAATACTCTTCTCTGGCTTAGCTGCTTTTTTCGGTTTACGAATAGGAAATTGCGTAGGGTCTTGGCTAAGGCGCGCTTGGCAGTCACTTTGTAGTGGGCAAAGCAAACATTGCGGTTTAGAGCGCGTACAAAGCGTCGCCCCCAAATCCATCATAGCTTGCGTGTAATCACCACAACGTTCGCTGGGCATATAATGCTCAGCCAGTTCCCACATGGCATTCTCTGTTTTCTTTTCACCAGGCCAAGTGGGTACCGCATGAAAACGTGCCAACACTCGTTTTACGTTACCATCTAAAATCGCCGCTTGAACGCCACGGGAAATAGATAAAATCGCCGCCGCTGTAGAACGGCCAATGCCAGGCAATTCACACACACCTTCAACTGTCTGAGGAAATTCACTGTCGAATTCGTCCACCAGCATTTTTGCAGCCTTATGCATATTACGAGCGCGGGCGTAATAACCCAACCCACTCCAGTGGGCGAGCACTTCGTCCTGTTCGGCGTCCGCTAAGGCTTCTACTGTTGGAAAAGATGTCATGAATTTTTGGTAATAAGGAATCACTGTCGTCACTTGCGTTTGCTGCAACATGATTTCTGAAATCCATACACGATAAGGTGTTTTACTCTCTTGCCAGGGCAAGTTTTTACGCCCGTGTTCATCAAACCACGCTAGAACACGGGGCGCAAAGTTTTCAACTGGTTGCATTTATTTCTCACGTTTACGGCGTTTTAATCTATCTACTTTTCAATCAGGCAATGAATGAACCACCCCGCCCCAGGAGGCGAGGTATCAGTATATCATTCGAACAATGCTAAACTTTGTTCATAGGTCATTTCCGAACTCTCCGTCATTCCAGCGAAGGCGGGAATCAATCACTTATCGTCATCAAAAATAACCCTATTTAGACAACCCCCCTGGTTTCCCGCCTTCGCGGGAATGACAATTGGTTATAATTATTAGCGCCGCGAGCGGCGAAGAATTACACCCAAAGAGATTAAAACAAGTTCTTTAGTTTTTCTTTTAGCTTTTCTTTTGCTCTTTCTTCTTCCGCCTTACGCTTTTCTTCCAGCTCGGCTTTCAAACGGGCTTTTTCAGCGTCTGCTTTCTCTTGTAGACGCGCTTTTTCCGCCTCGGCTTTTGCTTTTAACTCAGCTTTTTCTTTATCTAATTTGAGCGTTAGCTCTTCTTTCGCGATATTGGCAAAGAGGGAAGCAAAGCCTTTTAGATCCGGGCGACAGAGTCCCGCTGGGTCATCACTGAATTGCCCCTTACAAACAATGGGGAAAGCTAACCGAGTCAATTTTTCATTCACCCGACATGCTTTGTCTAATGCACTGCCCGCGACACTCACATTAGCCTGATAATTCAGTGACGAATCTGGTAATGACACCACGCCATCACCTGTGACTTGAATACCAGCTGAGCTAATTTTCAAACCTGGTGTGGAGACCCGACCATTCACGATATGGGCAGGAAAACGCATGGTTTCAAACGGTGTATCTGGGCCGAATTGCTCAGCGTTGAGCTGGTCCTTATTGACCGCAGCAATGCCTTCACACACTGTCTTTGTTAGATTCGTTCCAACCAAAGCCCCTTGTTTAATCTCTACCAGAAGATCCCCTTGTAAAGACGACATCAAGTCATCAATGCGATTCCCTTTGGCTCTAAGATCGCCATCTAGGTAGGTTGCCCCAGCAATTTTATCCATTTCCATAAAGTCCACTAACAGTGGCTGAATCTGTACACCATCAATTGCTGGCGACACATCTAATATGGGCGTTTTTCCACGAACATCTAGACTGGCTTTTGACGATACCGTTCCCTTATACAAGGCTACATTCAAAGGAGACACCGTCACCAAGCCATTTTGCTGAGAGGAGTCCAAGCTGATTTTATCAATCTTTAATTTTTTAACAGTCAATCCTTCAAATGTCATACCGACATGACCATTTAAACCACGAATCAGTTCAACTGGAATCAAATCACTCGCGTCAGTTTCGACTTGCTCTTCAATTTGCGCGTCCGTTATGGCTTCTTTTGAACCATTTTCATTAGCTTCTATAGGCGTAGGTAAATAACGGTCAAGATTCATATTTTTACCCGCCACCTTTACATCCCAGCGCAACGGTGACAAATCTACCACGGCGTTTGCTTCAATACTGGTGTCATCCAACACGATGGAAATAGGCTGTGCGGTAATCGAGTTCATATCCCCTTCTACGGTGATATTTGCCCTTGCTTTGGTCATTGCCGTTTCGTCTGACATCTCTGGCAGAGGAAGTTTTAAACGTGTCAGTAGATAACGAGGATTAAACTCTCCTACTGACAATACGGCAGAGAATTGCGGCTCACTGAGGACTTGATAAGCTTGTATTTTAGCGTCCAAATTGACGCCAAAAGAACTCAAATTCAAGCCATCGATCAGGACGTTTTCTTGCGGCAAATCAACATCCACTTTTACAGCGCTCAGTTTGGCATTCATTGGACTGGTTGGTAACGCGGCACTTTCTACGTCAGCGGACAGAACCAAAGAATCCAATGATAGAAACTCTCTTTCTGGGAAAACCGCTAGATTGGCATTAAGGCTGGCTTTGGCCTTAATGGGAGACTGTCCTTGCAAGTCACTTTGTGTGACCGCGATATCCATCACCATTGGCCATGCTTTATCCCACTGAACGTCGTTAAGTTGCACGTTTAACGTGGCATTAATAAGCTGATTGGCTTGTTCGTCACGGTATTCAACTTGGGCGTTCTCGATTCGTAGTTCATCAAGCTGAATGTCTGGTAGCTTTTTATTGATGGCATCATTTTGATCGTTAGTCTGCGCAGAGCTTGCAGGTATTGTTGTATCAGATGACGCAGAAGCTGTGGAGCCTGAAGCATTCAAACCGTCAGCCGTTTCTAACTGCCAATTACCTTGGCCTTGGGCGTCTTTGTTTAAGCGTGCTTTTACATTCACAAGGCTGACCTTGTTGACCTGAATTTTTTGCTCCAATAGCGGCAATATGGCCAAGCCAAATTCAGCACGGTCGAATTGCACTATTTCTGCATCCGTGCCGAGCGCCACGCCAATGTCTTCTAAGCTTAGACCTAACCAAGGAAAAAACGACCAGCTAATATCACCGTCTAAACGCAAAGTAACATTGGCTTTTTCCTGCGCGACGCTTTTGAGTTCGTCTTTAAAGTCGTTTGGATTGACGAACAACATTACGTACGCCAACAAAATAGCAATAATGGCAAAGACCGCTGCCAATAAAAGTGAAAGTCGCTTTATCCAAACCATGGCAAACTCCTCAATAAATTGCCCCTTCCAAACCTCCCCCTTAACAGGGAGAGGAGTTAAGTTCGTTTTTTGTTCCTTCCCCTTATCTTCAAGGGGAAGGTTAGGATGGGGTTGTTAACTTTATTACCCCCTCCCAGCCTCCCCCTTAACAGGGGGAGGAGCTAAGTTCGTTTTTTGTTCCTTCCCCTTATCTTCAAGGGGAAGGTTAGGATGGGGTTGTTAACTTTATTACCCCCTCCCAGCCTCCCCCTTAACAGGGGGAGGAGCTAAGTTCGTTTTTGTTCCTTCCCCTTATCTTCAAGGGGAAGGTTAGGATGGGGTTGTTAACTTTATTACCCCCTCCCAGCCTCCCCCTTAACAGGGGGAGGAGCTAAGTTCGTTTTTTGTTCCTTCCCCTTATCTTCAAGGTAAGGAATAAAATATCGACCTATCATAGCACTCGAACTTAGTGTTTATCGATGCAATAGCGACAACTCATTAAAAAACACCTAGACAAGGCATAGAAGCCAAAGAGCCCACGTTCTATAATGGGGAAATTATGTCATGCTCATATTATATAAAAACGTGACGACTGTTCGTCACCATCACTGTGGAGAAACCAATTAATGTCAGATCGCATTGCCAGTGTCGAGCGTAATACGCTTGAAACTCAGATCAAGGTGTCGATTAACTTAGACGGTACCGGTAAATTCAACTGCGTCACGGGCGTCCCTTTCCTTGATCATATGCTTGAACAAGTTGCACGTCATGGCCTGATTGACTTAGACATCCATGCAGTTGGCGACCTTCACATTGACGCTCACCACACAGTCGAAGATTTGGGAATCACCTTAGGGCAAGCGTTTGACATTGCGGTAGGTGACAAAAAAGGCATCAAACGCTACGGCCACGCATATGTCCCTCTAGATGAAGCCTTGTCTCGTGTTGTTATCGACTTTTCTGGTCGTCCAGGCCTAGAAATGCACGTACCGTTCAGCCGTGCTTCTGTTGGTGGTTTTGACGTCGATTTATTCTCTGAATTCTTCCACGGCTTTATTAACCACGCCAAAGTCACGCTGCATTTGGACAATCTTCGCGGTAAAAACACTCACCACCAAGCGGAAACCATCTTTAAAGCATTTGGCCGCGCATTGCGTATGGCACTAGAAGCTGATGAACGTATGGCTGGGCAAATGCCTTCCACTAAAGGTTCTTTGTAAGATTCTCTTGGAATGAGTAGTAAGAATATGAGTGAGATGAAAAAATCCACTGTCGCGGTTATTGATTACGGCATGGGCAACCTGCACTCGGTTGCCAAAGCCCTAGAACACGCGGCAGATGAAAATACCTCGATTATTGTCACTAGTGACCCTAAGGTCATTGATGCCGCAGATAGAGTTTTACTGCCTGGGGTTGGCGCTATTCGTGATTGCATTGGTGAAATGCACAATGCTGGGCTTGTGCCTAGCATTAAAAAAGCCATGGCAGAAAAGCCGTTCTTGGCTATATGTGTTGGCATTCAGTCTTTGATGTCACACAGTGAAGAAAATGGCGGCGTTGATTGCTTGAATCATTTCCAAGGCAATGCCCTCTTCTTTGGTGAAAAACACACAGACCATGACGGCAGCAAACTTAAAGTGCCACACATGGGCTGGAATCAGGTTAAACAAACCATGGCTCATCCACTGTGGAAAGATATTCCTGATAACGCTCGTTTTTACTTTGTGCACAGTTTTTATGTTGTGCCTGAGAACAAAAGCGAAGTGGCTGGCACCTGTGACTATGGTTTAGAGTTCTGTGTAGCGATCGCCCGCGACAATGTATTCGCCGTGCAATTTCACCCAGAAAAAAGCCATAAAGATGGTCTTCAGTTATACAAAAACTTCCTTCACTGGGACGGCAAACCATAACAGTGAGCCATCGAGTTATAGAAGCATATTAGATTCTAGGAGCGCCATTATATGGGCTTAGCAAAACGTATTATTCCTTGCCTTGATGTGGACAATGGCCGCGTGGTTAAAGGCGTTCAGTTTGTTGATATTCGTGACGCTGGCGACCCTGTAGAAGTCGCCAAGCGTTACAATGAGCAAGGTGCGGATGAGATTACTTTTTTAGACATCACCGCCAGTTCAGACGATCGTGAAACCACCGTGCATATGGTCGAAGCCATTGCCAGCCAAGTGTTTATTCCTCTCACTGTGGGTGGCGGCATTCGTACCTGCGAAGATATTCGTCGCATGCTAAATGCTGGTGCAGACAAAGTGGGCATCAATACCGCGGCGGTATTTAACCCTGAATTTGTTCGTGAAGCGGCTCAGCGCTTTGGCTCGCAATGTATTGTTGTGGCTATTGATGCGAAAAAAGTCAGTGCTGAAGGCGAAACCGATAAATGGGAAATATTCACCCATGGCGGACGCAAACCAACTGGCTTAGATGCGGTTGAGTGGGCGAAAAAAATGGTTGAGTACGGTGCGGGAGAAATATTGCTAACCAGTATGGATCGTGACGGTACCAAAAATGGTTTCGACCTAGGTGTGACGCGAGCCATCAGTGAAGCGGTTCATGTGCCCGTTATCGCTTCTGGTGGTGTGGGTAATTTGGATCACCTGGTCGACGGCGTCATTGAAGGCAAAGCCGATGCGGTTTTAGCGGCCAGCATTTTCCATTTTGGTGAATATAGCATTCAAGAAGCTAAACAACGTATGACCGATGCTGGCATCGAAATGCGTCTGTAATCCATTATTAGTGAACATTGTCGGCCTAAAGATCGCGCTACAGATAAATAAGCTAAATGTAGGTCGTTCTTTGGCACGACACGTTCCTTTTATCTATTATATTCGGAAAGTCAGCATTTTTTGTGCACGAGGCAACTGCTGCTTGCTGTGAATAAGCACTGCCGAGTACAATTCTTACAATTTAATTTTGCCTTATTTAATACAAGGAAGACTTCTTGACCACCTTAACCGATGCCTTGCAAGCGCTGGCTGCGTATTGCCAACAAGCTGCCACGACTTCTGCATTAACGTTTCATCGTGGTGTGGAGCGCGAAGCACTACGAGTTGAACACTCTAAAGGCCGCATATCACACAAGCCTCATCCTAAAAGCCTAGGCTCCGCTTTGACGCACAGCTCGATTACGACAGATTATTCCGAATCCTTGATGGAGTTTATTACTGACGTTCACCCAAGCGTTGAAGGTGTCATTCAAGAGCTAGAAGACATTCATAACTTAGTAAACCATGAGCTATTCAAGCAAGATGAATGTTTGTGGCCTGCCAGCATGCCATGTTATTTAAACGGCAATGACGATGTGCCTATTGCCTATTATGGTGAGTCCAATACTGGCAAACTAAAACGCGCCTACCGTGAAGGATTGTCAAATCGCTATGGCCGTATCATGCAATGTATTGCTGGTATGCACTACAACTTCTCCTTTGATAAAGACTTCTGGTCTTTCTTAGAAAACTATAAAGGCAAATCGAATTTATCCGGTTTGGAGAAACAAGCCTTTCAATCGGACAGCTATTTTGCATTGATCCGTAACTTCCGCCGTAGCTCTTGGATGTTGTCTTTGCTGTTTGGCGCTTCCCCTGCGATCGATGAAAGCTTTTTACCTAAAAAGCCTGAAAGCCTTGAAGAGCTTAAAGAAAATACTTGGTTCGGCCCTAAAGCCACATCACTTCGTATGAGCGACCTTGGTTATCAGAATAAAGCCCAAGCAGATTTATACGTGTGCTACAACGAAGTAGACACCTACATCAGCACGATCAAAAAAGCACTACGTACGCCCTATCAGCGTTACCAAGATATTGGTGTAAAAGTGGATGGCCAATACCGACAGTTGAACAGCAACTTGCTGCAGATTGAAAACGAGTATTACAGCGACATTCGTCCAAAACGTGTTACTCAACCTGGTGAGCATCCAAGTGCAGCCTTGCACGCCAGAGGCGTCGAATACATTGAAGTTCGCATCATGGACTTGGACCCAAGCTCACCCATTGGCATGCAGTCTTCAACCCTGTATTTCATTGATGTGTTCTTGCTCTACTGCATGTTACGTGGTGATGAACATTTAGGCAGCGCTGAATGCAGCCAGCTTCGCGTTATGCAGCAAGAAATTGCCTCTCATGGCCGCGATTTGGATATGGACTTCGATTTTGGCCAAGGCCCAACGAAGCTACGTACCAAGGCAGAAGATATGCTGAATTCTCTCGCAGAAGTTGCGGCGTTTTTATCTAATAAAACTGGCAACCCAGCTTACACAGACGCTGTTGAGCTGCAACGCGAAAAGTTAAGCGATGAATCTAAACTGCCTTCAGCTCAGCTATTGGAGCTAAGTAAAGCACACCAAGGTTATCAGAACGCCATGTTGGCGCTGTCGAAAAAGCAACAAGCAGAATGGATGTCCCGCCCTTTATCTGCGGAACTGACGAATGAATTTGCTTTGAAAGCAGAGCGTTCCTTACAGGATCAAGCTGCGATTGAAGCGGCAGACGAAGTTGACTTCGATACTTTCTTGGTGGATTACTTAACCCCGCAATAAAACACTGAGATAACCCGTCACCATAAAAAAAGCCTCTTTCGAGGCTTTTTTCGTCTATTAAGATCCGTCACACAAAGGCTTTTGATTATGCGTTTGGCGACACTGGAATCTCTTCCAAATTATCTAACACAAGCCACTCGGCCAACTTGGTGCGTAGATCATCCACACCATCACCACTTAACGATGAGAAAGTCTGTACGGAACCATCCACACCGAGTGTTTTTAGTACCTTCTTCACTGCCAACATGGTCGATTTAGCAGGGCCACGCTTTAGCTTGTCAGACTTAGTTAGCAAAACATGAACTTTCATGCGATTGGATTTTGCCCAATCCAGCATCATTTCATCAAACTCTTTTAATGGATGACGGATATCCATCACCAATACAACCCCCGCCAAAGAGCGACGGTTCATCAAATAATCTTGCATGTGTGCTTGCCAGACTTTTTTCATGGCAATCGGCACTTTTGCAAAGCCATAACCTGGAAGGTCAATCAGGCGGCGATCATCCACATTTAGGCCAAAGCAGTTAATCAACTGAGTTCGACCTGGTGTTTTAGATGTGCGCGCTAATTTTTTCTGATTCGTAAGGGTATTTAACGCAGTGGATTTACCAGCATTAGAGCGACCTGCAAATGCGACTTCGACACCTTGGTCTAAAGGACATTGGGAAAGCTTCTCTGCACTTTTAATAAAATGCGCGGATTGGAAAGTGGAGTCAAAAGGGGTCATAAGTTGATATTCGTCAGTAGATTCGGATTTGCATTCAGCGTTGTTTCAATTGCTGTATATAATGCCAGCAATCAGTATAAGATGCCATGTTAAACTCTGCCAGCAAGGGTAAACAAAGAGAATCTAAGGGAGCAACATTGATGAAACACAAGATTTCGCTATAAACACAGGAAAACTATCGATCAATCCGCTTTAATTTTGTAAGCTTTATGTAAACTTACTGGAAAAGCAGAACCTTCCTTGGTTGAAATAATCGTATTCTATGTAATTCTATGCATGATATACGCATACCCTAATAAGATATTAATAAAACGATTGAATACGATCAGGAGCAACTCATGATAAAGCTGTTTTCAGCGCTAATACTTTCCTTATTTGTCTCACTCAGTGCAAATGCGGCTGACTACAGTGATGGCAATGGCTACACCACAATTAAAACTCCCGTTCGAACTAGTGACCCTAGCAAAATAGAGGTAACCGAAATATTTTGGTACGGCTGCCCACATTGCTACCAACTAGAACCGCTTGTTCAGGCTTGGAAAAAAGATCTTCCTAGCGATGTCGACTTTAAGTTCCTACCTGCTGTTTTTGGTCGTGGCTGGTTAGCACACGCCAAAGCCTTCTACGTAGCTGATCTATTAGGCATGGAAGATAAAGTTCGTGCCGATATTTTTAATACTATCCATGTGGAACGTCGTAATCTAAACTCTGAAGATGCATTGGCTAGCTTTTTCGCTAACTATGGTGTGAGTGAAGATGAATTTCGCAAACAGTACGATTCTTTTGCGGTTAATAGTCGCCTGAAACAAGCGGATGCGAAAATTCGCGCTTATGGAGCCCGCGGTGTTCCTGGAATCATTGTAAACGGTAAATATTTGGTTAGTGCCCAAACAGCAAACGGTAACGAAAATATTTTCAAAGTCGTTGATTTTCTTATCGAGAAAGAACGTCAAAAATAATATATGAGGCGATATGACGGAATCATCAAGTGAAAAACTGATAGAAGTTTTACGCAAAGCTGTTTCCAGAACCAGCATGCTGGCAGAAGGAAACGACCCAAAACTGGATTCCGTTGTACGCCAAATTCGTTTGGCAATCACCAAGGGTGCCAATGCCGACGAAATACAAACCGTCCTAAGTGATGCCGAGCCTCTACTCATTCAGAGTGATGAGGCTCAGTTAACGAGAGCAAAACAAGTTCGAAGTTGCTTACAAGAGCTGATCGATCTTCTTGAGCAACAAGAACAAAAAAGCGTTCCGCAAAATGAAAAAAAGCAGCTAGAAGCCCAAATACGCATGCATTGGCAAGCCTCGTCACAATGGCCTGGGCTATTAAAAAGCTATTTGTCTTTAGCCGAAAAAACCTTATCACAAAAAGATTCCAATCAGCCGAAAAGCTCATTCTTAAAGACGCTTTTTAACGCTAAGAAAAATGCCGCTACCTCAAAAAACGACAACGAAGTCATGGGGCAAATAAGCCATACTCTTGCAGGCTTAATAAACAACTTAATGCTTCCAAGCCATTACGATGATGATATTGCTGACCTCAAAAAAGCACTACTAGGCAACAAGAACCTACAGCAACTACCGGCGCTGCTTGATGAAATCATCAACTTAATCATGGTCGCCATAGGAAAAACCCAAGAGAATTTAACCAATTATCTAAATCAGCTAAATAAACAACTTGCCAGTATCAATGACTCGATAAGCATCAGTTATCACTCCCAAAAGAACTTATCGGAAAGCCGTGAAGGCTTTAACTCAAAACTACAAACACAAGTCACAGACACCTCCCAAGCAGTACAAAATGCCAGCGATTTAGACAGCCTGAAAGCGCTTATCAACGATAAGATGGCGACCATTTCAAGTACCATGACAGAATACCGTACTCAAATGCTGGAACAAGAGAAGCACGCCAATCAGTCTATTACCCAGCTTAAAAACAAAGTCACAAGAATGGAAAAAGACACGGCCTCATTGCGCTCTTTGTTACAAGAAAAGCTGGCTCAGGCGATGACAGATTCATTAACAGACTTACCCAATCGCACCGCGTATCAAGATGCCATTTTGCCTCTTTGCAAAATCATGCAAAAAACACAAAAGCCACTTTGTTTAGCGGTTTGCGATATCGATCATTTTAAAAAGGTCAATGACACTTGGGGACACCTTGCTGGCGACAAAGTACTGCGCCTTGTGCCCAAGCAAATACGCAGCATCTTATTAAAACAAGATCACATATTTCGTTATGGCGGTGAAGAGTTCGTCATCATTTTTCCCGAAACAAACATGGAGCAAGCTATCCAACGCGCTGAAGCCATACGTCTTGCTGTTGAAAAAGCCCCTTTTAACATGCAAGGTGAGCCTGTCTCAATTTCGGTATCAATTGGTGTAGCAGAACTTAAACCACAAGAAGATCCAGAATCTTTATTTGCCCGTGCCGATAAGCAGCTTTATTTAGCCAAAGAATCCGGCCGAAATCGCGTCATGGCAAACAAATAGAAAGGACAAAGCAGTACCAGAGCCTTGCCGTCAAGGTTACAATAACCAGATACACAACAGCACTGTCACCAAGTGACTATTTACACCCTATAGAAACGTAAATAGGGCAGAAACTAGATATAGGCGTGCGACGCCGCCATTAGGATGAAGTAGTTTATGCAAGACGATCAGAAAAAAACCACCGACTTTGGTTTTAAAGAAATCCCCACCGATGAAAAAGTACAAGCCGTCGCGCAAGTTTTCCATTCCGTAGCTGCAAAATACGACATTATGAACGACCTAATGTCTGGCGGCATTCATCGTCTATGGAAGCGTCATACTATTAGCCAATCAGGTGTTCGCGCAGGAAACTGTGTGCTAGATATCGCCGGCGGCACAGGGGATTTGACCCTTAAATTTTCACGCCTAGTTGGTAGCCAAGGACAAGTTATCCTAGCGGACATCAATGACTCAATGCTAAAAGTAGGCCGAGACAAACTGGCAAACCAAGGCATCGTTGGCAATGTAAAATTCGTTCAGGCGAATGCCGAAGCACTTCCCTTCCCTGATGATACATTCGACTGCATCACCATTGCGTTTGGCTTGCGCAACGTCACTGACAAATCCAAAGCACTGGCGTCTATGTATCGCGTATTAAAACCAGGTGGTCGTTTATTGGTATTAGAGTTTTCGAAACCTGAATCAGAGCTTCTTTCACAAGTTTACGATCAATATTCTTTCCGCCTATTACCTGCAATGGGAAAACTGATTGCCAACGATGCCGATAGTTACCGCTACCTTGCGGAGTCTATTCGTATGCATCCTGACCAAGAAACACTGAAAGGCATGATGGAAGAGGTTGGTTTTGAACGAGCGAACTACCAAAATTTAACTGGCGGTATTGTTGCGCTCCATAAAGGATTTAAATTCTAACCATGTTAACCAGTGCTTTTCGCTTACTTCGCATACTATTGACGGTTGTGCGCTTCCGCCTTGATGTGTTTATTCCCTTTGCTCTTTTGCCTTGGTATATACGCTATACATTGGGGGCGGTGTGCTCAATCGGACGTAAACGCGCCAGAAAAAAAAGAGGTGAACGACTGCGCCTTGCGCTAGAGTCGCTTGGTCCAATATTTGTTAAATTCGGGCAAATCCTTTCAACAAGACGTGATCTGCTTGATGACGAAATCGCCGATGAACTTGCCAAGCTTCAAGATAAAGTCCCAGCGTTTCCAGGACACATCGCTCAAGCCATTATTGAAAGAGACCTTAAGGCTCCTGTCGATCAACTATTCGCTGAATTCGATGTAACACCACTGGCGTCGGCTTCTATTGCACAAGTACACACAGCGAAGCTACACAGCGGTGAAGAGGTTGTGGTAAAGGTTATTCGCCCAAAAATCGAAAAAACCATTAGTAAAGACATTGGTCTGCTTTATACCCTAGCCCACCTTGTCGCTAATATGAGTGACGACGGTAAACGCTTAAGACCCGTTGAAGTGGTGACCGATTATGAATACACCATTCTAGACGAACTTGATTTAGCAAAAGAAGCCGCCAATACCGGGTTATTGCAGCGCAACTTCACCAATTCTGAACTGCTGTATGTCCCTCAGGTTTATTGGGATTACTGCCACCGCAATGTGATGGTGGTGGAACGCATATCTGGCATTCCTGTGGCAGACATTGCTGCTTTGAACAAAGCCAATGTCGATATGAAATGCTTAGCTGAACGTGGCGTTGAAATATTCTTCACACAAGTTTTCTCCCATAGTTTTTTCCATGCGGATATGCATCCAGGCAATATATTCGTGGATGTGAGTAACCCGCAAAAGCCTAAATACATTGCCATCGACTGTGCGATTATGGGTAGCCTAGATGATGCGGATAAAAATTACTTAGCACGCAATTTATTGGCTTTTTTCCAGCGCGACTATCGCATGGTGGCGGAACTGCACGTAGAAAGTGGCTGGGTTCCGAAAGGCACGCCAGTGCATGCGTTTGAATCGGCTATTCGTAGTGTTTGCGAACCCATGTTTGCCAAACCCCTTAAGGACATCTCTTTTGGTCAGGTCCTTATTGGTTTATTCCAAACCGCACGACGCTTTAATATGGAAGTGCAGCCACAGTTGGTTTTGCTAGAAAAAACATTGCTAAATATCGAAGGCTTAGGCCGTCAGCTTTATCCTGATTTAGACCTTTGGGTCACCGCTAAACCTTTCTTAGAGCGCTGGATGCGCGAGCAGATAGGGCCAAAGCGCGTAATGGAAGAGCTTCGCAAGCAAGCTCCTCAATGGGCAGGTCAGCTGCCACAGATTCCAAACTTAGTATTTACCGCATTGTCGCAAATGTCCCATCAAGAAGAGCGTATGCAAGCGCAAACCGATGCCATCGCACAACTCGGTAAAGAACTGAAAAGCAGCAGACAAAGTTTACCTTTCCGATTACTTGGTGCATTAAGCATCGGGGCGGCTTGGTTTATTACCGATCCAGTATCTTTAAAGCATTTAGAGATTGCCGACTTTACTAGCCTTGGGCTGTTTCTAGTCGGCCTGTACTTACTTGTCTTAAAACCGTAACATTCGAGAGACTATAATGAAATCTGATGTATTGGCTGAATTAGCAGCCACTCTAGAAGAACGTAAAACCGCAGCAGCTGACTCATCTTATGTTGCCAGCCTACACGCAAAAGGATTAAATAAGATCCTAGAAAAAGTCGGCGAAGAAAGCATTGAAACCATTATTGCAGCAAAAGACGCTGCTATCTCGGGTGATAAATCGGATCTGATTTATGAAACCGCAGACCTTTGGTTCCATACGCTTGTTATGTTATCTCACCTAGACATTGGCCCAGATGCGATTCTTGATGAGTTAGCTCGTCGTTTTAACTTGTCTGGGCTTGACGAAAAAGCCAACAGAAGTAACTAAATAACAGGAGTAATCTATGTTCGGTGGTATTAGTATTTGGCAATTACTTATTGTCTTGGCAATTTTGGTACTTATTTTCGGCACCAAGAAATTGAAAAATCTAGGTTCTGACCTAGGTGGTGCAGTAAAAGGCTTCAAAGAAGCTGTCGACAAAGACGATGACGAAGAAAAAAACGCACAGCATAAAGTTATCGATGCTGAAACCAAAAAAGACGACAAGAGCGCCTAAACTGTGTTCGATATTGGTTTTTCAGAACTTCTTGTTGTCTTTGTTGTAGGCCTGCTTATTCTTGGGCCTGAACGTTTGCCCCATGCTGCCAAAACAGCGGGGCTCTGGGTTCGTAAAATTCGCCGCAGCATTAGCTCTGTGCAAAGAGAAATTAATGCCCAATTGGACCATGAAGAGCTGCAGCAAAAGATTAACGAAACCAATCAACGCCTGCTAAAAGAAGGCCAAGCCATTCAAAACACCATCACACCTTATCCAGAAGGCTATAAGGCGAAAGATGGCGTCGTTTCTGAAACACAGCCACTAGAGGCGACAGCAGAAGCACAAAGCGATACGTCAGAACACAAAAAAACAGATCCAACTGACATGACAGCGGATACGACAAATCAACGTTAGTGGCTTCTTGATCATTTTAAATCGAGTATCTTCTTCATACTTTTCACAACACGGTGGATATAAAACGCATTATGAGCACGGATTCATCAAATCAAGCCCCATTGGTTGCTCACCTAGTTGAGCTGAGAAATCGTTTATTAAAATGCGTTGTGGCCATACTGATTCTTTTTGTTGGTTTATACGCGTTTGCCAACGATTTATATTTGATCGTCTCTGAGCCGTTGCGTTTATTACTGCCCCCTGGCAGTTCACTGATTGCCACCGAGGTTGCGTCTCCATTTCTTGCACCGCTCAAGCTCACATTTGCTGTATCGGTTCTTATTTCTGTTCCTTATACGTTATTCCAAGCATGGTCTTTTATCGCACCGGCTCTGTATAAAAACGAAAAACAGATCGCCATTCCCCTGTTAATTTCCAGTATCTTTCTGTTTTATGCTGGGGTCTTGTTTGCTTACTTTGTTGTGCTACCACTCATTTTTGGCTTTTTTACCACCGTAGGGCCAGGTGAAGTGACGGTGATGACGGACATTAACAACTACCTAAACTTCGTTCTGAAGCTGTTTTTTGCTTTTGGTGTCACCTTCGAAATCCCTGTCGCTACCTATCTACTGATTAAAGCTGGCGTTACGACAGTGGCAGCGTTATCAAAAAAACGCCCTTATATTTTCTTGGGTTGTTTTGTCATTGGAATGCTAATCACACCACCTGATATCTTTTCTCAGACTTTGCTTGCTATCCCTATGTGGATGCTGTTTGAACTTGGGCTTATTGCTGGGCGCACGGTAAAAGTCGTCGTTGATGGCAGCGAAGAGAATGAAGAAGAGACAAAAGCACAGCGAGCTGAATAAGACTTCGTGTTACAAAACGCGAAAACAGCTCAATCCAACATAAAGGTGACAGGGCCATCGTTTGTGAAAGACACTTTCATATCGGCCCCAAAGCGCCCTGTTTCGACGTTCTCGTACTGAGCACGCACCTTATTCACAAAATCATTAAATAACCGCTCACCCTCTGCAGGAACCGCTGCGCTAGAGAATCCTGGACGTAAGCCCTTTTTGGTTTCGGCCGCTAGGGTAAACTGCGATACCAGCAAAATCCCACCATTAACCTGCTGGACATTAAGGTTCATTTTGCCTTCCTGATCGCTAAACATACGATACTTTAAAAGCTTCTCCGCTAGACGCTGGGTATCTGCTTCCGTGTCGCCCTTTTCGATTCCCACTAATACTAATTGGCCGTGGTCAATTTGGCCTATCGTTTCCCCATCTACCACCACACTGGCATCCAATGCCCGTTGCACTAATACTTTCATGATTTACCTTTTTTTATTCCGCTGGATCGAGCCTGTTACTTTAGCAAAGTCCAGATAAAACAAAAGCGCCCGAAGGCGCTTCTGTCGCTCACGAATTCATTTGCATGAATTCATTTGCTGCTGCTCTTTATAGAATAGCGATTACTTACGACCAGCGCGTTTACGCTCGTTTTCAGTCAATAGTTTCTTACGAATACGGATGCTTTCTGGTGTTACTTCTACCAATTCATCGTCTTCGATAAACTCAAGTGCTTGCTCTAGTGTGTGACGAATCGGTGGAGTCAACGTCAATGCTTCATCTGTACCAGAGGCACGCATGTTAGTTAACTGCTTACCTTTAACTGGGTTAACAGTTAAGTCGTTATCACGTGAGTGAATACCGATAACCTGACCTTCGTACACTTCAACCGCATGACCCAAGAACAGACGACCACGGCTTTGAAGGTTAAACAAAGCGAATGCCGCTGTTTTACCTGTAACCATGCTGATCAATACACCATTCTGGCGGCCACCAACGTCACCTTCTTTTACTGGTCCGTAATGGTCAAATACACTGGTCATGATACCAGAACCAGACGTTAGCGTTAGGAACAAGCCACGGAAACCAATCAAACCACGTGAAGGCGACATGAACTCAAGACGTACACGACCTTTACCATCTGGTTCCATGTTCGTTAACTCAGCTTTACGCAAGCCAAGCTCTTCCATGATCGAACCTTGATGCTGTTCTTCAACGTCGATAACAACGCGTTCAAACGGTTCTTGGATTTTGCCGTCTACTTCTTTCTGAACTACTTCAGGACGAGAAACACCCATCTCGAAGCCTTCACGACGCATGTTTTCGATCAATACAGAAAGGTGCAATTCACCACGACCAGAAACAATAAACTTATCTGGTGCATCGCCTTGAGTAACGCGCAACGCAACGTTGTGGATAAGCTCTTGGTCTAGACGATCTTTGATGTTTCGAGAAGTAACGAATTTACCTTCTTTACCAGCAAACGGAGAATCGTTAACCATGAATGTCATGCTTACTGTCGGCTCATCTACCGTTAGAGGAGGAAGCGCTTCTACACATTCAGGGTTACATAGTGTGTCAGAGATACTTAGGCCATCAATACCATTAATACAAACGATATCACCAGCACCGGCTTTATCCGTATCAACACGAGCTAGACCGTGGTAGCCCTTAACGTTAAGAACTTTACCTTTACGTTCTTTGCCATCAGCAGACTTAACAACAACTTGCTGGTTAGGAGACAAGCTACCGCGGGTAATACGGCCGATACCGATAACACCAACATAAGCATCATAGTCCAATGCAGAAACCTGCATTTGGAACATACCTTCTGGATCAACATCTGGAACAGGCACGCTGTCGACGATCATTTGGTAAAGTGGTGTCATATCTTCTGACATGTCTTCTGGATCTAGGCCAGAAATACCATTGATAGCAGAAGCATAAATAACAGGGAAATCTAACTGGTCTTCTGTCGCACCAAGGCTGTCGAACAAGTCAAAAACCTGATCCATAACCCAATCTGGGCGAGCGCCTGGACGGTCAATTTTGTTGATAACAACGATCGGACGTAGACCACGCTCAAATGCTTTTGAAGTTACGAAACGTGTTTGTGGCATTGGACCATCAACAGCGTCAACCAACAAAAGTACAGAGTCAACCATAGACAATACACGTTCAACCTCACCACCGAAGTCGGCGTGTCCAGGTGTATCAACGATATTAATACGGTAGTCGTTCCACATGATTGACGTGTTTTTCGCCAAAATCGTGATACCACGTTCTTTCTCTTGATCGTTCGAGTCCATGATTCGTTCAGAACCTAGGTCCTTACGATCCAGTGTACCAGATTGGCTTAATAGCTGATCAACCAAGGTAGTTTTACCATGGTCAACGTGGGCAATAATAGCTACGTTACGTAACTTATTGATATCATTAGACATTTATAGTTCTCTGCATTTAGCGTGAGCAAAAAGATATACCGCCGCTTGATACGGGCAGGTATGCTCTTCAAGCGTCTCGGATCTTGGTGCGGGGTAAAATTCGCGCAATTGTACCCTTATATTGATCAATATCCCATTAAAGTGACAAAAAAAGTCCACAAAAATAATTCAATAGAGTAACAATGCGCATTCAAATATAAACGATAGCATTCATTTACTACAAAAATGCTACCGCTTATTAGTACTTATTTAAGGTAGGTAAACACCTACGTTCTCATGCCCTTTGCCTAAAAGGAAAGAAGCATGCATACGACTCATTACGCCTTTACCGCAATACAATAAATGCGTTACATCTTTATCCAAATCAGCCCAATTAGATTCGAGTGCAAAAAATGGAATCACCTTCACTGGACGACCACTGACTTTTAAAGGTCGATTACTCGCTTCATCAGGATGGCGAATATCAATAATGACTTCGTCACCAACCGGCATACGCACAACAGGCACTTCGCCCTGATATTGCTTAGACACATCCTCCATGACATTTTGAATGGACATGATCTGTGCGTTTTCGATGGCACTTTCCAATACTGAAAAGTCAAAATTGGACTCTTGTTTCTCTACACGATGCATTTTAGCACGTGTGGTGGGCTTTACTGAGATAACACCACAAAACTCTGGCATACTCGCCGCAAAAGGGGCGGTACCAATCTCAATGGCCTTATCGATAATTTCTTGTTTATTTGAAGTAATCAGAGGGCGCAGCACAAGCTCTTCTGTTACTTGGTCAATGACTTTTAAATTCACCAATGTTTGGCTAGAAACCTGGGCAACGCTTTCCCCTGTTACCAACGCCTTTGCGCCTACCTCAGGCATTAACTTAGAGGCCGCTCGCAACATCATGCGTTTTAGAATAACGCCCATTTCAGAGTTATCGACTTTGGTAAGAATCTCACCCACAACCGCCTCGAAAGGTACGGTGATGAATTTCACATTCAGAGTTGAGCCGTATTTCTCCCAAAGAAAATTAGAAACTTGCTTTACGCCAATTTCGTGAGCATCACCACCAAGGTTAAAGAAGCAGAAATGTGTTTTCAAGCCTCGACTCATTGTGAGATAAGAGCTCACTGTTGAGTCATACCCGCCAGACATTAGAGACAATACACAGTCTTGCGAACCTAGTGGGTAACCACCAAGCCCTTCTACGCGTTGCTCAATCATCCATACTCGATTGTCTCGAATATCGATCGGCACCAATACTTCAGGATTTTTTAAGCGCACTGCCAAAGCACCACAACGTGCTTTTAAACAGCCACCGATGTGTCTCTCTGCATCTACCGAGGTAAAGTCATGATGACCCACTCGTTTCACTCGGACAGCAAAGACGGCATCTTTAATGACATCACCATATGATGTGATGGCTTGTTCAACGATGTCATCTAGATCAACTAAAGGGAATTCACGTACAAATTGAAAATGCGCTATACCAGCAATATTAGAAAGCGCTTCTGTAAACTCTTCCCGCAATTCATCTTTATCAGAAAACACTTCGATGAAATCCCAGTTACCTGATACGACAACATCAGCATCGTGCTTTTTAAGAACCAACTTAACATTATGTCGAAGCTGCTTAATAAAAGCTTTTCGAACAGGGCGACTTTTGATGGTGATTTCTGCAAAGAACTTAACAATAAATTTCATAGGGATTGTGGTTTATACCGGATATTTATAAAGGCGCACAGTATAAAGAAAAGCCATTCGATACGAAAACGCTAAATTCGCACCAAAAGAATACAAAAAACCAAAAAAGTGCACCTTTTAAGTGCAAAAACTGTTTTACTTACCCTCCTAACGAGCCACAAATAAGTGCAATTTATAATTGGAACGCTCTATCTAATTGTAAAATAAAGACTTATTGGCTCGCACAGATTTCTGGCACAAGTTGTGCTTACTTATGTTTGATAAATAACTCGACAAACGGTGCTTTGTATTATTTTAAATAAAGCGCCTTTTACAACGAAAAACAATTTCGCTTTAACTACGACTGGAGAACAACTATGTCAAACAAGACCCTTGCCTTGATTGCTGAGCACGACGCGAAGTGGGTTGACCTTCGCTTTACCGATTTTAAAGGTAAAGAACAACACGTATCTATTCCAGCTATTACGGTAGATGAAGAGTTTTTTGAAAACGGTCAGATGTTTGATGGATCATCAATCGCTGGTTGGAAAGGCATTAACGAATCTGACATGATCATGATGCCTCAGGACGATACTGCTATTATCGATCCTTTCACAGAAGAAGCGACTGTTATTGTTCGTTGTAACATCATCGAGCCTTCTACAATGCAAGGCTACGACCGTGACCCACGCTCGGTAGCACTTCGCGCTGAAGAATTCCTTAAATCTACTGGCCTTGGCGACACTGCATTCTTCGGTCCAGAGCCAGAGTTCTTCATTTTTGACGATGTTCGTTGGAAAACAGACATGTCTGGTAGCACAGTAGAAATCAACTCTGAAGAAGCAGCTTGGTCTTCTAACAAAAAATTTGAAGGCGGCAACATGGGCCACCGTCCTTTCGTTAAAGGCGGCTATTTCCCAGTACCACCAGTAGACTCTCACCACGACCTTCGTAGCGCTATGTGTGGCGCAATGGAAACAATGGGCTTGGTTGTTGAAGTTCATCACCACGAAGTGGCGACTGCTGGTCAAAACGAAATCGGTGTTAAATTCAACACTCTAGTTAAAAAAGCAGACGAAGTTCAAATCCTTAAGTACTGCGTTCATAACGTAGCTCACGCTTACGGTAAAACAGCGACGTTCATGCCTAAACCAATCGTTGGTGACAACGGTTCTGGTATGCACGTTCACCAATCTTTCTGGAAAGATGGCACTAACCAATTCGCTGGTGACCAATACGCTGGCCTATCTGAAATGGCGCTTTACTACATTGGCGGTATCATTAAGCACGCTAAAGCATTGAACGCGTTCACTAACGCTTCAACTAACTCTTACAAGCGTCTTGTCCCTCACTTCGAAGCACCTGTAATGCTTGCGTACTCTGCACGCAACCGTTCTGCTTCTATCCGTATCCCATACGTTGCAAGCCCTAAAGGCAAACGTATTGAAGCTCGTTTCCCTGATCCAACCGCAAACCCATACCTAGCATTCGCAGCAATGTTGATGGCTGGTATCGACGGTATCAAAAACAAGATTCACCCTGGCGATGCAGCAGATAAAGACTTGTACGACCTTCCAGCTGAAGAAGCTTTGGCTATCCCACAGGTTGCTGGCAGCCTAGAAGAAGCACTTAAGTGCCTAGACGAAGACCGTGCATTCTTGACTCAAGGCGGTGTATTCTCTGACGACATGATCGACGCTTACATCGATCTTAAGTCTGGCGAAGCGCAGCGTGTAGCAATGACAACTCACCCACTTGAGTTCGAACTTTACTACAGCGTTTAATCGCAATAGCGGTTAATAAAATACGAAAAGCCCTGATACAAATCAGGGCTTTTTTTTGCCCTAAAAAAAACCTCACAACCATTGCGCACAATTATGGTGCATAATGTTTTTATCCAAATGACAAAAACCTTAATAAACAAGCTACTCAAAGCTGCCCAATGTTGGTTCGCTTTTTGCAACTGTATTAGAAGAAAGTCATAAAAGCAGGAGTCAACAGAGAGGCGCTGTCTGTGTATAGTTTACTAATCGACCATTTATCCACTGCTGTTGTTCAATTAAACGATCAACTTCAAATTGAATATTTAAACCCTGCTGCCGAAATGTTGTTAGCTGTTAGCCGTCGTCGAATCTATGGCAACGACATCAGCGTTGCCTTTAGGGAAAACGAAGAAAGCATTCAAGCTTTGTATTCTGCCATTGAATCGGGTCACCCATTCACAAAACGTGAAGCAGAAATTGAGTGCAGTAATAACAAAAAACTGTTCTGCGATTACACCGTTACACCTGTTATGGGCACGACCAATAATACAGAAAGCTTGATTATCGAGTTATATCCACGAGATCGAATGAAGCGGATTTCGCAAGAAGACGAGCTCATTGCGAATCATGAAAGCAGTAAAGAGCTTGTGCGAGGTCTAGCCCATGAAATTAAAAACCCCTTAGGCGGTATTCGTGGAGCCGCTCAGCTCATTAGCCGCGCCTTTACCGATGAAGCTCTAAATGATTACACACAGGTCATTATTGAAGAGTCTGATCGTTTACGAGATCTCGTTGATCGTCTCTTAGGGCCAAGACAGCTGCCAAAAAACAAACCTCTCAACATTCACAAAGTGATTGAGCGTGTTAGACAGCTTATTTCGGTTGAAACAGAGAATCAGATTAAAGTCATCCGAGACTACGACCCTAGTATCCCAGATTTAATCGGTGACGAGTCACAGCTGATACAAGCGTTACTCAATATCACTCGCAACGCCATGCAGGCACTAATGGAAGACCAAGACAATCACCATAAGACGATTCATATGGTAACGCGTGCTTTGCGACAATTTACGATAGGTTCCAAGCGCCATCGCTTGGTGTGCAAAATCAGCATTATCGATAATGGCCCGGGTATACCCGAGGCGATTTTAAAGACGCTTTTCTATCCCATGGTCAGCGGCAGAGCGGACGGCACAGGTTTAGGCTTGTCTATCTCACAGTCCGTTATTCACCAGCATCACGGGATCATTGAATGCAACAGTTACCCACAAAAAACCGAATTCAATATATTAATACCCATTGAGACGACAGTCCAAGAACAGGAGAAACACTCATGACACCAGAAGAAACCGTATGGATTGTTGACGACGATCGCTCTATTCGCTGGGTTTTAGAGAAGACATTAGAACAAGAAGGAATCCAATGTCGTTTGTTTGATTCTGCTGAAAACCTCGTTAATCTTATCGATAAAGAACAACCAAGCGCCATCATCAGTGACATTCGGATGCCGGGTATGGACGGTTTGGCGCTGCTTGAAAAGCTTCAGAAAGACCACCCTTATTTACCTGTCATTATCATGACAGCGCATTCAGATTTAGAAAGTGCAGTGGCCTCATATCAAGGTGGCGCTTTTGAATATTTACCTAAGCCTTTCGATGTCGAAGAAGCCGTTAGCCTTGTCAAACGTGCCATGCTGCATCACCGCAATGCACGCCCCAGCACTGACGATATGGAAGTTGAAGCTGAGCAACAAGTAGACAAAGAGATTATTGGTGAAGCGCCAGCCATGCAGGAAGTGTTTCGTGCGATTGGTCGACTCGCCAATTCTAATATAACTGTGCTGATCAATGGTGAATCCGGTACGGGTAAAGAGCTGGTTGCTCAAGCACTGCACACACACAGCCCTCGCGCAGCAAACCCGTTTATCGCCTTAAACATGGCAGCGATTCCCCATGACCTAATTGAATCTGAGTTATTTGGTCATGAAAAAGGCGCCTTTACCGGCGCTAATACACAGCGTCGAGGCCGATTTGAACAAGCCAATGGTGGTACTCTGTTTCTAGATGAAATTGGTGATATGCCAGCGGAAACTCAAACGCGCCTATTACGCGTTCTAGCAGACGGAGAATTCTATCGAGTGGGTGGACACACCCCAGTGAAAGTCGATGTTCGTATTATTGCAGCCACACACCAAAATCTAGAAAGCTTGGTACAGAAAGGGTCGTTCCGCGAAGATTTGTTCCATCGCCTAAACGTCATCCGAATTCACTTACCTAAACTGGCAGAGCGTCGAGAAGACATTCCGAAGCTTGCTCGTCACTTCTTGAGCCGTGCTGCTGAAGAGCTTGCCGTTGAGCCTAAACAACTCACCAAAGAGACTGAGAACTATCTGACTCAACTGGACTGGCCGGGCAACGTTAGACAGCTAGAAAATACCTGCCGCTGGTTGATTGTAATGGCATCAGGACGTGAAGTCTTAGTAGAAGACTTACCACCTGAACTGCTCGCAGCGGTTCCGCATGAGCAACCCTTTGCATCATGGGAAGAAGCTCTGAAGAATTGGGTAGACAGCACGCTCGCAACGGGTCAAAAAGGCATTCTTGATCAAGCCGTACCAAAATTCGAGCGCATTATGATAGAAACGGCACTGGCTCATACTGGCGGCCGCCGTCGCGATGCTTCTCTGCTTTTAGGCTGGGGACGCAATACGCTAACCCGAAAAATCAAAGAGTTGAACATTGATCACGCGGAACAAGATGAAGATTAATTAATCCTCATTAGGAAAAGAGTGATGCAGGCACACTGATTTATTATTTGCCTGCATTATCTCAGCTTTCTGGTGTTTTAGACTTGCTTTTACCGACACAATCCCCTACTAATTAAAGACGACTAAATGTTCATCAATAAACGGGAAAACTGTTATGTATCCAACACTTCAGTCCATGGGTATCACCAGCATACAGGACATTGAAAAATTCACTTTGCGCTATGAAGGCGGCCACGATGTTTTAAAAATTTATTACCGTCGTGAAAAAGGTTCGTTACTTCCTAAGAGTAAAAAATTCAAATTTGGTCGCTCGACTAAAACCGTATTAGCCGACGGCGGCCAACAAACTTATCGACAAGTACAAGAACCGTCTTTAATTGTATTGCGTGCAATGGAAGAGCTTGAGCAAATCGTCGGTAGACAACACGAAACCAAGACTTCAAAAGAAGATCTGATTAAAGAACTTGAGCACCTAGAAAAAGTCGTTAATAGCAAAATTAGCGAAATCAAAGTGAAAATCGAGTCGATGCAATAACCCAACTTGATCCTTTGACAGACATCCCTCTTTTGGCTGAGTGATACCTCATTATCGCTCAGCCATTTGATTACAATACCAGCTAGCCCCTCTCATAAAATCTCGCTACAATCTCTCGCTATTTATTCTCTTATCTTTTGCGAAAGCCAATTACTATGAATCTTATAAACAGCGTCGAAGAATTAGCCGATATTATCCGTAAAGGCGGCGTCATCGCTTACCCAACAGAAGCGGTTTGGGGCCTAGGCTGCGATCCTTATAACGAGTCTGCCGTCAGGCGAATTCTGACACTAAAAGATCGTCCAGAATACAAAGGACTCATTTTAATCGCTGGCGCAAAAGACCAACTCACACCGTGGTTAGAGACTTTAGATACCAACGCATCAGAGCGTCTAATCAGCCAGAACGAGATCCCTACGTCTTGGGTGGTTCCGGACACAACAATCACCCCAAACTGGGTGAGAGGTGAACATCAAAGCGTGGCCATACGCCTTTCCCAGCACCAACCAGTACAACGTTTGTGTGCCGCTTACCAAGGCGTCATTGTGTCGACTTCGGCTAATCCTGCGGGGCTAGATCCAGCCATGAGCGTAGAAGAAGTAAATGCGTATTTTGGTGACAAAGTGGATGCTATTTTCAACGCGCCATTAGGTGGCGCTTCACAACCATCACAAGTGAGAGACATTCTTACCGACACCCTGTTTCGAGCTTAAATAAAGCCCAATACGGATAGATATACTCATCTATTGTGTAAAAGCTCAGTTTTTATCCACAATAGAAAATAAAAAAGCGCGGTGACCTTGTTTATAACCTGGTCACCGCGCTTTTTTTCTTACTTTAACTGAGTTTAATGACCGCCTAAATAAGCATCACGCACTTCAGGGTTAACCAAAAGCTCGGCCCCTGTGCCCGTTAAACGAATTTCACCATTCACCATAACATAGCCACGGTTGGCCAGTTTTAGTGCGTGGTTGGCATTCTGCTCCACCAAGAAAATCGTCATGCCTGTGCTCGCCACATCTTCCAAAATTTGGAAGATTTGCTTAACTATAATGGGGGCCAAGCCTAAACTCGGCTCATCCAATAAAAGCAATTTAGGACGGCTCATTAGCGCACGTGCAATAGCCAACATTTGCTGCTCACCACCAGACATAGTGGATGCGCGCTGGTTACGACGCTCCAACAGCCTAGGGAACAACTCAAACATACGTTGCATGTCTTCTTCAGCGTGATCCATACCTATCGGAATGGTCCCCATTAATAGGTTTTCTTCTACCGTCATGCCAGGGAAAATACGACGGCCTTCCGGTGATTGCGCCAAACCATGAGAAGCCACGTAATGCGCTGATTTCTGTGAAATATCTTCACCACGATAAATGATTTCGCCAGAAGATATTCGAGGCTGCCCAAATATAGACATCAACAGAGTGGATTTACCTGCCCCATTCGCACCAATCAGGGTAACGATTTCACCTTCATCTACGGTTAATGAAACTTTTTTTAACGCTTGAATTGGGCCGTAATGAACATCCACATCTTTGAACTGCATCAATGTAGTCATAGTGTTACTTCCTCACCTTCTTCTGCACCAAGGTAAGCCGCAATAACTTTTGGATTACTCTTAATGTCATCTGGACCACCTTTTGCAATCACTTCACCATGGTCTAATACAACGATGTAATCAGAGATGTCCATTACCATCCCCATGTCATGTTCGATTAACAGAACCGTCGTGTTATGCTCGTCTCGAAGCACCCGAATCATCTTAGTTAACGCTTCCGTTTCAGACGGGTTCAAACCCGCTGCTGGCTCATCCAAACAAACAATTTCAGGGTTCGTACACATGGCGCGAGCGATTTCTAAGCGACGCTGTTGCCCATATGAAAGCTCACCCGCCAAGCGGTTCGCGGAATCCACAAGGTCTACAACACCCAGCCAATAAAACGCACGCTCTAACGCTTCTTCTTCGGCTTTTTGATAACCTTTTGTATTCAAAATACCAGCGACCAAACTACGGTTCACTAACATATGCTGAGCCACTAACAAGTTCTCAACCACTGACATTTCTTTGAATAAGCGAATATTTTGAAATGTTCTCGACAAGCCTGCACGATTTACAAGGTGGGATCCGCCGAACATTTTGTACTTAAGACGAGAAACGAAAGCCACAGGCGAAATAAAGTCCGTCGCTTTGAAAGGTTCACCCAACACTTTAATAATGCTGGTTTCTTTACCGCCAGCAGACAATTGAATCTTGCCTCCAGTGGCTTTATAAAAACCAGTCAGGCAGTTAAACACTGTGGTTTTACCTGCCCCATTCGGCCCAATCAAAGCCGATACAGAGCCGCGCTTAATATTAAAAGTCACATCATTCAGCGCTTTAATACCACCAAAGTGCATCACCAAGTTTTCAACAGCTAAAATATTTTCTTGGTTCATTTCGCCACCCCTTTTTTCGGAGAAAAGCCTGTTCTAGTTACACGAACAATGCCCCGAGGCTTCCAAATCATCATTACCACCATCAGAATACCAAACATCAAAACGCGGTATTCTGCGAATTCCCTTAACATTTCAGGCAATACTGTCAAACAGAAAGCGGCAATAACCACACCTAATGTCGACCCCATACCACCTAACACCACAATCGCTAGAATCAAAGCGGACTCAAAGAAGGTAAACGACGAAGGGTTCACAAAACCTTGGTAAGTCGCGAAAAATACACCGGCTAAACCACCTGTTGAAGCGCCTATCATGAAAGCAGAAAGCTTCACCAATACATGGTTTAAACCTAATGAGCGACACGCTATCTCATCTTCACGTAGTGCTTCCCATGCACGGCCAATTGGCATTTTTACCAGACGATGCTTGATAAAAAGTACAGCCCATACTACTGCGAACAACACCAAGTAGATGAACATGTACTTGTAAGCAGAATCATAAGGAAGATTAAAAAACTCGTGGAATGTGCCTTCACTGGATCGACGCTTAAACTCCAAACCAAAGAAGGTTGGCAAAGGTGCGGACACACCATTTGGTCCATGGGTGAAAGAAGCCCAGTTGGTTAAAATCAAACGAATAATTTCACCAAAACCTAGCGTCACAATAGCTAAATAGTCGCCATGCATTCGCAGTACAGGAAAACCCAATATAGCCCCTGCAACCGCCGCCATTATGGCGGCAATTGGCAACATTGACCAAAAGCCAAGCCCAAGGTTTTCATAACCCAGCGCTAGACCATAAGCACCGATGGCATAAAAGCCAACAAAACCTAAGTCCAATAGACCAGCCAAGCCAACAACGATATTGAGACCCAAGCCCAGCAAGACGTAAATCAACCCTAGGATAATCACCGTCAATACGTATTTAGATGCGACAAAAGGTAAAACGAGTCCAATTACAACGACCAATGGAATAATCCATACCATTTTGGATTTATGGCCCGGTGGTAGAACCGTAACACCGTCATCGTTATTCGCATAACGAAAAGCCAGAGCTATGCCTTTTTCTGTCTGCATAAAACTGGACATAACAAAACGCCCAACAGCAACAATCGCAACGATCCAGGCGACTCGCCCAAACTCAGCATTGAAGCCGTAACCATCTAGTACGACACCAACAATTGGCCCAAACAAGACCAATGCCATTAAGCCAGCAATAAAGGCATCAATACTACTTTTCTTAAAATTTATTCCAACTGCTTGGCTCATTTATACTTTCTCCACTTCAGGTTTGCCTAGAAGGCCACTTGGGCGAATAATCAAAATGAGAACTAATAAAGAGAATGAGAAAACATCTTTATAATCAGAACTGATCAACCCAGCAAACAAAGCTTCAGATAACCCAAGGATTAACCCGCCTAACATAGCGCCAGGTAAAGAACCTATGCCACCAAGCACCGCAGCGGTAAAAGCCTTGATACCAATAATAAAGCCAACGTAAAAATCGAATGCGCCATAATCCAGCGTCACCAAGACACCCGCTAATGCCGCCATCACAGCACCGATAACGAATACCGTCGAAATCACCTTGTCTGTGTCGATCCCTAAAATAGACGCCATCTTTCTGTCTTGCTGAGTCGCTCGACACATACGGCCTAATTTCGTTTTTTGAATCACATACGTCAAAATGCCCATGCCCAACAGGGAAACGAACAAAATAAACAATTTCATATAAGTGATTTGTACAAAACCATCACCGACTGAAAAGCGGATAGCACCGGTCAATAGAGTTGGAACACCCTGTTGGTTCGCCCCCTGACTCAATTGAACGTAGTTTTGCAAGATCAGCGACATACCGATTGCGGAAATCAATACTGCCAAACGACTAGAGCTTCTTAATGGACGATAAGCGATACGTTCGATCACCCAGCCATAGGCTCCCGTTACAGCAACGGTAAGAAACAACGTACCAACAATAATGATAGGAAAAGATTCGATACCGAAAAATGTTAAAATCGCAATAGCAATAGCGGTGATATAAGCCGACACCATGTATACATCGCCATGGGCGAAGTTAATCATGCCTATAATGCCATACACCATGGTGTAACCGATCGCAATGAGTCCATATACTGAACCAAGGGTAAGACCGTTTACCAGCTGCTGGAGAACGATATCCATCGTAAGACCTCGTGGGAATTTTTAATATAGAGAGCATGTTTACCAGCGCGATCCCTGGCCGGTAAACATGTGTAGGTAATTACTGAAATGTAAAAACGAAATAGAAATTATTCTACTACGTTATATTTTCCTTGACCGTCCCACTCATACATAACGTAATCAGAAACCGTCAAATCGCCTTTATCATCAAAGTCTTTCTTACCCATTACGGTATCGATAGAATGAGATTTCAACCACTCAGCTCCCTTGATTGGGTCTAAGTTGTTGTTAGCTAGAGCCGCAACAGCCACTTGCATCGCTGTATAAGAGTACAGAGTGTAACCTTCTGGCTCATAACCGCTGTCACGGAATTCTTGGATAACTTTTTTGCCTGATGGGTAAGAAGTTGGTGGCGCACCAAATGTCATCAGTACTCCGTCTACGTATTCAGGAGAACCGGCAACAGAAACAAACTCATCGGATACGATACCATCACCAGAAATGAAGATGGCTTTCGAACCTTGCTCACGTAACTGGCGAACTAATGGACCAGCTTCAGAGTGAAGACCACCGAAATAGACAACATCTGCGTCTACAGAACGAATCTTAGTGATCAAGGCGTTGAAGTCTTTCTCGCCACGAGTCAAACCTTCATACATGACTTCTTTTACGCCATATGAGTTAAGCGTTGCCTTCATGGCATCCGCAAGACCTTTACCATAGGTGTCTTTATCATGAATAACGGCTACGCGTTTTGCGTTTAGTTTATCGACAATATAGCTTGCTGCCACATCGCCTTGTTGGTCATCACGACCACATACACGGAAAACGTTTGGTAATCCTTGATCGGTAAGCGTTGGGTTCGTTGAGGCTGGCGTTACCATGATAACACCCGCTTCTTCGTAGATTTTTGACGCTGGAATAGAAGAGGACGAACAGAAATGCCCAACTACAGCCAATGCATCATCAGAGTCAACTAGACGGTTAGCAATAGAAACGGCTTGCTTTGGTTCACAAGCATCATCCGCTTTTACAAGCTTAATCATTTCACCATTGATACCGCCTGCAGCGTTAATATCCATGGCTGCTTTTTCAGCCCCTTTCCACAATTGCTCACCGAACGCTGCGTATGCTCCTGTATGAGGACCCGCTACACCAATTACTACATCCGCTTGAGCCAGTGTCGCAGCACCAGCAACCGCAAGAGAAATCAATGTTTTTCTAATAACCGCATTTGACATAAGAAAAGCCTCTATTCGTTTTGTGATTTATCGTTATTATTCAAAAGCAAGAAGCGTTCCAACAATTTTTTCTATAGAAAATGAATAAATTATGGAACTTAATACGGCAACTATTCAAAAAATGTGCACCGTAATATGGCTACACATTAATATCACCACAATCTTTGGTCAATAGTAGTGCACATAAATTGTACAAATATATCGAATTAAACGCTGAATTAAAAAATATAAGCAAAATTAATCACTAAATTATTTTATCGGAAAAGGATTTTTCACTATAGGTGAACAAAAGATGATCAATAGACGCACTAAACGAGAGCAAAACAGCGTCAGATATGCACATAACGAATAGCTGATACAAAGCAGAAGTAATAACAAGTCGCCCTTTTCTTTTCATTTATGACGACAATACGCCAACCAAATAAAAAAATTTAATTGTCAGCGGTGTCCTTAGAAGACACTAGCAAAGAAGACAGCGGTACGAGAAGCACACCATCATGCTCCAAATGAGATAGTCGTTTCTTAAGATAAGACATAGTCTCTGGGTAAGGATGCCCAATCGCCAACGCACTGCCGTGCTTTCTGGCAAGCTTGAGTAAGCGTGTAAACTGCTTATCAATGGCTGCCTCGGTGCGAATGTTGTCCAAGAACACATCTCTGCTCACGGTAGCTAAGCCGTACTCTTGCGCCGTTTTCTTAGCAACGCTTTTCGGACTGGTTAGGCTGTCGATAAAAAATAAAGATCGGCTTTTCAGCGTTTCCATCACCCACGCCATCGAATCCGCCTTAGTGGTTAACAAACTTCCCATGTGGTTGTTCACCCCTTGGATGCCGGGCAAACCATCTAGGTCTTTGCTCAGCGTTGCTTTTAATTCCTCTTCTGTCATCTTGGCATACAAACCACCGGGGCCAAGCTTCAACTCTCGTTGATTCTCCATAGGGGCATGTAAAAGCGTAATACGTTTTTGCTTTTGTGCAGACGTTGCCGTTTGCATAGCAAAAGGAGTGCTCGGTAAGATCGCTAACGCTACCTCAGTCGGCAACAACAAAGACGAGTCCATACCATGACGGTTGTAACCCAGGTCATCAATGAGTATCGCGATTCGTGGCATCTTAGGGTGTACATCTACCGCCAACATTTTGGATGGTGTCGATGCTTTTGGAAGTGATTTGGATTCACTATCTTCAAGTACGGCTTTTTCTTCACCCCTGTCCGGCGCATCCAAAAATGGCACAATAGCAGGAACCCAAGGCTCCCCAGCGTCTAATAAGATAGCACTGTCGTCTGTCGCTGGAGACGAATCAACCTCCTCTGCAACCCCTTCTGCCAATACGTTTGTATTGATAACAGGCCCCAGATGCTCAGGCAAAATAATCGATTCCTCAGCACCCAAGGTTTCTTGCAGGCTTTCAACGGACACGGCGTCTTCGACCACAAGCTCACTCGGATCATTTGCCCAGACAGACAAGCCCCATGAACAAACCAACACAGACAATATATTCTTAAAATTAACCAAGCGAACCATTACCTAAAAAATACGTTTATAAAACAACAAAAGGCTACTTATGCGAGAGCTTAGGTAGCGTTTTTAAAATAGTGACGGCCTGATACAGTTGGAAATCTGTTTTTGCCAGTTCCCCAATATCAGACTGCACATCGGAGCTGGTACGCTCTTCGCCACCAGTGCCATTTCCTAAATGGCCTTTTAGTTCGGCTTCCTTAACAAAAAACTGCCCTTTATCGAACGTCAAAGTTGCCTGTGGTACGACTAGATCCGGCGTAATGCCTTGAGCTTGAATCGAGCGACCGTTTGGCGTGTAGTAAAGCGCAGTGGTCAGCTTTACCGCATCGCCATTTGATAGCGGAACCACAGTTTGAACAGAGCCTTTCCCAAAGGTTTCTGTGCCCATAATCACCGCCCGCTGATGATCCTGTAAGGCGCCAGCGACAATCTCAGATGCAGAGGCAGAACCCTCGTTTACCAGCACCACAAGCGGAATATTAGCCAACGTGGTGTTCTTCTCTGTTGCCGTGAATTGGCTCTTGGACATGTCGTGGCGGCCATTGGTGTAAACGATCATACCTTTATCAATAAAAGCATCGACAACCCCGACAGCGCTTTGTAACACACCGCCAGGATTATTACGTAAGTCTAAAACCACACCCTGAATCTTGTTTTCTTTTTTCAGCTTCTCAATAGCAAGTTGGAACTCTTCGCTGCTGTCGCCTTGAAATTGGCTAATACGAAAGTACGCAATACCATCGCCTAACCATTTATCCGTCACACTGGCGTCTTCTACAAGCTGACGCACAAGTTCAAAGTGCTTAATTTCGCCATCACGCTCAATGTCTAGGGTTACACTGCTGCCGATTTCACCACGCATCATGGTAACAATATCCTGCATGCCAAGATCAGTAATAAGGGTGTCATCAATCTTAATGATCACATCGCCCGGCAAGATACCTGCTTCTGCGGCTGCTGAACCGTCAACTGGCGCAACAATAGTCAAACGTTTGTCTTTCATTTCGACCTCAACACCAATGCCGGCATAATTACCAGACGTGAGCTCGTTGAAATCGACCAATTCTTCTTTGGTGAAATACTCAGAATGCGGGTCAAGACCGGACACCATTCCTTTTAAGGCTTTATTTAGGATGTCTTGATCCGACATCTCTTCTACATAACCTTCTCTGATGGTTTCAAAGGTTTCGACAAAAGACTGTATCTCAGCACTGGGCAGCTTAGACTCTTTCTGACTTTGTTCAGTCGTTTGCGCAGCAAAAACAGGCTGGGCCAATAACGCGATGAAAATAAAAGAAACCTGTCTACGCAAAGTATTGTTCATGATCATTCCTATCACTGATTACCAGGGCGCGTTTGTCTGTTGTGTAAAAAATCACCCAGCTCTTACCCAAGAAAGAGGTTTTAATGGTGTGCCGTTATGTCGAATAGCAAAAAATAATGCGGTATCTGGTCGTCCACCCGTACTGCCAGCCATCGCCACAGTATCGTTAGCGCCAACCCATTCGCCAACTTCTTTTAGTAGGCTTTGATTGTAACCATATAATGACATGTAACCGTCACCATGATCTAAAATAAGCAAAAAGCCAAACCCTCGCATCCAATCAGAGAAAACAACTCGACCGGAGAATATGGCGTGTACAGGCTCGCCTTCTTTGGCTCGTAATGTCACACCACCTAAGTTGATGCTGCCATTACTTGCTAATTCAGACAGTGTTTTTAAAGGGCGAACCAACTTGCCCCGTTGCGATGAGAAAGGCACATCCTGATCTGGAATCTGAATGTCTGCCAGCGCCTCTTCTAAGCGCTGCAACATTTCTTGTAAGTTTTTCTGGTCTTGTACCAATTGCTTGGCGCGTTTATCACCCGTAGCCAAATCTTTGTCTAACTTAGCCAGTAATTCGCGTCGATCCGCCTGCTGACTCGTCAATCGATTGCGCTCCGCCACAAGCTCGGCTTCTTCTTTGGCTTGTTGGGCTCTATGACTGCGAATGCTTTTTTCGACCAAATTTAAATCACTCACTTCGGTCACAAAACCATTAATAAGCGATTGTCGAGCGTTAGAAAAGTAACGGTTGTATTGCACCAAACGCTGAGAGTCTTCTGAACTGTCACCATTTAGAAGCAGCTTGATACTTTCTTCATTGCCGGAACGATAAACCGCCCTCAATTGGGCGGCTATTTGTTCATTTTGTTGCTGAATGCTCAGCTGCAGTGACTGCTGTTGGACTCTTAGTTCCCCCAGCTGTTTCTCACCTTTTTTGAGACTTTCTTGGATATTTTGGATCTTTTTCAGCAGCTCTTGGATCTCTTTTTCTTTACCTTCGAGCTGTTTCTCCACATCTGATCGCTCAGATTTTATCTCTTTTAGCCAGTTGTTCAGCTTTTTCAGATCTTTCTGTAAAGCCTGAATCTGCTGTTTGGCTTCTTCTGGCGTTTGAGGTTCACCTGCCGCCCAGCTAACGCTGGACAACAGGAATAAGCTCAAAAAAAGATAGCGGAATAATACAATCATTCTTGCCTCATGCTCGTGTCAGCAAGCTGACACCTGTCATCTCAGCAGGTTTTTCCATCCCCATCATATCCAGCAAGGTCGGAGCAAGGTCACACAATGCGCCTTCTTTAATGCCCAAGCCTTGAGTCGGAGAGTACAAAACCAAAGGCACAGGGCCAATCGTATGAGAAGTCAGCGGCTGAGCGCCATCATCACTTAACATTTGCTCAACGTTGCCATGATCGGCAGTAATCAAGCATTGGCCACCGTTTACTTTCAGAGCGTCAATAATACGACCTAAACAAGCATCAACCGCTTCAACCGCCTTAACCGCCGCTTCGAAAATACCACTGTGACCAACCATGTCGCCATTGGCAAAGTTGCAAATGATCGTGTCGTATTTACCCGCTTCGATCACTTCTACCAGCTTGTCTGTGACTTCTGGAGCGCTCATTTCTGGTTTTAAATCGTAAGTTGCCACATTTGGAGATGGGATCAACTCACGCTCTTCACCCTCAAACAACGCCTCTTCACCACCATTAAAGAAAAACGTCACATGTGCGTATTTTTCCGTTTCGGCGATACGTAATTGCTTTTTATTATGCTTCGCCAAGACTTCACCCAAGGTGTTTGTCAAAGCCACAGGAGGGAACGCCACATCGGCTTTAATATCAGAAGCAAACTCGGTAAAGGTCACAAAAGACGCCAGTTTTGGATAAACCGCACGAGTGAAGCCATCAAAACCATCATCAGTAAAAGCGCGGGTTAATTGACGAGCGCGGTCAGGACGGAAGTTAGCAAAAATAATGGCGTCACCATCTTGTACTGGAGCGGACTCACCAACGATAGTGGCTTTTACAAACTCGTCATTTTCGTCACGATCGTAAGCCGCCTGAATCGCCTCTTCCGCTGTATTGGCTTGGAATTCACCCTTACCTAGAACGATCGCATCATAAGCTGTTTGCACTCGATCCCAACGGTTATCGCGGTCCATGGCGTAGTAACGACCCGTTAAGGTAGCAATTTTGCCAACGCCCAGTTCAGCCAATTTAGCGTCTAGCTCAGCCGCTGGCGTTTTAGCGGAACGAGGCGGTGTATCACGACCATCGGTAAAACCATGGACATAAACGGCTTTCGCACCACGTTTGGCAGCGAGTTCACACATCGCCATGATCTGCTCATGATGACTATGCACACCACCATTAGAAAGCAAACCTAATACGTGCACAGCTTTGCCCGCACTAACCGCTTTATCAACTGCATTCACAAGGGCTTCATTTTCAAAAAATGAACCATCTTCAATGGCTTTACCGATACGAGTAAAGTTTTGGTAAACCACGCGGCCTGCGCCTAAATTCATGTGCCCAACTTCAGAATTACCCATTTGGCCTTCGGGTAAACCCACCGCAAGACCAGACGTTTTAATCAAAGTGTGTGGCTGATTATTCCAAAGCGCGTCCCAGTTAGGCGTGTTCGCAGCAGCAATGGCGTTGGATTTAGACGTTTCACTGTATCCCCATCCATCAAGAATAAAGAGAGCGGTGGTTTTTTTGTTCATGTTAATCTATCCCGTAAATGGCTCATGACTATGCCTCGATACTACCACAGGCTTGTAATTTAATTACAGAGCAGCACAACTATTCAGACTATTAATTTTACTAATGAGTCGCTAAGGCTGATTTCGCTTAGCTAATAACCAGTCTCGGAAAACCACCACTTGCTCAAGGTCGGCTTTATCCACTGGATACGATAAAAGGTATTCATGTGGCGTCGAAACCGCGTTACCAAAAGGCGCCACCAGCTCGCCATTTTTAAGGCTACGTTCAGCCAATACACTTGGCATAATCGCAATACCCATGCTGTTTTTAGCCGCTTCAAGCAACATGTGAAAATGTGCAAAAGAAGCACCGGCAAAAGAACCACTTTCCAAACCTTGGGCAACCATCCAATCTGGCCACGCATTAATACGAGACGATAAATGCAAAAATGGAAAAGTCGTCACGTCTTCGACTTTCCAAGCATCAAAAGGCTTGTCACCCATTCTGTTCAATAGTTCGGTTGAGCAAACTGCGATGACTTTTTCCTTCATTAGCTGATGGGAAATCGCTCTAGGCCAATGATCACCGCCGTAATGCAAAATAATATCGATGCTTTCAGGATCTATTTTCGCGGCGTCGTCCAGTGAGCGTACTTTGATTTGAAATTGTGGATGGGCGGTTTGGAACTCAGCCAACAGCGGCATCAACCAATAGGAGGCCAAGGTCGGCAACGCCGATATCGTTAATGTGGTTTTTTCATCTTCCCGATGCAGCATTCGCAAACAGGCGTTTTCCATACCATCAAGTAAAGGCACGACTTCTTTGTAATAAGCCGCGCCCGTTCCGGTTAGCACCAAGCGTTTGTTGAGGCGAATAAATAAATCTCGCGACAAAAACTCTTCAAGGTTACGGATTTGTCGACTGACAGCACTCTGCGTAAGGTGCAACTCTTCTGCCGCCTTAGTAAAACTTAAGTGTCTGACAGACGCTTCGAAGCATTTTAACGCTGTTGACGATGGTATATAACGGCGCATCTAGACGTTGCTCGCTCACAATAAAGAAAGTAAAAACAAGAAGAGAATAACTCTATCTCATATCACACTGATTCCCAACCAGAAAAACAAAAAACGCACCATAAAGATGCGTTTTGCCGTATATAGTTCATCACAGTAAACTTACTTAATCACCGAACTAACCGAAACATTTACCCTGTAGCGAACGACACCAAGACAAATGATGTGGCGAGCGCAGTAATCATTCTAATCCAAAGCGTGCGACTGCTGTCCAAGATGATAAGTATGCGCCCCTACTTCATAAAACAGACGCTTCAGTTCCCGAAATGAAATATCTCTGAGCAATGTCATTGGGATAGACAAACGTTCTCTTCGTCCCGATAGCCATTCAGCCAACTCTGCGCCGACCACAGTTCCTGGCCCAATACCGCGACCACTGTAGCCCGCCACACTAAATAGCCCTTTCTGTAGCTGCTGACAATGAGGTAAGTGATCTTCACTGTAAGCGATCTTTCCTGCCCAGCAATAATCCCATTCCACTTTATTCAAAATCGGGAATAATTCGGTGACGCGCTGAGTCGCCCAGTTTGAATGAGCACCGCCTTCGCCTCCCATACCGCCAAACACTAACCGGCCTTGTTGATCCAAGCGGAAAGAACTCATCACGGTACAAGTATCCCAAACGCCTTCTTTGTTTGGTAATACGCTGGCTAATTGGGCATCACTTAGGGGTTTACTGGCTAATTGAGAATAAAAGATAGGCACAAATTTGCGGGCTTGCTCCTTCACCCCAAATTCAGAGTAAGCATTGGTCGCCAAAATCACTTTTTCGGCATGCACCTGCCCTTTCTCTGTATACAAGATCCAACCATTTTCCGAAGGTTCTATTTTGCTCACAGGCGACTGATCAAACAGCTTCGCCCCTTCCTTTAACGCTGCATCAGCCAACCCACGGGCATAAGCCAAAGGCTGAATCGTTCCCGCTCTTGGGTCAAATAACGCCGAGTTAAATTTACTGGAGCCAATTCGAGCTTGGGCTTCTGCAGCACCCAACAGCTGAACGGGCGCGCCACGTTTCATCATTTGTTCATAACGGCGCTGTAACTGAGCCAAACCGCTTTTCCCTACACCTGCGTGCAAGGTGCCGTTACGCACAGGTTCGCATTGGATGTCGTATTCTTGAATCAGCCTGTAGACAAAGTCTGGCGCTGCGGCCAATGCTTTGTACATCACATTACCCGCGTCGGCACCAAGGGTTTTGTCTAACTGATCTGGCTCTAACCAAACACCGGCATTCGCTAGGCCAACATTTCGCCCAGAGCCACCAAAGCCGACTTCTTGCGCTTCCACAACAGCAACAGAAACACCGAATTTAGCCAAATGCAAAGCAGCCGAAAGACCAGTAAAGCCCGCGCCAACGATCACTACCTCAACAGCGACACGACCCTCTAAAGGCGTTAATGAAGGCGCATCAGGAGCACTGGCACGCCATAAAGAGTTGCAGACTTTATCAGACATAAAATGACCTCATTGGACACTAGACAAAACCCATAGACCTTAAAAATTATTCGAAAACAATTCCCTGTGCCAAAGGCAAGTCACCACCGTAATTCACCGTATTGGTGGTGCGACGCATGTAGTTTCGCCACGCATCAGAACCAGACTCACGACCGCCACCGGTTTCTTTTTCACCACCAAACGCACCACCTATCTCAGCACCAGATGTACCAATATTCACATTGGCAATACCGCAGTCTGAACCCGCTGGAGACATGAATAATTCTGCTTCGCGCATGCTCTCTGTGAACACAGCAGAAGACAGGCCCTGTGGCACTTCGTTTTGAATTTCAATGGCTTCGTCAAAGGTCTTATAAGTCAGCACATACAAAATAGGAGCAAAGGTTTCTTCATGCACAATTGGCGCATCGTGGGCAATACGAACAATGGCTGGTTGCACATAAAAGCCACCAGCAGGAACGCCTTCCGTCACACGCTCGCCACCACAGATAATTTCCCCACCTTGTGTTTTAGCTGTTTCTAGCGCCGCTTGCATTCGATTAAAACTGCCTTCATCAACCAAAGGCCCAACTAAGATGCCGTCGTTTAATGGATTACCAATACGCAGGGAGCCATAAGACTTAGCCAATCGTTCGACCAAACCATCAACAATGGCTTCATGGGTAATCAAGCGGCGCAGTGTCGTACAGCGTTGACCAGCCGTACCTGCCGCAGAAAAAACAATCGCACGTAGCGCAAGATCTAGATCCGCTGTATCCGACACGATCATCGCATTATTGCCGCCAAGCTCTAGCAAAGAACGACCTAGGCGACCCGCCACCGTTTTAGCAACCGCGCGCCCCATTGCTGTCGAACCGGTCGCAGACACCAGTGGGAAAGTCTCGCTTGCTGAAATCGCTTCACCTAAATCACGATCACCAATCATTACAGACACTGACGCTTTTGGAATATCAGGCATATCAGCAATCACATTCTGCGCAATTTGATACATAGCCAACGCACATAATGGCGCTTTTTCAGAAGGTTTTAACAATACAGGATCACCACAAACCAAACCCAACATGGTGTTCCACGCCCAAACCGCCATCGGGAAGTTAAACGCCGTAATAACGGCCACAGGGCCCAATGGCTGCCATTGTTCCATCATGCGGTGACCAGGACGCTCAGATACAATGGACAAACCATGCAACATACGCGATTGACCAACGGCGAAATCACATACGTCAATCCACTCTTGCACTTCACCCAAAGCCTCAGGAACGATTTTGCCCGCTTCCAAAGAGATCACTTGCGCCAATTCATGCTTATACTTACGCGCTTCTTCGCCAATACGGCGTACTAGTTCACCACGACGTGGCGCAGGAATGGTACGCAATACTTTAAATGCGTCTTTTAGTTCCGCATTTACTTTGTCTAGCTGTGCTGGTGTCGCATTGTTAAACGTAGACAATGTCGCGCCATCAATGGGGCTGTGGGCGGAAAACGTACTGCCTTCCCCCAAAGCAAGGGTGTTACCCGTTAATACGCTGTAGAAAGTGTCGCCTTGTTTTAACGTATTTACACCCAGTGTTTCTAAGCAAGTAAGTGACATATGAACCTCTAAGATTGATGTATGTATTGATGTCTATCTACCAACACCATAACCAGCTCAATCCTAAATAAGAAATACCGTTTTTCTGCCGGAGGTCTAGTTTTTTCCTATGGCAAGATTATTCCTCTATAGGTATATTGATGGAGAACGCTGAGATCACTCACAAAAGAGCATAACGATGGACATACGATCATTACGTTATTTTATTGCCGTTTACGAAGAGCGCAGCCTAAGCGCCGCCGCTAAACGCTGCTTTGTGGCACAACCGTCTATATCGACCACGATGTCGCAATTAGAAGATGATTTAAATACCAAACTCTTTGTTCGCCATTCGAAAGGTGTTTCCCCAACCGACAGCGGCTCACAGCTTTATCCTTACGCCTGTAAAATGGTCAGCGATCTCAGTGCAATGCGCAGCTTATTTACAGACACACCCGCCCCACTTGCCTTGTCTATTTCTCTCACGCCTTTTTTGTCGGGTGCGCTGATCAGTCAGGTGATCAAAACCATGCTTGATGAAGTGCATGGACTGACTTTAAAACTGGTTGATGAATCAGAAAGTGCCGACTTGCGTTTTACCTGCCATCGCTACACCAGTGAAGAAGACGTGTTTTATCCCCTTTGGGAAGATGACTATGTCATCGCCATGCCATTGGATCATTGGTTGGCAGACTTTCCTTCGCTATCCATTAAACAGATCGACAAGCAACCCTTTATTTCCCGAACGCCATGCGACATTTTGGAATCATGGAACTACTTAATGCAAAAACAAGAACTCACTACCGACGTTCGTGCTCAGGTAAAAACAGAAGAGTATGCGTTGGATCTCGTGGCGGCAGGTTTAGGCATTTCGCTGATTCCTGAACACTCCTCGCGGGGGCGTAATGACCTGTGTTTACGGCCATTAAATGATGTAAAACTAAAACGTGTCGTCGGCTTAGCCCATAAAAAAGAGCGCAGTTTTCCCGCGCATCTGATAAACACAATTTTGACTGCAAAACAGCAATTGTTGGTGAACAAGAACACGCCAGAAAATCGGCTCGCATAACTTTTATGCATTACACAGTGCATTTTTACCTTTTGCATTTTTTGTCAGCAGTGGATTAGAGTAAGTCTTATTCGATAGAGATGACCTCTTTCAACATTTTCCAACTCAGGAGCATTCCATGAAGCCCGCCGATTTTTTCGCATCCTTATGGGATCATTACACAGACGTCACGCCACAAGCACATCGCATTCAACAATTGTTTAAAGACCACGGTGAGACGGTTCTCAATGACCACGTTGCTTTTCGCACGTTCAATAATTCACCTGTGTCATTAGAGAAATTAGAGCCTCAACTTGAAGCCCTTGGCTACCAAGCCTACGGCGCCTTTATTTTCGAGAGCAAACACTTAAAGGCTCGTTGCTATAAGCATAAAACCGATGCAGATTCCCCAAAAGTGTTCCTATCTGAATTGCTGGTTGAAGAGCTTCCTACCGAATGTCAAGACATCATTGCGAAGTTTGTCGCACAAATCCCCAGTGATGCGGTTCAATCTCCCGCCATTTTTTGGGCTGGCAAACTGTGGGAAACACCCACGCAAGCGGAGTATCTGACGCTAGCCGAGCACAGCGAATACGCTGCGTGGTTATCGACCATGGGACTACAAGCCAACCATTTCACCGTTAGCATTAACCACTTACAAAAATTCCCTACGATTGAAGACGTCAACGCCCTATTGTTAAAAGAGGGTTACGCTTTAAACCAAGTGGGTGGTTTAGTAAAAGGCACACCTGACTCCTTCTTGGAGCAGTCTTCTACCATGGCAGACAAGATCGATTACACCTTTGCTGATGGTAAGCAAAAAACCATCCCAAGCTGCTTCTATGAATTTGCTCGTCGTCACACCATGCCAAACGGCGTGCTGTTTGATAGTTTTATCGAAGGCAACGCCGATAAAATATTTGATTCCACCAACACCAAGTAACTGACAGGAAAAACCGCATCACACAACGAGCCCAAGTGGCTCGTTTTTGCATTCTAAGCCTTGTATTATCATACCTTTGTCACTTTTGTGTGATAAAAACCTTTATGTGATGCGACAAGCAAAAGTAGTTCCTGAGAGCCTGTACCGATCCATCAGGGCGTGTATAATGCTCGCAGTTTAAATATGAGCCTACTATTATGATTAACCAATTAATTGAATTTTCTATGAACCACTGGGAAATGGTCGCCGTCTTTTTTGCGATCCTTGCCACACTACTTTTCGTTGAAAGCAAAGGCGGAGCTCAGGGGCTAACACCTTCTGCGGCAACGAATCTAATGAATAATGAAGACGCTGTGATTGTCGATATTCGTCCAGCCAAAGAATTCACCACTGGTCATATTACAGGTGCGATGAATATTCCTGCGACGAAAATGAAAGACAATCTAAAACGTCTTGAGAAACATAAAGATGCCCCCATCATTATAGTTTGTAAATCTGGCGTAACGTCTGGAGCAAGCGCAAAAGACCTTAAAAAATCAGGTTTTAGTAAAGTATATAAACTTCAAGGTGGCATTGCAGAATGGCAATCATCTAACCTGCCACTGGTTAAAGGGTAAGAGTAACTATTATGACCACCGTAACTATCTATTCGAGTGATTACTGCCCGTTTTGCGTTAGAGCAAAACAATTGTTATCAGCAAAAAACATTGCTTTTAACGAAATCCGCGTTGACGGAGAGCGTGAGTTAAGACAAGAAATGATGGAAAAAAGTGGTCGTCACACCGTCCCACAAATTTGGATTGGTGAACAACACATTGGTGGTTGTGACGATCTATATGCTCTAGAGCGCGAGAAAAAATTAGATGCCTTACTTGCGTAAAAGTAGCCGCTAATATTACGCCAACATATGAGTAAATAAACGCAATAACCATCGCTATACAAAACCATAGAAATCATAAAAAAGGAACGAAGATGTCCGAGACAGCGGAAACGCCAGAAGCAGCAACACAAGAAGCGCAAGCACCACAACTTTCCATGCAACGTGTGTTTTTAAAAGATATTTCTTTTGAATCACCACGTTCACCAATGATTTTCCAAGAAGAATGGAAACCAGAAGTTGGCTTAGAGCTAAACACGAAAAGCCGCCAAGTGGGTGAAAGTGTATACGAAGTTGTTCTAGAAATTACCGTAACGGTAAAAAACAAAGGCGAGACTGGCTACTTAGTACAAGTTCAACAAGGCGGTCTGTTTGTTATTTCTGGTCTTGACGATCAGCAACTACACCACGCTTTAGGTGCTTTCTGCCCAGCAACCTTGTTCCCTTACGCACGTGAAAACATTGACGCGATTGTGGTAAAAGGCAGCTTCCCAGCGATCATGCTTGCGCCAATCAACTTTGATGCGCTGTATGTCGAAAGCCTACAAAAGCAAGCTGAAACAACACAATAATATTTATTGGTTGAAATACGCAGTTTAGGGTTATAAAAAAGGAGGCGATTCGCTTCCTTTTTTTGTTGCATAATAGACTATATAAACCTCTCCGTATTATGGAAGCTGTGATGAAGAAGAAAAAGAAACCTTGTCCTAATTGCCTCAGAGCCCGCTGGTTAATTCTCTATCTCGGTTGCTTTGCCTTGTTTGGCGTTCTTGTCGTAAACCAGTTTTTAGAAAAAGGAATGTAACGTGAGGTTGCTCCTTCTTTGGCTGAGTATGAGCCTGTTAAGTGGCTGCGCCACCTACCAGCAAGATATTGAAGCAGGCTTAAGTTTGGCTAAAGCTGGCGAATGGAAAGAAGCGGAAGCACAGCTCGAAGAGGTGTTATCCAACAAGCAGGATGCCTTGCTGTATTACATGGAAATTGGAGCACTTGCACAAAACCAAGGGGATTACGAACGCAGCAATACGTTACTAGAAAAAGCCGAGCAATTAAGCGATACCTTTTTCCCTGATAATTTTTCGAATCGTTCTTGGGCACTGATCAGCAACCCAAGGCAAGGCGACTATCGCGGCAGCGGACTAGAGCGCGTTTATATTAGTTACCTCAAATCTTTAAACTACCTCGCTCTGGCTGAACAAGAAAAGAACCGTTCTAAAAAGCGCCAGCTCAATGATGCCGCTCTGGTAGAAGTAAGACGCATAGACATAAAGCTAAACGAAATTCGTGCGCAAAACCCAAGCTACCAAGACCTAAACGCCAAAGAAAACCAAGCCTTTTACATGAAAGCATTAAGCTGGCTCGGTGATTTTTATACTGGCGGACGCGACACAGACAAATTCCTTTACCGTGATGACGCTTGGGCGCGTTATTTGGCGGGACTGCAATATGAGATAGACGGTGAATACGACGATGCGCGTATCAGCTACGAAAAAGCGGCCCAGTTATACGAAGACGGTTATGCTAAACAATACGCTTTGCCTAACATAACCGCTGATCGCGCTTGGTTAGATGCCATTCGTATGATGCAAAAAGGCGGTTTCAGTCAAAGCGAAATTCAACAAAAGATAGACACAAAACTGTCTGCAGACATGCAAGCCATTCTCGCCCATTACAAGCAAGGCGATGCGGAGTTAGTGGTTCTAGAACACCAGGGCTTTATTCCCGATAAAAGCGAAATGACCCTATTACTATACGCCGATCCTCAAGCTTATTCGCTGGTGCTTGAACCTCTTCATGGCGGCGGCAACCAAGCGGCAAACGATTCATTTCGCTGGTTTACCATGGTATACGCGGACATAAACCCGCTAAACCTGATCGCCAACTACAAAGCCGGCGGCGCATGGGGCACATTTTCAGGTATTTTTACCAAGCGCGTTATTCTTGGTCGACCTGTTTGGCGGCAATTATACGACGCTAAAATTGATCGACTACTAACAGAACAAACCATTCGTGTTACTGTTCCCTATTATCAACGTTTTACACTGGACCAACACCAGCCAACGCTAGAGGTCAATACGCCATCCATTGCGCCGTTTAAGAGCACGATACGAATGACGTCCCTTGCCGACATCGCTTTTCAAGAGCAACTGGCTCAAGCACAACGAGATATTTATGAAGGCCTAGTAAGAGAATTACTTCGCAGTTGGCTAGCTTATCAAGCGTCATCAAGTGTGCAGGATCAAAATGTCGCTTTGCTTTTAAACCTAATCGGCCAAGTTGCCGTGTTTGCCTCATCCGCAGCAGACACACGAAATTGGCTCACACTGCCAGCACAAGTGAGACTCACACGCGAGCCTCTTCCACCTGGCGACTACACTCCAGACTACAAGGTAAACAAAAAAACCTTTTCCCTCGGTGAGGTCAGTTTAGAAGCCAATGAAATTAAGCTTTGGAATCTTCGCAACCCCTATTAGACTCTATTAAATTGATTATACTAACGGCTTGGCATCAGGCTAAAACGGACGTAAGGAAAAAATTATGCGCATCGTAACTCTTAAACAGCCGAATCTGATTTCGCTATCGTGGAAAGCGCTTGTCGCCCTCTCCATGACCCTATTACTGACAGCCTGTTCTGGCAGTGTAAAACGTCTTGATACCAATGAAGATGTCATGCTGTCTGACCGCTGGAATGACACAGATTCTCGTCTGGTTGCAGAAGAAATGATGAACGATATGCTCACCTTCCCATGGTTCCGTAACTATAACTTCAGCAATAAAGGCAACCCAACGGTTATCGTACAAAGCATACGTAACAAAACGTCTGAACACATTCCTGTTGATACCTTCATTAATGACATTAAACGCAGCCTGTTACGTGCCGGTAAAGTCGATTTTGTGGTATCAGGCGCTGAACGAGATGAAGTACGCAGCGAACGTGAAGAGCAAGAACTGAACGCAGCACCAGACACCGTTGCTAAATTTGGTCTAGAACAAGGTGCAGGCTTCGCTCTATCTGGCACCATCAACTCCATAGTGGACTCTAATGGCGACCAGCGTGTAAGCTTCTATCAAGTTGACCTTAAATTGATTGATATGACGACCAACCGTGAAGTTTGGAACGGTCAGAAGAAAATCAAAAAATTGGCAGACAAAGGCTTTTTCTAACGATGAAACTCTCCGCTTTACCAACACCGTATAACTGGATAATGGTAACGGGTCTATTACTCAGCCTAACGGGCTGTGCAGGTTTAATGACCTCATCCGAGCAAGCATCAGAGACCATACCTGACTGGGTGTTGTCTCCGCCTCGGGATAACAACCACCTTTACGGTGTCGGTAGTGCTCCGCGTATTGAAAACATTGCCCTCGCCTTTACTCAGGCTGAGCAAAACGGCAATGCTCAAATCGCTCAACAGCTTCGAACCCAAGTTAGCCAGATTAATACCCAAGACACGCAAGTTCGATCTGGACAAGGCGGAGAACAAGTTTCCAAGACACAAACCGCCTACACTCAAGTCACCACGTCCCCGATCGAATTAGAGCAAACCAAAAATGAAAAACGCTTTGCTGGGGAAAACTACGTCTATGCCATGCAATCCATTGACCGCCGCCGCATTGTTGCCAAACTCAAGGTAGCAATAAACGACACAGACGCGACGATTCGTAAAGAAGCGGCTTTGCTAAGCACGGCCGACGACCAATATCCTGCACCGCAGGATTGGCAAACCTACATGCAGCTTATTCCGTATTTTGCCCAACGCAAATCCTATGTCGATGAGCTAACCCTATACTCCGTTGAGCGCACCAGTGCAGGTAAAGCGGACGCAGACATCCAAGCAATAGAAAAGCGGCTTAATCTGGCTCTCAGCCATTATGGCTTTGATGTTTCCTCAACAAAACAAGCTGACCAATTAGCCAGCGCTCTGTCGCATTTTGGCCTAACCCCTAAAAGCGGTTCGCTTTTCAAGCTAAATAGCAAAACAATCCAACATACCGAAGAGCAAGATGGACGTTTTTATGCTTTTGAAGACGGTACTTTAGAACTGATCGACCCATCGGGTTCACGCTTGGCGTCATGGACAGTCAGCGCCCGAGGTATTGCAAAAAATCTAGGCAAAGCCCAAGAGCAAGCATCTTACAATTGGTCAAAGCAAGCGATCGAAGCCATGTTTACTTGGCTAACTCGCTTGGATTAACGCCTTCCAACGTCATGAAAGATATACGCTATGTGCTCTAAATTCTGTTAGACTGCGCGGCATTAAACCACTCGCTGTGAGTGGTTTTACGTATCATTAGGAACACCTGTGTCAAAATTCTTTTATCGTGGTAGACCCGATATCATGGGTAAGCATAACCTAGGTAATTATCAGCCTAAGCCTAAAGTAAAACCGGGCAGCGCAGAAAATCCGCTTATTTTGCAAGTACAGACGCCTGAGCGTGAACGTGAAATAAACGCTATCTTGGTCGCCAACGACTTGATTGCAGAGATTACGATTAACAGCGAAGCTGCCGAAGACATTACGCCTTTGGACATGGTGCTTAACAAACCTGCACCACAGATCGTTGAAAAAACACCGCAACGTAACGACCCATGCCCATGCGGCAGCACCAAGAAATACAAAAAGTGCTGCGGCTAAAAACGCTAAGCACTTCAGACTAATTGAGTGTGTATCAGACAAAAATAGCGACAATCTAGTTTAGATTGTCGCTATTTTTTTTAGCGCAACGTCATGTTTGACCGCTAAGCCAGATCTTCATAAGGCAGACCAACATACTGCATCGCAATAATGCGGCGGCCTTCTTCGTTATCCGTGTAAAAACTCAACTCAGAACTCATGAATTTTTCGTGAGTTGCCGCATCCGTGTCATGCACATCACCTTGACCAAAGTCATGCAACATACTGGTCATCCACCATGAGAAGCGCTCTCCGTGCCAAACACGACGCAGACAAATATCCGAATACTGAGAGATACACTCTTTGTCGCCTTCTTTGTAAACCCGTGTCATTACCTTATACAAGGTCGCCACATCTGACGCTGCTAGGTTCAAACCTTTCGCACCGGTTGGCGGTACAATATGAGCCGCATCACCAACAAGGAACAAGTTGCCGTATTGCATTGGTTCACAAACAAATGAGCGCAGTGGTGCGATGCTTTTCTCGATACTTGGTCCTGTCACTAACTTAGCGGCCACGTCATCAGGCAGACGGCGTTTTAATTCCGTCCAGAAGTCGTCATCACTCCAATCTTCTACTTTGTCAGTAAGAGGCACCTGAAGATAGTAACGAGAGCGAGTAGCTGAACGCATGCTGGTCATGGCAAAACCACGGTCCGTTTTACAATAAATCAATTCATCATTAACTGGCGGAGTATCAGACAACACGCCTAGCCAACCGAACGGATAAACACGCTCAAATTCTTTGCGGGATGACTCAGGAATGGTTTGACGTGAGACACCATGGAAACCATCACAACCGGCGATGTAGTCGCAATCCAATCGATGTTGCTCGCCATTTTGTTCAAAAGTAACGTAAGGAGAATCGGTTTTCACATCGTGTAAAACCACATTACTGGATTCATAATAGGTGGTTAAACCTGCACCAGCGCGAGCTTCCATCAAGTCGCGGGTCACTTCCGTCTGGCCATACACCATCACAGTGCTACCACCAGTCAGCTTTTCTAACTCTATCTTCACACGTTTGTTGTTAAATGCTAATTCTACACCGTGGTGCACCTGCCCTTCACGGTCCATTCGTTCACCAACGCCCGCTTCACGAAGCAAATCCGTCATACCTTGTTCAAGCACACCGGCACGAATTCGCCCTAAAATATATTCGCCAGAGACACGCTCGATAATGACATTATCAATGCCCTGCTTTGCTAATAGTTGGCCTAGTAATAAACCGGATGGACCTGCGCCAATAATGGCAACTTGCGTTTTCATGTTTCTCTCCAATTTATTGTTATTTTTCGATGTCGATTCTGCGATCAACATGCAGGGAAGCTACGAATGCCTCTGATGACACAGAAGAACTTTTTCGCAGTTCCCTTGGTGACAAACATAATGGAAGATAAACACAGCGGACGTTAGGTGATTTTCACTCAAAAAATTGTACTTTTTGATCAAACTCATTGTTTTTATCAGCTACTATTTTCTGAAATTAAAGTGACTTTTTTCGCTACTTCCCCTATAAATATCGGTAAATACCTGTTTATTTGTACTTTTTTAAAAAATTGATAAACACTCTTGGAAAGTACATTTATGTCACTTTTAAAATAAGAAGAACAAGATGCAAAAGCACAAAACCGACATCCCACACTTTGGGCTATATGGTGAATCTAGCTGGATTAATGACTCAGAATTTTTCCATATAGAAGATATAGAATCCCGCAGCGGAGGGTTAGGCTGGAAAATCAACCCTCATCGACATGCGCAACTCTTTCAGATTCTGATTGTGAAATCGGGTGAGGTAAAAGTTCAGCTCGATGATCAACAGCAAAAACTCCAAGGCGCATGGGCGATTATTGTGCCTGCCGGTGTTGTGCATGGTTTTCGCTTTGCGCCAGATACAGATGGGCGAGTCATCACCATTGCTGAACCGCTACTCGAAGATGCTTACAAAGAAAAAGCCGCCAAATATATCCAGCCACTGCTTAGCAAAGCCTACTACATCGACTTCAATGGCCAACGCAGTATGTTGTCTGAGCTTTGGCCACTGATACAACAACTCGAAGGCGAGTTCTCATATATACGCGAAGGACGCGCCCTAATGAGTGAGTACTTGATCAAGGCGATTCTATTATTGCTGCATCGACAGCAAATGAATGGCGAGCAGAGTACGACTAACAAAACAGAAACCAGCCAAGCACATCAACTAAAAGAATTAATAGAAAATCACTACCGAGAACACTGGACGAGTCACCAATACGCCGATGCCTTAGGCACATCCACCAGCCGTTTGAATAGGCTCAGTAAAGCCGCTTTCAATCAAAGCGTACTCGACTTAATTCATGGACGAATGTTACTAGAAGCCAAACGCAGCCTTATTTATACTGCTCGCTCAGTCGAAGAAATAAGTTACGACTTAGGTTTCAAAGATCCCGGTTACTTCTCCCGTTTTTTTAAACGCTTTACAGGCATACCACCAGGTAAATTCAGGGCACTGACTAACCTGCCCACCATATGATGAATTTATCTAATCTATTAGCTGAAAATTGATCGTTTGCTGAATGATTGGTCAAATCTTAGAATAACAAGTGTCGAATATGACTTAACTTTTTAGGAGATTTACTATGAAAAACGATCTTAAATATGATGATTTTGGTAACCTTGATGCTGATTATTACGTAGAAAAAGCATATGAATTGCGTCGCGCATACTTATCTGCAGCCATGAAAAGTGCTGTAGCAAGTGTAAAAGCATTCTTTGCTAACCTAACGACTAGTAACCGTACTTTGAAATCTACACCACAGCACTAAGCAACAACCACTTTTTGGTCGAGCTTATTTGGACTGACTGCCACCGTTATTACTCATTAAAAGAGAAAATAATAACCGTAGCGGTAGCAAATAAACACCGCCATTAAAGAACCCAATGTTCCCGATGATCGAAAGGCAAGAATAATAAATCGATCCGGTAACGGGGTCCTCTTCCTTAAAAACCATTCATACTTTATTGACTCCAATCACTTCGCTCACTTTTCCAGTCATTAAAACGTCATAAATGTGACATAAAATAATCCCTCTTTCCCTTGTCTGATTAAGATACATTAGAGGAACAATGAGCCAAAAAGCCGACATTACTTTGCTTGAGAAAATCCTAGCCAATGGGTTAATCACACCCTATTTCCAGCCTATTTATAATTTAAGTAATGGCGAAATTTATGGACACGAAGCACTTTCTCGCGGCCCAATGAACTCCACGCTGTTTTCTCCAGACCCTCTTTTTACTCTCGCTCAGCAAGAAGGAAAACTGCACAAACTAGAACTACTGTGTCGTGAAAAAGCGTTATCCAAATTCGCCAAGCTATCGCTTAAAGGCCGCCTTTTTTTGAACGTGAGCGCATCACTATTAGGCTCACCAGATCATCAATCCGGCATGACATTAGCGATATTAAATGAGCTTGGGTTGGATCAAAAAGATATAGTCATCGAACTGTCCGAACAACACCCATACGACCATAATGGTCTACCACGCAGCAGTGTCGAACACTATCGAAAAATGGGCTTTCAGGTGGCCATTGATGACCTTGGCGTGGGCTATTCAGGTTTACAGCTTTGGTCTGAATTGCAGCCAGACATAGTCAAAGTCGACAAGCACTTTATTCAAGGAATCGACAAGGACGAAATCAAACGTGAGTTTGTGCGCTCTATTCTAACCATTGCCCAACGCCTCAATTGCACCCTCATTGCAGAAGGCATCGAAACGCAACAAGAGCTAGATCAGCTGATCGAAATTGGCGTGACATTAGGTCAGGGCTACTTCCTTGGCCGCCCAGTGGAAAACCCTGCTTTTTCGACGCATCCCTATTTAAAGAAGCAAGCGCAAAGACGTTCTCAGTTTCAGCACGACCATGCAGAAACAGTACAAACTTTATGCCGACCAACGCCTTGTTTACAAGAAACAAGCCTATTAGAAGACGCCTCTCAGCACTTCAAAAAGCAGCCAGACTTAGTCGCTGTGCCTGTGGTCAATAGCAAAAACGAACCTGTGGGCGTTGTTCGTCGCCATCAGCTGCACGAACTTTTCTCCACGCCCTATGGGCGAGCGTTATACGAGCACAAACCCGTCACCAATTTACTGAGCAGTGATATACTGGTGGTGGAAAGCAATGTCAGTTTATCCAGTGTTTCAACCTTGATGACCAATCAAGAAGCGGAAACCTTCAACAATGAAATAATTGTTGTACGAGACGGAAAATTCATCGGCACGGGTCATCTACGGGATCTATTAAAACGCATCACGGAACTAAAAATTCAAAACGCCACCTACTCCAATCCACTGACATTATTGCCCGGCAATGTTCCGATCCACCGAGAAGTCAGTCGTCGCTTATTAGCCAATGAAGACTTTTATGTAGCCTATTTCGATTTAAATGACTTTAAGCCATTTAATGATTTTTTTGGCTACTCAAAAGGCGACGCAGTCATTCAACTGGTTGGCTCGCTGATCAAAGACATCGTCGACCCAGATAACAATTTTATCGGCCACATCGGTGGTGATGATTTTGTGGTTATTTTTGGCGACCCACTTTGGCAGCAGCAATGCGAACACATCCTAGAAAAGTTCGCCAATCAGGTGAAAGAATTCTACTCGGCTGAAACCCTCGAGGAAGGCGGAGTCTGGACCAAAAACCGTCAAGGCGAGATGCTATTCCATCCAATTTTAAGTCTTGCCATTGGCGTTGTTCACCCTAATCCAAAACAATGTAAGAACCATCACCAAGTAGCAGAACTCGCGGCGCAAGCAAAAAAATCGGCCAAGCAAAAAGGCGGCAACAACATTTATTTGCAACCGAATACATCGTCGTACCTATTAGACAATGCCTGTTAAACATACTGTGATCTAACTGTCACAAAGCTCTCACAACTCTGTCACATAGCGGCTTTACCTTAAGAATAGACAGTCTAGGAGGCGCTTATGCAGACGACATTTCGTTCGGTATTTATTTCTGATGTACACCTCGGCACAAAATCCTGCCAAGCCATACACTTATTGGATTTTTTGCAGACAATTAAAACAGATACCCTGTATCTCGTTGGTGACATTATCGACCTACAAGAAATGCGTCATCGCGCTTACTTTATCGATACTCATCATCAGGTTGTCGAGCGCATACTAGAGATGGCAAAGTCTGGCACTAAAGTCATTTATATTCCGGGAAATCACGACGCCTTCTTTCGTCAGTTTGCTGGACAGACGCTTTCTGGAATTGACATAAAACTCAACGCTCGTCATAAAACCGCAAACGGTCGCACCTTCCATGTCAGCCATGGAGATGAGTTCGATCAAATGGTAAAAATCAGCCCACTCATGCTTGCCATAGGCGACAAAGCTCACGGCTTAATGTTATCCCTTAATCAATGGATAAACGGCGTCAGACGCTTTTTTGGCTTACCTTATTGGTCATTGGCAGGCTATTTAAAAAGCCACATCAGCAAAGCAAAAGAATTTATCGAACGCTTTGAAACCGCCGCACTAAAATCCGCCAAAAACCAAAAAGTCGACGGCTACATCTGCGGCCACATTCACTTCGCCTCTTTTCAACTCAAAGACGATGTTCTGTATTGCAACGACGGAGACTGGGTTGAACACTGCACGGCATTAACAGAATCCGCCGCAGGGGAAATGAGCCTGATACATTGGTCAGAAAACCCAAGAGTCTTAGCCACTGAACCAAAAGAAGAGAATTGGGGATTGTCGCCACTGCCAGCTAGGAGTTAGGAAGAAAGGGAAAGTAAAAAGGCCAGATATTATTGTCGATGACCATAAGCCCTTCATTCCCGCCTTCGCGGGAATGACGTGTTTGATATGCTAACGTACTGAAAACCTCACTCTTCCGCCCCCCATTTGGTTTAGGTCGTGTAGTCGGCAGTCTCTACCTTGGTAGGCGATCTGTGCGAGTAGTAGTTCTGCGGTGGCCAAGGCGTCGGTTAAGGCGTCGTGTCCTTGATATTCTGGTAAGCCGTAGCGTTCTCGGCAGGCGCCAAGGCGAAAGCCGCCGTCTTGAATGGGTTGCTGGGATCGGTTGGCTTTGGTGCGTTCAATAGCAAGTGTGTCTAGCCAGCTAGCCGAGAATGTCGGTAAGCTTTCGGTTTGCCAAGCTTGTTTTAAAAATCCCAACTCCATTGGCGCGTGATGCATCACTAAGACGCGTTCGCGTAGTAAGTGCCGTAAGTAACGCAACACGCTTTCTTGCTTCTTCCCCTGCTGCTGAACGTCTGAATCGGTAATCATGTGAATGCCGACGTTGTCACCAATTTGCGCGCTATCCAATACAATGTGTCTTGCTGTATCCAATGCGATCGCGCCATTATGAATACAAACCCAACCAAAGCTGACGATATGATCTTGTTTCGCGTCTAGCCCAGAGGTTTCGATGTCTAGCACGAGATAATCCCATTCAGACCACGCTTTTTTAAGTGATTGACGTGAAATATGCCAAGCATTCAGTTTGTGAAAAAGGTCAAACGACATCTAACTATAGCCCCTTAAAAAACGCTGCTGCGCCACGTCTTGTACATCGTTGATGATGCTAAAAGTGGTTTTCAGGTGTTTGCGCTCTAATGAACTCAAGTCTTTCGGATCCAAATACGCACTGGCTTTACCGGTTGCTTGCCAATGTCGTCCTTGGGCTTCCAAACGCAGACCATTAAGTTTGTCCCAAGCGTCCATCAAATTTCGAGCAGTATCGACACTGATAAGTTTTTCACGAATGGCTTGCTCAATTCGATCCAAGGTGCCAGCCCGATAAACCTTACATGACAAGCCATACAAACGTGCTAGATCGTTAATTAACGCCAAGCCTTGGTGCTTTAGATCAAGCTGGTTTTTATGCTCACCAGAGGATTCCAATACAAAATGTCGAAAAAAGCCCAGTGGCGGTTTACTTGCCAACGCGGTGCGCGTCAAGGTGGCTAAAAATACACTGTTTTTGCTCACCTCTAACTGCATGGCTTTAATCAGGTCATTCACCGCGTCACCTTGCTTACTTCCCGAATCATACACACAACGAATGTCGAAAAAGATGCTCGCGTGAAGCAAGGCACTAGGCGCGCTGCTTTTGATCCAAGTGGAAAAGGCTTGCTGCCAACCAGACGTTGTTCTTCGCCATTCAGGATTACTCGCCATGATGTCACCAGGACAAAGGCGAATACCACAAAGCGCCAAGCCTTGGCATATAAATTCGGATAAATCGGCAAAGTATTGGCTTTCTTCTGCATTTGGCTCACGCTCTAACATCAGACCATTATCTTGGTCACTGCCCAACGATTGATCACGTCGCGCTTGTGAACCAAATACCAGAAATTGGAATGCCATCGGCGCTTTGCCCAATTTATCCAGCGCCAGCTCAATGACACGACGCGTCAGATTATCACTGACTGTCGCCAGTACTTTGCCCACATCAGCGGGTTTCATATCGGTCACAATCAAATTGATAATCAAGGTCGGCCATTGTTTGCAAACGCGAGCCAAATCTTCAATCGATTGCTGACGATGAATTTGATTGATCAATAACAAAGGGCTCAGTTCTTGATGTCGCAACAAATCGGCGGCGGTTAACATGCCGACGGCTCTTTGTTCTTCATCGACAATAGGCAAATGGTGTATATTACTTTCGCTCATCAGAGTCTGTGCCTGCATCACCAAGGCATCAGGTCTCAAATTAATAGGCGCTCGTGTCATTACCTCTTTTACTAATGAATCTGCCGAGCCGCCAAGGGCTAAAATACGCGAGCGCAAATCTCGATCCGTGACGATGCCAGAAAGCTTGTCGCCCTCTACCACTAATATGGAACTCACTCGCGCTTCGGTCATGCGCATGGCAATCGCCTGAACGGTTTCTTCAGGCGTTGCTAGAATCAGCTGTCGTGTCATTATGTGCGAAACAGGTGTCGAAAGTTGCAAGGCGGGAGACGCCATTTCGTTACTTTGGCTACGAGATAGTTTGCGTAGACGATTGAGTTGAGTGTGCTCAAAAAACAACCCAAAGGCTTCGCTCTTTTCCAAGGTTTCCATAAAGCGCTTCTTATCGAAGCGGTATACTAAGCTGTCTTCCATGGCGACCACTTGTAAACCATCCGGGTTTTGCGCCATCACACTGGACACGCCAAAACATTCACCATCAGCAATTTGATCCACCAGCCCACCTTTTGGTGTGCGAATTTCGCAAGCACCACGACGAATTAAATGCACAGTAGCGGCCTCGCCTTTCAACACTAAGGTCTGACCTTGCCGCACATACAGCATAGAAACGCCCGTCAGCAATTGCTTACGCTCAAGTAAACTTAAGCTGGAAAAAGGCGGAGTAGCTTCAATAAATTTATGTACTTCAGGAATGTCGATCGCAGCCATTTTATTATTCTCGCTGATGTGCGTTTATTGACGGAATAGTCGTCTATCGATTCAAAAGAGTGTGCGCTTTTATCATAGACAACAAAATGCTTCTTAGACCAATGTCTAAAACAAACTATTCGCTTATCTTCGCCCAGCAAAGGCTAACAAGGCACAAAAAGATCCCCTTACATATCAATCATCTATAATTAACTCAGAATTTTATCTAGAAATGGACTTGACGGGATTCAAATGTTATCGGTAACATTGCCGCCTTAGTTACCGGTAACATCAGCAAAAGCACTGTTCCTAAAAACTGTTATTAAAAAAATAATCAACGGGAAGCGATATCATGAGTAAATTCAGCACTACGCTAATGACCGCCACTATGGCTGGCATTCTATCTACGTCTGCAATCGCAGCGGACTACAATTTCAAATTCCAATCCTCTGATCCAGCGGGCGACAAAAACTTCCAAGTTCAAAAAGAATGGACGAAACGCGTCGAAACGATGACGGGCGGCCGTGTTCATATCGAGTTACTTCCTGTTGGCAGTATTTTCAAACACACTGAAACGCTAGACGGCATCAAAATGGGCATCCTAGATGGCCATATTACGGCTACCGAGTTTTTCTCTGGTAAAGATCCAGCATTCGGCCTAATTGGTAACACAGTAGGTGCTTGGTCTAATACTCAACAACTTCTGCAATACGTTAATTACGGTGGCGGTTACGAGCTAATGAATGAGCTGTACGCTCCTTACGGCGTGAAGTTCATTGGTGGTTCTACAACAGGTGTTGAATCGTTGGTTTCTCGTGTTCCACTGGACAGCGTTGCCGATCTGAAAGGTCTAAAACTTCGCGCTCCTGAAGGCTTGGTTCAACGCGTATTTGCAGCCGCAGGCGCAGCGCCAGTTAACCTACCGGGTTCTGAAGTATTCACCGGTCTTAGCAAAGGCGTTATCGACGCAGCCGACTACACTGTTTTCTCAACAAACCAGAAAGCTGGCATGAACGACATTGCAACACACCCAGTTCAGCCTGGTTTCCACTCTTTGCCATTGATTGATATTTCAATGAACAAGAAAAAATGGGACAAGCTACCTGCGGATATCCAATCTATCCTAACGGTTTCTGTTCGTGACTTTGCGGAAGACATGACAACTCAGTTACGTATTGCGGACCAAGCAGCGGTAAAAGCAGCGCAAGCGGATCCGAACATTACGATTCACGATTGGTCTGCGGAAGAACGTAAAAAATTCCGTGCGATTGCTCGTACACAGTGGGAAGAGTTTGCTAAAAGTTCAGACAATGCTCAGAAAGTGTACGACTCTATTACGACGTACCTAGAAGCGAATGGCCTTCTTTAAGCTCCCCTAGAAGCCTTTTAAAACTGCAAAACAGGCGCACTGCATTCCTATTGCATCTGCGCCTGCTTTTCATTGGATCATGATCATGAAAGACGAAATTCATCCAGACACTCTCGATAGTTCAGAACAACCAAGAAACGGTCTAGATCGTGTGATTTTCAAGTTTGGAAATCTCATCAGCTTGCTGTTTGTTTTTACGGTTGCCATTTCATTTTATGAAGTACTGATGCGCTATGTATTTAACGCCCCAACCATTTGGGTACACGAAACGGCCTCTTTCTTAGGAGGATGTTTGTTTGTCTATGGCGGCATTTACGCTTTATCCATCAATAAGCACGTTCGAGTGGTGCTCATCTACGATATTGTTTCTGATCGAACACGTCGCTGGCTGAATGTTTTTCATCACCTAATGGGGCTTTTGTTTTCTGGCCTACTTAGCTGGGCGGCTTATCAAATGGTGCAGGATTCATGGTTCACACCTTTTGGCGATATCCGTTTAGAAACCTCTGGATCCGCTTGGAACCCTGCTTTCCCAGCCTTGGTAAAAGGCATGATATTCATGACGCTTTGTATCATGTTTGTGCAGTTCTCTTTGCACTTAATACAAGAATTAAATGGCTTAAGGAAACGCAAAGATGTTTGATTTATCCGCTATGGGCATAGGCTACGGCAGCCTTCTCATGCTCGGTTCAATGATTTTATTACTACTAACGGGCATGCAATTAGCCTTTGTTACCGCGTTAGTCGCTCTTGTTTTTGCTATTGGTTGGTTTGGCGTGGGCGCGTTGCCTTTAATCACCAGCCGTTTGTACAGTTTTGTTGGCAGCTATGTCTTTCTAGCCGTCCCCATGTTTGTTCTCATGGCGGCTCTACTAGATAGGTCGGGGATTGCCCGAGACCTGTTCGATGCCATGAAAGTCTTTGGCCGCAAACTTCGCGGTGGCGTGGCTGTACAAACGCTTTTGGTTGCTATTGTTCTAGCCTCTATGTCTGGCGTGATCGGTGGTGAAACTGTGTTGCTTGGTATCTTGGCCTTGCCGCAAATGTTGCGCCTTGGTTACAACCGCAAACTGGCCATTGGTGTTACCTGTGCTGGCGGTGCGTTGGGCACCATGTTGCCACCAAGTATCGTCTTGATTATCTATGGCTTAACCGCCAGCGTGTCTATTGGCGACTTATTTAAAGCGGCGTTTTTACCTGCGTTTATTCTTGCCTTCGCTTACATGGCATATGTGCTGATCATTTGTCGTCTTAACCCAGAATACGCACCCTTGCCAAGCGACGAAGAGCTGGCAACGGACAATGACGTTAACTATTTCAAAGCCCTACTCTTCCCGTTACTTACGGTAATGATGGTGCTTGGTAGTATTTATACTGGTGTGGCGTCTGTAACTGAAGCCTCTGCATTAGGTGTGGTGGGTATCCTGATCAGTGCGGCGATTCGTGGCGAACTGAATTTCGCTATGCTAATAGACAGTGCCAAAGCCACCATGAGCACCTGTGGCATGATCATTTGGATCGGTATTGGTGCCACAGCATTGGTTGGCGTTTACAACCTCATGGGCGGTATCAGTTTCGTTGAAGAAACCATTCTTGCCCTAAGTGGTGGCAGCGTGATGGGCACCATTATGATCATGATGGTGATCTTGCTGGTCTTAGGTATGTTCTTGGATTGGGTTGGTGTCGCGCTACTAACTATGCCAATTTTCGTCCCTATTATCATCGGCCTTGGCTTGGATCCGATCTGGTTTGGTGTGGTGTTCTGTTTGAACATGCAGGTGTCTTTCTTATCTCCTCCGTTTGGTCCTGCGGCGTTTTACCTTAAATCTGTGGCACCAAAAGACATTAGTCTGGGCGAAATATTCAGCTCTCTCATGCCTTTCATTGGCTTACAAGTTTTGGTTCTTGCATTGGTCATTTTCTTCCCTGAGCTGGCCCTTTGGTGGAAATAACCCATTGAGACCATGCCGTTCAACACGGCTTTTTGAACGACACAGCCTTGCTGAAAACAGCAAGGCGATAAGGACTTAAGAAGATGACAAAGAAAATTGTAGTATTAGGCGTATCAGGTTCAGGTAAATCCTTGATCGGTAAAAGCATCGCTGACGAACTTGGCTACCCATTTTTTGATGGCGATGATTTTCATAGCCAAGCAAACGTTGACAAAATGCGTCAGGGCACACCGCTTACTGATGACGACCGTAAAGACTGGTTGGCGACTCTAAACACTATCTTGATCGACAATCCAACGGCGGTCATAGCCTGTTCAGGGTTGAAGCCAGAATATCGCGCCATGCTGCGCAAGGGTTTAGACGATGTCGCCATGATCTATCTAAAAGGCAGTATCGATACTATTTGGCAACGCCATCAAAAGCGAGACGGTCATTATTTTAATGGTCGTGAAATGCTAGAGAGTCAGTTTGCCACCTTGGTTGAGCCAACAGACGAAGAAGCTCTGGTGATCGACATTTCTCAAGATGCCGACCAAGTATTAAAAGAAGCACTGACGCTTTTAGCCAATCAGTAAAGATCTAAGAGGCGTAATAATACAATTGCGCCTCTTCATTATAAGTAAGCGCTTACTGCCAATTTAAAACCTGCAATAGTTAGTATCTACCTAAAAAAACATCGACTTTTTCTTTCTCGCCATGAACGGCTTATGATAATGTTACCTGTAACAAAACATGGATGCGTCATTGGTATGAAAAGCTCAGATATAAAAAGCCCCAGCATGAAAAACAAACGACCGACGTTACAAGATGTTGCTGACCTAGTCGGTGTGACGAAAATGACAGTAAGCCGTTTTCTGAGAAACCCCGATCAAGTCTCCGTACCTTTACAGACAAAAATCGCCGACGCATTAGAAGAACTGGGTTATATTCCTAATCGAGCACCCGATATTTTATCTAAATCAAAAAGCCATGCGATTGGTGTTTTGCTGCCTTCTTTAACCAACCAGGTCTTTGCAGAAGTCATTCGTGGCATCGAATCCATTGTAGAGCCTGCTGGTTATCAAACCATGCTAGCTCACTATGGTTACAGCAAAGAAGCGGAAGAAGCACGCATCGCCACACTCTTGTCTTATAACGTTGATGGTTTGATCATTTCTGAAAGCTATCACACAGAACGCGTTAGAAAGATGCTTGCTGTCGCTGGCATTCCTGTCATTGAAATCATGGACTCTGTTTCTCCTCCCATCGAGCAAGCCATCGGCATAGACAACGAAGCCGCCGCTTATGCAATGACGGATTTTATGATCAAACGAGGCCGACAAAAGATTGTCTATTTTGCCGCGCGAATGGATCAGCGAACTCTGTTTAAAATCAAAGGTTACGAAACCGCCATGCATGACAATGGCCTAACCCCTTTGTGTTTGAAAACCAATAGCGCCTCTTCTTTCACCCTAGGGGCCACTTTTTTACACGACGCCCTGCAGCAACAACCCGATACCGATGGCATATTCTGCACCAACGATGACTTAGCAATTGGTGCGCTGTACGCTTGCCAAAAAGCGGGCATCAAGGTTCCCCAAGACATCAGCATCGCCGGCTTTCATGGCCACGATATCTCCCGCGCCATGATACCAAGACTGGCTACCGTCATTACGCCCCGTGAAGAAATGGGACGCCTTGCTGCCGAACATCTTTTGTCACGTTTACAGGGCAATCCTGTTTCGCAAACCATTATCGATTTACCCTTTCAAATTGAAGCGGGCGAGAGTGTTTAATCATTAGCCGATAAAAAGCGCCAAAAGTTCATTATGGGAAAGAAAACACTTAACACTGAAATGAGAAGTGTTATTATTATCGAAACTTTTCAATAACAAAGACATATTCTTATGAAACGCTTGATCTATCTTGCCTTAACCGCTCTTTCTCTCTGTTTATGCTCACTCGCTCAAGCTGTCACGGTAGAAGACAGTAAAGGAACATTTAGCATCGATTACACGCCAAAGCGTATCGTGGTGTTGGAGTTTTCATTTGTCGATGCATTAGCTGCCGTTGGTGTCAGCCCTGTCGGTATTGCTGATGACAAAGATTCAAATCGCATACTGAAAGAAATTCGCGATGAAATTGGCGATTGGACATCGGTTGGTACGCGCTCTCAGCCTAGTCTTGAAACCATTTCTTCGCTAAAACCAGATCTCATCATTGCCGATATTTCACGCCATGAAGGTGTTTATGCAGATCTCCAAAAGATCGCACCCACCTTGATTCTGCCTTCCCGCCGAGCCACCTATGAAGAAAACCTTCAAGCTACGGCTATTATTGGTAAAGCCATTGGCAAAGAGAAAGAAATGCAAGCGCGTCTGAAGAAACATGACGAAGTGATGGCTGAACTTGCGGCCCAATTACCAAAGGGCAAAGAAGTACAATTTGGTGTTGCCCGTGATGATGCATTATTTCTTCATACCGCAAATTCCTACGCCGGCGGTGTGATACGTGCATTAGGCTTAAAAAATGCCAATACGGGGCGCAACGACGATGCTTACCGTCAGACCAGCCTTGAGCAACTGCTCACGGTCAACCCAGATTACTTTATCGTCGGTCATTACGTGACACCCAGCATCGTCGAAAAATGGAAAAGTGAGCCACTTTGGTCAATCTTAAAAGCCGCTAAAAATAACCATATTTATGCGGTTAATGCCAATACCTGGTCCCGTTGTCGCGGCATTATTTCCGCTGAAACTATGGGGCAAGATCTGATCAAGGTCTTCAACGCGAAAAAATGATCCCGTTACGTTTTTCCTTTTGTGCACAGTGCCTATTGCTGCTACTGCTTTTGTTGACCTGTTCATGGATCAGTTTGTTTAGCTGGTCCGTGATCACCGTCACGCCAGCCGACGCTCTGCAGGCCTTATACAATATGGATCAGGATAGTATCGCCCAACATATTGCTCATGACTTAAGGCTACCTAGAATGCTTGTGGGCATCATGGTGGGCGCCAACCTCGCGGCGGCTGGTGTCATCATGCAAGGCCTAACCCAAAACCCTCTCGCGTCACCCTCCGTGCTAGGTATTAACGCTGGTGCAGCACTTGGAATGGCAAGTGTTTCCACAATCGCCCCTTGGTTTGGTCTACTTGGCAGTTCTATCGCAGCCATGATAGGCGGTGGCATTGCATGGGCTTTCGTTATGTTGCTTGGCAGTGCTTGGCGAGGCGGCAATGAACACGGCAGACTGGTGTTGGCTGGTGTCGCAATTTCTGCTTTATGTGCAGCATTAACCAAGGCCGTCATTATCATTGCTGAAGACCAAGCCGCTGGCGTTCTGACTTGGCTCGCCGGTAGTTTAAGCGATGCTAGATGGCAAACCTTCGACGCCCTATGGCCTCTGTGTCTTGTTGGCTTATTAGGCGCTATGTTAATTGCCCCAACGCTGAATCTATTACAGCTTGGCGATGACAATGCACGAAACCTTGGCGTGTCGTTAATGTGGGTAAAACTAGGCGGGAGCTTTCTCGTCTTATTATTGGTCGGGAGCGCCATCAGCAGCGTCGGCGCAATTGGCTTTGTCGGGTTACTTGTACCGCACATGGCACGAATGCTTGCGGGTCAAGATCATCGGAAATTCTTGCCGATCGCCATGATATTAGGCGCTTGTTTGGTTGTCTTATCCGATACCATCAGCCGAGGCATTATCTACCCTGCAGAAACCCCGGCTGGCGCTATTTTGGCCTTGATCGGCGCACCGTTTTTCATCTACCTCGTCCGTAAGAGAACCTTATAATGGCCACGCGCTCGCTGCCTTTTTTAGTACTTGCCATGATAGGACTGCTGATCGCTAATCTCATGTTTGGTGCGGTTTCCATTCCTTTCAAACAGATTTTAGATGGCCTACAAACCGGTAACGAACACCACTTCACCATTCATGAATATCGCTTGCCGCGTACCATTCTCGCTATGTTAGTCGGTGCCATGATGGCGCTGGCAGGCGCCTTGGTACAAGGGGTGATTCGTAATCCTCTGGCGTCACCGGATGTACTTGGTGTTAGCCATGGCGCTGGATTAGCCGCTGTATTTTATATGACCTTTTTTCCCAATGCCGATATTAGCTGGCTGCCCGCCGTCGCCTTAGTCGGCAGTTTGGTGGCAGCGTTAATGTTGTGGTGGTTATGTGGTTCACACAGCAGCACCATTAAGCTGGCCATTACAGGTGTGGCGTTAGCCGCCTTATACGCCAGCTGCATCGATTTTCTGATGCTGATTAAACCACTGGAAATCAACAACGCTTTGTTGTGGCTAACAGGCAGTTTATGGGGACGTGGCTGGAATCAGCTTTCTATGTTATTGCCTTGGCTGCTGTTGATTCCCTTTGCTCTTTGGCTTGCTAAACCTTTAAACCTAATTCACCTTGGCGATGACAGCGCGATCAGCCTGGGGATAAAAGCAAACAAACTGCGATTAGCTTCCTTGGGCCTTGCTGTTGGGCTGACGGCATCTTGTGTAGCGATTTGCGGCCCTATTGGTTTTCTTGGTTTGGTTGCGCCTCATCTCACTCGCAAGTTGGTTGGCGGTCGCCATCAAATCCTTTTGCCTGCCACCATGTTGGTAGGCGCAATTTTGTTGCTGCTTGCTGATCTTGTGGCTCGCACTATTGATCCACCAATTGAATTACCTGCCGGTATTATGACCGCTATTATTGGCGCGCCATATTTTCTTTGGCTACTCCTTAGGACGAAATGATTTATGTCTCTTAGCACTCATAACTTATCTGTTGGCTACCATGATAAAGCCATCGTAAAACAGGTCGACCTAAACATTCCTGCAGGGAAAATCATCGCCTTACTTGGCCCAAATGGCTGCGGTAAATCCACTTTGCTAAAGGCCATGGCACGTATTCTTTCTCCAATGGATGGCCAAGTTCATTGGCAAGGTCAGAATCTTCACAACATCGCATCTAAAAAGCTGGCACAGCAACTCGCTTTATTGCCACAAACCCAACCGATTCCAGAAGGAATCAAAGTAAAAGATTTAGTTGCCTATGGTCGCAGTCCATACACGGGATTTTGGGGACGAATTAATAAAGAAGATCACGAGATTATCGCTCAAGTAATGCAGGAAACCGGCATTACCGAGCTTGCAGAGCAGCTGGTCAGTGAGCTTTCTGGCGGTCAACGTCAGCGTGTTTGGCTTGCCATGACGTTAGCACAAGACACTCCGTATTTATTGCTGGATGAACCAACTACTTATATGGATTTGAGCCACCAAGTAGAGCTGATGCATTTGTTGCGCAAATTAAATTTACAAGGCAAAACCATCATCACGGTACTCCATGATATCAACCAAGCGGCACGTTATTGCGACCATTTAATCGTAATGAAACAAGGCAAAATCATCACCCAAGGTGCGCCAGATTCAGTGCTTACTCAGCAACTTTTGAAAGAGGTCTTTTCATTGGATGCACAGATTCACCAAGACCCAATAGCCCAAACGCCTATGTGTGTGGTGGAGTAATGATAAAACTAATCGCTTAGTGAGGTGTGTTCTTTGGGCAACAGGGCAAACGCCTCATCTTGTGTAATCACAGTCGCATATTCACCGTGCAAGTTCGCCAATGACATGGCGTGCACTTCATCTGCGCTGCGTGACTGACCGAAAAAATCTTCTTTCTCAAACGCAAAACACGCACTACCCACTACATAGGTTTTAAAGCCTAAATTGCCTGCGCTTCTTACCGTCGACTCAACAGAGTTATTTGTGCTCACTCCTACAACCAACAAGGTGTGCAAGTTTTCTGATCGTAGCCACTCTTCTAAGTCCGAATAGATAAAGGCATCAGGAACGGACTTTTCAATGACTTTCTCATCCGCTAAAGGTTGAAAGGCGTCCTGAAAGAGAGCACCATCTTGGTCTGGCCAAAACAGAGATTCGGGCTCTGTCGATAAATGACGCACATGGACTATTGGTGCGTGGATAGAGCGCCAATGTGCCAGCAACTCCGCGATCTCGTGCTCCGCATTAGGGTTATTTCGTTCGCCAGCTTGTGGCCAAGACATACCTTGCTGCATATCAATGATCATCAATACGGCTGACTTTTCCATCGCTCTTTCCTCTAAGACTGTCCCGTGTTTCTAACCTGCTTTATCGCTTTTGTTATCTGTGTGATTTTCTAATTCAGACAATCGCTTATTTTGATAATGCAACTTAACGAAAAGCACCACCAGCGTCATAAGCAACAAAAAGGTCAAATTGCCTAAGAAATTAACCCTGTATTCCAATGATTTCACATTGGTTATTTTAGTCGATAAGGATTGATAATCGCCCAAAGAGGCGGTAGATAATTGCAGAATAGCAACACTTCGCTCAAGTTCAAATACTTTCTGGGCAAGCTCTTTGGGGTCTTCCGACACACTCTTTTCCGCCATAGTAAAAGACGCAAAACTGCTCAAAAATAGGCAGAACAACACTCGATATAACATGAGAACCTCTAAAATAGCGACCAATAGTCTGTTCTATCATAGCGGCATCAGTCACCTAATAGCCAGATGAAACCTGAGTAAATCTCAGACTCTCCACCTAGCAGAAGACTTAAACTCTAAAAATAGAAATACTTCGATTCAATGATTCCGCTTGATCAGCAATAGCTTTACTTGCTTGGGAATTCAAGGCTACCGATTCTGAAGTGTCTTCCGTGATTTCACGGATGGTATCGACGTTTTTACTGATCTCATTCGCTGCTATCGTTTGTTGTTCAATAGCCGTGGATACAGACTCTGCCATACCGGAGATTTCTTCCACATCGAGAATAATTTGCTCAAGCACAACACCTGTCGTCGCGGCTTCATCACGACTTAATACCCCATCCTGACGGCAATTTTCCATCAGCGTCACGATACCTTTGGTTCGCTCTTGTAAAGTAACAATAATGTCTGAAATCTCCTCCGTCGCAGTATGAGTACGGCTTGCCAAGGCACGAACCTCATCGGCAACAACGGCAAAACCTCGTCCTTGCTCACCGGCTCTCGCGGCTTCAATCGCAGCATTAAGCGCCAGCAAGTTAGTCTGCTCGGCAATACCTTGAATAACGCTTAACACAGTGCCAATACTTTCGCTTTCTTTGGCTAATTCGCTGACGGTTTCGACCGAGCCTTCAAGACTATCTGAAAGCTGGCGAATACGATTAATGGCCGAATTCACTTGAGATTGACCTTTTCGCGCGCTTTCTTGTGTAGATCGAGCCTTCGTGGCAGCCATTTCCATACTGCGTGAAATATCTTCCACGGTACCGACCATTTCAGTAACAGATACCGCAACCATGTCCGTTTCTGAGCGCTGCTTCTGAGCATCGTCTGATGTTCTTGCCGCATTTTGTGACAACTGAACGGTTGTCGTATTCATTTCTTGTACGGTGAGGTTTGCGTTAGCAATCACTCGGCTAAAATCGGCCAACATATCGTTGATACTGGCAGCAACAAAGCCAATTTCATCTTTCGCGGGTAAATCAACGCGCAAACTTATATTGTGAGTTGTTTGAATGTCTCGCATGGTTGATTGAATGGTGTTCAATGCTGAGTTAATCGTGCGGTTAATAATCCACCCCACAAACACTCCCGCAATAATGATCACGCCACAAAGAATGGTTGTCATCATCATGGCAAAAGATGTTTTTTCCTGAATAACAGAGGTTAATTGAGCTTCAAGTGAATCGAGTGCGGTTTCCGTTTGATGAATCGATTCCCGCATCGCCAATAATAGTCCTTCTTTACTGTTCAAGCCTAAAGCTTTTCTGCCTTCTGCATATTGATTAAAACCTGTTCGGTACTGTTCAGAAAGAGACACCAACAATTCAACTTTATCTGCCGGTAATGAACCACTGCGTAGATTGCTCGCTAACTGATCTAGTGTTTTGTTAAAAGAGGCAATGTATTTAGGATTATGACGCAGCATAAAATCTTTTTCATGTCGACGAAGCTGTAACATGGTCACCAACAAAGCATCCTGATTCAGAGCAGACAATTCACTCTCAATATTATGCACAGCGCCACGTAGTTCGCCCTGCAACCCAGTCTCTGGCGTTAACCCTAATGCTGTCGAAGCAGATACCACCGAGGCAAAATCAGCCTGATATTCTTTGAAATAGTCGGTGAGTTCCAACAAAATACCAGTATCAATGGCAAACTCATTCATCACGTTTTCAAGTAATGTTTGATCCGCGAAAAGCGAAGACATTGTCTGGTTGAATTTTGTTTCATAGGAAAGGTCGAGGCGAGCGAGAAAATCTTTCTCATTACGACGCAATGTCAGCATATTGACTTGTTGGTGTACGACAAGATTCTTAGCGTAATTTAGCTTTTCTAGATTGTTCTGGGTGTTGTAAAAAAGCCCTAACATGGCAACTAAGGCAACAACCAATAGCACGGTATTTAAAATTAACTTATGTTTAATAAGCACAGGAGGCTCCTATTATTCAATGTAAAACACTCCCTTACTTACAGAGAAGAACCCTTGTGCACGATACAGATCACACAGGTCTCTAAAACTAAATCCATCTATCTGCATAGTAATTCATTAGATCCGTAATAGCTGCAAAGCACACAATTCCATAATAAACGTCACAGTAAGTAACAAAGCTAGCTGAGGTTTGTTACAGAAAAACGTCCATTCATAAAAATCGAGTGAAAGATGTTTTCAGAAAATCCAGCAGCAAACGCAACTTTTTAGACTCTGCAGTCCCTGGAGGAAAAACCGCGTAAACATCAATTCCTGTACAGTGATAATCCGGCAAAATTCGCTCTAAACGCCCATTAGCGATACGTGGCTGCGCGTCGTACATGGGAATTCGGCCAATACCATTTCCCCCTTCTAAAAAGATGGTTCTTGCTGCGGCATTATTGGTGCTCACCGCACCTTGTACAGACAAACTAAAGGATTTGGAACCCTGACTTAAATGCACTGTATTGGCCGCTGGCGTATAGACCACCCAATCATGATCGTATAACTCTTCTGGCTTGGTAGGCTTACCGCGACGTCTAAAATACTCTGGCGAGCCACATAAACACGTTTCAAAGGTCTTCAGCTTGCTGGCTTGCAACCCAGAATCTAATAAGGGCGCACCTCGAATAGCCAGATCAATGCCATCTTTGATGATATTAACCACTTCATCACTTAGGGAAACATTCAATTCGATTAACGGATAAAGTTGTCGAAATTCGTTCAGTGCAGGAACAATAACTTGCAAGCCTAAATTCACTGGGCAGGTAATTTTTAACTTACCAACGGGCTCTTGTTTGGCTTTTTCTATTTGCTGATTGGCTTCATGGGCCTGAAAAGCAATGGCTCGGCAACGCTGATAATAAGCGTCACCGGTTTCGGTCAATGACAAAGATCGAGTAGTACGATTAAGCAGTTTTACACCCAGCTGTTCTTCTAATTTCTTTAGGTGATAACTCACCACGCCGCGGGAAATCCCCATGAATTTGGCGGCCGCAGTTAAACTGCCTTGCTCCACTACTTGGGCAAACACCACCATACTCTTTAACTGCTCAAACGAAACTTCCATCGTGACGACTCTTTTTCTATAGATAATGGATAGGACAGCAATTGTATCAATTATTAAACCAATGAAGTCAAAAACCTACTCATTATGTTTATTAGATAAATTAGATACACTAATCACAAGTTAACAAATCAACTCATTGAAAAACTCAGGAGTCACTTATGAGCAATAAAAAAATTCTAGTCGTACTTACTTCCCACTCTGATTTGGGCGACACAGGCCATAAAACAGGCTTTTGGGTAGAAGAGTTCGCAGCACCTTATTACGCATTTATTGATGCTGGCGCTGAAGTAACAGTCGCCACACCAAAAGGCGGCCAAGCACCAATCGATCCAAATAGTACCGCGCCAGACGCGCAAACGGATGCGACAAAACGTTTCTACGATGACCAAGCTGCGCAAGACGTGATTGCTAACACTGTAAAGTTGAGTGATATGAAACAAGACGATTTCGACGCTATCTTCTATCCAGGCGGCCACGGCCCACTTTGGGATTTGACTGAAAATGAAGAGTCAATTGCCTTGATCGAGAGCTTCATCGCAGCGAATAAGCCAATCTCTTCTGTTTGTCACGCACCAAGCGCTTTCTTGAATATTAAAGACGCTGATGGAGAGTACTTCATCAAGGGTAAAACCGTGACAGGTTTCACCAACAGCGAAGAAGCGGCGGTTCAATTAACCGAAATTGTGCCTTTCTTGCTAGAAGATGAAATGAAAAAACGCGGTGCAGATTACAAAAACACGGCGGACTGGACACCTTTCGCAGTGCAAGATGGCTTGATGATCACAGGTCAAAACCCTGCAAGTTCTGAATTGGTTGCTGAAAAACTATTGGCTCAACTGGCTAAATAAGCGCCTATCATCATAAGCACTAAAAAAACCCGCCTCAAGGAAACTTGAGGTGGGTTTTCTCGTTCTGGTTGCGCGATATTAAAAAGTGACTATATGGCGTAATCAAACACGATAATGTCTTCTAAAATCGGCCCTAGTTGCGCTTTTAATACTTCGTGTTCTGGGTGAGGAATATAAGCATCTCGTGCGGCTTCATCCACAAAGGTCATAAACACACAATGAGTATACTCTTTATTGCGCCCTTCAGGACTGTTATTTAGCCCCCATTCCACCGATTCAATGCCATCGATTTTGTCTTTAATCGCATCGAAATTAGCTAAAGACGTTGCAATATCAGTAGCTGAGGCTTGCTCTTTATACTGAATAAACAATACATGTCGAATCATAAAGACTCCTGTTTGAATAAATGATTGAGCAAAATCATACTCCGCTCTTACCACTAAAAACACGCGAATCATCAACAATCCTTAAAAGGTCAATTTTGTTCAATACTTAGAACTCCTAAGAAACGATATTGAGCATCTTTCGATTACTTTATAGGAACTCCTGATGACTCTCTCCTTAATTACTTCTATGTCTTTATTTGCCTTGGCGGCGTCTTTGTCACCAGGGCCGGTGAACCTTGTCTCGCTGAGTGGCAGCGCCCGCTATGGCATTAAAACAGGGCTTATTTTTGTAACGGGAGCGACACTCGGCTTTATTGTGCTGTTTTTGCTGATTGGCTTTGGGCTGCATTATTTAATTGATCAATTAAGCTGGATCACCCAAGTGTTGCAATGGTTAGGCATCGCTTTTCTACTGTACTTGAGTTATCAGATATTCACTGACAATGGCGAGCTGAACTCGGACAAACACAAGCACGCACCAACCTTTATGACAGGTGCCATTATGCAATGGCTTAATCCAAAAGCGTGGCTGGCTTCGTTGTCTGGTATTGCGGCCTATATTCCCAATGCCGAAGTGACGGAAGTGATGATCTTTGCCAGCCTGTATTTGCCAATCTGTTGGCTATCTTTAGGCGTTTGGGTGTGGATAGGAAAAATACTCGGGCAATATTTTCAAAGCCCAGCCAAGATGCGCTTGATGAACAAAACCTTGGCGACATTACTGGCAGGCAGTTGTGTGTTGATCCTTGTCTAACCAACCTTCACAAAGCAGAAATCGAACGCCGATACTGATCTGGCGTTGCCGCGACGCGCTGTTTAAACACGCGCTGAAAATGTGCTTGATCGCTAAAGCCAATCGTCTGAGCGACGTCCGCAATCGCTTGACCCTGCTTCAACGCTTGCTGACCCAATTGAATGCGACGATTTAAACGATAAGCGTGTGGCGTCATATTAAAATGACGCTTAAACGCACGAACTAAATAACCCGTACTGAAACCAAATTCAGCACTAATTTGCTCGATCGAAGTATCGTGCAAACAGTATTGATTCAAATAATCCGCCACTTGATATAAGTTATTTGCAGGCAAAGCAGTGGAAGATGGGATGCTATTCGCATCCAACTCAGTGAACAAGTCTACCAGCATCGCTTCCAGCCTTTGATTTTTATCTAAAGGCGAAAGGTTTGCAGTCATTAGAGATTCACATACTTCCACAAACGCCTGATACGTCTGAGCTGACAATAAAGTATCACTCAAAGTATCTTGCCAAGTTTGCGCTTCTCTAATGCCATGAGCAAACAATAAAGACGCTAGCCAGTCTTTGTCTAGATGCATCATGTAGTAAGCCCAAGGAGAATCTTGACGAGGATTACAGGCATGAACCACATCAGGGTTCATTATCACTAAAGCCCCCCGCTCAACCGCGTGTAAACGATCCGCACAGAGAAATTCACTTTGACCTTGCAGAATAGCACCAATGGACCATTCTTGATGAGAATGTGGTGCGTAGGTAACATTTCTTCCGTCCAACACTTGGCGAAGCTCCACATAAGGCAAGCTCGGATCGCGCCAGAAAATCGGATGGGTAGAAGGTGTCATCTTGTCGTCCTATCAAGCTGTTTAGGTCATACTTTACGGTAAGCAGCTGAAACGGAACGTGTCATCTAGCGCTTTCGGTAGCACCAAGGTGCTAAATTGTAAGCGTTTAGATTGCTTACATACGCTATTTCGCTCTGATTCATCGTCCACATAAATACGGCGATATTCCGTATTCAACACAGGCTTACCGGCTTTTATAAAGCTGGAGTAAGAGCGACATTCGGAGTATTCAAAACATTGCTCTGTAATGGCAAAGTCAAAATCGCTGCTCAGTGCCCGCGCCTGATCAGGGTCGTTTTTCAAACCAATTGCCAAACCTCGACTGTGCGCCTCTGCCGCTAAAAAGCGATTATAATCTAACTGATCATTGGCTCGAAACGAAAACCCCGTATTCGTTCGATAGCTGTCTAGGTTATCTGGCTCAACACCGTCACACCCTTTTGAGACGGCTAGATCAAGACGACGAGTCATGACCTCTCGCACGTCGCTAGAGCGAATCTCTAACCAACGCTCGTTGTCCCAACCACTCAGGGTTTTGCCTAAATCTTTGGTGGCAAAATCGACCGCGTCTGGACGCCAATCCTCGTAAGAACCTGCGGAGAAATAACAAATAACTTTTTTGCCGGATGCTTGCAGACGCTGAATCAGTTCAACAGAGGAATCAAATAAATCAATGTCATATAAATCCACGTCATAACCTTCGTTAACGACGCCGTCGAGCTGCCATTGCCAGGTCACGGAAACCGGTGGACGATACCAATTATCCGCCGCATAAACAGAAGGAACGACAGCCGAAAGAAAAAGGCAAAAAGCAGAGACTGGAAAAAGTAGCGCGCGCATAGTGAACTCCATATGCTCAAAAGGCTAGAAAGGCTAAAAAGCCCACGACAGGTCCTGCCGTAATCTATCACTCTACTCTGTTATGCCAATAAAAGCTTACAATCTAAAAAATCATTCTCCCTCAATCGATAGTTTAAAACACCTAATCAATCAACTGCTTAGCTAAAGCGTATTTTATTAAACCTGCCGAGGTATGAATGTCCAACTTGTTTTTTACATTTTGACGATGGGTTTCAACGGTTCTAACACTGATATCTAAAGAGTGAGCAATTTCTTTATTAGATAAACCTGCCGCTAGCGCTTTTAATACTGCGGTTTCACGCTTGGTTAAATCTTCATTTTCTTTTGGAGAAGGAGACGTAGGCGAAAATAAAGAGTCTGACGCACCAGAACTAAAATACGTACCGCTTTGGCATACTGTATTAATCGCTTGTACCAACTCTTCTGACGATACATCTTTCAATACATAACCATTCGCGCCAGACTGAATAAGGGACAAAATATATTCCTTGTCATTATGCATACTGAGCATCAGGATTTTGACATCAGGCTGCTCCGCCTTGAAACGCTTAGTCGCCTCTAATCCGTTTAATATCGGCATTGATACATCCATGAGAACCAAGTCAGGCAGAGTTTCTTTGGCTCGTTCTAAGGCGTCCAAGCCGTTGGATGCGGTGGCAATAATGTCGATATTACCTTCCAGCTCCAAGCGCGCTTGCAGGCCATCCAATACCAGCATGTGATCATCCACTAAGAGAACACGAATTTTTTTGGTCATTGTTTTAACTCTTCACTTACTGGTTAAAGACGTTGTTCAAGGGGCAATAGCGCTCGCACCGTCGTGCCTTTATCACGTTGCGACTCCAATATAAAATCACCACCAATCAATTCGATTCGCTCACGCATATTGATCAAACCAATACCTGAAGACAGGCCTGATTTTTTCGAGATGCCTTTGCCGTCATCCAAACACTCAAACACTACATGTCTATATGACTGCAAGACTTGTAGCGAGATATTGCTCGCGTGAGCGTGCTTTTCAATATTTGTTAACGACTCTTGAGTAAGGCGATAAATTGTAATTTCGATCTCATCAGGTAACTTAGCTGCCACGTCAAAACGATACACCACCTGGATGCCTGTTCGCTCCATAAACTGGTCGATCAAGGCTTGTAAAGCTGTGTCTAAACCTAAATCGTCTAATAAAGTAGGTCTTAAATTATGAGAAATCTGCCGTACTTCATTGATGGTTTGATTAATTAAATCTTCGGCTTTTTCTAACTCCTGATGAATCACCTCTTGTTCGTATCCGCGATCTAGCTTGTTTTCCGCTAATTCAATCCGAAACTTACAACTCACCAATAATTGATTAATGCCATCATGAAGCTCACGAGAAAAGCCCCGTCTTTCACTCACTTGCAAGCGCATAAAACGTTGCGCCAGTTCCTTTAGCCTTGAGTCCGCCAATTTATGTTCATGGAGATTAATCGCCAAACCTAACAAGATAACCAGAACCACAGTCACCACAACCACTTCAATGACGGTAAAAAAGCTGCGCTGTATATTCTCATTCATCGTTGCTTTGGTTTTCGCTAATTCAGCGTAGACGTCATCTAGATACAACCCTGTCCCCATCATCCAATCCCATCTGTCGATGGCAAGCACATAACCCAACTTATCTTCTTGCTTCATCAGTGGCGGCTTCTCCCAAATATATCTGTGATAACCTCCACCTGCTTGAGCGGCACGGATTAAACCTTGAATGAGGAAGTTTCCTGAACGGTCCTGAAAATCCCATAAGTTTTTACCGACAAAATCTGGCTGCGTTGGATGAACTAAATTCACCCCAGACATTTCATAAGCGAAAAAATACCCATCATCCTCATAACTTAATCCCGCTAAAATCTTCTTCACCCGATCCTGCGCTTCCGCATCGTCTAATTCGGTATTTTCCAATATGGGGCGAATCGCAGACATGGCAATATTAACGTGGTTTTTTAACGCCTGTTTCTTGGCATTAACCAAGTTAAATTCATAAATAGATAATTCTTGTGAGGCTAAATCACGGGCAGACTGAAAGCCCAGATAAGTAATAATAGCGGTCGCCACAATCAGTGGCGCGACAGCAAGAAGAATAACTTTACTTTTTAATCCCACGGAAAAAGACCTTTTTTATTATTTTAGGCTTTCAATATTCAGTGATATGCAGAAAACACTATCAACAAAAAAGCGGGTAAAGACCCGCTTCCTTGCTCTATATTTTATCCCGTTTTAAATCAATCCATGCCATATAGCTCTGGAAAAATCATAATACTGACCAGAACCAAGACCTGAATCAATATAAATGGCATGACGCCTTTATAAATATCCGTTGTTTTAATCGAACTAGGAGCAACACCTTTTAAATAGAATAGACTAAAACCAAAGGGTGGCGTTAAGAAAGATGTCTGTAGATTCATTGCAATCAAGATTGCGAACCACACCATATTGATTCCCAACGCTTCGGCAACAGGCGCTAAAATTGGCACGATAATAAAGGCAATTTCAACGAAGTCGATAAAGAAGCCCAAGATCAAAATGGCAATCATGGCTAGGATAATGAAGCCCCATTTTTCACCTGGAAGATTCAATAGCACTTCTTCAACAATATAATCACCGCCGGTATAACTGAACGCCATAGAGAAAGCCGTAGCCCCCATCAGAATAGCAAACACCATGGCAGTTACTTTCACCGTTTCCAAGCCACTGTCATACAACATTTTCCAGCTAAATTGACGGTAAATAAGTGCCAATATAATTGCACCTACACCACCTAACGCTGAAGATTCAGTCGGTGTCGCAATACCAGTAAAAATAGAACCCAGTACGATCAACACTAATGCCAACGGCGGAATAATCGCTTTTAGTGCACTGCGAATTTGCTGTGCGCGAGTTTCATCATCCAAATCCTGTGGCATTGCTGGAGCAAGCTCAGGTTTTAAGAAAGTAAGAATCAAGATGTAAACAATATAACAAGCGATGAGAATCATGCCAGGGAACAAAGCCGCTTGGAAAAGATCGCCTACAGGAATGCCTAAAACATCCCCTAAGATGATCAAAATTATCGATGGTGGAATAATTTGACCCAAGGTACCAGACGCGCAAATCGTGCCACAAGCTAAAGACTTACTGTAGTTATACTTCAGCATAACTGGCAAAGAGATTAGACCCATGGCCACGACACTCGCGCCAACCACGCCAGTCGATGCGGCTAAGAGCGCCCCCACTAAAATAGTCGAAATCGCTAAACCGCCACGAACACCACCAAACAGTTTGCCCATGGCCTCTAATAACTGCTCTGCTAGCCTCGTTTTTTGTAACACAATGCCCATGAATACAAACAATGGCACAGCCATCATCACCGTATTTTCCATGTAGCTTTGAATGCGGAACGGCATGAAAGCAAACATATCAAAACCTTCGGCAAATACGCCAAAGATCAAAGCAATGCCACCAAAGGTAAAGGCAACAGGGAACCCCAGTAAAAGCATCACTAGGGCAACGAAAAACATGATTATTCCAATCATAAATAACCTACAAGCTTAAAAGGGAGACAAAGATCAATGTTGAATGGGTGGATGCGAGAAGCCTTCTTCGCTAACGCCTCGCAGCACATTAATGCAACGAATAAGCATTCCTAACCCACTGATCGTCATAGAGAAAAAAGCAAAAGGAATAACCGCTTTAATAATCCAACGGTAAGGCAGGCCACCTGGGTCACCACTGGTTTCGCCCAAAGCATACGCTTCATGAGCAAAGCCGACACCGTAATATCCCACTAATAAAGTAAAAGGAATTAAGAAAAACACACAGCCAAACAGATCTACCCAAGCTTTGCCTCGAATAGACAAATTCTCATAGATCAAATCCACACGAACATGGCCACCGTGCTGAATGCCATAAGGAATACCTAACAAAAAGATCGCAGCGTATAAGTGCCACTCCAACTCCTGCATCGCAATCGACACATCATTGAAGGCATAGCGCATCAACACATCGTAGAAAACGTTAAACAGTAAGACGATGAACAACACCGTCGAAAGCACACCAAGGAAATTAGAAAAACGAGTGATGCCTCGTTCTAGGGTGATTAACAACATGACAAACTCCTAGAAAAAAGCATAACGAGTAATGCTTACTCGTTATGCTTGGAGGTTTTATTCCGCTAGACTATCAACACTGTCTAAGTAAGCTCGGTCAGAAATATTGGTCCAGACGCGTACTTTTTTCAGGTAGTTAGCTTGAGAGTCCAAGATCTCTTTTGCCAAAGGATCTTCAGCTGCTTTCTCATCAAGAAGCTCTTGGTTCGCTTTTTTCATCGCTAACAACACATCTTTAGGGAACGTTTTGACCTGAACATTCGGATATTCTGTCTTCATGGTCGCCCAGTTTTCAGCACTCTCATGATAAGACTGAATGTACATGTCGTAAGACGCTAGCTTCATAGAAGTGCGAAGAATTTCGCGAAGGTCATCTGGAAGTTTTTTCCATGTGCGTTCATTCACAAGGAACTGCAGCTCTGTCGCTGGCTCATGCCAACCAGTGTAGTAATAAGGCGCAATTTTATGGAAGCCCATACGCAAATCTAGAGATGGCCCTACCCACTCAAGTGCATCAATCGTTCTGCGCTCAAGAGCAGTATAAAGTTCACCAGAAGCGATATTGGTTGGCTTAGCGCCCAATTTTGCTAGAACTTCACCTGCAAACCCTGGAATACGCATTTTCAGACCCTGTAGGTCTTCAAGTGAATTGATTTCTTTCTGGAACCAGCCACCCATTTGGTTACCAGTATTACCACCTGGGAACGACAATAAGCCAAACGGTTGATACACTTTCTGCATCAACTCCATACCACCGCCGTAATAAAACCAGCCGTATTGCTCAGGCGTAATCATGCCAAATGGCATAGTGGTAAAGTACAGAGTATTTGGCACCTTGCCTTTCCAGTAGTAAGACGCAGAGTGCCCCATGTCGTACTGACCAGAACGCACCATATCAAACACACCTAAAGGCGCTTTGTGTTTATTGGCAGAGTCGATAGTGATTTTTAAACGTCCGTTGGACATTTCATCGGCAATACGGGCCATATTTCGTGGCGCATCACCAAAGATAGGAAAATTAGACGCCCATGTTTCAGCCATCTTCAATTTATAGACTTTTTCCGCCGCAATAGCAGGTAGAGAAAAAGCACATAGAGCCACCGCGGTTGCAGCAACAAGAGTTGTGAGTTTTAAGGATTTCATTGTTTTTATCATCCTGTGAGTCTTATTTTTATGATTTAAGATCGAGCAGAATGAATAATGGCGTGTATAGAAAGTGCAAACAATTCGTACGAATACCGAGTGCAGCATCGGAAACTACGTATACGACTAAGTATTTCTACGTAGAAACAAGCCGCAAAGTGATCTATCAAAAACGTCAGTGATCTGCCATTAACTCTATAATATAAGGCTCTATTGTCTCGGCAAAAATTTGATACTGGCTGGCATTCGGATGCAAAAAATCATTCATAACATCACTTGTTAATAGACCATCGCTGTCTAGAAATACCCGATTAATGTCCGCAAAGAATATTTTTTCATTATCAGCATACGTACTAATAATTTGATTTACCTTGTCGTTCAACACACGTAATTTTTGTGTTGGCTTGGCGCTACGAGGAAAAATAGCTAAGAGCAAAATTTTAGTCTGTGGCAACTTCTCCATTAATAAAGACAAAATCTGTTTAATACCTAAAGCTGTATCTTCTGGCTTGTCCAAGCGATGTCCTGAGTTATTTGTTCCAATCAGTAAAACCAATAACTTAGGCTGGATATTATCTACTTCACCATGAGCCAAACGCCACAAAACATTCTCTGTTTTGTCACCATTAAAACCAAGATTTAACGCACGCCTTGGGCCATAAAAGACATCCCACACTTCAGCACCTTCTTTTTCCCATGCTTGAGTAATGGAATCCCCCAGGAACACTAAATCCACTTGTCCCATTGTTTCTTTTAATGCAAGTTTTTCCTCGTGTCTAGGCAGCCACCAAACCGTGTCCTGCTCAATTGAACGGATCGACAAAGGAGTATGTGAGTTAACCGAGCTTGATGACATAAAAAAGATTACTTGTTAAATGGAATTACAAAGACTAACTGATCGAAGTGAATCTTTATAGATTCCTCTACATCTAACCGAACTATTTGTGAATAAAATAATGCCTTATCCCCAGACTACATTGAATACATGTTGTCACTCAACATTAACAAAGCATCACAGATCACAACACACGTCAGAGTAATGTGAGGAGGATTTATTCAGATAAACGATATAAGGCGTTCTCTTTTGATGACCCGCGCTTACGAGTCGAAGGATGAGACAGGCGCAAACTGGATACAGAGGGTAAGCCATTACTACGTGTCATGAGATCAGATAGACGACATAAGGCGCACTCCTTTAATGTCGCGCTAGCACATCAAAGGATGAGACAACCGCAAACTGAGTACGAGAGGGTAAGCCATTGCTGCGTAGCTCATAGCTCGGGCAAATCAGATAGACGATATAAAGCGTTCTCTTTTGATGACGCGCTCAGATAAACGATATAAGGCGTTCTCTTTTGATGACCCGCGCAGACGCGTCGAAGGATGAGACAGGCGCAAGCGGGACACAAAAGAGCAAGCCACTGCTACGTATCATGAATTCAGATAGGCAACATAAGGCGTCTTCTTTTGATAACTCGCGCAGACGCGTCGAAGAATGAGACAGGCGCAAGCGGGGCACAAAAGGGCAAGCCACGGTTGCAGCAAGAGCAAACCATTGCTGCAGGAGTAAGCCATTACAGCTTAGCTTGTTGATTCCCCGTAACGAAAAAACCTGGCTTTGGAGTGCCATGCGACGACCACAATGATCTGAAGCGGTGCTTCA
>NZ_QKLW01000008.1 GCF_003208215.1 Marinomonas alcarazii
CCTAAAAACAATAAGCCAACATAAAGCGAATTGACGTGTTAGACGTTTCGCAAGACTTCAATTTTTTTGATCCTAAAAGGATCTTCTGAAGCCTCCAGCGAGCGCCCACACAAATTATCTGATTATCTATTTTAAAGAGCGTGCTAACTTGAATGGCTAACCAAATCGTATTTAGTTAGTTGAACTTGGTCTTCGTTGCCCTGAAGCCTTGTCCGTGTCAGCGAGGGCGTATATTAAGGATCTACAGATTTAGTGCAACCCTTTTTTGGTATTTCTTTTAATAAATTCAAACTTTTACGCTTTTTGTTCACAAAACGCCCAGAAAACCCGTAATCTGTTTATTATTCAATCAAATTCGAAGCCCCTATATAAAAAAGCCCTTTAACTTTTCAGTTAAAGGGCTTTCTATTAGCTATTTAAGGTCGCTCAATTAGCCTAACCATTTACGCGCATTTTGGAACAAACGTAACCATGGTGCTTGTTCTTGCCATCCGCTTGGGTGCCAACTGTGTTGAACTGTACGATAAACACGCTCTGGGTGAGGCATCATAATAGTCACACGACCATCTTCAGATGTTAAACCTGTCACACCTTGCGCTGAACCATTCGGATTGAATGGGTAACGCTCGGTTGCCTGACCGTAGTTATCAACGTAGCGCAATGCAATTTGGTTTGCATCAGCAAGTGCCGCCATGTCTTGATCATCACGGTATTCCGTTTGACCTTCACCATGAGCAACCGCAATCGGCATACGTGAACCTTCCATACCAGCAAGCAAGATAGAGTTTGATTTCTGAACTTCTACCTGAACAAGGCGAGCCTCAAACTGAGCAGACTGGTTACGAACAAACTTCGGCCAATGATCCGCACCAGGAATCAATTCATATAGATTCGATAACATCTGACAACCATTACACACACCTAGTGTAAAAGTATCAGGACGGTTAAAGAAAGCTTCGAACTGTTCACGCGCAACAGGGTTGAAAAGAATAGACTTAGCCCAACCTTCACCAGCGCCCAATACGTCACCGTATGAGAAACCACCACATGCAACCAAGCCACTAAATTGGTCCAGGGTCGTACGACCAGACAAGATATCACTCATGTGAACATCTACTGGAATAAAGCCTGCTTTATGGAAAGCCGCCGCCATTTCAACTTGACCATTTACACCCTGCTCACGTAAGACTGCAATTTTAGGCTTAACGCCTGAAGCAACAAACGCAGCAACAATGTCTTCATTTTGATCGAAACGAACATCAGCTGATAGACCTGGGTCTTTCGCATCCAATAGATTATCGAATTCTTGCTGGGCAGAATCAGGGTTATCACGCAATGCTTGAATGCGGTAACTGGTTTCAGACCAAATGCGCTGCCAATTAATACGTGTTTCTTCTAACAATGTTTCACCAGCAAAACAAACACGGATCGAATCATCACCGGATAATGTTGCAATCGGAGTCGTCGTCACACCTGCACTTGCATAAGCAGAAATCACTTCTGTCACATCCGATTCATTAACCTGTATAACCGCACCCAACTCTTCGTTGAACAAGGCTGGCGCAACTTGCATTCGGTTAGTAATGGTTTCATCAAGATCAATATTCAGCCCTAAATGGCTGGCGAATGACATCTCAACTAAAGTTGCAAAGGCACCACCGTCAGAACGGTCATGGTACGCCAACAATTTGCCTTCTGCATTCAACGCTTGCGTGGTATCAAAGAAACCAGCCAATGCCGCTGCATCGTCTACATCTGGCGCTTGCTGACCGAGTTTATTGTAGACCTGAGCAATAACAGAACCACCTAGACGGTTTTTACCTGCACCTAAGTCAACCAATAACAAACGCGTGTCCGCTTTGTTTTGTAGCTCTGGCGTTAGTGTTTTACGAACATCCGTAACTGGCGCAAAAGCTGAAATAACCAAAGACAATGGCGAAGTGACTGCTTTTTCTTTGCCATCTTCTTTCCACACAGTCTTCATAGACATAGAGTCTTTACCTACTGGAATGGCAATATCCAAGGCTGGACACAGCTCCATACCGACGGCTTTTACAGTTTGGTAAAGTTTTTCATCTTCGCCTTCGTGACCAGCTGCGGCCATCCAGTTCGCAGACAACTTAATGTTACTACGTTTCGTAATATGCGCTGCAGCCAAGTTAGTCAGTGCTTCGCCAACAGCCATGCGCCCAGATGCAGGAGCATCCAATAAGGCAACAGGGGTGCGCTCACCCATGGTCATCGCTTCACCAGTGTAGCTTTCTAGAGATGACGTTGTTACCGCCACATCCGCTACTGGTACCTGCCATGGACCAACCATTTGATCACGGGCAACCATACCAGTGATTGAACGGTCACCAATGGTGATCAGGAAGTTTTTGCTCGCAACCGTTGGCAAACTAAGAACACGCTTCGCTGCGTCCGCAAGATCCACATCAACAGCAGTGAAATCATCACCAGCAATAACCGCTTTAGTTGCTTCACGATGCATTTTAGGTGGCTTGCCAAATAGAACCGACATTGGCAAATCTACAGGCTTATTATCGAAGTGCTCATCCGCCACTTGCAAATGCATTTCTTCTTTTGCTTCACCAACGATGGCAAAAGGGCAACGCTCACGTTCACAAATCGCCGTAAACTCTTCAATGCGATCTGGAGAAACCGCCATGACATAGCGCTCTTGCGATTCATTACACCAAATCTCTAGTGGCGACATGCCAGGCTCGTCATTTAGAACCTTACGCAGATCAAAGTTACCACCGCGCTCGCCATCTTTTACCAGTTCAGGTAAAGCATTAGACAAACCACCAGCACCCACATCGTGGATGAAGCTGATTGGGTTCTTATCACCAAGCTGCCAACAACGGTCAATCACTTCCTGACAACGACGTTCCATTTCTGGATTACCACGTTGAACCGAAGCGAAATCAAGGTCTTCATTACCATCGGCAGACGCCATAGAAGATGCCGCACCACCACCAAGACCGATCAACATCGCAGGACCACCAAGTACGATTAACTTAGCACCCACTTTGATCTCTTGTTTTTCAACGTGCTCACGACGAATATTACCGATACCGCCCGCCAACATGATTGGCTTGTGATAACCACGCACTTCTTCTTGAGAAGCACCCTGGATAGTTTGCTCATAAGTACGGAAATAACCCAATAAGTTTGGACGACCAAACTCATTGTTAAAAGCGGCACCACCGATAGGACCTTCGATCATAATGTCCAAAGGCGTCACAATACGAGATGGCTTGCCGTAGTAGCTTTCCCACGGCTGTTCAAAGCCAGGAATTTTAAGGTCAGAAACCGTGTAACCACTCAAACCTGCTTTTGGTTTAGAACCTACACCCGTTGCGCCTTCGTCACGAATTTCACCACCAGATCCTGTTGCTGCACCAGAGAATGGTGAGATCGCTGTTGGATGGTTATGAGTTTCAACCTTCATCAAAATATCGATGTTTTCATGGCTGAAATCGTATTCACGAGTCTCTGCTGATGGGAAGAAGCGCCCACCAAAATGACCTTCCATTACCGCAGCATTGTCTTTATAAGCAGACAAGGTGCCGTGTGGATTATGTTCATGCGTGTTCTTGATCATTTTAAACAAAGAGCGCTCTTGCTCTTCGCCATCAATTGTCCAAGACGCATTAAAGATTTTATGACGACAATGTTCTGAGTTTGCTTGCGCGAACATCATTAGCTCAACATCAATTGGATTACGACCCAATTCAATGAAAGACTCAACAAGGTAATCAATTTCGTCATCGGCAAGAGCCAGACCTAGCGTTTGGTTTGCCTCAACCAAGGCTGCTCGGCCGCCACCTAACACATCGACACTTGTCATTGGCGCAGGCTCAGCATGAGAAAACATGTCAGTTGCGTCGCTTAATGCCGGAAGCACGCTTTCTGTCATGCGGTCATGCAACATAGCTGACAACAAGTCTAACTCTTCAAGCGCTAATGGCTCCGAGCTATGTATAAAGTATTCCACGCCACGTTCAACGCGAGATACGGCCGCAAGGCCACAGTTATGAAGGATATCGGTTGCTTTCGATGACCAAGGTGAAATCGTTCCTAAACGAGGAACAACTAAAACACTTTGATCAGATGAACTGACTTGGGAGGATTTAGGACCGTAGGCCAAAGCGCGTTGAAGAACAGTTTCCTGTTCAGCAGTAAGCGTTTGATTATCAACCAGCTCCACGAAATGGAGAAATTGAGCATCAACATCTGTAACAGATGGGATAGATGCTTGCATATTGGCTAATAACTTTGCCTTGCGAAACGCCGATAGCGCTGCGGAACCATGCAGAGTTAGCATGTCGAGTATTGCCTCACTTGGTAGTTTTGGGGAAATGGTGCGGGTATTTTAAATCAATGAGGCAAATAGAGGCTAGCAGAGTATGAAATTTCTACACAAAATGATGGAATTAATTGGCTAAGTCGTCTTTTTTGCCTGTTCCTTGAGCTTCTTTTTCTGCTCACGACGATATTGAAAGAATTGAGTTAGTTGCGCAGAGGCAATTTCAGCTAAGACCCCAGACTCAACTTTCACCTTATGATTGAGAAAAGGTGCCTCAAAAAACTGCCCCTGACTTTCAACAATGCCACTTTTTGGCTCTGTCGCAGCATAAACGACTCGATCGATACGCGCATGCACCATAGCACCGGCACACATTGAACAAGGCTCCAGTGTTACATATAAAGCCGCACCAGGAAGCCGGTAATTATTCATCGTTTTACACGCGTTTCGAATGGCTTGGATTTCTGCATGGGCAGTTGGGTCACAAAGAGAAATTGGCGCATTGTAGCCTTCACCGATAATCTCATCATTCAGTACTACTATCGCACCAACAGGAATCTCATTTTCCGACGCCGCTTTCGCAGCTAGAGCAATCGCATGCTCCATCCATTCTTGATCGTTCATTATTGATCCACCTCAAAACGACAATATTGCTTTAAATACATGATTGCCTTTCATACATAATCCGCTCTAAACTGAATTTTAACGCGTAAATAGACACAAGGAGATTCATTCATGCGTACTGTGGCAGATCTAATGATTACCGATTTAGTTACCTTGAGAGAAAATGATTCTTTAGCGAAAGCCAAAGCATTAATGCAGGAAAAAAACATTCGCAACATCCCCATCGTGAACGATGAAGGAGAATGCGTTGGCATGTTAACGCAACGAGAATATTTACGTCACGCTTTTCATCTTGTTAGTCAGTTTGGCACCCAACAAATTTCCAAGAAAGAGCAGCAAACGCCCATTGCCAATGCAATGAACAAAGACATACTCACCGTCAGCCCCGAGACAGATTTAGACATAGCCGCAGAGTTTTTTATTGAAAACAAATATGGCAGCCTACCCGTTACTCAAAATAACAAGCTAGTGGGGATTTTAACGCCAGTCGACTTTGTGAAACTCGCACATAAAATGCTGCAAGAATCAGCCTAAGTTAAGCACTTTCAAGTTGTTTATTAGAGCCAGAGGCTGCTGAACGCACCTCTTTCTCTACTTGAACATCCACTGCCTGCAAACCGAAGTCAGTTGAAGACAATATGAAATTAACAGGCTGTCCTTTTCTAAGGGTTTTGTGACCGTCACAGACAATAGACTTATAGTGAACAAAAACATCACTGTCTTCTTCTCTTTTAATAAAGCCTACGCCTTTGGCGTCATTAAACCACTTAACTTTTCCAGTTAATCTTTCCATATAAATTCGCCTCTTTTTTATTTTTATTAAGTAAGCGCAAGGACAGAAACCCAAACTGGGTTCCCGCCCTCTTATCTAATGATCAAAAAGCCGTTACAACGACTCAATACTGATTTTTTGCTCTTCTAATTTGCTGACTGCTAATTGCAGGTCATCGCATTTAGCGCGCTCTTTCTCAACCACCTCAACAGGCGCTTTCGCCACAAAGCTGTCGTTAGAAAGTTTACCCTGTATACGCTGCAAATCTTTGGTTGCTTTGTCGATTTCTTTTTGCAAACGCGCTAACTCAGCTTCTTTGTCAATCAAACCCGCCATTGGCACAAGCACTTCCATATCACCAACCAATGCGGTTGCAGACATTGGCGCTTCATCACCCGCATTCAACCAAGTCACAGACTCTAACTTAGCCAAGGTTTGCAAGAAGGTTAAGTTAGCCTCTAGGCGCGCTTTATCTTGTTCAGAGCCATTACGGAACAAAATAGTCAGCGGCTTAGAAGGAGAGATGTTCATTTCGCCACGGATATTACGAATGCCTTCAATAACACCTTTTAGCCACTCTACGTCTGCTTCTGCTTGCGCGTCTTTTTTCGCCTCATTAGCCATTGGGTATTCACCCAACATCACAGTGTCACCTTCCACACCCGCTAGTGGCGCTACGCGCTGCCAAATTTCTTCTGTTAAGAACGGCATCATTGGATGAGCAAGACGCAAGAAAGCTTCCAACACACGCACCAAAGTACGACGAGTACCCATTAATTGCGCAGGCGTAGCGTTTTCGTCCCAAAGCACAGGCTTAGAAAGCTCCAAATACCAATCACAGTACTCGTGCCACATGAATTCATACAATGCTTGGGATGCCAAATCAAAGCGATGCGTATCAAAAGCGCGGTTTACGGCTTCTTCTGCATGTTGCAAACGCGAAATAATCCATTTGTCAGCAAGGGATAATTCAACCTCTGCACCACTTTGGCCGCAATCTTGATCTTCTGTGTTCATCAACACATATCGAGTTGCATTCCAAATCTTATTACAGAAGTTACGATAACCTTCCAGACGATTAAGATCGAACTTAATATCACGACCACCAGATGCCAATGAACACAAGGTAAAGCGAAGAGCATCAGTACCATAAGCCTGAATACCCTCTGGGTAAGTTTCGCGAGTATTCTTCTCGACCTTTTCAGCCAAGCGAGGCTGCATCATGCCGTAAGTGCGTTTCGCCACCAAAGATTCGATATCAATACCATTGATCAAATCCAATGGATCGATAACATTACCCTTGGATTTTGACATTTTATCGCCGCGCTCATCACGAATAAGACCAGTGATGTAGACGGTTTTGAAAGGCACTTTATTGGTAAACTTCAACGTCATCATGATCATTCTGGCAACCCAGAAGAAGATAATATCAAAGCCAGTTACCAGAACATCGGATTCACTAAAGTCTTTAAAGTCTTGTGTTTCTTCTGGCCAACCTTGGGTTGCAAATGTCCACAGTGCAGAAGAGAACCAAGTATCAAGGACGTCTTCGTCTTGAGTCAGCTCAACATCAGCCGCTAGACTGTATTTTGCACGAACCTCTTCTTCGCTCTTACCAACATAGTGTTTACCGTCGGCATCGTACCAAGCTGGAATTTGATGCCCCCACCACAATTGACGAGAAATACACCAGTCTTGAAGATCACGCATCCAAGCAAAGTAAGTATTTTCCCATTGCTTAGGTACAAATTGGATATCGCCATTCTCAACCGCTTCAATTGCAGGCTTAGCCAATGACTCAACCGCTACATACCACTGCTGAGTTAGGTAAGGCTCAATAACCGTATTACCACGCTCACCACGTGGTACTTTTAATTTATGATCGACCACTTTTTCAAGTAGACCAAGAGCGTCGAAATCAGCGACAACCGTTTTACGTGCATCAAAACGATCCATGCCACGGTATTTCTCCGGCGCCGTATCATTGATTGCCGCATCATCGTTGAAAATATTGATCAATGGCATATCGTGGCGTTTGCCCACTTCATAGTCATTGAAATCATGAGCTGGGGTGATTTTCACACACCCTGTACCAAATTCTTTGTCTACATATTCGTCCGCAACGATAGGAATACGACGCCCCACCAATGGCAATTCAACAAACTTGCCAACAAGATCAGTAAAACGCTCGTCATCCAATGCAACCGCAACCGCTGCATCACCGAACATAGTCTCAGGACGTGTTGTTGCCACTACAATGTAATCTTTGCCATCCGCAGTTTTCACACCATCGGCCAATGGGTAACGGAAATACCACATGAAGCCATTTTCTTCTTCAGAAACCACTTCAAGATCAGAAATGGCAGTGTGCAAAACTGGATCCCAGTTTACTAGACGCTGGCCACGGTAAATAATGCCTTCATCAAACAAGCGAACAAACACTTCCTGAACCGCAGCAGACATACCAGGGTCCATTGTGAAGCGTTCTTTGTCCCAAGCAACTGAATCACCCAAAACGCGCATTTGGTCAGAAATAGTGCCGCCGGACTGGTCTTTCCACTCCCACACTTTCTCAAGGAATTTTTCACGCCCAAGTTCATGACGTGTAACGTTCTGAGCCGCCAGTTGGCGTTCAACAACCATTTGCGTTGCGATACCAGCGTGGTCAGAACCCGGCTGCCATAATGTGCGACTGCCCTTCATACGCTCACGACGGATCATTGCGTCCATTAAGGTATGCTGAAACGCATGCCCCATGTGCAAACTACCGGTGACGTTTGGCGGTGGAATCATGATAGAAAATGGAGAACCGTTGCCTTGAGGAGCAAAATAGCCGCTCTCTTCCCAACGTTGATAAATAGGTTGTTCGATACTCTGAGGTTGGTAGGTCTTTTCCATTTTGGTGTCTTAAAGCTCTTATGTAGCGGTAAATTGTAATTGGGAGAATTATAACGTGTCATAGCAAGATAAAGAATAACACACGAACAATTAAGGTCTTTATCAGGCAACAGCCTGCTGAATAAAAGTGTTTTTGTTATTCTTTTCCATCGGATTCGTGTGAGGTGGACGCTGTCTGCAATGTCTGCATCACTTCTTCCACCAATTCTGGCAAACGTTTTGCCAACACATCAGCAATGGCCTTGGCTATTAATTCTTTTGAAGGCTCGGCAGTAACCCCCTCTTCTTTTGCTGCGGTTTCTTCAGCAGGTCCAAGCGCCTCTTCAGGCTGTGACAAGCTGTCAATTGAACCTGGATCATCAAAAGACTGAGAAATATGCATTTCCTGACTGACTGAAGCAGTCAATTGCTCTTCAACAACATCCATCAAAATAGGAATGTCGTCTTGATTGCGCAAAGCCGATATTAATGTTTCTTCATCTGGTTCGAAAACACCATCATCATGCTGAGTAGCTAAATCTGACATAGGAAAAACCAACGGTAAAAACACAACATATGACAAATCAACCGGATCGAGCCCGTTGATCTATCGCTCTTCATAGCCGTCAACTTTCGCACTGACAAAAGCAAAAGTCCACCCTCAGGCGCAATGGGTTGTGCTCTATTCTTGTAACAGAAAAAATAACACCTTGATCGGATTAACCTTTCTAAGAAAAAGACAATAAAAAAGCAGTGACAAAATCATTGTCACTGCTTTTACATTTTGCAGAACACTCTAATCTTTAAATAAAGTACGTTAGGACGCTTTATTTAATAAGTAGCGAGTCAACAAGGCAACTGGACGACCACTTGCGCCTTTCGTCGCACCACCAGTCCACGCTGTGCCTGCGATATCTAGATGCGCCCAAGGGTAAGAGCCAGTGAAGCGAGACAAGAAACACGCCGCTGTCACTGAACCTGCTTCAGGGCCACCAATATTAGCGATGTCAGCGAAGTTACTATCAAGCTGCTGCTGATACTCTTCGTCCAAAGGCATTTGCCACAGTTTATCTGCTGAAGTCTGGCTCGCTGCTTTTAGTTCAGAGGCGATGTCATCGTTGTTGGCGTACATACCAGAATTAACGCTACCTAAGGCAACCACGCAAGCACCTGTCAAAGTCGCAATATCCACAACGGACTTAGGCTTAAAGCGTTCAATGTAAGTCAACGCATCACACAATACCAAGCGACCTTCCGCATCAGTATTCAGAACTTCTACTGTTTGACCAGACATGGTCTTCACGATATCGCCTGGTTTCGTCGCACGGCCACTTGGCATGTTTTCCGCAGCGGCAATAACAGCAGTAAAGTTTAGTTTTGGTTTCAGCTCACAAATTGCTTTCATCGTACCGAAAACACTAGCCGCACCACACATGTCGTATTTCATCTCGTCCATTTTCGGACCAGGTTTCAAAGAAATACCACCTGTATCAAAGGTAATGCCTTTACCTAGAAGAACATGAGGCGCTTCATCCTCTGCTCCACCGCGGTAATTCATTACGATCAAATAACTTGGCTGATCACTACCATGACCCACGGACAACAAGCAGTGCATGCCTAGCTCATCCATTTTACTTTCGTCCAGTAGCTCAACACCAATGCTGTACTCTTCACCTAGCTGCTGCGCTTTTGACGCCAAGTAGCTTGGCGTACAAACGTTACCAGGAAGGTTTCCTAATTGGCGAGCAAAGGCAGAACCTTTCGCCGTTGCGGTACCAATTGCTAATGCCGCTTCATCTGTACCCTCTAACAACAAAGAGGTCACTTTTGTCGCTTTTTCAGCATCGTCTTTTTTGAAACCAAGGAAGTTATAAAAACCTTCATTCAGCCATTGAGCCACTAACGCAAGCACATCCGCTTGAGAACGTTTTTTCAATACAAGCCCTGCACTTGCCACAGCAACCGATGCAAAAGGCAAGCCTTTGATTTGTGCTGCAACAGCGGCAACAACTTTGCGAGCTTGCATATCACTCAGCTCAGCATCTTTACCAATACCAACCAACAAGACAGCTTGAGCAAATTCTTGCGACACGCCAGGTAACAACAAAGTCTGCGCTAGACCCGCTTTAAAAACACCCGTTTCACGCAATTGAGAAATCTGCCCATTAGCATTTTCGTCAACCCACGCGGTCGACTCTGAAAAATCTCCTTCACTCGGCACAAAAGCCACGAGCAAATCAGCTTGTACTGTAGACAAGCGATCAAATAACGCCATATTCATGAAAAAACCCTCAAAAAATAACTTTTAAAAAAAACTGGATAATGTCCTTCTTACCACGAGATAATGGGGGCTTTAGATGTGTAATCAACTCTACGCTTAGAAAGCAAGATTCATCCAGAGGTGACTTTGAGACTATTCAAATACTTAGCGAAAGAAGTGCTGGTGTCAACAGCAGGCGTGACGCTAATTTTACTGCTCGTCATTCTAAGTGGCCGTTTTTCTTATTATTTGGGTCGCATCGCTGAAGGTAAAATGACCTTCGAATTCCTATTCGTCATTCTAGGATTCCACGTTCCTAGCTTCATTCAGATGATTTTACCTCTGGCTTTTTTCCTGTCTCTATTACTTGCTTTCGGGCGCTTATATATAGAGAACGAAATGTCAGTACTTTTTTCGAGCGGCATCAGCAAAATAAAATTGGCAGGCTACACACTAGGTATTGCCTGCATTATTGGTTCCCTAAGTGCCGGACTCAATTTCTGGTTAGCGCCTTATAGTGAATACAAAGCCGAAGAAGCATCACAAGCACAAAATCAACTTTCTTCTTTTGACCTACTTCTCCCGGGGCGGTTTGAAGGCAGCGGGCAACGCACTACTTACATAGACAGTTTCACTCCTGATGAAGGCTGGATGAACCAGATATTCCTATCCGATATAGTGCGAAAAAAAGACGGCAACATTCCTATTCAAACGCTAGCTGACTACGCCGAACAAATAAACGTAAGCTCAGAAAACAATCAAAAATACCTTGTTTTCAAAAATGGCTCCCGCTATGAGGGCAAACCAGGCACAGCCAATTATCGCGTTACCCAATTTGACACCTACGCTGTACGAATGGAAAACACAGCCCAAAGCGAAATAGATGAGGCCTTCACCAAAACAACATTAAGCCTCATTAACAGCGACACATTATTAGATAAAGTCGAGCTACAATGGCGTATTTCACTGACCATTATCATCCCGATATTAGCCATCATTGGCTTATCTCTAAGCCAAGTTAATCCCAGACAAGGGCGTTTTTTCAAAATGCTACCCGCGATCTTATTAATGATATTGTATATGGCACTGCTGATTTGGGGACGCACCGGACTGGAAAAAGGTAAGTTACCTATCTCACTCGGCTTATGGTGGATTCATGGCATATTTATTCTCATTGCTGCTCTGCTGTTCGCACAGTTCAATCAAGTATTCGAGCGCCGCAAGGCAAGACTTCCCGATGCAGCCGATGAAAGCGAGTAACGATAATGACTAGAATAGACAGATACATCGGCAACAGTGTTTTGTGGGCATTTTTGATCGTCGCGGTTGTGTTGCTTGGTCTCGACTTTGCGTTGACCTTTATAGAGCAAATCAAAAAAGTAAACGACAATTACACCATCCAATCACTGTTACAGGTCATTCTTTATCGCTTACCAGGCAAACTCGCCGAATACATTCCCATCGCCTCATTAATTGGTACATTAATGGGATTAGGGACATTGGCTGCCACATCAGAGCTCACAGTAATGAGAGCCGCAGGCATGCCCATATGGCGCATTGGCTTCGCCGCCTGCCAACCTATCTTATTGGTTTCATTGTTAGGCATGGGGATTTCTGAATTCGTTTCTCCTATCGCCGAACAAAAAGCCACTCTAATAGAAAAATTTAAAGACCAAGAAAGCGGTACGTTCTCGCTTACTGGTGGCGTTTGGCTAAAAGCCGACAATAACTTTGTCTACATCGATGCTGCCGATGACACAGGTAAACTTTATAACCTGCAAATTTTTTCTCCAGAAGGGCAAAAGCTAAATTACATCCGAACTGCCAGCACAGCAGAACACGTACAAGGCACACAATGGCAACTCAATAACGTCACAGAAACACGCTTTCATGAAGACCGCATTGAAAAGATCAACATGGATCGAGCCAACTGGGATGTAAGCATTACTCCAGAACACTTATTTCTCGCAACTCAAGAACCAGATAGCCTGTCATTAAGTCAGCTTCAAAACTATCAGTCGTATTTGAAAGAACAAAAATTAGACAGCGCTCGTTACGAGCTAGAGTTTTGGATTACCGCATTGCGCCCTGTCGCTTCGTTGGCATTAGTATTAGTGGCACTCTCCAGCGTTTTTGGCCCGCTCAGGTCTTCAACTATGGGCAGCCGTATTTTTACTGGGGTTATTATTGGTTTGGCGTTTCAAAATGCGCTCAACCTTTTTGGCCGCATGAGCGTAGCGGTTAACTTCCCGCCGGTCATTGGCGTGAGCATTCCGATCATTATCTGTTTGTTAGCAGGTATCATTTTAATAAGACGCAGAGGCTAGCTCTGCGTCTTATTATTGCTAGATATTACTTACATGGCTCACTCAAGACGCCATGAAACGTGCAATTCTTACCAATGCTTCTTTCAGCCCATGTTCATCACATGTATAAGCAAAACGAACATATTTGTGAGCATCCTTGATACCAAAATCCGCTCCCGGTGTTAACGCCACCTTCTCTTTTTCAAGCAATTCTAAACACCACGTCATAGCATCTTCAGTCACACCAGACACATCGACATAAACATAAAATGCCCCATGAGCAGGAGCCACTATGGGTAAACCAATCGACCCCAAGCCGTCGAGCAATACAAGCCGACGCGCATCTAACGTTTGTCGACGCGCTTCGCACTCCGCCAACACATCGGCTTCGAAAGCACGAACCGCAGCATGCTGAGAAACACTTGGCGCGGCGATGAATATGTTTTGCGCTAACTTAGTCACCCCTTCGATCGCCCATTCTGGCACCACCAACCAGCCAAGCCTCCAGCCAGTCATAGCGAAATATTTAGAAAAGCTATTAACCACAAAAATGTCGTCTGAAATAGATAAAGCTGAAAAGTCTTCCCCTTCATAAACCAGACCTTGATAAATCTCGTCCACGAGCAAATGTCCGCCTAACTCACTCACTTTCTGCCATGCTTCGGTTATATATGACTTGTTAAGCACCGCTCCTGTAGGATTGGACGGAGAGGCCAACCAAAGACCCGATGTTTTATCCCCCCAATGCGCGGCCAAAGTGCTCAAATCTAACTCAAAGCCGTCTTCAGGTTTTGTTTCCAGTAATTTTGCCTGTGCGCCTGCTTGAATAAGAAAGTGTCGATTACAAGGGTAGCAAGGGTCAGGCATCAGAACTTCATCACCCGCATTCACCATTAAGGACGCCATTAGCAACAAAGCGCCAGACGCCCCAGGAGTCACAATAATGCGCTCTGGAGAGACACCGACTTGATAACGACTAAGATAGTAATCACTAATCGCACGCTTCAATTCAGGCAAGCCAGTTGCTGAGGTATAACCCGTTTTTCCTTGTTGAATCGCCTCCATGCCAGCATTAGCAACGGCATCCACCGCAACAAAATCAGGCTCTCCAACCTCAAGATGAATCACGTCTTCTCCCTGAGATTGCAAATGCTTTGCACGCTCCAAAAGCATCATCACTTGAAAAGGCGCAATCTGCCCCACTCGGGTTGCTAACTTATGCTGTTTCATTCTGTATTTCTCTGCCTTTATCAGCTTGTTTGAAAAATATCGCGGCATTTTGCGCAAAAAATGTGGTTAACGACCACATTATCTGGTAAGTTTCCGCCCGAAAATAAATCACCTAATTTTATTGGTTACAGGCTACCACAATGGGAACCTGCGAAGTGAGGCAATGCGTATGCCAAATATGAACCCTGAATCATTAATGAAAGACTTCACTCCTTACGTTGCTAAGGATGGCGAAGAATACATGAACGAAAACCAGTTGGCGCACTTTAAAAGCATTCTACTCAACTGGAAGCAAAATCTTATGGAAGAGGTTGATCGTACCGTTCATCACTTAAAAGAAGAAGCGGTGAATTACGCGGATCCTAACGATCGCGCTAGCCAAGAGGAAGAATTTAGCCTAGAACTTCGCGCTCGTGACCGCGAACGTAAACTGGTTAAAAAAATCTCTCAGACCATTGAGCTAATCGATGCGGATGATTATGGCTACTGTGAAGAGTGCGGTATCGAAATCGGCATTCGCCGTCTAGAAGCTCGCCCTACAGCAACCATGTGCATTGATTGCAAAACATTGGCTGAAATCAAAGAGAAGCAAATCGGCGGTTAACAGCTTGCTGTCAAACCACGTTAGCTCTTCCGCGACACCCTATCGTGGCCGCTTTGCGCCATCGCCAACCGGCCCTCTCCACTTTGGCTCGCTAGTCAGCGCATTAGCGAGCTATTTGGATGCAAAACAACAGCAAGGCAGCTGGATTATCCGCATAGAAGATGTGGATGGTACACGTTGCAATGCGCGTTTTGCAGAACAAATCATCGACACACTTAACAGCTACGGACTTCACTCCGACGAACCTATCCGCGTTCAAAGCCAGCATCACAATCTATACGAACAGCAATTATCTAAACTCAAACAACAACAGATCGTTTTCCCCTGTAATTGCACACGCCAGTCGCTTGCTAAACACAACGGCAGCCACCCAAACAAATGCCAAAGCAACTTAGACAACCCCCATTCGTGGCGCCTACAAACAAGCCCCGTCATCTATGAATATCAAGACCGCATTCAGGGTCGATTGGTTTTCAGCGACGATCTAAAAAATAACTGCCCAGTATTAAAAAGAAAAGACGGCTTCTTCTCTTACCAACTCGCCGTTGTGGTAGATGACCACTTACAAAACATCAGCCACTTAGTCAGAGGCGCCGACCTCATTGAAACTACCGCACAGCAATTGCACCTTTATCACTTATTAGGCTGGACAGCACCAAACCTTTGCCACATCCCTCTTATTACCAACCACCAAGGCGATAAGATCAGCAAGCAAAATCACGCCAAACCCATAGAGAACAATCATCTCCCAACTCTCTTGCGTGCACTTCATTATCTAAAAATAGATCTAATCTCACCCACCTCGATCACCGAAGCGCTTTCGCTGGCGATCGAGGCCTGGGACCCCAGTAAGCTACAGGGCATAAAAGACCTCCCTCTGGAAGAGCAAGACCTTCATTTCATCTAACACGCTGCCTTAGATTGTTTTTCGACAATGCTATTGATTGTTTGTTATTTACAACAGGACAGTTGTCTCGACCAACAAACTCATGTGTGTATAATCGTTACACTAGTTACAAGAGGTGACAGCTTTATGCACAGCATTATGATCATTTGCCCAGACAACTCACCACTCAAAGAGTCAGAAAAGTGGTTGTCTCGATATGGTTTTCAGGTCAACACCAGCAGCACATTAGAGCAAGCAACACGCTACTATGAGCTAGCCGAATTCCACTTACTGCTTATCGATCAAGAGAGCATTGATAACACCGGCATTGCCATGCCTGAGACACCTCCTCGTATTGTTTTGGATACCAAGCCTAGTCTCAGCACGGGTGTCAGCAGCATGTCCAAAGGCGCGCTTTATTACCTGCCTCTGCCAACCGACTCCGAAACCCTGCTAAACAATGTGGTCAACGCACTAGAACAACACAATCACACTCCTTCCCATGAAGAAGTACCGACATCCAATTCAACCGACAGCCCGATAGAAGAAACTCTCACACTTGGGACTGCTGGCAGCGGCATAATTGGCCAATGCCAACCCATGCAAGATTTGTTTAGCGATATGAGAAAAATTGCAGGAACCGATGTCACCGTGCTGATAAGAGGTGAATCTGGTACAGGTAAAGAACTGGTCGCAAAAGCCTTGCACAACTTAAGTTTGCGCAGCAAGAATCCCATCATCAGCGTCAACTGTGCCGCTATCCCCGAAAACCTAATAGAATCAGAGCTATTTGGGCATGAAAAAGGCGCTTTTACTGGCGCCAGTGCTGCACATGACGGCCTAATATTCGCAGCCGATAAAGGCACCTTGTTCCTAGATGAAATAGGCGAGCTCCCCTTAGAAGCTCAAGCTAGGCTATTGCGCGTATTACAAGAAGGCGAAATCCGCAGGGTCGGCGCAACACAATCCACTAAAGTAAACATTAGGCTCATCACAGCCACTCACAGAGACTTGATGGCGATGGTCAAGCAAGGACAATTTCGGGAGGATTTATATTATCGTCTCTACGTTATGGAGCTGCTACTGCCGCCATTGAGAGAAAGAGGAGAGGACATTTCGATCCTTGCAAAAAGTTTACTGGAAAAAATTTGTCAAAAACACAACAAACCCGTCTACAGCTACAGCCGAACGTTTGACAAAGCCATCCGCGCGCACAACTGGCCCGGCAATGTACGAGAGCTAGAAAACGCCATAGAAAGAGCGGTAATACTTAGCCCCAAAGGAAAGATTGACGCCAGTAACCTGAAGCTTGCCACTCAGCAAAATTCAACATCAACAACCAACAGCGACGCTGCAAGTAGCACCGAGACACTCACTGGAACAACACTGGATGATTACTTCAAGCACTTCGTACTAACGCACCAACACAAGATGACCGAAACACAACTTGCACACTCTTTGGGCATATCAAGAAAAAGCTTGTGGGAAAGACGACAAAAACTTTTCATACCCAAAAAAGTAACAAACTAAAAGTAACACCTGATACCAAAATACCCAAAAAATATGCAAGACTTTGTAAAGAAAATGAACAGAAAGACACTAAAACGCAGCAAAATCAGCACTTTATGATTTTTGGCACAACTAATGCCTTATATATGACACAACGATAATAAGATTGACCAAGAATAAAAATAAGTTAATCGTCGTATGTAGGTTCTTAAAAATAAAAATAAAAGCTAAGAACACCGTGACCTCTTCAAATAAAAATAAAAATTTGAGGTCATGGATGGAAAATCGCTTTGGATAATTGATTTTTTTAGATATATAAGCCTTCGGGCAATGAAAACAATGCAAAAATAAAAATAAAACCTGAGTAGAACTGCAGAAGCAGCACCCACTTTGTTTTCGGAACTAGTATCTTCATGTATCCAAAGCGATTATTTTATTTACTCCTTGTAAATTCTAATCGCTTCACAACCTCCCCCTGAATTACGACACACTGAAATCATCTAAACATAACCATTATTCGTGTAATTTTACAACTTTCACGTGTAGAATGCCCTTTTCGTTAACTTTAAAATTTGTTGTCTAATGCTCACAGGATTAAAATCTCTGGTACGTAAAGCTACCTCTCTGTTTGCCTCACCACAGGCGCAGACTTACCCTATTATCATTCCTCGCAGCGAGCACAGCTTATCTCGACAAGATTTAAGCCCAAATGCTGTCAAAGTATTGTATCGCCTAAATAAAGCGGGCTTTGACGCATACCTTGTTGGCGGCTGCATCCGAGACCATTTGATTGGCATTGAACCCAAAGATTTTGATGTTGTAACCAACGCAACGCCTGAAGAAGTTCACAGCACCTTCTCGAATTCGAGACTGATTGGTCGTCGTTTCAAACTGGTTCACGTGACATTCGGACGCGAGATCATTGAGGTATCAACATTCAGAGCCAACACAGCTCAAGATGACAATGACGCCGCAACAAGCACAACGCAAAAATCCCTGAAAGGTAAAGACTCCGCACGCTCTGCTCACGGCATAGTGTTACGCGATAATGTCTACGGCAGCATAGAAGAAGACGCCGAGCGCCGAGACTTCACTTTCAATGCCTTGTATTACAATGTCCAGGATTTCAGCATCCACGATTACTGTGGAGGCCTAAAAGACATAGAGAACAAACAAATTCGTATCATTGGTGACGCAAGACAACGCTACCAAGAAGACCCTGTTCGCATGCTAAGAGCCATTCGCTTTGCGGGCAAACTGGGTTTTGAGCTAGAAGCAGAAACCGCCGCGCCGATCAAAGAAATGGCACACCTGCTCGACCACATCCCGCCTGCTCGCTTATTTGAAGAAGTACTCAAATTACTTGGCAGCGGTAACGGCATAGAAACCTTCGCCCTATTACGTCAATATGGTCTATTCCGCTATTTATTCCCAGACACAGAAGCATTACTGCAAAGTGGCTGGAAACGTAACGACATCGACCCAGAAGCGTTCATTCTGCAAGGCCTAAAAAATACTGACGATCGTATCCAAAGTGGCAAAACCACTGCGCCGTATTTTTTATATGCCGTATTACTTTGGCCAAGCGTAGCGCTACGTCATGAAGAATTCCAAGCGCAAGGCATGCCAGCAACACCGGCGCTGCACCAAGCCGCTAACATGGTCTTAGACAATCAGGTCGCGTCTACAGCTATTCCTCGCCGCTTCTCAACGCCAATGCGTGAAATCTGGGATATGCAATATCGACTACCAAAACGCTACGGTAAACGAGCGTTTTTATTGCTAGAGCGCCCTCGTTTCCGTGCTGCATACGACTTTCTACTTATTCGTGAATTAAGTGGAACCGAATTAGACGGCCTAGGCGATTGGTGGGAGAAATTCCAGCATGGCACAGAAAGCCAACAGAGAGATCTTATTAAAAGCATTGACTCATTTAGCAAAGACAAAGAAGGTCCGAAAAAGCGCCGTCCACGTCGTCGTAGAAAGAGTAATAGCAACACATCCGAAACAGCAAAATCACAAAGCGACACTTTTGACGAGTAAGAGGATACGCCTTGATACACGCTTATATTGGCCTTGGCAGTAATCTGGAAAACCCAATAGCGCAGATAGATTGCGCTATTGATACATTAAAGAAACACGACGATTTAAAAAATTTTCGTGTTTCTTCTATTTATGGCAGCAAACCTGTTGGCCCACAAGACCAGCCAGACTACATCAACGCTGTCGCCTCATTCGACACCGATCTATCCCCTATCGCCCTACTTGACCTATTACAAAGCATTGAACAAGCACAACGTCGAGTCAGAGAACGTCATTGGGGACCGCGCACCCTAGATCTAGATCTGCTATTGTACGGACAAGAAAAAATACAATTACCAAGACTAAACGTGCCACACCCCTTTATGCTAGAACGAGGGTTTGTGATAAAGCCGCTTAGCGACCTAGCGCCCGATATGCTCTTAGAAAATGGCAAAACCGTTACAGAGCAGCTACACCAACTTGATACCAGCGATTTGGTTTTTATCAAAGAAGAATAAACTATGTATTCAGATAACTCACAAAGAAAACTCACCAAACCGGTTACTTTATCCACGCTCAGAAAAATGAAAGCGGAAAAAGAAAAAATCACCTGCTTAACAAGCTACGATGCTTCTTTCACCAATGTCATGAACGTCGCAGGTGTTGAAACGATTTTGGTCGGCGATTCTTTGGGAATGGTCGTACAAGGCCAAGACAGCACGCTACCTGTCACCATTGAAGACATGTGTTATCACACCGCAGCGGTAAAGCGAGGCAACACCAACGCCTTTATCCTTTCTGATATGTCTTTCATGAGTTACAGCAAGCCAGAACAAGCGCTCGATAACGCAGCAAAGCTAATGCAAGCCGGCGCCAACATGGTCAAACTAGAAGGCGGAAGCTGGCTCGCAGACACAGTAAAACTATTGAGCCAACGCGGTATTCCTGTTTGTGCGCATCTAGGTCTCACACCACAATCCGTTCATAAATTTGGTGGCTATAAAGTACAAGGCAAAAGCCAAGACGCGGCCGACTTATTACTGCAAGAATCTCTAGATCTTGTTGCTGCTGGAGCCGATATCCTTCTGTACGAATGCATCCCAACAGGACTAGGCAAAACACTAACAGAAGCCGTTCCAGTGCCAACTATTGGTATTGGTGCTGGTCACCACACGGATGGCCAAGTATTGGTTATGCACGACATGCTGGGCATCAACCTAGGCCACACACCAAAATTTGTGAAAAACTTTTTAATCGACGGGCGCAATGTGACGCAAGCCTTTGAAGCCTACGTTAAAGAAGTAAAAGACATGACATTCCCAGGACCAGAGCACGGATTCAAATAATGAAAACATTCCATACTATTGCCGAACTTCGTGCTGCGCTAAAAGTTGAGCGCCTACAAGACAAGAGCATTATTTTTGTACCAACGATGGGCAATCTACACGACGGCCATATGTCCTTAATTCGTCGCGCAGCAGAAGAAGGCGACGTTGTTGTGTCGTCGATCTTTGTTAACCCAATGCAATTCTCTGCCAACGAAGATTTAGAGCGCTACCCAAAAACACTAGAAGAAGACAAGAAAGTCCTTGAAGCAAACGGTTGTCACTACCTGTTTGCGCCTGACGCTTTGGAAATGTACCCAGACGGCAAGCGCAGCCAAACACAAATTGAAGTCATGGGTCTATCTGACATCCTTTGCGGCGCATCACGCCCAGGGCATTTTGTTGGCGTTTCTACCGTAGTCACAAAATTGTTTAATATTGTTCAGCCAGACTGCGCCATATTCGGCAACAAAGATTTTCAACAATTGAAAGTCATTGAAGACATGGTGCGCGACCTAAGTTCAAACGTTCGTATTATCGGCGTTGATACCGCGCGTAACGCTGATGGTCTTGCCATGAGTTCACGCAATGGCTACCTAACAGAAGAAGAAAGACGCATTGCTCCGGCAATGTATCAAACCCTGCTATGGGCGAAAGAGGCGCTCCTAGCAAACAGTGCGAGTCACGAGGACATTCGCGAACAAGCTCAACAGAAGCTTGAAGCGGCTGGTTTCCGTCGTGATTATTTCGAGATCCGCGCACAAGATAATTTGCAAACACCGTCAGAAGAAGAGAAACGCCTAGTCATTTTGGCTGCGGCACATTTAGGCAGTGCACGTCTGATCGATAACTTACGTGTAGAACTCGCTTAATTCACTTTGATATCTAGGGAGATTGTAATGGGCTCACCCACAGAATTGACCACTTGGCAAAAACTAACAGAGCATAAACAAGAAATGGCGTCTGTTAGTATGAAGTCTTTGTTTGAATCGGACCCAAGCCGCGCAGAAAAGTACACCGCTCAAGCGGCTGGTTGGACTTTAGATTACGCAAAAAACCGTGCCAATGAAAAAACCCTTTCGCTACTGACAGATTTAGCAAAAGAAGCGGGCTTAGAAAACGCCATCAACGGCATGTTCAGTGGCGCACACATCAATAACACCGAAGATCGCTCTGTATTGCACATCGCCCTGCGTGCTAGCCAAGCACAAGAATCACTCATGGTCGATGGCGTTAACGTACTCGCTGAAGTTCGTGCGACGCTAAAGCAAATGGAAGCCTTTGTTACGCAACTACACAGCGGTGAATGGAAAGGCTACACAGGCAAACGCATCACCGACGTCATCTCTATTGGCATAGGCGGTTCTTACCTTGGTCCAAAAGTGGTTGCTGAAGCCTTAACACCGTATAAAAAAGACGACATCAAGGTGCACTTTGTGGCCAACATTGATGGCTCAGATATCACAGGCAAACTACAACAAGTTAACCCAGAGACCACCGTCTTTGTTATCTCGTCCAAAACCTTCGGTACGCTAGAAACCCTATCTAACGCTAACGCTGCGCGAGACTGGTTTTTAAGCAATGGCGGCTCACAGAATGACGTCAGCAAGCACTTTGCGGCAGTGAGCTCCAACGTGAAAAAGGCCGTCGACTTCGGTATGGCAGAAGAAAACATCTTCCCTATGTGGGATTGGGTTGGCGGACGTTATTCTCTTTGGTCGGCAATTGGCTTGCCAGTCGCCATTGCCGTAGGCATGGATAACTTCTACGCATTGCTAGATGGCGCTCACCAAATGGACGAGCATTTCCGCACAGCACCGTTTGAAGAAAACCTGCCAGTAATCATGGGCGCTCTTGGCGTGTGGTACATCAATTTCCACAACGCACAAACTCACGCCTTGATTCCTTACGACCATTATTTACGTGCCATGCCTGCTCATATTCAGCAGCTCGACATGGAAAGTAACGGTAAAGCCAACCTATTGAATGGTGATGGTGTAGAGACTGACACAGGCCCAATCATCTGGGGCGGCGCTGGCACTAACGGCCAACACGCTTACCATCAGTTATTGCATCAGGGTACCCGCCTTGTGCCAGTGGACTTCATTGCACCACTGACCAGCCACAATCCAATTGGTGAACATCACGTTCATTTAATTGCTAACTGCCTAAGCCAATCGCAAGCCTTAATGGTCGGCAAAACCTTAGAGCAAGCCAAGCAAGAATTGCGTGATGCAGGTGCCAGCGAAGATCAAGTGGATGCGGTTGCGCCACACAAAGTAATTCAAGGCAACCGCCCTAGTAACACTCTGTTTACGGATAAAATGACACCAGCAACCGTTGGTGCCTTGATCGCCCTATACGAGCACCGTACTTTTGTACAAGGCACGATTTGGGGAATTAACTCATTCGACCAATGGGGTGTAGAACTGGGTAAAGTGTTGGGCACAGACATCTATAACCGCTTAGTCAGCGACAGCGACAACAGCGCACTGGATGCTTCTACCCAAGCCTTGATCAACGCGTTCAAGAAAGCTCAGGCTTAACTAAAAAAGAGCAGCTTAGACTTTCTATCATTGCATTAAAAACACCAGCCTCGGCTGGTGTTTTTGTTTTTATTCCCTCCCCTTCTCTTTAAGGGGAGGGTTAGGGAGGGGTCATTGAAAGCGAAGCTTTCATGTAAGTCACGGCTTCAGCTCGAAAACCACATGACAGCTCAACACTAACTTTTGTACATGACACCAAGCCAAGCGGCGTTTCTCTCTCGAAACTATCGCCTACCTCATCGAAACGCCGCTTGGCTTTCTTATGCCTCCAACTCATCGATAGAATCAAGCAGTGCTTTAGCATTAGCTCGTGAACTCAGCAAATAGGCAGTTTCTTGCATAGACTGATAATCCGCTAACGACATCATCACAACTGGGCTTTCGCTTTTCCGCGTAATAATCACTGGAGAATGATCATCGCAGACCTTAGCCATTGTCTTAGCAAGATTAGCCCGAGCTGCTGTATAACTAATAGCATCCATCATTTATTTCCTGTACTTAATTCTGTACCACTGAATATAAAGTAAACACCCAAAGCAAATCAACAGCTAACCCACAAGCTGCGATCAGTGGAACCATCCTAATCAGGTATCATTCCTGCCACCGTCCTCCAAGCGAAATAAGCAGCCTTTTTTGAACTCAGTCGCCAATATTTCGGTGGCTTTGGAGCGGTTAAAGGTACTTTAAGCCGATTACGCTAATTATTCGGCTCATAATATGGCGAATTCTGAGCCGAATATGATTACTCAATAAGTTTTAAAGAAACAGTAGAGCTAAGAAACCGCCTTAACCAACCACTCTTTCATCTCTTCTAAATCCGCCTTATGGTCTAGATAGTTTTCAATAACCGAGTCGACACAAGCTGCGATAGCGTCTGGTCGGTAGGTCACGCCTATAAGTTTTTCTGCAAGTTGCTCTATTGGATCCGGGAACAAGCTGTCGGTGAAGGTCTGCGCGGCGGTGATTTTCGCGTTGCTCAGATCGAGGTGAATTTCTACGCCACCCCATTTGAAGCGTTCGTCTAGTGTGTGGGTAAATTGTGGCGATTTACCAAAGTTCCAATCCCAGCTTTGTTGTTGTTCGAATTTCTCTAGGAAGCCTGGCAGATCTGGCAAGGCTTCAGGGGAAATTTCTTCTATGGTTGGCGTTTCATCAAAGTATTCACAAAACGCTTCGACAATAGCGTCACACACCAGTTGATGGTTAATCTGTGGATAAAGCGAATCAAGGTTGGTTACACGAGATCGTACTGAGGTGATGCCTTTCGACTGGAGCTTTTTGACATCAGGGTTTAGGTAATTCGCTAGACGACTCAAGTCAGCGTGCAACAATAAAGTACCATGGTGAAAACCACGATCTTTGGTTTCTTTATAGGCAGAGCCAGAGAACTTACGCATTTCCTCACCTTCGCCTACTACTAAGTCATTTCGACCATTGGCGTAGCCTTCAATGCCAAGCTTCTTCAAGCCTTGCAGAACGATCTCAGTCGACACTTCTTTGTTGTATTCAGGTTTACCCGCCATGAAGGTGAAGTTGGTATTACCCAAATCATGGAAGACAGCACCACCGCCACTCTGGCGGCGAGCAAGGTGAATTTCATCTTGCTCCATCTTACCTATGTTGCACTCTTTCCAAGGGTTCTGAGAGCGACCAATCACCACGGTTTCAGCGTTTCGCCATAAAAACAACACTCGCTGATCTGCTGGCATGGAACGGAAAATACAGTCTTCAACAGCCAAGTTAAAATGAGGATTATTAGAGTGGGAAAGTAGAATTCGGCTAGCCATGGAGTTTTCTCTTGTCGCAAAAGGAATAAGCTTAAAAATCAGCTCTCTTTATAACTTTTTTACAGACATAAAAAAACCACGGTGCTTTTCGCATCGTGGTTTTTAGAAGCTCGCTTTACATTAAATGTATTCGACGCTTTCGATTTCGTATGTCGCTTCACCGCTTGGGATTTTCACAATGACTTCGTCACCTTCTTCTTTCCCAATGATAGCTTTGGCGATTGGAGAGGCGTAAGAGATTTTCTTCTCTTTTACATCTGCTTCGTCGTCGCCGACTATGCGATACGTTACCGTTGCCTCAGTATCCACGTTAAACAAGGTTACCGTGGTACCAAACACCACTTTACCGGTGGCAGGCATAGTTTTCACATCAATCACTTGTGAATCAGCAAGTTTACCTTCGATCTCTTTAATACGACCTTCAGTAAACCCTTGCTCTTCGCGAGCTGCATGATATTCAGCGTTTTCTTTTAAGTCGCCATGCTCACGCGCGGTTGCGATATCCGCAATCACGCGAGGACGGACGACAGTTTTCAAGTGATTTAGCTCTTCTCTTAGACGAGCCTCACCTTCTACTGTCATTGGTACTTTATTCATTATTTCCCCAAGTGCAAATCTTGCAGTCTTCTAACTTTCGTTTCACCTGTTAGGCTAATCGCCATACTCGTAGCTTCAGCACCAGCCAATGTTGTAGTGTAACAAACCTTACGCTGTAATGCTGTACGACGAATAACAGAAGAGTCTGCAATCGCTTGTGTACCGGATGTAGTGTTAATGATGTAATCAATCTCGCCATTTTTCATCATATCAACGATATGTGGACGACCTTCATTCACCTTATTCACTTTGCTAACGTTAACACCGCGCTCTGTTAAGTACTTCGCTGTACCTTCAGTACCTACAAGGTCAAAACCAAGTTCTGCCAAGCGACGAGCAACGTCTACCGCACCTTCTTTATCCATATCACGAACACTAATGAAAGCACGACCCGATGTTGGCAATTCAGTACCACCACCAAGAACAGCTTTACCAAAAGCTTCCGCGAACGTGTCACCTACACCCATTACTTCGCCCGTAGACTTCATTTCAGGCCCAAGAATCGGATCGACACCTTGGAACTTGTTGAATGGGAAAACGGCTTCTTTCACGCTGTAGTAAGTAGGGATAATTTCTTCAGTGAAACCAAGTTCTTCTAGCGTTTTACCCGCCATTACCAAGGCAGCTACTTGCGCCAAAGAACGACCGATACACTTAGAAACAAACGGCACAGTACGAGATGCACGAGGGTTAACCTCGATCACATAAATTTCGCCATCTTGAATAGCAAGCTGAGTGTTCATCAAGCCAATAACGCCAAGCTCTAGCGCCATATTCTTGATCATCTCGCGAATATTATCCTGCACTTCTTTCGACAAAGAATAAGGAGGCAAAGAACACGCAGAGTCACCAGAGTGAACGCCGGCTTGCTCAATATGCTGCATGATGCCGCCGATAACGACTTGCTTACCATCACTGATACAGTCGATATCAACCTCAATCGCTGCATTCAAGAAATGGTCTAGCAATACAGGGCTGTCGTTAGACACCTTCACTGCGCTGGTCATGTAACGCATCAACTCTTTTTCGTTGTACACGATTTCCATCGCGCGGCCGCCCAATACATAAGAAGGACGAACCACTAGCGGGTAACCGATAACAGCGGCTTTCGCTGCGGCTTGCTCAATACTACGTACTGTTGCGTTATGAGGCTGTTTGTAGCCTAAACGCTGGATCATGCTTTGGAAACGCTCACGATCTTCCGCACGGTCAATAGACTCTGGCGTTGTACCAATGATTGGCACACCTTCGTTTTGCAAGGCACGAGCAATTTTCAGTGGTGTTTGACCACCAAACTGAACAATAACGCCTTTTGGTTTTTCTTTACGTACGATTTCCAACACATCTTCAAGCGTTACTGGCTCGAAGTACAAACGGTCAGATGTATCGTAATCAGTGGATACTGTTTCAGGGTTACAGTTCACCATAATGGTTTCGTAACCGTCTTCACGTAGACCAAGTGCTGCGTGTACACAGCAGTAGTCAAACTCAATACCTTGACCGATACGGTTTGGACCACCACCAAGGATGATAACCTTATCGCGGTCTGTTGGCGCAGCTTCACACTCGTCTTCGTACGTTGAGTACATATACGCTGTGTCTGTCGCAAATTCAGCGGAACAAGTATCTACACGCTTGTAAACAGGATGAACGTTCATCAAGTAACGACGCTCACGCATAGACTTCTCAGTCACGCTCATCAAAGACGCAAGACGTGCATCAGAGAAACCTTTGCGCTTAAGACGACGAAGTACATCGTACGTCATGTCGATCAGACCTTTGTCTGCCAAGGCAACTTCTTCTTTGATCAAGTCTTCGATTTGTACCAAGAACCAGTGATCAACACCTGTGGCAGCGTATACTTCATCAACTGTCATACCAGAGCGGAAGGCATCACCAATGTACCAAATACGTTCAGAACCAGGAGATTGAAGCTCGTAAGCAAGTTTTTCTTTGCTGTTTTCTTCAGAGAAATCTAGCTGAGGATTAAAGCCATCAGAACCGACTTCCAAACCACGCAAGGCTTTTTGCAAAGACTCTTGGAAAGTACGGCCAATCGCCATCACTTCACCAACCGATTTCATTTGCGTTGTAAGACGATCATTGGCAGTTGGGAATTTCTCGAAAGTGAAACGAGGAATCTTAGTGACAACGTAGTCGATTGCTGGCTCGAAGCTCGCTGGAGTTTGACCCCCAGTGATGTCGTTTTGCAACTCATCAAGGGTGTAACCGATCGCCAATTTCGCAGCGATTTTCGCAATTGGGAAACCCGTTGCTTTCGATGCCAAAGCCGATGAACGAGATACACGAGGGTTCATCTCGATAACCACAAGACGACCTGTTTTTGGGTCCATGCCGAACTGTACGTTAGAACCACCGGTTTCTACACCGATCTCACGCAATACCGCCAAAGAAGCGTTACGCATGATTTGATATTCTTTATCTGTCAGAGTTTGTGCTGGCGCAACGGTAATAGAGTCACCTGTGTGAACACCCATTGCGTCGAAGTTTTCAATCGCACAAACAATGATGCAGTTGTCTTTTTTGTCGCGGACAACTTCCATCTCGTATTCTTTCCAACCGATCAAAGATTCATCGATTAGCAACTCGTTGGTTGGCGACAGATCCAAACCGCGAGTACAAATCTCTTCGAACTCTTCCATGTTGTAGGCGATACCACCGCCCGTTCCGCCCATTGTGAAAGAAGGACGGATGATACAAGGAAAGCCGACTTCATTTTGTACTTTAAGCGCTTCTTCCATGTTGTGGGCGATGCCCGCACGAGGACACTCAAGACCGATGGCTTTCATTGCTTCGTCGAAACGATGACGATCTTCCGCTTTATCGATCGCGTCCGCTGTCGCACCAATCATTTCAACATTGTATTTTTCCAGAACACCGCGGCGCTCAAGATCTAACGCACAGTTCAATGCAGTTTGACCACCCATAGTAGGTAGAACAGCATCTGGGCGTTCTTTCTCGATGATTTTCTCAACGGTTTTCCATTCGATTGGCTCAATGTAAGTCGCATCCGCCATCACTGGGTCAGTCATGATCGTCGCTGGGTTTGAGTTCACCAGAATAACGCGAAAACCTTCTTCACGAAGTGCTTTACACGCTTGTGCACCAGAATAGTCAAACTCACAAGCCTGACCGATAACAATAGGGCCTGCACCTAAAATTAAGACGCTTTTTATGTCAGTACGTTTTGGCATAATATTTCGCTCCGCTCCTACTTTTAGGCTTTAGTGGCTTTAATGTTTTCAATGAACTGATCGAACAACGGCGCCACATCGTGTGGACCAGGGCTCGCTTCAGGGTGACCTTGGAAGCTGAATGCGCTCTTGTCAGTGCGTGCGATGCCTTGTAAAGAGCCATCAAACAAAGACTTATGAGTGGCTTCAAGGTTCGCTGGCAAGGAATCTTCATCAACCGCAAAACCGTGGTTTTGGCTAGTGATCATGACCGTGCCTTTTTTGATGTCTTGCACTGGGTGGTTTGCACCGTGGTGACCAAACTTCATTTTCTTCGTTTTTGCGCCAGAAGCCAAAGCCAAAAGCTGATGACCAAGACAAATACCAAAAACTGGAATGTCTGTTTCTAGGATCTCTTTAATCGCTTGAATCGCGTAATCACATGGCTCTGGATCACCAGGACCATTGGATAGGAAGACACCATCTGGGTTTAACGCCAACACATCACTTGCAGGCGTTTTCGCAGGCACAACAGTCAAACGACAACCACGTTCAACCAACATGCGAAGAATGTTACGTTTCACACCGTAGTCGTAAGCCACTACGTGGAAATCGAATGATTCTGGGGTCGTATGACCATTAACAAGATCCCAAGTAGACTCGGTCCACTCGTAAGCTTTCTCAACCGTGACTTCTTTGGCTAAATCCATACCCTTCAAACCTGGGAAGGCTTTGGCCGCCGCAACAGCAGCTGCTTCATCCAGATTTTCACCTGCCATAATGCAACCCGCTTGCGCGCCTTTCTCGCGAAGGATACGTGTCAATTTACGCGTATCGATATCGGCGATACCAACAACACCTTTGCGTTTCAGGTAAGAATCAAGAGACTCTTGTGAACGCCAGCTGCTAGCAACCAAAGGAAGATCACGAATAATCAGGCCTTCACACCAAACATTGTTAGATTCTTCATCTTCAGAGTTAACGCCAGTATTCCCGATGTGGGGATAGGTCAAGGTGACCATTTGTCGAGCATAGGAAGGATCAGTAAGTATTTCTTGATAACCGGTCATCGAGGTGTTGAAAACAACCTCGGCGGTTGAGGAGCCATCCGCTCCGATCGACACCCCTTTAAAAATCGTGCCGTCTTCCAGAGCTAGAATCGCTGATGTTGCCAAAGGAACCTCCCATTTAGAGCCTATCAGGTTGCAAAAAAGCGAGACGAACCGGCGGCTCATCTCGCTTTTAAGAAATTGCGTTTTTGCCGTTCATCCATTGATGGATAACCAATGAATCTCGCGTTCAAAAAATCTGCCTAATTCTACTCTGATACGCCTTTAGCGTCCACCAAATTGCCGAGAAAACAGGCAAAAATACACGAATGAAGCACTTTTTTTCTTGACTTCTTAGTCAGGAATAATATCTACCTGTCAGACAGACTTAACATAGCAAACCATCAGCCACACTTTGTGCTGCTTCATAACCTTTTAAATTACCCAACACAGTCAATGAAAAAATCATCGCAGTCGCTGGTCCTTTGGCCGTCAGAATATTGTCATCCATCACCACAGGTTCATTAGGCATATATTCTGCGCCAGTTAGACCGTCTTCAAATCCTGGGTAACAAGTCGCTTGTTTGTCGACAACAAAACCATGGGTACCAAACACCACTGCAGGCGATGCACAAATCGCAGCCAATAGCGCATCTTGAATGTCATGCTTTTCCAGCATACCAATCAATAACTCACAATCACGCAAATGTTCAGCGCCAGGCATGCCGCCCGCCAACACAACCGCATCAAAAATTTGATCGGCCACATCCGTCAACAAGACATCCGCTTCTAGTTTAGTATTGTGTGCCATAACAACCTGTTTTGAGTCATGAATACTCGCCACAGTTACGTCTAAACCACCACGTCTCAAAACATCGATAATAGTAATAGCTTCAATATCTTCGTTGCCGTTTGCAATAGGAACTAATACCTTGCTCATACTTACCTCTTTAACAATTTAATTCATAAAATTCTGGTAAACAAACAGGCCGCTTCGCGCCCTTGTTCTGTTTGATAGTAATTCTTTCGGCGACCAACCTGTTCGAACCCTAACGATTCATAAAGGGAAATGGCGCCTAGATTCGATTCACGCACTTCTAGCAACAATTCACTGACATCTTGCTGCGCAACCGTTTCTGACCAAACCATCATCAACCTTCTAGCGAGCCCCTGTCTACGCATAGAAGAATCAATCACAATTAATTCTAATTCGGATTGATCAAGCACAACCGATGCAGTCAGCCACCCCAAAGCAACCAAGGGGGTCGAACCCACCGACTCGATTATCCAATTTTCCCGACTGTGCAAGGCGTCAGCCACCAATTTTTCACCCCAAGGATGAGGGTTAGACAAAGCATCAAGTTGGATAATGGCGGGAAGGTCAGACAAAACGGCAGGACGGATAGAAACAGAGACATTCATAGGATTCAAAACCACATCAGTCGAAATATGACATTAGCTAAAAAGCGTAGACTGCATTTCTTCCCACGCTTCTTTGCGTAACTCTGGAATGCGATGTAGCTCAGGCAAACTCACAATACGAGCAGTAGGATATTGCTTCAATAACGTATCAGCAGGTAAATCTTCCACCAGCTGAGTCACCTTAGCACCTGCCAGAACCAGCAAAGGCACTTCAGGAAAGTCTTTCACTAGACGGCCAACATAGCTTTCTAAGGCTCCAAACAACCAGTCAGTGCGATTTGTGAAGTACGGATTACGCAATTGACCAGGCCAGCTAAACGCACTACCTTGCCATTCATCAATAGGCTGTTTCAGCAGAGCTTGCCCCATTTTCAGCGCCAAACGTTCGATATCTTCTGCTTGGGAAAACACCTGTGGCACATCACTCAAAATTAACAATTTATTCAGTAACGCATAAGCTCGAATATCAAGGTGTGTAATTTGGCTGACAACATTGGATTCAGGCTCAATCACAATATCTACCGCCAATTCTTCAATAGGCTGTAGATCTTCAACAATAATTTCCGGACCAGCATTTAACTGCTCACGAAGGTTATGAACCAAAGGCTCTTTTTCTTCTGGCGATAATTTAGGCACGGGAGCGGGTTCAGGATCTGCCGCTTTAAATCCCATAGACGGTGGTGCCGAAACGACATCCGCCGCGACATCAGTATCAATCGGCCAAGGTTGAGGCGGCATAAAAACCGTCCCAGAGACATTGTCCGAAGCAGACCCACTTTTATCAATAGACAACCAAGACACCACGCCCATTTGCGCTAAGCAATGAGTTTGAAAAGCCTGTTGAGGTGGTAATTCGCGGGACATAATAACCTTAATCGCAGCCTAAAAAAGTGCCTATTCATAGATTTGAATATTGGTACGCAAATATACCCGCTTACGCCAACAGATGCCACTTGATGGCCTAAAGCTTGCTAGAGATCTTTGCACGATGGCTGTGTATAATCGCAACCAATTTTGAACCTATTGAACCACTTTAATTAATATAACGCCCTCTATAAAGGTAAAAGCATGACCCAGATTTTATCTCGTTTGATGCTGATCGCGACCGTTGCGATCAGCAGCCTAAGTTTTGCAGACAACTTACCCGACCTTAAAGGTCGCACTATTTTAGCCGTCACGGAAAATGCCTACACGCCACTGAACTTTGTTGATCCAGCAACAGGCGAAGGTATTGGCTGGGAATACGACGCCATGAATGAAATTGGCAAACGCTTAAACGCCAAAATCGAATGGCACCTAAGCAGCTGGGACACCATGATCCAAGCCATCAAACAAGGCCAATACGATGTCGGCATGGATGGCATCACTATTAATGAAGAACGCGCCCAGCAAATCGACTTCACGATTCCTTATATGACCTCTCAGCAGTTTATGTTAGTTCGTGCCGATGAAGATCGCTTCAACGATGCCAAATCCTTTGCCGCCAACCCAGACCTGCATTTTGGTGCACAAGCTGGAACCACCAACTTTTATGTGGCTGTTTATGACGTTCTTGATGGCGACGAAGGCAACCCTCGCATCACTTTATTAGAGACTTTCGGTGCGTCCGTTCAAGCGCTAAAATCGGGTGACGTCGACAGTGTATTAATGGACGCTGCATCGGCACGTGGTTACATCGGTGCTAACCCTGGCGCATTCAAGATCGTTGGCGGTCCACTGGGCTCTGAAGATTTCGGCTTCATCCTGACCCCAGGTTCAGACCTTGTTAAGCCGATCAATGCTGCTATCGAAAGCATGAAAAAAGATGGCACATTAGAAGCACTAAACAAAAAATGGTTCTTCGACTTTAATCAGTAAGCAGCACAACTGATAAACGCGATGTAACAGACAACAGCAACGGATCTTCTACTTTATATAGCGATCCGTTTTTTTATTGATAAACCACGGAACGGTCTTGCTATGAATGTATTATGCCCTTTAAAAAATCCCTAGATCGCACGCCTTGGTGGCTCGTCACCATCATTATTATCGCTCTGGTTTTGGTTTGGAACATGGTTTCCGACCAAAGCTACCAACGCATCGCGGGCGCACTAAGCGAAGGACTGCTGACCACAATTGGCGTCACCTTCACGGCCTTTATACTGGCAAGCTTACTTGGGTTATTAATTGCACTGGCAGGGTTTTCTCGTCATCGACTACTACGTGAGTTTGCTCGCCTATATGTAGAAATTTTTCGTGGCGTCCCCGTTCTCGTACTGCTCTTCTACATCGCCTTTGTCGGCGCACCGGAAATGGTCAAACTCTACAACTGGGCGTTACAAATGCCGATTGAAGCGGGCTGGATAGAAAAAGCTCGCACACGAGATTTCACCTTATTGTGGCGCGCTATTATCGCCCTTGCCATCAGCTACAGCGCCTTCATTGCAGAAGTGTTTCGCGCTGGTATTCAAGAAGTCGGCAAAGGCCAAATCGAAGCTGCAAAAGCACTCGGCTTATCCAACTGGCACCGCTTCCGCCTTATCACCCTCCCCCAAGCCATGCGTAAAATCTTACCGCCCCTTGGCAACGACCTCGTCGCCATGATCAAAGACTCAGCACTCGTTTCGGTTTTAGGCGTACAAGACATTACCCAACTTGGCAAAGTCTTCAGCTCCTCCACCTTCCAATTCTTCGAAACCTACAACGTCGTCGCCTTCATGTACCTCGTACTCACACTCAGCTTATCCCTCATGATCCGCGCCTTTGAAGCGCATTTGAGAAGAAATGATCATCATTGACTAAAGACAGATTAGCGCCTCCCCCAAAAAAGGGGAAAGCGTTGGTTTCGGGGAAAAGGTTATCCGGTCGGAGGGAATCAACACCATGAACGAATAACATTTCGACGAGGGAGGCGGTAGTTTCGAGAAGAAATGTTATTCGTTCATGGCAACATAGACAGTTTGAGTAACAAAAACAACCCCATCCTAACCTTCCCCTTGGAAGACAAAAGGGGAAGGAACTAAGCGCTAAAAAACAAACTCAACCAAAGCCTGTAGTACGACAAAAGACATAACACCGGCCAGAATATCGTCTAGCATGATACCGAAGCCACCGTGTACGTTTTTATCGACCCATGAGATCGGCCAAGGCTTCAAGATATCGAATAAACGAAACAAGACAAAGCCCAACACGATGTAAAACCAACCCGCAGGCGCCAGCCACATGGTAATCCAGAAGCCGACAAACTCATCCCAAACAATCCCTGCATGGTCATGTACGCCCATGTCTTTGGAGGTTTTACCACAAAGGTAAACCCCCACTAATGATGTCACGACCAGCACAATAAAATACGCGGTGGCCGTTAAATCTTGTAATAACCAAATAAAAATCGGCACCGCTGCTAATGTACCAAAAGTGCCAGGTGCTTTTGGCGCGGCACCAGAGCCTAGGCCAAATGCCAAAAAATGTATCGGATTACGCCATACAGACGCTGGGGCAGAATTTGCCATGGTGTTACTACCTATTTATTAAATGAAAAACTAAAAATCTTTGCGCCCATCTCGGCTCTAAAAATGTTGCCAGCCCGATGCCTCACCGTCATAGCCTTGAATACTAAAGCCTTCCGCAACAATTTCTCCTACCTTGGTACAAGGTAAACTCAGTGTTTGCGTGATTAAGGCAATCTCGGCTGCTTGCTCTTTCGGGGCAGTAAAACAGAGTTCGTAATCATCGCCGCCGGTTAATGCCAATGAAATTGCCGATTCGGGTTGCCAATAACGCAATTCAGAAGAGATTGGTAAACGACTCGCATCGATCTTCGCTCCGGCTCCTGATGCTTTAAGTATATGCTGGATATCTTGAGCGAGACCATCAGAAATATCCATCATAGAATGAGCCACTCGCTTCAGCGCCATGCCGGCAATTAACCTTGGTGTTGGTCGCCAGTAACGATCATAAAAATAATCAAAGCGCTCACTCGATACTTGCAACTCTCCCGTAACAATCGGCACAGCCGCTGCCGCATCACCCAGCAACCCTGTAACGTAAATATCGTCACCAACCTTGGCGCCACTGCGTTTTAGCGCCATGTCCGCTTCCACATAACCATGCACTTGCAGGGTGATCGTTAGCGGCCCTTTGGTCGTATCACCACCAACTAAAGCCAAGCCAATTGGCTCCGCCAGTTCCGCCATGCCTTGTGCTAATCCGGCCAACCACGATGGATCAGAGTTTGGAATGGTCAGCCCTAGGGTGAAAAAAGCCGGTTTTGCCCCCATTGCAGCCAAGTCACTGACGCAGCTTGCTACCGCACGGTAACCGATATCGACAGGGTCAGCATCGAAGGGAAAATGTCGCCCTTCAACCAAGGTATCCATAGAAAACACCAAGCTCTGACCTTGCGGCACTTGCACCTGAGCACAATCATCACCAATGCCTAACAAAAGATCCCCACGCCCTTGCGTGTTCGCCATGACAGACGCTTGAAAGATGTTTTGTATCAACTCGAATTCTTTCAACAGAAGATCCTTTTATCCTAATTAATAGCTCACGCCTAACGGTCAAAATAAGCCAGTTTAATGAGTAAGAGGATACCGTATTGTCAGTAGGATGTCAGAAGCAAAAAAGGGCAGATTGCCTAATGCAATCTGCCCTTAAGACATCATCCAATCCGAATACCCAGAGTTAATCTTCTGAGCGTTTAGTGCGTGTTTTCGGTGTTGGGATCACTTCTAAATAAAAAGACTTCCAATGCTGGCTTTGTGCAGAACTAATATTGGCATTGATGTCACCTTCATGAATCGCTCGTGCCTTGTCTGCGACTTGACCAAACTTGCAGTTAAATCCCCAAAAATCCGCACCTTCTGGCAAGGCTTTGTTGCGCTCTGCTTTTATGTATTGCTTAACGTCGTTTTTCGCTTCTTCAATAAGACGCTGGTATGGCTTTTTGGGGTGAGATAGTACAAACGTCTTTTTCATTATGATCCTAAAAATATTGGGTAAGGCAGCATAACAACCACCTTTAAGACGCCTATAATAGCGGGTTAAGAATAAACCAGCCATCAATAAAACGATAAAATAGCTGATCATAAACATCATACCCAAGACTTTACTCTACGCGATCTACCTCTATTCCAAGCGCTCTGGCTCGCGTTGTCCACATTTTGCGCGCCAACACCCGCATGTTTTCAACACTGTCCATTTCATCCATAATTTCTACGCCAAGTAAGGTCTCCACCAAATCCTCAAGAGTCACGATTCCTTTTACCCTTCCATATTCATCTACCACCAATGCAATATGCTGACGCTCGTTAAGAAAGCTGTCCAAGAGCATTGGTAATGATACTTTTTCAGGGACCACGGTAATATCACGCTTTAAAGACTTAAGTGTTTCATTATGTCGGTCAGACGCCTTACTTAACAAAATGTCGTCTCTAAGCACAAAACCTGTAATGTCATCAAAGCCCGATTTATAAACAGGTAAACGTGAAAACGGCTTACTTTTAATAAGCTCAAACACCTCTGAAACCGTTTGATTCTCTGAAAGTGCAAAAGCAACCGTTCGAGGCGTCATGACATCCATTGCTTTAACCGACCCATAACGAAACAAGTTACGAATAACCCTGGATTCACTATCATGAATCTGGCCATCTGCTTTACCAAGCTCTGCCATGGCAATAAACTCGTCTCGGCTAAAGTGATGCAGCGTCTTTCCGTGAGATATTAGCTTAGTTAGCTTCTCTGAAACCCACACGATGGGGTAAAGGATGACGATAAGTCCCTGTACAAAGTACATCGTAGGAACAACAAGCTTTGACCAATAAATTGCGCCGATGGTTTTAGGCACTATTTCAGAGAAAAATAAGATCGCCATCGTCATGGCCGCTGAAAACACACCAAACCATGCACTTCCAAATACCGCCGTAGCTTTCGCACCTGCTCCAATCGCCCCAGCCGTGTGGGCAATGGTGTTAAGTGTCAGAATAGCCGCAAGCGATTGGTCAATATTATCTTGTTTTAGTCGCTTCAAACGCTGTGCGAATTTTGGCTGTTTTTCTTTCATGCCTTCTACATATGACGGCGTAATACTCAGTAATACGGCTTCTGCCACAGAACAAAGAAAGGAAAAACCTATTGCCGTCAAAACATAAATAATTAACAGCAAAGCATCTGTACTCATTACCGACCCTCGCGTTCATTTTTTCGGTTGTTTTTAAGACCTTCATCATCACATTTACAAAGCTGTGCTTCCCCTAAATAACATGAAGCGTATTCTTGCCACTCTAAATAGTTCAGTGGCAAACATGCTAATCTAGGCTTCTAAGCACTCGGGCTATGTTAATTTAGTCTGTGATTAGGACGTTAGGTTCAAATAAAATTGGACAGTTTGAAGCAGATATAAAAAAGCCCCGTTATTAACAAGTAATAACAGGGCTCTTAGTTGTCTTTCTCAAATACTATTGAGAGCGTTTAAGTAATCGGTTTTTGATTACTTGTTTGACTCTTTATTCGCTTCTCGGCGAGCGGCGATTTCTTCGCGACGCACGCGCTGTGCTAGTTTATCTAGAATGCCGTTAACGTATTTGTGGCTTTCTGTCGCGCCGAAGCCTTTTGCTAGCTCTACGCTTTCATTGATCGCAACACGATATGGCACATCTAAACGCTGAGACAATTCATATGCCCCGATACGCATAACTGCCAATTCGATTGGATCTAGTTCGCTTAATGGGCGATCTAATAACTCTTCAAACATAACGTCCAGTTTTTTTGCACTGGCAGTAACGCCTTGTAGCAACTCGCGGAAGTACACCTTGTCACAAGAATCCATTTCTTGATCCTGGTTCATCACGAATTGGGTCTCTATCTCGCTAACAGCAGAGTGATTCATCTGCCACTGGTAGACCGCTTGTAATGCCAAACGACGTGAAGCACTGCGCAATTGCGAACGTGAAGGCTTTTTCTCCTTACGTTTTGGTGCTGGAGTTTGGTCGTTTGTTGTTTCCACTTCGCTCATTTTTTGCCTCAATTGTCCAGACTACGCTGCCTTGTGGGCTAACGCTTATGTCTGTTTGAAAGTACCCTTGGTTGTTAAAGAGCTATTAGACACTGTTTAGACAGCATCTGAGTCATATCGACCAAAGGCACGAATATATGGGTTGTCTTGGGCGGCGATTATAGCAACATTTATTCTAGGTTTCTCGGCAAAGTTCTCTAAATATTCGCAAGAAAAAACAATTTTCAGGCATTTCAAAAAAAAAGCCTGAAAAAGCAATGACTCACGTTTCTTTATTTTTACAACTCTGCGTCAAAGTCACCTTCAAGGTCGTCTTCAAAATCATCTTCTAGATAACGTGGTTGATACACTAAACGCACATCTTGACCAACTTGGCGAACCGATTTAAGCGTCAAATCCACCGCCTCATCCATTTCATCTAAAGGTAATTTAAACAAAGGACGCGCACTGGAACCTAATAGCTTTGGTGCCATATAAACGACGATTTCATCTACCAGCCCCGCCGCTAAAAAGCCACCAGCCAATTCGGCACCCGCTTCTAACAAAACTTCGTTAATACCCGCATCGGCCAGCTGCTCCATCGCGTCTAATAAGTCGAGTCGCCCGTCTAAACCGCGTGGCGAAAAACGCACCGTCACGCCTTTTTTAGTCAGCGTGTCTAAGTGTTCTTCTTCTACTTCTTCTTCGACCGAAAACACCCAAGCTTGATTCGTCGGGTAAAGAATTTTCGCTTCTGGAAGAATCGACAGCGCCGTATCCATTATGACTCGAATCGGTTGGCGCACGCTTTTTGGATCAGCTTCTTGACCCTCGTTATCAATACGAACCGTCATGCTTGGGTTATCAGCCAAAACCGAACCAATCCCCGTCACAATTGCATCACTTTGAGCACGTAGACGTTGTACATCAAGACGCGCAGCAGAGTCCGTAATCCATTGGCTTTCACCAGATTCCATTGCTGTGCGGCCATCCATGCTCATAGCCAGCTTTACTCGCACATAAGGAAGCCCTTCGCGCATGCGTTTGATAAAGCCAGGATTCAGCGCTTCGCATTCCGCCTCTAAAACCGGACCAATCACTTCGATGCCAGTTTTTTTGATTTTCAGTAAACCATTGCCAGACACTTCAGGATTCGGATCTTGCATACCATAAACAACGCGCGCAACACCCGCATTGATTAAAGCATCAGCACAAGGTGGCGTTTTACCTTGGTGACTGCAAGGCTCTAAGGTGACATAAGCCGTTGCACCCGCCACATCTTGTTTCGCGTCAGCTAAAGCATTCACTTCAGCGTGACCTTCTCCTGCTTTAACATGGAAGCCTTGGCCAATGATTTGCTGATCTTTAACCAAAACACAGCCAACACGTGGATTTGGGTGCGTGGTATAAAGGCCTTTCTTTGCCAATTGAATGGCTTTCGCCATCCAATATTCGTGATGATAAACAGTCATGCTTTGTCTTCTTTTTTAAGTTCTTGGGCGGCTTCTTTCGGCTCTGGAACAGAGGCGCTGTGATTTTCTAAACGGTCAATTTCCTCGCGAAACTCGCTAATGTCTTTGAAGCTTCTATACACAGAAGCAAAACGCACATAGGCAACTTGGTCGAGACGTTTCAATTCCTCCATTACCGCTTCGCCAGTCCAACGAGAAGGCAGTTCTCGCTCGCCAGTCGCTTGCATTTTTTCTTTAATTCGGGTGATCGCAGTTTCTACCGCTTCAATGCTGACAGGACGTTTTTCAATGGCTTTAATAATGCCGTTGCGTAACTTATCCTCATCAAAAGACTCCCGACTTCCGTCACTTTTGATTAGTTTCGGCATTTGTAATTCAGCCACTTCAAAAGTGGTGAAGCGTTCTTGGCAATGACTGCAGGTACGACGGCGACGAACCTGTGCGCCTTCAGAAACCAGACGAGAGTCCACTACTTTAGTATCTTGAGTTCCACAAAAAGGGCATCGCATGGTGCTTCCAATATCACTAATTTGGTGTAAGAATGCCTGAAATTAGGCCATCCATGATGGGTGAAATGATATCAACCTCGCCATAATATAGCTACCAAGCTACTGTGTGCGCTTCTCCCCTTTTTTTACCTATAAAAGGGGTTTGTTTATAAGGATTTATATGCCGTTCGCAGAATTATCGGGCTTGGTTGCCGCTTTGTGTTGGACTATTTCGAGCCTAATGGCCCCCAACTTAATTCAACGTTTTGGCACCATGCGCTTCAATACGGTTCGTATTGTCATTGCCAGCTCTATCCTCTTAGCAATTTGCCTAATCACCCAACGGTTCAATACCACGCTGTGGCAGCATGCTGAAATTATTATGCTGTCTGGGCTGCTAGGCATCTTTATTGGCGATACCATGCTGTTTACTGCGGTGCATCGCCTTGGTCCTCGACGCACTGGGGTGCTTTTCGCCACCAATGCGCCTATGTCGATTCTATTGGGTTGGCTATTCTTAGATGAAAACCTTTCTTTCAATCAGCTTTTCGCCTGCGGCTTGGTGCTTATCGGAGTCGTGATTGCCATTCTTTTTGGTCGTAGAGCTAGCCTCCACGCTTGGGAACAAACCAAGGGCAAATTAAGCATAGGCATTTTACTCGCTCTTGGTGCTGCACTTGGACAAGCCTGTGGTGCACTGCTTAGCAAGCCAGCCTTAGTCGACGGCGCTGATCCTATTGCAGTATCGGCAATACGCGTCGGCACAGGCGCCCTAGCATTAGTGTTAGCGTATGGCTTGTTTTATAGACACAAACAGGCTGAAGATACGATCCCATTCGGCCAACTAACGCGTTTCGATTTTATGAGGGTCGCCGCCCTCGCCACCATCGGCATGGTGATCGGCATGAGCGTCTTAGTTTGGGGCGTCGGCAACGCTAACGTCGGTATCGTCACCACTCTGTCAGCCATTGTTCCGGTATTGATTCTCCCAGGCTTATGGATCACCACAGGCCAACGTCCTGCATTTGGCGCGTGGATTGGGGCTATTTTCGTTGTGACCGGAGCGGCTCTTCTCATTTTAGCCAGTAACTAAAGCTCTCTCTTCTCCTTTTTATCTCTTCCATAGTTATAATGAAATTTAGCTTGAAATAGAAAAGCTATAAGACATAAGATTAAGAAAAGTGTAATTTTATGTAAAAAATAATAAGGAAATAAGATCACGTGAATATATTGAGACACATCGGAATGGTGGCTCTTATGCTTCATTCCCTGCAGGTAATAAGCGCTGAAACCATCAGAGTTAACAAGGTGGTAGGCGAGAAAGAAGAGCTGATGTTCAGTGTATTGAAGCTCGTTATGAGTAAGGTAGATCAAAATACCACCTTCATTCAAAATGACCAAGAGCTAAACACAGCGCGAGCTATTGGCGCCGTCGAGTCAAAAAAATTCGATGTGATGTGGGGTGGCTCCACCTCTACTTACGAAGATAAAATGCTCCCGATCCGAATTCCGGCACTAAAGGGGCTACTCGGACACCGAATCTTTATTATTCGCGCCAGTGACCAAGAAAAATTCGACCAAATACATTCTTTAGAAGATTTAAAGAAACTCGATGCTGGCTTGGGCAAACTTTGGGGTGACACAAAGGTAATGAAATTAGCCAACATCCCGACCGTCACCACAATGAAATACCCTAACTTATTTTTAATGCTAGAAGGCGGCCGTTTCGATTACTTTCCCAGAGCGCTTCATGAACCTTGGGTAGAAGTAAAATCACGTCCAGAGCTGAACTTAGCCATTGAAAAACATCTCATGCTGATTTATCCATTCGCGCAATATTTCTATGTTGAAAAGTCCAACAAATCGCTGCACGACAAAATTTACAAAGGCTTTGAAATGGCTATCGCTGATGGCAGCTTTGACAAACTCTTCTTCAATCACCCGATGATTAAAGATGTGTTAGAGCAGGCCAACTTAAAGCAGCGCAAAGTCATTCGTATCAAAAATGCCACAATGCATCCAGATACCCCCTTTGACCGCAAAGAATTTTGGCTAGATTTAGACAACCTTTAAACCAAAAATGTAACGACATATTCCTTACTCCCAAAGCAACGATACGAGATAGAAATGAATTCAATCAAACAAAAATCCATGCTTTTTCTTTCTACTGCCTCACTACTCGTGATGGTGATCATTTTTTCCAGTAGTTACATGTTGGCAAAAAATCATTTTGAAGAGGCATTAAACAAACAAATAAAAGGGTTAAACAACACCTTATCTATTGCGCTGCAAGAACCGATATTCTCTTATGATTCGAGTCTTATTGAGCGCATCATGTCTTCATTTATGAATCTCCCTTTTGTTGACAGCATCAAAGCCTATGATCAAAGAGATAAACTACTAGGCACAGCGAAAGATGATCAAAGCACCAAAGCAGACTCCAAGGACTTACGTGTCGATACAGTCAATATCGTTTGGAGTGACAACAGCGTTATAGGCCATCTTGAAGTGACCTACCGTATGGACAGCAACGCCAAGCTCTTATCGTCAATTCGCAATATGTTCCTTCTAATCGGCATCATTTTGATCCTCGTTTTACAGATTACTAACTGGTTTGTACTAACTCGTTATGTCGTCAACCCTATCAAAGTTGTCGCCAACGCTATGGCTGAAATCGCACAAGGTGGCGGTGACTTAACAAGACGCCTAAACATTCAGAGTAAAGATGAAGTGGGCGCACTTGCACATGGTTTCGATACTTTTATTTCCAACCTTCATACCTTGGTACAAAAAATTGTTAATTCAAACAACGAGCTATCGCACTGCTCTCAAAGCATAAAATCCAATGCCAATGAAAACACCAAGTCCACTGAGCAACAGTTACTAGAGATTGAACAAGTCGCTACAGCACTTAATGAAATGTCATCAGCTACTCAAGAAGTCGCTAGAAACGCCAACGAAACGGCCGATAAAACCCAACGCTGTAACGAGCTGGCCCTCAAAGGCAATACCATTGTCAAAAATACCATCAATGATATTCACAACTTAGGCCAAGAAATTAATTCAACGTCTGAGAAAATCATTGAATTGAAAGACCAAAGTGCGCAAATCAACACGGTACTGGAAGTCATCAAAGGCGTTGCCGAACAGACCAATTTACTGGCTCTTAACGCAGCAATAGAAGCCGCTCGTGCTGGTGAACAAGGTCGTGGGTTTGCGGTAGTGGCCGACGAGGTGCGTTCATTAGCGCAACGAACTCAAGATTCCACCACAGAAATTGAAGGCATCATTAACAATTTGCAGTCCGCTTCGGAAGGCGCTAGTAAGCTAATGCAATCAACCAGCGCAACCCTGCAAAAAACCATTGATGAATCCAGCGGAGCCATCACAGCCCTTGATGACATTATTCAAGATATTGTCGTCATCAACGACATGAACGCTCAAGTAGCAACAGCGACCGAAGAGCAAAGCTCCGTTGCGTCTGAAGTGAGCGACAAAGTGCTGATCATTAATAATGCCACCATCGTGATCACGGACAATGCAGCAAGTATCGAACAACTAAGTGATCAACTCGACTCTCTTAGCTCCAGCATTAACAGTGATTTATCTAACTTTAAGCTTTAGTAAAAAACACAGTAAGAACCGCCACGATAAATAGCGGTTCTTACTCGCATCTGTATTTTTCCTAATCATCCCCTGTGCTATCCTTACCCCACTAATTGCATTTGGCTCTCCATCGATTTGCTCAGCTCTTTTGGCAACCCCGTGGAGTGTTTTAACGAAATTCATTCACGACGTTAAAAGTGCATGGATCTCCAATCATAGGATAAGTTGATTCTTTATGGCTCAGTTTGTATACAGCATGAACCGCGTTGGGAAAATTGTTCCCCCGAAACGCGAGATTCTAAAAGACATTTCTCTTTCATTCTTCCCTGGCGCTAAGATCGGTGTATTGGGTCTTAACGGTTCTGGTAAATCGACTCTTCTACGCATCATGGCGGGTGTTGATACCGAGCATAACGGTGAAGCACGCCCAATGCCTGGCATCAAAATCGGCTACTTGGAACAAGAACCTCACCTTGACCCAGAAAAGAACGTCCGTGGCATTGTTGAAGAAGCCTTCACTGACGTTATCGAAGCCATGGCGCGTTTGGATGCCGTTTACGCAGAATACGCAGAACCAGATGCTGACTTTGATGCCCTAGCAAAAGAACAAGGCCAACTTGAAGCCTTGATCGAAGCAAAAGAAGGCCACAACCTAGAGCGCGCCCTTGAAGTCGCAGCCGATGCACTACGTCTTCCACCTTGGGATGCAAAAGTAGAGCATCTTTCTGGTGGTGAGCGTCGCCGTGTTGCCTTATGTCGTCTATTGCTTAACAAGCCAGACATGATTCTTCTAGACGAGCCAACCAACCATTTGGATGCGGAATCCGTTGCTTGGCTAGAACGCTTCCTTAAAGATTACCCTGGCACCGTTGTGGCAATTACCCACGACCGTTACTTCCTAGATAACGCTGCTGGCTGGATTCTGGAATTGGACCGTGGCCACGGTATTCCATACGAAGGCAACTACTCTTCTTGGTTAGAGCAGAAAAACGCTCGCCTAGAAACCGAAGCGAAGCAACAAGCCTCTCACCAAAAAGCCATTAAATCGGAACTTGAGTGGGTTCGCCAAAACGCCAAAGGCCGTCAGTCTAAATCCAAAGCTCGTTTGGCTCGATTCGAAGAAATGAACTCGCAAGAGTTCCAAGATCGTAACGAAACCAACGAATTGTACATTCCACCAGGACCACGTCTTGGTAACAAAGTCATCGAAATCGAAGGCGTTAGCAAAAGCTTCGAACACAAGATGCTACTAGAAGACTTCAACATGGTCGTGCCACAAGGCGCGATCGTCGGTGTGGTGGGTGGTAACGGTGCCGGTAAATCGACCCTATTCAAAATGATCGCGGGTATCGAACAACCTGATACAGGTACCGTCACCATAGGCGAAACGGTACAGCTGGCTTACGTAGACCAAATGCGTGAACTGGATGGTGACAAAACTGTATTTGAAGAAATCGCCGACGGCCAAGACATGATCACGGTTCACAACTACAAAGTACCGTCTCGTGCCTACATCGGCCGCTTTAACTTCAAAGGGTCTGATCAACAAAAATTGGTTAAGCACTTGTCTGGTGGTGAGCGTAACCGTTTGCACCTTGCAAAACTGCTTAAAGAAGGCGGCAACGTATTGCTACTGGATGAGCCAACCAACGACCTTGACGTAGAAACTTTGCGTGCACTGGAAGACGCACTACTTGCCTTCCCAGGCGCCGCGATTGTTATTTCCCATGACCGTTGGTTCCTAGACCGTATCGCGACACACATCCTAGCGTACGAAGGCGACTCTAAAGCTGTCTTCTTCGAAGGTAACTACGCAGAATACGAAGCCGACTACAAAAAACGTACCGGCAACGAAGCCACACCAACGCGTATCAAATACAAACGTATTGATGCGTAATTCTATTTAATAGGATTGGTTGGTTTGAATGGAAAACCGCTTATCGGAAGGTAAGCGGTTTTTTTGTGTCTGATTACTATGTATTAATCTCAAATGAAGATGCTCGAAAGACATCTGAAAATAAGGAAAGTGAACTTCTAATTGCAAGAACAGCCTCATACCGAGTTACTTTTTGCTCACCATATCGAACCTTCGCATCACACTGTATATTGTCGATTAGTTGTTTTGAGACATTTATTCCTATTTTTTCAAGATCACCTGAAAGATCAGAAAGAAAATGTATATGTTTAATCTTTACATTATGTTGCTTCAGCTTTGATTTTATAGTTTTTTCTGCAAACTGAAGTGCAGACCATTTTGCATTGTTGTAATCAGGGTATTTATAAAAAATGTTGTGAATCGCTGTATCATAATCATTCATTCCCTGTTCCATATATGGAACACCTTTTAAATCTCGTAAAAATTGCACTGAGTTCAAAGCAAACATATAGTCTTGAAAAATAATCTCTCGCTCTTCATCAGAAAGAGATAAGGCTACTTTTCTCGTTATGTTTTCCACATGCCAAAGAATATTAGTCGATGGGACTTTTTTTCCGTCATTTGCAACAACATACCTTTCAACTCTTTCAAGATCAGAGTCGATTGTAAAGTTATTCCTTCCATACACTAAAGGAAGCTCAACCTTCCAAGGCTCACCTTTGATAATAAGGATATAGCTACCAGGCCCCATATGTATTTTTGTTCGATCACCATAAGTTTCTTCATACCAATTATGGACTTGAGTGAAAATAGCCTCATTTGAAAAATCATCTGGATCATTAAAATCTTCAGAAGTGATAGGAAATACACCCTTTGGATCAAGTTTGCCTGCTAAACTAGAAAAAGCATGCATTGGTCTTTGATGAAAGAGTAAGTTTCTATCACCAAGCTCTCGATCAATTTCAACTATAAGCCTTTCAAATTCTTTTCTAGTCAGCAAAGTACTTCCTTATTTCATTGATTCCAAAAAAATCACATTATGTATTTCCAATATTTCACTACAGTTAAGCAATGGTCTCTATCCCCTTACGCTTCACAAGAGACAGCATTTTCAGCGCAGCGCCTCTAGGTTTACTTTCACCTTGCTCCCATTTTTTAACGAGCTTATCGCTGACGTTAAGGTATTGAGCAAAAACAGGTTGGGAAAGGTTGTTGGCGAGTCTTAGTTTTTTGACTTGCTCAGGTGTGAAATCATGAATGGAGGTTAAGCATAAGGTATCAAACTGACGCATGGTGGTTTTATCAATCGCACCCGCCTTTTTAAGGCCTTTGGCTGTCTTGTGAACAGACTTTAAAATATCACTCATGGCGATCTCCTTCTTGGCAATGCTCTACTTTGATTAACTCTTGTGAGGCTATCAAGTTTTCTAATTCAACTTGGCTAAAACTAATGAAGATTTGGGCTAGTTCCCTTAGCGCCATTTGCTCTTTTTTCGTGATGTTGGCTCGTTTATTTTTAGCAAAGGCATACAAGAAAAAGTACTTTTCACCAATGACAGCACCAATAATCGTTCGATAGCTACCACTCTTACCCTTGCCCTCTGTTGCCACTCTCTTTTTATAGAGAGCGCCACCTAGGTCTGCATCAACTAATCCTCTCTGGATCTCATCACATGCTTCAATGAGATCCATATCAGACAAACGATCTTTTTTAGTTAAAGAACAAAACTCTTTCGTTTTATAAATCAAAGTATACCCTCCTTGGGCAGTATTTCAACAATACTCAACACATCCTGTGCTTGTTTTATCTTGCCGCTAACTTAACTGTAGCACTTTCTTCGATGCTTCGGCCAAGAACCCAGAACGGGATTTGTACTTCGGATTAGCCGCCACCATTTTGTCGATTTTGGTAATGAGTAAATGTGGCAGTGTTACGTTAATTTTTTCGCTTTTACCAAGCAGTGGTGTGATATCTATATTCACCACAGCCCACACGCCATCGGCGTAGTCTGGGTTGTCTTTATGAACAGAGATTGGGCTGGCGGTTGGAATGTCTTCACCGTCTTCTAGCAAGAGTTCAAGGTGAGAAAAAATCGCTTCTTCAGCCATTTCTAGTGCTTCATCAAATGTATCGCCAGCCGAAAAACAGCCGGGCACATCTGGCACAGTCACGCCATAACTAACGCCGTTATCGGTATGTAATACAATTGGATATTTCATTGATCGTACCTCTGCTAAAGCCACTAATGAACTAGTTGAGCTGAGCTTGTTTTCAAAAATTTCAATAGGTTATTTTTTTGAACAAAACAAACCACAACTCCAATAACCCTTAAAATAAATAGCTATGACTTCGAGGAAAATAAAAATCTCTATAAAAAAAACAAAACCCCGCTTACCTTAGGTAAGCGGGGTTATCAGAGCTCTGAGGTGATAAAGAAAACTACCGCTTTTTAAAGATCCCGCTGGCGATGACAACGCCGACGCTGACGAAGATAAGCCCTGCGATGGAGTAGCCTTCTAGATATTCGCCAAGTACGGGGATGGCGATGAGCGCGGCGAGTACTGGGGTGAAGGCGCCGATGGCGGCCATGTTTTCCGCGCCAAGTTTTTGGATGGCATAGCCATAGGAGAAGCCCGTCATCAGGCCAACAAGTAGGCTTTGCACTAGAATTTGACCTGCCAACATATCCCAAGAGGCATCGGCTAGTCCACTAGACGCTAATCCTGTGGCCCATAAGAAAGCCAACGCGATTAGGGAGACTAATCCCATTAGAGCGGTCGATACCAACGGTGGTAATCCTGCAATCCGCAAACTCACTGTGTACACCGCCCAGAAGAAGCTAGCGGCCAGCAATAATAAATCGCCTTTCCATGTGTTTTCTGGTGCGGTAAGCAGTGACAAGCTGAATAAAACAACCACGCCGATACAAACTAAGCTCAAGCCGATTTTACGCGCTTGGCTGACTTTTTCTTGATAGAAAAGCACGGCCAGCAAGGTCACAAAGAAAGGAAAAGCGCCAAGAATTAATAAGCCAGCATGGGACGCAGGAGCGTATTTAACGCCTGTTGCACTGAGGTAGAAAAACGGCAGGCCGGCACCACATACAATGCCCAATAAAAGTATGGGAGAAACCGCTTTTACTTGGGCTCTAGCGCGCCATAAGAAAGGAAACAGTAATAATGCTGGCGGAGAAAATCGTAGAATACCCAAATCGAAAGCAGTCAAAGTATTGGTCATGCCAGCACGCATACTGACCAACCAAGACGCCCAAATCAAAATACTTACAAAAGCCGCCAATAAGCCAAGGCGAAAACCCCAACCTGTGGCGTATTGTTTGTATTTTGGTGTTTCTTGAGCTGCTATTGCTGATGTGTGCTGTGTGACTGTTTGGGACATAACCACCTCTTGGGAAATCGATAGCTTTATTATCTGCTCTCATCCGCGAGCATGTCCTTGCTATTTACCCTCAAGAAAGGCTACTTTTTAGCATATAACACTCAATTCAACTCTTTACATTACTAAGTGTGCCATTATGGATAAAACCGACCTAGATATTCTCTCTCATCTGCAATCGGATGGCCGTTTAACCAACGTCGCCCTAGCGGAAGAAATACACTTATCCCCTTCTCCGTGTTTACGCCGCGTTAAACACTTAGAAGATTCGGGTGTGATAGAAGGTTATCACGCCCGCATTGACCGACAAAAAGCGGGCTTTTCCATGACAGTATTTGTCGAAGTACGCTTAAAAAGCCATGCGGGAGACAAGCACATCGTCTTTGAACAAGCGATCTTAGAAATGGAAGACATCATCAGCGCCCATCTGGTGTCCGGTATCGCGGACTATCGCCTAGAAGTGGTAGCAAGGGACTTACAGGATTACGAGCGTATATTAAAGGCTTTGCAGTCACTGCCTCATGTCAAAGACATTCAGAGCCATTTTGCTATTCGCTCAGTAAAAACAGCGGCACCACTGCCGTTGAACAGGGTGTCTTAATAAGCAAGGGAAAGGCTTTGTTTAATAGCCTGTTTTTAGTATGTTAAGGGGCTATATCCCCTAGAGAATGAGTCAATGTCATTGAAGCATTACCGCCATCTGCAAGAACATTTCCACAGCCTGATTCGCAATAAGGTGCTGGAAGCGGGCAGTAAGTTACCCTCCGAACGAGAAATTGGTGAGCAATTCAAACTCACCCGAGTCACAGTGCGCCAAGCACTGCAAAGCCTCGAAATGGAAGGTATGGTTTATCGCCAAAATCGCCGTGGCTGGTTTGTTTCGCCACCAGCCGTAGTGTATGACCCAGCCGCCCACCTGAGCTTCAATATTTTCGTCACCGAGCAAGGCTATACACCTCATACGGAAAAGCTGCAGCAAACACTGGTCGCAGCCGATTCAGAAGTGGCAACCAAAATGAACTTAGCCGTCGGCACACCTGTCCTCTTCTTGCACCGTCGACGTTATATTGATAATCGCCCTGTATTGATCGAGAAAATGTACATCAATACCACGCTATTACCCGGCATCGAGGAGGAAGACCTAACTCAGTCTCTCAGTCAACTGCTAGCCCGCAAGTACCAGATGTCTTATCGTGATATGGATTTATCTTTCAAGGCCACCTCTTTGCCTGAAGAAGCCACCAGCGCACTGGGCATTACCGCAGGGCAATCTGGCCTAAACATTGAACGCATCAATTATACTCAAGACAAACAAGTGCTGGAAATCGACTACGAATACTGGCGCCATGACGCCGTCACTATCCAAATAGCCATTCGCGACTAACCCCTTCTCCAATTCCTGTCTTTTTTTCGCACTTTAAAACATCGCTAAGGACAGCATCGTTTTACTTTTTTACATCTGTCATCAAGATGCAACATTTCATCATTATTGTTTTCAACACCAACTGGTATATACCAGATTAACTTTTGTATTCTGACTGCCCACGGAGAGTTGAAATGAACAAGAAGACCCTTGCTAAATGCTTTACCACGTTTGCAGGTTTCGCTGCTCTTTCTATGACAAGCGTCCATGCCGCACAAACGGAATTAACGGTTTACACCGCCATCGAAGCGGAAGACCTAAAAAAATACGCAGCGCGTTTCAACGAAGATCATCCAGAAATCAAGATTAACTGGGTACGTGACTCAACTGGGATCGTCACCGCCAAGCTATTGGCGGAAAAAGACAACCCACAGGCCGATGTAGTTTGGGGCTTAGCGGCGACCAGCCTAATGCTGCTTGATGGTGAAAATATGCTGCAAAGCTACAAGCCAAAAGGTTATGACAAGCTTTCGCCTAAATTCAAAGACCGTTCCGAAGAGCCAGTTTGGACTGGTATGGACGCGTGGATGGCGGCCGTTTGTTATAACACCGTCGAAGCCGAAAAGTTGGGCTTACCAAAACCAACCTCTTGGCAAGATCTGACTAAGCCTATCTACAAAGATCACATCATCATGCCCAACCCGAACTCGTCTGGTACAGGCTATCTAGATGTGAGCAGCTGGTTACAACTGTTTGGCGAAAAAGACGGCTGGGCATTCATGGACGGCTTACACCAGAACATCAATCGCTACACTCACTCTGGCTCTAAGCCTTGTAAACTAGCGGCCTCTGGTGAAATCCCAATTGGTATCTCTTTCGCCTTCCGTGCCGCTAAATCGAAAAAGTCAGGCGCGCCACTCGACATTGTTTTCCCAACCGAAGGTCTTGGCTGGGATATGGAAGCAACCTCAATCGTGAAAGGCACAGACAAACTGAAAGCAGCCCAAACACTGGTTGACTGGACTGTGTCTAAGAAAGCCAACGAAATGTACAACGAAGGCTATGCCGTTGTAGCGATGCCGGGTGTTGCCAAACCAGTCGAATTCTTCCCAGCCAATGCGGAAGAACTGATGATTGATAACGATTTTGCTTGGTCTGCTCAAAACCGCGATAAGATTTTAGCGCAATGGCAGCAACGCTTTGATAGCAAGAGTGAATCCAAATAACACAACAAAGCGGTAATTTCTATTGCACAACAAGCAGTGCTGACTGGCTTCAGCGCTGCTTTTTCATAGGATGAGAGAACAAGTCATGTCAAATAAAACCTACTTAACACTCGAAAATGTCCAGCAGTTTTTCGGTTCTTATCAAGCGCTAAAGGACATCTCACTGAGTATTGCCGAAGGCGAATTTGTCTGCTTTCTAGGGCCTTCTGGCTGCGGGAAAACCAGTTTATTACGAATTATTGCAGGCCTTGATCTACCCACTGGTGGCATGGTTTCCCAAGCAGGCAAAGACATCACTTATTTACCAGTCAAACATCGTGACTTTGGTATTGTTTTCCAATCCTATGCCCTCTTTCCCAACCTAACCGTAGCAGACAACATTGCCTATGGTTTGGTATCACAACGCATTCCAGCCAACCAACGTCGAGCACGAGTCAAAGAGTTACTCGCTACCGTAGGATTATCTGGTAGCGAAGAGAAATTCCCTATGCAGCTGTCTGGCGGTCAACAACAAAGGGTCGCCTTAGCCCGCGCTTTAGCCACATCACCTGGGCTTCTGCTGTTAGACGAGCCCTTGTCTGCACTAGATGCTCGAGTACGAGCCCATTTACGCCAAGAAATCAAACAGCTCCAAGAAAAGCTTGGCGTGACTACAATTATGGTAACCCATGATCAGGAAGAAGCTCTGACCATGGCGGACAAAATTGTTGTCATGAATCACGGTGTGATCGAGCAAGTTGGCTCACCACAAGAGATTTACGCCAACCCCAAAAGCCCCTTTGTGGCAGAGTTCGTTGGCGAAATGAACTTTCTAGAAGCACAAGTCACACAAAGCGGCCTTCTCAATTCAGGGTCGCTACACCTACGCTCTCCTAAAAACACGCTTGCTTATGAACAAGCAGTTCGTGTCGCCATTCGTCCAGAAGATATTCGTTTCACAGCTGACACCAACATTGGCAACATTGTGAATGCCAGAGTGGTACATCTGGAGTTTTTAGGCTCCCGTGTACGCTCCCTACTTCAATTGGACGACCGCGAAACACCGATTATGGCCGACATCTCCATGAACGAAATGGCTCGTCTTGAACTATCACAAGGACAAAAAGTGGTCTGCCAATTGCCACAAGATCGCCTACATATCTTTGCAGGAGCGGTGTAATGGAAGCCACCTTAACTACAACAGATACAAGCAGCCAAAAACAGCCTCTGATCCGTCGTCGCAGTTGGGATGAATGGGCGCTTGGCTGCATGATGATTGTTGGCACCTTAGCACTGGTCGTTACAATTGTACTGCCTATCTACAGCCTTTTATCTAAAAGCGTACAAAACCGCGAGGGTAACTTTGTTGGGCTAGAAAATTTCACACTGTTTTTAACCACCCCAAGTCTGTCCAGCTCCATTGGCCATTCTGTTTTCTTAGCCTTTGTCTGTACCTTGATCGTCACTAGTCTGGCGTTTTTTTCAGCTTACGCTATTAACCGTACCTGTATTCCACTCAAAGGTATGTTTCGTCTGATTTTGGTTCTACCAATTTTGTCCCCCTCTCTGTTGCCTGCCATCAGTTTGGTGTACTTGTTTGGCAACCAAGGCATTTTGAAAGAACTGTTGTTTGGAGAAAGTATCTATGGCCCGATCGGGATTATTATTGGCTCCTGCTTTTGGACCTTTCCCCATGCGCTGATGATCATGCTAACCGCACTATCGAAAAGTGATGCACGCTTATACGAGTCTGCAGAAGTGTTAGGCGCGTCGCCATGGCGTACTTTCGTCACCGTCACCTTGCCAGCAGCTAAGTACGGCATTATCAGCGTGGCTTTCGTAGTGTTTACCTTGGTGATCACCGATTTTGGCGTACCTAAAGTAATTGGCGGACAGTACAATGTCTTGGCGACCGACATTTACAAGCAGGTAATTGGACAACAAAACTTTGAAATGGGCGCCACTGTTAGTGTGATTCTCTTATTGCCTGCGGTACTCACTTTCTTAACCGATCGCTGGTTACAACGTCGGCAGTCTGCGCAGTTAACGTCAAAAGCCGTGCCTTTTGCTCCCAAACCACGCCCACTAGCCGACAAGCTGTCCTTGTTGTTTATGCTTGTTCTTTCCGGTGTGATCATCGGCATTATTCTGATGGCGGTATACGCCTCTTTGGTAACGTTCTGGCCTTATAACCTATCTCTTTCTTTGAAGAACTATCAGTTTGATTTGATGGACGGCGGTGGCTGGGCTTCCTATTGGAATTCTTTACAGATGGCAGCCTATACCGCAGTGATCGGTACGCTGTTTATTTTCTTCCAATCCTATTTGGCGGAAAAGCTGTCTGGATATGGCGTACTAAAAGGCTTTTTCCAATTATTTGCCATTCTGCCCTTGGCAGTACCTGGCTTGGTATTGGGTTTGGCGTACATCTTTTTCTTCAACGCTCCTAACAATCCACTCAATAGCATTTATGGCACCATGACCATTTTAGTCGTGTGCACCATTAGCCACTTTTATACGGTGTGCCACATGACCGCATCGACTGCCTTAAAACAAATTGACCCTGAGTTTGAATCCGTCTCAGCGTCACTCAAGGTGCCACAAATTATCACCTTTTGGCGTGTGTCATTGCCGGTCTGTTTGCCTGCGGTATTGGACATTGCCAGCTATCTTTTTGTGAACGCGATGACAACAGTTTCTGCGGTCGTATTCTTGTACTCCTACAACACGACCTTAGCTTCAGTTGCCGTGCTCAATATGGACGATGCGGGTGACATTGCTCCTGCTGCAGCGATGGCGGTCTTAATCATGGTGACGTGTATGGGCGCTCGAGTGGTGCATTGGTTTCTCGGTGATGTGTTACTAAAACACACGCAAAGCTGGCACAAGCGCTAAGGCAATAGGATCATGACGCTAACCGCTATCCTACTGGTATTAATTTCAGCGTTTATGCACGCTGGCTGGAATTTCTTTGGAAAACAGGCGAAGCCTACCCTCGCCTTTTTCTTTTTGACCATGTTACTAGGCAGCCTGTTATTTTCTCCATTAATTGTTTGGCAGTGGTCATTGATTCAAGCCTTTGATCTTCGCATTCTGGGCTTGCTGTTATTGACAGGTCTATTCCAAGCTCTGTATTTATGGGGATTAGCAGAAGCGTATCGCGCTGGAGATATGTCGATCGCCTATCCAATCGCACGTTCATCGCCATTAATAATCGTCTGTGTCTCAAGCTGGCTTTTAGGGCAAGGTTCTGGTATTTCCAATCAAAGCATCGTTGGGGTGATTTTGATTGTTCTAGGCTGCTTATTGATTCCTCTACCTCGCTTACAAGACTTCAGTTGGCGCAATTATAACAATCGCACCACTGTATTTGCGCTCATTGCCGCTTTCGCTACCGCAGGCTATTCCTTAGTAGATGATCGTGCGACACAGTTAATGCGGGAGTTAGCAAGCCCTGATGGCACCCCTATTTCACCACCTGAGCATATTGCTATTTTGTACGTCACCCTACAAAGTTGCTTTTCACTTATCTGGATGGTGTGGTTTGTCTGGCTATCCAAACCGCAGAGGCAACAATTTAAAGACATGGCTCGAAGGCAATGGCGACTTGCGGCCATTACAGCGGTGCTAATGCTATGCACCTATTCTCTGGTCATTTTAGCCATGGCGTTTGTGAGTAACGTGAGTTACGTGGTGGCATTCCGGCAACTGAGCATTCCGCTCGGTGTGCTTTTCGCGGTCATCGGTTTTGGTGAATCATTCAAACTCCCCAAGCTCATTGGTGTTGGTATGACCTTCACAGGCCTAATTGCCGTCGCATTGGGTTAATCCTATTTAACAGAGTATATCGCCAACCATGTTAAGGTTGGCCTAGAGTAAGGAGCCGAGATGGCACTGGCATTTTTTGATTTAGACAACACGCTTGTGGCTGGCGATACAGCACAAGCTTTCTCTGAGTATTTGGCAGCAAGCAACTTACCGACCCCAGACGATTTTCTCAGCGTTAACCTAGCTTATATGGAAGACTACGATGCTGGCCGACTTAACTTAGCGGATTATATGCGTTACACCCTCGCGCCTTTAATCCAGCTCAATGCGGAACAAGTAAATGATGTGATTGATGCATTTATTAAAGATAAAGTGTCAGAAATGATCTTACCGAAGGCAAAAGCCACCCTAGCAAAACACAAAGCAGCCGGTGATACTCTGGTGATCATCTCGGCCACGGGCACTCACCTTGTGGCCCCCATTGCTCGCTACCTTGGTGTTGAACACGCCTTAGGGGTCGATATTGAGTACCACAACGGCCAGATCACTGGAGAAATAGCAGGCGTACCCACTTTTCGTGAAGGCAAGGTAACACGAGCCATAGAATGGGCTGAACAGCACCACATGAGTATGGCCGATTGTTTTTTTTACAGCGACTCTCACAACGACCTCCCCTTACTAGAAAAAGCGTCCAACCCTATCGCAGTCGATGCTGACCCAATTCTCTTGAAGGTGGCTCAAGAACGCGACTGGCCTGTCATTAGCCTTCGCTAATTCTTCCATAAAAAAGGGTCGCTTTCATGCGACCCTTTTATCTTTATAGCGTTATCAGCAACAGACTAAACTTTAAAACTCCCCACCTGTTGATCCAATACTTTGTACAACTTAGTAATGTCTTTTGACTGTTGTTGTATCAGATCAGACACAGATTGGACAGAGTCCGTTTGATCCTTTAGCGACACCATGTTTTGATTAATGTCATTAGCAACAACCGATTGCTCCTGAGTAGCTTGTGCCGTTTGCGCTGCCATCTCTTGAACCTTCGCAAAGGATTCCTGCAAACTATTGAACACGCTGGTAACTTCACCAAAATTACTCACTGTAAATTCAGCATTGTCACGGCTGTTTTGAATCGCTTTAGAAGATTCAGCCACATTGATTTTTAGCTGCTCTATCATACCTTCAATTTCATTAGTGCTGTCTTGCGTACGAGTTGCTAAGGTGCGCACTTCATCCGCCACCACAGCGAAACCACGTCCCTGCTCACCTGCTCGAGCCGCCTCAATAGCGGCGTTCAATGCCAACAGGTTGGTCTGTTCAGCGATATTTCGGATCACTTCCAAAACGGAGGCAATACTCTCTGAACTCTTTTGTAGCTCACCAGAACGGCCAAGAGCAAGTTCAATATCCGCCACGAGCGTAGTAATTGCATGCTGAGATTTGTTGACTGCAGACATACCATTTTGCGTCAAACTGTTAGAATTTTTGGCTTCGTCTGCCGTATCACGAGCGACAGCCGCCATTTGCTGGTTAGACATATCCATTTCATGACCTGCACTTACGATCGAAGCAGAAGCATTCGCCAGTGCGGTGGTAATGCCCGCCGTTTTCGTTGCTACGCTATTTAGCTGGCCAGTCATTTCACCCAACGCATCCGACTGTTTATGAATGCTACCAATGATGCCTTTTAGACGTTCCACAAAACCGTTAAATTCATCCGCAAGATCACCCAACTCGTCTTTAGTAGAAAACTCGATACGTTGAGTTAAGTCACCATCACCTTCCGATATTTCACGAATACGTTGTCCTAAGTAACGCACTTGATTAGTAAGCGTTTTAGGTGTTTTGTAGCTGAACCAAGCAGCTATTACCAAACCGATAACCACAACAACAATCGCCATTTTCTCAAAAGCTTTTTCCTGTTCTATTACGGTTTTTTTAGACATTTCCGCATGGTTATTTACCGCTTCGCCAGCTTTATCAAGAATGTCCCTTAAAGCGCTAAAGTCTGCATTGGCTTTCTGCTCTGCAGCCGCAAAATTCGGATCATTTCGCTCTAACTTCACAAGCGCATTTGAAGCATTCAACCAAGTCGTAAAGGCCTTATCAAAACCACCTTGCGATTGATAAATTTCAGGCTCTGCTGATAAGTACTGACGGTATAGATTAAAGCGATCTTTTACTTGTTGGGCATTTTCAACACGATCCTTTTCTTCGTCATCACGCTTACCAACACCTACGACAAGGCGCTGCTCTGCGAGCTTCGCTTGATAAAGATCTCTATCCGCATTCAGAATAACCGCAGACGCTTTTCCATAAGAGTCGGCTTGTGTATTGAGAGCAACCGTTAGTTGATTGATGATAAATACCACTGCAATCATAGCGATCACAAAGGTGATACTCATCACAAGTACGGGCAAAGAGCTTTTCACTCTAATAGAATTTAAACGCATAATTTTGTCCCCTAACAAAAACCACCGTGTCTACGGTATGTAAGGTGATAGTAGAGTGGCGCAGCACAATGAATCAATCAGCATTAACAATTACCTACATTTATACTGTACATAATAACCAATAAATAACATCCTCTTGATATAGCGCAATAAAACAACACATTACCTCTAACTGATTGATGAAGAAGTATTTTCAGATAGCATTATGAAAATATTCAAGAAAAACCTTGTGGTTTTTGCCTTTATCGACAACATCAAGTAAAACAAAGAGGATAATGTCGTCATTCCAAGTATTCGCCTTACAACGAATAGAAGAGTAATAAATGAAAAGAGCAATGCGATAACATGACCTTTCCAACACCCAGCGCCAAACTTGCTCTTGCGGCTTGGTTAGAAACTCATAGCGATTTTCGTTTGCCTGCTCAGGCGAACAACCTGCCTAGTGCGCTAAAAGAGTTAGATACCTCACCTAAAACTACCAGCTACTCGGCTCAGTTTGCTTTGTTAAAACGCTACTTTAATCGCACGATTTTAGGTTTATTGTGCGCTTCGCTGCTATTAGGTTTTATGGCTGTACCGCCCGCTTTTGCGATAAACCAATCCAATCAGGTGAATATTTTTTGGTTGTTTATTATCTTATTAGGGTTTCATGCGCTAAATTTTGTCGTCTGGTTCGTGACCATTATGGCCACCATGAAGCAACAAACTGAAAACAAAGGCATGCTGTTAAGCCTGCTGATTTTCCTCAACAAAAAGATAAGTAAGCACTCACATATCAACACAGACGTGAGCACTGCTTATATCCATTGGCAATGCCCTGCTCACTCAAACAAATGGTTAGTCAGCAGTATTTCCCATGGTGCGTGGGGCTGTTATTTGCTGGCAGGCTGGGTAATGACTCTGCTTTTGCTGCTTACCAATCAAGTTAATTTTGTCTGGGAAACCACGTTATTAAGCGACGATGCTTTTATTCAACTGACGCAAGCTTTAAGCATCATTCCTCAATGGTTTGGTGTTTCCTTGCCGAACCAATTAGACATTCTCGCCAGTCGCGTCGACCTTATTTCGCAAACCGCGACAACAAGACAACATTGGGCTAACTTTCTACTCGCCAGTATTTTTATTTATGGCGTGTTGCCAAGGGTAGTTTTTACTATTATTTGTTTGGGTATGTATCACCTTAAACGCGCAACACAACCTCTGAGCACCCAGGAAAAAATCATTCAAAATCGTTATCGTCAGCAGGAAAGCCAGAGCCGAAACATTGTAGATGCAGATCATCACAAACGTTCTGCCTCTGCGATAAGCGCAAACGGAGCAAGCGATGACTCGCTTACAGACAGCGCATTTTCCCAACAATGGGCTTTATTTGAATGGAGCCAAGCTAAGCCCGATTATTTGCGCTCTGCACGTTCTTTATCAGTATTAAACAACCGAGAAGAACAAGATCGCTTTTTAGCATCATCCAGCGACGAACCGGTTTATATTTTAGTTAATGCCGAGCAAAGCCCTGATCGTGGCACGAGACGATTTTTTTCACGAGCAAGCATGACCTACCCGTTATTGTTTCTGGTGATAGCAGGCGATGAAAACGCTAGATTTATTGAGGATTGGCAGCGCCTTGCCAGAGAAACACGTCTTCACTTTACACAAATAAAGCAAAAGGACTAAACCGTGTCGATTTCCCTTTTGGTCGTTGGCCACGCCAACACGGGCAAAACTTCGCTAATCCGCACCTTGTTGCGCAAGCAAGATTTTGGCGACGTCAGTGACCGAGCTGGTACGACTCGACACGTTGAAAGTGTGAAAATCAAAATCGGCAAACAAACTGTGATTACGCTCACGGACACACCAGGGTTTGAAGATTCGATCGGCCTTTGGCAAATCCGTCATTCAGATGCATTCCGTTCTTACCAAGGTTCAGACTGGCTACAACCATTCTGTGAAAGTCACTTTGCACAGGATGAATTTGAACAAGAAGCAAAGATTCTTAAACAATTAAGCCAAGCCGATATCATTTTATATGTGATTGATATTCGCCAAGCGCCACTTGGTAAATACCTTGATGAATTAGCGTTACTGGCTAGCGCCAATAAACCCATTATTCCTATCCTGAATTTCAGCGCGTCGCCCAGTGCGCATTTAGAGGCATGGCGCAAAGTTTTGGCAGAACGTCACCTACATGCGGTTATTAAATACGACACTGTCGCGTTTTACTTTGAAGATGAAAAGCGTCTCTATCAAAGCATTCAGAGCTTAATGCCTGAAGACTACGACGCAATCAAACATCTCATTCAAAACCGAGAAGAAGCCGCACAATTACGCCGTTCGATGGCCTGCAACCTATTGTCTGATTTACTATTAAAAGCGGCCAGCACACGTTTAGAGTGTTCCAGCTACCCTCCTAAGAGCGAAGAAATGCGTGTTTTTGAAGATAAAATACGTGCTCTTGAACAAGGCTACACCAGCCAACTTTTGCGGTTATATGAATTCCAACAGGAAGACCTTATTGCATCACCGCTGGACATTCAAAACGCTCGCTGGGAACAAGATCTGTTTGATGCAGACACACTAAAAGAATGGGGCGTTGAAACGGGCACCAGTGCATTAACTGGTGCGGCTATAGGAGCTGGTATTGATGTTATGTCCGCTGGCCTAACGTTAGGCACGGCCACCACAATTGGTGCGATCTTAGGCGCTACCTGGAAAACGGGCCAGCATTACAAAGACACGTTGAAAAGCAAATTCACCAAACAACATTTTTTGTGCCTCGACCAAGCCACTTTAACCTTATTATGCCTACGAGGCGTCAACGCTATTGAACACTTCCATCAACGGGGACACGCCTCTCAACAGGCATACCAACTGTCGCCTTCATTCCCAAGTAATGACTTAATGGATCGAATCAAACCTTACTGTAAGCAGGCTCGACAACACCCAGAATGGTCACAACAAGATTTACCAGACGATCACCCTAGTAAGCTGGGCATCAAGAAACAACTAGAAGAAACCCTAGACTCACTTCCTAACGTCAAAAGTTAGTCGCCATTGTCTAAGGCTGGGCGAGCTCTTGATCGAGACGTTGCTTGGTTTCATGCATCAAGGTTTCGCAGGTAGCCATCAACTTCACAACGTCGGTTTCATGTAGCCCAGTCGTATCGATTGGAGGCAGCATTTCCACAATAACCTTGCCATTATGCAGACGGTTTAAATTAACCTGATCGTGTGTACTGCTACACACAATGGGAATAATAGGCACTCCAGCCTGAACGGCTGCATGAAACGCACCTCGCTTAAAGGGAAGCCAGCCGCGACCTCGGCTACGAGTCCCTTCAGGAAACATCCAAATAGAAAGACCTGTTTTTTTCATGCTTTCTACAACTTGGCTGATCGTCTCAATGGCTTTTTTGCGATTGGCTCGATCAATAAGAATATTACCGCTTAACCAATACAAAATACCAAAGAAGGGAATCCAACGTAGGCTCTTTTTACCGACCGTCACCACGCCTTCTGGCACAACGGCGGCGAGCGTAAATAAATCAAAATTATTTTGGTGATTAGCAACGTAAACCGCTTGGGGAACGGTTTTCGCCAGCTCAGAAACACGTGGTTCAACCGACAATCCAAACAACGCAGCAACCTTCGCAAATACCCGTCCTAGGTAGTAAACACGGTTTTTTGAAGATAATGTAAACAAGCAAAACACAATGCCAAATAGCGTCACACTCACAATCAGCAATAGCAGCAATGTCATCCGTATCAAAAGCAACATATTGAAATTAACCTCACATTAACAGCGTGTAAGATTGATTAGAAAAAATGGCTTAATGCTTATTAAAAGTGTCTCGCCATCGTAAGAAGTCTTCTGCAACCAAAGGCTTAGAAAAATAATAGCCCTGTATCTTATCACAATGATATTGTCTTAAAAGCGCCACACCTTCGGCATTCTCGGCCCCTTCCGCAGTGACTTGAAACCCTAGGCTGTGCGACAAACCAATTGTCGCATTAGTGATAAACTCATCCCCTTTATTGGTATCAATAAACTGAATAAAGGCGCGATCTATTTTCACTTCATTCACAGGCAATTCGCGTAAATAAGACAAAGAAGATTGTCCTGTTCCAAAGTCATCAATCGCCAAATGAACCCCCATTTCTTGCAATGCCTTTAGTACGCCAATCACTTTTTCTCGGTCTTTCATGACCGCACTTTCAGTAACTTCTAACGCCAAAGCACGCACGGGTAAATCGTATTTCTTTAGGGCTTTCGCTACCGTATTTGGTAAACGTTCGTCCAGAAGATCATGAGCGGACAAGTTCACTGCAACACGTATTTCATGCCCAGCCGCCCACCACTGGCTTAGCTGAGATAGCACCGAGTTAACTATCCATTTGGTTAGCTGCTGAATACTACCGGCATGTTCAAGCACAGCGATAAATTCATCCGGTGGCAAAAAGCCAAGCTCAGGATGAATCCAGCGAATCAAGGCTTCCGCTTCTTGGCAGTCATTTGAAGCAACACCGACTTTAGGTTGGTAAACCACAAACAACTGATTTGCCTCTAGCGCAGCTGGCAAGTCGCGAATAATGGTTAATTGTCGACGGTGGTTCTCATCTTGGCCCACCACATAAAACACAACCCCATCGCTTTCTTCACGCGCTTTGTCCGAGACGATCTCTAAACGGCGCATTGCACTATTCACACTGGCTGTGGCGTGTTCAAAAGGGAGTACGCCGATACTAATATCAAGATGGATATTGGAGCCTTTTTCAACTTCGAAATCCACATTAAAAAGCTGTTTTAGGTTAAAGCAATCTTGTTCGTTAATCGTACGATCAAACAGGACTAAGAACTTATCTCCCGTCTGTCTCGCGATCATGGTTGCATCATGACCCCATAACTTAAGTCGCTCAGCCACTTTAGATAACATGATATTGCCAACATCAAAGCCCAACATATTATTAATACGTTTAAAGTGTCGGACGTTAATAGTCACCAAACTACCCTGCTCTCTTGGCAGAGCCTCAGACAAATAAAACTCAACCGCACTTTGATTAAATAACCCCGTAAGCTGGTCATGAGAAGCTCGATACGTCAGCTCTTCTTCGCGATTGATAATGGAATTCTGCATTGTTTTCATGGTGTTAGATAGCACACCAAATTCGCCCTCTATTTCCGGCGCGGTCACTTTTTCCTTAGTAACGCCTAGTCCAATCTGAGTTGCATAATCCACTAATCGGCCAATCGGTTTGGTCATATTTCGCGCCAGTGCGATACCAAACAACAAGGCTAAAGCAAGCGCACCGGTAAAGATCCATATCAACTGAGTACGCGTGTCGCGATAACTTTCTAACCAAGGACCATAAGGCAAATGAATAATGCCCCACTGATTAGGCACACCGATATCAACACCCAGAGATAAATACTTTTCATCGTTTGAGAACACAGGTGACGTGATAATGTCTTTGATATTACCAATCTCATTTAACAAGGTTTCTTTTTCGATAGACGGTAATGTCGATGCACCAGACAGCATATTTGTATCTTTCGTTTCGTAGACAAAACTAATGTCCAAGCCTGTTACATTTTTAATACGTTCGGCCAACGCCTGATCCAACAAAAACGCCATGCCAACCCAAGCCACCACATTTGGTGCTCTGATCGGCACTAAAACAAGTTGATAAGCACGGTTATCTAACGCCACCGTCGTGCTAATAGACGACCCACGAGAGCGACGCGCCGCAAACACTAAGTCGGCAACAGTATCTGTAATATTTAACGGTTGAGTGGCAGTAATCAGTTCACCGCGAGGTGAGACGAGTAGGGAAATGTCCGCATTAATTCGTGCGCCATGATTCTGTAAAACAGAACGTATTGTTCCCGTTTCTCTGGTCGCAACAGCCTGTTTAAAACCAAAATCCGAGGTTAATATTTCGACCCCTTTGGTAAGCTGCTCGGCACGTGCGGCTAAAAATAGGTCGAAAACATTACGGGACACGTCAATGGATTGCACCCCTTGTTTGTAGTTGTCTGCTTTTAACGATTTTAACACTGCCAACGCTGTGCCCAATTGCGCCAATGCCAGCAACAATAAGACGAACATGATTAATCGAGCTTGAAAGCTTTTTAGCACTATAAAACCTCTTTAATGCTGTCCTTAAATGGCCAGCTGACGAGACAAAACTCAACAAGGAATATCGAATAATAAGATTTATAACATTTTTTTACCATATCAGCCCAAAGCTCTTGTATATTTAGCAGCTTTAACATAAGTTATTATTTTAAACTTTTGTTAACAAGCTTATGAAAGACCAAACTTCTCGCGTATACGAAGCCATCAAGCTCGACCCTTTGGCATCGCAGCAAGCCCTTGCAGATCGACTCAATATGAGTCGAGAATCCGTTGCTGGCCACATCATGCAACTCACTCGCCAAGGGTATATTCTAGGGAAAGGCTACCTACTTGCTGAACAAAATACATACGTTGTTATAGGTGGTGCCAATGTCGACATCCATGGTCGCAGCACTACAGACTTAAAAGCCTATGACTCGAACCCAGGAACCATCAACCAAAGCCCTGGTGGCGTCGGCCGCAATATCGCTGAAAATCTGGCTCGGCTCGGAGAAAATGTACATCTGTTAGCCCCAATTGGATTAGACCAGCGCGGTGATTGGCTCATTGAGCAAACCCGCATGAGCGGTGTCGACATGCATCATGTGCTACGTATTGATACCTTGCCCACAGGCACCTATTTGGCTATCAATAATGACAATGGCGAACTGCAAGCCGCCATTGCAGACATGCGTATAATTGACACGCTAGACCAGCAAAAGTTAAGCAGTAAGCTGTCTTTACTACAGAGCGCTTATCGCATTATTGTCGATGCGAATTTATCTGCCGACGTCATTTCTTGGCTAAGCCAGCAGACCCTGTCTACTCGTTTCATTGCCGATGCGGTCTCTACAGCAAAAGCGCCTCGCTTACGCCCTATCTTATCGCAGCTAGCACTATTAAAAGTCAATCAGGATGAAGCCAGAGCCATTCTAAATTGCGACGAAACAGACCCTGAAAAACTGGCAAAAGCCTTACTTGATTCTGGCGTAGAAGAAGTATTGCTCAGTTTAGGCAGTCAAGGGGTTTTATTTTTCAGCGCAACCGAGTGTCAACGTAAAGCTTGCCATCCAAGCACCCCTGTCAGCGACAGCGGAGCGGGTGATGCATTACTGGCGGGCTATTTAAGCGCTCGTCAGCAAAATAAAGATCTCGACCAGTCTTTATCTTTCGCTTTAGCTTGTGCCGCAATGACACTGGAAAGCCCTTACGCCAATCACCCAGAACTTACCATTCAACATGTCACTCAATGGATAGAAAAATTATGAATCAATACCTAGATATCAACCCAGATGTTGCCGCAGCGATTGCAGCAGGAAAACCGGTTGTTGCCTTAGAAAGCACGATTATTTCTCATGGCATGCCTTGGCCACAAAATGCCGAGACAGCAAAAAAAGTTGAACAAATTATCCGTGATAATGGCGCAGTCCCAGCCACAATCGCGATCATTGATGGCCGCCTTAAAGCGGGTCTAAGCAATGACGAAATTGACACGTTAGCAAAAGCTGGATTGTCCGTGACCAAATGTTCTCGTCGAGACTTACCCTTTGTTGTCGCACAAAAACAACACGGTGCAACCACAGTTGCAGCGACAATGATTATTGCGGCGATGGCAGGCATTAAAGTGTTTGCCACTGGCGGCATTGGTGGTGTTCACCGTGGCGCTCAGCAAACATTTGATATTTCTGCCGACCTGCAAGAGCTTTCAAAAACCGATGTTGCTGTCGTATGTGCTGGCGCAAAATCGATTCTTGACCTTGCACTAACACGGGAATATTTGGAGACTCAAGGTGTACCTGTTTTAGGCTTTAAAACAGACACTTTGCCTGCTTTTTATACGCGTGAAAGCGATCAAACGGTAGATTACAACATGCAGTCTGCCAGCGACATTGCCGAGTTCATCAAGGCAAAATGGGAAATGCAACTGCATGGTGGAGCGATCATCGCCAACCCGATTCCGGAAGAATTTGCCATGGATAAAACCGCTATCGACGCGGCCATCAATCAAGCTCTAGCGGAAATGGAAGAACAAGGTGTAGCAGGTAAAGAATCCACGCCATTCTTACTAGCACGAGTTGCGGAGCTAACAGGTGGAGACAGCTTAGCAAGTAACATCCAGCTAGTGTTTAACAACGCTCGCCTTGCTGCCGAGATTGCAGCGGCGCTATAAATTCTGCGAGACAACTATTGGCACGCATTTAATTTTGCCAATAGTTGTCCTTCCAATAGTCAATCTGATCGTCGCCAAGAAAACTCCACGCAACGAATCGGCTGATTTTCTGGCCTTGCGCCATTTCAATCGTTTTCACTTGGCGAGCACCAACCTCTTTTAATGTCCGATAAATCGCCTCTAAATTACCCTGACGTGCCACCAAAGACGTAAACCAAAAGCAACGATCTGCGTATTGCACACTTTCTTTGACCATACGAGACACAAAACCTGCTTCACCACCGTCACACCATAACTCGGCGGCGGTACCGCCAAAATTAAGCAACGGCTTGGCAGCGGTTGTTTTGCCTTTCACACCACGCCATTTGCGCTGGGACTCATCGGTCATGGCAGATTCGCTGGTGTGGAATGGTGGATTACAAAGGGTCAAATCAAAACGATCTTTTTCCTTCCACACGCCGTCAAATAACTTGGCAGGCTGAGTTTGCAGACGCACATTAATGGCACTTTTCAAACAAGCATTAGATTTAACAATGGTTTCACAGGTTGCCACTGCCACCGGATTAACGTCCGAACCAACAAACTGCCAGCCATATTCTTGATGACCAATAATCGGGTACACGCAATTTGCCCCAACGCCAACGTCTAGCACTTTCACACCTTTACCACGTGGAATAACGCCGTCGTTACAACTTGCTAATAGATCTGCCAGATAATGAATGTAATCGGCTCTACCTGGAATCGGAGGACAAAGGTAACCCGGTGGAATATCCCAAAAGGCAACACCATAGAAATGACTAAGCAAGGCACGGTTTAAGGTTTTCACCGCATCCGGATTGGCAAAGTCCACTGACTCATTACCGTATTGATTGAGTTGAATAAAACCAGAAAGTTCAGGGCAAGAATCCGCCAATAAAGCAAAGTCATAACGCGCACGGTGCGGGTTACGAGGGTGTAGTTCTAATTTATTGGAGCGTTTACTTTTCGTATTCTTGCTTTTTAAGACCACAGGGATGCCATTGTTTTAAACCAAAATGGGAGTATAACCGAATTGCTCAGCTTCGACTAAATGTGCAGCATCTGCATGGCTATGTAAAGTAACGACGAAGGATAAGATATGCGCTCTTTGGGCAACTCAAAGAAGTATTATCAAGAAAGCCTACCAGTCACAGCGTCATGATAAGGTTAAAGAGATCATAACCACAGGGTAAAAGGCAAAATAGATACACTCAATATTAACAGCACCGCAACAAGAGTGAAAAAAGCTTCCGCAGGATTTTGTCGCGCGTGTTGTAAATAACCCAATATCCATTGCCCAAAAGTGATAGGACGCATGGTTTTAGCCCGTGCAATTTGGTCTTCGCGAATCAACTCTCTTGCTTTGATGGCTTGCTCTTTGTCCTTCACCCATAAGCCAGCCATGGAAATTTGCCAACGCCCTGCTGTGGTTTCATAAAAGGCGATGTCATTATCAGCTAACAACTGACGGATTTCATCCGCTTCCTCTTCAGGAACGTATTTAAGACGAAAAACCAGAGTGGACATATTGTGAGCCTTGCATTGAAGAAATTAAGCGGTAGAGAGTAAGAGAAGCGCTCTAAGAATACAATCTTACAACCCTTCTAATGCTTTATTTTGCTGTATTTTACACCGCGTTATTGAACGTCATCCAGGTAATAATTTGATCTTTTGGAAGCGGCTTACAGAAATAATAACCTTGAACCCTATCAACTCCTAACAGCCTAACATCATTGAGTTGATCTTCACGCTCTACGCCTTCTGCGACCAACTTCATACCCAGCTCTTTCGCTAAGATGGAAATCGACGTTAATACTTGGCGCGTAAATTGGTCATCTTTCAAATTGGCAATAAATACTTGATCCAGCTTTAGTGTGTCGTATGGGAAACGACGAAGAAAATCTAAACCAGAATAGCCTGTACCAAAATCATCCACCGACAGCCCAATACCCAAGGCGGTGATCTGTTCAAAACGACTCACCATTACCGGTAACTCTTCATGATTAAGCGCGCTGGTTTCTGTTACCTCAAGTCCTAAACGGCCTATTAATTCAGGATACTCTTCTAAAATACTGACCAATTTAGGAGCAAAGCTTTCTTTAAGTAAACTAAACCTATCCACATTCACGGACGTTTTGATATCGATAAGTTGATCAGGATATTCCCGATAAAACGCGCCGACTTTACGAATAACCAGCCAAGTAAGCTCGTCCATCAACCCCAATTGACTGGCAACTTTCACCACCACCAAAGGCGACACCTGCCCATGATTCAATGATTTCCAGCGAAGCAATGCTTCCAGCTCAAGAGGCTCCCCTGGGTTTAGCGAAACAACAGGTTGAAAGTACACCTCAATTTCAGCATTTTTAATGGCTCGCCGAACGCAATGACGTAGTGAGCGCCGAAAGTAAATACCGATTAAATGCGCATTGTAAAAAGCAAAAAATAGAAACAACCAACCAATGAATATGAAGGGAATCAAGGAGTGCAGACGTTGCCAATATAAATTAGAAGGGAGGTAAACATCTAATCTCATCGACCAATCGTCTAATGAAACCACCTCTTTATTCCAGATATCTGAATCTATGCCATTACGATTGGAAGACAATATTCGCTTACCAATAGTCAATTCATAAAAGTAATTAGGTAATATTATAGGATCGATGAGAGTAGAGAATCGAACTGGTGGCGCCAAGCCATTTGCGCCTATACCATTTTCTCCCTGATAAAAGGCAAACAATGTTGGATTTCCTAGCGACTTTGAATGCACCAAAGAAACGGTTTTTCTCTCAGCAGCTCTTTCTATACGATTAACAATCGATGAAAATATAGGAATATCCACTGCCCCATAATTAGAACAGAACACGCGAAAATCCCGATCAAAAAGTCCGAATTCTTTGAACGTATCTGAGTAAAACGCTAATCGCTTTAAACGCTTAACATCATCCTCTTCGCAAGAAAGTTGTGCATTATCAACCACTCTTTTTAATTCAGAAAAAATACCTTCCATCTGACTTATCAGTATATTTTCAGCGGCTTTGGCTTTGTTGTCTAAGTCATTTAATAAGAAAAAATAAAGGCTAACGGTAAATAGGAAAACGCTAATAAGCAAAGACAGGAAACCATAATAAAATAACATTTTCTTCTTGTAAGGAACCAATGCAGTAACACTGCCGAACATATAATAGTTTCCTCTCAACCTTATCTGCTCACTAATATGACATCACGGCTCGTCAACAAAAATAGCAGAAACCGCCTTAGAAAAAGCACTTATTAAGCCCATAAAAAAAGACCACCCGTAGGTAGTCTTTCATATATAACATAAAATACAGACCATTTTCTTTAGGTATTATGTAAACCGCTCAATTAGCGCGTGGCTTTTTCAATCACAATGGATAGATACCCAACCTCAACACCAAATTTCTTCATCACAGATTCATTAATTACCACGCCCTCTTTGACCATATACATACGGTCATCGACATTCACCTCAAGCAAGTCGCCATCATAAGGCACTTGCAAAACATAGTTCATGAACAGCGCATTTCCAGAAATTTTAATATCACCTGAGCCAACCACATCATTCGCCGTCGCTGAATAGCGCCCCTGATCGTCCGGCGTCATTATCCAAGTTCTTTTTTGTACTTCACCGTCATCAAATACAAAAACTTCCGCTAGTGTACCAACACCATTTTCCCAACTGCCTTCTAGTGTGGCATTAAAATAGCGAGTCACTTCACCGCTACGGTTCTTTAAAATACCGTGCGCCGTGAGAGGACCTGAAAAGAAGGACTGCAATTCGAACTTAGGTTCATTTTTAGCGTACAAAGACACATCTGGTGTAGAACACGCGGTCAGCAATAACAGGCAACATACCGCGGTGAGTTTAAGCATGATTGAGCGACAAACATTCTTCATAGGATTTCCTTTAAGCATTGGACTGTATAGAAGCATTCATTAGAAGTAACGATATTGGATATCGACACTTTGGTATTTCCCTTGCTCATTACTAATATTGCCTCGCCCTGTAAAACGCAACAAACGCTTATCTTCTGGGCTATACGCAACAACAATAGGATCGACAGCCATTCTCACGAACCAAGAAACAGGTTTCAAAGAAAAGCACACAGCATCACTTTGGGTTCCGTCAACACAATCGGATTGACCAAAACGAAAGCTGTAAGTTGATTGTCTACTGGGCACAAGAAATTCAACATCCATTTCTTTACCGCTTACTAAGCTGTCCCAGTACTGGGTGACAAACGCATTAAAACCGGCATCAACGACCACGCCACCAACCAATGGTATCGAGTCTTTTTCTATGCTTGCCTGAGTGTTTTCTTTATAACTAATTTCGAGTTGGTTCCCCGACTGTGACACATCAATTTTTTCCCCGTTTCGTTTGTTCAACTGAGAAAAGCTCGGGGCGATTAACGACTGAGAATAATCAAGTGTCTTCGTGGCAAAGACTTCGCCATCTGGTTCTGAATATTCCACAGTGTAAGTGGAATCATTCAGCTTGGTGTGGGTTTCGCGGTAAAGTAGTGTCTTGTCATCTAAACTATAAGCACTGCCCACCACCTTCGAAATAGTCGCGTTGGCGGGATTATCTGAAATACTTTCTGCCGAACTCAATGAGCTAAACAACAGCGCCCCAGTAATCAGCACTGAAGCACAATTAAGCGATAAAACGGCGGATCTCTTCATCTTTACTACTCCTGGGAGAATATTGTCCATTTTTCACCAAACCACATACCTAAAGGCAACACCAACGCCCAAATGATCGCCACCACAGACAAGGTTAAATACATAGGCTCAGCCAAACTAATACCGGATAGCTTAGCGCCTGCGATATAGCTTAAGGGTGGACCCACCATGCCCATTAGAGCAATCAAAAGGTAACGGGTGCGTAACATCGACAGACTATGCGCAAACAGGGTCCCAACACTTATCCAAAGACACAACAACCAAATAGGCGGTAAAAGACTGTCTTCTGTTACTGCGCCTGCTATCGAAAACAGACCAATCTGAAACAGCGTACCGTCTATCAAGACTCCGAGCCCAAGGAACAAGAACAGCAAGCGCCACTCTTTGCGTGAATGCATGAAAAATCGATCATGTATAAGCAAATAGCAGCCCGTGGCGACCAGCGCCCAAACGCTTCCAGCTAGCACACAAACAAACCAGACAACCTGGAATAAAATGGCATTACCAAAGCGTTTCATAGCCATCTCTCTATGTTTTAAATCGATAAACGGTGATCAGGCTTGGCAAAAATGAACTGACCTGTGCTAATAGCACGCTCTTTGAAGCCGCCTTCACAATAAGCAAGATAAAAGTCCCACATACGGCAAAACACATCATCGAAACCCATATCAGTGATTTCATGGCGTGCAGCGTGAAAGCGTGTGCGCCAATCAGCCAAGGTTTTCGCATAATGTTCTGTGATGTCTTCTAGCCCAACAATTTGCATGTCTGTTTTGGAGGCGATTTTATGAGCAATCACCTGATTTGACGGCAAACAGCCACCGGGGAAAATATAACGCTGAATAAAGTCCACAGAGCGACGCGCATAATCATAACGTTGATCGGCAATCGTAATGGCTTGAATCACCATAACGCCATGAGGCTTTAGCAAGGCACTGCATTTAGAAAAGTAACTGTCATAGTATTCGTGACCAACTGCTTCAATCATCTCGATCGACACCAGCTTGTCATATTGCCCCTGTAGATCACGATAATCTTCCAACAGTAAAGTAATCTTATCTTGCAAGCCTTCAGCTTCTACCCGCGCTTTAGCAAACTCATATTGCTCTTTGGATATCGTGGTGGTGGTCACTTGGCAGCCATAATGCTTAGCGGCATGAATCGCCATGCCACCCCAACCCGTGCCAATTTCTAACAAATGATCGTTTTCACTCAGTTGTAGCTTCTGACAAATGCGATCTAACTTGTTAACCGAGGCTTCCTCTAATGACGAATCAAGTTGAGGATAAACGGCGGAGGAATACATCATGGTAGGATCGAGGAATAATGAAAAGAAGTCGTTGCCCAAATCATAGTGCGCCGAAATATTATCCTTCGAGCCTTTCTTCGTATTGGCATTCAACTTATGAATAATTTTGGTCGCAACACGACTCCAGATAGGACGCTTGGCGTCCATCTTATTAATCAGATTTAGATTCGCAACCATCAAACGAATAACAGACACAATGTCTGGAGATGACCACCAGCCTTTCATATAGGCTTCACCCGCACCTATACTGCTGTTTGAAAACACATCTCGGTAAGCATGGATGTCATGAACATGAATATGAGCAATGTATTGAGTATTGTCTTTCGGTTCACCAAATGTGTAGGTTTCGCCGTTTTCTTCTAATGTAAGATGACCTATCTCTAATCGGCCCAACATTGTAAAAACCATTTTGCGTGCTAGATTATCAAACCATGTTACTGTACGATTTTTCACCACTTTTCGATCACTCATACTAACGGAGTTCATAGTTATTGGTCCCCTAATGTGTTTGGCTAATTATTAATATAATCGTCTTATTTCGTCATTGTAGAAGACGAATTTGGATGTGAATAAAAAGGCACCTTTTTCACCCAAAGCTTAAGGGCTTGCCAATAGATTCCAAATGCTACCTTCATTGTCATCACAGGATAATTGAACAATACCTTCGCCATGGAACGAGATGTGAGGGGCTGCCGAGTCAGCGATAACGTGGCATCAAACACACATTGCTCATTTTTTAACTCTTTATTCTGCATGTGCACTGCCAGTTTCTGGTGAGGCGTATTACTTCGCCAATCATAGTAATGTTCCATTGGATGAAATGGAGACACATGCATTTCCTTATTGAATTGAATACGCTGGCTTTGCAAATTTGGATCACTCTTTAACACATAAGCGATTTTTTCATTCCAAGGGGTATTGGTGACTTCCAGCAGCATAGCTTGCAACTGTTCGTTTTCATCGAAGCAGTAATAAATGGTAATGGGATTAATGATGAATCCAAAATAGCGACAGTTAGTCAACATGCGAACAGGGCCTGTGAGGCTTAGCCCCAAGCGACTATTCACTTCAGACAATACGGCCTGTTTGATCGATATAGAATCATCACCAAAATAATCTTTTCGAGAGAATCGAGCCAAAGACCAGCGCTTCATTGACCACCAAGGACTCATCGCCAGCACGTCATCCAATTCATCCAAATCGAAATACATCATAAAAACACGATAGCGAAAGGCATGTGTGCGAGGTGTAAAACGACGATGACGTACCATGCCCTGATAAATTGCGCTGTGCTTAGGAACAAAATCTACCATGAAATCCCCAATCCATTTGCGACGCGAACACCGCTCCAACAACCGTCTTCGTGGAAGCCATTACGCCAGTAAGCACCACAAAACCACGTTTTGTTCACACCATTGATTTCTGACCAACGATCCTGCGCTTTAATACCGTCTAAAGTAAAAGTAGGATGAGAATACTGAAAACGCCCAACAATTTTGTCTTCTGCGATCATATCCGTCTGATTCAAGGTGACGACATACGTTGTATCGCTGGAAAAGTGCTGCAAAATATTCATATTGTAGCTCAGCGTGGCTGGCTTAGTTCGGTCAGATCCCAAATGATAATTCCAGCTCGACCATGCCAATTTTTTCTTCGGTAATAATCTTGTATCAGTATGCAATACAACATCATTGTTACGATAAGGAATGGCCGAAAGAATGGCTTGCTCCTCTGTGGAAGGGTCAGCCAATAACGCCAACGCTTCGTCACTGTGACAAGCAAACACGACTTGATCAAAATCTTGTGTAGAACCATCAGCAAAATGTATCACCACGCCTTCAGCTGAACGATCTACTTTCGATATATCCGCGCCCAGCTGAATTCTGTCTTCGAATTTAGACACTAAAGGCTGTAAATAAGCGGATGAACCCCCTTCAATCACTCGCCATTGTGGACGATCATTCACGCTCAGTAAGCCATGATTTTTAAAGAAGCGAACAAAAAATACCAAAGGGAAGTCCATCATTTCATCCAAAGTAGATGACCAAATAGCGCTCCCCATGGGAATCAAATAATGACTTGCAAAACGGCTACCGTAGCCTTTTTCTTTAAGGTATTCACCCAGCGTCACGCCTTCTTTTAGACTGCCGTTTTCTAAGTCTTGGATGGCTTCTTTGTTGAAGCGCAGAATATCTTTTAACATGCCAATAAAAGAAAAATTCAACAAATTACGGCGTTGCGCAAACAGAGTATTAAGATTGTTCCCGCCGTATTCCAGCCCTGTACGCTGACAACTTACGCTGAAGCTCATTTCTGTTGGTTTTGATTTCACGCCCAGCTCATCCATCAAGCGGATAAAGTTAGGGTAAGTCCAATCATTAAATACAATAAAACCAGTATCAATAGCACGAGTTTTACCGTTTTCTTCTACATTGACGGTGGCTGTATGACCACCAATACGCTCTGCAGATTCAAATACGGTAATATCATGTTGTTGCTGCAAAAGGTAAGCGCTGGTTAATCCGGAAATCCCTGATCCAATAATGGCAATTTTCACTCATTGTCCCCTTAAAACGTAATTTGTCATTACCCAGCTAAGCTGAAGTAGAAGATGATTTTTTAGGCGCTAATTTAGACAGCCACAATTTTGGAAAATGTCGACCAATCCACAACATAGCAGTCAAACGCTTAGGAAAGGCGTATTCAAAAGGTCGGGATTTTAAAGCCGTAAACATACGCTTTGCCGCGTCATCAGCGGACATAAGAAACGGCATATCAAAAGTATTTTTCTGCGTTAATGGTGTATCAACAAAACCGGGCAGCAAACAAGTCACATCCACATTATATTGCTTCAAATCCATTCTTAAGGAAGACAAAAAATAGCGAATTGCCGCCTTGCTGGCACCATAAGCTTCAGCTTTAGGAAAAGCTGCTTGCACGGCTTGCGAACTTACCCCAACCAAATGCGCTCGCGGTGATTTTTTCAATAGCGGGAGAGACACTTCGACACTGTTCACCAAACCAATAAAATTCACTGACATGATCCGGTCCATCATTTTCCAGTCAGGATTTGTCTCTGTTATATCTAAATATTCACACGTGCCGGCGTTTAATACCGCGCAATCCAGCTTATCGGTTTGGGCACTCAATGCCTCTCGGACAGTGTCCATTTGGCTTTCGTCTGTCATGTCAAAAGGAACAAAAGAAAGGTTTTCATTGGCGTCTATCAAGGCGCTTAGCTCGCCTGGCCCTCGTGCGCTGGCAATGACTTTCCAACCAGCATCTAAAAAACATTTGGTAAGCGCCAAGCCAATACCTGAACTGGCACCTGTGATCCACACTGTGTCTTTTTGTGTTGCTTGATTCATCTGAACACTCTCCCTACGTTGCCAAACGCTTTTTTAATCCTTTCACAAAAACACCTAATAAGGGCACATGCTCATAGATTAATTGCCCTAGATCATAAACATCTTCATGAAAGTAAATACGTTCATCAAATTGCACCTGACTAATACCGCGCACTGTGATGGTCTTCTTACCCAATTTAGGGTGTTTGAAATGCATATTCCATTTTATGTAAGCCGTATTTTCAGACACAGTCTGATCCAAATACTCAAAACGCCCACTGTGAACGTTGGCACACATTTCGGAAAGATAAGCATGCAAGGTTTCTGCGCCGCGCAGTTCATGGACGGGATCTTTGAACAATACATCTTCTGTGTATATATCATCAATTTTGTCGAGCTGTGGGTGCTTCACATCGAGATAAAAAGCCTTGAAGCGTTCTATTAACAAAGAACTGGGATCTACTTTAGCGTCCGCCATATTCATCACTTACCTTAGCTGTTACCTTGTCAGGTGTTTGATTCTTTGATTTAAACGCAAAACACAGAACTTTGGATCATTATTTTTTCATTGTTTTTGATCGTTAAAGTGATCCACACTTAGCCAAATGACGTAAATACATTTATAACGCACACAAGGCGTCGAGATAGCTTTCATTAATGGAGCCAAAATGGAACGCGTAACCCAACTAGAATACGATGAAGAGCGCGCTGCAGACATGCTTGCCGTGGCTGAAACAAGAGACCAAGCGGCTCTTGCACGCTTGTTCGATTACTATGTTCCTAAGATCCGAAGTTTCTGTCTTGCGGCTCAACCCGGTGCCAATTTAATGGCCGATGATATCGCCCAAGAAGTGATGATTCGAATCTGGAACAAAGCGCACACATACAAGCCAGAGTCCGCGTCACTCAATACTTGGGTTTTTACTTTGGCAAGAAATGCCCGTATCGACTACTTGCGCAAGAATAGCCGACATCAATCGGATATCGACCCAGAATTCCTCTGGCAAAACGTGGTCGATGAAAATGCAGACCCATTTAAAGACGCTCAGCAAAAAAGAGATCAAGAACGCATTAAACAGGGTTTAGATAAATTACCCAAGGATCAAAAGCAGGTTTTGGCCAAAGTCTATTTAGAAGGCAAAACCCACAAGGAAGCGGCAGAAGAGTTATCACTTCCCCTTGGAACGATAAAATCTCGCGTCCGTCTCGCTTTGCACAAACTCACTATTTACGTTAAGAGGTAGTATCGATGATTAACTACCATCCATCGATTGAAACATTGACCGATTATGCCGCTGGCTCATTGCCTTTAGCGCACTCTCTTTGTGTGTCTACTCACATAGAGCATTGCTCAGAATGCCAACAGCAGATTCGTAAACTCGAAATGCTTGGAACGCATCTGTTTGAACAAGCCAAGACCGAAAAGCGTCGTCTTGATAGCTTAAAAGACAGCTTCTTCCAAAAGCTAGCAGAGCTACCGGAGCAAGACATTCTGAAAAAAGAGCAAACGGCAACAGAGCCAGAACAAAGCTGGAAAGATGAGTATCGTATTCCTCGCAGCCTACGACAGTTCATCAAAAGCAGCTACGATGATCTAAATTGGATGCGCTTATCACCGTCTTTTAAAATTGCCACACTCTACAATGAAGAAGGCGGCGCGCAAGTTGCTCTAACGCGGGTCAAAGCGGGTGCGCACATGCCAACTCACACCCATACTGGCGATGAAATCACCCTAGTGCTAGAAGGTGCTTTTTCCGATGAAAGCGGTGTGTACCGCCAAGGTGACTTTATTAACCGAGATGCAAGCCATAAGCACAAGCCTATCGTCACCAAAGACGCAGAGTGTATTTGTCTTACTGTCTTGGATGCACCTATTGAATTTACGGGTTGGTTAACACGACTATTGAACCCTCTCATTCGTCGACATCACCCTTATTCGCCACATTAAAGCCATGCTTCGCAGCACTGTGCCGCATAAGATAGACACACGATTGCAGACGTTAGCCAATAACAAGCAAATATTGTGAAAATCTGGTATAGTCCTTGTTCAATCTAAAAACAAGGACTATTTATCATGGCAACTAAGAAGAAACAGCCGGCAGCTTCGGAAACCTCGGAATCCATTGAAAAGCAAATGCAAGAGTTTCTAGCTCGTGGTGGGCAGATAGATAAAATCGATTCAGGGGTTAGCGGACAATCTCAGCTAACGGGATCACGTCATATTTCCCTAGGAAATAGCAAAACGAAAGCTCAATAAGCTTAAGGGATATTTTACTTTTCGTAGATATCCCCTGCTATTGGCTCTGATAATTACCTGTTTAATTGACACTGGAAAACTATGCTGTCTGAATCTGATCGCGCGTTTTTTCGCCCTAAATGGCGTCGAGTTGTTACCACTTTATTCTGTGCTGGTTGGGCCATTATTGAATGGACGGCAGACGAACCTATTTGGGCCATGATTTCAGCAGGCATCACAGTTTATTGCCTATGGAATTTCTTTTATAAATTTGAAGAAAAAACAGACGAAGACAACACTACTGCAAGTTAGCCACGCTAATCCATTCTGCCTTACGACCTGTGTATTATTTGTTTATGGTGCGTCACACATCCGCCATATAAACGTCACGCCTTTGTCATACTGACGCTCTACTCTCACTAATAAGATATCCAAAAACTTATTAGAGCGGAGCACCACTGTGATACAAGTCGAACAAATGATTGCCAGTAAATCTCCTCAATTTTTCGATAAAAGCCCTTTAATCACTCGCCCGACGTTAAGCGTCCTCAAACGCTTATTCCACGAAAGTGAAGTAAACCAATTCCTGGAAAAAAACCACGGCTGTGTCGGCTTCGAATTTATTGATCGCGTTCTGGATCATTTCAACTTTAGCTATAACGTTAGCCAAGTTGATCGACGAAATATTCCTGCCAGTGGTCGTGTGATGATCATCGCCAATCACCCTCTTGGCGCTTTAGATGGGCTAGCGCTGTTGCGCCTAGTGGGCGAAATTCGTCCCGATGTCAAAATCGTCGCCAATGATTTATTAATGGGCTTTGATGGTTTAAAACAGCTGGTGTTGCCCGTGGATAATCTTGGCGGAAAAACCGCGCGCCAGCAGCTTAAAGCCATCATGAACTGCCTACACAATGAAGAAGCCATCATCATATTCCCCGCTGGCGAAGTATCGCGCATGTCACCAAGTGGCGTAAGAGATCAGAAATGGAATCAAAATTATCTTAAGCTGGCGCAAAAAACCAACAGCCCATTACTGCCTGTCCACATCGGCGGACGTAACTCGATGTTGTTTTACACCAGCTCCTTACTATACCGTCCGCTCTCTACCGTACAGCTTGCTAATGAGATGTTTCGCCAGCGTAACCGCAAAATTCCCATGCAAGTTGGTCAAGCGATTCCGATTCAAGAATTAGCCAAACTGCCATTAAGCGACAAAGAGAAAAACAAATTAGTAAAACGTCATTTGTACCGTATTGCTAAAGGCAAAAAGCCACTGCTTAAAACCGAAAAAACGGTGGAGCACCCGCAAAACAGACAAATGATCAAACAAGAGCTGAAAATCTCAGAACACCTTGGCAGCACCAAGGACAACAAACAGATCTATCTGTTTGATTACGATCCAATGTCCGTCACCATGAAAGAAATCGGGCGTTTGCGTGAAATCGCCTTCCGTAAAGTGGGTGAAGGTACTGGCGAACGCTCTGATCTAGACAAGTTTGACCAATATTATCGTCACTTGATTCTATGGGATGAAGAAGAACTAGAGATCGTCGGTGCATACCGTATTGGCGAAGTTGCTCGATACATGAAATCAGAAACGCCAAATCGCATCTACAGTGCCGAGTTATTTCAATACTCTTGTGACATGGAACCCTATTTTGAGCAAGGCATCGAGCTTGGTCGCAGCTTTATTCAGCCAAAATATTGGGGCAAGCGTAGCTTAGATTATTTGTGGTACGGCATTGGGGCTTATTTAGATAAACACCCTGAAATTCGCTATATGTTCGGCCCAGTAAGCCTAAGCAACAGCTACCCACAAGTCGCGAAAGATTTTATCGTTTCCTTTTATAAGCTCTACTTTGCCGACCAAGAGCACCTAGCGCGTTCTTTCACGCCATATCAAGTGAACGCCGAACACAATGACATTATTACCGATATGTTCAGTGGCGAAGACTACGAAGAAGACTTTCGAATACTAAAAGAACAACTTGGTCACTTTGGCGCGAGTGTGCCAACCTTGTTCAAGCAATACAGTGAGTTATGTGAACCGGGCGGGGTTCGCTTCTTAGATTTTGGTGTCGATGCCGACTTTGGCTACTGTGTGGACGGACTCGTCCTCGTAGACCTAAATACAATCAAAGAAGCGAAAAACAAACGCTACCGAGGTCATAACCAATAATATGACTCTTTGCTATCAAGAGTCGTGATGATGGTGGCTTGAGTGATGCGCATGGCGATGATGACCGTGTCGTTCTGGTCGTTTAAAAAACGCCAAATAAATCACTTTAATAACAAGCATCACACTTAACACAATGAGAACGCCCATTTGAAGGTCCATACAAACACCTCATTATTTTTGTTGTAATTTTAGTGTAGAACATTTGGAGCAAGTGAATTGTGAATTTACGTCAGCAAATTGTACGTATTAGTAAGCCCAAAAATAGCGCACAACTGACACATTCAACACAATAAAACCCATAGAAATAAGCACAATAAAGCAGAGCGAAAATCTTTTCTTTAAATAAATTAAGTAGTTAAAAAAGATGGCGCAAGCCTTGCTTGCTCACATTATTACCCTTCAGGCTTTTTGTCGTAGCCTTCACTCATTTTTCTATCAAAGATAACGGAGCTGGACATGATTGAGAAAACCTACTTAAAGACAAAACCCGAATGCAAAGTGAAATTTGCATTGCCTGCAGAAACCGTCGGTGACGCAAAAAATGTCGCGGTCGTGGGAGACTTCAATAATTGGGATAGCACGGCTAATCCGATGAAAAAGCAAAAATCTGGTGTCTTTGCGTCAACACTCAATTTGGATATAGACACTGTTTATCAGTTCAGATACGTGATTGATGGCACTGAATGGCTAAACGATGACATGGCGGACGATTATGTACCAAGCCCTATCAGCTATGAATCAAATGGTGTAATCAGCCTTTAAATAACACCGCAACTAAGAAAAATTCTCTTTACGCCTCTACTCTCTTATGTAGAGGCGTTTATCTTTCTTAACCTCTCGTTTTTCCTCTCTTTTCTTATAAGTAGCGCCTTAAAAAGCGAACATCATAACGTCATTTTTTTGCCCTAAGCCCACTAATTGATGGATTCGAGCTGCAATTTATAGTCAGAATATGTACAATTGTTTTTATTAAACGCGCGTTTAATAAAAATCAAATACCTCAACGACTCTAAACAGAGTATTGAAACAGACTTAAAGAGGCACATCATGGCACATCAGCAGCAATACATTCACGGCCGCTACCATGCATCCACCAGCGGAGAACACTTTGAGACAATCAACCCAGCCACTGGCGAAGTGATTGCAACAGTCGAACACGCGGGACAAGCTGAACTAGATGCCGCTATTGAGTCTGCAAAACAAGGTCAAAAAGTGTGGGCGGCAATGAGCCCTGTAGAACGCGGACGCATTCTAAAAAAAGCAGCCGAGCTATTACGTGAAAAAAACGAAGAACTGGCTCGTCTTGAAGTTCTAGACACAGGCAAACCACTTCAAGAAGCTATTTGCGTAGACATTCAAACGGGCGCTGACGTGATCGAATATTACGCAGGCCTAACCGATAAAATCCAAGGCGATTACCAAGACCTTTGTAATGGTAATTTCTTTTACACTCGCCGCGAGCCACTGGGTATTTGTGCTGGCATCGGTGCGTGGAACTACCCAATCCAAATCGCTATGTGGAAATCAGGCCCAGCCCTAGCCGCTGGTAACGCAATGATCTTCAAACCTTCAGAAGAAACACCGCTTACCGCTCTTAAACTGGCAGAGATCTTTACCCAAGCAGGTTTGCCTGATGGTGTTTTTAACGTCATCCAAGGGGACGCACGCACAGGTCAAATGATCACTAACCACCCAGACATCGACAAAGTGTCTTTCACAGGTGAAGTTGGAACAGGTAAAAAGGTCATGGCTGCTTCTGCACAATCTTTGAAGCAAGTCACCATGGAACTTGGCGGTAAATCGCCTATGATCATCTTCCCAGACATGCCAGTGGACCAAGCCGTTTCTGCCGCCATGCTGGCGAACTTCTACACACAAGGCGAAGTATGTACTAATGGTACACGCGTTTTCGTTCACGCAGATATGATGGACGCTTTTACCAAGGAATTAAAAGAGCGCACTGAAGCCATGATCATTGGCGACCCAATGAACATGGACACACAAGTCGGTGCCTTGATCTCTAAAGACCACATGCAAAAAGTCTTGGGCTACATTCAAGCCGCCAAAGACGCAGGAGCGACTCTATTGTGCGGTGGTTACCAAGTCACTGAAAACGGCTTAGACAAAGGCGCTTTTGTTGCTCCGACTGTCTTTACCGATTGCACCGACGACATGCCACAAGTGCGCGATGAAATCTTCGGCCCAGTAATGTCCGTGCTGAGCTTTACCGATGAAGACGAAGTGATTGCTCGCGCCAACGACACAAAACTTGGCTTGGCAGCGGGTGTATTCACCAAAGACTTCGCTCGTGCTCACCGCGTAATTAATCAATTACAAGCTGGCATTTGCTGGATTAATGCGTGGGGCGCTTCTCCTGCAGAAATGCCAGTGGGTGGCTACAAACAATCAGGCATCGGCCGTGAAAATGGCATCGAAACCTTATACCACTACACACAAAACAAGAGCGTCTTTGTCGATTTGAACGACATTCAAAGCCCTTACTAGGCGAGACTCTTACTAAACGAGCCTTGCAATAAGTGAGGCTCTTATTAAATGAGAAATGGTCATGGCAAACGAAACGTACGATTACATCATCGTCGGTGCTGGCTCCGCAGGGTGTGTGCTGGCAGACCGACTGACAGAAAGTGGCGAACACAAGGTGTTGCTGCTGGAAATGGGTGGCTCTGATAAGAGCATCTTTATCCAAATGCCAACCGCTTTGTCTTATCCAATGAATACCGAAAAATACGCCTGGCAGTTCCACACAGATAAGGAACCAGGTCTTGATGGCCGCGAAATGCATTGCCCGCGCGGTAAAGTGTTAGGCGGATCGTCATCCATTAACGGCATGGTGTATGTTCGTGGTCACGCCTGCGATTTCGACCAATGGGAAGAAAACGGCGCCAAAGGCTGGAACTACCAAACTTGCCTGCCTTACTTCAAAAAAGCCGAAACATGGAAAGGCGGCGCGGACTTATACCGTGGCGGCGAAGGCCCATTGTCGACTAACAACGGCAACGACATGACCTACAACCCGCTTTATCAAGCCTTTATTGATGCTGGCGAAGAAGCCGGTTACGGCAAAACAGACGACTACAATGGTTTCCGTCAGGAAGGTTTTGGCCCGATGCACATGACGGTGAAAAATGGCGTACGTGCTTCAACGTCGAACGCTTATTTACGTCGTGCTATGCAGCGCCCTAACCTAACCCTCAAAACCGGTGTACTTAGTCACAAGGTCACCTTTGACGGCAAAAAAGCCACAGGCATTGAGTTCAGCAAAAATGGCCAAACTCAACAAGTTACCGCCAACAAAGAAGTGATTCTATCGGCTGGCTCAGTTGGCTCACCTCAATTATTGCAACTGTCCGGTGTGGGCCCAAAAGACGTGCTCGAAAAAGCGGGCGTTCCTGTGCTTCACGAATTACCAGGCGTGGGTGAAAACCTGCAAGATCATTTGGAAGTCTACTTCCAGTACTACTGCAAGAAGCCTGTGACACTAAACAGTAAGCTTGGCTTAATCAGCAAAGGCTTGATCGGTACTCGTTGGATGCTATTTAAAACGGGCCTTGGCGCGACCAACCACTTTGAATCGTGTGGTTTTATTCGCTCTCGTGCCGGTCTTAAATGGCCAAACATTCAATACCACTTCCTGCCTGCTGCTATGCGTTACGACGGTCAGGCAGCGGTAGAAGGCCATGGATTTCAAGTACACGTTGGTCCAAACAAGCCTGAAAGTCGCGGTAAATTGTGGATTGAATCTGCGAATCCTGCCGCGAAACCGCGCATCTTGTTTAACTACATCTCCACCGAGCAAGACAAGCAAGACTGGCGCGATACGATTCGCCTAACGCGTGAAGTGTTGCAACAATCCGCGCTAGACGATTATCGTGGCGATGAAATTCAGCCTGGCATGAATATCCAGAGCGACGAAGAAATCGACCAGTGGGTAAAAGAAAACGTGGAAAGTGCTTATCACCCTTCTTGTACCTGTAAGATGGGCGACGATAACGATCCAATGGCGGTTCTGAATGAGCAGTGCCAAGTCCGCGGCATCGAAAGCCTTCGCGTGGTGGATTCGTCTATTTTCCCAACCATCACCAACGGCAACTTGAATGCGCCAACCATCATGGTCGCAGAAAAAGCCGCCGACATGATTCTTGGTAAAGCACAACTCCCAAGCCTAGATGCCCCTGTTTGGATTCACCCAGAGTTTGAAACCAAACAACGTTAAGCTCGGCTGAGCAACCCATAAAAAAACGCCTGCTAGATCCTAGCAGGCGTTTTTCGTTTAGGCGCTTGTTGCTACTTTATCTGAATTATTTCAACTCAAAGATAGCAAAGCCGTTGTCATCCAAAGATTGATACTGCATGTTCTTACCTGCTGCGTCTTTGGCTTTTGGTGACGTAGTAAACAACACCTTCGCCTTACCAAAACCAGTGAATGTCCAGTTATTGTCTGCCGCTGGGTTAATGGTATTTTGGCTCAACAAGTAGTTAGCAACAACATCACGGTTCTTATCCGGCGCATCAATAACAATGGTGTCACCATTCAAGCCAGGGAAATGACCGCCACCGCCAGCACGATAGTTGTTGGTTGCCACAAGGAATTCATCCGTAGATCGAAGCGCTTCACCGTTGAACATAACATCAGTGATACGGTATGCATCTTGATTCACGACTTCGCCCTCGCCGTTATAACGTGCAGGCTGGGTAACGTCGATCTTGTAAGAGATACCGTCAATCACATCGAAGTTGTAGGTTGGGAAAGAAGCATTAACCAACTGTTGTGGCTCAGTCGCATTAGGGTCGATCTGATTAAATTGACCCGCTGCGGCTTCCAACCATTCCACTACTTGTGCACCAGTGAGTTTCACCACTTTCAAATCGTTCGGATAAATGTACAGGTCACTGACGTTTTTCAGGGCAATGTCGCCTTTTGGTACGTCGGTGTAATATTCTGGACCACCACGACCACCCGCTTTAAACGGTGCTGCGGCAGACAAAATAGGCAAGCCTTCGTAAGAAGTACCACGAACAATATTTTCCACGTACCAAATCTGCGCGTTGTTCACGATCTGAATGGATGGATCATCTTGTACCAAGGCAAAGAAGCTGTTGATGTCTGAGGTAGATTCACCTACTTTACGGCGCATGTAAGCCAACGTCCCTTCATGCTCGGTTTCTACCGCTTTGTTGATTCCATCATCTGCTTCCACTAAAGGTACCGTAGTTCGGCCTTCACGACGCGCAATCGCACGAACTTCCGCTTTGCCGTCAGCGACTTTCCAGCCATCGCCCGCAGGCTCTAGTTTTAAATCAATCACACCAAGGTGAGAACCCCAAAAGCCAGGCATGGTCGCAGGTTTTCCAAATACCGTGCCTTTTTCACCATCCACACCTTCAAACTCGGCTAATGCCTTGTCGCCAGGGAAGATACGGTGGGAGTGACCAAATAGAATCGCATCAATACCATCGACTTTCGCTAGGTGATAAGACGCGTTTTCTTCACCTTTCAAATAAGGAGAGTTCATCATGCCACTGTGTGGAATGGCAATGACCACATCCGCACCATTGGCTTTCATTTCTGGTACGTATTTATTCGCCGTTTCAACAATGTCTTTGGCAATAACTTTATGCGTTAAGTTATCTTTATCCCAAGACATAATTTGAGGTGGCACAAAGCCAATGTAACCTATCTTAACCGTTTGTTGCTTGCCGTCAGAATCAACGAAAGTTTTGTCTTTGATAATATAAGGTTGGAAATAAGGTTGATCGTTTGACGCATCGTCATCGCCATCGTCGACATACACGTTTGCGTTAATATAAGGGAAATTAGCGCCACTTAAACTCTTCATTAAAAAGTCTAAGCCATAGTTAAACTCATGGTTACCGATATTACCCACATCGTAATCCAACAAGTTCATCGCCTTAAACGCTGGGTGGGTCTCACCGAAGCGCAATACTCGCCCTTTGGCAACATAGTCGCCCAATGGCGTACCTTGCAATAAGTCACCGTTGTCTACCAACACCGAGTTCGTCACCTCAGCGCGCGCCGCCTTGATAAGAGTCGCCACTCGAGATAATCCAACCGCATCACTTTGCTTATCGCCGTAGTAATCGTAATCCACCAAATTCATATGTATATCAGTGGTCTCCATGACTCGCAGGTCAATGGTAGAAGCCTGCGCCATCGCGGCAAACAACAAAGAAGAGGCGAAAATTGACGCGCCCTTAGGAACAAAAAAATTCATGAAAAAACTCCATTCATACAAACAACGGCTTATCTAAGCACTAACCAAAAAGTCAGCTTTTAATAGTAAGACGATTTTATGCGAAGTTCATGCCTTTTTTATGACAATTGTTTATAGATTATGTAGTTCGACAAATAAAGAAGGCAGCTCCCTTAAACACATTCACCATGAGAACCAAGCGGCATTTTGATGAGGTAGGTGGTAGTTTCGAAGTGAAACGCCGTTTGACGTGACTTATCAGCCTAAAGGCGCGGCTTACGCAGATATGTCGGATCACGGTCGTGCCTCCCTCATCCGACCTACAAGGCTTAATACATCCATACAATGAGAACCAAAACGGCGTTTTGATGAGGTAGGCGGTAGTTTCGAAGAAAAACGCCGTTTGGTTCGAGTCTTGTGATGAAGCGATCTGTCGGTCTGAAGGCGCGACTTACATCAACACGGTCGTGCCTCCCTCATCCGACCTACGAGGCGGAGGCGAAAAAGGAGTTATCGCTTAAACCAGCGCCACACAAAGAGTACTCTAAGCAAAGCGGCAGCCACGTAAGTCATGGCGCAGGCGGTGAGGATTTTCTTCACTTTGGGTAGGTCTTCCTGTGGGATGTAGTTACCTTCTCTCAATATGGGTAGTGCTTTGTTAAAGCTGGCATCCCATTCTTCTGGCAGTATCGCCAGTTGCACGATAACCGCCAATAACCCAGATAGACCAACCACCAGCGCATGCAAAGGCACAGCATAGGGAATATGCAACAGCAAACTCAGGGCTGGCCAACCGAGTAACAAGCCTGCTGTAATACGGTGAGCAAAATGCGCCAAGGGCAAGTAGCGCGTGCTTAAATGGGAGATTTTTTGTTTCTTTTCATGCGCAATGGCGTGCCCTACTTCGTGAGCCGCTACAGCAACGGCGGTTAAAGAACGTCCATTAAATACACTAGGGCTGAGGCGAACAACATGTTGCCCAAAATCGAAATGGTCGTGGCCTTCTTGTGTGGTTTCAATGTTCACTTCATTTAACTCAAAGCGTTTCACCAAGTGAGTCGCCAGCTCTCCTCCCGTTCCGGGTAGATCCTTTCGGTCGGTTGCATAACGTTTCAAGGTAAATTTCACCCATGCGCTTGGTCCAACGATCAACGCAATAACACCCAGTATGACGATAATCCACAACATAGTTTTGTCTTTTAAAAGATCCCATTATTAAAAAATACGCGGCGCAACTTTGACCCTTTTCAGATTGGTAACATACACTGTAATGAATAAATGCCTAAGCAAACGAGACAGATATGAAAAATCCTTTAGTCGGCCCCATCCTCGAAATTCTTCGACTTCACCCTGATGGTATCAGTGAGTTCGATATTCTTAAGGCACTAAAAGAACAATTACCCGAGTTCAGTCAACTCGCTGACGATATGAACCTGCAACTTTTCCGTCAGCATTTTCTCATCATGAACGCCTTATATCAGCTACAAAGCAGCTTATGGCAAGAAGAAAACCTCTTACTGAATATTAGCGCATTACGCATTAACCTTCAGAGCACAACGCAAATTCAGCATTCCACCAGTACCCATTTAAACGACAGCGTAGACGTAAAGCTAGCAGCCTACTACCTCGATTGGGAAGAATACGAAAAAACCGATGCCGACGCCGTGGTCCAGCTACTAAATAGTTTCTACAAAGGCATCAGCTTACCGGGCAATAGAGATTCAGCACTCAAAACATTGCAAATAACCACCTCAAATCCCAGCAAGACAGACATTAAACAGCAATATAAAAAACTGGCTCAGAAGCATCACCCAGACAGAGGTGGCGACCAAGACGTTTTCATTGGTCTAAGACAAGCCTACGAGTATTTAATGTTCTAGACGACAGCGCATTGGCAAAGTGTAAAACTCTCGTCTAGTGATTGCTTTCGCTTCTATAAAAATTCAAGATGAACCTCGCTCTTTCTGTGCGGTCAAAACATCACATACAGTTACTTTATCGATTTTTTTATAGAAATAGGGCTTATGATTTTTTCATCTTTTATACGACATTTTTTACCCACCAAAGCATCACACCGCTTTCTACTTCGCCCACTTTGCCTTGCTTCTTTCGTGCTCCTTAGCAGCTGTAGCGTCAATGAAATAGACAGCTCCAATGACTTCGAAAACAACGGCCGTGACACCACTGCGCTTAAGCGGGAAACGCTATATTTAAAAGAAAGCCTACCACCAGGTTTGCCGATGCCGGACGACAGCTTTCAGAGTGGCCTGCAACAGCAAATCACCTACTTAAATCGCATCCAAGATAAAACGTTATTATTAGAAAATACCCAAACCAGCGTGGCTGATTTAAGAATCGTTGCCGAAGAAATAAACAATTGGCTACAGAACCCAGCTAAGCAACCCCAACTTATTGCCCATCAATTAGCGGGACAAGATCAAAGAGGTAACGTTCAAATAACAGGTTACTATGTGCCCATTCTGCCGGTCCGACATTTACCTGATGAAGTCTATCGTTACCCGCTTTATCGCAAGCCTGCACAACGAAATGCGGACGGAAAGTACCCTTCTCGTGAAGAAATAGACTTTGAAAATGCGCTAGCAGGACAAGGGCTGGAAATTGCTTACACCTCAAGCTTGATCGACAATTTTTTCTTGCATGTGCAAGGTTCCGGCGTGATTGAATATGAGGATGGCGAACAAAAGCTGCTGTCATGGGGCGGTGTAAACGGCCATGCTTACCGCAGTTTAGGTAAAGAACTGATTGAGCGTGGCGAGATAGATAGAGCTGACATTTCCGCTCAAAGTATTCGTCAGTGGTTAAGCAATAACCCAGATCGCAACCGTGAAATTTTATCGACGAACCCTAGTTATTTGTTTTTCAGTGAAGGCCCAACGTCGCCCATTGGGGCTGCCAATGTACCTTTAACACCTTTGTATTCCGCCGCCGTCGACCCTAACGTCATTCCACTTGGCTCCATTTTATTGGCGCAAGTTCCTAAGCTAGACACCTATGGCAACTTAATTGGCCATGAGTTCCGCCTACTACTCGCTCAAGATAAAGGCGGCGCAATTAAAGGGCCAGGGCATATTGATTGGTATCAGGGCATTGGGGAAGAAGCCCACTTCCACGCAGGCCAGCTGAAGCATTTTGGTAAGGTTTGGTTACTGCTTCCTAAGAACCCAGCACCCGTAAAGCTCATCGCTCAGTAACAAAGCCTAACGAAGTTCGCTGAGAGTAAAGGACACAGGAAGGTTAATTTTTAGCTCAGTTTCAGCCATGTCTTTAGAGAAAGCTGGTAGTGGGACTGAGCGTTTAATCATATCCAATACGGCTTTATCAAGACGCTTATGACCTGAGCTTTTTGTAATGACCACATTCGACACGGAGCCATCCGCATGAACGACAAAAGATAAGGAAACAACCCCTTCTTCATTACGATGGCGAGATGCTCTTGGATAGCGCTTATTGTTGGCCAACACTGATGTTAGCTTAGTGAAGTAGCTTGCCGTCGCGCCGGGGTTACCTCCTGTCGTTGCCGAATTAGAGCTACCCGTTGTGGCTTGTTGGTTTGCTGCAGATGGCGCGGAAACAGGCTTAGACGCTGCTTTTTTTACGACTTGTGCTTCTTTTTTCGGCTCAGGTTTTGGGTCTGGCTTAGGTTCCGGTTTTGGGTCTGGCTTAGGCTCAGGTTTTGGTTCTGGCTTAGGTTCAGGTTTTGGCTCTGGCTTCACCATTTCAATTGGAGATTCCTGCTTCACAATAACCGGTTCTGGCTCAGGCTCGACGACAGGTTCAGGTTCAACAACGGGCTCTGGCTCGGGTTCGACGACAGGTTCTGGTTCAACAACAGGCTCTGGTTCAACAACAGGCTCTGGCTCGACTTCTGGTTCAACTTCCTCTTGAACTTCTTCAATCGGCTCTTCTATTACTTCCTGTTCTTCTATTACTTCTTCAGTCTCTTTGCTTTCTGTTTGGGCCACAGTGGTTTGTGCTGAAGCGCCGAGGTCGCCAGCCATACCTAAGTCAAACTCAATGCCTTGCGAACCAGCAGACTGACTGCCTTCCGTTGGCGCATAAAATGCCGCATAAAAAGCCGCTGCGTGGACAGAAACAGCAAGCCCACCCGCAATAATCCAATGCCGCGTGGAAATCATTCGTTTCCTCGCTCTAGCTGGGTTGCCAAGCTAACCTTTGTAAGACCGGCTAAACGCACTTGATTAAAAATAGGACGTAGTTTTTCTAACGAAATAGCACCATCGGCTTTAATTTGAACCCAAAAAGCGTCTGGGTTCGATGATGAAGCAAAGGCTTGTTCTAGGTAAGCTTGAATGTCATCAACGACAAATAAGACGTCGTCCACATACAAGCTGGCATCTGCGCCTAAAACGATCTCAACATTGGGATCGGTTGTCGCTCGAGCTTCGTTAATCGATTGAGGAGGAATAACGGCTACAGGGTCTGCTTTTTGGATTTGTCCTGCGACCATAAAGAAAACCAACATCAAAAACACCACATTAATCAGCGGCACCATGTTGTCATCGTTGCTGGCGTTTCTCGCGGCGTATTTTTCGCCTATTTTCATTTCGACTCCGGCATAGCAAAGGCATTCGCAATAGACACGGTTTTTGCACCATTAAGCTTTAAGCGATCAGCAAGATGCATCAATGTCTGCAACGTCACACCATCTTCAGCCTTAATAACAAAAACACCTTCGTTATGATCTGTGATGAGTGTTTGAAAAGCGGCCTGATCCGAGAACCTCAGAGCTTGCCCGTCAACCCAAACTTGATCGTCATTTTGCTTTAACGTCAGCACAAGGTTGTCTGGTTTTTCTTGAGCCGGATCTTGTTGATCACTAGAAACAGACAAAGGCGTATCGACAAGTCGCCAAGGCACAAAAGTCGAGGTCAGCATGAAAAACAACAACAAGATAAACACCACATCAATCAGTGGCGTCAGGCTAATCGCGTTCTTACGCTTAGGCTGAGGCAAATTAAGCGGCATGCAATAACTCTTCGTCAGCCTTTTCTACTAATTCTTTTGTTTGTTTACTGGTAAATACTTGCGTAACAGCATCATTCATATTGTGAGCAATACGCTCGACCTTGCGCTCTAGCCAGCTTTGCAATGTCACAACTGGAATCGCCACTGCCAAACCAACCGCTGTCGTGAGCAAGGCCTGCCAAATACCGCCAGATAAAACAGAAGGGTCAACTTGATTACCCGCACCTTCCATCTGTTGGAAAGCGGTAATCATCCCCAATACCGTACCGAGCAAACCTAGTAATGGGCTCAAGGTAGCAATAATTTCCAATGGACGAAGATAAGAGCGCAGCTGGTTTAGTTGATTCATCGCACGACGCTCTACTTCTTCACGAATCAACTCCGCTTGAGTACTCGTCTCTAATAGCACGCGCATCGTATAAGCCACTAATGAATCTATTGGACGTTTTTCATCTAGCTTTTCGAGTGCCTCTTCACAATTGCCTGCACGCCAATCGTTTAAGGCAAGATTACTGGTTTTAAGACTTTCTGCACGCAAGGAAGACAACTGCCACAACTTCAGTAGGACAATGGTTAGAGCAACGACAGAAAAAACCATCAATATCCATACTACAGGTCCACCGACCTGTAAAAAGTCGATTATTTTCTGTTGAACTGAATCTTCCACGATACTCTCCAATGAATAAAAAACACCAAACAAATGGTAGTCATTCTCAACCACGTTTTCAATAAGTAATTACTGAAATAAGAAGATAGACAGATTAGAGCAGTCCTAGTAACCGGAAAATACGTATGAGAATGAGGCAGGAGCACAGCATGATCAAATAGTTTTCTATTAAATCATGCCATGTTATAGCGGTAAAATATCAACGGGCCTATAACCAACCACGGTGTTTAAAGTACCAATAAGGCGCAAACGCAGAAAACACCATTAAACCTAGTGCCGCCGGATAGCCGTAATCAAACCCCAGCTCTGGCATTATTTCAAAGTTCATCCCATAGATACTGGCAACCAAGGTTGGCGGTAAAAACACCACAGAGGCAATGGAGAAAATTTTAATAATTTTATTCTGCTCGATGTTAATAAAGCCCTGAGTCGAATCCATCAAGAAGTTAATTTTGTCGAACAAAAAGGTGGTATGAGACATCAAGGTTTCAACGTCACGCATTACCTCGCGTAGCGTTTCCGAGTACTCTTGTTTGTTGGGCAAATGACGCAACAAGAAGGAAATATTACGCTGTGTATCCATCAAACAAAGGCGGATTTTTCCATTACTGTCTTCTTGGCGAGCTAATTTTTCGATGATGGTATCCAGCTCGGTTTCATCATCTTCTAACACGAGATGACTCACCTCTTCTAACTGGCGATGAGAGTCCTCTAGGGTATCGGCATGATTCTCTACTTTGTTTTCCAGCAGGGTCACCAGCAAATGCGCTGGAGAATCAACCAAAATGTGCCCTCGGCGAGCACGCATGCGCAGCAATCTAAAATCGGCTAATTCTGTTTCACGGATGGTGATCAGCCTGTCTTGTTGCAAGATACAAGCAACCGTGGCGGTTTTATGGCGCCCTTCTGTTTGATTTAAAAACAATGAGTGAACGTGGATGCCTGCTTGGTCAACGAAACAACGAGCGGACGCTTCGATCTCTTCCACATCATCCGATTCAGGAAGATCGGTTCTTAGCAACGCTTTAAGCAGTAAACGCTCATCGTCATCGGGTTCTGCGGCATCAATCCAGTTCGCTTCTTTTTGAAGGGTGGCAAAATTCTCATCGTCTTTGGAAATTTCTTGAATCAACCCATTGCGGATTTTGAAAAATCTTAACATGCTACTTCCTCGATATGCTCGGCACCTTATTTCAGCCTAATCACGTAATTTGGCACGGCTCGCAACCTATAGAATAAACGCTGGAGATGTGTGTTTTATGACGTTGAAATAGGTTTGTGTGGTTGCAAGAATAAGTATTGTATCTCACGTCTGAGAGAAACAGCAGGGCAAAGAGTCATTAATAAGTTCAACAAATGCTCAATAAAGTCCCGCTCGATAGTAATATTGAGCGGGAATTTATTGTGAGTGCTTATCGACAACAGAAGTACTTAGTACTGCTGCATGAAGGCAATTTCACGGTTTTGATCACGAATAACCGCTTGCGCCATTTTTATAAGCGCTGGATCACGACTAAACTCTAAAAGCACTTTTGCCATGGCTACAGCCGCTTCATGATGCGGAATCATACCTGCCACAAAGTCACGATTCACATCACCACTTGCAAGAAGCTGATGCATATCCGCCATCATTTTTGCATTAATAGCAGCATACGCGGCTTTAATTTGCTCAGCGTCAGCGGATGGTCTCGCTTCCCCATAACTTGCAAGCCAATCTCGCATAAACATAATCTCGCTCGATTGCGCCGCTACAATATCGACCGCCAAAGGCTTCAATTTGTCAGAAACATCCGCAGATGCAAGCAACTGCGTCGCCATATCAATTGCACCTTGATGATGAGGAATCATGCCGACAACAAAGTCGTAATCAACATCACCAGTCAGTTCCGTTGCATGCATATCCTTCATCATTTTCTGGTTGCCTTGCATAAACTGAGAAGCATGCTCCGAATGATCCATTTGATGATGATCCATATCGTCCGTTAATGACGAAGTAACGCAGCCAGCAATCGCCGAACTCATGATTAGAATGGCAGCAGCAGAAAAATATTTTTTAAAAAGTGTCATAGTTATATCTCACGTTATTAATTACTTATAAACAGCTCAGACGTTATTCAGCATTATGAATAACACTAAGACCATCAGTGATATTGGATGCTGTTAAATAGACAGCTAGTTGGCAATTAACGTAGACAAACGGGGAGGAGGAGTGACAAGCTCTAAGAAATTATGTCGCCATTTTTCAATCAACGACAAGGCAGGCCAATAAATAACCGCAATGGCCAAAAGTAACAACAGAGGAGGCAAAACAGCCAAAGCACAATGATCAACACAATCAGAGTAACCCATGTCTTTAGCATGATCATGCGAGGCAGAAGCAAGGTTCACATCAGACATTACAGCCTTAGACAATGACGCCATGTCCTGATGTACCGTGTGTGAAGCACTTGTATAGGAAAAGGATGCATAAGACGTCACCTGTGTTGAAGCGGATAAAAACAGCCACAACCCAGCCAAACAACACATCATAATCCAAACGATTCGCGGTACGTTCAACACATCATCAGACCTATCAAAAACATCTAAGCAGCATACTCCTCAAATTCGAAATCGACAAACATTACTAAGGTGAATTACTCCCCTTGAACACGACTCTTTTTGACGGCCTCTACTTTTGAGAAAACACTCAACTCTTTGATCAAAGTGAATAGATTGCCTTTACCCACTTCTGCTTCGAATCCGTCTTGCATGATACCAAGGTCTTTGCGTAAACATGCGAAAAGACCTTAGTTTTCAGTGTGTTTTACGAATGAACAATAAATCGATAGGCAACATACGACATCACAACCTCTCAAAACCAACCTAAACCATAGTTATAGATTAGCGAAGAAAAACTAAAAAAGATTGGACGATATTGCGGTATTAGGCCTTACTCAGCTTTTTCTCAACCTGCTCAAGCGCTCTGAGATACATGTACCAAGCACAAACACCGGCAAGAACATTGCTGATCAAGACGCCGAAGAACAGCCCTTTAAGCCCAGCGATTTCCGACCCAACCCACAAACAAGGCAAGAAGAAAGCAAACAAGCGCAATGCCGAGATTGTTAGAGCAGTGTAGGACTTACCTAAGGCGTTAGAGATAGACACCATCAACATACAGATGCCGAGTAGACCTAAACTCACCGGCACTATCATCAAATGCCAATGCAAGATCGTCGAGACTTCTTCGTCGCTGGTCATCAGATTTGCCAAAATACCAGAGACAAGAAAAGTAATCACAGCGATCACCAACTGAAGCGACAATACAAAACGACAAGCTAAACGCACGACGTAACGCACATCGTTTAGACGGCCTGCACCTAACAAACGCCCTACCATGGGTGGCATAGACATAGTCAACGCCAACACCGCCACGATAGAAAAAAATTCAAAGCGCGAGCCTAGTGCCCAAGACGCTACCGCTGCCGTACCAAACCCAGCAATCAGCTTAGTCGCCAACATAGAAGAAACCGGAGGCAACAATTGGCTAACCATCGCAGGTCCCATAATATGACCAATCGACGCCAAGCTTTTGCCTATATGAAGATCTTGCCAATCAAAAGTGAGCCAATGTTTGCGCGCCACTTGCGGCGCAACAATCAAAGTACCTATAGCAAACGCCACTGTGGTTGCCATCGCGGCGCCATTCAAACCAAGATCAAAAGTGAAGATAAAGATGGGATCCAGCACCAAGTTAAGCACGCTGGTCACAATCATCATAATCCCTGGCAATAAGGTATTACCGTTGGAACGACAAATGCTGTAATAAAAATAGATCAACGCCCCCACCCATGCACTGAGCAGCCAATGAGGCCAGTAAGAATCAATAACAGGGTAAACAGAGTCTGGCGCACTCAATAGCGCCAAAATAGGATGACGTAGCAGCCAAATAATCACACTAAAGAAAGCAATCCCTATGCTTCCCATCATGAGCACCAAACCGCCTAATTGCTTGGCATAACGCTTGTCACCTGCGCCTAAAGCACGAGAAATAATGGCCGTCGTCGCAATGCCTAAGCCCACTTGCAAACCAATCACAATCATCTGGATCGGCAAGGTAAAACCCTGCGCCGCTAAAGGTAAAATACCCAATTGTCCGATAAAAGCACTGTCCACCAGCTGGAAACTCATTAACGACAAAACGCCAAACAACATTGGCCATGTCATGGAAAAGAGCTGTTTAGCTAAGGAATCAGAGGAGGATACTTGGGAGGACATAGATGTGGCTCATACTAAAAAACTGAGCCTATATTCTAACCTACTTTACGGACAACTGGATGACACTCGTCTTCAGCAAATACACTATGCGATGAAAAGTCTCATTCTTCTGTATGACGCTGGCTGTACTTATGACCGTATCTCAACATGACTAAAGCAATCATGGAAAAAATAGCAAAGCTGCTGGCCAAAGGAATAACCGTAAAGTTATAGAACTGACCTGCTGCCGTTGCTAACACAATGGCAAGAAAACTTGATAAAGACGAGATCAATGATGCTCCAAGTCCAGCCACAGCCCCTAACGGTTCCATCGCCATGGCATTCACATTACCGAACACCATACCTAGGCAAGAAAACATTATCATCCCCAAGGCCATGAAGAAAACAAAAGGCGGGACACCAGCAAAAAACACCGCCACGAGCAAAAGAATAAACGCAGTCGAACACATAACGCTTAACGCCCCAAAAACACAGCGAAGCATACCGACTCGTAGGACAATTTTACCGTTTGAAAAATTGATAATCGAAGAACCTATCGCCAGCATGCCAAAAAACAAAGGAAAACGATCCCCCGTGTCATACACATCTTGGAAGATAGACTGCGCCGTACTTATATACAGCATCAAGGCACCAAAAATACAACCTAACAAAATGGTAAACGCCATCACATCACGGCGGCTCAAAATAAAACGTACATCAGCCATTAAACGCTTTCTATTCAATGGGATACGGTTTTCTTTTGACAATGTTTCAGGTTGTCGTAACAAAAGCCAACCACCGGCAACAGCGGCTTGTATCATTAATAAGGCAAAAATCCAGCGCCAATCGGCCACTTTAATCACCAACATCCCCAAGGAAGGCGCAAGCATGGGGACAAGAATAAACACCATCATCACAAAAGACATAATTCGCGCCATGGCAGCGCCTTTATACATGTCTCGAATCAAGGCACGAGAAGCAATTTTTGGCCCCGCCACACCAAACCCTTGGATAAAACGTCCCAGTAAAAACACCTCGATGGACGACGCTAACAGCGCAATAACCGAACCGACAATATAAATGTTGATGCCAATTAAAATGCTTTTTTTGCGACCAATCGCGTCCGACAACGGGCCAAAAATGATCTCGCCAAATACCATTCCCAGAATCATTGCCGAGACAATCCACTGAGTTTTTTGATAATCCACAATCGCCAACGACTCAGCAATATGCGGAAACGCTGGCAACATAGCGTCCATACTTAACGCAGTAAGCGACATCATCAGAGCAAACAGCGCCACCAGCTCTTTTTCAGCCAAGCGTTTTACTTGAGTTCCAGCAGTCGATTGTGAATTTAGCAGAGACATCCTTTTCCTTAGCATTGATAAAGTGGATCAATAGTTTACTCGCCTCTTACGATATCTACCAATCACTTAATAAAAGCACTCAAAGATACACTGCAATTCGCACATCAAAACACAGTAGCGAATCTTTCAGCGAACAACTTTTCGCCCTCATTTACTGAAATCAAAAACTCTTAAAAAGTCCATTTATTTGGGCTTTTTTGTCAATTTTAGACGCTAATAGCTTCTATTTAGAGTAAGATATCTCTATTAAAAACAATAATAGAGGTCGATATGGACATAGGTCTGGCCAAGCATTTAAAGCTCAATCAATTGCGTTTAATTTCGGTTATTTCCGAGCATGGTCAACTGGGGATTGCTGCCGATGAAATGGCAATGACACAACCCGCTGCGTCACGCATGTTGAGTGAAATTGAACAAACCATTGGCACACGTTTATTTATTCGTCATGCCAAAGGCATGGAACCTACTTTGGTTGGTCAAGCCGTAGCCCGTCGGGCGCACAACCTTTTAGTTGAGCTGCGCGATCTTGCCCGTGAAGTCGACGAGCTAAAAGAAGGCGGCGGTGGAACGACTGCCATTGGCGCAGTAACTGGAGCGGCGGTGGGTTTTGTTATTCCTGCTATTCAGCAATTGCGCGCGATCGCACCAAAAGCTGAGATCGATATAAACGTCGACACAAGTGATGTTTTGGTGCGCGATTTAGTGGCAGGACACAATGACTTCGTGCTAGCCCGTATTCCCAAACAATACGATGCCAACGAATTTGAAATTTACCCAGCGCGCACAGAATCGGTCAACCTATTGGTTCGTAAAGACCATCCATTGGCTCACTTAGATGTGGTAAGGGTAAAAGACTTGGTTCATTTTGAATGGGTCATGCAATCTCACCGCGCACCGATACGCGAGGCCGTTGAAGCCGCCTTTATGGAAGAGCGTTCCGAACTGCCATTAAGTATCACCAACAGTACGTCATTACTGGCATTGATCGCGATTCTTGTTTCATCCAACGCCATTGCGCCTATGGCAAGGGAAGTAAGCGACTTGCTGGTTGGCCATAAAGTAAAAGCGGATTTAAAAACGCTCAAACTAGATCGAAAGATTGTTATGAGTCCTTACTATTTACTGCAAATGCGTGGCCGCCAATTATCGCCTCTTGCCAACCAACTCAAGCGTTTGGTGCTTGCCGAGTTGGAACAAAAACCTGCGAACGCGTAACCCTTCGCTATTAACTTGACCAAGAAGCAAAAAAAGCGAGTCGGCTGCTTTCAAAACCGAACTCGCTCAACAACCCGCCTTGGGCTTACTTTCAATACAAACCGACCTATCAAAGTCGATTAATAAGATCTAACGCCTAAGCATTAATCTACCAAGTCTTTTGGTAGTAAAGCTTTTGGAATATTTTGGTAACAAACTGGACGCAAGAAACGACGAATCGACAAGGTGCCGACTGAGGTTGCACCGAAGTTTGTCGATGCCGGGTACGGCCCGCCATGCACCATGGTATCGTTCACTTCAACACCCGTTGGGAAACCATTCGCCAACAATCGCCCTGCTTTACGCTCCAACACAGGCAACAGTTTCTGACACGCGGCATGATCGCCTTCGTCAAGATGAATGGTACACGTCAACTGACCTTCCAAATGACGAGCTAATTCGACCATTTGCTCAACACTGTCCGCCAACACAACCAAACCAAGAGGACCAAAGACTTCTTGGTGCAGTGTTGGATGATCTAGCCATGTTTGACCCGTTACCGTGAACAAGTTTGGCAATGCCGTTCGATCCGTTGTGTCTGCGCTACGAACCACCGACTCAATGCCTGTTTTCTCAATCGCCGCCACACCAGAACGGTACGCATCAGCAATGCCATCCGTCAGCATAGTTTGCGCAGAGATTTCAGAGAGTGCTGCACTCGCTGCGGCTATCATGGCTTTCGAATCGGCATTGTCTAACATCACCGCAATCCCTGGGTTAGTACAAAACTGACCAGCGCCCATAGTCAATGAACCTGCCCAGCCTTTACCTAATTCCTCAGCACGATTTTTTACCGCTTCTGGCATGACAAACATTGGGTTTACAGAACCCAACTCACCAAAGAAAGGAATCGGCTCTGGACGCGCCGCACACAAATCAAACAAAGCACGACCACCTGCCAAACTGCCAGTAAAACCAACGGCTTTGATTAACGGATGCTGTACTAACGCTTGTCCAACTTGACGGTTACCGCCTTGGATCAAGGAGAAAACGCCCGCTGGCATCTTGCAACGTTTCATCGCCGCTTCAACCGCTTGCGCGACAAGTTCACCTGTTCCTGGGTGAGCAGAATGCCCTTTGACCACTACTGGGCAACCCGCCGCGAGAGCCGCCGCCGTATCGCCACCTGCCGTTGAAAACGCCAATGGAAAGTTAGAAGCGCCAAACACTGCCACAGGACCAATCGGACGTTGTACCATGTACATATCAGGACGTGGCAACGGTGCGCGATCAGGCAAGGCTTCATCAAAACGACGATCCAAGTATTCACCAGACAAAATACGCTCAGCGAATAAACGTAACTGGCCTGTGGTTCGGCCACGCTCACCTTGCAAACGTGCCGCAGGCAAACCTGTCTCTTGCACGCCAATTTCTGTAATTTGATCGCCTAACACATCAATTTCATCAGCGATCGCATTCAAAAAAGCCGCACGCTCTTCACGAGAAGAATAACCAAATTCTTCAAACGCCGCTTCGGCGGCTTCTACTGCGGCATCCACATCAGATACGCGACCAACGGCAAACTCATGAGAAGGTCCTGTAGCAGGCGTTGAAGAAAATGTTGCGTCGCCCTTTACCCATTTACCGGCAATAAAATGCTGTCCCGTTAACATACTCACTCCTCTCTTTAATAAAAATATCAATAAATCTATGATGCATTGTGACAGTTCGAACTTTTACCCCCTCCCAACCTCCCCCTTAGCAGGGGGAGGAGCTAAGTACTGCGTTCTAGTCCCTTCCCCTTATCAAGGGGAAGGTTAGGATGGGGTTACTTTCTCAATTAGCTCACCATTCACTGGCCGTTTTATTGCATCCTAATGGCTATCTTTTGGTACCGCAGCGCCTCGACATCCTTTTAGGAAATCAAAATCGGCACCGGTATCGGCACCCTGTACGTGGTCATGGAATAATTTGATGTAACCACTTTTTGGCGGTTCCAAATGACTTTTCCAGTTCGCTAAACGTGTTGCCATTTCTTCATCAGAAATATCTACATGCAAGCGACGGTTTTCCACGTCTAATTCAATCATGTCGCCATTTTGAATCACGGCTAATGGTCCACCAGCGGCGGCTTCTGGCGTAGTATGCAGAACCACAGTGCCATACGCGGTTCCAGACATACGAGCATCTGAAATACGCACCATGTCTTTAATGCCCTTGCGCAATACTTTTGGCGGCAAGCCCATGTTGCCAACCTCAGCCATACCTGGATAACCTTTCGGCCCACAGTTTTTTAGCACCATGACGCAGTTTTCATCGATATCCAACGCCTCGTCATTGATCTTGGCTTTGTAATCGTCAATGTCTTCAAACACCACAGCACGGCCGCGGTGCTGCAACAAATGCGCTGACGCAGCAGACGGTTTCAATACCGCACCTTGTGGTGCAAGGTTGCCTTTCAATACAACGATGCCACCTTTTTGTGTCAGTGCTTTTTCAACAGGCAAAATAACGTCAGGGTTCCAGTTGCGAACCTCTTTCACTTCTTCCCAAATAGATTCACCAGACACGGTAAGAGCGTCTTTATGAAGCTTACCTGCTTCTGCCAAATGCTTGATGACTACAGGCAAGCCGCCTGCGTAGAAGAACTCTTCCATCAAGTATTTGCCGGACGGCATTAGGTTAACAATAGTGGCAATTTCTTGGCCTAACTTATCCCAGTCATCTAGGCTTAGATCTACGCCAACACGACCAGCAATGGCCAACAAGTGAATGACCGCGTTGGTGGAGCCACCTATCGCGCCGTTGACACGAATCGCGTTTTCGAACGCTTGGCGAGTCAAAATATCAGACGGTTTCAAATCGTCTTTAACCATATCGACGATGCGACGGCCAGTAAGATGCGCCATGACTCGACGACGGCTGTCTACCGCAGGAATGGCGGCGTTACCCGATAACGCCATACCCAAGGCTTCGGCCATAGATGCCATAGTGCTGGCTGTACCCATGGTGTTACAGCCGCCCGCAGAGCGAGACATAGATTGCTCAGCTTCAAGGAAATCTTCTTGGGTCATCTTGCCCGCTTTGATGTCTTCCGACATTTGCCACAACGCCGTACCAGAACCTACACGCTCGCCTCTGAAGTAGCCATTCAACATCGGGCCCCCAGACACAACAATCGCTGGAATATCGACACTGCATGCGCCCATAAGAAGCGCTGGGGTCGTTTTGTCACAACCCGCCAACAAGACAACACCATCAAGCGGATTAGCACGCAAAGCTTCTTCCACATCCATCGCCGCCATGTTGCGATACATCATAGCGGTTGGACGCAGTGAACTTTCACCCACAGAGAACACAGGAAACTCCAGTGGCAAGCCACCCGCTTCATAAATACCGTGTTTTACTCGATCAGCAAGGTCGCGAAGATGGGCGTTACAAGGGGTAAGTTGCGACCAAGTATTACAAATACCAATGACTGGGCGACCATCAAATAAATCCGCTGGTAAGCCTTGGTTTTTCATCCAGCTGCGGTGATAAATGTGATCACGTGAAGTACCGCCAAACCATTCCGTTGAACGTAATTTGCGGGGCCATGCTTTTGGTACGAACTTATTTTGCTTAGAATCACTCATACCCAACCTCCATCAACAATAAAGTTTTGCGCCGAGCACATGGCTGCCGCATCAGACCCTAAAAACAACGCCATATTGGCGATGTGCTCAGGAAGCACCTTGCCTGCTAGGCATTGGCTTTGTTTAATCTTTTCTTCTGCCGCATCATCAACCCACATGCGCAGCTGTTTTTCTGTCATCACCCAACCAGGAACTAGGGTATTCACTCGAATGCCAGCGCCACCTAAGTCACGGGCAAGAGAGCGCGTTAAACCATGCGTAGCGGCTTTGCTTGTCCCATAAGTTGGGTAACCCGCTGTCGGCATCATCCAACCCACAGAACCAAAATTGATAATCGAACCACCACCTAGTTTGCGCATCATCGGCGCAACAGCTTGCGCTGCGAACATGGCATGCTTGATGTTCACACCCACTAATTCATCAAAACGCTCTTCCGTCAGTGACTCCAAAGAATGGCGCACATCGTTGGCTGCGTTATTCATCAACACTGAAATCGGGCCAAACGCTTCTGCGGCCGCGCGGATTTTACGTTGATAGTCTTGGATGTCCGTGATGTCACAGACCTCAAAACGCACCTCATAACCTTCTTTATTCAGACGTTTAGCAAGCGCAGAGCCCGCTTTTTCATCCAAATCTACGAAGGCCGTTTTTGCGCCTTGCTTGGCATACGCTTCAACAATCGCGGCACCAATACCTGTCGCGCCGCCGGAAATGAAGACGGAACGATCTTTTAAATCTGGATAAACGGCCATTGGCTTTTTCATAGCACATCTACCTCGGTCGATAACTCTGCTTCTTTCGCCAAGGCATTGCGTAATGGCAAACCAAAAGTTGGTGATGAAATTTCAAACACATCGCCTTCTTGAGCCTGAACACCATCCGCAAACGATAAGGTCGCTGTGCCAAACATATGCACATGCAGATCCCCAGGCTGGCGGAAAATAGAGTATTTGAAATGATGGTGCTCTAAGTTTTTAAAGGTGTGTGACATATTGTCTTCACCGGATAAAAAGCCTTTTTCCCATAGGGTTTTCTCACCACGCTCGATACGTGAATGGCCGTCAATGTGCATTGGCAATTCGCCCACTAGCAATTCAGGACCAAATGACGCTGGACGCAATTTTGAATGAGCCAAGTACAAATAGTTCTGGCGCTCTGTTACGTGATCTGAGAATTCATTCGCCAAGGTGTAACCTAGACGATGCACTTTGCCATCATCACCCACTAGGTAGAAGCCCGCGATTTCTGGCTCTTCACCGCCATCTAATGCAAAAGATGGTGAAGGCAGAGCATCACCCGGTGCAACCACGCCAGCACCATTGCCTTTATAAAACCATTCTGGCTGAACGCCTTCTTCACCGTCTTTCGGCTTACCGCCTTCAACACCCATTTGGAAGATCTTCATAGAATCGGTTAATTCTTCGCTTTTCGCATGCATAGCATTACGTGTCGAAGCAGAACCTAAATGCGTCAATCCTGTTCCAGTCAAGTACATGTGTGCTGGATCTGGATGGCGCACAGGGCAATCTAGCTGGTTATTTTTCGCCAACTCAGACAAATCCACAGATTCGCCTAAACCATGTTTTTCGATAATAGACTTCAGCGGCACGCCACTTTTAACGGCTTCTTTTGCGAGTTCATAAACACTCGATGCATGAAGTACAAGGTGTGCTTCATTGCCTTCGCGACACACCACACCACCTTGTTTAATTTGAGATAAAAACAACATAAATTACTCCTTTAACCCGCGTTCTTAGCGCGCTTTTTGTTTGTTGTAGACGTCGAAGATAACCGCAGCGAGCAATACCAAGCCCTTAATCACCTGCTGCCAATCAATCCCTATACCCAATATCGACATCCCGTTATTCATTACGCCCATGATAAAGGCACCAATCACCGCACCGATGACTTTACCCACACCACCCGTCATGGAAGCACCACCGATAAAGACAGCGGCGATAACATCTAGCTCCATGGCGAAACCGGCTTTTGGTGTCGCTGTATTCAAACGAGCCGCAAAAATCAAACCAGCCAGTGCGGCTAACATGCCCATGTTGGCAAACGTCAAAAACGTTAAACGCTCTGTATTAATACCCGAAAGCTTGGCGGCTTTGACATTGCCACCCAAAGCATAGATACGACGGCCAATTGTGGTGCTGTTGGTTAAGAAGGTATAAACCGCGATCAATACAGCCATTGTCATTAGAACGTTTGGCAAACCACGGTAAGTACTTAATAGGTAAGACAAATAAATAATAGCGATGGCAACCAAAGCATTTTTTACGATAAAGAAAGAGAAAGGCTCATCTTGAATACCGTATTTCAATGCTCTAGATCGGCTACGTGCTGCCAAAAACACAATGGCACTCGCAGCTAACACGCCTAAAACCAGCGCGGTGACATTAGGACGCCCCACACCAAAAACATCAGGGATAAATCCCGTACTTAATAGCTGAAAGCTTTTCGGAAATGGCCCAACAGACTGGCCTTCAAGTAACGCCAACGTCAAACCACGGAACACCAACATGCCCGCCAGGGTCACGATGAAGGCCGGAATTTTCCAATAGGCAATCCAATAGCCTTGAAGGCCACCAATGATCAAGCCAACTACCAAACACACAGGCACAACAAGAATGGTTGGCAAATCATAGTTAACAGACATCACGGCCGCCAATGCGCCAATGAAACCCGCTACCGAGCCAACCGATAAATCGATATGACCCGCAACGATAACCAGCAACATGCCAATGGCCATGATGATTATGTAGCTGTTTTGTAAGAATAAATTGGTTAAGTTAACCGGACGCATCAGAGTGCCATCAGTCAAAAACTGAAACATTCCCATGATCACAACCAGTGCGATCAACATACCGTAATCACGCATATGCGACTTCAAGTAGCTGGTAACAGAAGGTGCCGATTGGACCACTGTAGAGGTTTCTTTTGTTGTCATTATTATTACTCCGTTACGCTTTCACTATCATTGACATGATTTTTTCTTGGCTCGCATTCGCTTTGTCTAACTCACCAACAAAGCGGCCTTCGTTCATCACGTAAATACGATCACACATGCCCAGCAACTCCGGCATCTCTGAAGAAATCATCACCACACCTTTGCCATCATCGGCAAGTTCATTGATGATGCTGTAAATCTCAAACTTGGCCCCCACGTCAATACCGCGAGTTGGCTCATCTAGAATCAGTACGTCAGGCTGTGAGTACAGCCATTTACTCAACACCACTTTTTGTTGATTGCCGCCAGATAAGTTCATCACTTTCTGGAATACGCTTGGGGTACGAATATTGAGTGCTTTGCGATAGTCTTCCGACACTTGGCGCTCGATGTTTTCATCAATCACACCGCTCGACGACACTCGATCTAAGTTGGCTAACGTGGTATTGGTTTGAATGGTTTCTTCAAGAATCAAACCCAGTTCTTTACGGTCTTCCGTTACATACGCCAAACCACTTTTTATCGCTTTAGGTACCGTGGACAAATCGGCGATTTCGCCACGTAAACGCACTTCACCTTGGATATTTTTGCCGTAACTTTGTCCGAATAGGCTCATCGCTAATTCTGTGCGACCTGACCCCATCAACCCCGCAATACCAACAATTTCTCCAGCGTGCACATTGAAAGCGATGTCATGGATTATTTGACGATCGACGGCTTCAGGATGCCAAACATTCCAGTTGCTAACTTCCATTAAGGTTTTGCCTAAGTGACCTTCTTTGGTCGGGTTCTTTCTTACTGGGTAACGGTGTGCCATATCACGGCCAACCATATCGCGAATAATGTCTTCTTCACTGATGCTTTGCGCACGACAATCTAGCGTGGAGACTGAGGCACCATCACGGATTACTGTGATGCTGTCTGCTACACGGCTGATTTCGTTTAATTTGTGGGTAATCAGGATGGAGGAAATACCCTGAGCTTTAAATTCCAGCAATAGGTCAAGCAACTTGGCACTGTCGTTCTCTTGCAGCGCTGCTGTTGGCTCATCCAAAATCAATAATTTCACATCTTTGGCAAGGGCTTTGGCAATCTCAACAAGCTGTTGTTTGCCCACACCTAACTGACCAACCAAAGTGGAAGGCGATTCTTTTAGTCCGACTTTTTCTAATAAACCGAGTGTACGAGAATAGGTTTTTGGCCAGTCTATAACGCCAGCCTCGACATTCTCATTACCTAAAAAAAGATTTTCAGCGATGGATAAGAGCGGCACTAGTGCTAGCTCTTGGTGAATAATGATGATGCCTTTTTCTTCACTGTCCGGTATGCCGGAAAACGCGACGGTTTCATCATTAAAAAGGATATCACCTTCATAACTTCCGTGTGGATAAACCCCACTCAACACTTTCATGAGAGTTGATTTACCTGCGCCATTTTCACCCACTAAAGCGTGAATCTCGCCATCACGAACTTTCAGGTTCACCGAGTCGAGGGCTTTTACTCCAGGAAATGTCTTGGTAATGCTGCGCATTTCCAAAATAATATTTTCCATAAAACATCCCATTAGCAGGTGCGCCATTACCGTATTGATTCACGGTCAATAGCGCACTTGCTGCTTTATTATTGTTGAGTTAGGACAAATAAAAAGTTCTTATAGAGTATTGATAAGCACAGTAATCGTGCGCTTATTCGATCTGAGACTTCGTATAGTAGCCACTGCCCAATAGCACATCTTGCCAGTTGGATTTGTCTACTGTTACAGGCTCAAGCAAATAGCTAGGAACGACCTTGATACCATTATCATAGGTTTTGGTATCATTAATTTGAGGCTTAGCATCATTCAATACTGCTTGCACCATACCAACAGTCACATTGGCTAATTCACGAGTGTCTTTGAAAACAGTGGAGTATTGCTCGCCTGCGATGATGGATTTGACTGAAGGCACTTCCGCGTCTTGACCTGTCACAATCGGCATTTTTAGATTGCCAGAACCGTAACCTACGCCTTTAAGAGAGGACAAAATACCAATAGAAATACCGTCATAGGGTGACAATACGCCATCTACACGTTTGGTTGTGTAATGAGCTGATAGCAAATTATCCATACGCGCTTGAGCAGTCGCACCGTCCCAGCGCAATGTACCTACTGTGTCCATGCCCATTTGGCCTGACACAATATTCACTTTACCGGAGTCAATCATTGGCTGAAGCACTGACATAGCACCGTTGTAGAAGAAATAAGCATTGTTATCATCAGGAGAGCCACCGAACAATTCAACGTTGTAAGGACCCTTACCACGTTTTTCCATGCCGCTCACCAAAGACTTGGCTTGCAACACGCCTACTTTGAAGTTATCGAATGTCGCGTAGTAACTAACATAAGGACTGTTTTTGATCAGGCGGTCGTAAGAAATAACCTTAATGCCAGCCGCATCAGCATTTTCCAATGCGTTAGATAAAGTCGTACCATCGATCGCAGCAATGACAAGAACATCAACGCCTTTTACGATCATATTTTCAATTTGAGAAAGTTGGTTCGGGATCTCATCTTCTGCGTATTGCAGATCAACTTTGTAACCCGCATCTTCGAAGAGTTTCACCATGGAATCACCATCAGTGATCCAACGCGCGGACGACTTGGTTGGCATCGCAATACCAACATAACCCTCAGCAGCCAAGACACTAGCGGAACTCAATGCAGTGGCACCCAGTACTAAACCAGCAATGGCATTTTTTAGATAGTTCATTAGCTTCTCCTGTTACAGTCAAGGCAAGCACCATAAGGAACACGCTTCAGTGACCGTATATTTTTTATGATTATTTTTTCGAGCCAATCAGGTCTTGAAAAACCTATCATTCAGAGTAGGCAAAATGAACATACCAATCAAATAGAATAAATGTTTGTCTTTATATCATTTTTGATATGTCAATTAATTCGGCGGGAACGGGTATTTTTCTATATTACGTGCTGCGCGGCTTGGTCAAATTCCGTATGATAAAACCTCCCTTTACCACTCTGAATATCAGAAGGAATCTATGGAATTCATTTGGATCTTATTCGCATTTGCCTGTGGACTGGCCGTCAAGTTAATCAACTTACCACCACTAATTGGTTTTTTGTTGGCAGGATTTCTCCTTAATTACGCAGGGTTAGAGCCAAGTAATACTCTGGATTCTCTTGCCAATATAGGCATTACACTCATGTTGTTTAGCATCGGCTTGAAGCTGCATGTTAAGGACCTCCTAAAGCGCGAAGTCTGGGCATCGACACTAAGTCATATGGGCATAAGCACCATAATATTTGCCGGTATTGCCTTACTACTTGGCACATTGAGCTTACCGTATTTCGGTCTATTAGATTTTAAAACCGCTGCCTTGCTTGGTTTTGCTCTTAGTTTTTCCAGCACCGTTTGTGTGATGAAACTGCTGGAAGAAAGTAGCGAGCTAAAAACTCGTCACGGACAATTATCCCTTGGCATTTTGGTTATGCAGGACATAGTGGCGGTTATTTTCCTTGTCGCAGCCACAGGCAAAATACCATCCATCTGGGCATTGGCTCTGTTTGGACTGTTACTCGTCCGCCCAGTCATCAATAAGATTGTCGATAAGGCGGGTCACGGGGAGATGCTACCTCTAACAGGACTCTTTCTTGCCCTAGGTGGCTATGAACTGTTTTATTTGGTTGGCGTGAAAGGCGATTTAGGGGCGCTGATCTTCGGCATCTTATTAGCGTCACACCCAAAAGCCGCAGAAATGAACAAATCACTGATGAATTTTAAAGACTTATTTTTGATCGGTTTTTTCTTATCCATTGGCTTTACGGCATTACCTACACTAAGCATGGTCGGCATAAGCCTGATCATTACCTTAGTTATTTTGGCCAAATTCGCACTCTTCTTCTTGTTGCTAACCAAGATGAAGCTACGCGGACGAACGTCCTTCCTGTCGTCGATGATTCTGTCTAACTACAGCGAATTTGGGCTTATTGTTGTTGCTCTAAGTGTGGCAAACGGCTGGTTAGAAAAAGAATGGCTGGTTGTTTTGGCTCTAGCCGTGTCTTTCTCTTTCGTCATCACCAGCGTGCTTTACCGTAACGTTCACCGTATGTACCGCAAAAACAAAGATTTCATTCGTCGTTTTGAAAGCACAGACTGTTTACCTGAAGACCGCTTCGTACAGCCGGTTAATAGCGACATTCTGGTGGTAGGTTTAGGTCGAGTTGGACGCGGTGCATTCGAGTCGTTGAAAGGGTTTGTGGGCGATACTGTTGCCGGTATGGATGCCGATCGCAATCGTATAAACCAAATGCAAGCCGACCAAGAAAACGTCTTCTACGGTGACGGTGAAGACGCTGACTTATGGGAGCGTTTAGACACCTCCCGAATTGATTTGGTCTTGCTGGCTCTGCCTGCCGCAGAAGACACCACCAATGTCGCCATACAACTGCGTAAAGCCAATTACACAGGACAAATCGCCGCGATTGCCCGTTACCAAGATGAAAGAGAAATCCTCATCAACAGCGGCATAGACAACGTCTTCAACTTCTACACCGAAGCGGGTACAGGTTTCGCAGAAGAAAGCTTGGCGCTGATTCGCCCTATGGACAACGCCACACCGTCTTAATGGTTTAATAAGGCCATCTAATCAAACTAAAAACGCGGCACCATTCTGGTTCCGCGTTTTTTATCACTCGACCTATGCAGACTTAGCTTCGTCTATCTTGGCTTTCAAAGACTCAGCTTTCTCTGTCAGTTCTGAATAAAGTCGGATGTCGCCACTGCGTTGGGCTTGCATGGCTTTTTCTAGTAACTCGCCATATTCTTTGTCGAGTTTTTTAATCGGGTCAGATTTAAGAAAGGAAAACATAATTAGCCTGTTGTTATGAGTTGATGTAGTACATACGGCACGGACTGGGATTTAGATCGTTTTCCATTCCAAATCACCAAAACAAAAGCGCCAATCAGATTGCTCTGATTGGCGCTTTGACTCAAAACTCGACAAGGTCGCGTTTACACGTCTAGGAAATCCATAATCCCTTCCGCCGCCTTACGACCTTCATCAATGGCCGTTACCACAAGATCTGAACCACGCACCATGTCGCCACCAGCGAAGATCTTCTCGTTGGTTGTCTGGAACATGAATTTGCCTTTCTTCGGCGCGATAACACGACCGCGAGCGTCTGTTTCGATACCGAATTTTTCAAACCAAGGCGCAGGGCTTGCCTGGAAACCAAAGGCGATCAATACCGTATCAGCAGGAATGATTTGCTCACTGCCTTCAACAATCTCCGCTGTACGGCGACCGTTTTCGTCTGGCTCGCCCATTTGCGTTTCGACCACCTTGATGCCTTCTACTTTGCCATCACCAATGATTTCCACTGGTTGGCGGTTGAAAAGGAACTGTACGCCCTCTTCTTTGGCATTCTGCACTTCTTTACGAGAGCCTGGCATGTTTTCTTGGTCACGACGGTATGCACACGTCACGCTTTTCGCACCTTGGCGAATTGCGGTACGGTTACAGTCCATCGCAGTATCACCACCGCCCAAGACAACCACTTGTTTGCCTTTTAAGTTCACGTAGTCAGCTTCGTCTTCTTCGAAGTCTAGGCAATGGTTGACGTTAGAAATCAGGTAATCCAAGGCATCGTGAACGCCTGGAAGGTCTTCACCAGGGAAGCCGCCTTTCATGTATTTGTAAGTACCCATGCCTAAAAACACGGCATCGTACTCTTCCAATACGTGTTCAAATGGCACATCGTCACCAACCGAAGTACCAAGTACAAACTCAACGCCCATTTCTTCAAAAATTTCACGACGACGTGTCATGACGCTTTTTTCCAGTTTGAATTCTGGAATACCAAAGGTTAGCAAACCGCCGATTTCTGGGTATTTATCAAATACCACAGGCTTAATGCCATTGCGCACTAGGATGTCTGCACAAGCTAGACCAGCAGGGCCTGCACCAACGATAGCAACGGTTTTGTTTACCGGTACGACGTTAGACATATCTGGGCGCCAGCCTAAAGCAAACGCTGTGTCTGTAATGTATTTCTCAACAGAACCAATGGTTACCGCACCGAAACCACCCTCACCAAGGGTACAAGCACCTTCACAAAGACGATCTTGTGGGCAAACACGGCCACACACTTCTGGTAAAGAGTTGGTTTGGTGGCTCAACTCAGCCGCTTCCAAAATGCTACCTTCGCTCACTAGCTTAAGCCAGTTTGGAATGTAGTTATGTACTGGGCATTTCCACTCACAATAAGGGTTGCCACATTCTAGACAGCGGTGTGCTTGATCTTTCGCACCGGCTTCTTCAAATGGTTTATAAATTTCGACGAACTGCCCTTTACGTGTAATTAAAGGCTTTTTCTTAGGATCCTTTCGATCCACTTCGACGAATTGAAATGCGTTATTCAAGCGCTCAGACATAAGCTGCTATCTCCTCGGCCGCCTGTAAACAAGCGGCGCTTCTCTCAAATGGGTCAGACTGATTCGTTCACAGGGCTTGATCTAAATTCAATCAAACCAAGCCCCATAACAGCGTGTTTTATTCCGGACGTTGACGAGTGTTAGCCAATAGCGCGCCTAAGCTTGCTGCTTTTGGTTTCACTAGCCAGAACTTGCCAATGTAGTCGTAGAAGTTTTCTAAGATCTCTTGGCCCCATTCGCTGTCAGTTTCTCGGACGTATTCTTCGATCACAGAGCGAAGGTGTGAACGATACTCTTCCGTTAATTCCGTACCGATGCGGTGAATTTCCACCAATTCGTGGTTGTACTTATCCACGAAGGTACGGTCTAAATCGAGTACGTAAGCGAAACCGCCAGTCATACCCGCACCAAAGTTGTAACCTGTATTACCAAGCACAGTCACCATACCGCCTGTCATGTATTCACAGCAGTGGTCACCTGCGCCTTCGATAACAGTGTGCGTACCAGAGTTACGAACTGCAAAACGCTCACCAGCCGTACCTGCGGCAAACAATTTACCGCCCGTCGCACCATACAAACAGGTGTTACCGATAATGGCTGAGTCTTGTGACTTGAACATCGAGCCTTTTGGTGAACGAATAACCAACTTACCGCCAGTCATACCTTTACCAACGTAGTCGTTAGCATCACCTTCTAGGTACATATGCAAACCACCAGCGTTCCACACACCAAAGGATTGACCCGCTGTGCCTGTCAATTTAAGTGTTAGTGGTGCATCAATCATGCCTTGGTTACCGTAACGCTTAGCAATTTCACCAGACAAACGCGCACCAATAGAACGGTCACAGTTCGTCACTTCAAAGGCAAATTCACCGCCTTCTTTTTCTTCAACCGCATCTTTAACTGTGTCCCACATTTTCAAAGCCAATAAGCCTTTGTCGTGTGGCGGGTTGAATGGTGACTCACAGTATTGTGCTTTATCGGCTGGAATCAGATCATTTTTCAAAATTGGTGATAGATCTAAGCTACGCTGTTTGTCCGTTTCACCAGGCAAAATAGCCAATAGATCCGTACGACCGATCAAGTCCTGCAGACGAGCTACGCCGAGTTTAGCCAACCATTGACGCGTATCTTCTGCCATAAAGCGGAAGAAGTTTTTGATCATTTCCACTGTGCCAATGAAGTGCTCATCACGCAGCATTTGATCCTGAGTCGCAACCCCAGTCGCACAGTTGTTCAAGTGACAAATACGTAAGAACTTACAACCCATAGCCACCATTGGTGTGGTACCAAAACCAAAGCTTTCAGCGCCTAGAATCGCCGCTTTCACCACATCCAGACCCGTTTTCAAACCACCATCTGTTTGTAGACGAATTTTGCCACGTAGATCGTTAGAACGAAGGGCTTGTTGTGCTTCCGCCAAACCTAACTCCCAAGGAGAACCAGCATGACGAATAGAAGTAATTGGCGATGCCGCAGTACCACCGTCGTAACCCGAGATGGTAATCAAATCCGCGTAAGCTTTTGCAACACCCGCCGCAATCGTACCAACTCCCGGTTCAGAAACCAGTTTCACCGATACCAAAGCATCTGGGTTTACTTGTTTCAAATCGAAAATGAGCTGAGCCAAATCCTCGATAGAATAAATATCATGATGCGGAGGTGGTGAAATCAAGGTAACACCTGGAACTGCGTAACGTAGACGAGCGATCAAGCCGTTTACTTTACCGCCTGGCAACTGACCACCTTCACCTGGTTTCGCACCTTGAGCAACTTTGATCTGCAATACTTCAGCATTCACCAAGTACTCAGGCGTTACACCAAAACGACCTGATGCAATTTGTTTGATCTTAGAGCGGCGCTCTGTACCGTGACGAGCTGGATCTTCACCACCCTCACCTGAGTTAGAACGACAACCTAATTCGTTCATCGCTTGCGCTAGGGCTTCGTGTGCTTCTGGTGACAAGGCACCCAAGGACATACCAGCAGAGTCGAAACGAGGCAGAATCTCTTCAATGGATTCTACTTCATCCAAGGCAATCGGTTTCGCCTTATCTGACAAGCTAAACAAGTCGCGCAACATAGACGCTGGACGGTTGTTTACTAGCTCTGTGTATTTGGTGAAGTCTTCAAAACGACCACTGCCCACAGCGGTTTGCAAATTGCGCACAACGTCTGGGTTAAACGCATGATATTCCGCTTCATGGACGTATTTTAAGTAACCGCCCTGTTGAATCGGTTTGCGTAATTTCCAAGCATTATTCGCGATAGATTCTTGATCCTTTTGGAAATCTTCAAAACGTGCGCCTTTGATACGACTTGGTACGCCTTTGAAGCAAAGATCAACCACCTTAGTATCCAAACCAACCGCTTCAAATAACTGCGCGCCACGGTAAGACGCGATTGTTGAAATCCCCATCTTAGAGATGATTTTCATCAAGCCTTTGTTAATACCTTTACGGTATTTCACGTGGCAAGCGATTGGATCACCCAAGACTTCGCCTTTATCAACCATATCGTTAATCAAACGATAAGAAAGGTATGGGTAAACCGCTGTTGCACCAAAGCCTAGCAACACAGCAAACTGATGTGGATCACGCGCAAAGCCAGTGTCTGCAATGATGTTTGAATCGCAACGCAAACCTTGCTTAGACAAATGATGATGCACAGCGCCCACCGCCATAGGCGAAGGAATTGGCAAATGGCCTTTGGCGATATCACGGTCAGTCAAGACAACAATTACCGCGCCATTACGCACGACTTCTTCCGCTTTTACTTGCAAGTCTTTAATCGCTTGCTCAAGGGAAACGTCTTCTGGGTTGTAGTTCGTGCTCAAACGCACCAAACGGAAACGGTGATCATCTAACGCCAATAAACGGCTGTATTTACGCGGTGACAATACTGGTGACGACAAAATAATACGGTTTGCGTGCTTTGGCGTTTCTTCAAATAAGTTACGCTCTACACCAATGCACGTCTCCAACGACATCACAACCGATTCGCGTAGCGGATCTATTGGTGGGTTGGTTACCTGTGCAAACTTCTGGCGGAAGTAATCTGTCACTGGGCGAGTTTGGCTAGACATAACCGCCATAGGCGTGTCATCACCCATAGAGCCCACTGCCTCATGGCCACTTTCTGCCAATGGTCGGAAAATTTGCTCGCGCTCTTCAAAAGAGACTTGGAACATTTTCTGATAGGTCAGCATTTCTTCTTTAGTGAAAGGTTCGAATTCAAGAGACGATTCTTCCAACAATGATTCAATACGAATCGCTTCCTGCTTCAACCATTTTTTGTATGGGTGCATGGATTTAAGGCGATTATCGATGTCATCCGTATGAAGTACTTTGCCGTTTTGCGTATCAATTACTAGCATTTGGCCAGGGCCAACACGACCTTTCGATACAACATCTTCAGGCTTGTAGCCATAAGTACCCACTTCAGAAGCCAGCGTAATAAAGCCGTTCTTAGTGATTACCCAACGCGCAGGACGCAAGCCGTTACGGTCAAGCATACAAATAGCATGACGGCCGTCGGTCATTACCAAGCCAGCTGGGCCATCCCAAGGATCCATGTGCATGGAGTTGTACTGATAAAAAGCACGTAACTCTGGATCCATGTTTTCAACGTTTTGCCACGCTGGTGGAATAATCAAACGTGCAGCACGGAAGATATCAACACCACCCGTTACCAAAACTTCCAACATGTTATCCATAGAAGAAGAGTCGGAACCCGTTAAGTTCACTAACGGCTGCAGGTCTTGTAGCTCAGGGATCAAAGGTGTACGCAATTTGCTAGTACGAGCCAATGCCCAGTTACGGTTACCTTCAATAGTGTTGATCTCGCCGTTATGCGCCAACATGCGGAACGGTTGAGCCAATGGCCATTTTGGTAAGGTATTAGTAGAGAAACGTTGGTGGAAAACACAAATCGCAGTTTGCATTTTTTCGTTGCCTAAATCTTTATAAAAGAAAGGCAAATCCACTGGCATCATCAAACCTTTATACGCCAGAACTTTATCTGACAAAGAACAGATGTAGAAATTCTCGTATTGCGCCAACGCGATTTCAGTTTGACGACGCGCCACAAACAAACGTGTTGCAAAAGTGCGTGCGTCCATACGATTACTATCAACGAACACTTGCTCAATACGAGGCAAGCAATCCATCGCAATCATACCAAGGCAAGACGCATCGATTGGCACTTCACGCCAACCCACGACATTCAAACCTTCATCTGTTAGCTTTTGCGTTAGTACATTACGCTGTTCGCTTGCTAGTGTTTCATCTTGATCAAGAAACACCATGCCGATACCGTAAAGGTCGGACAAGGTGTGATTAAATAAAGCATGCGCTTCACCACGTAAAAATAGATCCGGCTTTTGGATCAGAAGACCACAGCCGTCACCTGTTTTACCATCTGCAGCGATACCGCCACGGTGTGTCATACATGTCAAAGACTCAATAGCTGTCTTAAGTAGCTCATGGCTGGTATTGCCTTCCATATGCGCAATTAAGCCAAAGCCACAGTTGTCTTTGAACTCGCCAGGACGATAAAGGCCTGCATTCATACACCAACTCCCACAGTTGAAACGTAAAAAAATAAAGATTAGATATAAATTCGATTATCAGGTGGCTGGGCTAAAAAGCGAAAACGCGAATGATCTCGCTTCGAGAATGACTATCATCTACCCAAAACACCACCGAAATGGATGATCATACTACCCTGACGAAGAGCACTACTCAAACTGACGTAGCCCTGTTTTATGTTATTTAGACGGTTTTTGGAGGGGTTTTACCGGCAAATAGCGGCGACTTAGAGAATTATCTATGGCGGGAGTTTTTGCAAACAGAAAATTCCACTGTTCATTCATGTTTTTCAGAGAATTACAGTGATTTTTACTAAATTTAGGTAATGGCTATACAAAAGCGTCACAAAAAACCATTTATGCGGCGTTTTCTACTTCATTCCACAGTCAAATCACTGGGCTTTTCGAATATCGTCCTGAATACCTCGAGCACTTCTAGCCCAAGGATTCAAATCGCGGATATCTTTTGGAAGCGTTTCGGCACCGGCGATGGCTTCACTGCGATTACGATACATACCATAAACCACGACAAACCAGTCTTTGCCGTTATGTTTCGATTTAAAGTAGCCAAATGCATCAACGCCACCTTGGTCGCGAATAAAGTCCTGTACTGTACCTTTATTATGCGTTCCTAAGAGCTGCAGCGTGTATCGATTAGGATTCTGAGAAAGCCACCATTCCGTCTTATCAAAAGGGTCTTTCGTTACTTTCAGGTTAGCTTGTTCGGTTCTCGTTGCAACCTCTTCTGGCGCTTCCTCGACGATTGGCGCAGCTGCCAATTCTGGCGCTTCTGAGCGAATCGGTGCCGTAGAGATGGTAGAATTTGTCATTGCGGGCGTTGTGGCGGGCAATGACCGCGAAGTACTAATAGCAGGCAACGATGAGTCAGTAGGAATGGGTGGCAGAACGACATCCCCTTCTTGACCAATTTTACGCTGCATCGCATCAATTCTAGCAATGGTTTCCGCCGATGACTGGCCTTGTCTTGGACTCAAAGGAATAACATTACTGGCTCTGTCTGCTGTCGCGGTTGATTTATCTGGCTTATCAGAAAATAACACGGCAACCAGAATACCCAACATCACCACAGACAAAAGCGCCATGTGCGCTAGCGGAAATCCCATAGCAAGATTGAAACGCATGCCGGATTTCGCTGGCTTATTACCATTCCCCATTAATGCCTGTGCAGCCTGGTTTATTCGTCCAGGGTAGCCGCCCGATTCTTGGTGGATTTGTTTCACCTGCTTGTCATTAAAAGGCAGGTTAATACCACCGCTCACCGCGCGAATACGATGTAATAAATACGCTTTTGTTTGTTCAAGTGAATAAGGTGCGAGCGTAAAAGAATGACTTAATTGCTCATAACGGGCGCTTTGATAAGAGTCTAGATTCCTAGCAAGTGAATACTCACTGAACAGCACCACATGTGGCACAGTTTGATTGTCTGTCGCTAAAGACATCATATCTAATAGCATGCTGACAGCATCTGTATTTAACTCTTGCGCATTATCAATCAACACCAATGCGGCTTGGCCTTTTTCCTCTAAATCATGAGAGAACTTAAGCAAAGGCCCAAACGTGGTTTCATTTGGTGGCTGAGTAAAATGACCAGAGAATCCAGCGTATATAGCCTGTAGCAACTGGCCTGCCGTCATTAACATTGTGGCTTTAACATGGCTAACTATGGTTGTTTCGTCTTGGTGACGCGCGAATTCCATAAGGAAACGGCTTTTACCGCTACCTTGTGGTCCTTGCACAACAGACAATAAATTGCTGTAACGACTTAAATGTTCTAGCAAAGCCAATTGCTGATTGCCTTCTTCAGACGCAAAATAAACCGATGCGTCTTTCGAGCCAAAAGGATCCCTCAGCGTGGCTTTTGGCGGCTGATTAAGCGCATCCTCTAAATCAAACTGAAAGTCTGGCTTTGCCATAATCGTCCTTCAACAATAAGTTGCCATTAAGAAATGGCAAGGTTAGCTTGTTTACTCGCTTCAAGCGCATCCGTTAGACAAGCATTGAAGTCTTCCATTGGAAAATCTGATGTTACAATGGCTTCGCCTAAAGCGCCAAGTAGCACCAAACGCAAACTGCCATCCAACACTTTTTTATCCAATGCCATACGTTCAACAAAATTAGCCAAGGTCATGTTTACTGGCGGCAAGATAGGCAGTTTAGCGGCTTTAAAGAGATCAACCGTGCGTCTAAAATCCTCATCAGTGATATTGCCCATGCGCCATGAAAGATCCATTGCCAACACACTTCCTGCTGCGACAGCTTCGCCATGCAACCAGTTGCCATAGCCCATTTGGGTTTCAATAGCGTGACCGAAGGTATGGCCTAAATTGAGAATAGCACGAACGCCGCCCTCTCTTTCATCTTGTGCAACGACATTGGCCTTAGCCAAGCAAGAGCGATAAATAGCTTCGCTAATTTTGTCATTATCTAATGACATCAAAGCCGGCATTTCTTGTTCTAGCCAATCAAAAAATGGCACATCACAAATCAGGCCGTACTTAATCACTTCAGCCATACCTGCCGACAACTCTCGTTGAGGCAAACTTAACAAACTATCGGTATCAATAATCACCGCTTGAGGCTGATAAAATGCCCCAATCATGTTTTTACCAAGAGGATGGTTAACGCCTGTCTTACCACCAACAGAAGAATCCACTTGAGACAACAAGGTAGTTGGCACTTGAATAAAAGGCACACCACGCTGATACGTCGCTGCGGCAAAACCTGCCATATCACCAACAACACCACCACCTAGAGCAATCACTGTCGTGGTTCGATTGTGTTTGGCTTCCAACAGTGATGTCATTATCGTGCCGTAAGTATCGAGTGTTTTAAACTCTTCTCCATCTGGCAATATACAAGTATCAACCTTGTAGTCAGCTGACAACATGTCAACCATCGCATCTAGATAAAGTGGGGCAATCGTGTCATTGGTCACTATCATGACCTGTTTGCCATGAATCGCTTCATCAAAAAGGGCTTTTTGCTGACGTATGCCACGACCAATATAAATGGGGTAGCTGCGCTCGTTCAGATCAACGGTTAATGTACGCATTAGGATGTAGTTGTCTCCTCTTTTAAATGGCGCTTAATAGCGTCTAACACCTTGTTAGCAACAGATCTGGGGTGACGAGAATCCGTTTCAATCACCAGGGTCGCCACTTCCCTGTATAAAGGATCACGAACTTCAAACAGTTTTTTGAGTGTTGCTTTGGGGTCACCGGTTTGCAATAACGGACGGTGATTACTTTTAGATGTCCGATATAACTGCTGTGCGACAGAAGCATACAGGTATACAACCAGAGCATTTTCACGAAGAATGTCTCGGTTTTCTTCACGCATCACAATGCCGCCACCAGTCGCCAAGACAGAATCGCCTTTATCTGACTGTGCAACAGACGCCAAGGCTTGGGTTTCACGTTTACGGAAACCGTCCTCGCCTTCCCTCTCAAAAATCCAAGGAATATCTGCACCAGCATTATCTTCTATGACTTTATCTAGATCATAGAAGTCTTTATCCATTGATTGAGAAATCAAACGGCCTATTGTCGTTTTTCCTGCGCCCATGGGGCCTACTAAAATAATATTGGGGGCTTTTATCATTGTATTCAATTACATCGGAATTAAGCAGATTTAGACTGCGGCCTAGTTAACTGACATTTGTAGCAGCTTTGGCGTAATAAATACAAGTAATTCAACCTTTTCTTGCTGTTCTGATCGTCTTTTAAACAGCTCGCCCAACAATGGAATCGCACTAAAGAAAGGTACTCGGCTCTCTGATTCAAAGCGTTCTTCGCGAAAAATCCCCCCTAAAACAAGCGTTTCTTGGTTTTTCACGACCACCTGCGTTTTTAAACGATTGGTTTTCAAGCTAGGAACACCATTTACTAGGTCACCCACAGAGTCTTGATGAATATTAAGCGACAACAAAATATTTCCTCCCTCTTTTACAAAGGGCGTCACTTCCAACATCAGCGCTGCTTGGCGAAATTCGATACTCACTTTGTCATCATTTACGGTTTGATAAGGTACTTCTGTCCCCGACTCAATTCGAGCCGCCTGACCTTCGGATGTGACGATTTTAGGTTTGGACACCACATTAGCCAAACCTTCCCCTTCCATCATCTCCAATGTGAAAGCCAACAATCCAGAGCCACCAGCATTGGCAAAACTTAAACTGGTTGACGGTGTAAGAGCACCCAAATCCACCGCACCGCCCATTGAAGATCGAACACCGTCAGACAACTTGGCTTGCCAGTTAACACCAAACTGAGATTGCGCGGTACGGCTCACCTGAGCAATTTGCGCACTGATTTCTATTTGTCGGAGCGGTGCATCTAACCACACCAATGTCTCACGAATACCTTCAAATGATTCACACGAAGAAGCAACAATCGAATTCGTACGACTATCAACAATTAAAGAAAGTGACGGATACAATGTTTGTAAGTGCACACCAACAACTTCCGCCTTGGCGTGCTTTAATACCCAGTAAGCACGTTGACAAATGGCTTTCGCTTCCTTGCCCTCAGACTCATCCTTAATAACATTTGGCATTAATACAGCAACAGATCCTTGCCATTCGAGACGCAAATGCGGCGGTTGAGCAACCGCCTCCATCACCTCTTTCCAACTTGCATTTTTTATAGATAAGGTTATTACATCGTCTATTTCTTGGCTTATGACTACACTCTCATTCATTTGTGCCGCGAGCCAAGGTAGTACTTCTTGCAAGGAGCGAGATTCAAAATACACATCCATTGCATAAACAGAGCGCGCGCTGATCACAGAAAGAATAACCAAAACCCGCAAATATACACTAATCATCAGCTTCTCCTTTTTGGCGTATCACCAAGGTCTGTAAGGAGCTATCGTTTGCAATTAAGGTCACTTGATCTAACGACACTGTCCCAACTGACAATCCCGCCGAAGGTAACCAGCTCCCTTCTTGTACCCAGTAGCGATGATTTTTATATTGAACCAAGGCAGAGGTATTTTCTGACGTACGCATCGTCGACAGCAGCTGCCAATCCCTTTGATTGAAACGCTCGATCAAAATGCGCGCTGGTAACCAATTGTGGTACTCACGGTTCATTTTTGGAGCCTGAATCGAAAAGTGCATTTTTCCTTGCCACTGCCCGTTGCTCTCTTTTTGCCATGACACTGATAACAAGGTTAAGGCAAATCGCTCCTCAATTTGCTCTAATGCCGCTTGCCATTGCGGCAGAGACGCTGTGCCTTTGACTTCCCACGCGGAGGCCATATTTTGCGCGGTATCGATTATTTGGTGCTGCAACCAAGGGTGATCCGTCAATTGAACCCTTGCTAACGCGCGACTTTGTCGTTGTATGGCACTCCATGATCGCTGTGCGCCTTGTTTCAGCTTAAATTGCCGGTCTGCGTTATTCTGAGCAGCAGAAAGAAAGGGATACCAAACCGCCAACTGCAACATAACCAACAACAGCACAAACAAGAGATTGACGCGTAACAAAGAGCCTTTGCTAACCGGAAAAAATGGAAATAGAGACATCCAATACCTCCGCGTTATTGTGCATAGAAACAGCGGATTGAGAGGTGTGGTTTACTTCCCAGAGCCATTGCGGGAATTGATGCTGCCAGCCAATGAAAATGGTATCTAAATCAGACTCAGGCAACATCATTCGAATCTCAGCCTTCACACCGTCACTGTTCACTGCCAACAACTGAACCCTTCTAGGAAACGCTTGTACTGCACTTAGGACTGACTGAGTGAAATCATTTTCGATCCGAACCGCTTTCCAAGCGGCTTGTAATTCCGATATTTCCTGACGGGCTAAGAATGCATCTTCCGTTTGTTTATGCAGCGAAAAAAGATACCCAAGTGCACTTCCTTGAACGAGCAAACTCAACGCCAACAAGTAGCTTAACAATACGCGTGTTTTTTGGCTTTTCACCTTTTCTGGCTGATAAGTAGACAAAGCCTGCTTTTTGCAATGTGACCACGATCGTGATGACGGCTTCATCCTCTGCCATTGACTAAACGGCATAATCACACAGTTTTTTGCCATGCCATGAAAAGGGCGACAAAGCTGCTCTGCCCATTCACTCGAACAAGCAAACACAGTTAACTCTGAACGTTTATCCGACAAGGAAACCTGCGAATAACTGAACTGCACCGCCTCAGGTGGCAAAAAAGTAATTTCCGTCGCATAACTCAGCGCAGCCAAAGGCAACAACGAGACAGGAATTAAGTGGTCTACCTGAGATCGAGAAACAGTAAGCCAAGCATCGGGCACTAAAACCAGCACAGGAACATGTTGAGACAACGATTCAAGAGGTAAAGTTTGATGTATTGCAGATAATTGAAAAGTATCAGGCACAGAGCTGTCCTGATCAATCGATTGTAATGCGACTAATTCTGCCGCTTTACAAGAATCATAAAACCTACACTGCTCAGCCGTATAAACAGCAACAGCATAGCTAGGAACCAACCGCATCATTCATCCTTGAAATTATAGGTTATTCAATACAAAGCTTCATTTGACATCCGTGCCAAATTTTTACCAAGATAACACGATTTGATGCAAAGTTAAGCGCCTATTCTAGGATAATCTTAGGTATAATGGCTTTTTTTCACTCAGTATTGATTAGATTCATATGGCCAAGACATTTAAAATTCTCTTCTTTCTCGGTCTTTTTGGGGCCCTTTGCGCTGTCGGCATCACTTATGCCATTTACTACAACGTTAAAGACCGCATTCCCACAGTCGATGAACTTAAAGCCATAGAACTAAGAATACCGCTGCGCATCTATACTGCTGACGACCAACTAATTGGTGAATTCGGAGAACAACGCCGCTCGCCGATTAATTACGCAGAGATTCCAACCAATTTAGAACACGCCATTTTAGCCGCAGAAGACACCAACTTTTATCATCACCCGGGGGTAGACATTCTTGGCCTAGGACGAGCCGTGATGCAGCTTATTACTACCGGACAAAAGCAAGGTGGTGGCAGTACCATTACCATGCAGGTGGCACGTAACTATTTCCTTTCGTTTGAACAGACCTACACTCGTAAATTCACAGAAATCTTTATTGCCTTAAAAATGGAGCGAGAGCTCACTAAGCATGAAATCCTTGAACTTTATGTGAATAAAATCTACTTAGGTAATCGAGCTTATGGCTTCGAAGCCGCAGCTCAGGTCTATTATGGTAAGAATCTCAACGAGCTGAATCTTGCGCAACTAGCAATGATAGCGGGCCTACCAAAGGCACCTTCTCGCTTTAACCCTATCGTAAACCCTTCTCGCGCCTTGATCCGCCGCAACTGGATTCTACAACGCATGTTGTCCCTAGGCATGATTGATAAAGATGCCTACCAAGAAGCCGTTGAAGCACCTATTACCGCTAAGAACCACGGCGTCATGCCAGACATTGAAGCAGGTTACATTGCAGAAATGGTTCGAGCAGAACTATACAGCACCTTCGGCGATGACCTTTACAGCACGGGAATGACCGTCTATACAACCATCGATTCGACTCGCCAAAAAGCCGCTAACAGCGCTATTTTTAATGGGGTTTTAAGCTACGACACTCGTCATGGCTACCGAGGCTCCATTGATACCCGAGTGGACCTGGTTGAAGCACCGCTCGAAGAACAAGAAAAAGCCTTACAAGACATAGAGCGCTTTTATAATTGGCAAACCGCTCTGGTTATTAGCACCGACAACAAGACAGCCGACGTTCGACTAGCAGATGGTAAACGCGCCACGCTAGCGTGGGATGCAATAAAATGGGCGAAACCTTATATCAATGAAGATTCACAGGGTCCAGCGCCAACGACCGTCGCTGATGTCTTAGTTCCCGGTGATATTGTGCGCCTGCGACCAGACGCCCAACTTGGCTGGATATTGGCCCAAAAGCCAACCGTTCAAAGCGCATTAATTTCTTTGAACAGTAAAGATGGCGCAATTCAAGCACTTGTCGGTGGCTTTAATTTTTATGAAAACAAGTTCAACCGTATCACTCAGTCTAAGCGCCAACCTGGTTCCAACTTTAAACCCTTTATTTATGCCAGCGCATTAGATAGAGGCTACACAGCAGCCAGCATTATCAACGATGCGCCTGTTGTATTTAATGACTCAAACTTGGCATCCGCTTGGCGTCCAACCAACGACGGCGGCAAATTCTATGGGCCGACACGTTTACGCCAAGCACTGTATCGCTCACAAAACATCGTCTCTGTTCGTCTATTGGATGAGCTGGGCGTTCGGCCTACTCTTAATTTCTTAAGACGCTTTGGCTTTGATCCAAATGAGCTACCACATAACCTGTCATTATCATTGGGCAGTGCCAACCTATCGCCACTACAGATCGCAACAGGTTATGCCGTGTTTTCCAATGGTGGCTACCAAGTACAGCCTTACCTTATTGATAGAGTGATAGACCGCAACAATGAAACGCTTTTCCAAGCAAGCCCAGTCACCGTTTGTAAAACCTGTACTATGCTGGAAAAAACCAATGATGACGAACAGCAGATGGGGCTGTTTAGCACTCCTGAAGGCATTAAGAGCTTACCAGTCGCACCGCAAGTGCTTGACCCAGAAGTGAACTACATCACTTATGACATGATGAGAGATGTCATCAAATACGGTACAGGGCGACGTGCTCGTGTGCTCCAACGAGATGATATTGCCGGCAAAACAGGTACCACTAACGATGGACGCGACGCTTGGTTCTCTGGCTTTAATGGCGAATTAGTCACCTCCGTATGGAGTGGCTTTGACAACTCATCTCCGCTAGGTCGCGGTGAATGGGGTGGCTCTGTGTCGCTGCCGCCTTGGATTGATTACATGCGCGAAGCACTGAAAGGCACAGAGCCTTCCTATGTTGCAAAACCGTCTTCTTTGGTTACCGTCAGAATCGACCCGAACACAGGCGAACGAGCACTGCCTGGGCAGTCTAATGCCATTTTCGAAATATTTAGAAGAGACCACGTGCCAGCACAAAGAGAGCTGGATTTACCACAATCCAATAACTCTAGTAATGACAACGAAGCACAAGAAGAGAAACGAGAAAATAACGTATTAGAGAATTTGTTCTAATACACCTTGGTAAGATGTGAAAATGCCAGCTTTATGCTGGCATTTTTTATGGCCTCCAACACTATCCAAGCTATTGCTGCTTGTTCATCGAAAATCACAGCCATAAAAAAGGCGACTCCTTATTAGGGAGTCGCCTTTTTAGCAGATCACGATTCGATTAAGCACCGAAGTGATCAAGGTTCTCTAGTGGGTAGAAATCTGGGTATGGAAGCATTGCCACACCAGAATCAACCGCTGCGCGTGCAACCGCTGCAGACACTACGTTAAGCAAACGAGAGTCCATTGGTTTTGGCAAAATGTACTCTTTACCAAACGTCAATGCACCGCCGCCGTATGCTGCAACAACATCCGCTGGCGCTTCTTCTTTCGCAAGATCTTTAAGTGCGTGAACCGCAGCAATCTTCATTTCTTCATTGATCTTAGTCGCACGAACGTCTAAAGCACCACGGAAAATGAAAGGGAAACCTAGCACGTTATTCACTTGGTTTGGATAATCAGAGCGGCCTGTTGCCATAATCAAATCGTCACGAGTTGCACGAGCAAGCTCTGGATTGATTTCTGGATCTGGGTTTGAACAAGCAAAAACGATTGGGTTAGCCGCCATTTTAGCAAGCTGATCAGCAGACAATAGATCTGGACCAGATACGCCGATGAATACATCAGCACCATCAATAGCATCATCAAGCGTGCGCTTATCAGTATCAATCGCAAACATTGCTTTAAACTGGTTCAAGTCTGTACGACCAGAATGGATAACACCGTTACGGTCTAGAACGAAGATATTCTCACGTTGCGCACCACAAGCGATGATCAGTTTCATACAAGCCGTTGCCGCCGCACCAGCACCTAAGCAAACAATTTTAGCCTCAGCAATGTCTTTGCCTTGAAGCTCAAGCGCATTCAAAAGGCCTGCTGCCGTAACGATCGCTGTGCCGTGTTGGTCATCATGGAACACTGGGATAGAACAACGTTCGATCAATTGACGTTCAATTTCAAAACACTCAGGTGCTTTGATGTCTTCTAGGTTAATACCGCCGTATGTGTTCGCAATACGAGCAACGGTATCAATAAAGGCTTGTGGGCTTTCAGATTCAACTTCCACATCAACAGAATTAATGCCAGCGAAGCGTTTAAACAATAAACCTTTACCTTCCATAACTGGCTTGCTCGCCAATGGACCTAGGTTACCTAAACCAAGAATCGCTGAACCATCAGAAATAACAGCGACTAAATTGCCTTTTCCAGTATAGCGATATGCATTCTCTGGATCTTTTGCAATTTCACGACAAGGCTCAGCCACACCTGGGCTGTATGCAAGAGAAAGATCACGAGCCGTTGCTGTTGGCTTAGTAATAGTAACGCTCAATTTTCCTGGAACTGGGTACTCATGGTAGTCCAGTGCAGCTTGTTTTATGTCTTCTGCCATTATTATGTTTCCGTCTATTTGGTGTAATTCATTAGTTTTATCATAGCCAAATTGGGCCTTGTTCCCAAGCCTACAAAAGCTTCGAAAGTGGCACCTTATAATTTTGTGTCGTCAGAATAATCGATATATCTAATACTTTAAAGCGTAAGACCATAGGAATATCCTATTAATCAAGGACTGACAGAGTCTTTCACCTCAAGCAAATCATTAGGGTGCCTTACCGAAAGTACCCAAGATTTAAAGTCTGAATGTCGACTTTTCCTTCGATGCTGCCAACCACGTACTTCTATCTCTCGCCCCTCAAGATAAAATATTTCTTGAGCTGGCCAATAGTCGATAACACTAGGTGGCAAATTGATTACTAGATCCTGATCGGTTTCTAGCCACCAACCCCCTCGGTTCTTAGTAATTGAGGTGATGTTAACACGAGAAATTGCAAAACCAGCTTTTGGCTGCCACTGCAAAGATTGCTGCCATAATTTCTTATGTGCTTTGCGAGCTATGTTTTCAGATGCCTCAAAACAAGCCTGATAAGCTAAGTTTGGAGGGATTGCAATACGATAACCAAGGCCTTCGGATAGTAGCTGACTTGTCAACGAAATACGATCTTTATCGAAAAGATAGTACAAATTACGACCATATCTATCTTTGTCGACTTTTGCCGTTTGAATATAAACAAATTGGTCGAGACGAGAGCGGACAAACTCTGTTGCCTCAACCGCAAAAGGCTCATGATTGCCTTTTTTGTGATCGAGTTCGGGAGTATCGATTCCCACCAGCCGGACTTTTCGGCCATCAACAAGATGGATTGTATCGCCATCGACAATGCGTTTTATCTTGGCTTTTTCAAGCGGACCATTCGCGACACAAAGCGCCTCTGCTTGAACCACAAAGGACAAAAACAAAAAAAGCGCCAAGAGAACTTGGCGCTTTTTTAAAGGGATCACAGTCATTCCACCAATTACTTAGTAGTACGACGCGCTCCGAAACGCTTGTTGAAGCGATCAACACGACCACCAGTGTCCAACATTTTTTGCTGGCCTGTGTAGAAAGGGTGACATTTGCTACATACGTCGATGTGCATGTCTTGACCATGTGTTGAGTTCAAGCTCAAAGTGTTACCACAAGTACAAGTTGCAGTAAGCGCAGAGTAAGCTGGGTGGATATCTTTTTTCATCGTAGTTACCTTAAAGTTTGGTGTGCCGCCACTTGATCGATATATAAATGGGCTATCGCCTCGCCAAGCACCGCACGTTTCGTTGTACAGACATTGTACAGTGGATCCAAGAACGGCGTATTTTAGGGATCTATGATCCAATCAGCAACCTTTTTATAACGCTTTTCTTATAAAATTGTGACTCGCCCTTAGTCACCACTCTGACGTACACTTATCTAAATCATTAAGAACTGTCATTTTTGCTCTACTAAAAGGTTCAATCTAACGCATGTCTGAAGCGCTTCTTACACTTCCCCCATACATTAAAGTCGCTTTGCCCGTGCCAATGCGGACACTCTTTGACTATAAAGTACCCAAAGCGATAGCGCTGAGGCATGAGTTAAAGCCAGGCATGCGCGTGAAAGTTCCCTTCGGTAAAAGCAGCCGTCTTGGTGTTATCGTAGCCCTTAGCGACACTTGTGACTGGGATCCTGAACAAGTTAAGCCGCTAACCTCTCTCCAAGATGAAAGTCCGGTCATTACTGCAGAGTTAATGGCACTGTGTGAATGGGCTGCACGATACTATCACCACCCAATTGGCGATGTGATATTTCATGCCTTGCCAGTCCTACTTCGTAAAGGTGAAAACGCAGAGTTTCGCACGGAAAATTGGTGGTTCACCACGCCACAAGGACAATCTCTCGATCTTGAACAGCTAAGTAGAGCGCCCCGTCAGCAAGATTTTCTAAAAGCAGTGCAACAGCACCCAAACGGCCTAAGCCAACATGCGGCGTCAGTATTAGACCTTGCTCCGGCGGCAGGCAAAAGTTTAGAAGAAAAAGGCTTATTACGGCGCGAACCTCGCTCCTTCAACAAAGGTGGAGAAAAGCACGCACACCAAACTCAGGTTCCACCAACGCTTAACCCAGAGCAAATGAGAGCAACTGAACATCTATTAGATTATCGCCATCAGTTTAATGTCTCTTTATTGGATGGCGTGACGGGCAGCGGCAAAACAGAAGTTTTTTTGCGCGTTATGGAGCGCCTGATTGAAGAAGGTAAACAAGTGCTGGTGATGGTGCCAGAAATCGGTCTAACCCCACAGACCCTAAAGCGCTTTGAAATTCGGTTTAACACTGACATCGTCTTAATGCATTCCAACATGAGCGATAGAGAGCGCTTAGACGCTTGGTTATTAGCTGCCAGTGGCCATGCAAAAATCATTATAGGCACACGCTCTGCCGCTTTTATTCCCGCCCCCAACCTTGGCATGATCGTTATCGATGAAGAGCATGATACCTCTTACAAACAACACGAGGGTTTTCGCTACCATGCTCGGGACCTTGCGATAAAGCGGGCTCAAACACTAAATGTTCCCGTACTACTGGCCTCCGCCACGCCATCATATGAAAGCCTAACCAATGCACTGCAAAAACGTTTTGCTTGGTTAAAACTGCGTCAACGAGCAGGCAATGCACATATTCCAGAAATGGAGAGAGTCGACCTGCGAGGGAAAAGCCTCGTTCATGGTTTCAGCGAACAAGCGCTTGCGAGCATGAAATTGTGCTTAGAACGCAAAGAACAAGTCCTAGTCTTTTTAAACCGTCGAGGTTACGCGCCCACATTAATGTGCCACCAATGTGGCTGGATCGCGGCATGCGATCATTGTGATGTTAATCTCACCGTGCACAAACGCGCGAATAAGCTACATTGCCATCATTGTGACACGCAAAAAGCACTTCTCCATACTTGCCCAGAGTGCCAATCAGAAGAACTGTTTACTGTTGGCGAAGGCACAGAGCAAATTGAAACTCAGCTCAGCACGCTTTTTAAAGACGTGCCCATTTTACGTATTGACCGCGACAGCACTCAGCGTAAATCGGCTATGGCGAAGCTCACCCAAAAAATTCATGAACATGACCAAGCGATTCTCATCGGTACACAGATGCTAGCCAAAGGCCATCACTTTCCCAACGTCACTTTGGTGATCATCATGGATGCTGATGCGGGGTTATTTTCGTCTGATTTTCGGGGTATGGAGCGAACAGCTCAGCTTATTACCCAAGTCGCAGGGCGTGCTGGTCGCGCCAAAAAACCTGGGCACGTTTTGCTACAGACGTATCACCCAGACCATGCCGCGATCGAATCTTTGTGCAATCTTGGCTATGAGCATTTTGCTATAGACGGCTTGGCAGAGCGAAAATCGCTTGCGCTTCCACCCTTTTATCACCAAGTTATAGTGCGAGCCGAATCGGGTAATGAACAAGAAGCTATGCAGCTATTATCCGCTATGAGAAATGACCTTGAACCCCACTTCGCAAAAGAAGTTTATTTGGTTGGGCCTTATGCAGCCATCATTGTTCGTAAGGCTGGGCAACACCGAGCACTGATCTCGATTAAAGCGGCTAACCGAGCACCTTTGCATCAAGCGACCCAAATGATCAGCGATTGGCTAGAGCTGTCGACTCGACAGCATAGAATTCGTTTTGCAATTGATGTAGATCCACTGGAAACTTACTGATCTTGCACGCATAATGTGCGCAATCGATTCAGCACCCTATTTACACATAGCAAAAAGCCCAAATTATGTTTAGCCCCATTCAAATTGCAGCAAAAGGCAGCCGTCCCAAAAAAGGGGCGACTCGTCGAACGCCTCCCCCACAAAAACGCAAAACAGCGTGGTGGTTATGGCTGCTAGTACCCGCCATCCTTGTCGCATTTATTTATGGTCTAATGCAACTTAACCAAGTCGCGCCAAAATCGGTCTCTGTACCAGTAGAGAAAACGAAAGTAGCGCCTAAACCTAAGCCAACACCGGCGAAAGAAGAGCCTATCAAGGTTGTTCCGAAGAAAGACACCTTCGAGTTCTACCAAATACTGCAAGACAGCAAAGTGGATACCAGTCATGTAGACGCTTATCAATCAACGCCTCGTGGCGAGCAAGACTTTTATTACATGCTGCAAGCGGCTTCTTTCAGAAACCCTGAAGACGCAGATCGCATGCGAGCGCAACTCATCCTATCTGGACTTGTTGAAAGCAGCATACGTAAAACCATAGGGCAAGATGAACAACCTTGGTACCGCGTGGTATTAGGCCCTTATGAATCGCGCTCCAAAATGAATCGCGCCGAAGACAAGCTCGTTTCAATGGACATCGCACCCTATTCTTACAAGGTCAAAAAAGAACAATAACGTTCCTCTCCATCTCGTATAGATTGCATACAGAAAATGGAAACAGATTCTGTATGCAATCCTTGCTTGAAATCCTTCTGCTCGCCCCCACTTTATTAGAATCGAAACTGGAGTAGACCCATGACAACGATTCTAACTGTACGTAAAGGCAACCAAGTCGTCGTAGGCGGCGATGGACAAGTATCTTTAGGCAACACTGTGATGAAAGGCAACGCACGTAAAGTACGCCGCTTATACCATGGTGAAGTCATCGCTGGATTCGCTGGCGGTACAGCGGATGCTTTTACCCTATTCGAGCGCTTTGAAGGCCAACTTGAAAAACACCAAGGCCATCTTGTTCGTGCTGCCGTCGATCTTGCTAAAGACTGGCGATCAGACCGTGCACTACGCAAATTAGAAGCCATGCTCATCGTCGCCAATAAAGAAAGCACCCTAATCATCACAGGGACTGGCGATGTAGTCGAGCCACAACACGGTGCATTAGCCATTGGTTCAGGTGGCAATTACGCAGAAGCCGCTGCGCGCGCTTTAATTGACAACACAGAGTTAAGCGCCAAAGACATCGTCGAGAAAAGCCTTAACATTGCTGCGGACATCTGTGTCTTTACCAACCACAGTCTAACCATCGAAGAAATTACAATAGACCCACAGCTTGAAGACAAATCCGCCTAGGATGTCTGCTAACAAAGCGACGTAGTCAACATAATTCAAGAATAGAGAAGAGAATTGATAATGAGCAGCATGACCCCAAGAGAGACGGTTAACGCCTTAGACAACCACATTATTGGCCAACAAAAAGCCAAGCGCGCTGTTGCTATCGCGCTGCGCAATCGCTGGCGTCGCATGCAACTTCCAGAAGAGATGCGAACAGAAGTCACCCCTAAAAACATTCTAATGATAGGACCAACAGGGGTTGGTAAAACCGAAATTGCTCGTCGCTTAGCGAAGCTGGCCAATGCGCCTTTCATTAAAATCGAAGCCACTAAGTTCACCGAAGTGGGTTATGTGGGTCGCGATGTAGAATCCATTATTCGTGATCTAGTTGAAATGGCAATTAAAATGCTGCGCGAACAAGAAACAGCCAAGTTGCGTCACAAAGCCGAAGACGCCGCAGAAGACCGCATTCTTGATGTGCTATTGCCACCTGCCCGTGGCGGCGACCCAGAATTAGAAGACAACAGCACACGTCAAACCTTCCGTAAGAAATTACGCGAAGGCCAACTAGACGATAAAGAAGTCGACATTGACGTGGCCGATGCGCCAATGGGCGTCGAAATCATGACCCCACCAGGCATGGAAGAAATGACCAGCCAATTGCAAAACCTGTTCTCTAATTTTGGCTCGCAAAAAACCAAAAAGCGCAAAATGAAAGTAAAAGAAGCTTTGCGTCAGGTTCGTGATGAAGAAGCGGCAAAACTGGTCAACGAAGAAGAATTGAAAGCCCGCGCCGTCGAAGCTGTGGAGCAAAATGGTATCGTCTTCTTAGATGAAATCGACAAAGTTGCCAAAAGTTCAGAACGTTCTGGTGGTGAAGTATCACGTGAAGGCGTACAACGTGACTTATTACCATTAGTCGAAGGTTGTACTGTCAGCACCAAATACGGCATGATAAAAACCGATCATATCCTATTTATCGCGTCTGGTGCTTTCCACTTATCAAAGCCTTCAGATCTGATTCCTGAGCTACAAGGCCGTCTACCGATTCGTGTTGAGCTAGATGCGCTTACAGTCAACGATTTCAAACGTATTTTGGTCGAGCCAAGCGCCTCTCTAACGAAACAATATGTGGCACTGGCAAAAACAGAAAATATCAATTTGAACTTCACTGAAGAAGGGATTCATCGTATTGCTGAGATCGCCTTTCAAGTAAACGAGCGTACAGAAAACATCGGTGCTCGCCGCTTGCATACGGTGCTTGAACGCTTGCTTGAAGAAGTCTCTTATTCCGCCAGCGACATGCCTGATGATCAAGTTGTCGATATTACCGCGGCATACGTTGATGAGCAGCTTGGTGAGATTGTTAAAAATGAAGATTTGAGCCAATACATACTGTAATTGACTCATCTTTCTAAAAAGACAAGTTCTTCTTGAAAAACAGCCCCGTTAAGGGGCTTTATAGGACAAAACCATGGCAACACCTGCGCCAACGTCGATTAACTATCATAAGCAATCCCGTGAATTGGCCATCACCTTTGCGGATGGGCAGAGCTTTCGCCTTAGTGCTGAATATCTGCGAGTGCATTCACCTTCAGCCGAAGTTCGTGGGCATGGGTTACAAATGCCCATTCTGCAATATGGCAAAAAACACGTGGCTATCAATAACATCGAAGGCGCAGGCAATTATGCTCTAAAAATTTCCTTTGATGACGGGCACGATACTGGACTCTATACTTGGGAGTATCTCTACAACATTGGCAAAAATCATGATGAGCTGTGGCAAATGTACCTAGACCGCCTTGAAAAAGAAGGTCAGACGCGTGACACTTCAGTGATTCAAATCCACCAGCTTTAGTTTTAACCGTATTCAAGCCACTATTGGGAAGATATTTTATGGGCTCACTCAGTTTATCGGCACTCAGCGCCATTGAAAATGCGATCAACCTCGCCCTTAAACAAGACACACCGTCCCAAGAACGTCTAAGCAAATTAGCAGGACAACAAGTTTTTCTTTATATAGAAGACTTCTCTTTTATTTTGCAAATTCATATCCTCGAACAGGGAGTGATGCTAGACCGCCCAGAAAGTTTGGATGAAATCGAGCTCGACCCACGACTAGATACCCTTGTTAAAGGCCCGAGTGCAGCCTACAGAAAACTGCTAGAAGGCGATGGTTTCTTTGATGGCGACCTACGCATACAGGGTAATGCTCAAGCCTTGATGACACTTCACAAAGTAATGGAAAACTTCGAATTCGATTGGGAAGGATTGCTAGCAGATCACATCGGCGACTTACCAGCAGCAACCCTAGCACGCTTGCTTCGCGCTCAGTGGTCTTGGAGCAAAGAATTCACCACCAATGCTAGAATGCAACTAGTTCAGCATCTACAAACCGATAGCCAACTGCTACCAAGCAAAATTGAATTCGACCACTTCGTCGATGAAATGGAACGCTTCGGCACCTTAATTGATCGCGCTGAAGCTAAGTTGAGAATACTTGAGAGAGGCCGTCTTTAAAGTAATATTAGCCAGCATGAAAGTAATGTATGACTCTCATGCTGGAAATGCGTTTAAACGTTAACCTTACTTCGGCACAGCCAAAATCTCTACCATTTCATCCACTTTAAAATAACGACTAGCTACTTCATTGACTCCGTCTAAAGTCACGCCTGCGTATTCATTGTTGCGGTCAATCCAAGATTCCATTGTCGTCCCTTCAGCCAGTTGTTTTGATAATAGACCAAGAACCTTAATTTCGTTGTTTAAGGTTTGACGGCGACTATCCAATATCGTTGATTTGGCTAGATCCAACTCATATTGAGAGATACCAAAGTCCGCTATTCGAGCAACTTCCTCTTTAACAGCATCGGCTAACCGCATACCTTGCCCAGCGGAAAAGTCTCCTCGGATACTCACAAAAGCATAGTCGCCTTGAGTTGGTACACGTATCGATGAGCGAATGTCATAGGAAAGTTGTTCTTGCTCACGCAATCGTCTACTCACACGAGACGCTAGTGGATGTCGACCGAGCACATGCTCGATAATAAAAAGCTCAGCATCTTCTACCGACTTACTATTTGCTGCAAAGTAAATACGTCCATTGTAGTAACCAGAGTTCGAGCTCGACTTGAGTGACTGACGAATAGGCATATGATTATTATGCATTATGACGATTGGCTCGTAGGTTGATCGACTCATCCAGTTGCCAAACAGTACCTCTAGCGCTTCTTTTATTTGCTCAGAATCAAAATTCCCACTAATCGCCACCTCCCCATGCTGGGCACCATAATAGTCTCTATGAAATTGTTGTACCGTTTCTCGAGTTACCTTTTCAAGCTGCTGCTGCATCTCCTTTGGCTCTAGATGGCGTCTAACATCCTGTTGCGAATAGTGTTGTTCTGTATAGCGTCGCAACGCTCTATTTACGATATCTACAGGCTGAGTAACCGGAGTCATTAAGGCTTGCATTTGCTGCCTTTTAACCAGATCAAACTCTCTCTCAGTAAAAGCAGGAACTTTTAACACCTCAGCGATCAAGCCTAGCACCTCTGTTACCTTACCAGGTGGACTAGCAAAGCGAACACTTAACATTCCGCGCTTAGGCATAACATGAAAACCTGCGCCCAATTGATTCACTCTATCTATCAGTTCTTGATAGCTGCGCTTATGTGTTCCTCTGATCAGCAAAGTGCCAACAAGGTCTGATACAGCTTGGGTTCCTTTCAGAGTGTCTGGGTTACCAAAACGTAGATTAAGATGCCCTCTAATCAGGTCTTTACTGTCTGGTAAGGGACGTAACGCCACTTTCATGCCATTGCTCAGTTTATCACGCAGAATGCTATTTTCTATTGTTCTAATATAAGCATTAAACTCCTCAACATCTGGCATATCTAACTCTATCGCTGCTTTTTCACCAGCAGACACCCCTGAATGCCTCTTTGTTGATGTTGCACTTCTGTCACTACTTAGCGGCTCTTTAGTATTATCTGAAACACTATTCTCTTCCTGCAGCGCTAGCAAATAACCCACAACAGGCTTTTTATCAGCCAATAGAGTCTCAACGTGAACTTGTAATTGTACAGGTGTGAGTTTCTCAACTTGATCATGGCGCTGAAAGTTGAGCAACCAATTCCCCTGTGCAGCGGCTTCAGACAGTACGTCCGATAGGCTGGCAGCATCATTTAAGATCAAGTTTTTAAGTGGGCGTCTCATCGTCTGAATACGCGCTAATTCCTCCATCGGTATTGGTTGCTCTCGTAGCCGTTCTATTTGAGCGATAAACTCTTGCTGAATAACCTGCGGCGATTGCCCTTGCCCTAATACTGCCCCAATTATCACTTGCCCTCCTTGCCGAAAAAATTGGGGAATGACAAAAACAGATTGGGCTTTTCCTGGGACAACAAGTGATTGATAAAGCCGTCCATGAGGTTCACCTGCTAACATTTCGGCAAGTGCAACCAATGCGGTATTACGCTCATCCTGACTAGGTGGTAACTCATAACTCAAAGCCAATATATTCAGCCCTCCCTGCTGAACGTGAATAGTACTTTCTGTATTTTTCGAAGGAATATATTTGATGCTGTGGATAGCATGAGCAGAAGGCTTAATTTTCGCGAATCGATCATGCACGGATGAAAGGGCTTGATCTAAGTCAAAACCACCTGTTAACACAAGCACAGCATTATTAGGATGGTAATAGTTGGTATGAAATTGACGCAGGTCTTGCAGCTTAACACTTTGTAATTCATCATAGCTGCCAAGAACAGAACGTCCGTATCCTTTTCCACTCCATGCCTCTGCTAGCAACTGCTGACTAAACATGGCTACCACATCATTTTTTGCTTTAGCAATCTCTTGACGAATAACCTCTACTTCGACATTCATATCAGATTCTGAAAAAACGGGAGCCGACATACGCTCTGCTTCCAGCTCTAACAGAAAATCCAACTTTCTATAATCTGCATTTAATCTAGCGGAATAGCGAGTTCGATCAAAACTGGTCGTTGCATTGAACTGAATGCCTTGCTCTTGCAAACCCGCCAGAAGCTGCGGCCCTTTGCGCTGCGTTGTACCCTTAAACATCATGTGCTCAAGAAAATGCGCCGTACCAGAAGCGCCTTCAGGGTCAGCTAAACTGCCTGTCAAATACACAAGGTCGGCATGAATGACTTTCTGATCAGAATCGGGGGCTAACAAAATGCTCATGCCATTTTTTAACCGGTACTCGTAAATTCCATCCCAACTTCTGATCAGCTCGGGTGAGGCTTTTGTTTGAGAAAAAACAAAAACGAATAAAACAAACACTATATACCGCAACATTAGCTTATCCTTATTAGCTATTATGCAACTTCGTCCGCATCTAGACGAATGTCTTCTGTTATCTTTCCTTGCTCGAGATGAATAATCCGAGAAACCATGGCAACCGTTTCTCTACGGTGGGCAATAACGACTCGTGTCATGGACAATGACTGTAAGTTACTCACAACATGCTGTTCGCCATGTAAATCTAAATGGCTGGTCGCCTCATCCAATGCCAAAATACTAGGTTGCTTATACAACGCTCTTGCTAATAAAAGCCGCTGCTTTTGTCCACCAGATAAACCACTCCCCATTTCAGCGACTAACGTTTGGTAGCCCATTGGCATATTTATAATAGCTTTATGAATATTGGCTTGCTGTGCAGCGGTTTCGATACGCTCTTGGGTTGAGCCAGCCTCGAAACACGCTATATTTTCAGCAAGAGAACCAGCCATGAGCTGATCATCCTGCATCACCACACCAACTATATTCCTTAAAGCCGTTGGTCCCAGCTGACGAATCGAAATACCACCGATACGAATATCACCCTCGGTTGGTTCTAACAGCCCTAACATGAGCTTAAATAAAGTAGACTTGCCGCAGCCAGAACGACCGACTAGGGCAACCGCATCACCAGCCTCAATTGTGAAGGATAGATCTTTAATGACCCAACGCTCGCCATCAGCATATCGAAAAGATACATTTTTAAACTCGATACGTGGCTCTATCCTGCTAAGGTCCGTTTCGATTGCAATATCTGACTCTGGTGCTTCAAGAGCAATATCAGCCAAGCGCTCTCCATGTAAAGATAGCATTTTGATTTCAATTCCAAGATCGATCAGCTTGCTTGCGCGAGTAGTAAATTGACTTTTGTAAGCAAGGAACGCCAACAACATCCCTAACGTTAGGGTGTTACCTAAAACCGCAACTCCACCGACGTACAGAAGCAACATTCCCTCTAAACCAAAAATCAACGTATTGCAGCCACCAAATACCAACAACATTTTTTGGGTTCTAAGATCTCGATTCTGCACATCGGTCAGTAAGTTTTGCCAGGTAGCCAATCGTAAGGGTGTTGAATTGAAGAGTTTCAGAGGCTGGACAGCACGAATAGTTTCTAAAAAATACGCATTTTCTCTTGTCGCTAAAACGATACGCTCTTCCATAGCATGTCGTAAGGGCACATAAAAAGCACAACGAAGAAGCACATATAACGCAACCGCAGTCAGAACGATAACAGTCAACATTTTACTGTAGAGTGTCATCAGTGTGAGCGTGATCAAGGCAACCAGTGCATCAAGCAAGATAGTCACAGCACCATTTGTAATAACGGCACGAATAGCATCTAAGGATTGAAAGCGGGCCGTAATATCACCCAAATGCCGTTTTTCAAAAAAAGACCAAGGTAGTCTCAATAAATGGTGAAAGAAATTGCTGGTCCATTGCAGCGTCAGCTGTTGGTTTAGCCTGAGCCCCATCCATCCCCTTGCCATACGCAAGGCAAAGTCAATCACCAACAAAAGGCAACCACCGATGACAACTAACAACAATAAATCATAATCAGCCGAAACTAAGGCATGATCAACAACCCATTGCATAACTTGTGGCGATAACAGAGCAACAACTTCTAAAGCCAAAGCAAGCATAAGGATATTTACCAGAGCCCGTTTTAAACCAAGAACATGTCCAGTTAATTCGCGAAGTCGTAAACGAGGCTTCTTTTCTGCAGACTGGAATCTTGAATTTGGCGTCAGTTCTAGAGCAACCCCAGTAAAGCAACGAGAGACCTCGTCCATTGTTAATGTTCTTCGTCCCGCAGCAGGGTCCAGAATCGTCACCTTCTGCGCCCCTACCTTTTCTAGCACAACAAAATGATTCAAGCTCCAGTGGAGGATGCAAGGCAGACGAAGTTGCTTCAACTCATCTAATTCCAACCGAACTGGGCGACTAGAAAAATCTAATGACTGCGCATAATGAAGGATTTGTGGAAGACTGGTACCTTTAACTGAGATAGAAAAGCGTCGCCGTAGGGTTGGAAGATCTAAGTACGAGCCATAAGCACTGGCAATCATAACAAGACAAGCAAGTCCGCATTCATGGCTTTCTGATTGAAGAATAGCTTTCATTTTATCAAACCATGTTCAGGGTAGCATTATTGTCTTCCGAACCAATGACCACACTGTCAGAAACTGAAATCAACTCTAGTACATCATTCAATGCAAGTTGAAATAATAATTCGTGAAGTTTATTTCTAGGATAGTTTGAGAATACAGATAGAACATCGCTGATGGTACAAGCCTGATGCTTATTTATATAGTTAATAAGCTTCTGACTAATCTCATCTAAGTTTATTTTGTTACCATTCACTATCACAAAGTTATTAGAAAACGGATAGAGTAAATTCACATTAAGTCTAATTCTTTGAGTCATTTCCAGTTGACTTATCTTACCATTGGCAAGAGTACCAAGTGATATTGGCGAATCAACTCGATGCTGCCCTATATAATCTTCCATAAACTGTTCATAAGTCGATTCATCAGACATTAATAAGGCAAACTCTTTTCCGAATCGATCTAATAATTTCTTACTTTCTTGAAAACCATGTAAATTATGACGACCATCGATAATATTAGGAGCTTTTCGTATAAGCCAATTAATATAGTCAAAACCCGTTGGTGCAAAAGTTCCAACAGCTAAATGAAACGTTTCTTCTCCCATGGGAATAGGATTATGCCACCAGCCTCGAGGTACATATAAAATATCGCCCTCTTCAAGCACAACATCTAAATAAACCTCTTCTGGTTCCTCAGCATCTGGCATATCTTTCGTTTGCTGCATGTACAAAGGGAGTTTGAAGGTTGGTTCTTTTAAAATCCAACGCTTACGGCCTTTTAACTGAACCGCAAAGACGTCACGCGTATCCCAATGACAACGATAGGAGGGCTTAGCACTGAATGCAGCATAACCACTGGTAATGACCTGCGCTTGAGCGAAATTAGCTATTTCCCGAGAAATATTGCTTATAAAGGGCTCATTTCGAATACGATTATAAACCAGAGTTGCCCCATTTCTCATATAATCATAAATAACAGGTTTTATATAACGATATTCCACTCTTCCTACATTAATATAGGACTCTAAATACTTTGATTTTGGTACCTCATGACCATTCATTAGTTTAAAGCTAGGATCAGATGCGTCTGCCCTCTCATACATTTCACTAATATCTTTCCAAGACAAATCAATATCAGATACGATATTTTTAAAAAGGAAAGGTTTTTTATAAATATGGTTAGAAAAAAATTTATCCCTATAGATATCGAACAAAATCAAAATCCTTTTAAGATCAATAAGAAAATCATACTGATTATATTTTGTAACATCCGAACAATAATCAGAGCCATCAGCTACATTTCCTGCAGCCCCTCCAGCAATAGAAGACAACACTGTCGTCCTAAGAATATGGGGGATAAGGGGCTTACCAAAGCAGCAGTTCCACCAACAACTGCAGCTGTCGTAGCTCCTTGCACTGTTGGCTGATTACCTTGAATTGAATTAACTATTAGTTAGATAATCGACATCAGCTACTACTGCTTTAACTGCCACTACAATAAAAAACAAAGAAACTAGTAAAAGATAAAATGATACCTCCGACGACACCACCAAGAATTACCTTGAAAACCATTATAAAAAGATCATATGACTTATTTTTCAAAGCGCACTACCTTTAGAAAATTTAATGCATTGAATTCATCATATATTTAGTAGCTTGTACCATCGCTAGAACAATAATTCGAGCCATCCATAGAGTCCAAAACATTTCCAGCTACCGCTCCACCAGTAGAAGAAAGTACAGACGTTCTAAGAGAACTCGCCCCGCCTCCTGACAAAGCCCCAACTGAAAAAGATGTAATAAGGCCTTTTTGTGTTATCTCTTGACCTTGAATTGCATTAGTTATGGTATAACCCAAAGCACTCGACACACCACCTACAGCCATTTTTACAGGAACCGTAACTAATGGACCAACACCTCCGCCAACACACTCTAAATCAGCTATATTAAGCTCTCTCATTTATCCCCCTATCAAGAAAACATTTATAAAAAATCAACAATGAGACTTCCTAAGACCCCACTAATCACACCTACAAAAATAATTCTTAATAAAACCTTTAAAACCGATTTAAAAAAAATATTTTTTTTAATTCCCAAAGGTGACTCCAAAATAAAAAACTATATTTTCGTAAAAATATCACTAACACTAGTCATAAAGAATGTATTATTACAGACATAAAATTAAAATAAAATCCTACAGATGTAGGGGGTTTAAAGTCGTCGTTATTTAAAATATTCACCGTAATAAATTGATACCAGCTGCTGTCTAGATGAAACCCGCTTCTTTCGAAGCAGTGAGGAAATATGATCTCTCACTGTGAAATGACTGATATTAAGCTCAGCAGCAATTTTTTTATTGCTTTTCCCCTCGGCTAAAATCTGTAGAACTTCCTTTTCCCGACTTGTTAAATTCATTATTTTCTCACTGATTCAATTCAAATCTTTCGTACAACTGAATAAATAGGATCGAGTATCCATTCATAAATTCTGCGCGTATCCTGCTTAATATCGGCTTCAAGCTGCATACCTGGGAGTAAAGGCTGAGAATACCCATGATGCTGGGAGTTTATCGCCACAGTAACCTTATAAAAGTTCTGCGCTTGATTTTGCGTGACTACAGTATTCTGCAGAATACTAGCAATGTGTGTGGGGAGTTCTTGGAGTGAATATGGACTGCTGGCAATATTCATAATACGTCCTTGCGCCATGCCAAATTTCTGATATGGGTAGGCTGTGTAACGGAGCGAAACACTTTGATCAATGGCTATAAAACCCACTTGACTGGGAGTGATGTATAGGTCAGCTTGTAGCTTACTATTCTGGGGCACTAGACTAGCCATTAAAGTATTGATCGTGACTTGCTGACCTGCTTGAATATTTAAACCTGTTACTTTTCCACTAAAAGGCGCTTGTATTATTTGCTTTGAGCGCACAGTGTTCTCAGCTATTTCCTGCTGTAATAACGCCAATCTTTGTTCAGCGTCCGTCATCTGACGTTGATATTGCTCTTCTTGATCTTGGCGTTGAGCGATTAACTCTAAACGATTATTTTCTAAGCTACTTTGGCTACGTATGAGAGATTGCTTCTGGCTAGCTAAAACTAATAACTCTGCTTCTGCATTTTGTAATTCAAATTCAGCAACATGCCTTTGATCATGTAGGACTCGCAAACGGTTAAGACTCTTTTCTGCTAGCCCCTCTCTTCGCTCTAACAAATCAATTTCAACGTCAAATTGCGATTTTTCCAATTCCATCGAAGAAAGGCGAAGTGCGAATAATTTTTTCTGGCGAGCAAATCTGACTTTGGCCTGTTCTTTGTCTTGTTTTATTAAAGACTCTCGCAGTGCCAGCGTTTCCGCTAAAAGGTTTTGTAATTCACCGATACTGGAAACTCGCTCATCAGCGACTGTGAATAAGGGATCACCAGCGTTAACAAACTGACCTTCTCTGACCTTTACCTCTTCGACTTGGCCCTGTACTGGAGCTAGAATTCTAAGCACACCCTGACTTGGAACTAGAATACCCGGAGCCCTCACCTTTTGAGTATGAATACCAAAGAGTACAAATGCTATTACAAGAATAACGAGCAAAACTGCAACGAGTACAACCCATACATAGTTTGCAGGCTGATGAATAAGCACTTGCCCCATATGAGAGCGCTGCTTCTCATGTAAGACTTCTTGCCTAAATAGAGAAGAGTTTGGTTGGCGATTTGTTTTATCCATAAATACAATTTACTAATGACATCCTATCAATTTTGATAGTTTTACATAAATATAATGGTAATAAAACCCATTATCATTAAGTTCATCATCTCGCATACTGGCGCAAAACCAAGTTCGTCCTATCGAAAATTATTGAATGGCGATGGTTTCTTTGACGGTGACCTACACTTTCAAGGTAATGCTCAAGCCCTAATGACAAGGCATAGAATAATTTTAACTGGGAAGAGTAGAACGCTTCGGCACCTTGATTGATCGCGCTGAAGCTAAGTTGAGAATCCTTGAAAAAAGAAAAAGTCAGGCTAACTAAGTTAGCCTGACTTTTGATTCTTCACTCAGAACTTAGTTGTCTATCTTCTTCAGTAGCTCAGCAAGCTCATCCACTTTTGAGAGCGTATCACTCACTAAACCGTCAATTTGATTACTTGAATTCTTAGAGTTAGCAGCCAGAGATCGCACTTCGTCAGCAACGACAGCAAAACCTCGCCCCATCTCTCCTGCTCTCGCGGCTTCAATAGCCGCATTTAGAGCCAGTAGGTTAGTTTGCTCAGAAATGCCGTTGATGGTGCTAACCATCTCACTGATTTTATTACTCACCGCAACCACTTCAGACATTGCTTCTTGAGTTTTGATAACCGTCAATTTGCGATCTGTAATATCAATACCAAAATAAACATATTGGGTTACTTCACCCTTAAAGTTTCGCAAAACACATAATTTGGCATCGATACTGAGTACCTCGCCATTACTCTTTATATCCGTCTGTAAACTTAAACTACCCTTTTTGTTTAGCTCTGATTTCTGGTTGTCCGTTAATCTGTTCATGATATACAAACCAAAATCTGCGGCTTTCATGAGACCTTGAAGTTTGCTCTCTATCAGGGTATTCGCTTTGATTAGGGAGAATTTCGTATCAAGCTCAATCATTACCAACGCTTCACTAATGGCATCTAGCTTGCGTGTAAAATCCAGCGCCATTTGCTTAACTTGGGTAATATTTGCTTGCACGGAAATAAAGTTTTTAACGTTTCCTTCATCATCAAATACTGGGTTAATTGAAAGAGAAACCCAATACGGATCACCACTCTTAGCGTAGTTAAGGATTTCATCGTAAAAAGGCTCTTTTTTAGCAATATGGCGGCGTATATTGTCTACTGTTGCAGGATTAGTTTCATGACCTTGTAAAATAGTCCCTGGCTTTTTGCCACGAACTTCATCCATTTCATAGCCAGTTAAACGTTCGAACCCTTGGTTAACATATTCAATCAAACCTGAAGCATTAGTAATAATAACGGCGTTATCGGTCTCATTTGCCACCAAGGACAACATTTCTCGCTCAGCTCGTTGTTTAACTTCTTCGGTAACGTCTTTGACAAAAGCCGTGTACAACGTACCTTCATCAAGCTCAATCTTTGATAGCGATAATTGCCCCCAGACCACCTGCTTATCTTTGCGTTCGATTTTAATTTCTCGGCTAGTGCCAACAATTTTATCGACACCTGTACGGCGGTTTCGATCAATTAATTCGTCATGCTGGGATTGTATTGCGGCAGGCACAAGCATTTTAACATTATTGCCAATCACTTCCTCTTTCGTATAACCCCAAAGTTTCTCAGCGGCTTTATTGTATAACGTCACACAGTTTTTTAAGTCAATACAGACAACCGCGTCTAATGCTTGTTCTAGCGTTTGCCTTGTTATCTCTTGTTCACGTCGTTCATTGGTGACTTCTCTAACAAATGCCGTGTAATGTTTCTGTTTACCCACCAGCACCTGAGATAAAGATAATTGCACCCAAACTCTTACGCCGTCTTTTCTTTGTAGTTGTACTTCTCGGGAACTGCCGACAATTTTATCATCGCCAGAGTCTCTATGGTGTTGAACATACCCATCATGATTTGCTCTTAGTTCATGAGGTATAAGCATCGCTACATTTTGCCCAATCACTTCCTTACGGCTATAACCCCACAGTTTCTCTGCAGCGGGGTTAAAAAAAGTCACCGTATTTTTCGTATCGATTGTAATGACCGCAATAATACTCTGCTCTAGCGCTTGTTTTTCACTACTATTTGCAAACAACCCCATATACCCACCTACTAAAATCCATCATTAAAAACATAAAATGCAAACAAATTTAATAGTAGTCGTTTAATAACAAATAGCATGTTAAGCAATGTAGTTTTTTTATAAGAAGCTAAAGCATATCGTGATTTTATTTAAACACACCAAAACGAAGCTCAATGGATTATCATAGGAAAACACGTTCTTTTCCCTTTCATTTATCGCTGGATTTTGCCCGACTAAAGTAAACCCCAAGAATCGTAATCACAAAACCGATAATCTGAACCGCTGTCATGGACTCACTAAATAAAAAATAACTTTCTAGTGCCGCTAGCGGGGGCGCTAATAACAACATAGTGGAAACTTGTGATGCTCGGACTTTTCTTAATAACCACACCATTAAGAAAACACCACCGCCAGATAACACCAGCACACCCCAAATTACTAATAAGAAAGATTCCAGCTGCACGACAAACAACGTCTCACCGAGTAACAGCATAAAGCCAATCGAGACGACACTCGCAGCGAGGTTTTGAATCGCCATGGAACTGAAAATATCAGACGATGAGATGGACATCTTTTGATAGGTCACACCAAGAGACAAGGTAAATATCGCTGCACACGCTAAGGCAAACGTCAGCAAAGTCACGCCGCCATGACTCATATCCAGCTCTAGCGCGGGACTGATTACTAACACTAGCCCAACAATACCAACCAACATGCCGATTACGCCTTTCAGAGAGGTTTTCTCTTTGATCAACAAGAAGGCAAGCAAAGTCACCAATGCAGGCTGCAACGCCCCAATTAAGGCCATAACGCCAGCGGGCAAGCCTTTTGCAATGGCCACATAGGCAAAGCCCAAGTAAAAACCATTCATCAACATACCCGCAATAATGTGCTTGGGAAGCTCATTCCACATTGGAAAGCGCCGACGCTGCCCTAGGGCAATAGCAAGAAATAACAAACCCGACAAAACGAAACGGATACTCAAAAAAACGTTAGGATCAATCAGACCGACGATGAGTTTGCCCGTAATAAAACCAGTTGACCAAATCAGTACTAAAAGCACATATAAAAATGCCATGCAAAATCCCTTTTCGCTTTTCTTTATACGAAGCTGTGTTTAATTTCTTCGCTCGACAGACCCAACCCTATCAAAAAACTCAACTTAACAAACGCGGCTTCATAGGTTATGTCTTGCCCAGAAACCACTCCTGCCTTAACCAAAGCTGATCCTGCAGCATAAGCTCCAGCCGCCACACTACCTGCGCCACATTGGCTCACATTCACAATGACCACACCGCGCTCTGTGGCCGTGCTCAACAGTGCTAGCAGAGCTGGGTCCTTATCCGGAGCGTTGCCTGCACCATAGCTTAATAGCACAGCACCTTTTACCTGGTCGTTAAGCAAGCCTTGCCAGTGCGCAACCTGAACCCCAGGAAACACCGGCAAAATAGTCACAGCGCCCTCTTCCATCTCTGGGATTTGAATGACCACTGGCTTTTGCGCACTCTCATTAGATCCCCAACGCCAATCAATGCCTAATACACCGCGCTCTGGGCAGTTCGGAGAACTGAAAGCTTGCCAGTCACTGGTGTGCGCTTTATGGGCGCGATCACCTTCTATCAAGCGTCCTGCAAAAAACAAGAAGACACCTTGCACGCCTTCCTCACACGCTGAAATCGCACCCATCACATTAATCATTGCATCGGTGCGCACTTTATACATAGGTACTTGCGAGCCAGTCACGATAATGGGTTTATTACTGTGAGCAAACATAAAAGACAACGCCGCCGATGTGTACGCCATTGTGTCAGTGCCATGCAGCACGATAAAGGCATCGAAATCATGCCATTTGCTTTCAATATCACGGGCAATGGTTTGCCAGTCTTTCGGCGTCGCATTGGATGAATCGATCAAAGTTGGATAACTGGCAATCACAAAGTCGTGGGCAAGCTCATCGGATGCGTTTAAGTGTTGAGCTAGATGGTCAGCAAATGCCGCATCGGGTACTAAGCCTTGATCCGAAGGCACCATACCAATCGTGCCGCCTGTATAGGCAATATAAATCTTCATCTGCTGATTCTTCCTCTTTGTTAATCCTCTTTTATGTGCGGATTATGTCACTTAAGATTAAAAATACAAAAGGCGCTAATCCACTAGAAAAGCGCCTTTTATTATCTTCATTAAAACAGAACGATAGAGAGATTTTACATACGCTCTAGTGTTTCAATCCCTAGCAAAGATAAGCCAAGCTTCAGTGTAGAAGCGGTATTCAACGCCAATTGTAAACGACTATGCTTCACGTCGTCTTCGGCATTCAAAATTGGGCAAGCTTCGTAGAAAGTCATAAAGGTACCGGCTAAATCGTACAAGTAAGAGCACAAGAAGTGTGGCATACCATCGTTCGCGACTTGTTGAATAGCTTCTTCGAACTGACACAATTTCATCGCCAAGGCTCGCTCTTGCGGCTCTTCAACAGAAATATCACCTGTCAGGCTCGCTAGATCGATCTCAGAACGTTTAACAATACTTGCCACTCGTGAATAAGCGTACAACAAGTAAGGCGCTGTGTTGCCTTCAAAGCTCAACATGCTGTCCCAATTGAAGACGTAATCACTGGTACGGTTTTTCGACAAATCCGCGTATTTCACCGACGCAATACCGACCACACGACCAATGTTACGAAGTTCTTCTTCACTCATTTCTGGGTTCTTCGACGCCACCAATTGGTAAGCACGTTCCTGCGCTTCTTCCAATAAAGATGACAATTTCGCTACGCCACCAGAACGAGTTTTGAAGGGTTTGCCATCGCTGCCCATCACGGTGCCAAACGGCATGTGTTCCAATTGTGTTTCTGGTTTCACAAAGCCGGCTTTACGAGACAAAGTGAAGATCTGTTGGAAATGCAAAGACTGGCGAGCATCAACGAAATACAACACACGATTAGCATTCAACGTATGCTGACGGAAGCGCACGGCCGCCAAATCAGTGGTGGCATACAAGAAACCGCCACCAGTTTTCTGAACGATAACAGGCGTAATTTCGCCTTCTTTATTGGCAAACTCTTCCATGAATACACACTGTGCACCGTTGGATTCTTGCAGCATACCTTGTTCTTTCAGCTCGTTAACAACATTCGCTAAATCATCGTTATAAGCACTTTCTGGCATCACGTGTTGGCGTTCCAAAGACACGCCGAGCATCTTATAAGTCTCTTCACAGTGCGTAAGAGAGATATTGATAAACTCATCCCAAAGCGCCAAACACTCTTCATCACCAGATTGAAGGGCAACAACTAACTCACGAGAGCGAGTAGCGAAGGCTTCATCTTCATCGAAACAGGTTTTCGCCGCGCGATAAAAGCTTTCCAAGTCCGACAAGGCCATGCTGATCTTAGCGTCTTGTGCTCGCAAACGCTCCATGTACGCCAACAACATACCAAACTGAGTTCCCCAGTCACCCACGTGATTTTGGCGAACCACGTGATGGCCTAAAAACTCCAATGTACGAACAACAGCATCACCAATAACCGTTGAACGAAGATGACCAACGTGCATTTCTTTGGCAAGGTTTGGCGAAGAGTAATCAACAACAACAGTTTCTGGCGCTTCTACCACTGGAATATCTAAACGCTCGCTGGTGCGTAATTGCTTCAGCTCAGCACCTAGCCACGCATTTTTCAGGAAAATGTTAATGAACCCTGGTCCTGCAATCTCGACCTTATCGGTAAGGTCAGAGAGATCTAACTTATCCAAAGTGGCTTGAGCGAAGTCACGCGGGTTCATTTTCAGCGCCTTAGCTGCCCCCATAATGCCGTTGGCTTGGTAATCACCAAATTGAATTTTTGCCGACTGGCGAACTAACGCTTGCGCAGTATCAGGTGCGCCAGCCGCAACCATAGCCGCTTGAATGCGCTGATTTAGAAGAGTTTGAATATTCACAAGGGAGACCTTTAAACAGTATATATGCCGCTAGTGATGGCGACACATCAGAATCACACAGCCCTCTGACTGGTGACAGTCAGAGGGCTGAATTCAAAAAAACGTTGCGCTAATGATAACCGATTTTCACGCTTTTAGCGAAAGAACAGCTTACAGGCTTCGTTGTTATTTTCGTCTTGATACGGATAGCCCAACTCATCTAAAAATTGCGTCACATCTGTTTCTTCACCTACCGCTTGTAATCCCACCAGTACTCGGCCATAAGCATCACCATGATTACGATAATGGAACATGGAAATATTCCATTGTCCGCCTAGAGTGTTCAAAAACTTCAGCAAAGCACCAGGACGCTCAGGAAATTCGAAGCTGTACAACAACTCCCCTTTATCGCTGCGTAAATGCCCACCGATCATATGACGCACATGCACTTTGGCGGTTTCATCGTCGGTTAGGTCGACTATTCCATAGTCTTTCAGGTCTTCCAGTAATTCTTTACGGCTGTGTGGGCTTCCGCCCAAAGCAACGCCAACAAAAATAACGGCTTGCTGGTCATCTCCATAACGGTAATTGAACTCAGTGATGTTACGCCCCACCAAGGCTTGGCAAAAATCTTTAAAGCTACCAGGTTGCTCTGGGATTTTTACCGCAATGATGGCTTCACGCTTTTCACCCAACTCCGCCCGCTCAGACACGTGACGGAGGCGGTCAAAGTTCACATTCGCACCGCTGTTAATGGCGATTAACGTTTGGCCTTTCGCGTCTTCTCGCTCGATGTATTTTTTCAAACCTGCCAAAGCACACGCACCTGCAGGTTCTGTAATCGCACGAGTATCATCGTAAATATCTTTAATCGCGGCACACATTTCATCCGTCGTCACTGTGATGACTTCATCGACAGTATCTTTGGCGATAGCAAAAGTATTTTGACCAATTTCCGCCACTGCCACACCTTCTGCGAAAATGCCTACAGTAGGCAGGCGTGTAGGCTGACCCTTTTCCATAGCAATTTTCAAACAAGCAGCGTCTTCTGGCTCAACACCGATGATTTTAATATCAGGGCGCAAATATTTTACATATGCCGCAACACCTGCAATCAAACCGCCACCGCCAACAGGAATGAAGATAGCGTCGATATTGCCTTCATGCTGATGCAGAATTTCCATGCCAATCGTACCTTGGCCTGCAATGGTGTCTAAATCATCAAATGGATGAACATAAACTTGGCCTGTTTGCTCCATAATTTCGCGAGACTTAGCCGACGCTTCATCAAAGGCATCACCGAACAACACAACCTCTGCGCCATGATTTCTTACCGCGCTAACTTTTACTTCTGGCGTAGTTGCAGGCATTACTATAGTGGCGTGAATCCCTAATTTCTTCGCCGCCAATGCCAAACCTTGGGCATGGTTACCTGCTGAAGCCGCAATCACACCACGAGCACGTTCTTCTGGCGTTAACTGACAAATCTTGTTGTATGCCCCACGAATTTTGAAAGAGAAAACTGGCTGTAAATCTTCTCGTTTCAAAATAATCTCGTTGCCCAATCGGTTAGACAATTGATTGGCTCGAGACAGTGGTGTTTCTACAGCAACGTCATAAACGCGTGCCTGTAGAATTTTTTTAATCATGGTATGAGGCATAGTGCTTCCTAAACGAATATAAATCGACAACATGATGTTCTTAGCGACATCTAAGCTGACTGCTAGTCAAAAAAAACCGAGTAGGAAATATACTCTTTCAACTCTCTTGGCGCAAAGACAGATAACCTCTAAATCGATATGAAAAAAGCATAGAATCGTTAAATTGGGCGATCAAGGAGGGGTAACAATCGCCTGTTTAAGCGCCTATAATGTCGTCACCATAAGAGGTGACTTACCAACAAAGATAAGTCAAATTGACCGCCCCCTAGAAAATGATAAATAAAAGGTGCACACCGCCATGACCCAAGACGAATTAAAACAAGCCGTTGCTGAAGCTGCGGTAGCTTACATTCTGCCAATGTTAGAGACCGACACCATCGTTGGGGTTGGCACGGGTTCCACTGCCAATCTTTTTATTGACGAACTGGCCAAACACAAAAATTTATTTGATGGCACAGTAGCAAGTTCAGAAGCGTCAGCAGAGCGACTTAAAAAACACGGCATCCCTGTTTATAACCTCAACAGCGTGGATAGCATTCGTGTGTACGTTGACGGTGCGGATGAATCAAATGATCATCTACATTTAATTAAGGGCGGTGGTGCTGCATTAACTCGAGAGAAAATCGTGGCAGCATGCAGTGACGAGTTTGTCTGTATTGCAGATGAATCCAAGCTAGTAAAATTACTGGGTGATTTTCCACTACCTGTAGAAATCATTCCAATGGCTCGCGGTCACGTCGCACGTGAATTAGTCAAACTAGGTGGGGATCCGGTTTATCGTGAAGGCGTTGTTACAGACAACGGCAACCATATTTTGGATGTCTATAATTTAGAAATCCTTGATCCTATTGCGCTTGAAAAAAGCATCGACGGTATTGTTGGTGTGGTTACAAATGGCTTGTTCGCAAAGCGTTCTGCGGACATTTTGTTGCTGGCGACAAAAGACGGCATCAAGACAATCAAAAAGTAACCTGACTGCATGCAAAGCCTCGAAAGTTATTGAGGCTTTGCAATACTTTAATAATCCAGCATTAGCACGCTGCGCCTAAAATGACTTAAAACCAGCGGCTTTTGCGCATCAATATAAACTGACCGCCGCCTAGTGCCACCAAAACCACACAGAACACCCAAAAAGCTGCACCACTGTCTGTACCTGGCATGCCGCCAATATTGATACCAAACAACCCCGTTAAAAAGCCAAGTGGCATAAAAATACCCGATAGAATAGACAGTACATACATACGAGCATTCATCTTCTCGCCTTGTAAGTTGGCAAACTCTTCTTGCATTAACAAACAACGCTCACGTAGCGACTCTAGCCCCTCAACATATCGTGTTATATCGTTGGCAGCTTCATGCACTTGTGACGTTTGATCCGGTGTCATCCAAGTAAGCGACTCTTGTGCTAATTTATTAATGGCTTCTTTCTGCGGTACAAGAAAACGTCTTAAACGAATAGTTTCAAGTCGACGCTGTACAAGAGAATCACGCTGATCAGCTTCAATTCCCTCTCCAATACTTTCCTCTAAGTCTGATAATTCATCTTCAAGATCATGGATTATTTTCGCCATTCGGCCAGTCAGCGTTTCGGTTAACGTAGCCACAATGTCGCCGGTATTCAGCGGACCTTCGTTATTAACAAGATTCTTCACGGTATCTTGCACAGACAACAACCGACGGCGACGGCTAGAAACAATAAAGTTAGGCGTTACCCACAGACGTAATGACACCATGTCTGAAGGATTCGAGTCAGGATTTAAATTCACCCCTCGTAATGTCAGCAATAAACCGTTCCCCATTCTCACTGCGCGAGGACGCGTTTCTTCTGCGAATAACGCTTCTACTGCGGTCTCGGGAATCCCCTCTAAACTTGAAAGCCAATCGAACCCTGCCTCTTCAAGACAATCTAAGTGTATCCAGCGACAACCACTTTCAGGAACAACTGTTGGCAAATCAAGTGGCGATAAAGCCGTCGCGCCACCTTGACCGTTTAATTCTAAATGATGAACGATAAAATCAGGCATAAAGATTCCTTTTCAGTATTTTGCATAGATTATCCGAAAACATCTGTTTCCCCTATTTATTTTGCCTACATATTCCTACCTTGGCTGACACCCAATGTCTAGAGTGGCATAATTTAAACAACTTCAAATAACAAGGAAATGCCAGATCATGCAAAACCTACCTGATGTTTTAGCATCCAGCGCGACACCAACGTCATTACAAGCCGTGTTAACAGTAACAACTGATACCTGTATCGCGATATCTGACGCACTAAAACAAGGCTCGCTAGCAGGAATTTTAGGTATGGCCGGCAATGAAAATGTTCAGGGTGAAGAACAAAAGAAACTGGATGTTATTTCTAACGACATGCTAAAAGACGCCCTACTTGCCTGCCCTGCTGTTAGAGCCATTGCCTCAGAAGAAGAGGACTACATTGTTCCTGCTAACACGGATGGTGAATACTTTATCGCCTTTGACCCATTAGACGGCTCATCGAATATCGATATTAACGCTATGGTCGGAACCATTTTCTCCATCTACCGCCAAACGGGTGATAAGCCAGCAACTGAAGAAGATTTCTTGATCCCTGGTAAAGAACAAGTAGCTGCTGGCTATGTTCTATATGGCCCATCAACCATGTTAGTTCTTACCACTGGCAATGGCGTAAACATGTTTACTTTCGACCCAGTTAATCAGATTTTTACACTGACTAACGAGAACGTTCAAGTAGCAAAAGACACCCAAGAATTTGCCATCAACATGTCGAACCAGCGCTTCTGGTCTGCCAATATGCAGAACTACGTGAATGATTTAGTAAAAGGCAAAGATGGAACACGTGCTAAGAACTTCAACATGCGCTGGGTCGCTGCCATGGTAGGTGACGTACATCGTATTCTTTGTCGTGGCGGTATCTTCATCTATCCTTGGGATAACAAAGATCCATCTAAAGCTGGCAAGCTACGTCTAATGTATGAAGCTAACCCAATGGCCATGCTGCTAGAACAAGCTGGCGGTAAAGCACACTCGCACACGCAGCGTATTCTAGATATCCAACCAGAGGCCATTCACCAACGTGTCGCCGTCATTCTAGGCGCAGCAAATGAAGTGGATAAGTGCCTAAGTTATTAACAAAACAGAAATAATGGGCTTTTTGTAGTCCATTGTGGATAGGTTGACCAAATCAAAAAAGGGCAAGCGTTTCCGTTTGCCCTTTTTTATTTTAAATTGCTTTATGCGCTTAATTTAGCCGCAATCTCAGCCACATGCTTACCTTGGAATCGAGCCATCGCTATTTCTTTATCTGAAGGCATACGACTACCATCAGCACCTGCAATGGTTCCCGCTCCTAGAGGTGATCCCCCTTTGACTTCACTTATATCCGCCAATTCTGGACAAGAATAAGGTAATCCCACAACGACAAAACCATGATGAAATAAAGTCGTATGAAAAGACTGTACAGTGGTTTCATTGCCGCCACCCGTACCAGTGGAAGTAAAGACACTGCCCACTTTACCAACGAGCTTGCCTTGAGCCCACAAACCACCAGTCATATCTAGGAAGTTACGCATTTGAGACGCCATATTACCGAAGCGGGTTGGCGAGCCAAAAATAACAGCATCATAATCCGCTAACTCTTCAGGCTTAGCAACGGGAGCTTGCTGATCCAACTTGATACCCGCATTCTTCGCCACATCTTCCGGCATCAACTCAGGCACGCGCTTAACATCGACATGCGCACCGCCACTGCGAGCACCTTCGGCAACCTCTTGTGCCATTTTTTCGATGTGACCATAGCTTGAATAGTAAAGAACCAATACTTTTGTCATCTCAAACTCCTTCCTTTATTTAAAATGTCATTTCATTGTAGACCTGATTTCCAAAAATTAAAGGGAATAGTTAGAGTTCAAACTTATTTGAACTTTATTTGGACATTAATGAAGACTATCTTCAAAAACCAACCTAACAAGACAAACATAAGTGAATTGGTGAGCAAATAGAGAAGCGAGTAATAAGGGACAACCTATTCTGATAGATGGCACAGGCAATCTCTTTTAATGACGCGCCCAGATAGACAAATAAGGCGTTCTCTTTTGATGACCCGCGCAGACGCGTCGGAGTATGAAACAGGCACAAACTGAGTACGAGAGGGTAAGCCATTACTACGTGGCATGAATTCAGATAGACGACATAAGGCGCGCTCTTTTGATGACCCGCGCAGACGCGTCGAAGAATGAGACAGGCGCAAGCGGGGCACAAAAGAGCAAGCCATTGCTGCAGGAGCAAGGCCACAGTTGCAGTAAGAGCAAGCCATTACAGCGTAGCCTATTGATTCACCAAAACGAAAAAACCTGGCTTTGGAGCACGATACGACGACCACAATGATCTGAAGCGGTGCTTCATCCCCTTCGGGCATCCTGCGGATGTCTTCCACTAGCACCTTCGGTGCATCGTGTAATCACATG
>NZ_QKLW01000009.1 GCF_003208215.1 Marinomonas alcarazii
TTTGACCCCCTCCCAGCCTCCCCCTTAGCAGGGGGAGGAGTGAGAGTCTGTTTTGTTCCCTCCCTTTATCTTCAAGGGGAGGGTTAGGGTGGGGTTGGTAGGTTTTTGACCCCCTCCCAGCCTCCCCCTTAGCAGGGGGAGGAGTGAGAGTCTGTTTTGTTCCCTCCCTTTATCTTCAAGGGGAGGGTTAGGGTGGGGTCGATAAGTTTTTGACCCCCTCCCAGCCTCCCCCTTGCCAGGGGGAGGAGCTAGAGGCTGTTGGAAAAAAGGCTTATGGAATGAGCGAACGAACATTTAATTTGAGAAGTAACCAGTATTTAAGAATCGATTTGAGAAAAAATATGCCAGAGCCCGAACGGCGGCTATGGTTTCATATAAGAGGCCGGCAACTTGGTGTGAAGTTTCGAAGGCAGCATGGAGTGGGTTCTTACATAGTGGATTTCTATTGCCCTGAAAAGCATCTTGTTATCGAGGTTGATGGCGATAGCCATTACACCGATGAAGCTAGAAAATATGATATTGAACGAACAATTTATCTTAATAGAAAGGGGTTACAAGTTTTACGCTTTACCAATGAACAGGTTATGAACGAATTGGATGCTGTTCTTAATGTTATTTTGGTTGAAATTAGTTAACCCTCTCCCAGCCTCCCCCTTAGCAGGGGGAGGAGCTAGAGGCTGTTTTGTTCCCTCCCCTTATCTTCAAAGGGAGGAGCGAGAGGCTGTTCTCATTCCTATTTTTATCGGTAGAGGAATTAATAATCCTACCGCTGAAATTCGTAGACACTTCCTAAGTTCATTATCTGAGTCAGTTCGTCTAATGCACTTCGGCTTTCGATTAATAGTTGCGGGTCGGCTAGGTCTTTTTCATGCAGTTGGTCGCGGTAGTGTTTGTCGACCCAATGGTTTAAGCGTGCAAACAAGCTGTCGTTCATGAGGGTTGATGGGTTTATAGCTTGTTGCTCGGCTTGGGTTAGGGCGACGCGAAGTCGGAGGCAAGCTGGGCCGCCGCCGTTGCTCATGCTTTGTTTTAGGTCGAAGACTTTAATTTCATGGATTGGTGAGGGACCCGTAATTAGGCTGTTTAAATACGCCCAAACGGCTGGGTTGTTCTCGCATTCACCTGGTACAACCAACACCATGTCATCGTCGCTACGGCTCAGTAGTTGGCTGTTAAACAAGTAAGACTGGATGCAGTCTTGTACCGATACGGCATCGCTTGGGACTTCTATAAGGTGGAATTGAGACGCTCTTTCTCCCCAGGCGGTGAGTAAGTCTTGTTTCATTTTGGCTGTGTCTAAAAAGGCTTCTTGGTGGTAGAAGTGCGCGTTGCGATTACCTACGGCGATGACGTCGTTGTGGAATACGCCAGCGTCTATCACATCTGGGTTTTGTTGCGCGTAAACCACTTGATTGGCTTTTAAACCATGACGGCGAGCCACGGCTTGAGAGGCTTCTAAGGTATGGCGAGCCGGGAATTTAGCCGGTTTAGGGGCGTTGCTGTTGAAGGCTTCCATTCCGTAAACAAAGAATTCGATGCCTTGTTCGCCATAACCATGACAAAAACGCGTATGGTTCGCTGCACCTTCGTCACCAAAGTGGTCTACGCTGGGTAAGGCGGGGTGGTGGGCGAAGTGTTTATCGTCGTTGAACGTCGCTTGCAAAATCGCGCCTGTGGTTTCGTGTTCAATGGAGCGATGGAATTTGTTAACCAAGTTGGCTGGGGTGAAATGCACGCGTTTGTCGCTGGTGTCTCCACTTGGTGAGACGGTTGCGGCGTTGGCGGTCCACATACAAGAGGCAGAACTAACCGCTGCCAGTAGCTTTGGAGCTTGTTTGGCAGCTTGCTCTAATATACTGGCGTCCGTCCCTGAAAAGCCTAAACGACGCAGCGTCGGAATATGTGGTCGTTCGTGTGGCGCGAGTACGCCTTGTACGAACCCCATGTCTGCCAAGGCTTTCATTTTGACCAAGCCTTGTTTGGCTGCTGCTTTTGGATTAGATGGACGTGCAGAGTTGTTCAATGAAGCGACGTTACCAAAAGATAGGCCGCTGTAGTTGTGGGTTGGGCCCACTAAGCCGTCAAAATTGGCTTCTGTCGCTGTGTTCATAATTGCCTCTTGTTATACCTGAATGTGCGTTGTCTATTGGGTTTTAGATAAAGCTTTACAGCGTAATACCGTGCCCCAGTTTTTCTGGCATGGTTAGGCTATCGGCTTCGATGCTGGCAACGGGGTAAGCGCAATAATCTGCGGCATAATAGGCGCTGGCTCTGTGGTTGCCGCTTGCTCCTGTCCCTCCGAATGGGGCGTTACTGGATGCACCTGTGGTCTGGCGGTTCCAGTTGATAATGCCAGCACGGCTGTGTTGTAAGAACCATTCATATTCTGCAGCGTCGTCTGACAAGATACCTGCCGATAAGCCAAACTTCGTATTGTTGGCGATCTTCATTGCTTGATCCAAGGAGTCATATCGAATCACGGTAAGCAGTGGGCCGAAGTACTCTTGGTCGGGAAGTTTATCTAGCATGTTGGTCGCATCAATAATGCCTGGTGTCACAAAGCCGGTTTGGCTGTCGCCACGGGTCATTTCTAAGAGAGGATCAGCACCTAGCTTAATCAGTTTTTGGTAGGCTTGTAGTAAGCCGTCGGCGGCTTGTGCTGATACCACTGGCCCCATGAAAGGCTGTTCGACGGCATCGAAACGGTCGATTTTTAGCGCTTTGGTGGCTGTTACTAGGGATTGCAGAATCGCATCGCCCAGCTCGCCTTTGGGCAACAATAAACGACGGGCGCAGGTACAGCGTTGTCCTGCTGAGATAAACGCCGATTGGATGATTTCGTGCACCGCTGCGCGTTGGTCTGCGACTTTATCCGACACCAATAATGGGTTGTTGCCGCCCATTTCTAACGCTAGGATTTTCCCAGGGTGACCGGCAAAGTCGTTATGCAAAATATGACCGACTTGTGGACTACCGGTGAAGAACAATCCGTCTATGCCTTGGTGATTTGCTAGGGCAACGCCTGTTTCACGTTCCCCTTGAATCAAGTTCAGTACGCCTGCTGGCAAGCCGGCTCTTTCCCATAATTGAATGATTAGGTCGGAGGTCGCGGGGGCTTGTTCACTAGGTTTAAAAACGACGGTGTTGCCGGCAATCAGTGCAGGAACAATATGACCGTTAGGTAAATGCCCCGGAAAGTTATAGGGACCAAATACGGCAACCACGCCATGTGGACGATGACGCAGTCGCGCCGTTGCGCCTGGCATAGGGGTGGTTTTTTCACCTGTCCTTTCATGATAAGCCTGTTGGGAAATGGCGACTTTGCCCACCATGGCCGCGGCTTCGGTACGCGTTTCCCAGATTGGCTTACCTGTTTCACGGCTGATAACGGTCGCTATGTCTTCACTGTGTTCTTTAACTAGGGCTGCGAAGGCTTCAATAATACTTATACGCTCTTCTAGAGGACGGTTTGCCCAAGTAGGAAAGGCAGCACGAGCGGCTTCGATTGCTAAGTCGACTTGGCCTTGTGTGGCTGTGTTGGCTTGCCAAACTAAACTGGCGTCCGCAGGGTCGATAGAGCGCAGTGTCTGGCCTTCGCCTGCTAACCATTGACCATTAATGTAGTGTGCTTGTTTCATGGTGACTCCTGTTTATTCGTGCGTGTTTATCTTGAATAGGGGGATAATTCCACGATTCGAACGGGCTCTTTGTTGGTAATACAAAGATTATCTGCTTCTTCCTGTGTTAGGGTCATGGCGCTACCTGGTGGAATGCTGCGCTGGACGAGTATGCAGCGAAAGTCTGCTACTTTGGCATTGGAGACTAGGTAGTAATTGCCTTCGCTGACCCCTTCCGTTGTGCCTTTTGGTTGGCCTATGTTGGCAAGGCAAAGACGGCTTTCGCGTACGGCCCGAATGTCTTGAACGCGAGCTTCTAAGCTTGGCCCACCATCAAAAATGTCGACATAGTTTTCATAGCGGAAGCCTTCTTGCTCTAATAGACGACGAGCCGGCACAGTGTTTTTGTGAACTTGGCCTAAAACTTCACGGGCTTCCGGTGGAAGTAAGTTTACGTACACTGGGTTGTTTGGCATCAGTTCGGCAATAAACTGTTTATTGCCTTGTGCGGTCAGTTCATCGGCTTCTTTGAAGTCGATGGAGAAAAAATGGCGGCCAAGACTTTCCCAAAGTGGTGAAACGCCATCTTCGTTGCTTATTCCTCGCATTTCGGCAAAGACTTTTTCGGTGAAGCGTTCAGGAAATTGCGCCATAAACATGAAGCGGGCTTTTGACAGCAGCTGGCCGTTTTTTGAGTGGCGGTAATCTTCTTCTAGGAACAGCGTGCAAATTTCGCTGCAGCCGGTGAAGTCGTTGTTTAGCACCAGTGTGGGAATGACATTGTGCACTTTCAGTTCACGGGACGCATGAGTGATGCTGCCTAGGTGATAGCTGTAAAAGGGTTCGTCTAATCCGACAGTGGCTAAGATGCCGCAGGTGCCGACGATATCGCCTGTGCTGGTGTCTTCTAACACCATTAAGTAATCTTCATTATGAGGTTCTGTGACGTCTTCTTTGTTAAAAGAGCGCACCGCTCCGTCGATTTTTTTTTGTAAAATGGCTTCGTCTGATACCAAAGAGGTAAAACCAATTCCGGTTTTTTCTGCAAGTCGATATAGTGACTTTAGGTCATTTTGACAAATAGGGCGTATGACCATCATGATGGCTTTCCTCTGCTAATGTTATTTACAGTGCGACCCATTGGATGCGGTGTCCTGATGAGATACCTAATCGTTCTTGTGTCGCTTTTTCTAAGGCGAGTCCCGCGACTTGCGGTTCTGCTGGTGCGGCAGTGACTCTAAAGTGTTCTAAATGTCCGGCAGAAATAAGGTGCATTGGGCCTTTAGCGGTATCGGTTAAACTCAGTGCTTTGTCCATTTTCTGCTGGGTAATTGTGTGTAGGCTTTCTGTTCTTGCTTCGATGCTTGGGCCTGCGTCAAAAATATCGACATAGCCACGGAATTCGAACCCTTCATTGAGCAGTATTTCGGCGCTCTGGTCTGAGTTTTCATGGATTACGCCGATAGCCTCTTGCGCAGCTTCAGGCAAGGTTGGAACATAAATCGGATAACGTGGCATTAGCTCTGCGATAAAGTTTTTGTTGCTGACACCTGAAAGATAGTCGGCTTTTTTGAAGTCCATGGTAAAGAAGTGTTTCCCTAGCGCATCCCAAAATGCGGAATAGCCTTTTTTATCACTCTCGCCACGTAATTCTGCAAACAGTCGCTTAGTAAAGCGTTCAGGATAACGAGCAATAAAAAGTAGGCGAGCTCTGGACAGCAATGACATAGCGACATTGTTTTGATGAGCTTTATCGACGACCAGCGCTATTAGTCGGCTGGTGCCACTGTAGTCATGACAGAGAAAGAGAGCGGGTATGCGGTTGTGGATTTGCAACTGTGGGGAGGCATGCACGACTTCGTCTATTCGATAGCTGTAAAAAGGGGTATCGACACCCACCATTGCGTCTATTCCGCAACAGCCAACAATCTGGTCCTTGCTGGTATCTACTAATACAAACAAGTAGGATTCATCGCCCGGTTGGACTACGTCAGTTTGTAATGAGCGACGTGAAGAGGCGATTTTGTCGTTTAAGCGCTCTCTGTTGGCGGGAAAATTGGTAATGCCTATACCAGCCTGTTGGGCAAGACGTTCCAGTGCGGGGAGATCTGCAAAATCGGCTGGGCGTACTAGATACATAGCGCATTCCTGAAAAATGAGTAATCAACGATAGTATGAGAAGTATTATCACCAAGTTATGTTTGTTGCGTAAGATAGAAACTTTCTAATTGGCGACACGTTTTTGTGGTTATTGGCTTTTTATTGTCGATTTTTAAAAAGTATGAAGAGGTTTTGTATGAAAAAGGGCGTGTATCAACATTATAAAGGCGCACTTTATTGGGTTGAGAGAGTGGCGAAACACAGTGAAACAGAAGAGGAGTTAGTAATTTATCAAGCTTTATATGGCGACTTTGGCTGGTGGGCAAGACCACTTGATATGTTTCAAGAAACTGTGGAAATAAACGGTGAACGTATCCCACGCTTTGATTGGCTTAGAGCCGAGCGCGACGCGGGATAATATTTCAACGAGCTATCATGGTGTGGCAGGTTAAATCGATTGGCTAATCGGGCAGGTGCATCCACGGCGATTCACGCATAAAGTCGATAATCTGTTCTCTTAGCCAGCGATGAGCAAGGTCATTATTGAATCTTTCATGCCAGAAAATATGAATAGGGTGTCGGCCTTTGAAATCATCAAGCTCTAATACTTCTTTTGGAATCGGTAATAATTTCACTGGATAGAAGTGAGCTTTTTCACACATAACTTGCAAAAATAAGTCACCAATAGAGCGCGAGGTGACCAGCGCCATACCGCGTTTTACCGCCTGCATAGCCACCATCAAACTGTCTGTTTCTAAGTCTGGCTGGATGACGTGGCCTCTTTGTTTGAGCTTTTGTTCTGTTTTCGAAAATGAGCTGTTTCGATTGCTACGCAAATGATGGGTGACCACCTTGTGAGACAGTAAGTCTGTGACGGATATTTCATCTTGATGAAACAGTGGGTGAGCTTCACTCAACACGATACAAGCTTCCATGTAACCAATTAACTTGCTACGAATATTGCTTGGTGTATCGCTAATTCGCATGATGCCAAGGTCAACATTGCCTGTAATAAGTTCATCTAGCTGTGAGTCACCCCATGAGGCAATGGATAATCTGAGCTTTGGGGTTTGGTACTGTATTGAAGCTAATAAAGGTTCAATGAAGTTTTCTAAATCCCCTTCGTCTGCACGCAGCTTGAAGCGTCTATCTAAGTTTTTCAAATCCAATGAATTTGGGCTCATTAGCTCAGAAAGAGAGCTTAAAATAGGCTGTATTAGGTCATGAAGCTCTGATGCGCGCGCGGTTGGGCTTAACCCATACGCTTGGCGGGTGAAAAGAGAATCTTTAAAGAGCTCTCTTAGTCTTTGCAGGCTTTTGCTCAGTGCAGGTTGCGTGACTCCTAGTCTTTCAGCGGCACGAGAAACACTGCCTTCTTCCATAATAGTGACGAAGGCGACGAGTAGCTTAATGTCTAATTTTAAGATGTCGTCTAGATGCATGTTTTTCTCAACACAATAAATAGAGGCGTTTACACGATGACTGCCATCACCAATATTTGGTGTAAAGGTCTCTAATAGTTTAAAAACAGGAGCCTTATCAAAACTTGATAAGGCTCCATTCTTTGGATACAAGGTGTCGTTAGTATTCGGTCGTATTATTCAAAGTCTTCGTGATGACGATATTTGACTCGGAATAACACAGCGTAAAAGACCGGTACAGCGATCAGTGTTAGCAAGGTCGCAAAACCTAGACCGAACGAAATTACCACGGCCATGCCTTCAAAGAACCCGTCATACAGTAATGGCACCATGCCTAGAATGGTCGTGATCGCTGCCATACAGACAGGTCGAACACGACTTACTGCAGACATAAAGATCGCTTGGTATTTTTCTGTACCTTGTTCTAGTTCGTAGTTTATTTGATCGGCTAAAACGATACCATTTTTTATCGTCATACCCGATAAACTTAAGAACCCAAGCAAAGCCATGAAGCTGAACGCGGTATTCATCACGATCAATCCAGTAGAAACACCGATCAACGCTAAAGGTACGCAGAACCAAATCGTTAACGGCACTCGAATCGAGTTGAATAACAAAACGGTAATGATGAACATAAATAAGTAGCCCATTGGAAGCGCTTTAAATATGTTGCTTTGAGCGTCTGTACTGCTTTCGTATTCGCCACCCCATTCCATTGCATAACCTGGAGGCATAGGAATCGCTTCGATCGCTGCACGGGTGCGTCCAAAAATGGTCATTGCGTTTTCATCACCCAAAATCTTAGGGTCAGCCATCACAGTGATAGTACGTTTACGGTCACGACGTTCAATGATCGGATCTTCCCACACGGTTTCAAAGCCAGAGACCAGTGTAGAAAGGGTCACGTAAGAGCCTGACGCAGGGCTGTAAATTTGCAAATCACGAATTTGATCAATAGAAACGCGCTCGTTTTTTGGTGCAGTGCGTACGATTGGTAGCAAATCTGTGCCTTCACGGTACAAACCGATTTGAGATCCCGTGAAGTTGGTTAATAGCACGTCGTCCAATTCTTTTTTGCTGATCCCTAAGCGTCGAGCTTGGGCATCATTAAAGATAGGGCGAAGCACTTTAACTGGTTGGCGCCAGTTATCCTTAATGTTCTCCAAACCACCATCAGCACGATAAATTTCTTTGATTTGAGCACTGATTTGGCGAAGTTTTTCAGGATCCGGACCACTTACTCGGGTTTCCAGTTTAGCGCCACTAGCAGGCCCTAATTGTAGTCGTTGCAACTTCACATCCAGTCCTGGGTATTCTTCCTGCATTTTGTAATACAGGTCTTGCAGTAGGTCTGGAATAACGTCTGCATTTTTGGTGCGGATAATAAATTGAGCGTAACTGGAATTAGTTTGCTCCGCATTGTATGTCAGCATGAAACGCAAAGCGCCTTGCCCTGTGGTTGAGGTGACAAACTCAATACGATCATCTTTTAACAAGTCTTTTTCGATTTGTGTGACCGTATTATAAGTGCTGTCTATGTGCGTACCTTCAGGCATCTGAATGTCCATATAGAACATAGGCGTTGTGGACGGTGGGAAAAACTCATGTTTAACATACGTCCCAAATGCCCAGCCTGAAGTAATAAGGCAACCAACCAAAGTGATGATTGTTAGCCAGCGATAATGCATGGCTTTATCTAGCATAAATTTGTAGCCAGTGAAGATGAAGCCTTTGTATGGGTCCGCTAGTTCTGCTGCAGAGCCATCTTCGCTGTTGTTTTTTGCAACCGTTTCTTTGAAGAATAAATCACAAAAGAAAGGTGTTAGGGTAATGGCGGTGATCCAGCTTAGTAGCAAAGAAATCAACAGTACATAAAACAATGAGCCTACGAATTCACCAGCAGAGTCTGGCGATAATCCAATCGGGGCGAACGCTGTAACGGCAATAACGGTTGCGCCGAGTAATGGCCATTTAGTTTGTTTTACTACTGCACTGGCGGCTTGCAGTTTGCTCATGCCGCGTTGCATACCAATAAGTACGCCTTCCGTCACGACAATGGCGTTATCGACGAGCATCCCCAGCGCTATGATTAACCCACCAAGGGAAATACGCTGTAGGTTGATCTCGAAATAATCCATCACGATAAAGGTGCCAAGAATGGTCAGCAGTAGAATGAGACCAATCAAAATGCCTGAGCGAATGCCCATGAACACCAATAGCACTAGAATAACGATAGCAACAGCGGCAACAAGGTTCAGTAAGAAATCGGATACGGAACGTTCAACTTCTTTTGACTGGAAGTAGATAGGCTCCATGTTTAGACCAACAGGCTGTTGGTATTCTAATTCTTCGATTCTTTTTTCTAGGTCTGCACCAACTTTTACTACGTTGACATGGGATGAGAAGGACACGCCAAGTAAAAGTGATTTCTGACCATTAAAATCCACAATATGAGTTTGCGGTTCAACATACTCTCGTTTGACCGTGGCGATATCGCGTAGACGAATTAGATTGCCATCAGTTGGTGTACCAACAATGAGGTTTTCAAGTTCTGAGATGTCTTGAAATTCACCAGTAGGGCTAATACGAATATACTCACTGCCGACTTTTACACGGCCAGCGTTAGACACACTGTTTTGGTTTGAAAGTAAGCTTTCTAGCTGGCTTGGCGCGATGCCCATATTGGCCATTTTAGAACGAGAAATTTCAATAGTGACTTGCTCGTTCTGTTCAGCAGCAACGGTTACTTTCGCTACGCCATCGACCAATACTAATTCACGTTTGATGTAATCAACGTAATTTTTAAGATCTTTGTACGGATAGCCTTCACCATTGATCGCCAGCATGACGCCGTATACATCACCAAAGTCGTCTAGCACCATAGGGGACGCGACACCGCTTGGGAATTGGCCTTGAATATCACGAATCTTTTTACGTACTTCGTCCCAAATTTGCTTAAGCTCTTTGGCGCGATACGTATCTTTGATCGTCAATTGAACTTTTGAGTAGCCCGCTTTTGACGTTGAGGTGATTTTATCAACGTATGGCAGGTTTTGTAGTTCCGCTTCAATCGGGTAGGTGACTTCCTCTTCCACTTGTTCTGGAGAAGCACCCGGGTATTGCGTAATAATCAGCGTATCTTTGATTGTGAATTCTGGGTCTTCTAACTGACCAAGACTGTTAAATGCGATGATACCACCGATCAATAGGATCAGTGTGATCATCCAGCTTGTTACTTTGCGTTGAATAAAATAAGCCGCAATATCCATTATAGGCCTCGCTCACGTGTCCAAGGGCGAACTTGCATATCTTCAGTAAGGCTGCTTACTCCAGCGGCAACCACTTGGTCACCGGCATTTAAGCCTGAAGTAATTTCAATGTTGTTGCCTTGTAATGAACCTACCGTGACGACACGTGGGCTGACTTTCTGAGTCTCTTTGTTGTACACCCAAACGGTGCTGTTAGACTCGCCTGTCTTGGTATCTTCATGGCGAATGACAGCTTCAACAGGAATAACAACGTATCTGTTCTGTCCTACTAGGCGACTCAAATCAATGTCTACGTTTGCAGTCATGCCAGGTAATAGGGTGTGCTTTGAATCTTTATTACGAATCAGACTAAGTGACACATCATAAGCCATGGTGGTTTGGTCTGGGGTCGTATTATGTTCTTTGTAAGTGCCTGATAGCTTTTCATCTGGTGCGACATCAACAACGACATTTGGTTGGTAATCTGATTGCGTTGATTTAATGCTGACGACCAAGCTTTCTGGAACCTGAAATTCTACGTCTAAGTCGTCTATGTTTTGAATGTGCATAATAGGCGCGGCAGCACTAATGTACTGGAAGTTTTCTGTCGCTACAGAGGCAATAACACCTTTAAACGGTGCGTAAACTTTGGTGTATTGCAGTTTGTTTTTCGCCGATTGAAGTGCGTTGTTGGCTTGATCCAAGGTCGCTTTTGTCGAATCGTATTGAGATTGAGTCGTTGCGCCTTGACGTAATAGGTTTTGAATACGTTTGAATTGCGCTTCGGCAAGGCTTTGATTTGCTTGTGCAAGTTCGACTTCCAGTTTGAAATCTGTTGGGTCAAGTACAGCAAGAAGCTCGCCTTTTTCAACACGTTGTCCGGCAACAACATTAAGCTGCATTAACTGACCACCGACACGGAAGGCAATGTCTGCTTCTTCACTGGCTTTTAATTCTGCAGGAAAGCGACGAATATTGATGGCATTGCTTTCGGCAATAGAGATCAATTTGACTGGTCGAATAATGTCTTTTTCGACAACCACTTCATCTTCGCTTGATGAGCAGCCCGCAAGCAGAAGTGAAGCTGCTAGCGTCATACCAATAATCGTATTTAAACGTTTTTGGGAATTCATTCATTGCTCCGTAAATATATTGGAAATAGTTAGATGAAAGTATTTTATATCTCTTGTCTTGGGATATGAACATTTAAATATATATTAGAGATATTACTGATAAAGAATATCTTGCTGTAATCGCCTGCATTCGCCTATTGCGTTTTTTCAAGTTCCGCTAAAAAAGTTTCTAAAATTAGGTTTGCACGCGCCCCTTTGCGCGTTATGGCCGAGAATTGTGTTATGTAGTGACACTCTTTTGGCAAGATGGCGCGCATGCGACCGTCTCTAATCCAATGCTCTGCAACGTGGTCAGGTAAAAAACCTATGTAGCGCCCAGTTAGAATAAGAAAGGCAATTCCTTCACGGTCGGTCGCTGTCGCACTGGCGGTGAGAGGCTGATGTTGTGCTTTGATATCTGGAGTTTGTGCATAAGCTGGCAAGACGGCATCATATTCTTTTAATGTGCTTTTCGAAATTGAGCTGTCATCCATATTGTACAAGGGGTGCGTATCGCTGCAGTAAAGCTTAGATTCCTCTTCATACAAATGATGATAATCCAAGCCACTGAGGATTTTTAAATCTGGCACTATCCCCACGTGTAAGCGGCCATCTAATACGCCACGCTCTACATCTGTGGGTGGAATCATCCGAATATTAATCGCGACTTGTGGGCCTTTGTCTTTTAGCCCTGCTAATGCTTGTGTAATGCGTGTGTGGGGCAGGGTGACTAGGTTGTCTGTAATGCCAATGTTAAGTTCGCCTTTTAGGTGTTGATGAAGCGCATTAATATTGGTCCTAAAGTCTTCAATAGACGATAACAGCTGCAAGGTGTAATCGTAAACTTGGCTGCCTTCATTGGTCAGAGAAAAACCGGATCTTCCCCGTTGGCATAAGCGAAAGCCCAAGCGTGTTTCTAAATCTGATATTGCGATGCTGATGGCCGCTCGGCTGATATTAAGCTCAACTTCTGCAGCAGAGAAACCGCCACATTCCACCACTGTACGGTAGATGCGTAATATGCGAAGGTCGGCATCGCTGACCTGACTTTGAAATTTATTCATCCCTTTACCTTCTGTAAGTCGTTATGAAGCTTGGTTCGTAATGCGTCAGCAACTTTGTTAACTAATAACTTAAGTAAGCGTTAATAGATTGGAGTTTTTGTAATCTATTCCCCTTGGCATAGTAGTGTCAACAGACAACATTTTGAATTTGCGGAGCCTACATGGACATCATTGGACACTTAATCGACGGTAAACATTCACAACAAGCTGAACGTACTCAAGACGTGTTTAATCCGGCGACAGGTAAGGTCGCCAAAAAGGTCGCCATTGCTTCTCGCGAAACAGTGGAAGAAGCCATTGCAGCGGCGCAAGCGGCCTACCCAGAATGGCGAAACACTCCGCCATTAAAGCGTGCTCGAGTCATGTTCAATTACAAAATGTTGTTGGAAAAACATGCGGATAAGATTTGTGAATTAATTGGTGCCGAGCACGGAAAAATTTGCCATGACGCTGCAGGGGAATTGCAACGTGGTATCGAAAATGTGGAATACGCGTGTGGTGCACCAGAATTGCTAAAAGGTGAATACAGCAAAAATGTCGGCCCAAATATCGATTCTTGGAGCGAATTTCAACCATTAGGTGTGGTGGCAGGCATTACGCCATTTAACTTTCCAGCCATGGTGCCTTTATGGATGTTTCCTATGGCCATTGTGTGTGGCAATACCTTTGTTTTGAAACCTTCAGAACGTGATCCAAGTACCGCGTTATTTATTGCGGACTTGTTACATGAAGCGGGCTTACCAGCTGGCGTATTTAACGTCGTTAATGGCGATAAAGTGGCGGTAGATACTCTGTTAGAAGACAAGCGAGTGAAAGCCGTAAGCTTTGTAGGTTCAACGCCCATTGCGGAATACATTTACAGTAAAGCCAGTGCCAATGGTAAACGTTGCCAAGCTCTAGGCGGAGCAAAAAATCACGCGATTGTCATGCCTGATGCAGATATGGATAACGTGGTTAGCCAGTTACTTGGCGCGGCATTTGGTTCCTCTGGTGAGCGTTGTATGGCCTTGTCCGTTGCAGTGGCCGTTGGTAAAGCGGCAGGTGATGCTTTGGTCAGCAAAATGGCTGACGCTATGAAGCCGCTCAAAGTAGGGGAGTGTTCTGATAAAAATAATGACTTTGGCCCTGTTATAACTAAGGAGCATAAAGACAAAGTCGTTGGCTTTATTGACAGTGCAGAATCCCAAGGAGCGACTGTTGTGGTGGATGGGCGTCATCCACAGGTCGCGGGTTATGAGGATGGCTTCTTTGTTGGGGCGACATTGATTGATGGCGTGACTAAAGAGATGGAAAGCTATCAGCAAGAGATTTTTGGTCCAGTGCTTCAAGTGGTGCGTGTCGATACCATGGAAGAAGCCATGACTTTGATTAACGACCATGAATACGGCAACGGTACTTGTATTTTTACTCGCGATGGAGAAGCGGCGCGTTATTTCTCTGATCATATAGAGGTTGGCATGGTCGGCATCAATGTGCCTTTGCCCGTTCCTGTGGCCTACCATAGTTTTGGTGGTTGGAAGCGCTCTTTGTTTGGGGATTTGCATGCCTATGGTCCAGATGCTGTGCGCTTTTACACGAAACGCAAAACAATCACTCAGCGCTGGCCTTCGGCGGGCGTTCGTGAAGGAAAGAGTTTTTCTTTTCCTTCTTAAAATGAAGGGATAAGTGTTTTTGATGTGTCCCAAGCGTTTCTATTTGGTGGTTGTCCTCTTTTAGAAATGTTTTTTAATGGCCGCTTACAACTTGGTAGCGGCCATTTTTTTTCGCTTGATAAAGCGAGTCGTCAACACGTTTTATCGCTTGTTCGAGTGATTCATTGGTTTTAACCTGAATGAGGCCGAAACTGCAGCTAATGATCTGCTGCCATTCCTCCAGTGAAACATGATTGGGTAGGTCTTTGCAGATCGCCTCAATGCGTTGCTGTATCTCAGGCAGTTCGACATCGGGAAGAATGAACAGAAATTCTTCACCACCCCAACGACTTGATATATCTGCTTTGCGCATGGATTGCGATAAATAGCCTGATATTTTCACCAGTACTTCGTCGCCTTTATTGTGACCGAGCTCATCGTTGACCTGCTTGAAATTATCGACATCTACTAAGCTGATACAAAATGGTGTGCCATTGCTGCTTTGTTGTTGCATATAAAAGGTCAGTGCTTCAATCGCAAAACGCCGATTAAAGAGCTTGGTTAGTTCATCTTTTTCAGCGAGTTTGACCATCAATTCATATTGGCTCATGTACGTTGCACGTGTCAGAGCGGCAGCCACAATAAAGGGAATGCTTGCACAAGTGACATTCATTATAAAGAGTACGGAAGAGAGGCTGGTGACCGTATCTTGCTGGGATGGGTAATATAATACGAGTAGTGCAAAGGTGGTCATATGGAACAAGGCAATGGCGCTAGACCATGTGATTTTGAGACAAGGGGTTGTCATTATTAGCAATGTCATAGGCCATAAATAATACTGAAAGCCAGCTTCTGCACCGAGTATGCTGGTGGCGAAAAACGCATGAACGGATACTTCGGCGCTCATGATTAAAATAGAAATATTATGTTGCTTTAATCGGTTTAGCCTTACTGTTAGCAGCCATGCCCCTAAAGACAAGACATTGAGCCAAGCAAGTGTGGTTTGGTCGAGATAAAGAAATAAGAAAATGAAAGCAAAGTGAGCAATGGAACCCGCTGCTGACGCGATATTTAAAATCCGAGAGGTTTGCTCCAGACTGTTGGATACATGGTTTGAAGTAAAAGGGTGCTGGTGCTTTAATTGACTATTGTTCGCCACGACGGTTGCAATCCTTTACAAGTTTAGTTGACTATAGATAGGTGTTTTTCCTTATACTTTTAGAAACATAAAAAGCGTTTCTACTGGACTACTAACTTTTTCTACATTACTGGGCCGCATATGGAAAAAAAGAAATGCAATCTTGTTGTGTTATCAAGATTCTCATATCTATTTATAGCTGTATTTTTAACTGCTTGTGCAGAAACGGCGATAAATAAAAAAATAGATAACACCATAGTTGACGATTTGACCATGGAAGTAAAAGAAAATACGGTTTTTTTATCAGGTGTCTTAGGTAGCGATCTGGTTCAGCAGTTGAGTGAGATGGTGCGTAATAACCCTAATGTCACGGATATGGTGTTAGTCGATGTCCCAGGCTCTGTTGATCAACAGGCGACTATGGAAGGCGCACGTCTTATTCGCCGACTTGGATTGAATACTCATATTGCTTCGACAGGTTATGTGCTTTCTGGTGGTGTGGATCTGTTTTTAGGCGGCGTAAAACGAAGCATAGGTGCAGGAGCAGGCGTTGGTGTTCACGCTTGGTCGGATGGTACAAAAGTAAAAGCGGCCAATTTAAATGAAGCAGATCCGATTCATGCGACCTATGTGAATTTTTATTTGGAGATGGGAGTGCCAGAGCGCTTCTATTGGTTCTCATTGGATGCGGCACCAGCTGACAGGGTGTACTTTTTGTCACCCGAAGAAGTGTATGATTTTGATTTGGCGACAGAGTAGCGTCGCCTTATATTGACGTTCGCGGGAGGGCATTATGGAGCAAATAGAACTGTTCGCCATAGAAAGCCCTTGTCGAGGCGTGTGCGAAAATAGCAAAAAGGGGTTCTGCAAAGGCTGTTTACGCAGTCGAGAAGAGCGATATCATTGGTTCTCTCTTTCCAATGAAGAACGTCATCGCGTATTGGATTTATGTCAGCAACGCCGAGCGCGTCTAATAAAGGCACGCCAAGAACGATTAGAAGCGGATTCTGCCAAGGCGCTTCCCTATGGGATGGAAGATGAACCTATGGCAGATCTGTTTACATTAACGAACGACTAATTTTAACCTTGTACAGCAATGGCTACGTTAGTTTTCAAATATCGCGTCTAGCGCTTCAGATAAACGTTCAACTCCGATGACTTTCATGCCTTCAATCGGTTTTTTCGGGCAATTAGCTTTTGGCACCACGGCTCTAGTGAACCCATGTTTCGCGGCTTCACTAATGCGTTCTTGGCCAGATGGCACAGGTCGAATTTCTCCTGACAAACCCACTTCACCCAGTACGACCAAATCATGGGGCAAGATTTTATCGCGGAAGCTAGAAACAACGGCTGCGATAGCGGCGAGATCGGCACTGGTTTCCAGTACTTTGACACCACCCACTACGTTTAAGTAGACATCTTGGTCTGATGTGAGTAATCCACCGTGTTTGTGTAAGACCGCCAATAACATAGCAAGGCGATTATGATCAAAACCTACTGTGACACGTCTTGGGTTGCCTAAAGCCGAATCATCCACCAAAGCTTGAAGTTCGACCAACAAGGGGCGAGTGCCTTCCCAAACCACCATAACAAGGCTGCCAGCGGCAGGGTGGTTACTGCGGTTCAAGAAAATAGAGCTTGGGTTTTTCACCTCTTTTAGGCCATTTTCTAACATGGCAAAAACGCCTAGCTCATTGATCGCGCCAAAGCGGTTTTTCATGCCGCGAAGGGTACGAAAGCGCGAGTCTTCCGAGCCTTCTAATAGAACCGAGCAATCTACCATGTGCTCCAGTACTTTGGGGCCTGCCAAAGAGCCGTCTTTGGTCACGTGACCGACAAGCAAAACAGCCGTTTGAGTTTGTTTGGCGAAGCGCGTTAAAACAGCGGCACTTTCTCGTACTTGTGACACGCTACCTGGGGCGGATTCTACGCCATCTAGATGCATCACTTGGATCGAGTCGATCACCATGACTCTGGGTTTCACTTGCTGAGCGATGGTTAAAATCGCTTCCACATTGGTTTCCGACAGCATTTTGAGGTTTTGTGTCGGTAACCCAAGACGTTGTGCTCGCATGGCAACTTGCTGAAGGGATTCTTCACCTGTCACGTATAAGGCACTTTGTTGCTGCGCTAGCCAACACATGGTTTGCAGTAATAAGGTACTTTTACCGGCTCCTGGGTGGCCACCAATGAGCACGACACCTCCAGGAACCAAGCCACCGCCTAATACTCGGTCGAATTCGTTTGCGCCAGAGCTAAAGCGTGGCACATCGCCTAAGTCAACGTCAGATAAATTCTGAATACCTGTCACAGCGCCGGCGTAGCCTTGATAGCGCGGATCTTGGCTAGCGGAAACGCGAGCGGAAGTTTTTCCAGAGGTAAGACGTATTTCAGATAGGGAGTTCCATGCGCTGCAGGCTTGGCATTGTCCTTGCCATTTTGCGTAGTCGGCTCCGCATTCATTGCATACAAAAGCGGTTTTTGCTTTGGCCATGATAGTCTCTTGTGTTCTTTTAATGATGAATTAAAGGCTTGCGATAACGTCCATGTTATCGCTGGGTTGTGCTTTTTAGTGCTGTTTTTTCCAGTTTACGGAATAAAGATCCGTGCGGCGGTCTTTTAAGTTGTTTACTGAGCCTTCGCTGCGAGTCAATTTCAGCTTATCCAAGTCCAAATCAGAGAACATAATCATTTCTGTGTTTGGTGTGGTTTCCGCCATAACGGCATCGTGAGGATAAGAGAAGTCAGAAGGCGAAAATACCGAACTTTGTGCGTATTGAATATCTAAGTTTTCCACCTGCGGAAGGTTGCCACAGCTTCCACAGATAACGACGTAACATTCGTTTTCTATCGCGCGGGCTTGGGCACAACGACGCACACGCAAGTAACCGTTTTTGGTGTCGGTCCAGAATGGCACAAACAAAATGTCCATGTCTTGCTCCGCCAATAGACGACCCAATTCAGGGAATTCTACGTCATAACAAATGAGTATGCCCACGCGACCAGCATCAGTATTAAAGACGCGTAGGTCGTTACCACCTTGGATAACCCAGTCACGACGCTCGTGCGGTGTAATGTGGATTTTCTTTTGCTCTTCTACGGTACCGTCACGGCGACATAAGTAGCTGACGTTATAAACAATTTCATCTTCAATGACAGGCATGGAGCCTGTGATGACATTGATGTTGTAACTGACCGCAAACTGCGACATTTCATTGATAAAGCGTTCTGTGAAGCTAGCCAAAAAACGAATGGCTTCGGTCTGATTGCTTTGGTCTGGGCTAAGCCCAATCAATGGTGCATTGAAGAATTCTGGGAAGAGAACAAAGTCACTCTTGTAGTCTGAAACGGCATCTATGAAGTATTCAACCTGCTTCAACAGCTCGTCAACGCTTTCTACTTCACGCATTTGCCATTGAATCGCACCGATACGCACTTGGGTTTTGCGTGAACGAATCACGTTGGTGTCTGGTTCAAAGAAGATGTTTTTCCATTCCAATAGCGTTGCATAGCCTTGAGACTTTTCATCTTCTGGCATGTAGCGTTTTAACAAACGAGTGACTTGGAAATCGTTTGATAGCTGGAAGGTTAAAATAGGGTCGTAAATTTTACGTTCGCGTACCGCTTCTAAGTATTCCGCCGCGCTCATTTCGTGAGCGTGTTCGTGATAGTTAGGGATACGACCACCCGCTAAAATGGCACGTAAGTTATGCTGGCGGCAGAGGTCTTTCCTGGCTTCGTACAAGCGACGACCAAGACGGTAGCCTCGATATTCAGGCGCAATTAACGCATCCAAACCATACATGGCATCGCCACGAGAATCGTTTAGCACGTTCTCTTTTTGGTCGATAAGGTCGTCATAAGTATGTGGGTTACTAAAACGCTGATAGCTCACTTGAACCGACAGTGCTAAGCCGACAATTTTTCCGTGGTCTTCTAAACAGATCTGACCTTCAGGAAAATCTTTGATGAGTTTGTGAATCGTATGCTTTGGCCAAGAGCCACCAATATCGTGATAGACCTTATCCATCAATACTTTGATTTCGTCATAATCATCTTTGGTGATATTACGAATGGTTAAATGTAAGTCGTCGTGCTGCATGTTGGCCTCTATCAATCGATCTTATGTATTGCTCATGATAACGCGTATTTGTGTAAGGAGGTAAGGGATCAGTGCCTTATAAAAGGGGATATCGTTTGTTCAATAAGGATATAAAAAGAAAACCCCCGCCAAGGCGAGGGTTTTGATATTTCAAACAATTTGGTTTTTAGCAGAGTGATTAGTTCTTGCTGAATTCTGGGTACGCTTCCATACCACATTCAGAAAGGTCAACACCTTCGTACTCTTCTTCTTCGCTAACGCGAACACCCATGATGGCTTTGATGATTAACCAAACAACCAAGCTAGTGAAGAATACCCAAACGAAGATAGTAAGTGCACCCGCGATTTGTCCGCCGAATGTTGTGCCATCGTTCGTTAGTGGCACTGCTAGCAAGCCCCAAAGACCCACAACACCGTGAACAGAGATAGCGCCCACTGGATCATCAATTTTAAGCTTGTCTAGTGTCAGGATAGACACAACCACAATCAAACCACCAACTAGACCGGTTAGAGTCGCACCTAGAGCAGATGGAGTATCAGGACCTGCCGTGATTGCTACCAAACCAGCTAATGCGCCGTTTAGAAGCATAGTTAGATCGGCTTTACCGAATAGAATTCGAGCTAGGATAAGCGCACCAATTGCACCACCAGCGGCTGCCGCATTGGTATTTAGGAATACCATAGCAACAGAGTTAGCGTTTGCGATGTCGCCAAGTTTCAATACAGAACCACCGTTGAAACCGAACCAACCCATCCAAAGGATGAATGTGCCTAATGTTGCAAGAGGTAGGTTAGCACCAGGAATGGCACGTACTTCGCCGTTAGGGCCGTATTTGCCTTTACGAGCACCAAGTACCAATACACCAGCTAATGCGGCTGCCGCACCTGCCATGTGAACGATACCTGAACCTGCAAAGTCAGTGAAACCGATGTCGCCAAGGCTAAACATACCGAATACAGAACCGCCGCCCCAAGTCCAGTTACCTTCCATTGGGTAGATGAAACCTGTCATAACAACAGCGAATACTAGGAAAGCCCAAAGCTTCATACGTTCAGCAACGGCACCAGATACGATAGACATGGCTGTTGCAACGAACACAACTTGGAAGAAGAAGTCAGACGCGCCTGCGTAAATAGAACCGCCTTCAAAACCGCCGTCACGGCCAGCGAAGTCAGTCAAGGTAGAAGCAACATCTACGTCTTGAATGCCTGTTAGGAACCACTCGCCACCGTACATGATGGAGTAACCACAAACTAGGTACATGACACAAGAAATGGCAAACAAAGCCACGTTCTTAGTTAGAATTTCTGTGGTGTTTTTAGCACGTACTAGACCTGCTTCCAACATGGCAAATCCTGCTGCCATCCACATAACCAGTGCGCCGCACACCAAGAAATAAAAGGTGTCCATCGCATATTGTAAGTGAAAAATTTGATCTTGCATGTTTCGCCCCCCTAAAGGCTAGGATAATTCGAGCAGTATTTAGACTGCTTCTACACCAGTCTCGCCGGTACGAATACGAACCGCTTGTTCAAGGTTAACGATAAAGATCTTACCGTCGCCGATTTTGCCAGTGTTTGCTGCGCTTGTAATGGCTTCCACTACTTGGTCAGTCATGTCGTCTGCAATGGCAAGTTCGATTTTTACTTTCGGTAGAAAATCGACTACATACTCAGCGCCGCGGTATAGTTCTGTGTGGCCTTTTTGACGTCCGAAACCTTTCACTTCTGTTACGGTAATACCTTGTACACCGATTTCAGAAAGTGCTTCTCGAACATCATCGAGTTTAAATGGCTTGATGATGGCAGTTATAAGCTTCATACCCACTGTCTCCTTAAAAAGTCAGTTTTATTGTCGTATCGCAGGTAATTAGCTTTATTCAATATGCGTGCCATATATGGACGTTCCTACGTATCAAAGGCTTTGTAAGGATTTTGTCGTTTTTTTGAAATTAAAAAGAGTCATAAATTGCTTGGTATAGTGCGGCATATTGGTGTGCCCTATAAATATCCTGCATTAATATGGTGCAAATGATGTTTTAAATGGGCGAGTGAGCGTAGCGAAGGGCTTTATCTGCTTGCTTCTGATCAGGAAATAAACCTTTGCTTGGCATGGTTGTGTGTGCGTCATTTAGAGGATTTGTAGGGCTTCAATATTGCCTTGTTCGATTTTCTGCACAAAAAAGAAGCAATCTCTAAAAACATTTGTTCCTATAAATGGGCATCGACATGAAAGATGCGCTCTGAGAGCTTGTTGGTATCTATGCCTGACTTCTATACTATTAGGCAAAGAGACGATAAATAATCACAGCAACGATGAAAAACGAGAGTGAGATGATTGATCAATTTATAAAGCAATTGGGTACGGGATTAGGCCAAGCGGCAGAAACCTTGGGTAAGTTGCCAAAAGAAGAAATTCAGGCGCAATTGCATGAAGTGGCACGCAATACATTAAGCAAGATGGATTTGGTTACGCGCGAAGAGTTCGAGGTGCAAGCCGCGATGCTGGCAAAATATCGTGAAAAGCTCGCTGTGTTAGAAGCACGTTTAAATGAGCTAGAAAAGAACGACTAAGTTTTTCGCAGGGCTGGGACTGATTTATTTCCAGCCTTGCAACCAATCTTCAGAAGAGGTCAGTGATTGCCAAGGTAATTGGTATTGGTTTTTGTTGATGACGGCCTCAAGAATGCATTCGATAACGACGTTTTCTTCGTCTCGAATGAGTGTAGTAACGATAAAGTGTTTTTCTTTTTGCTGCGGGGACGTTGACGTCCACTTAGATAGAAGTAATTTATTTGGATTAATTCGGTTCACAACCACTTTTTCCTTTTAGTGTATTAAGTAGATATACGAAGCACGTGAATAGCTGGATTGCTTTTCTCGTCGCAAAGCGTCAGAAATAAATAAGTTGATCAAGGAGTGATCATGAGTTTAGCCACGATTTATAGTCGCGCCCGTGTTGGCGTGTCTTCCCCGTTAGTGACTGTTGAAACCCATATTTCAAATGGTCTGCCTTCCCTCAATATTGTTGGCCTTCCCGAAGCGGCCGTTCGAGAAGCGAAAGACAGAGTGCGCAGCGCGATTATCAACAGCCATTTTGAGTTTCCTACCCGACGCGTCACCATTAACCTAGCGCCAGCGGATTTGCCTAAAGAAGGTGGTCGCTATGATTTGGCGATTGCGATTAGTGTCTTGGTTGCCTCGGGGCAGTTGGGTGAGTTGAATTTAAGGGACACTGAATTCATTGGCGAATTGGCATTATCGGGAGACATTCGTGGCATTCCTGGATTATTGCCGTCTGCCATTGCTTGTCATCACGCTAATCGTCAGCTTATTCTCCCTGAAGAAAATCAGCAGGAAGCTGCGCTGGTGGAAGGCAATGCTGTATTTGCTAAACATTTAACGCAAGTGACGGCGCATTTATTGAAGCAAACAGCGTTGCCTGCTTGTGTTTCCAAGCCTGCTGAACCATTGCCGTTAGACCATAAAGACATGCGAGATGTAAAAGGCCAGTATCAAGCCCGCCGAGCCTTAGAAGTCGCCGCGGCTGGTGGTCACAATTTGCTGTTTGTTGGTCCTGCTGGAACGGGAAAAACCATGCTGGCGTCGCGACTGCCGAGCATTATGCCAGCGATGACAGAAGCTGAAGCGCTTGCTGTGGCATCGGTGCAATCGGTGGCGGGGCGTAAAATGGGCTTGGATTGGCATTGGTCAGAAAGGCCGTTTCGGTCTCCTCACCATTCTTGTTCTGCGGCGGCACTGGTTGGTGGTGGTTCAATTCCTAAGCCGGGTGAGGCGTCTTTAGCGCACTGTGGTGTGCTTTTTCTTGATGAGTTACCAGAGTTTGACCGCAAAGTGTTGGAAGTATTACGGGAGCCATTAGAAAACGGTGAAGTTCATATTTCGCGTGCTCGTGGGCAAGTTACCTTTCCGGCTCGCTTTCAATTAGTGGCTGCGATGAATGCCAGTAACGAGGCTTACAGTGGAGGGCAAGATTATTATCAATCCAGTGCTAGCCAGAAATACCTTAAAAAACTCTCCGCGCCATTTTTAGATCGCATCGATTTGCATGTAGAAGTGCCACCTTTACCGTCTAATGTGTTGGTGAATGCTGATGAAGAAGGGGAGTGCAGCGCTAGCGTTCGCGAACGAGTAGAGCGTGCTGTCGCAAGGCAAAGAGGACGCCAAGGCCTACAAAATTCGCAGTTAAGTGGTCGTCAGCTAGAGAATATTTGTGCTTTGAGCCAAGAGGACAAAGAGTTTATGCAGCAGGCATTAGAAAAATTAAAACTCTCGGCACGGGCTTATCATCGAGTATTAAAAGTCGCGCTAACCTTGGCGGATTTAAATGACTCTCCTGTTACCAGAGCGCATTTAATGGAATCGTTAAGTTATCGCAAGATGGAGAAAACCTTATCCATGGCGGTGTCTTCATAATCTACGCTGTTATTCCATCTGGAAAATACGGATAGAACAATGCGTTAGACATTGCTAGATAAGGGTTAAAAAGCATAAAAGCTGTTTTAACCTATGCCTTTTAGTTACAATTCTCAGCCCATTTTTGTCGTCCCTTCGAGGGACGATATTTGTAATGGGGCCAATAATAATTAATTGTGGGTCTGTTCGCTTTTGCTGATTTTATGGCAGCAAAACTGAGTGGACTATGTGGAGTTTTGTCTATGGTTATCCAGCTGTTCCCTGTTTGGGCTTTATTGCTATCTGCAATCGCCTTCTTTCAACCTGATTTATTCGTGGGGTTGAAAGCTCAAATCGTTCCATTGTTGACCATCATTATGCTCGCAATGGGATTGACCCTAAGTCCTACTGACTTCAAACAAGTATTGAAGAACGGTAAAGCCGTAGGCGTGGGTGTATTATTACAATTCTTAGTTATGCCGATTGCCGCTTTTGGTGTGGCTTTTGCCTTTGGTTTTGATTCTGAGCTGACTGTGGGCATGTTGCTGGTGGGCAGTGTGGCTGGCGGTACGTCCTCAAATGTTATGTGTTATTTGGCAAAAGGCGACACGGCCTTGTCTATTTCCATGACCGCGATCTCGACCTTGTTGGGCGTAATATTAACGCCATTCTTAGTGTCTTTGATGATTGGGCAAAGTGTTGATGTACCTGTTGCTGGTATGTTGATGAGCTTGTTTAAAATTGTTCTGCTTCCTGTTGCGGCGGGTGTGTTGATCAATACTTTCTTCTCAAAATTTGTCCGTAAGGCAGAACCAATTTTCCCTTATATCTCGATGTTTGCCATCGTGCTTATTATCGCCATTGTAGTGGCATTGAGCGCCTCTAAGATTGTTCAAGTTGGTCTTATGGTTGCGGCGGCAGTGATTATTCATAATGCGATTGGTTTGACCTTGGGTTACTGGGTGACTTACTTACTTGGTTTTGATGCGCGCGTTTGCCGCACCATTGCTTTTGAAGTGGGTTTGCAAAACTCTGGCCTAGCAGCGGCATTGGCAGTGAAATTCTTTACGCCTATGGCAGCACTGCCTGGCACTATTTTCAGTGTTTGGCACAACATTTCAGGGTCTTTGTTGGCGAGCTACTGGAGCCGTCGACCCGTTGCTGAAAGCAACGCTCAAGATACTGATAAATAAGATATTTGCTTAGCGTTAAAAAAGGGATGCCTGTTTGGCGTCCCTTTTTTATGTTTGTTGCCTAAACTGGCAAAAAACGCATGCCGCTGATGTTCATGGCTTGCAGTTGTTGTTTTAAGGTGTCGCTGACTAGGATCCAATCTTCAAAACCATAGATACGAAAGATGTGCATACCAGAGCGTTCGATATTGGCATGATCCAGTACTAAATGCTCAATGCTTTTGATGCTGTTATCGTCATCCACGGTATAGGCTGATTGCTGGTAGTCTATGGCCAATACGCGCCCCACGATGGAGATGTGAATCCAGCTTTCTGTATCTTGTTGTTCGTCGTTTAAATAAAATTTCACCGGCCTTACGGTGACATCTCGGGCTTGTTTATCCGCAAAGCATTCTGTAAAACGCGAGTGTAATACGAGCTCGTCATCAAACATGACATTGAGTTGGTCGGTCTGAATCTCGCCTTCTAGATAAGGTCCAGCATCCATATCGTCATTGGGCTTTAGTATGACTATGTCTCGATCACGATCAAAAACCGTGATGGTCTTTACGGTTAATTCATTAACCACTGGCATTTTTTCCCAACGCCAAAAGGTATTTGTTGTGCTCATAAAATCATGTCTCATACTGCAAGAAGAGGAAATTTAGGATTCATACCAGTCTGGATCGCTGCCATCGGTGGGTTCAAAACGAATACCAGTAGGGTTCACCGATTCAATGGCTTGCTTAATGCGATCGCTTATTACAATGGTGGTAAAGCGTCCATGCAAACGAAAGATGTCGTAGCCGGCACGGTCTGCTTTTTCTTCATCCACAACGAGCTTTCTCATGCGCTGAATGGAGCCATTTTCTCTTAGTTTTAATTCAGAGCGTTTAAAGTCAATGCAATCAACGTGAGCAGACATCGTGATTTTGCACCAATTATTATTTAACGAGCCATCTGGCAGCTTTAATGTAATGGGTTGATAAATCACCCCTTCTGGGTTGAATTTGGCAATTTCGTTAATTAGACGCTGACTAAATACTTGTTTCGGTAGGCCCGAAAAGAAAAGGTAGTCGTCGTTTAAATCTCCAAACACTTCACCTTCTTTATGAGTAGTGTCTGCGTATATTTTTTGACTAATGTAGTCTTTTTTAAATTCGGCCGATACTTGCAAAGCTTCTTGAGTCGCACCATACAACCAATACTTCATAGTCTTTCCTCTTTTAATATTTTATTAAGAGCTTGCTTGATTTGTAGGCTGTCTTCACGTAATAAATATTTAGGGTCCCAATCTTCTATATAGCCTTTGATTTCTTCAGATAAATCATGGAGTTCTTTTATGAGTTGCTTTTGATTACCGTTTTTACAGTGATTTAAGCACTCACCTTCTATCTCTATTAATTCAGATTGAATTAATTCCTTGTAGTTGGACGGATGTGGCCCGCGGTGTATCTGTAGATCATGTCGCAACATATCTGGTGCGAACACAGGTAAGAAAATACCATTTTCCGAATCATTAACGTCCCAGCCAATGAGGCGTATATTTTTTCTTAATTTTTTAAACTGTGTAGAGCCAAAAACACTAACCGGAATCAGGTGATGGCCTTGTACTGGGTAGGGGCTGCTCGCGCTTGGGTTGGCCGCCGACTGTTTCATCCGCTGTCGGGAAAGTGGGCTGATAAAGCCTTTAAAGCCTAATTCCCACGCGCTATGTTTTGGGTCGTGAAAAGGGGCTGGTAAGGCTTGCCCAGCGCCTCGTGACAACCAAGGTTGTAATTGCTCGTTTTTCCATTGTTTGTTAAAGCCCAAACGTCGGGTGGTGCGTCCGTTGTTCACGTATTTAATGGTTTTATCGTGCTTGGTTTTGCAGTCTTGCCATTGACAGTGTTTCGGTTCGTGGTCTTTTTCTTTGCCCTGGTTTGGGGTTTGGCTGTGTTTACTGTGGCCATTTATTGAGTCCGTACGCTTATTGCGTTTTTTGACCAAGGCTTCTGACAAAGACATGATGGTGTCGGATATTTGTTCGGCTATTTTAGCGGACTTTCGTCCTAGGGTTGCGGATACAGCCACGCCGCCAGTGATAGGTGCTGCCACACCACCAAGCGCTGCACCAAACGCCGTGGCACCGCTTACGGCGGTGACATCTATCCCTGTTTGAGTGGCTTGTGATGCCGTCATTGCGACAAGGGCATCTGTGGGTGCCGCTTCTAAAAAGCGTTGCGGTAAACTTAACAGTGTCTCTCGCACATGGCTGTCTTTCAGAAGAATCAGTACCATTTCCATCTGAGCGGAGGCTTCGGCATAGTCATCTCCCGCTCTGGCTTGCCATTGTTGAAAGGCTCGCTCTAGTTCATCTACATCGCCTGTTGCTAAGGCTTTAATAACAACTTGTGGCGGTACGTCTAATTGCATCTTATCTAGGAGCTCACCAAAAGACCCTAAGTCAGGCAGATACTCGGTGACGCCATTCATGCCACCTTCACCCGCCGCCAAGGCGATATCCCATGTTTTTTGATACCACGTTTGTCCGTCGAATTCCGCTGCCTGCTGCTTTAGTTCGTTAATTTTATCCGCGACGGCCTTTTCAAAATCCGTTCGGATTTGTTCTATCTTAGCTTGTTCTTCTGTTTCTTCAGCCGTTGGCTCCATATGACTTGGAGCGTATTCGCTAACAACATCCTCTGCTAAGGCTTCGGCATACAGGGCAAGTTGGTCTTCTAGTTGTTGGTTTAATGTCTTTAGAGAGGTATCTATTTCGTCTTCACTCTCTTCTGGATAAAACTCTACTTGAGCCACATCGGCCTCTAATGGGCCCATGACCACTTGACCCTTACTATCGGTTTTACCACTAATGATAGTGTTATTGGATAAAGTAATATTAAAAGGTGTTTTAGGAACAGGGGTGCTTTCTAGATCATCGTAAACATGGGCTAAAACAAAAGAGGGCAGCTTGATATAGGTGCAGTCATTCATCTTAATTGTTGTTTGTTGAGCTGCTGCTTGGGTAAGGTTATATTCTAGTACGCAAGTATTTCCGCTTAATAGTGTATCGACATAAACTTCACCACTTTGATCAGTTACACCAGAGGCTATTTCCTTTTCGCCTTGTAATAAGCGCCATGACACATCCGCCACAGGCTGACGGTCACCTGTCCAATTGCCATATTTCATTTGTTTGCCTTGATTGGCGCAGTAGAAAAAGCGAGCTTGTACGTATTGTTTCTTGTCTGCTTCATCCAGAGCCTTATAACGCTCTGATCGTTGTTGGGCGACACGTTCAGGTAATGTCTTGGTGGCTGGTTTTTCATACACCAGCTCTTTATGCAATAGGTAGACCCCAGCACCAGACGCTCCTGCACTGCCTGAGGTAATGTCCATTTTTTTCACTTCCGTTGCATAGTCAATATGCGATAAACGAGAAGTAATTTGAGTTGAAGCCGCAGCGGGGTTTAATAACCAATCGGGAGCGCCATAGTCACGATCTTTATTTTCTAGAAATAAGGGCACACGAGGTTGGTCGCATATTACTAGGGATTGACCTGTATTGAGAGCATTCAGCAAACTTTGACTTGACTGACCTGCGGGAGTTAATTCACGTAAAGTAGCTTCGGGGATATTGGCGATATCCGCTTCGATCATCGAAAGCTCGTAAGATGAGATGTGTTCAGGTGTGGCAATGAGGCGATAAGCCATATTAGAGTCCATTCTAAATAATCGAGTCAATATTTTAAGTGAGGCATAGTTATGAATAAAGCGCGATTACTGTAAAGGTATTGTGATTTTATTCTGCTTTTTTTGTATGCAAGAGGCTGCCGACAGCGTTTAGATTTCTGGGGTTGCTATTATGATTTTTATCACAGTGCGAGAAAGTGGATTGTCGGGTACACTTACGGCTGATTTTTAATAGCCTTACGAGCCTGAGTTTTCCATGAGTGAGTCCTTACCTTCCATCGCCCAGCGTCTTCGCAGTTTGAACGAAAGACAGTTAGATGCTGTGAAACAAATAGACGGTCCTTTGTTGGTGCTGGCGGGGGCTGGATCGGGAAAAACCAGCGTAATTACCACAAAAATTGCCTATCTGATTCAAACCTGTGGTTTTAAGGCAAGCAGCATTATCGCGGTGACCTTTACCAATAAAGCGGCGCGTGAAATGAAAGAACGTGTTGTCGGCATGTTGTCTAAACAAGAAAGTCGCGGCTTGAGTATCTCGACGTTCCATAATTTAGGCTTACGAATCCTTCGAAAAGAATATCGCCGTGCGGGTTTAAAAGAAGGCTTTACCTTATTTGATTCACAAGACTCTCTCAGCCTTGTAAAAGAAATTTTGGATAAAGAGTTTAATGGGCAAATGGATGCGGCGGCCTATTGTCAGAATACGATTTCCAATTGGAAAAACGATCTAACCACGCCACAAGAAGCTATGACCAATGCCGATACCGAAGAGTTTCTGTTGGCTGCGCAAGTGTATGTGCAATATCAGCGTTATTTGCGCGCTTACAACGCAGTAGATTTCGACGATTTGATCTTATTGCCGGTTAGTTTGTTAATGGCCGATGCTGAGTTGCGTGATCGTTGGCAAAACAAAGTCCGCTACTTGCTGGTGGATGAGTGCCAAGACACCAACGCCAGCCAGTATGAATTGATTCGTTTGTTAGCTGGATTTCGTCGTTGTTTCACTCTAGTAGGCGATGATGACCAATCCATTTATGCGTGGCGTGGTGCGCGCCCAGAAAATCTAGAGCGTTTATCGGTCGATTACCCGAGTTTGAAATTGGTCAAGTTAGAGCAAAACTATCGCTCGACTAAAACCATATTGAAAGCGGCCAATACGCTGATAGCGAATAATCCGCATATTTACGATAAAGCCTTGTGGAGTGATCACGAAGAGGGCGACCCGATTCGCGTTATGGTGACTCGTAACGAAGACGCAGAATCAGAGCGCGTGGCAGCGGAAATCCAGTCACGCCATTTGCGTCATGAAATTCCTTATCGTGATTTTGCCATCTTGTATCGTGGTAACCACCAAGCGCGCTTATTGGAAATCAAGCTGCAAGCCTACCGTATTCCTTACAAGATGAACGGCGGCACTTCGTTTTTCTCGCGGGCAGAAATCAAAGATTTAATGAGTTATTTACGTCTCTTGGTGAACCCATCGGACGACAATGCCTTCTTGCGCATTGTTAACTTACCGCGTCGGGAAATTGGACCTGCGACGCTGGAAAAAGTCGGTAACTTGGCAACTGAGCGTGACGTAAGCCTGTTTGAAGCATCCGGCTATAAAGAGCTTGAAGAGACGGTTTCTGGACGATCATTAAAAAGCTTGCAGGATTTTGAACGTTGGATGTCCAACTTGCGCCAGCGTTTAGAAGGCGCTTCGCCCGTGCCTGTTATTGAGCAAATGATCCATGACATGGATTATTACGGCTGGATTCAGGAGCAAACATCGTCTTCAAAGGCGGGCGATCGACGCATTGAAAACGTGCGCTTCTTGCTGGATTCCATTCAACGCATGATGGAATCCGCATGGGAGGAAGACGAAACCGCTGGTTTGGATCAGGCGATTAGTAAGCTGTTATTGATCGACATGCTCGAACGCCAAGAGGAAGAAGAGGACGAAGACAAAGTTCAGTTATTAACGCTTCATGCTTCCAAAGGTTTGGAATATCCACATGTGTTCTTGATCGGTTGTGAAGAGGAACTGTTACCTCATAGAAACAGTATAGAGAATGATGACATCGAAGAAGAGCGTCGACTGGCTTATGTGGGAATTACTCGAGCGAAAAAGACCTTGTGTATTACCTTGGCCGCGAAACGTCGCCAATATGGCGAAGAAATCGACTGTTTACCGAGTCGATTCTTGGATGAATTACCAGAAGAAGATCTTGTTTGGGAAGGGCGCAGCGACGAAGGTGAAAGCAGTAAAAAAGAGCGCGGCCAAGCTTCGTTATCGGCACTAAAAGCCATGCTTAATGGCTAAATAGCTATTTGCTTGAGCTTTTGTCGATCATGTATTGAATCGCATCATGCAGCTCGTCTTCACTGCAATCGAAACATAATCCCTTTGGCGGCATGGCTTTATAGCCACTTATCGCATCTTTTAATAACGTGTTTATGCCTTTTTCAATGCGTGGTTGCCAATCTTCAGCATGCCCAATTTTTGGCGCGCCTGCGACGCCATTCATGTGACAGGCAATGCAAAAACTGTTGTAAAGTGCCTCGCCTGAACGTGCGGCATGCGCCGAATTGCTCAGCAGCAAGCTCATAGCGAAACCACTAAATAAAAGGGCTGTAAAACTGAGCGGGAAACGCTTGCATTGCATCGGTAGAGACGCTCCTGATAACATGAATAAGTGAACAGCGAGAGAATTATCCTCGACTTCAACCACTAGGTAAATGAGAGAAAAGCAGATAAAAACATGAATCTGCGGCTTTCCGTCATTAAGCACTGGAATCCTGAAGAATTTCCTTTAGAATACGCACTCCAATTTGTTCTGGCTCACTTTGCATCGCGCAAAGTATTATTGCCACGCAACAAGTCATGCGCCCGTAGCTCAGCTGGATAGAGCGTCGCCCTCCGGAGGCGAAGGCCGGAGGTTCGAATCCTCTCGGGCGTACCATTTTGATAATGGCCACTAACTCTGTAGTCTTTGTATCTTATGCCTTATTAGGCAGATCTTTCTTTGATTTTCTTAATACTTATCTTAAAAAAAGATATGCTTAAGGAAATTCTTGACCTAATACCTCTTCTCTTAGCTTCTTTATATTGGGATTGCAGTCTCAAATTCATTGTGAGAACTTGTGTGTAACTTTGATTTTAACCATCTACGTACAAAGAGAAGGTCTTTCTCGATTAAGCTATCACTACAATTGTACAATTCAGTCAGCTCTTTAGTAGACAAGCCTACTAACTGCTTTAGTTTGAAGATTTCAACCTGCCTTGAATAGTTTGACTCTAATTTCAACAGTAACTTTTCAATAGAAAGGCTTGCTTCCATAAAAGATAATTCATCGTTAGTAGTATTACTATTAAATACACCAGCTGTACTATTTCTTTTTTTTGCTGTTTTCTTTCTCGATATATCCGATAAAACTTGATTGATCAAGGTGGCAATAGCTAGATAAAAATCTCGTTTACTATTTAATTCTTCACGAGGAAAATGAGTCATCTTAAGATATGCTTCGTGAACTAAAGCCGTAGTTTTTTCCTGATCTTCTATGATGTCTTTCGAAGAATTAGGATGGCGTTGCTTTTGAACACGAGCAATGTCTTTTAATCTTTGGTAAACAAAAGTATATAAAACCTTTTCGACATTTTTGTTTTTTTCACCAAATAAAATATATAGGTTAGTGTTATATTCCAATGCTTATTTTACTCTCTCGAATGTGGTTATAGAAAATATTTCTTTTTTCTTGTTTTTTATTTCATTTGGATTATATGAGTATTTATAAAGAGGAGCACTCTCTAAATCATCAGAAATGGGGAAGTACTCCCATTCAGTATATTGTATTATACTATTTTGATCTTTATATTTTACTGCGGCATTAACTTGAGCAATTGTTGCTGTAGCCCCTTCATTTTTAAGCCACCACATATCAATATATTTCGATGAAACATCTATTTTATAGCTTTCAACTGATTTTATGCAGTTAGAGTTTTTTTTGTTAGACTCAAAAATTTGATCGCCTTTTATTAAGATGCAACCAGTTTTAATTTCTTTTTGTCCTATCTCTCTATAGCGCCATAACCCGTTAAATTTTAAGCTATCTATATCTTCTTTTAAAGGCGTTAGCCAGAGGTATTCGGCTAAATTTAAATGAGAAAATCCATCTTGCTTACCGATGCCCTTACTCTTCTCGATCAAGATTTTACTATCTTGATCGTAATGCATTGCGACACTTCGATATTTCTCATTGCCTTCATTTTCTACGGCATAAGCAGTCAAAGAGTATCCATTAAGATCTTTAATAGAACATCCATTTAATGCACACCCGAGAATTCCCCCTTTAAAACGAGAGAAATCGTCGATTGGCTCAAAGCTTACACTTTTTTTGGTGCTAGGTTTGCGCTCACAATTTGTAAAATTGTCACCTATACTAGGGTACTCATAAATTCCTTTAGCAGTTACTTTGTAATACGTTTCACCAATTGGACCTGTATAATTTTCAGTAGAATATTTAGAAACATCATAAAAACATAAATCACCATTTTTATCTGCTTTCTGTACAACGTAATTTGTTAGTGTTTTATCTAATGGTTGAAAAACCACATCTTTAAAGTTTGTGTGTTTTGAATTTAATAATTTTTTATTTAGCTTTAATATTTCAATTTTTTTGTTTTCAGTTAAGTAGAAAGTAACATCGTCACCTGTATTGAAATTATAATATCCATTCTCTGTTAACCCCGATAAACCACTTGATGTTTCATAATATATTTCTATATCCATTTTTTCGGAGAGTTGAGCTTTTTTTGTGTCCGCAATTGTTTTAAATGACATCGTAGTTATTGTTATTATTAAAAATAATTTAATAATATCTGTTTTAGTTTTTTTGTTCACTGACATTTTTTTTGGTTTTCTCTTTATTTATGGTTGTAAATTTTCGATGGGCTTATTAGTTCTTTAATCAATTTGCCTTTCATTTCATCAGATAGATCTCGATTTGATAGGATTTTTCTTCTAGTTAGATCTAACATGGTTTCCAAAGTGGCTTGCCTGTATTTTCCATCATCGCTGTAGTGTAATAAATTTGCTATTTCGAATAGTAAACTTTCAGCTGCTTTTTTTTCAAATTCAATTTGTTGATTCTTTAAAAAGATAGATATCCACAAGGTAATTAACGTTATGAATACGATTGAAATTAATAGAGATGTAAGCCGCCTTCTTCTAATGAACTTTTTTAAAATATAAAAATAGTTTCCCTTCATCAATGATATAGGTTTTGTTTCTAATATATTTTTAATATCATTTTTTAGCTCTGTAATATTAGAGTATCGGCTAGATGACTCATGCTGAGTGGATTTGTTTATTATTTTTTCTAGCTCTTGAGAAATGTTATCTTTATTTAGTGCTTCTAATAATTTCCCAACTGAATAAATATCTATACTTTGTGTTAGTTCTTTTGACTCTAACTGTTCTGGGCTTGAATATTCAGAAGTGAATGCGGATATATCTTCTATGTCTGAGCCTGTGTTTGTTTTTATAAATAAATTGAAATCTATGAGTTTCGCCCTTCCTATCTCATCAATAATAATGTTCGACGGCTTGATGTCACCATGGATTATATTTCTTGAATGTGCATGTTCTAATGCACTGCAAATATCAATAAATATATTAAGTTTTTTGTTATGACTTATATTCTTGTTTTTTAAATAGTCTCCTAGCGTTGAGCCATCAATCCATTCCATAGAAATATAAATATGTCCTTCATGCTCTCCTCCATCAAATACTTTAGCAATATTTGGGTGATTGAGACTTGCAAGAAGTTGTGCTTCACGAAATAAAGCCCATCGACCAATAACATTAACCAAAGCAGGTTGTATAAATTTTACCGCTACAGATTGTTCAAAGGTTTGATCATTTCTTTCTGCTTTATAAACGACGCCAATCCCACCAGAGCCTAGCTTATTCTGTAGTTTATATTTCCCAACAATAGTGCTTTCTAAATAGATGTCAGAAGAGACCGCGTATGAAGCTGATACAGAGAGAATTTTTGTAAGGTCAAAGTCCGTATTGAAAGAAAGTTGATCATCAATATCTCTAAGTAAATCTGGATGTTTTCTCTTCAGGTCTTCAATGAATTCACAGCGTTCTTCCTCATCCATATAAGATGTTTTGTGAATTAATTCAGTAAGAAGTGGCATTAATTTAACCTTACGCAAGATTAGGTTTTCAGAGTTGTGTGAGTATAACTGATTAATTTAGATGAAAAAATAAAAAATAATTTACGGGTTTCCTTTCAAAATACGTATCTTTGCCTTAGGAAAATACGTTTCTAAAATCCTCCCCGATGAAATTTTAAAGTCGTAGCGTTTTTTTGTTTAAAAAACATCCAGCTAAGTCGTGGGAGATCGTGTTGAAGTCAAGTCACACAGGAATAATGCGAGTTATTAAAGCTGCGGGCTATTCATATCAAGGCTTTAAAGCAGCCTTTAAATATGAGGCCGCAGTCCGTCAAGAAACAACTCTAATTTTAATAATGGGGCCTATCGCCTTACTTTCAGATAGCACGGGTGTAGAAAAAGCAATGTTGATCTCAACTTTGTTACTCGTGCTTATTGTTGAGTTACTCAACTCAGGGATCGAGGCTGTCGTAGACCGTGTAGGGGATGAATATCATGAACTTAGCGGTCGAGCAAAAGACATTGGTAGTGCTGCTGTTTTTGTTTCTTTAGTGGCCTTAATCGCTAGTTGGAGCTTAATTTTAGGTGATGAGGTGCTGTCTTATGCCTTTAATTAGAGCTGTTTTAGCCAAAGGAAATATGCTTGGGAAGTTTGGAGTTGTACGTTTTTTTAAACGTCCTATTTCATATAGTTTTCTTAGCACATTGGTTGGGGTTTATTTGGGAACAGTTTTAAACCTTCCTATTATTAATGAATTAATAAAAGTAACAAAAGACACAGAATCATTCAGTTATACTTTGCTTATATCTGTTCCAATAATACTATCCTCATTTTTTGTTGTTATATTTCAGATTTTTTCTTTTCCTTTTGTAAATAAAATATTTTTTATACCCCTAATTATCACTTCAGCTTCTTGCTCATATGCCACTTTACATTATGGTGTTATTTGGGATATCGGAATGATTGAAAATACAATTGAAACTGACCCTGCTGAAGCATTAGGTTTTCTTTCTTTAGGTTCGATGGGGTTTGTATTTTTTCTTGGAATATTGCCTTCCATATTTATCCTTTTTAAAAAAAATAAGTTTAGAAAAAAATGGTCAAAAGAAGTTTTAGAAAGATTGGCTACTATTTTTATAGCTATATCTATTGGATTAATTGTTGCAAAAGTAAGCTATAAAGAAATTTCAGCAGTGGGACGTAATTATTCGTATATGAATAAATTAATTACACCTACTCACGTATACGGGACTTATAAATATTTAAGGCAACATGTTTTTTCTAAGCCTATTGAATATCGTGAACTTGGAAATGATGCGAAAATATTAACGAATAATTCAAATAAGCCTAATCTAATTTTTGTGGTTATTGGTGAAACGGCTCGCTCACAGAATATTCAATACAATGGTTATTCTCGTAATACAAACCCTTATACAGAAAAGTATGACTTGGTTTCATTTTCTTCAGTTGAATCCTGTGGAACAGCCACAGCACACTCTTTGCCATGCATGTTTTCAAATTTATCTCGGCAATCTTATAAAAAGGCAATCGCCAATAGTCAAAGCAATGTTTTAGATATCATTCAAAAAAGTGGCTATCAGCTTTTATGGAAGGAAAATGATGGTGGTGATAAGGGTGTCGCCAAACGTATTCCATTTGTCGAATTAGCACGAAATCGATCTGAATTTTGTGATGGCAGCTACTGTTACGATGAAGCACTAATCACGGATATAGATAAAAACATCCAAAATATGGAGGCCTCAAACAAACTGCTTGCTTTTCACATTATTGGCTCTCATGGGACGACATACTATAAAAGATATCCTAAATCTATGTCTGTATTTGAGCCAGCCTGTGAAAGGCAGGACATTGAGCAATGTACTGACCAAGAAATCGTTAATGTTTATGACAATACGATTGTTTATACCGATTTTATTCTTTCTCAATTGATTGAAAAGCTTAAAAAATATCAAGAGAAATATAATGTCGGTCTTATATATGTTTCAGACCATGGAGAGTCTTTAGGTGAAAACGGACTGTATTTGCATGGTGCGCCATATGCATTTGCTCCCGAATATCAGACTCAAGTGCCTTGGTTTGTATGGTTGCCAGAAGAAACAGCTACCGCTTTCAATATAGATCTGAGCTGTCTAAAAGCATCAAAAGATACAGACATTTCTCATGATTACTTTTTCCATTCATTACTTAGCCTTACTCGTGTTTCTACACAAGAGCTGAACCCAAAGCTGAATATATTTAACGCATGCTTGGGGGCTCAAAAATGAGATCACGACAAGCTTTTGTTAAATCTGTTATGGCGATAGTTGTCTGTTTATTTGTGTCTTGCTTTAGTGCGGCTCATGCTGATGATGGTATCGTGCGCGCTGGAGATAACCTTCAGATAGGGATTCCACTCGCAGCCGGTATAATCTCACTTTTGAAAAGCGATTATGAAGGGACTGGCCAATGGGCAGAGGGAGCCTTATGGACGTCAGTCGCGACGCATACATTGAAGTTTGCCATAGACGAAGAACGTCCAAACGGTATGGATGGTAACTCATTTCCGTCCGGACACACTTCTGCAGCGTTTCAAGGTGCAGCTTTCTTGCAGATGAGATATGGATGGGAATATGGCGTTCCAGCCTATACCGCTGCTACTTTTGTTGGTTATTCACGTGTTCATGGCGAATATCATTACTGGCACGATGTCGCTGTTGGCGCAGCTTTAGCTGTAGGCGTGCAATATCTTATTTCTGGTCAGGGAAATAGTGCTAGAGATCTTGTCGTTGCTCCAATCATTGATAGAAGTGCGTATGGACTTTATGCGTCTATGAGTTACTAGTTACTGTTTAGTTAACAAAAAGGGGCTTATTCTATCTTGAATAAGCCCCTTTTTTATTGGCTGAAGAAATTTTTAATATGAATTAATAATTAACGGTTTCTCGAGCCATTCTAAGAGTTGTTCACTCGTAGTGACGGCAGCGAAAAAACCGCCTCCATAGCCAGTCCCTCGCGTTTAAAATCGTCAATCACATTGAACAAACGATACTTTTGTTCATCGGCGAGTTGATTGTGCATAAACCGATTGACCATACTTGGTTTGGCCGAGTGGGTTCCTTTAAGGGGGCTGGTACGTTACGATTTAGACGTCGTTTGGGCGAATACGCAGATTCAGTGTTAGCTCACAATAGATTCAATAAACGCATTTATGGTTCCAACCATGACCTTTCATATTCCTTAGAAAAGAAAAACACACACCAAACCCTCTGTTAGACTGCTCTTCTGCAATATCAATAAGTAAGTTCGCTATGTACGAGTTTTCATCATTGAATTTTCCCTGATAGCGATAACAGGTTTCATTGATGGGCTGCATCTCTCAAGTGTTCAGGTGCTAAATGGGCATATCTCATTGTCGTTATGGAAAAGTGTGAGTATGTTGCCATCGTTCAGCATGAAGCGACTGGTAAAGCTATGCCTTAGTAGGTGTTATGGTTTTTATTGCCAAACAAGATACCGATAAAGCCTAAATAAAGTCTAAATATGGTCTATATCTTGATGGTTCGCTCTTTTTGGATTATTGTATCTGGGTGACACCTCTAATGCGCATTTGATAAAAAGGAAAATATTATGAGAGTTGAAACCATTAGTTACCTCAAGAAAAATGCGGCGAATTTACCACTTGAGGAACCTATGACAATTACCCAAAACGGTACACCGTCTTATGTTATTGAATCCTATGCAGAAAGAAAGCAAAGAGATGAAGCCATTGCTTTGATGAAGTTATTGTCTTTTTCTGTTGAAGATTCTAAGCAAGATAAGGTGATGTCTAGTGATTCTTTCAAGGAACGATTAGCCAATCGTAAGGTTGCGTTGAGGGCGGTTGCTGATGGCGAAAAAGGTTGAAATTTTTTACACTGAAACATTTGGTAATACTGCTGACAATTTAATTGATCATTTAAGCTTATATACTGATGAGTTAAGTGTAATTAACCGTGTAGAAAAGCTAATAGAGTCCTTCGAGAATAGGGTCATGACTTCGCCTTATTCTTGTCCAGTGTCACAAACCTTACTTTTAATCGGTATACCTAATTTTAGAGAATATCATTTAGATAGCTTCCGACTTATTTATCAAATAACGGAATTGAACGATAAAATTATAGTGCAAGCCGATGTTTTGCTTTCTCAAAAACAAAGTATAGAGCGCTCTTTGGTAGATTATTGTCTCTTGTTTAAGTAGTTTCTCACGCTGTAGCAATCCCTTCTGAATCTCTGTTTGTGTATTATTTATTGTCATCTTTTGCACTATGTTCTAGCCTTTTTATAAGTTTAAAAAACATAATTGAAACAAAAAAAGCCAGTATGGATATCCATACTGGCTAAATAAAAGGGATGATTTTCGATTTATTGCATTAGTGCTGTTTACCAGCTGTGATTTAAGGTGAGAGTGATGTCTCGGCCTGGGTTGTAGAAATCCGCTGAACCAGACCCCGCAACATATTCTTTACCAAGTAAGTTACTGATATTCATAGATAGTTGAGTGTCTTTCGTAATGTCATAGCCAAATGAAGCATCTACTATTACTGCGGATTCACTTTTCGAATCGTTGGTATTGGTGAAGTAGTAGGAGCCGATGTAACGAGCTCCTAGACCGACAGACATGTCTTGGCGTGGGAGTGTGTAATGCCCCCAAACAGAAGCGGAATGCTTGGGTGTGTATGAGATCATTTTGCCTTCGTAGGTGTCATCTTTGGTAATTTTTGGCTCCATGTATGAGTAACCACCAGAGATGCTTAGATTAGCTGTTAACTCCGCGCGAGCTTCTAGGTCCACACCTTTTACTTGGTTTTTACCAATGGTTTCGCGAACGATGCCGCTACTTTGGAAAGAGGCGGTTTCTACATTGCTTTTTTCAAGATCGTAAACAGCAATAGAGAACAGGGCGTTCATATTACTTGGTGAGTATTTAACACCGACCTCAGTCTGGTCGCCGCGGACAATTTTGGTACTTGTCGCTGATGGTGGAGCTACTGACTCTACTTGGCTTATGTAGGCAGACACTTCATCGTTAAATTTATATGTAAATGCCGAGCGGAAGGTATCTTCTGAAAAGTTATTTGATGACTTTGTGCTGGTTAAATAGTCAAACTGGTCAACATCAATTTTATCGTGACGTGCACCGAGAGTTAGGATGTATTTATCGTCTAATGCGAAGTTTTGTTGAACCAACACAGCTTTTGTTTGGAAATCGGTTTTTGTGTGGCTAGCGACTGGTAGATTAGCTGGTACACCAGTGTATACAGGATTCTTAATATTTATATCACTGATGGGAGATGTGTCGCCTCTTTTTGTGTAGCTTGAACTGGCATTTTTAGATGAGTTTTGATACTCGATACCAAATACAGTACTGCTGTCTAGGCGATCAAAACTAATGTCATATTGCCCGAGTAAGTTGCCGTTGAACTGCTCTAACTCTGAATCTTGGGCGTAATAATCACGTCCCATAATGTTGCCAGAGGTGTTTGCAGAATACTTATTCAAATATATATAACCAAAGTTATTCTCGGCATCGCTGTAGCGTAAATTTGAAATAACTTTAAAGCCATTATCAAGCTTGTGAGTAATATTGGCGCTGATGTTGGTTCGCTCTACATCGTGAAAATTATAATCAGGTTCACCATAAAATAGGTTGCTGTCATAGTTTTTGCCAGCAGGGTAGCCGCCGCTGTTTGGTGATGAGTCGGTTTTTAGGTAGTCAACGATTAGGTTGGCTCTGGTGTTGTCATTAGGCTCCCAAGCAAGACCGCCCATGATGAATTGCGAATCGTCTTTTGAGTAATCGTATTCTCGGTCACTGTCTTTGACCTTGCCCGTTAATCTGTAGGCTAGGGTTTTGTCTTCATCAAGTGTGTCGCCAACATCGATACCCACTTCTTTATGGTCGTTAGAGCCATAGGTGACGAAGGCGTTATTAAAGTTATAGAATTTTGGTTGTTTACTTACAAAGTTGATGGATCCACCTGGGTCAGCTGGGCCGAATAAGGTGGAGTTCGCACCGCGGATTACCTCGACACGCTCAAAAGCATAAGCGTCTTCTCTAATGTCTCTCATGGAACCAAGAGTGAGCCCATCGCGATAGGTTGTGGCGCTAAAGCCGCGAATTTGGAAATAATCGTTTCTGTCATCTGTGCTGTAGTAACCTGTCACGGTAGCTGGTGTATATTCAAGCACTTCTTCTGTGGTACTGGCGCCACGTTGTTTGATTTCTTTTTCAGTGATGACAGAGACAGACGCCGGTGTGTCTTGAATACTGGTGGCGACTTTACCACCAACCCAAAGCTCTTTGGCCACAACAGATTCTGAGTCATCATCGGCTATAGCTTGATCATTCACCATGATAGGGGAAAGTCGAAAGGTGCCTACTTCACTTTCTGTTTCTGCATACCCGGCAATTGGTGTAAGTACGGAGTAGCAGAAAAGTGTCGCGGCAGCGCAGTGGCTTTGCTTTAATTTTAGGGGAAGAGCGCTTTTCTTGTTCATCTTTGGTTCCTCTATTATCTAATATTATGAAAATAGTATTGCTAATGATTATTGATAATTTTCTGTCATAAATGACGGATTCAATTTGCTTTGTTTAAGTGTGTTTTATTCTCTTGTGACGTCCAATTGGTACAACCATTGGGCTGCCGGAAATAGGGTCTGTGATGACTTGGCTCTGGAGGCCAAAAACAGCGTGAATCATGTCTTCTGTTACCACTTCATTTGGCGCTCCATTGGCAAAGACTTGACCTTGTTGTATGGCGATGAGCTGGTCTGAATAACGCGCTGCCAGATTAAGATCATGTAATACCAATACGATGGTGGTGCCACGGTTTTGGTTTAGGTCAACAAGCAGGTCCAATACTTCAATTTGGTGAGCGACGTCCAAGAAGGTGGTTGGTTCGTCTAATAGCAATATGTCGGTTTCTTGTGCCAATGCCATGGCGATCCAGACGCGCTGGCGTTGACCGCCAGACAATTCGTCTATTTCTCGGTCCAAAAGCTCTGTGGTTTTGGTGGTTTCTAGCGCTTTGGCAATGGCTTCATCGTCTTCTTTGCGCCATCTTGATAGGAACCCATGATGGGGATGTCGACCTCGGCTGACTAGGTCGCTGACCGTTATCCCCTCTGGCGCAATCGGTGATTGAGGAAGCAGACCAAGCGTTTGCGCTAGTTGTCGTGTTGGCGTGTTGTGTATCGATTTGCCATCCAGTAAGACTTGACCATTAGACGGCGATAATAAGCGTGACATAGTGCGCAATAAGGTGGATTTTCCACAGGCATTGGCACCAATGATAGATGTAATTTGACCTGCTTTAATGTCTATATTGATGTCGTTAAGGATGGTTTTTTCACCATAACCAGCAGCAAGATGATCGACAACGAGTTGGTGTTTTAGTGTCATAGTGAGCCACCTTTACGATTAACACGAATAATAAGATAAATAAGGTAGGGCGCACCTAGGGCGCCAGTAATCACACCGACAGGGTAGCGACTAGGCAGCAAGAATTGTCCGATATAATCACCGCCCATGACTAAGCAAGCGCCCACTAAAGCAGAAGGAATCAGCAGCGAGCCATTGTTCTTCACAAGACGAACGGCAATGGGGCCTGATAAAAAAGCCACAAACGCAATAGGCCCTGTTATTGCGACTCCCACCGCAATAAGTCCAACAGCCGAAACAATAACGGTAATGCGCGTCATGCCAACTCGAACACCCAGTGCGTGGGCGGTATCGTCACCCATTCGTAATGCTTCTAGATCTCGGGTGCGACTCAGTAAAAATCCACCAAACACCAATAAAGAAATGATGAGCGGCAAGGCTTGATGAATTTGAGCGGAATTGACACTGCCACTGAGCCAACGCATGGCTTCTTGGCGATCCCATGCTTGAGCTTGTGATAACAAATACACAATAAAGCTTTCAATCATGGCGGAGACGCCAATACCAACAAGGATAAGTCGAGCACCTGACGCGCCATTTCGATAGGACAATCCATAGACCGCTAAGGCTACTAATAAGCCTACTGCGATTGAGAAGAAGGCCACACTGGCACCATCCATGTGCAGCACAATAATGGCAAACACTGCGGCGGCGGTCGCACCAGAACTTACTCCGATAATATCGGGGCTGGCTAAAGGGTTTCTTAGCATGACTTGGAATGCCACGCCTGCCATACCAAAGCTCATGCCGACAAGAAGAGAAATAATGGCTCTGGGAAGGCGCAACTGACCCACCACAAAAGAGGCACCAGGGACGTTTTCACCAAGCAAAACCTTTATAACGTCTTGTGGTGGAGTGAAGGATTGTCCCAAGGTTAAGGTGATTGAAAACGCAGCCACAGCCAATAAGCAAAGTAAGCTAGCCACGCATTTCCAGCGCTTGGATCGGTTTTTTCGTCCGCTGGTAACGCGTGCGAGCGTTGAGTTTGTGTTAATCATAATTCTTTCACCCTTTGTCTGCGGACAATCCAGATGAAGAAGGGGGCACCAACGAAGGCGGTGACAACGCCAACAGAAAGTTCACTGGGTCTTGCTATAACACGCCCTAGTACATCTGCGCTTAACAATAAGCAAGCACCGATAAGCGCTGAAAAAATGAGTAGCCAGCGGTTATCTACGCCGACAAGCAGTCGACATAAATGAGGAACCACGAGCCCGACAAAACCAATGGGGCCACAAATAGCCGTTGTTGCTCCGCATAGAAGTACCGCAGACAACCAAGCTAAAAGACGAATCCAAGTGACATTTTCTCCCAGTCCAGCGGCAATATCGTCTCCGAGCGCAAGCGTATTTAACTTCCTAGCAATAAATACGCTGAGTAAAAAACCAACAATTAAGAAGGGCAGAACGAGTTGGATGCTATCAAACGTGGCGCCACCGACGCCGCCTATTTGCCAAGAGTTGGCACTGCCAGCAATGTCATTTCGTGGCAAAACGACGGCCACAATAAAAGACGACAGCGCAGCCGAGGTTGCGGCACCCGCCAAGGCGAACTTAAGCGGGGTGGATTTGCCGTAACCTAACGAACTAATAAAATAGACAAAAATGGCCGTTATACCTGCACCAAGTATGGCGAGCCAAACATAGGTTTGCAGTTGGTTAATACCAAACCACGCCAAGCCAATAACCACAAAGAAAGCGGCACCCACATTAACGCCAAGAATTCCCGGATCTGCTAATGGGTTACGGGTCACACTTTGCATAATGGCACCAGATAACCCCAAGGCGCAGCCAGCAATGATGGCAAGTACTGTGCGTGGTATGCGCATCGTCACAGAGGCTTCCCCCATGGTGTTCATCTGGCCTTGTAGTGCTCCTATTATCTCTTGCCAAGAAACATCCCTCGTCCCTACAGCGATAGAGGAAAAGCACAACAGCAGTAAGACCGCCGTGACAAACAACAGAGCTATGGGCTTTTGTTTTAGAAAGCCTTTATGTTTGGCGTTGCTTTGGCTCATTTGGCTTTACGTGCCGCTTTTGCGAGCGCTTCAAGGTAATCATCTAATACCCAAGTAATAGACAAGGGCGTCGGATTAGCGGCGGTCGCTATTTTGCTATTTCCCAGCATGACGATCGAACCATTTTTAATGGCTCGCATCTTCGACATAAGAGGGTTCGATTCTAAAGGTGCCTGTAACTCTTTATTGCCATAGGTAACGAAAATATCCACGTCGTTAAACATGTCTATTTGTTCAATGCTGCTTTCGCCAGAGAAGAGCCCGTCTTTACTGATGTCTTTGATGCTTTGCGGAGAGTGCATGCCTAGGTCATCAAAAAATTTCACGCGGGTATCATTGGCAGTGTAAAAACGAATAACACTTAAATCGGTTGGATCAAGATGAGTGATAAACATGGCCGATTTGCCTTTTAGCTCTGGGTATTGATCAACGCGCTTGGCGATGTCTTTTTCAATGCTGGCAATCAGTTTTTCCCCTTCTTCTGCCATTCCCAGACCAGCACTGTTAATGCGAATCATGCTGCGCCAGTTGGTAGACCAGGGCTTGTCTGGGAAAGCGACGACAGGAGCGATCATACTTAGCGTGTCGTAATCGGATTGGCTTAAGCCGGAGTACGCCGCCAGAATAACGTCGGGCTGTGTGGCGGCAACCGCTTCGAAATCTATGCCATCTCCTTCATCAAATAATACGGGTGTCTTGGCGTTCAGTTCTTTAAGTCGCGCAGCAACCCAAGGTAACAAACCATCGCCATCGTCGTCTCCAAATGTGGCGGCAGCAAAACCAACAGGAACGATGCCTAACGCAAGGGGCACTTCATGGTTTGCCCATGCCACAGTCGCAACGCGTTTGGGTTTATGAGTAATAGTCGTCGTGCCGAAAGCGTGTTGAATCGTAATTGGGAAGCGTGAGTTGTCTGTAGCCCATGCATTGCTCAAAAATGCAGAAATAATGGTAATAACGATAATCATCTTCATATTATATTTGTGCCATGCCAATCAAATTTAGTGCGAAATAAAGGAGCGAGGGTGTTAGGTGTTACAACGTAATGAGTGAGTTTTTATGGGAATGAATCTCATAATCAATTGTAAAACGAGTCGGATAATAGAGCTAATCTTCAGAATATAATTGTATAAATCGGTCGTTTTCATCTTGAGCCAGTTGCTTTGGCGTTAGGCTAGAGTACTTTTTGATCAATTTTATATAGTGAGATTGGTCGTTAAAACCTTCTTTGGGAAAGAGTTCACCAACCTTGAGTGAGTCGAAGCTGTGGCGAAACCTCAAAATGTCACAGTAACTTTTTAGTGGTAAGCCAAGCCACTTATTAAAATAGCGGTTGATTTGGCGGCTGCTCCAGTTAGCCGCTTGGGATATCTCGGTCACGGTTATAGAACCGTGATTCTGATAAATCAGGTCTGACATGACTTTTTTACGAGGGTCTATTGGCGTTGTTCGTTGTGATGCAAAGTACAAACTAAGCTTGTTAGCAAAGGTTTCAAGGCTTGCTAGGTCGTTGAGTTCTATTCCCGCGAAGCCAATGTCGAGCGTAATGCGATCGTTCAGAATGTGCGCCACAGACGTGTTTAACAAATACTCTGCGGCCAATATTTTTAAGCGAACACCAAGTAAGACAGAGTGCTTTGGCATGGCGCCCACTTTGGCGTCTGTTTCTAGCCCAACCAAGGAAATATGCAGCGGATACTCGGCGTTGTGGAAAAAGTACAAATCAATGCCGCCATCCGGGAAAGTGGAAAGCTCTTCATCTTCATCGCTTGGATTTTCGATCATCCAAAAGCTTTCAACGAATGGGGATAAATCGTCACTTGGTTCTAATGACGTTAGTTGAATGGTCTCTTTCATTACCTAATCGCAAAAGTGGGAGGTGAGTGTCGCGCGTTCGTTCCTTCGATGGCTGCTTTAAATGTAAGTGGATAGTATAACGATTAAAAAAAGATCTTCTAGCTTCAATTGAGATAGGTTCGTATTAACGTTTGGTTATCATTATTAAATAGCAATAATCACGTATTGACATACGTCCAATTATTGCAGGGTTAAGAGTGAGCCAAAATTCATCTGACTCACTCTTATAGTGCTAAGACTTTGCCGAGCGCAGGCGACGGTAAATAGGCACGAGACACAAGATAACAAAGAGGCCAAATAGTCCCTTTGATAATGGCGAGTCAATCAAAGCCGTTAGGTCGCCTTGGTGAATCAGCAAAGTGAGTCGTAGGTTTTGCTCTATCATGTTACCAAGCACAAGCCCTAACACGATTGGAGCTAGGGGAAAGTCCAGTCGGCTGAGAATGTAACCAAGGATGCCCATTCCGAACATAATCCACACATTGAACATGTCATTTGAAAGGGCGTAAATCCCCACCAATGTTAGGCACATAATCATGGGAGCAAGGATTACTTGTGGTAAGCGCATTACTTGGGCAAAGAGACGTGTTGCCACATTCCCACCTAGAGCAAAGAGCATGAAAGAGGTAAAGAGCATTTGCCACATGAAGCCGTACACAATGTCTGGTGTATCACGGAACAGCTGAGGGCCAGGTTGTAATCCATGCACTAACAGTCCGGCAAGGATGACGGCAGAGACGCCACTACCAGGTACGCCCAATACTAATGCAGGAATCATCGCAGCGGAGTTATCTGCATTGTTGCCTGTTTCTGCTGCGGCAACGCCACGAATATCACCTTTACCAAAACGATCTGTATTTTTGGCGGTACGTTGAACTTCATTGTAAGCGAGAAACGCAGCCATTGACCCACCTGTCGCAGGTAAGATGCCAACACCAATGCCGATCAAGGAAGAGCGTAACCACGTTGGTAATAAGAATTTGAAATTTTTAAAGAAACCATCATCAGGATGGCCTTTGATTTCGATTCGTTGAGTATTCTCGCTGAAGCGCTTTTCAATCATACGAATGGCAGGCGGAATGGCATAAAGCCCCGTTAGAATAACCAGCAGGTTAATGCCGTCAATCAGTTCGAGTCGCCCGAATGTGAAGCGTTGCTGTCCTGTTACAACATCGGATCCAACTGTGCCTAATAGCAAACCAATGGCAGCAGCGATCAACCCTTTGATCGGGTCTTTTCCTAGCAGGATAGCGATAGATGACATGCCCAAGATCCCAAGCCAAAAATATTCAGCGGGACCAAACAGCAGGGTAACCATGACAAGTGGTGGTGCCAGCGCCATCAATGAGATAGCACTAAAAGCGCCACCAATCGCAGAGGACCAACAAGCCACTTTTAAGGCGAGAGCCGCACGGCCTTGCTTGGCTAATGGGTGACCATCAAAGGTGGTTACAATAGAAGGTGGCGTGCCTGGTACATTGAGCAAAATGGCGGGTACAGCACCGCCGTACATAGCGCCATTGTATATTCCAGCCATGATGCCGAGCGCTACCAGAGGCGTCATCGAGAAGGTCAGCGGAATTAAAACCGCAATCGCCATCGTCGCAGTCAGACCGGGAAGTGACCCAACGACCATCCCCGCCAAGGTACCAATGACCATAGCCAGAACATTATGCCATGCAAGAACAGCAGGAAGTGCATGAAAAATAGCTTGAAGCGTTTCCATCATATGTCCTTAAAAAGAAGTCGAGAGAAGCGTTATAAAGAACTCTTCTGGAAGAGGGCGTTCAAAAAGTGCCACAAAAATTGTGTACACAAAAAGACAAAACCCGACTGCTGAGAAGAAAAGAGGGATGGGTTTATTATATCCAGCGCCCCTCGCCATGCTGATGATCAGGATGAATGAAGTAGTGAAAAAGCCAAGATAAGGCAGGATTAGAAAATAGAGCGCAAGCATCGCGAATCCGATAAGCATGCGTTTGCTAGAAATCGCAAATCGCCAGTTTTTGGCTTCTTGGTTATAAAAGTGTGCCGCTTTGCCTATGATGCCACGCACGAGTAATGCTGCAGATAATACACCGATGATCAAAAGTAGAGCTGCAGGGAACATACGAGCATCCGTTGGCAGATCACTTATCTGAAACCATCCGAAAACTACCAGTAAAATCATGCCTAAGGCAGCATAACACTCTGCCATACGAAAGCTCATAGAATCGCTCCTAATATAAAATCTAATAGGGCCAAAGCGTAACCGCTGTGGCCCATTGAAAGCCGTTTGGCTTATTTACTCCAAGGCGTTGCAGCCCATGCAGCATCCAGTGATTTACTGACGTTAGTTAGAAAAGCGTCGTAATCTGAACCACCAAGATAATGCACTGGAACACCAGCGGACTTAGCTTTAGCAAGGTATTCAGGGTCATTCACAGCTTTTTCTACCGCAGCCGACAAAATGGCCACTATTTTTGGGTCGGTTCCAGCAGGAACAGCAAGACCGCGAGACGAGCCAGAGATCACATCCACACCTTGTTCACGGAATGTTGGTGTGTCTGGAGACATTGGACTGCGTTCTTCGCTCATGACACCAAGTAATCGCATAGAGCCATCTTCAACATATTCGTCTGCTTCAGACAAATTGAATGCCGCCACTTGAATGTGTCCGCCCAATAGTGCTGTACGCAAAGGCGCTGTTGCTCCGAATGGAACATGATTGAATTTTGCACCAGTTGCCGCTTCAACACCTAGAATCGCAATATGCTCAGATGAGCCGACGGAACCCGATGTGCCTATTGGTAATGCGCCGGGTTTGTTTTTACCGTAATCAACCAAATCTTGTAGGGTTTTTAATTTGCTGTCTGAACGCACAACAATGACACCTGGATCGTACACAAGGTTGGCAACACCCGTGAAGCTTTTAGGTGAATAGGATGTATCGCGTTCGTAAGAGTAGCTGTACATGGCAGGCAGGTTAATAAACCCCATTGTGTAGCCGTCTTTTTTGCCTGCTGCTAGTAAGGAAAAACCGACTTCGCCACCAGCGCCTGGCTTGTTGATGATGACAAGATCTTCACCAAGGTATTTTTCGATGTAAGGTTCGATAGTGCGTGCGGCAACGTCCGTTCCGCCACCTGGATTATAGGCGACGATGACATCAATGGATCTATCTGGAAAATCTTCAGCTATTGCTGCGCCTGAGCTCATCGCTGCAATACCAAGGGTCGCTAGAAGCGACAGTGAAAGTCTACGTTTAGTCATGGGGGGGTCCTTTTGTAGTGGTTGGAGCATCTGAGCCGCTTATGCGGTCTTTTTCGGAAAGCAGCGTTTTACTTGCGTCTTCCCATTCGTCACCTTCAAGTTCTGCTTTGTCGTAAGCTTGAAGACGATCGAAGTAGATATCTGCATCACTGGTAAATAATGCAGAGACAATGCCTCGCATGAGTCGGTCTGCCCCAGCTGAAATGGCTGGAATATCACCTGACAGTTTGCCGTGAGACAACATGGCGGCATCATTGAAACAATGAATGTGCGATAGCATCGGGCAGCTGCCTTGGGTCTTTTCAAGAAACTCGAAGGCGTCGCCTAAATAGGGGGCATTGAGCATAGCGGAAATGGGCTTGCCCATTGATGGATCATAAATGCCATCTTGCCAAGTGCGAATGTGTTCAGCAAAAGCGGCAAACTCCGGTCGCCCTGTGAAATCGTTACGAAAGCCTGTTGCGGCAATGATAAAGTCTGCCTGAAATGTATGCAGCGGTGTTTTTACTGCGATTTGATTTTCAGTTTCCGTAACATCTTCAACTGGGCAGCCTAAAAATGTCCGCGCATTTTCATGTTCTGTAACGCGTAATGTGGATGGACGCGGTGGTGGTACTTGCTGATCATTGACGTAGGCAAAGTATTTGTACTTCCAGTCGTCAGGCAAGTAACGCATGCCGTTCACGACACCTTGTGAGCTAATCCCTGTCATTTTATTGATGCGCGGCATTTCTTTGCGGCGTATTAGCATATCGACCTGCGCGGCACCTGCTTCAAGAGCCGTCGCAGCGTTGTCCATTGCTGATGCACCAGCACCGATCACAATCACGCGTTTGCCTTTTAAAGCGGTAAAATCGATAGGGTCGGCACTATGAGCCCAATATTTGCGGTTTAGCTTCTGCAAAAAGCTTGGTACAGCACCACCACCTAGACCAGACCGCCCGGTAGCCAGAACAAGGTGACGACAGTATTTAGTGTGAATCCCCGTGCTGTCTTCAATCTTAACGACGATAATATTTTCACCCGCGTCTTCAACATCAAACACGCGAGTTTCGTTCTGTACCGGAAGTGATAGTACATCACGATACCAACGTAGGTAGTCCATCCAAACATTTTTTGGGGCAAGGGTCAGTTCCTCAAAACCTTCTTCGCCCCATTGGGCTTCAAACCAAGCGCGAAAGGTAAGAGATGGAATGCCAAGGCAAGGACCAGCCAGTGTTTTTGGGGAACGTAGGGTTTCCATTCGGGCAAACGTTTCCCAAGGTCCCTCATATCCTTTTGGCGCGGTATCGTACAGGACAATATTATCCACTCCGGCCAATTTAAGCTTAGCTGCGCCAGCTAGGCCACACATACCCGCACCAACAAAAATCACATCCAACACACGCTGTCCGTTGTGATGTTTTTCCTCTACCCAAGACTTTGCCGGTAGCTCCAAAAGCGTAAGGTCTTTGGCAACTCGTTGGTTCAGCATGGCGATGCCGTCATGGTTATATGTCATGTTAACGCCTCTTAGTTGGAGTGTCCTAGGGGATGCATAAGTCGATTGGCCCAGCCAAAAATGGCGATAGCGTGAATTAGGTCGATGATTTCAAGTTGATCGAGGCCTGCATCTCTAAGTGCCTCTAGGTGTGAATGATCGGCCTTGGGCGGTGTCGCTGTTAACGCAAAGGAAAAATCAAGGATCGCTTTGTCACGTTTGGATAAGGTGTCTGTGCGCTCAGCAAAAAGTGCAGAAGTTACCTCGGTTGAATTTGTTAACTTTGCATGTTGGCGAGCATGTACGTTTGCGCAGTAGCGACAACCATTGATGATTGATGCGCCAAGAGCACCAAGTTCGCGGTCTTCTCGGGGCAACCCCCCTTCGACATACATTATGTCGTTAAATAAAGTGGTGCGAGAGACGTAGCTCTCTGGGTCATGGGCCAGTGTGCGCACATAAGGTGACACTTTTTTTGCGGATGGCGTTACCTTCATCGCTGCTAATTGTTCTTCCGTCGCATCAGCTATCTCTACTGGAGGCAAATACGGAGTCCAGGTTAAAGGCTTTAATTTTATTTGGACAATTGAATTCATGCTGATGCCTTCATTAGTGATAGACCATGTGTTAAGCGGATCTGAAAGCAGGCATAGGCACAAAGCTCTGATATGGCGATGATTTGCGGTACAGAGAAGCCAACTGACTGAAGGTCTGACAGGTGCTTCTCAGATGCTTTGTCGGGCTCTGACGCAATCATATCGACATGTTTCGCAAGCATTGCCAATTTTGGATCTTCACTGGATTCACCATTAGAAAATGCGAGTAGGGCTTTATCTTTCGGAACAGGATATTCTTTGAGAAGGTCGTCTGGTTTTGCCGCGGTTTTTGTGATTCTGCGAGCGACAGCTGCGCGTAAGTCATAGCTTAAATCAAGAGGATTTTGAGGGGTTAATACTGCTCTACGGCAGCTTTTTGCGCCTTCGTAAAATTCTGGTCGGAGTGTTTGGATGGTTTTATCCAACGTGTTGGGCGCGTTTTCCGTATTATTGTCTATGACATCTGGAGTATCGATCATTTGATTTCCCTTTGTAATTAACGCCTCAATATTTATGTGTATTATGACTAAAATGGATTGTAAGTGCTTTTTTATGCCTTTAATGTACTATGCATTAAATAGATCATACGGAGATATGTATGTCAAATAAGAATAATGAGATGCCAGATATTCGCGGTATTCAAGCGTTTGTTGCCGTTATGGCATCGGGTTCAATGACTGGTGCAGCAAAACAATTAGGCATTGGGCAGCCTATTATTACTCGGGTGATTCGTGATTTAGAGGCCACTATTGGCTTTCCTGTTTTTGAGCGTAATGGCCCGCGCATTTCGCCAACCCCTAAAGGTTTACGTTTTTTTGAAGAAGCCCAGCGGCTTTTGGCAGGTTATGAACAGCTAGCTGATCGTGCCGCGGCGATCCGTGATACACAGGTACGCTCTCTGACTATTGCGGCAACACCTACAATGGCAGCAGGTCTTGTTCCTACTATGCTTTCTTTGATGGAAGGTGGGCTTCCTGCCATGGTTTCTTTGATGACATTGGATGCGGAGCATCTCGCTCAAGCTTTGCAGTCTGGCGCGGTAGATTATGGCGTTTGCGCCTTGCCATTATCCCATGCAGGTTTAGATTGTTTAGCAATATCTAGCTCACGATTAGTGGCGGTGTTACCTGAAGATGATGCTTTGCAGGCTGTATCCTTTGATCTATTTGCTGAAAGACGTCTTTTGACGCTCGCCAATAGCTACCGAATTCGCCACAAAATCGACATGGTGCTGAATGAAAAATGCGTTGTGGCGAATGAGGTGATGTCTAGCAATAATTCTCTTAATGCTATTTTAGCGGCTCGAGAAGGGCTTGGGATTGCGATTGTGGATCCTGTTTCGGCATACGGTATAGGCCTTAGAGGCATCAAGGTTGTACCAACTGAGCAAGACATTCCTTACGAATGGGCTTTGTTTCGTCGCGTTGGACTAGATGACATGTCTTTTGATGATATTTTAAGGAAAGGCTTTCTTGAGGCGTCTGAAAAAATTTCTGCACAAGTTTTATAACCTGTTAGGCTAAGCTTATTTTCAGTGGTGTTTGTTTGAGGCTTACTTTTTAGCTTCAATAAACAATAAATTTTGGAGCATTTCCGAAAAGCCGAGGGTTGAAACGTGATCAGACAAGCAAGACGTATTAATGGTTATTACCTTGCTGTGTTCGTGGCGATTGTATTCTCTTGGTGGGGCTTTTTAGATACTAAGGCGGCTGATTATATTTCCTCATCTTTGGTGCAGGCGTTCGGTGCGTTTGGTTTAGCCAAGCTGTTTAATGCGACGGTATCGGTGCTGCAAAGCATTCAAATTAGCGTGTTTGTCAGCTCGGTGACCATTGGTGAGTTATTAGACCCATTTAACGACATGGTGGAAGACTTCTCTAGCGTGATGAAAGTGGCCGTGTCATCGCTTATTTTCCAGAGCATTTTGTTAAAAATCATTGCTACTGTGTATTTCAAAGTCTTTGTTACCTTGTCGGGTTTGTTGTTTGGTTATTTGTATTGGACAAAGAGCCGTTTTACCGAAGTGGCTTATAAAGTCTTTGTGACGGCGGTTGGTGCGAAGTTTTTATTGGTGCTGGTGGTGTTGTTATCGGCCTTGGTGGATGTGTCTTTTTTGAATGAAGAAAAGACGCAAGCGATCGATAAAATCCAAGTGCATTCTAATGAGATGAACGAAGTGACCACGGGGCTAGGCGTTGCTGCGGATCTTAAGCAGTCTCTCGATAAAGATAAACAGCTATTACAAATTCAGTTAGATGAAGCGCAACAAGCCTTATCGAAACATGACGAGCGTTTGGTGGATTTAACCGCTCAGAACGAGTCTTTGAATCGCTTAATATCAGCGCGTAAAGAGACATTATCTACTTTGGATATTCTGTTTAATAACGACGACACTCTGGCTGGGTTACGAACACAACAAAGCCTTTTAATGGCCGAGCGTCAACGAGCAGAGCAAGACATCAAAATATCGCAAAACAAGGTTGAGACACTGCGACAATCCATCAACGACTTGGGCAATATTACTTTAGAAGACCAAGGCTTTTTCTCATCGCTCAAACCAAACCCATTTGGCTTAAGCAATTTCAAAGACAAGATCAGCGAGTATGTAGAAACCCTCAATGGCTTGGTAAACGACTTCCTGACTTTGTTGGCGTTGTTTGCCTTTAATACTGTATTGATCCCAGTGTTATTTCTCTATTTGGGCGCAAAAGGCTTCAAATTAGTGTGGCAAATGAAGCCGTCTGACTTAATAGCGCGAGCCAAAAAAGGTGTGAAAGACAACCTATAATAGCTCGGCTATTTTTATTTATGTCTTAACCAGCCTTTCGCAGCGTCTGTGATGGCAATAATAGAAGGATTAGAGAGGCGTTGCTCGGTAGCAATGGCGAAGAACTGCTCGCGTATTTCTTCCGTGCTACCGATGATCTCCACCTGAAACTGCTTCGCCACCTCCATCGCAATGGCCGATGGGACGATAAACACGCCAGCGCCTGCTTGACCAAAGGTTTTCATCAAGGCTCTGTCGTCAAATTCCCCCATAATTTTCGGATGAATATGGTGCTTTTCTAGCCATTGTAAGAGTTGAATTTGTATTAACGATTGATCGCTCGGAATCAAAAAAGGTGTGCCTATTAGGCTCTTTGGAAAATCCGCTTTACCTTGTTCTATTAGATTTGGTGCTGCCATAAAAGACGTACCACATTCGCCCAAAAAGTGATTAAAACCACGCACACTCAAATGCGATGGAATCGGACCATCAGCAATAATAAGATCCAATTTATGCAAGGCTAATTCGCCCAATAAATTCTCTAAGCTGTTTTCTTTGCAGACAAGTCGTACCGGATTTTCTAACGTCATGGCTGGCGCTAATAATCGATAAGCGATGGATTTTGGTATCGAATCCGCAATGCCGACGCGCAGTAATTGCGTTCTATCGGTGGATGCGATGCGCACCGATTGTTCCAGCTCGCTGCCTAAGGAAAAAATCTCATCGGCGTAACTTAATACCATGTGACCAGTATCTGTTAATTCTAGGTTGCGTCCGACTTTGTTAAATAAGGCTTTTCCCAGCTGTTCTTCTAATAAGCTGATTTGTCCACTGATGGTTTGTGGCGTTATGTGCAAATGTTCACTGGCTTTTGTAATGCTGCCTTGCCTCGCCACCATCCAAAAATAATGCAAATGCTTGAAATTGATCATATTTCACCAATACTTCGAGAAAAGCTGATTGTTTACATAAATAATTCGATTATATCTTATGGGATTTTGTGAGTAACTTGAAGTTTCCAACATAACTTACTCATTCATGAGTGAAGGAGAACAAGATGAGAATCAAAGTACAAGCGCGTCGTCTAGCTCTTACCAAAAGCCTAAAAGCGTATGTGAAACGTCGTCTTAATTTTGCCTTGAATTCCCGTTATGACAATATTCAAAAAGTGACGGTCACGCTTACCGACGTGAACGGTCCTAAAGGTGGTGAAGACAAACACTGCCAAGTTCTGGTTAAACTCAATGGCCAGAAAGAAGTGGTAATTAGTGAACAACAAGCGGATCTATATTGTGCCATAGACAGTGCCGCTAGCCGTACAAGTCGCACAGTGACACGACGTATCGAGCGATTACAGCACAAAGCCACGCGCCTAAAAGCCGCTTTCCATAAGATGAGACCGCAGAAGAAAATGCCGCGTGACATCTATGAAGAATACGAAGACGAATACGGCTATTACCAACATGCCTGAGTAACAAACTCGATTCCCTGAACCGATAGGTGTAACAAACGGCCAAGGCGAACCCATAAACGGGTTCGCCTTTTTTGGGCTCTAAATACGCTATATTATTAATCAGTCATCTTTTTTTTGTTTCATTGCGTATAGTCTGTATTGTAAGAATTAGCGACGTTCGTTCCCGATAAGACAATAAGGAGATTATATGATCACGGTTCATCATTTAGAAAATTCTCGCTCTCAGCGCATTTTATGGTTGTTAGAGGAGTTAGGGCTTGATTATGAGATAGTCGAGTATAAGCGTGATCCGGAGACGGCTTCTGGCCCAGAGTCTTTGAAGAAGGTCCATCCATTGGGTAAGTCGCCCGTTATTACGGATGGCGATTTAACGGTGGCGGAGTCGGGAGCGATTATCGAGTATTTGTTGGATCAGTATGATGTGGAAAAGCGTTTGAGACCAACGGATGGCAAGGCGTTGCTGGATTATCGTTATTGGCTGCATTTTGCTGAAGGTTCTTTAATGCCGTTATTAGTGATGAAATTGGTCATGATGAAGATTCCTGAAAGTCCAATGCCTTTTTTTGTGAAGCCGATTGCCAAGGCGATTTCTGGCAAAGTTCAAGAGAAATTCATCCTGCCACGTATTACCCCGCAGATGCAGTTTATTGAAAAAACTCTGGGTGAGAGTACTTGGTTTGTTGGTGAAGAACTAACGGCTGCGGATATACAAATGAGCTTTCCTTTGCAGGCTTCAAGTACTCGAATGAGCATGACTGAATTTCCAAATATTGCGCGTTTTATTAAACAAATAGAGGCTCTGCCTGCTTATCAAAAAGCCCTAGCAAAAGGTGGTGCTTTCACCACTTTATAAGATTGACGTGTTAGTTTCTTTCATAAAAAAGAGTAAGCCAGGCGCTTGCTCTTTTTTATTGCCCTAATTATTTTGTTTCGTTGATATTGATTCTCATTTGTAGTATTTTCTCGCCTCTTAAGAATATTCTTATTTAAATGAGGTCATACGCTGTCATGAATCCTGAGCGTCAAACATCCCAACAGGTTGGTGAGCTTTATGCTGAGCATAACTCATGGCTAACGGGGTGGATTCGTAATCGCTTAGGTTGCCATGAGTTGGCGGCGGATATTGCGCAAGACACTTTTGTTCGATTGCTCAAGAAGCCAAAGTACTTCTCGAGCATGGGCGAAGCGCGCGCTTTTCTAAGTACCATTGCGAAAGGCTTATATATTGATCATTGGCGTCGTAAGCAGGTTGAGCAGGCTTGGTTGGAGTCTTTGGCACATTGCGAAGAAGAATTCGTGCCTTCTGCCGAGCATACGAGTGCGATGATTGAATTGCTGTGTGAGCTAGACGCTATGATTGCTAAATTGCCTAAAAAAGTAGCGAATACACTTATTCTATCCCAATTGCATGGCTTAACTTATCGCGAGATAGCAGAGCGTTTGTCTGTTTCAGAAAGAATGGTTAAGCGTTATATGGCACAGGCCATGTTGCAGTGTTTGTTATTTAAATCTGATCGGTCTCTTTAACGTCTATGTCATCTTCTGCTCGGTCCAATTATGCCCATTTAGAGGCCGCTTCAGAGTGGTTTGCAGTGCTGTCTGATAAACCTGTTGCAGAGGAAGATTTGCGCGCATGGCAGGCTTGGTTGAATGAAGATGAAGGGCACCGCAAAGCTTGGCAACAAGTTGAATCTGTTGGCGCAATGTTTTCTTCTTTCCAATCTACCCAGCAGTCCGCTAGTTATGTGTTAGAGCATAGCCATGCCATGAGTCGTCGTCAGTTGATGAAGGGCGTACTGGGGATAACAGGCGTTGCGGCATTAGGCTGGACTGGCTGGCAACATACGCCGATACCAAGTATGGCATCAGCGTGGATGGCCGATTTCCATACTCGGGTTGGGCAAGTTTCTCGCCATGATTTGGAAGATGGTACTCAGGTTTGGTTAAACACCAATAGCGCTATTAATCGATCTATTGATGGGCAATACCGCAGTGTGTCGCTCGTGACAGGAGAGATGATGATACAAACTCTGCCTGCGGAAGAGGGATACGGTTTTTCTGCAGCATGTCGAGATGGTGTTGTTAATGTTGGCAAGGATCAAGCGCGCTTTTGTGTACGTCAGCTATCAGATACTGAAACGGTTCTCGCTGTGTATGAGGGGGTCGTGTCGCTTACGCCGTTAGAGTCGGATGTGGCACAAACCTTTCAGGCTGGGCAAGAAGTGACTTTTACTGCGTACTCTATGAGTAAGGCTAAGCCTGCTTCTTTGTTATATGACACTTGGCGGAATGGGTTGTTGATTGTTGAAGACATGTCTTTAGCCGATTTTATCGCTGAGATAGACCGTTACCATTATGGCTATATCAACCTTGATTCCAGTATTGCCGATTTACAAGTTGTGGGCACCTTTCCTAATCACGACCTAGATATTGTTTTATCTATGTTGTCTAAGTCATTTCCTATTCGGGTTCAGCGTCCGCTGCCTTGGTGGGTGAGTATTTCAGCGGCTTAGCCTTAACGGAAATTATTTTTTAAAAAAAGCATTTTTTATGTCCCCTTTTCTTACCTATGTTCGGTAATAGTAATAAGAAGTATTATTATTACGGAGTTTTCATGACCCTTTTTGATTTACCTCAGCGACGAAAAAACAGCCGCTGCGTCTTGTCATTGTTTTTTGTTAATACGTTACTTGCTGGCGGTGTTGGTATGGCGCTTACACCTACAGTGTATGCTGAGTCGATTTCGGCAGAAACCTACAGTTTTAATATTTCAGCTGGACCTCTAGCTAAAGCGATTAACGACTTTGCGGCAATATCTGGAGTCTATTTGGGCGGCAATGGGCAGCTGTTGCAAGGTAAAAATACGCAAGGGGTCGAAGGTAATTACTCTGCTAGACAAGCATTGGATTTGTTATTGGCCGGTACGGGGCTTTCTTATGAAATTGGAGAAGGGCGAAGTATTGTATTAATTGATTCAAATTATATTTCTGAAGGCAGTGACGGAATAACGCTCGCGCCATTGTTGGTGCAAGGTCAGCAGAACAGAGCAGAAGTGGGCAAGCAGGTTATTAATCAAAACGAAATTGAATCGATGGCTGGCGCGAATGAAAACTTAACGGATTTGTTGAAAGGCAATGGTAGTGTCCGTTTTAGCCGCTCGTCAAGCTCTTCTGCTAATAGTGCGACGATGCGTCCCGATGAAGTGTCCATTAATGGACAATCTCATTATCAAAATTTATTCGTCATCGATGGGATGAGTGCAAATAATGACTTAAACCCTGGAAACGCCGAAGACTCTTTTACCAATCCGATTAGTCCTACTAACTTAAGTATGCTATCTGGGAGTTCTTCTCAAAGCTTTTATGTCGACCCTAGTGCTCTTGATTCTGTTGAGGTATATGACTCAAATGTTCCTGTTGAGTTTGGTGGTTTTATGGGTGGGGTTGTGTCATCAAAGTTAAAACGTTACGACAGTGACAACTACACATCTATTAAATACGCAGTTTCAAAAGATGAGTGGGACGAAATGCATGTTGATGAAGATTTTGAAGAGGACTATGAAGAAGGGGAATCGTATTCTGGTGAATATACACCAGAGTATCTTAAGCAGCGATATACAATAACTGGTGCGCAAGGATTAAGTGAAAAATTAGGCTTGACGTATACTGCTTCTAGAGCCACCTCTAATTTCGCCCAAGTGTATGATAAGCGAGTGAAAACAAAGTATTCCGATGTGAATTATGGGCATCAAGGAATAGAGTATGATGATACAGTCGATAATATTATGCTGCGCTTTGATTATCGTGCAAACAATAACTTGAACATCGGCTCATCTATTATGTATGCGAATCGCCATCATGATGGGTTAACAAGTGCAACATTTGATTCTGCATTTATAAAATCCCATAAAGCGGTAGGAATCAATACTGATATTGAGTACAAAGCCACGAATGGACGTTTACTGACGACGCTGTCTTATAATGAGGCCAGTGACTCAATCCAGTCAGATGATTCTACTTATTCTTACCACCCTGTAGATAGGGAAAGTGGTCGTTGGCCCTATTCTGGTGGTTATGGCAATGTCAATCAGCAGCAAAATACCACTAACTTAAAGTTTGATTGGCTGCAAAATGCTTTTCAAGTTGGGCGTTTCGAGCACTCTCTTCGAACTGGGCTTGAGTTGGGTTTTATTAAGCAATTTTATCAAGTAGACGGGGATATCATTAATGAAATTTTTGCCTGCCGTGATGCGAATAATGGCTTGTGCTTGGATGCTGATAATGATGGCTCTTTAGATCGTGATGATGAATATCTAAGAAGTCGTAATATCATTTCAGATAATAAATTTCAAAAAACTTATCATTCAATCGGTATTTATTTTTCCGATACGGTGAAATATGGTGATTGGTCTTATTATGCAGGAATCCGTGCTGATTATGATTCAACCTTAGAAAACCTAAATTTCTCACCAAGATTGACTGCTGAATGGGATGTCTTTAGTGATCAAAAAACTCGTATTAAGGCTGGTGCAAATCGGTATTATGGACGTAGCTTTTTTCAATATGAAGTTAATAATACACTTCGCTCTTGGCGGACAGCGACGACTTTTAATGAGGATGGAAGCGTAAAAACTGTCAAACAGCGAGAAGATACCTCATTTTCAGACTATGATCTGAAAACACCTTATTCTGACGAAATCTCTATTGGCGTTGTTCAGCAAATTGGCTTTTTGGATGCCAGCTTGCAGTTTGTTAATCGTGAGAGCCGAGATATCGTAACTCGCGCCGAAACAGAAGACGGGTTGGATTATTACTCTAACGAGGGGCGTAGCTCTACGGACACAGTTTCTCTGACATTATCTGCACGTAATCCTTTGGAGCTGGGTAGTACGAAAACCTACGGTAGTTTCTCTATTAGTTATCAAGAAAGTGAAACCAACACGCTTAAATCCGCTTCGTATGAAGATCCTATATCATCTAAAGAAATTTATTATAAGGGTAGTGTTATCTATGAATCTCAACTGCCTAAATCCGACTTTAATATTCCTTATAATGTGAACTTTGCAACTCGAACAGAGTTTCTAAATTGGCATGTTATTTGGGCGAATACCATTAACGTGAAATCCGGCGGTACCATTGCTCAAGACACAAAAGAGAATTATGCTGGTTCAACTCGAGACTATGACATCTATGATGATCTAAAGTTTGATAAGCTGATTACCTTGGATACCTCTATTGAATGGAAACCTGAATTGTTCGAATCAGTCGAGGGGTATCTAAAAGTGTCGATCGATAATGTGTTTGATGATTACATCGATGTATCGACAAATTCAAACAATTATTCTTACACTTTAGGCCGATCGACCAGTATAGAAGTTGGCATGCGTTTTTAAGCCGATGATCTTCCTATTTCCTTTCTTTCTTATAAACAAATGCTCTGTCGAGCATTTGTTTATGGCTGTTTTTAAATAACTTCTTTGCGAGCTGTTTTATGCTTTTTTTACAGAAATTTCTGAGTATTGCTGGAGGGATTTGTTTGCTTGCTCTTACTGCCCAAGTGCATGCAGACGACAACGCTTTACCTTGGGATAAGCGAGTAGTACACGGCGAGCTGGAAAACGGTTTTCGCTATTACCTGTTTGATTCAAGGCAAGAAGCAGATGCTCCTAAAGGTCTGACGCTCGCCAACTTGGTGGTGCTTTCTGGTGCCATTGATGAAGAAGAAAATCAGCTGGGCGTGGCGCATATGGTGGAGCATATGGTATTTCATGAAAGTGATGGATTGCCAAGTGGTGTGCGAAAAGCGTTGACCGATATGGGGTTAAAGCAAGGCCGTGATTTTAATGCCATGACGAATAGTGAAAATACCCGCTATATGGTGAACTTGAAAAACACCACAGCAGAGCAGTTGAATACTGTGTTAGGGATTTATCAGCAAATTGCTTTCCACGCCAAGATCAAAGCGTCGTCATTGGATAAAGAGCGTTTAATTATTCAAGAGGAGTGGCGTGGTAAGTTGAGTCATCGTTCTCGAGTGAATGATGAGAAAAAAGCGTTATTGCGGGTTGGTTCCTTGTATCCCGAACGTCCCGTGATTGGCACACAAGCAACCATAAAAAATACACCCGCAGATCAACTTAGAACTTTTTACCAAGATTGGTATGCCCCTAATAATATGGCGCTGGTGATTTATGGGCCTGTTGATAGTGCAGAACTAGAGAAACAAATTAAACGTACGTTTGGTAGTGAGTCAAAAAGGAGATTACCAAAGCGGCACCCTAAAGATCCTCTTTTAGATACTGATCTTAAGATAGGTCAACTGACTGATCCTGGCAGTAAAATGAACCGAGTGGCGTTTTTGTACCGTTTCAAAAATGAGCAGTCCAACACGGATGAGAGTCGTCGTGATGGTTTGATTGATTACATGACACGAAATTTGTTAACCGATCAAATTCGCAGACAAAGAGAGATATTGCCAGACCATGTACGTGTGTTATCCAGTACTAAAGGCTCCGTGTCGCCAAAAGTGGATATCCTGGGTTTTTCGGTAAATGTTGATGAAGGTTACCACGCGCTAGGTTTGAAAACGTTAATCCAAGAGTTAGAACGCATCAAGACGCATGGCTTTTATCAGCAAGACTTTGATCAGATTCATCAGAAAGTGCAAAGGGTCGCCGAACGTAATAAAGACGCGGCGAAAAGTCGCGGTTCTATTTGGTCGATTAAAATGGTGGATGCAGTGACTTCTAATAAAGTGCTGTACGATCCTAAAGAAAGTAATGATCGTCTGTTGCAGCTGGTAAAAACCATTTCATTGGACGATGTGAATGCACGTTTGAGACACTGGCTATCTTCACCAGATCGCATTCTCTATACACAAGCAGTAGGCGGAAAAAATATTGATATAGGCTCAGCGGAATCTGTTGTGGCTCTTTTTGCTAAGGCCAGATCTCGCCAGCTTGGAGCGTTAGAGAAAGAAAAAACCGTGGCAATAAAAGTTCTGCCTGAGACGGCAAGCAGCGGTTCTGTATCACTTACATCAAGAAACACCGAATTGGGCGTGTCGAATTGGTCTTTGTCCAATGGTGATCAGCTTACCTTGTTAGATCCAAGTGTTTTGGCTGATCGTTATCAAATCCCAACGTTAGACAGTGATACAAAAAGTTATTTTACCGCTGTTTCAGCTGCGGGTTACAACGTAAAGCAAGGCTCAACATGGGCGGAGCAAATTGCGGTGCAAATGGCGAATGCCACGGGGATTTACGGTTGGACAGATGAAGAGTTTCAGCAGTGGCGTAAAGACAATAATGTGTTCTTGTCCTCTAAACAAAAAGCACAAAGTCTGGCTTATCGAGGGTCTATTGAGAATCATGGCTTAGATAAGTTGTTGGGTGCCTACAGGGTAAATCAAGTCACGCCGAATATTGATACAGATGTGTATGACAGCATCATGGCAAGTTTGAAGCGAAACGCGAGTGTAGACGTTGTTCGTCCTATTGAAACGTTTTCTCGACGCTTGGCTCAAGCTCGCTTTGGGAAAGACCAAGCGGCTCTAGCTTTGTCTGATTTAACGCCTTTGTCGTTAGAGAAGTTAGATCAAATACGTCATAAGCAAGTCGCTTTGCCAGTGCACTACTTTATGGTTTCTCGTTTGCCTGAAAAGGAAGTGACAAACTTAGTGGCTGCGTATTTAGCGAATATTCCGCGTGACACGGCCTCGTATGATCAATCGAGTTATGACACGGCGCCTGTTGTACAGCAAGCAGGGCAGGCAATAGTCGATGTCTCCTTGAACCCAGAACCGAAAGCTGAATATCGTCTGTATGCGTATCAATCAGTGCCTTGGTCGCCTATTGCCGCGCTGCAACTTACTTACTTAGGCGAGCGGTTAGAAGCGCAGCTAAAGCAGCGTCTACGTAGTGAGGTTCAAGGTGTTTACAGTGTCAGAGTGGGTTTGGAACTGAATAAAGACACTGATCGCGCTGAGCTAAAAATTCAATATTCGAGCTCGCCAGCAAGATTAGATGATTTGGCCGAGATGACCAAAAGCGTGCTATCTGAATTACCAAGCATAGTGACAGAAGAGTGGGCAAAAGAAATACAGGCTGCTTTCGCAGAGGTTGAACAAAATCGTTTAGAAAAAGCGTTTGACGCTACTATGGTACATCGTCTTGAATTGAGCGAAATACTGTATGGTGATGCGCGCTATCTTGGTGAAATGGATAAGCTGACGTCGGGCTTAACGTTAAACAAACTAAAAGCCTTCGCCGATACGCTTAATTTTAACGATAGGGTGACAGGGTTTTATCGTCCCTTAGATTAACCGTTCCATCGTAAGTCTAAAAACACGTTAAATGCCCAGCAATGACATTGCTGGGCATTTTTTATGTTCAAACAAAGTAGAGCAGCTCGACTTATTAGATTGTCATGAATACTATGAAAGTCATTGTTCTGTGATTTGTCTTTTAGTAAGGAAAGCATTCATGTCGCGTCCTGTGAAGTTACTCAGTGTTTCTATTGGTCTTATCTGCCTTTTGCTGGCGCTGAACTTTGGTTTGCGTTCATCGATGGGCTTTTTTATGTCGCCCATTTCCCAAGAGTTTGGCTACGGACGAGAAGTGTTTGCCTTTGCGTTGGCTTTGCAAAATTTATGTTGGGGGTTGTTTCAGCCTATTGCTGGGGCGTTTGCAGATCGCTACGGTACTTTAAAAACCTTGTTCATTGGGGCTGGTTTGTATGCGTTGGGCTTGTATGTCACTGCCGGTGCTGATGGCGTATTAGGACTTAATATGGGCGCAGGCGTACTAATGGGCATGGGCATCGCAGCGACAGGCTTTGGTGTTGTATTGCCTGCGATGGCGCGCATGGTGTCGCCCGAAAAACGCTCTTTTGCTTTGGGGTTAGGTAGTGCGGCTGGGTCTGCTGGTCAGTTGTTGGTCGTACCTATCGCTCAGGACTTTATTGCTTCTTATGGTTGGAGCAATGCATTGATGTTGTTGGCCGTATGTGCGCTGATGATGGTGCTATTGTCGAGTCCATTTCGTCTAGAAAAAGAAAGCGGAGCGGCGAATTCGTCAGCAGTTGAGGCCTCTCAAACCATGAAAGAAGCATTGCGCGAAGCCAGTGCTTATTCGCATTACTGGTTGTTGGTGGTTGGCTTTTTTGTGTGTGGTTTTCAATTAGCCTTTATCACGGTTCACATGCCAGCGTTTTTATCTGACCAAGGTTTTTCCCCTGATATTGCGGTCGCCAGTTTGGCGTTAATAGGCCTGTTTAATATTTTTGGCTGTTTATTGTCTGGCAGTTGGGCAGGAAAGTACTCGAAGAAAAAATTACTCACCATCATTTATGCGCTAAGAGCCTTGGCGATTGCCTTGTTTATGACATTACCGATGACCGATATGTCGGTCTATGTGTTTTCTATAGTCACTGGTTTGCTTTGGCTAGCGACTGTGCCACCGACATCGGGATTAGTTGCGCAAATGTTTGGCCTACGTTACATGGGCTTGTTGTACGGCATAGTGTTTTTAGGTCATCAACTGGGCTCGTTTAGCGGTGTTTGGTTGGGCGGTTATTTGTACGATAAGACCGGTTCCTATGATGTTGTCTGGTGGGCGGCGTGTATTATTGCTTTGGTGACGGCGTTGATTCATATCTTAATCGACGAGCGTCCAGTGGCACGTCTTCGTGCCACTGTGGCTTGAGGTCTTTTATTCAGCGGCTTGCCACTGCTGTTGGAAAAAACGTTGAATGTTGTCTCCTTCCCATTGAAACAAATACAGCCAGCCGTTATCGATCAGTTGGCTGACGATGTCGTGTTTGGCTGCGATTTGAGCAATAGCGGCTTTTGGTGCAGCAATGTAAACCGCAAGTCTGACAGGTGTGTGCATCCATTTCTCACCATCGCTTAGGGATTGCATAGAAAGCCCTATTCGCAAGTCCCCGCCGTTGCCTTCAAACACGCCAATGTTGCCACCAACGGCATTGTGCAAGACTTTATTACCGCAGCCGAATTTGAAGTTATCGGTCACTGATAAGTTGTATTGCATGTTGATCCAATGAGTGACCAGCATAGGCGCAGTCAGAATGCGCTCTAGAATACTGAAGTCGGGGTCATTATGTTGATCATAATCGTGAAGAAAACTGCGGCCTTGTAAGTCAAGGTGACGTGTTTGCTGGCGTGGCGCGATGATAAAAGAGTGATTGTTGGCAAGCCCCCATTCTGGGTTCACTTGTGACCAATCATTCGCGCGTTTGGTAAAAGCCTTCGAGCGTTGTTGGTCAGATGTATTGAGTAAGGATGAATCTAATTTTACTGCACGTTCTTGTTGCGCCAAAAATTGGGCTTGTTCAAACCAATTTGCCAATGTGCTGTTAATGTCTTTCGAGCCATCTGTGGTATCAAAGCAGGTCAATTGATCTGTGGTGGTATTGTGCAGCGCAGCGACAAATTGGGTATCGGTAGGAATATTGACGCCCATATTATTTAGTAGAGTACGAACCTTGCTGTCATTTAATAGCGATGCCAAGACTCTAACGTTCACTTCGCCACTTTGTCCGCCACAAGCGCCACACTCCAATCCTGCCGCATGAAGGTTGTTGCTGGTGTGACTGCCATGACCGACCAACATGACGATTGGTGCGTAAGTTGTCAGGTTAAGGTTGTCTAAAATGGCTTTTGCTAAATCCGCCTTGTCTTGATCGGTTAAAGCGACACCTTGCTGAGTTAATTGCCAGCCAGTGCTTGGCGCTAGGCGATTGGCTGGGTGTTCCTGTCTCTTGGAGAAGAGCGTTTGCTTGAACATTTTAAAGGCGTACCACCATCCCATGGACTCGACCATGGAAAATGACGCTGGCGCAGCGTGTCCCCAACGATGCCAACGGGCTTCTTTTTGCTGGTGGTGAACATGATGTTTATCGCTTGTTAATTCGGTGGCAGTAATAGAGGCCGCTAATAAACCGGGAAGCTGTGGTCGTGCATAGTGACTGTCTTTCGCTTTGTATTCGATAGGTAAGCCAAAAAAACCGGCAAAGCCGAGAGTTTGGATCTTATTCGATTGTTTTTCCAGAGCACGTCTAAATACTTCTGAACGAACATCGATACAAAAAATCGCTTGTAACTCTGGTGTTGTTGGTTCGATGGATGGCGGTTTCGAAGACGTCAGGGTCTGCTCTAAGATGCTTTGTTCGCTGTATTCCAACGCCAGGGCCCAGACCTTGGATGCCAAAAGCGCATCGTGATGTGCTTGAATTAGCGTTGGAATGGCGCTTTTTTGAGCGGACCATTTTGCTTCTATTGCGTTGTGTAAGGTTAATGATGTGTGTTTTAGGTAACGCCAAATAACCAGTTCCCAAGCCATTTTAATGGCCAGCAGCGACTCTACATGGTTTTCTTTCGCTAAGTTTTCGTTGTTATCTCCCTTGGACCAATTCAAGTAGGCTAAGTAGCTACTCCAGCCATTAATGTCCAGCAACAATGCCTGAGCATAGAAGTGCAGTGCTTGATCATCCAGCGAGAGTTCTTCGAGCGCTAACGCAAATAGCTCGTCTTTGCTGCTAGGTAAATCATGGAAGAAATGAGTGAGTTTGGCTTCTCCCATGATAATGCTGAGACCCTTGTCTTCATTGGTGACTTCTAGCCAGTGACTGTAAAGGTCTAGCTCGTTGTCGATGTTTTGTTGCCTCAGTGTCGGGCTCTGTTGCTGATAATGAGCTGCGCAAAATTGGCTGACCTGATGGGTAATTTCGTCATGCCATGACATTTTGTTAGCGGGCCTTTGTTGGTCAGCAAGATCGGCAATGTTGCGCCATGGCGTTGGGGCGGCGCTAGGTTGAGTTAGGTGCTCAAGCAATGCGTGCGGCGTCATGTCGATTTCATAATAGTGCGCCGCTCTGCTGAGGCTATCTTGTGATATTCGACCTTCTTCAAACCAAGTGCGATAAGAGGCAATAGGCAAATGGGTTTTGATGCCAGCCAAGGCGGATAGCTCATCTGAGACCTGATCAAAGGTTTTGTTGACCAATGACCACAGTGGATTGACCGCGATGAGCTTATCCAGTGGCCAATGCGGTGCAATAGTGCTGGTCGCATCAAGCAATAGGTCTTTTTGCTGCATGCTTAAAGTGTTTGGCGTCTTGATTGTCATGCGCTTCTCCTAAGGTTTTGGCGACGGTTGATTGGCATTTACGGCATGATGCTGTTCTTTTGCTCTAGCGGGTAACGTGACTGGCCAAAATTTAAGAACAAGGCGAGTGAGCCATTCATCCAAATAAAGTCCAGCAAATAGGGCAATAGATAAGTGACGAATGGCAGGCCAGCGCACTTGATAATGTAACAGCGCGCTCAAGATAAACAGCAGACTAAATAAAACCATGGCCCAGATGTCGGCTGGGGAAAAAGCCTCAACAGTGTGCATTGAATAGTTTGGTAACACGAAGTGCATGGCGTACTTTAACGTGGCATAAACCACACACAATAATGTCCCCATTATGAAGGTATAAACTACTGACCGCGAATGTTCGCAAGTGCGCCACTGTACGATAAGGACAGTGAGTGCGAGAGCGAATAACCACCAAGCACTAAATGCTCCTTCAAAGCCGAACAGCGTTCGGATAATAACCACGCAGGCGGTGCTTAACCCAAGAGCGATTAGCCAAGTTTGTGCGTTAGGCACGACGGCTTTGTTCGAATCCGAGAATTGAGTATTGTTTTTTGCCGCACTGGAAAGACGCAATCTAATGGCGTCATTGACCGCGTTGCCGGAGTTGAGAAAAGAATAGGCTTTGTAAAACGAATGGGCGAGCAAATGCAGCAGGACTAATTCGTATAAACCTAGGGCAAATTCCAACAGCATCAAACCCATTTGCGCACACGTCGACCAAGCAAGGCGAACTTTCACACTGATTCGAGTGGTCATGATCAGGGCGCTGGCGAGGGTCGATAAGCCGGCAATAATTAACAACAGCCAAACCGCTACGGAACTTTGCGCAACCACTGGCGTAAACAAAAGCAGTAGATAACCACCTAAGTTGATCACGCCAGCATGCAACAAGGCGCTAACGGTCGTTGGCGATTCGACCACTTGTATTAACCAACCATGGAAAGGCAATTGAGCGCATTTGATTAATGCCGCCAAGGCAATCAAACAAGCCGCCACTTGCTCTTGCCATTGTAAGGCGAATCCTGCGTTAGATTGGGCCACAGCGGTGTTGATAATGGTGTTGATGTATAAGCTGTCATATTGCTGGTAAAGCAAGGCAAAAGCGGAAAATAAAGACAACTCAGCGACTCGCGCCAGCATAAATTTTTTGTGCGCAGCAAGAATGGCTCGTGGACGATCCGCATAAAAGGTTAATAAATTATTGAGTGACAAACTAATGCCTAACCAACCGAACCAAAAAATCACCAAGTGGTTAGTAGTGACTGTGATGGCAACAGACGCCAAGGTAAACATCAACCAACGATAGTAACGATTTAGATTAGCCTGTCCTGCCATGTAGTTGCGCGAGAAACTGATTAATACCCAGCCCATAACGGTGACTAGGCCGAGCATGATTTGGTTTAGGGCGGTATGACGAATTAAGGTAGAAGATTGCCAAGCATCGGTAAAAAAATAGCTTATTGGAAAGGTAGAAAGAAAAATAATCAGCAAAACAAAACTTAATCGAGACGCTTTGTGCGCCACACATTGCGTTTTTTCTCGCCCGAGATACCAGCCTCCCAGAAACAGAGCAAAGGGGATAACGATCGGTAAAAAACTTAACGCGACTAAGGACATACACACCTACAATCTTTGGTTTGAAGAAGTTGGGGCGATTATGAAGCCTTTATTTTGTTAATAAAAATACATATATTGTTATTTAACGTTCACTTTTGATTATGTATTTAAAGGGTGATAGACAATGAGTCGATTGAATTATCATCATCTGTATTATTTTTGGCGGGTAGCCAAGAGCACGAGTCTGACTGAAGCCGCGGAATCATTGCATATCTCTCAATCGGCTTTGTCGGCGCAGATCAAGCAGCTTGAACAGAGTTTGGATGTGGCATTATTTGTTCGCCAAGGGCGTAAGCTGGTGTTGACTGACGTGGGACGTCGAGTGCTGGCCTATGCGCAAGATATTTTTAATACCGGTGAAGAGTTAGAAAAATTTATCCAGAAAGACAGTGCTACGCAGCTTCAGCATATTACCATCGGTGTGCAGAGTAATTTATCGAGGAATTTCATCGAGAGTTTTATTGCCCCTTTGTTAAAAAGCGAGAATGTGGATTTTTCGCTTTCATCAAGAGGCATGGCGGATTTGCTCAATGGCCTTGTTAATCACGAATTAGATTTGGCGTTGACCAACCGCGCTATTTTAAGCGAAGGGCATGATACCTCATGGCAAAATCAACTGGTGGCCAGGCAAGCTGTTGCCATTGTCGGACCGTATGGCGAAAAGCCTGATACGCCTTTTCCAATAGGTTATGAAGGTAAAAAATGGGTCGTACCGGGACGAAATACCGACATTCGTTCCTCTTTCGAATCCTTTTGTGCCACTCATCAGTATCAGCCAGATATCAAGGCAGAAGTGGACGACATGGCGATGTTGCGATTGTTAGCAAGGGACAGTGGTTATCTGTCTGTCTTACCGCCTGTGGTGGTAAAAGATGAGATTCAATCGAAAGTGCTACAAGATTATGAAAGCATTCCCCAAGCGTTTGAGAACTTTTACGCCATTACGATGCCACGCAAGTTCACTTCGTTGCTGGTGTTGGAGTTGATAAAAACCGCGACACATCAGTATGCTGTTGATCATTCAATTTAAATGCAGGGCCAAGATTTAAAAGGAAATGAAATATGACACCTTTGCAAGTCTATCAGACGCGTCTAGAGCAAGAACGAGTGACGTTTGATAACAGCCAGCAGCCTGCGTTACAAGAATTGGAGCGAGTGTATCAGCTGTTAGTCTCGGCACCATCAGACCGTGATGAGCTAGAGCCAATTAAAGGTGTTTACCTTTGGGGCGATGTGGGTCGTGGCAAGACATTCTTGATGGATTTGTTTTATCACTGTTTGCCTGATGGAATGGCGTTAAGGTTGCATTTTCACCACTTTATGGCGCGCTTGCATCGAGAGTTAAACCTTGCTTTTGGCCAGAAAAATCCCCTAAAAGGCATTGCTAAGCGTTTATCTGCAGAGTGTAGAGTATTGTGCTTTGATGAGTTTTTTGTCTCTGATATCGGTGACGCCATGTTGCTGGGTGGTTTGGTTGAGGCGCTGTTTGAAGAAGGCGTTGTGTTGGTGGCAACGTCGAATATTGCGGTGGAAGACTTGTTCCAGAACCAGCTGCAAAAAGAACGCTTCGCTCCAGCAATAGCCTTGCTACAAGGGCATTTGAATAGCATTCATCTTGGCGGTGAAGAAGATCATCGATTACGGCATACCGGCGGTTCACCGATTTATTTTGTTAAACATGAGCAAGACATGTCGGTTTTGTTTAAGCAGCTGGCAAAGGGAAACATCAACCAGCAGTCGCTGCAAGTTTGTCGTCGATCGATACCGGTTGTTGAAGCCGCAGACAATATTGCTTGGTTCGATTTTTATGCTTTGTGCGATGGACCAAGATCGTCGTTGGATTACATTGAGCTGGCGCAAACTTATCCGCTGATAATGCTGACAGGCATTCCTGAACTTAGCAGCGAACCCTATGAACACATCAAAGCGCGTGGCACCGAAGATGGCGCGATTGGCTCAGGGAAAACCGGTGATCGTGCTGTGTCGTTAGGCATTAATGACGATGCAGTGCGGCGCTTTATTAGCTTGGTGGACGAGTGTTATGACCATCAAGTGGTTCTATTATTGAATGCCGACGTGCCTTTAGACAGCCTGTATCTAAATGGGTCATTGTTGTTTGAGTTTCGTCGTACCTACAGTCGTTTAATTGAAATGAAGTCTCATTATTATCAAACATTGCGAACCCGCACAGAGGATTGATTTTGTTGACCAAAAAGGCAGGCTAAATAATTGATTTCATTCTGACTATTTTCATTAAGTTTTTCGTAAAAGCTTGATAAAACCAGAATGCGCGACCACTATATTTAATAATAAAGAATTTAAAAGACATTAATAAAATGACAATAAGGAGGGCGATCATGCAGTACGAAGATCGCGTTGATGCGTTAGTCGCACCGAAAGGTTCGTTAGAAATGTTGTCTCAAGATGAGATTTCTCGTCTGTCAGAAGAATCCGGTCCCCTACATGACCTATTCCATCGTTGTGCCTTAGCGATATTGAATTGCGGCAGTGATTCAGATGATCCGCAAGCGGTTATGGAAGAGTTTAAAGATTTTGAAATTCGTATTGTGCAACAAGAGCGAGGCGTAAAACTGCAGCTGAAAAATGCACCGGGCAGTGCATTCGTTGACGGTAAGATGATCAGCAGTGTGCGTGAGATGTTATTCAGCGTATTGCGCGACATTATTTTTACCCAGCATGAGATTTTGGCCCGTGGTCTTGAAGACGCCAGCTCAGATAAATTAACCAATGTGGTGTTTGAATTACTACGTAATGCCAATGTGTTCCGCCGCATTCAAAATCCAGACATGATTGTTTGCTGGGGCGGTCACTCTATTGCTCGTCACGAGTATGATTACACCAAACGTGTGGGCCATGAGTTAGGTTTGCGTGAGCTGAATATTTGCACTGGTTGTGGACCTGGGGCAATGAAAGGGCCGATGAAAGGCGCTGCCATCGCTCACGCCAAGCAACGTATTAAAAATGGTATTTACCTAGGTTTAACGGAGCCGGGCATTATTGCAGCAGAATCTCCAAACCCGATTGTGAATCAGCTGGTGATCATGCCAGATATCGAGAAGCGTCTTGAAGCCTTTGTCCGTGCCGGACACGGTATAGTGGTTTTCCCTGGTGGTGCCGGAACCGCAGAGGAAATTCTGTATATCTTGGGGATCTTATTACACCCGAAAAATGCTGGCGTGCCTTTCCCATTGGTATTTACAGGGCCAAAAGAAAGTGCCGATTATTTTGAGCAAATACACGCTTTCATCGGTGAGGTATTAGGTTCGGAAGCGCAGAATAAATACCGTATTATTATTGAAGACGAAGTGGAAGTGGCCCGTGCCATGAAACAAGGCATGGAAGAAGTTCGCCAGTATCGTAAAGCCCATCAAGATGCGTTTTACTACAACTGGAAACTGCATATTCCAGAAGAGTTCCAATATCCGTTTGAGCCAACCCATGAAAAAGTACGTGAGTTGAATCTGCATTTCAATCAAGAAACGCATTTGCTTGCCGCGGATTTACGTCGTGCTTTTTCCTCTATCGTTGCCGGTAATGTGAAAGCGCAAGGTGTGGCGTACATCAAAGAGTTTGGGCCGTTCGAGATTCATGGCGATAAAGCGTTATTGGCGAAACTGGATGCCTTATTACAAGCGTTCGTTCGTCAGCAGCGGATGAAGTTGCCGGGCAGTGCTTATGTTCCTTGTTATAAAGTCATCACAGATTAACTGGATGGCTACTGCGCTCGTGACGCCATCCCTAGCAGGTGGTGACTGCGCTCGCCAATTCTTTGTTAATACAGTGATACTAAAAAAGGGCTTCTCGTGAAGCCCTTTTCTGTTTTTGGTTGTTGTCTATTTGCTTCGGGTTTAAGAAGAGCCTAGCCAAATACTGACCAGCCGATGCTTTCGGAGAGCGCTTCCAGTGCCGCCATGCCAGCGAGTGAGTTGCCTGACTTATTGAGTTCGGGTGACCAAACACAGACAGAAAAGCGATTTGGCACAATGGCGATAATGCCACCACCAACACCACTTTTGCCTGGCAGCCCAACGCGGTAAGCAAAGTTGCCAGCTTCGTCGTATAAGCCGCTGGTGGCGAGCAATCCATTAACTTGGGTTGTCTCTCGTGCGCTTAGCACTTGCTCACCACTGAGCTGTGAGTAGCCTTTGTTGGCAAGGAAACTAAAGGCTTTGGCAAGATCCACACAATTCATGCGCATGGCGCAGTTATCAAAGTAGCTGTGTAAAACGCTTTCTACGTCGTTTTCAAAGTTACCAAAGGCTTTCATTAAATACGCCATGGACGCATTGCGTGCACGGAATTCGTATTCTGAATCGGCAACCACTTTGTCTGAGCTTAGGTGGGAGTTATCCGCTAAGCGTCGAATGAATTCACGCATGGCGTAGTGCGGAGAAGCAAAGCGAGACTGATTCATATCACTGATGACTAATGCGCCAGCATTGATAAAGGGGTTTCTAGGTACACCTGACTCGTATTCGAGCTGCACAAGTGAATTAAACGGGTTTCCAGAAGGTTCACGTCCAACTCGCTTCCACATGTCTTCGCCATAGTGTTTGATGGCAAGGGTCAAGCTAAAGACTTTAGAGATACTTTGAATAGAAAAGTCTGTATAGGCTTGGCCTGCGTGATAGAGCTGACCATCGTTACTGTAGATGGCAATACCAAATTGGTTGGGATCGACATTCGCCAGCGCGGGAATGTAATCTGCGACTTTGCCTAAACCGATTAATGGTTTTACTTTTTGTTCTATTGAATTTAGTAGATCTTCCACGAGGTTCTCAGTGTTATTCTTTTATGGCAAGTGAATGAGTCGGTACTTAGCTGGGTGGCTAGTATAGGTATTTACTGGAAGATTTCTAGCAAATTTGGTGCTTTTGTCGATACTTTCAGACACACCGTTTATGAATCTGGTGTGTCTGAAAGTAGAAGGTCTTTAGTTGCTTTTCGTTTTTTGTATATGTTCTACATGTAGATTAATTAACTGCCCTGAAATCGTCGCGCTGTTGGGAATATTTGGTAAGTCATCAATTGAGTACCAGTTGGCTTCTTCTATTTCACCTGGCGCAGGGGTGATGTCACCACTTTCATAATCCGCAAAAAAACCGGCCATTAACTGATGTGGGAAAGACCAAGGCTGGCTGCTTACATAGCGAATGTTGGTGACTTCTAAACCGACTTCTTCTCTAATTTCTCTTGCCACAGCTTGTTCTAAGGTTTCCCCTGCTTCGACAAACCCCGCAATATTACTGAATCTGTCTTTCGGTGCTTGTGGGCCACGAGCAAGTAGAATTTGATCGCCTTTGCGGATCGATATAATGACGCAAGGGGAAATGCGAGGATAATGACGTAGGTTGCACGTCTGGCATATTTTTGTGTGCTCAGCTGGGTGTCTTTCTTTCATTGGCGAGCCACATCGACCACAAAACTGATGATCACGATCCCATGTTGATAGCTGGTGTGCGCGGCTTAATAAAATGTAATGGTGTTGGTCTTGTAAGAAGAGCAGCTCTCTTAGACCCATTTCAGAGAAGCCTTTGGGGATAGATTCAAAGCGACACACGAAGATATCCTGACCATGCCATTTGCCACAGTAGATGGCGCTCATTTTTGAGTTAGGTTGGAAGTGTGTAAAAGGCGTAAGAAATTGATTTTCTGACTCTACTAATACTTGGTTGCGATGTAGCAAAATATAGAGCGCATCTTGATGGGGAAGAGGGTGTGTTTGAGTACCTATTTCTAACATGTGATTGCTCGGTTTGCGTCTAAAAGAATTACGCTAACGCGATCATCTTCTAGACGCAATAACCTAGGTAGATTTAATTCCAGTCGAGAATCACTTTTCCTGATTTGCCAGACTCCATGGTTCCGAAGCCTTGCTGAAAGTCATCAATATCAAAGCGATGGGTGATAATTGGGCTGATGTCTAAGCCAGATTGAAGCATGGCAACCATCTTGTACCAAGTCTCATACATTTCTCGTCCATAAATGCCTTTGATGATAAGACCTTTAAAAATGACCTGATTCCAGTCGATTAAAGTGTCTTTTCCTGGAATGCCTAACATGGCAATTTTTCCGCCATGGTTCATGCATTCCAGCATGGAGCGAAACGCCGTGTCATTGCCAGACATTTCTAAGCCCACATCGAAGCCTTCGTGCATGTCTATTTCACTCATGACGTCTTTTAATGATTCACGACTGGCGTTAACGGTACGAGTCGCCCCCATTTTTTTCGCCAGATCCAGACGGAAGTCGTTCACATCGGTAATCACCACATTGCGCGCACCGACGTGCTTAGCAATAGCCGCGGCCATGGCGCCAATGGGGCCAGCGCCTGTGATTAAAACGTCTTCACCGATTAGGTCGAAAGACAGGGCAGTATGAGTGGCGTTGCCAAACGGGTCGAATATCGCTGCCATGTCATCGCTGATGTTATCTGGAATTTTGAATGCGTTACTGGCTGGAATGACCAAGTATTCGGCAAAAGCGCCAGTGCGATTGACGCCAACGCCAAGGGTTCTTCGGCATAGATGGCGACGACCTGCACGACAGTTGCGGCAATGTCCACATGTAATATGGCCTTCTCCAGAAACGCGGTCACCGATCTTGAATCCAGACACTTCTGGCCCTATTTCGGTGATCACACCAACAAACTCATGACCAACTGTCATGGGTACTGGAATGGTGTTCTGTGCCCAATCGTCCCATTGATAGATGTGCATGTCTGTTCCACAGATTGCCGTTTTGCTTATTTTGATCACGACATCGTTATGTCCGCATTCGGGACGCGGTACGTCTGTCATCCAAATGCCTTTTTCTGCGTGAAGTTTCGCAAGCGTTTTCATTATTTACTTCCTTTAATAATGCCCATCTCGCGCCCGACCTTAGCAAAGGCGGCTATGGCGCGATCAAGTTGTTCCGTTGTGAGTGATGCTGACATTTGTGTGCGAATTCTGGCTTTGCCCATAGGTACGACGGGATAAGCAAATCCTGTCACAAATATTCCTTCTCTATATAGCGCATTTGCCATCTCTTGTGCGAGTTTCGCATCGCCTAAAATAACAGGAATGATTGGATGATCGCCAGGGACTAGGTTAAAGCCTAAAGCGCTCATTTGGGTGCGGAAGTGTTGGCTATTGGCTTTTAATTGCTTGCGAGCAGAATCTCCTTGCTTGAGGGATTCGATAATGTTTAAGCTGGTGGCGGTAATCACAGGCGCCAGTGAGTTCGAAAACAAATAAGGGCGAGAGCGTTGGCGTAACCAGTCGACAATGTTTTTAGAAGCGCTGGTGTAGCCACCAGAAGCGCCACCTAGGGCTTTACCTAATGTGCCAGTGATAATGTCGACACGACCTAGTACATCGCAATACTCATGGCTACCACGACCATTTTCGCCCAAAAAGCCTACCGCATGGGAGTCGTCAACCATAACTAATGCATCGTACTGGTCTGCAAGGTCGCAGATAGATTTAAGGTCGGCAATGATACCGTCCATAGAAAACACGCCATCCGTGACAATTAATTTGGTTTTAGCACCATCTATATCCGCTTGTTGAAGTTTCGCTTCCAGTTCTTTCATGTCGTTATTGGCGTAGCGATAGCGTTTTGCTTTACATAAACGAATGCCATCAATAATGCTGGCGTGATTGAGCGCATCACTGATGACGGCATCTTCTTCATTCAGCAATGTTTCAAATAAGCCGCCGTTTGCGTCAAAGCAAGAGGAATACAAAATGGTGTCTTCCATTTGCAAAAAGTCGCTTAGGCTTTTTTCTAATTGGGTGTGTATGTTTTGTGTACCGCAAATAAAGCGAACAGAAGCCATGCCGTACCCGTATTCATCCAGTGCTTGATGGGCGGCTTGAGTGACATGCTTATCGTTTGCCAAGCCAAGGTAATTGTTCGCGCAAAGATTGATTAGAGGCGTTTTATCGGCGGTAGTAATTTGGCTGGCTTGTGGCGTGATAAGCGGACGCTCTATTTTATAAAGGCCTTCTTGCTTAAGTGTTTGAAGTTGGTTTTCCAGATTTTTGTAAAAAGTGGATTTGCTCATGTTCTTTCCTCTTGTGGAGATTAGCATTCCCTTTTGTGATGGATCCTTTATGTCTATTGAGTGTAGGAGGGTGCCTTCAATATGAGTAGATGCAGTGACATCATAAAGCAGGCATAACAGTTTCGGTTTTTGAATGGCTGGTCATGTTTGCCGTTCGTCCGTAGAATGTGGGCAAATATTAAGCAAAGAGGAAACCACATGTTGTCAAAGGTTCATTACAGCATCTTACTTGGTGCGTTGAGCGCAAGCATGGCCGCTCAAGCTCAGGATTATTTACCGGTTCTGCAATATCATCATGTAAGTGCCAGTTCACCTAAATCGACTTCTGTTACACCAGAACAATTTACTGAACATATGGATTACCTAAAAAATGCAGGCTTTCAAGTAGTCGATCTACGTTCTGCGTTAGACGATTTAAAAGCCAATAAGCCATTGCCCGAGAAATCCGTCGCTATTTCGTTTGATGACGCTTATCGCAATATTTACCAAGCTGGCTTCCCAATCTTAAAGGAAAGGAATTTTCCTTTTACTGTGTTTATCAACTCAGAACCAGTAGAGCGTAAGAGCCGTAGCTTTTTAACATGGGAGCAGATGAAAGAGATGGAGCAGTTTGGCGGTGTGTTCGCCAACCATACGATTAGCCATCCTTATATGTTGCGCAAAGAGAAAGGCGAAACGGATGAGGCCTGGATGTCACGCATGGAAAAGGAAGTGGATACGGTAGAAAGTTTGCTTGTGAAGCATCTTGGAAGCTCACCGAAGATGTTGGCTTACCCATATGGCGAATCAAATGGAAGGATTCGAAGCATGATGGCAGAAAAGGGCATTATGGCATTCGGTCAGCAGTCTGGTGTGGTAAGTGCCGATTCGGACTTTGAAAACCTGCCGCGTTTTCCAGCCTCAGGTGCTTATGCCAAGCTATCAACATTAAAAACAAAGCTGAACGCGAAACCTATGCCTCTTTTATCTGAAAATGCGGGTGGCGATTACGCTGGTGAAGAGCCTGTTTCGATTAACCTGACTTTTAAAGAGGGCAAGTATCGTTTAAAAGACTTGGCGTGCTATGTGTCCGGTCAAGGAAAGGCGACTCTTGAGTGGGTTTCTGAAAGAGAAGTGAAGGCAACTGCTAGCAAGCCTTTTGGCGTAGGCCGTGGCCGTATTAACTGCACTATGCCTGATAATTCGGGCAAGCATTATTACTGGTATTCCAATGTATGGATCCGTTCTTCTGCTGATCAGGGCTATGTGAGTGAAAAAAGTTAAACTTTTTTAAAAAAGAGGTTGCACTGAAATTTCAAATCAGTATTATACACCTCGCTCGCAACGGAGGGGTGGCAGAGCGGTTTAATGCACCAGTCTTGAAAACTGGCGTAGGTTAATAGCCTACCGAGAGTTCGAATCTCTCCTCCTCCGCCATCTTCTAAAGATGGTAGTTGTAAGCAAGATAAAATATTAGTTCCTCGATAGCTCAGTTGGTAGAGCAAATGACTGTTAATCATTGGGTCACTGGTTCGAGTCCAGTTCGAGGAGCCATTCGGAGTATAGCGCAGTCTGGTAGCGCGCCTGCTTTGGGAGCAGGATGTCGGGGGTTCGAATCCCTCTACTCCGACCATTTATTTTATCATCATCATTAGTAATGGTGGGCGTAGCTCAGTTGGTAGAGCTCCGGATTGTGATTCCGGCGGTCGTGGGTTCAAGCCCCATCGTCCACCCCATTACTAGATAGTTGGGTCGTTAGCTCAGTTGGTAGAGCAGTTGACTTTTAATCAATTGGTCACTGGTTCGAATCCAGTACGACCCACCAACTATCTCTATACAGAATTCTAGTCTGATTAATTCCTCGATAGCTCAGTTGGTAGAGCAAATGACTGTTAATCATTGGGTCACTGGTTCGAGTCCAGTTCGAGGAGCCAATCGGAGTATAGCGCAGTCTGGTAGCGCGCCTGCTTTGGGAGCAGGATGTCGGGAGTTCGAATCTCTCTACTCCGACCATTAATAAATCAGCATAAAAATTATGAGCGGGTCGTTAGCTCAGTTGGTAGAGCAGTTGACTTTTAATCAATTGGTCACTGGTTCGAATCCAGTACGACCCACCATTCTTCTCATAATTATCTCTTCTATGTCCTAAAATCCTCATCTACGTATTGTTTTCTTCATAGAAAGCTTCAAAATCGTCTATCGTCTATCGTCTATCGTCTATCGTCTATCGTCTATCGTCTATCGTCTATCGTCTATCGTCTATCGTCTATCGTCTATCGTCTATCGTCTATCGTCTATCGTCTATCGTCTATCGTCTATCTATCGTAGGTGCTTGTGATCGCTGTGGTAAGGTGGTTGTTGGGGGTTGGGTGATCTTTTCGGGCTTCTTAGGTCTGCAGGATGCAAAGCGTGCTTACTGGTTTCTTAGCTATATAATACTGATTGTTTTGTGAGGGGTGTGGTTAACTCGAATGGACTCTTATGTGTGGCTGCGATGATTGCATGTAATGTCGTTTTTGGGTGATGTCAGGAAGAGGTTGGTGTTGTTTAGGGTTGTGTGTGATGTAGATGGCGTTATTGTGGTGCAATAAAGTAGGTTGGATTGATGGTTTTTTGTGTTGGTTAAATAAGAGGTTTTTTTTGGTTGTGATGAGTAAGGGTTGTTTTCTAGATGGGTGTATTTTGGCTGTGAACGTTTGTTGTTGTGAGTGAGATTTGGGAATTTGATTTTGTATTGCAGAGGATGAGATGTTGAATCTTAAGAAGATACTGCTAATGGTGGAGGGAGGTGGATTCGAACCACCGAAACTTTCGTGGCAGATTTACAATCTGCTCCCTTTGGCCACTCGGGAACCCCTCCACAGCAGCGCGACGTATAATATACATCGCGCTTTACTATGTAAACAGTTTTTTAAGATTTATTTAGCAATTTCTCTAATTTTGCTTTCATGCGCTCTTCAGGAGACAGGTTATCGTAAATGTCTTCCTGTTTAGGGGCGCTTTTAGCGGGCTTAGGTTTTGAATTTGCTTTGTTTTTAGCTTGTGTCTTTGGTTTGCTGCTACGAGCTGGTTGAGAGGTTTTCTCTCTGGCTGGTCGGCTCGTTGTCGCCGTTTTAGCTTTTGCTGGAATCATGGACTCAGGAAGGGCTGGCTCGTTGTTTACAGCAACACCTTCTAGGTCTATCCGTGGTTGGCCTGACAGTAAGCATTTTTTGTATCTGTCTGAGCGCGTATAAGCGGCTAGGGCGCGTTTTTGCTTGCTAGCGTTGAAGTCATCGTCCAGAACCATGTCTTTGTCTATGCCGACTTTCAGGGGCTTAGGTTGATTCCAGTCAAACGCTTTCGGATAACGGTCTTCGAGCATTTTGATTAGGCGGCGATTGTTTTTCTGGTTTTTTTGACGCTTTTTTTGTTCTGGCGTCAATGTCGCTGCTTCTGTCGTGCTGTCACTTGCTTCTTGTACGCTAGTGTCGTTATCGACTAGTTTGTCGTCTTCTTGCAAGCCGTTAAGCTCTGTTTGTTGTGTGGTCATGTAATCAATCTGTTCTGTTGTCGTGGTTGTGGTGCTGTTATCAGCATGCTCGTGCATTAAGTCAAAATCGAGTTGGTATTCTACTCTATCTTGCTCTTTTACTTGCTCGGGGGCTGGCGCTGTACTTAAAAGGTCGAGAGAGTCTTCAATATAAAGCTGCAGTTGATCTTCTGTTGAGCGGTCGGCCATGTGTTGTAGCAAATCCATTGAGGCACTGTATTCAATGGAGGTGGATGTTTTTTCTTGTAGTTTTTGTATTTCCTCGTTCGCTGATTTTAGCTGCTCTGTTAGCCAGTTGATTTTAGCTTCGAGTTTTGCAATAAGTTGTTCCATAGAAACACAAGGCTCAATTTTTTATTGGGGTCAGCGGAATTTGTGGTGCATTACTTATGCCAAGCATTTCTTTTCGCTGATCCTCATTTGGTAGTGTAATGGGGATATTCTTTCCACTTTGCCACCAAGCGTAAGTCGTTGTGATTAAAGCGCTAGTGATGAAAAAAGGTAATAGTTTCATCTTGCTTAGAAAGTGAGTCCTGCACCAACCATGACATGCTTGTCATAGGTGTCACTGCTGCTGTTTAGTATTTTCACAAAAATATCTAAACGAGATACATCGGAAATCCCTATGCGAAAGCCTGCTTCTGGGTAGTAAACGGTCTCATCGAAGAATGAGACGCCTCCACCGATGAATGACCACATAGGGATCCCTGGTAAGATTTGCAATGCAGGTGTTGAGCTATAATAGCGCGCGCCTAAAGAGACAGAGTTCTCGAATGTTTCTCCGATAACAAAGGATAACCCACCATAAAAAGACACGTTTTCTGGCAGGGTGTACTCCATTGATGCACTTAGAATGGAGGTGACATTTGTTTCACCTTCATCCGTTGTCGGTCGCGCAGCTGTCGATGAGAAATTTACTAAACTCGCAATTTGACCTTCAGCGGATGCGTGTGCACTAACTAAAACTAAAGTTGCAAGTAAAAGTGATTTCATTGTTTTTCATCCATCTGATTTAAGCGGTTCAACATCTGAGAAAGAGACGATTCCCAGTTAGATTGTTGTTCTTTTGTTTGATTTAGAGTGCTTTGGATTTCGCTTTTTTCTTCACTCAGTTCGTAGTTTTGCATCTCTAATTCTGATATGCGTTTACGTAGTGAGCCAATTTCTTCTACAGCTTCGTTGATGCGTTGCTCTAGGTGGTGTAGTAATTCGTTATTCATTGTACTGTCCTAAAAAAATAAAGCGGCCTTCGTGTATAGGCATTGTTTTGTAAAGTTACCAAGCAATCACGACATCTTGTTGTTGCACGTTCAAAATGTGAGAGTCAACAACCAGTTCTCCAACCGAAAAGTTAGGTTGGACCTGTTTAATTGTAACACTGATATTAGCATTATTCAGCTGAGTTTGAGATGACTGCAGCTGATTGAACACTTCATAACGGCGATACACATTGAATTTATCACCTTGTTTGATTCCTGACAAAGATCCTGCTGATATATGGATCCTGTTGCCCTCAGTTCGGAAAATATTAGCAATAAAAGGTTGGCAACGTAACTGGTTGCTTGTGTCTAATGCACTTTCTTTTAAGGCTTGTTGTACCACTTTTCCGTAATGAATAGACCAAAACTTGGCGCTGCCAAAGCCTACTTTAGCATGGTCAGAAATGTCCCAGTTACCTATTTCGTCATAACGTTGCTCAAATAGTAGGGCACCGCTGAATCCGTCATAGATATAGATATCGACCACAAAGTTTCTTTCTTTATCAATTTCTTCATCAAGAAGGTCTTTTGAATTTTTGTCGTCTGGAAATCTTAGATAAACCTCTCCAATGTCTCTAATGACACCGCTGACAATGTACTGAACTCCTAACTGCTCGCTAATTCTTGTCACGTTAGTCAGAGAGCCGTCATAGTTAGTGGAAGAGGGAGCATTGATTAAATCTGGGTAGATGGCAATGTTGGTGGCGGTTAACGCCCTTAAGTAGCCTTGTTTATTTATTTCATCGGCGAGGTCTTTAGGGAGTTCTCTGGATATATTGCTTAGCCCGCCCAATCTTGCTTGTAGTGGGTCTTGCAGCTCAAATCCGGTTATGCCAACGGTTTTTTTATAATAACTAGTAGGGCCAGTGCTGCATTGAGAGTCTGGGGTAACGTCGACACGAGCAATAATGCGAAGGAAGTCACCATTTTGTTCTTCAGATAAAATTCTCGCTTTTTGAACATAGCCAGAACTGCGAATTTCTAAGTTGGACTCAAGTTCTCCATTGTTTAACGCATCTTTGATATTGACTCTAGATCCAGACTCTAAAACTGCTTGCTTAATGGCTTGTTGGGTTGCTCTGTAACGGGCGTCAGCAATATCGTTGTTGTATATAACGGCTTCGCCAACCGCGTCTACGCTTTTGGCGAGGGTTATGTTTGGCAATAAAAATGCCAAAGCGACGAATATTATGCGTTTTAAAATCAACATTAGTTATTCAATGCTATAAAAATTTGCAGTAGGTGCCGAGTTTTGCACGTCGACAGAACGATATCCAGGCTGAACCCTGCAATTTGGATTTGCTTGGATGTTTCCAGAGTTAACACATTCACGGAAGTTTTCCTGCAATGCCATTTCCACTATGGTTTCGAAAGTGCCGTCTTCATGCTCTCGCTGAGAAATTACCTTTGCGCCTACTAAGTAAGCATCCACGTAAGTTCTAAGCTCATCGTTTTGCATTACCATGTTGCTGAGGGAGCTTGAACCATCAATTTTTAAGCCGTAAACACGTTCAGAAAGGTTTCGATAAGCATCTAGCATGGAGCTGCGTAGTGACATGATGCGAGCTTGGGATTTAGTGAGGCGTTTATTGGTCATCATGGCAGCATAGCCTGTAGCCGTTACTATGATGGGTTCTTTTTTAATGACAGAAACAGAGTTGTTTGTGTTAACAGCCCTGTTTTGTGTGTAGCCAGTGCTAGGTCCGGTATTAAAATTGTTTCCGTTACAAGGAGCAACCGTGGTACATGGCGTTCCATTGGGGTCTTGCTGATAAAGGTTTTGACACCCTGCAAGCATGAGTGCACCTATGGCTATAAAGAAAATACGAAGTGATACTGTCATGGTGGTGCCCTTTGTATGGAAGTCTTTTTCTCAATATTCTGCGTTTTAAAGTAGTACTTGTTGTACCGTTACTTTACCTAATCGGTCATTTGTTGCAGGTCTTAAGGATTTACTGTGTATTGAAAATACTTTTTGTTTTCAATATGGCAAATCTAATGCACAAAATGTAAACCATTTTACGCTCTAGCGTCCATGTTTGAGCGCTTAAAAAAGCACTTTTTCTTTGTTTTTGATAGTAAATATCCTCATATCGTTAATTTTATAACGTTTTCAGGCGAGTTTTGTGTCGAGGGTCGTTTTTCGCATTGTTCATTTTCTCTTTTGTGCTTGATGAAAGTAGAGGTTGCTTAGTAGTATACTGTTTTTTTATACAGTGCTTTAATTATGTCGCTAAATAGAAAAATTATACACATTGACGCTGATTGTTTTTATGCGGCCGTTGAGATGCGAGATGATCCTAGTTTGCGCGATAAGCCTATTGCTATTGGTGGGCCTGAAAATAGTCGTAGTGTACTTGCTACTGCAAATTATGCGGCTCGCGTTTATGGGGTGCGTTCGGCTATGCCGACTTCGGTCGCGAAGCGTCTTTGTCCTGCCTTACTTGTTTTGCCTGGTGATATGAAGAAATACCGAACGGCTTCTGAGCAGATGCACGCTATTTTTCGAGAATTTACCGATATTATTGAGCCACTGTCGTTAGATGAAGCCTATCTTGATGTGACTAATTCGGTTGACTTCCAAGGCAGTGCAACGCGAATTGCTCATGAAATAAAGGTTCGAATTTTCCGTGAGGTAGGAATTACCGTTTCTGCTGGTGTTGCGACCAATAAGTTTATTGCTAAGGTAGCGAGCGATTGGAATAAGCCTGATGGGCTGACCGTCGTGACGCCAGAGACGCAACTTGAATTTGTTTCTGATATACCCGTGAAAGCCATTTCGGGGATTGGTCGAGTTGCGCAAGAACGATTAGCGGCTTTGGGTGTGTTTAAGTGCGCAGATTTACAGAAGTTGGATTTTGCTTTGTTGCAGAAGAGCTTTGGTAGTATGGCTTATCGTTTGTCTCAACTTGCTTTGGGGATCGATGATCGCCCTGTGGTGATTTCTAGAGAAAGAAAAAGTGTCTCTGTAGAGCATACATTTGCGAAAGATTTGTTGGACCTCAAGGAGTGTCGTGCGGTTTTGCCTATGCTGTTGGCTGATTTGAAAAAACGCATGAAAGGTCGAGACTATGAATCTCAGCTGAGTAAATATTACCTAAAAATTAAGTTCGATGATTTTAAGCAAACAACGATTGAGCGCCCAATCAAGGGGAAATTATCAGAAGACGCTTTTTCTGAATTGTTACAACTGGCCTTTTCTAGATCGCCACGTTCAGTGCGCCTAATTGGTGTGGGTTATCGTTTGACGCCCCCGCAGCCGTACCAATTGAATTTACCTTTTACTTCCTAATGTAAAAAACAATCAAGAATCGAGTCGTTTACTATACTTAAATGATGACCCTTACGGAGGTGCTCGTTATGTTTAAGCAACAGAGTGATTTTGATTTCGTAAATTTAAGTATGCCTGACACATTATCTCACCGATTGCGGTTCGAAGTTGAACAGACGTTAAGTTGTTTGTATGCAGATGCTGCCTTGGTAGATCAAATGGATCGGTTGTATTTGCCTTTCTCTTATTGGTTGAGTCAAAAAGCACATGCAGGGCAAGGCCCCTTAATTGTCGGAGTGGGTGGTGCGCAAGGTTGTGGAAAAACGACTTTTTGTAGTGTTGTCAGCCGCATTCTTAATAAAGGTTTTGACCTAAACTGTGTGGTGATCAGTTTAGATGATTTATACAGTACACAGCACGACAGAATGAAGTTTGCTAGCCAAACCTCGCCCATGTTTGCTGTGCGTGGTGTGCCTGGCACCCATGATGTCCGCTTTGCTTTAAGCTTATTTGACCGATTGCATAATCTGAAAGAGGGTGAGGTGATGAAGTTCCCTTGCTTCGATAAGTCGATCGATGACAGAAAATCGGTACATTTGTGGAAAGAGGTTCAGGGCCCTGTCGATGTGGTGTTGTTTGAAGGCTGGTGTGTTGGTGCGCCACCTATGACTGATGTGATGAGTTCGCCCATGAATGCGCTTGAAAAAGAGAAGGATGCGCAAGGGATTTGGCGAAATAAGGTGAATCAATTTTTAGAAGAGGACTATAAAACGTTATTTTCTAAGATTGACCTAATGGCTTGGATGCAGGCGCCTAGCTATGACGTTGTATATCATTGGCGTAATAAACAGGAGCGAATGCTGGAGAGTCATCTCCATGATATTCATGGGATTTTGCTTGATACTATTGATCTAAAAGTAATGTCTTCAACGGAACTGAAGGAATTCATGCAGTATTATGAAAGATTGACCCGACATATGTTGGCGGTCATGCCGAATAGGGCAGATGTTTTGTTCACGCTAAGTGACAAGCAAGAAGTTATGAGTATGCGTTTTCCGGTAGAGCACTAACTTCTTGTGAGCGCTGGAATGAATAACGATACCATGCAAAAAAGTCAGAGTGAGTGAAATACCTCAATATGATAGGCTATGGCAAATTGCGATAGCCTATTTTTTTGGAGTATTTAAAAGATGACCAATGTATTGCCTTCTGTAGTGGTAGAAACTCATGAGCAGCCAGATGCTGCGATTATTTGGTTGCATGGCCTTGGGTCTGATGGTCATGACTTTGAGTCTTTGGTGCCAGCGCTGTCATTGCTTCCGACATTAAAGGTTCGCTTTGTTTTTCCGCACGCACCGCGACGTCCCGTTACTATTAATGGTGGTATGGAAATGCGTGCATGGTACGACATCTACGAGATGACGCTAGAGCGTAAAGTTGATATGGCTAATATCGATGAGTCCTGTGCTCAAGTTGAGCAGTTGATACAGGCGCAAATTGATCAAGGTATTTCCCCAAATCGCATTATACTGGCAGGCTTTTCTCAAGGTGGTGTGATTGCATACCAGACAGCGTTACACACGAAACATGCCGTCGCTGGGGTGCTCGCTTTGTCAACCTATTTGGTTAATGGTGATAAAGTCGTTGAAGCTGATTCTTGTGTTAATGGGCAGGCCCCAATTCTTATTCATCATGGTTTGCAAGACCCTGTCGTTGCCCCTGAATTGTCTGTTAAGGCGAGGGACCTCTTGGTATCTAAGGGGTATTCTGTTGAATATAAAACCTATGAAATGCCTCACTCAGTTTGCCCTGAGCAAGTACAAGACATTTCACATTGGTTGAATGTTCAGTTAGCTGACTAAGTCTGCAATATTTATTTTATTAAAGGGGGGGACGTGCAAAATAACGTGTTTGAATGGTTGGACTTTGCCAAACGGCTGGCTGTGAAGGCGGGCGAAATGATTGTGGCAGCGCGAGCAGACTCAACCTTTGTACGTGATTATAAAATGGATCATGAATTGGTGACGACGACAGACATTGCAGTCGATCAATACATTTGTTCCAACATTCATACACGTCACCCTTCGCATTGTATTTTGTCTGAAGAGTCTTCGCCGACGTTGGACCTTGCTAGTGTCAGTGAAAGTACTCCTGTGTGGGTGATTGACCCTATTGATGGAACGGTGAATTTTGCTCATGGGCATCATCATGTTGCTGTTTCCATTGGTTTGTATGTTGGAAATGAGCGTATTTTAGGTGTTGTTCATGCCCCTTTTTTAGAGGAGTGTTATTGGGCAATTAAAGGGGAGGGGGCTTACTGTAATGGGAAACCTCTGTTGGTATCCGGTGCTAAAGAACCACGAAATGCTTTGGTAGCGACGGGCTTTCCTTATCAAAAAGATGCCTTGTTGCCGATTCTTGAACGAGTTTCACGTATTTTGCACCACTGTCAGGATGTACGTCGTAACGGCTCTGCCGCGTTGGATTTATGTTGGGTCGCATCTGGCCGTTTAGATGCTTATTTTGAGAGTGTCAAACCTTGGGATATGGCGGCAGGTACTTTGATCGCAGAAGAAGCGGGTGCTCTGGTTGGGCGTTACCTTCAATCTTCTGATCGTTGGCCGGATGTGGTCAATGGTGAAGGTCTTTTGGTTTCTACACCGGGTTTGTTTGAAGCTATGTTAGCGCTTACTAATCTCGAAAAGTAAGATTGTGTTATTTAGATAGGGTGTTTTATGTCTTTTACTGCGTTTTTAGTCGTTTTAATTGGTTGTGTTGGTGTGATTGCTGTTTCTCTTTGGTTTATCGGTCGCCAATTGAAGATGAATAAATTGCGAGAGGAAAAGATTCGCGCAGGAGAAGATCGTTTCTTAGAAGAGCGGCAAAAAAGAATTGATAGTATTCGGGTTCTGTTGAAAGCGGTTGGTACAGAAGAGCTTAATTGGATTGAGGCCAGTATTCGAATCAAGCATTTGTTAGATCAGCTTAGCGAAGATTTATCGACTCATGAAGATATTTCGGCATTTTATATTATTACAGAAAAGACAATGCACATACCGACTCACGAGCAGTGGCGAGATTTGCCTAAGCCTGCGAAAATGAAGTTTCGTCTTGAGATGGATGGTTATGAGGTGGAGTATGCTGAACACCTGCAAAGAGCGAAAGATTCATTATTAGCCTACGATTTTAAGTAATGCTCATTCAGCTGTTGGTTTCTATCGGTTGTCTGTTCTTGCTGCTGGTTGCCTTGACGTTGTTTTTTATTCGTCATCAATCAAAAGTACCTTATTACAGGATGACCCAAGCGCAGTGCGTTACTTTGTTAGACAAAGCGATTAAAGGTGTTTTACCAGAGCATGAATGGAATGCTTTCTTGGGCATGAGTGTTCGGGACGATGGTGCCGTAGATGCGTTAAGAGAGCAGTGTTTATTGATTGATGAGTCTGGAGTAAAAGGAATGTACTCTGTTAATGGGCGATCTTGTGTGCTTTTTAATAAAAAGGGTGTATCTCAACTGGAAAAGTTGCTCGATGAGTGGCAGCATAAATCAAACTATTTAATCTGACCGAATTTGAAGTGGAACAGTAAGGGAATTAAGAATTATGAATGAGTTAGAGTCGTTATTTGAACAGGGTTCAGAGTTAATGCCTTGGCTGACCGATAGCCTTATTAATTTGGGTGTTGGTCTTGTTATTTTCTTTATTGGTAAGTTCATCGCTTCCAAAATTGCTCATTGGTGTGAGAATAGATTGCTGAAAGCGTCTGTTGATCAGGCTGTGGCAGGCTTTGCTTCCAGTATTTTGTATGCCTTGATGTTTGCTGGCGTAACGCTTATGGCGTTAGGGCAAGTTGGTGTTGAGACGACCTCCTTCATAGCGATTCTTGGTGCTGCAGGTTTGGCTGTTGGTCTTGCATTGCAGGGATCCTTGTCTAACTTTGCGTCAGGTGTGCTGATTATCTTGTTGCGACCATTCCGCTCTGGTGACTTTATTGACGCTGGCGGTCAAATGGGTACGGTAAACCGTATTGAACTGTTTCATACTTATCTAAAAACGCCTGATAATCGTGTCATTATCGTGCCGAACTCTTCAGTAATGAATGGCTCTATCGTGAACTTCTCTCGCGAATCTACTCGTCGTTTAGACCTTGTTATTGGTATTAGTTACGATGCGGATATTCGTTTGGCAAAACAAATCATGGAAGAAATTGTGAATGCTGATGAACGCATTCTAAAAGATCCTAAGTGTTTAATTGCCGTTTCTGAATTGGCTGATAGTTCGGTGAATTTCTTCTTGCGCCCTTGGGTGGCGTCGGGGGATTACTGGACTGTACGTGCTGACCTTTTAGAAAAAATTAAATACACCTTTGACGAGCGTGGTGTTGGTATTCCATACCCTCAAATGGATGTTCACGTTCATAAGCAAGAGTCGTAATTTGTAAAAATTATCGTCTGATTGCTAAATAAGTGTAATGCCGTCAGTAATAGCTGGCGGCATTTTTGTTTTTATTGCTTGGTTTTATTGTTCAAAGAAGGCTGCTGTTCATGAGTCGTTATCGTCCACCATCTCCACCCAAATCTGCATACATAACCCACGAAGGGGCTCAAACCTTGTTGACTGAGCTTAAATACTTGTGGAAAGAAAAGCGTCCAGCCGTCACGGAAACCGTTCGAGAGGCGGCGGCGCAAGGTGACCGTTCTGAAAATGCGGAATATATCTATGGTAAAAAACAGCTTCGAGAAATAGATCGACGTGTGCGCTATCTCGAAAAACGTTTGGATGTTTGTACTGTGGTAGATCGCCTTCCAGCAGACCAAACACGCGTTTTTTTTGGTGCTTGGGTCACTCTAGAAGATGAAGAAGGCGAGTTGCGCACACATCGAATTGTTGGGCCTGATGAGCTTGATCACAACTCCGCTTATATAAGTGTTGATTCGCCTGTTGCCAAAGCCCTCTTGAAAAAACAAGAAGACGATGATGTGACAATTCGTTTAGCAACAGGAGAGAAAACCTACACGATCGTGAATATCGAGTACCATCCAATCCCATCCTTATAGCTCACAATATCTATATTAGGGTGAGTTAAGAGCAACAGTGAGGGGATAAAATTTGCTGTTGCTCTTTGGTTGCGTTAACGAATCGAAAGCTTATCAATGCAGCTTAGTAAGTGTTGATTAAATGTCTCATTTGTCACTATTCCCTTCTCTGCGTCAAAGTTGTCATAGAAGTTTGGTAGTGAAATGGCACCGATTAGGTTCGCTGAAAAATAGGGTGCTGAAGCCTGTGCGGCAGCTAAAACACTTTGTGCGCCGCTTGGGCCTGGCGAGGTCGACAGCATAATAACGGGCTTACTTTGAAAGACTTTCATGTTGATTCGAGATGTCCAATCAAACAGATTTTTATAAGCCGAGGTATAAGAGCCGTTATATTCGGCAAAAGACATGACGATACTATCTGCAGCACCAATGGCATTGTAAAAATCGTGGGCGAGTTTTGGGATGCCGGATTCTTTTTCTCTGTCTTCACTGTAAATTGGCATTTCAAAGTCATTGATATCGATTAGCGAAACATCCGCATTGTTTATTTTCTGTGCAGCGTAAAAAGCCAATTGTTTGTTAATGGAGTTTTTGCTGTTACTTGCACCAAAAGTAAGTACTTTCATTTTAGTTTCCTTTGTTGACGTGAGTAGTTGGAATAGATTGTTTTTTCAAAGTGGCGGCACCTGCAATGGCTAGAACTAACGTAAAAGCCCCTGCTAATAAGTAAAAATCGCTGAATCCTAATTTGGCGATAAGCGCTGAGGTGGCAAAAGGTGAAACGAATTGCCCAATGAAGATGCTGCTGGTCAGTACACCAGAAGCGAGTCCGCGTTTGTGGCTTGGTACAAGCGCCATGCCTTTTATCATGAAATTTGGCATTACCAATCCCATGCAAGCGCCCATGAGGCCGCAACCGAGAATCACAGAGCTGAACGATGTGGCTTGTGATAGCACGAGCATGGCGATGCTCATGGCAATAAAGCCGATGAGTGCGACGCCATAGCTTTGGATTTTGGCAACCAGCTTACCAAAGAATACGCTGGTTATCGCGGCGATTAATGTCCCCATTCCGATTGCTAAGCCTGATTTACTTGGATCAGAGATGCCAATATCGGCCATAAAAAATGGAATTTGTGTTGGTAGGATATAAAAGACGATTAAGTGGCAGAAAAGGAGAATAGAGCAGCCAATAAGCGGTAGCTTCCAGTTCGCATTGCCATCATCCTGCTGGTGATCGCTTGGTTGATTGGTTGGCTTGTTGTCACGAATAGACAGGAATATGAGAGGAAGTAACAGAATAGCAATGGCGTAGATATAAAAAGGCAGTCGAGCGCTGATACCTGCTAAATAGCCCGCCGTGACGATGAAAAGAATGCCGCCAATATTAGAGAAAGATTGTTGCAGTCCCATAAATTGGCTTCTTTTCTGACCAGAATAATAATCGGTTATTAGCGCTGTTACGGCGGTCATTAGTCCAGCGACACATATGCCCAGAATGGCTCGGCTGATAATAATGCCTTCTAAGTCTTGCAGCTGTGCGCCAGCCGCACCGGCGATGGCAAAGACGGTAGTCGCAATGATTATTTGATTTCGGCGACCGAACTTATCCGCAGTCCAGCCTAAGATCGGTGCAAAAATCACCACAAACAAAGCAGGTATGGGTAATAGCATTTTTACCCAAAAATCGGCTGAGGGTGTTCCTGAGAATTCATTCGCTAAACCAGGTAACGCCGGAGCAATAGTGGCATTGGACATGACGGTCAGTGTGGAAATCAGCAGCAGGCAAAGTGCCCTGAGTTCTAATCGGTTATTTTTCATTTAGGTTCTCTTCCTCGTTAGGCTATGTTTCACAGAGCTTGAGTCCGCTTGGATTTGTGCCTATTCTGCTACCTAAACTTAAGTTGAGGTCAAGTATAAAATGCGAAAAATAATAATGCCTGAGTGGATTTCGGTGGGCGTGTTAAGTGAGAGGACGGGCGTGTCTGTGTCGGCGTTGCATTTCTATGAAAGAAAAGGGCTGATTAAAAGCCAAAGAAACGCTTCTAACCACAGACAATACCCAAAGCACGTCATTCGGATTGTGTCACTGATTCAAGTGGCTCAGCGAACAGGGTTTTCTCTGGATGATATTCTATTGGAGCTGGAAGGCTTACCGAATCGTACGCGCGTCACCCTAGAAGATTGGGAGGCGTTGGGTTCCCGATGGCAAAGAGAGTTAGATAAAAAGATCATCCAATTGACGGAGCTGAAAGAAATGATGGCCGATTGTATTGGTTGTGGTTGTCTGTCGTTGGAAAGATGTCGGCTGCTTAATCCTTATGATGAGTTAGGTGAAAAGGGCACTGGACCAAGGCTCATGACGGAATAGACAGAGTTTCTTGGCTTGTTTCAGTGAGTTTTTGTGCGAGTTAGCCTAATAGGTATTTTGTTTTCAGTTGGTGTCTTTTATAGATACCATGGACTTTAAGTGATGCGAAATTAAAGTCTTAGTTGTATTTAAGGGTTCTATGAAAATTCATTATGGTATGGCGCAATGGCAGCATCCGGCTTGGGTAAATTGGTTATACCCAACGTCTTTGCCGACTGGTGAGCGCTTAGGTCGGTACTCACAGGTGTTTTCTACCGTTGAAGTTGGCAGTACTTTTTATACTAAGGTCGATGATGCTCAGTTGTTGCGTTGGTACGAGTCTGTGGCTGATGGTTTCAAATTCAGTTTCAAAGCGCCTCAAACAGTGACACATCGATTGTTAGAGCGTCCTTGGCATGAAGTGCAGCAAGATTGGTTGGCTTTCATGCTGTCGTTACAGCCGTTACAGAATAAGCTTGGGCCCACTATGTTGCAGTTTCCTGCCGTATGTGACGAACGCGCTTTAGATGTCATTTTAGCTTTGTGTGATATGTGGACTTTGTCGAGCCCTTTGTCTGTCGAGGTGCGTAATCTTGCTTATTTCGATAAAAACCAAACAGAGCAGCGTTTTTTAGCCGGTTTGTCTGATCGTAATGTGAATCGTGTGATCATGGATTCTCGGCCCGTGTTTTCGACGGATGCCTATTGTGAAAGTTTGATCGATGCACAAAAGAAGAAGCCAAGGGTGCCTTGTCATCCGGTAGTGACTGCTCGTCACCCTGTCGTGCGTTTTATTGGGCATCCTGATTTGCCACGTAATGAATTATGGTTAGATCAGTGGGCTAAAAAATTGTCTCAATGGTTGTCGGCAGGGCTTACCTCGAGTGTGTTTGTTCATTCCTCCGATAATATTGCCGCACCCACTTTGGCGGCGCAATTAGATGAAAAAGTTCGTCTTTTAAACCCGCATTATCAAAGTGCTTTGGCTTTACCGCAAAGTCAGGAGCAGGTTACCCTTTGGTGAGATGATTTTGGATTAAACTAACTAGGTTTAGTGGGAGGGGGTTGTGTATTCGTTAATATTTTATGTACCTGAGTCGCATTTGGAGTCGGTAAAGCAGGCGTTGTTTTCTGCTGGTGCTGGCGCGATGGGGGATTATGACTCCTGTTGTTGGCAGGTAAAAGGGCAAGGGCAGTTCCGTCCCAGAAAAGGGGCGACACCGTTTTTAGGTGAGCTTGATGAGTTGGAGATAGTGGATGAATATCGGGTTGAGATGATTTTGGAGGATGAGCTAAAGGCGGGGGTGCTGTCCGCCTTGTTATTGGCTCACCCCTATGAAGAGGTGGCCTACCACTTTATTCCTGTACAGTATTGAAGTGAATAGTGTCTTCATGGAAGCCGTATTGGCCTTTTTTATGATCTGTGATGAAAAGTTCAATGGTTTTTCTGACGCTGCTAAAGGCCAGTTCATCCCAAGGAATTTCATCAAGAGCAAATAAGGCAACTTCTGAGCTTTCTTCCGTAGCGTGGAAGTCATCTCTTTCTAGTTCTGCGATGTAGAAAAGGTGTACTTGATTGATGTGAGGGATGCTGATCATGCTAAATGCTTGCTTGCATATGGCGACAGATCCGCTTTCCTCTAATGTTTCCCTTAATGCGCCTTCGCTGGTTGTTTCTTGGTTTTCCATGAAGCCAGCTGGTAATGTCCAGAAACCTAGACGTGGCTCTATGTTTCTTCGGCATAATAAGATTTTGCCGTCATAAAGCGGAATGGTACCGGTTATTAGCCTAGGGTTGTCGTAATCGATAAACTCGCAACTTGGGCAAACCGCACGTAGTCGATTGTCTCCAGCAGGGACTGTCATATTAACGGCGTGACCGCATTGCGGGCAGTATCTCATTATGCTTCCTTAACGCTTTAGCTGAAGTTTTGCATATTTAACGACTTTGTCTTCGATTTCTTGGATTTCAATCATGTAGTGACCAACCCATAAACTGATAGGGTGCTCAGGAATGAATTCCAGTGTTTCGATGATAAGACCATTTAATGTTTTTGGTCCGTCTGTCGGTAAGTGCCAATCTAGTGTTTTGTTTATTTCTCGAATGTGTGTCGAGCCTTCGATTCTAAAAGAGCCGTCATCAAGCGTTTGGATTTCTTCTTCTTCGTCTTGAGTTGGTGGGGTAAATTCACCCACGATTTCTTCAAGTACGTCTTCTAAGGCTGCGATACCCTGAACATCACCATACTCATCCACCACGATGCCCATCTGTTGATGGTCTTTTTGGAAGTTCAGCAATACTGTGTTTAGCGAGGTGCTTTCAGGGATGAAATACGGTTCAACCGTCGCTTTTAAAAGTGCTGCTTTTGATGGTGTTGGGTCACGTAGAAAGATAGCCGCATGACGAGCATGGAGAATACCGATAACCTTATTTATCTCGCCATTATAAACAGGCATACGTGTGTGTCTGCTCTGGCAAATTTGTTCGATAATCTCTTCGATTGAGTCTTCAATATCGATGCCAATCACTTCGTTTCGAGGCACCATAATATCTTCAACAGAAACTCTCTCTAGATCGAGGATGGATATCAGCATTTCTTGGTGGGCAGCAGGGATTAAGCCACTGGCCTCGTTTACTACGGTTCTTAGTTCTTCAGAATCTAGCGTGTCGTGATTCTTTTGAGACGCATGCACGCCGATTAGGCGTAAAAGTCCATTGGACAGGCCGTTAACTAACCAGACAAGTGGGTAAAGTGTTTTTAGTAGAATAGCGAGAACCCAAGATGCTGGAAAAGCGATTTTTTCTGGATGGATCGCAGCCAATGTTTTTGGCGTGACCTCAGCAAAAATGAGTACGACTAAGGTAAGAGCCGCGGTGGCGATAGCGACACCCGCATCTCCCCATAGTCTTACAGCAATAATGGTTGCTATAGCAGACGCAAGAATATTGACAAAGTTGTTTCCAATTAAGATAACGCCGATAAGTCTATCTGGACGTTCTAAAAGAGTGTTTACTTTGATCGCTGATCGGTTCTTGTTCTTCACAAGGTGTTTGAGTCGATATTTGTTTATCGACAACATGCCTGTTTCGGAACTCGAAAAAAAAGCTGAAAGTAAAATAAGACAAAAAAGTATTCCACCAAGAACACCTAAGGGTACTTCGTTCAAAAAGGGATCGCCTCGATTATGTAGATAACTGGATTATTGGTTCTTAAGATCTGACTGTCAAACATACTTTAACATCATGCACTGTTAATATTGTAAAATTTGCAGCGCAATTTTACTGCCAAAGTAGCCTAGCATGAGTAAGAAAAAACCGCTTAGAGTCAATTTGACGGCTAACTGACCGCGCCAACCGGCTATGTATCTGCCAAGCAATAGCCCTGCAAAGACAAACCATGACGCAATTGTGAAAAATGTTTTATGGACTAAATGTTGAGCAAACATATCCTCAATGAAGTAAAAGCCAGTAGCGATTGTGATGGTCAGCAAAATAAATGCAGCCCAAATAAATTCAAACATCAAGCGCTCTAACACTTGCAGTGGCGGTACTCTTAATAGCTGTTTTAGTTTGTGGTGCTTTAGTTGGTATTCTTGCATGGCAAGTAAAATGCCGACACCACAAGCCGTTGCGAATAAGCTGTAAGCGACCGAAGCGATCAAAATGTGGGCGCTAGTGCCCCAAGAGTTACTGTGTAACTGCTTTAAATCCCATGGCTCAATAGCATTCAGGGCAATCATAATGGCGCCAAGAGGGAATGCAGCACCAAGCAGTAGTGACAAATCTTTATTGCGATTGCTTAGCCATAATAAGCTGTTGCCGATTAAAGCAATGAGCAAGCCAATCGTTAAAAAGTTAAAACCATCTCGATTTAATAGTATTTGCGTAAGTGCGAAGGTATGCGTGACGATCGCAATTGCTCCTACATACTGTGTATAAAGGCTTTTGGGGCGAAAAAAGTACGCTGTGCCGGCAATCAAACAAACGATACAAGCAAGCCAAAGCGATAATTGAGTCATGAAACTAACGGTTCCGCTGGGTAAAGGTATAGGGTGTAAATCATTTATCCGTTATAATAGAGACAATTTCACCTTGGATAAACTGAAACTGTAGGTTTTTTCCATTTAGAGTCAAAATTTGAGGGCAATATGTTCGACAATTTATCGAATCGCTTAACTTCCTCGCTTGATCGTATTCGAGGCCGAGCTAAATTAACAGAAGACAACATACAAGAAGTGTTACGCGAAGTGCGTATGGCTCTGCTTGAAGCCGATGTTGCCTTGCCTGTTGTTAAAGACTTTATCGCAGCGGTTAAAGAGCGCGCGATAGGAACCGAAGTTTCTAAAAGTTTGAGTCCAGGTCAAGTATTCCTGAAGATCGTTAAGCAGGAACTTGAGAATGTCATGGGGCAGGCCAACGATGGCTTAAACCTTCGTGTTGCTCGCCCTGCGGTTATTTTGTTAGCAGGTTTGCAAGGTGCAGGTAAAACAACATCTGCAGCTAAGCTTGCTAAGTACTTGAAAGAGCGTGAGAAAAAATCTGTCTCTGTGGTGAGTGCGGACATTTATCGTCCAGCCGCTATTAAACAGCTTGAGACCCTAGCTGGAGAAGTCGGTGTTGACTTTATTTCCAGTGATTTGTCGCAAAAGCCAATCGATATTGTTAACAATGCTATCGACTATGCCAAGAAAGCACATAAAGATGTCTTGATTGTCGATACCGCAGGCCGTTTGTCTGTCGACGAAGACATGATGGCCGAGATTAAAGCCTTGCATGCGGCGGTTAATCCGATTGAAACCTTGTTTGTTGTTGATGCAATGACAGGTCAAGATGCTGCGAACACAGCTAAAGCATTTGGTGATGTGTTGCCTCTTACAGGTGTGATCCTGACTAAGACTGACGGTGATGCTCGTGGCGGTGCTGCATTATCTGTTCGCCACATTACTGGTAAGCCGATTAAGTTTTTGGGTGTGGGGGAGAAAACCGATGCTCTAGAACCGTTCCACCCAGACCGTTTGGCTTCACGTATCCTTGGTATGGGCGACATGCTTTCCTTAATAGAGGAAGCAGAGCAAAAGATCGATAAAGATAAGGCTGAAAAGCTTGCAGGCAAACTGAAGAAAGGCAAGGGCTTTGATTTAGAAGACTTTAAAGAACAGCTTCAGCAGATGAAAAACATGGGCGGAATGACCTCTATGTTGGACAAGCTTCCTGGTATGGGGCAGCTGGGCAATATTCAAGATAAAGTGAACGATAAAATGTTCGTTCAAATGGAAGCATTGATTAATTCCATGACACCTGCTGAGCGCCGTAATCCTGATGTGATTAATGGTTCTCGTAAAAAACGTATTTCAACAGGTGCAGGTTTGCAAATTCAGGATTTGAACCGTTTGCTTAAGCAGCATAAGCAGATGCAGAAAATGATGAAGAAGATGTCCGCGAAAGGTGGTATGCAAAAAATGATGCGCGGCCTTGGTGGAATGATGCCTGGAGGCTTTCCTGGCGGTGGTGGTTTCCCTAAATAAAGGGGCTATCTTCTTGTTTTTATTGGATGGACTAAAAAAACTTCCAATTAAAGTGAAAGGGCGAGTAAATCGCCCTTTCGTTTTTCTAGTTTATCGACTAGAATATGCCGCCTTCTTGTAGTATGAGTCAAAAATTCGACTCGGCAAGAGGTGTTTCGTTAAGCAATAAGGAACCAATCATATGGTAACTATTCGTCTTTCTCGTGGTGGCTCTAAAAAGCGCCCATTCTATCACTTGAACGTGGCTGATAGCCGCAATGCTCGTGATGGTCGTTATATCGAGCGTTTGGGTTTCTTTAACCCTGTTGCTCGTGGTCAAGAAGAACGTCTACGCATCGATCTAGATCGCGTAAACCACTGGGTTAGCCAAGGCGCTCAACTTTCTGACCGTGCTGCGCAGCTTGTAAAAGATGCTAGCAAAAACGCTTAATATTGAGGTAATGCTATGTCTAAACTAAAACAAGCGGCCGCTCCTGAGCAAGCCCTTGTGGTTGGACGCATTACATCAGTATATGGTGTTAAAGGGTGGGTGAAGTTGTATTCGCACACCGAGCCAATGCAAGGAATCTTTGATTACAAACATTGGTGGTTGAAAACTCCTAGTGGGTGGAAAACCGTAGAATTAAGCCAAGGGCGTTTGCAAGGACGTGGTTTGGTGGCGTCAGTTAAAGGCTATAGCGACAGAGATCAAGTAAAAGAAATCTGCGGTATGGACATTTATATTGATGCAGCAGAGCTACCAGAACTGGATGAAGGTGATTATTACTGGAGTCAACTGGAAGGTCTGAGGGTTATTACCAAAGAGGGTGTCCTCTTAGGGAAGGTTTCTCAACTTATGGAAACTGGTGCGAATGATGTAATTGTTGTCCGCGCGTGTGAAGGTAGCTTTGATCGTGAAGAGCGATTGATTCCGTATGCTCCAGGAACCTATGTTTTAAACATCGATTTAGAACAGCAGGAAATGGTTGTTGACTGGGATCCAGAATTTTAAACAGATAAGCTGAGGTCACAACGTGAAGGTTAGCGTTATATCGCTCTTTCCGGAAATGTTTCAGGCCATTACCCAATATGGAGTAACGGGCAGAGCCATTAAGTCTGGGTTGGTTGAGGTGGATTTTATTAATCCCCGTGATTTTACTCATGACAAGCATAAGACTGTAGATGATCGACCTTACGGTGGTGGTCCAGGGATGTTGATGAAAGTTCAACCTCTCAAAGATGCCATTGAAAGTGCCAAGTTATCGGTACCCAATGCAAAAGTTATTTATCTATCCCCTCAAGGGCGTACGCTAACGCAAGAAGGCGTGCAGCAGCTTGCTAAACAAGCAGAATTTATTCTGGTAGCAGGTCGCTATGAAGGCGTTGATGAACGTTTGATTCAGTCTGAGATTGATGAAGAATGGTCAATAGGCGACTTTGTCCTAAGTGGTGGTGAGTTACCGGCTATGGTGCTCATGGATGCTGTATTTCGTATGGTTCCAGGAGTATTGGGAAAGCAAGCGTCTGCGGATGAAGATTCATTTTCTGATGGTTTGCTGGATTGTCCGCATTACACTCGCCCAGAAGTGCTAAATGGTGAACCTGTGCCATCAGTGCTGCTTAGTGGCAACCACGAGGAGATTAGACGCTGGCGATTAAAGCAAAAGCTCGCAAGAACTTTTCAACGCCGGCCAGACCTTCTGCAGAACCTTGAGTTGGACAAGGAACAGCAGTTGTTGTTAGAAGAGTTTATTCGCGAAACTGAAGATTCAACCTCGGCAGAGTAGGAATTGCGAGCTTATCAGAAAGAAGAACCTTCGAGCTGATAAGAAACCATATCATTAGGAGTCACATCCATGAGCAATAAAACTAAACTGATTCAGCAGTTAGAAGCTGAACAAATGACAAAAGAAGTCCCAGCCTTCGGTCCTGGTGATACTATTGTTGTTCAGGTTAAAGTTAAAGAAGGTTCACGCGAGCGTCTACAGGCCTATGAAGGTGTTGTAATCTCTAAGCGTAACCGTGGTCTTAACTCAGCATTTACCGTTCGTAAAATTTCTAGCGGTATCGGTGTTGAGCGTGCTTTCCAAACGTACAGCCCTTTGGTTGAAAGCATCGAAGTTAAACGCCGCGGTGACGTGCGTCAAGCTAAGATCTACTACCTACGCGAGCGTTCTGGTAAATCTGCACGTATTAAAGAAAAATTGGCTAAACGTTAATTTTATCTTATTAAAAAAAGGCGACGCGAGTCGCCTTTTTTTATGGAACTAACCCCCTCTCGTATGGCCTAATGGAGACTGTTTTATCATGTCTTTGGGGTTTTTCATGAAGCGTTCTTTTTTGTCTTTCTGTAGCTCTGCTGTCGCAGGCGCATTTCTTTTCTCGTTTTCCGCTACTGTTTTTGCAGATCAAGCTGCTGTTTTATCCGCTATACAAACTGCATTACCTCAATACGAAGTCGAAAGCGTTGACTTACACGATGAAGCCGGCCTGTACGTTGTCGCCCTAAAAAATGGACCAACGCTGCATGTTACTCAAGATGGTAAGTATTTTGTCGCTGGTGATCTTTATCGAGTTGACGGTACAAAACTGGAAAATGAAACAGAAAAAGCAAAACTTGCTAAGATTGAATCATTGCCTGAGTCACAAATGATTGTTTTTAAAGCAAAAGATGAGAAAGCGCATATCACAGTCTTTACTGATGTAGATTGTGGTTATTGTCGAATGCTTCATAAAGAAGTTCCCAAGCTTAATGAGGCTGGAGTGACCGTTAGATATTTGGCATATCCAAGAGCCGGTATTGGTTCTGAGACTTATACAAAAATGGTTAGTGTCTGGTGTTCAGCAGATCCTAAAGAGTGGTTGGCACAAGCAAAATTAGGTGCAGAGATCCCTGAAAACAAATGTGTTAACCCCGTTGCAGATCAATACAAATTAGGTAATGAGGTGGGTGTTAGAGGCACACCAAGCATTGTGTTGGAAAGTGGTGAGTTCTTGCCTGGCTATTTACCTGCTGCTGAGTTAGTAAAACGCCTTGGGTTATAGTCATATTGCGAAATATTCCACCAAACATGAGCCTTCTTCAGCCTTTTCTACGTTGGGTTTGAATAGCTCTGGCGTTATAATAAGTTAGATTGTCACTTCGTTAAGTGTCTTATAAAAATTAGATTATCTCTGTGGGGTATTGTTTTGAAACCGGTAAAAGTCGGAATTTGTGGGCTGGGGACAGTGGGGTCCGGTAGTTTTAACATTCTTCTTAATAATGCAGAAGAGATTACACGTCGAGTTGGTCGCAGTATTGTTATTGAGCAGGTTGGTGCGCGTCGTGATAACGATGCTTGTGATACCTCTAATATCAATGTTACCCGTGATATTTTTGATGTAGTCAACAATCCAGAGATTGATATTGTTCTTGAGTTAATTGGTGGCACTACGGTTGCCAAAGAGCTTGTTCTTACGGCTATTGAAAATGGTAAGCATGTCGTTACTGCAAACAAAGCTCTGATTGCTGAGCATGGCAACGAAATTTTTGCTAAAGCTCAAGAAAAAGGCGTAATTGTTGCCTTTGAAGCGGCTGTGGCTGGCGGTATACCTATTATTAAGCAAATTCGTGAAGGCTTGTCTGCCAATAAAATTGAATGGTTGGCGGGCATCATTAATGGCACTGGCAACTTTATTTTGACCGAAATGAGCCAGAAAGGTCGCGATTTTGAAGATGTCTTGGCTGAAGCTCAGGCGCTAGGCTATGCAGAAGCTGATCCTACTTTTGATATTGAAGGGATTGATGCGGCGCATAAATTAACGATTCTGGCGTCTATCGCGTTTGGTATCCCTTTACAATTTGAAAAAACCTACACAGAAGGAATTAGCCGAATTACTGCTGAAGATGTGGCATTTGCCGATGATCTTGGTTATGCGATCAAGCATTTAGGTATTGCTCGCCGCTCTAAAGCAGGAATTGAGTTGCGTGTTCACCCGACGCTAATTTCTCACAAACAACTGTTGGCCAATGTTAATGGCGTGATGAACGCTATTATGGTGCAAGGCGATGTCGTGGGCCCAACCCTGACATACGGTGCCGGTGCTGGCGCATCGCCAACGGGTTCTTCTGTTATTGCTGACGTGATCGATGTTGCTCGTACTCTAACGGCAGATCCAACGAATCGAGTGCCTCATTTGGCTTTCCAAGCGGACTCTTTGTCTAATGTTCAAGTATTGCCCGTTGAAGAAATTGAATGTGGCTTTTTCTTGAATATGACCATTAAAGATCGTGCTGGTGTGCTGGCGAATATTACTCAAATCCTATCCGTCAATGACATTAGTATAGAGTCTCTTATTCAGCGTGAGCGTGAAGGCAGTGAGTTAGTGCCTTTGGTGGTGATGACTCATGATGTTAAAGAACGCAATATGAATGCTGCGATTGCGGCAATTGAAGCCTTGCCGGATGTTGCTGGAACAGTACAACGTATCCGTGTTGAAAACTTGGCCTAAGAGAGAATAACTATGAAATACATTTCGACTCGTGGTAAAGCGCCAGCGCTTTCTTTTGGTGATGTGCTATTGGCCGGTTTGGCAAATGATGGTGGTTTGTATGTACCAGAAACCTTGCCTCATTACAGCAAAGAAGAAATCGCTTCGTGGGCGAATTTAAGTTATCAAGAGCTGGCTTTTAAAGTCATGTGGCCTTTTGTGGAAGGCGATATTCCGGCTGACGCATTTAAGACTATGATTAATGATGCTTATGCCAGCTTCAATCATACTTCTATTGCGCCTATGGTACAGGTCGGTAACAACGAATGGATTCTTGAGTTGTTCCGTGGTCCAACCTTGGCATTTAAAGATTTTGCCTTGCAGTTGCTTGGCCGTTTGATGGACTATGTTTTGTCAGAGCGCAAAGAAAAGCTGGTTATCCTCGGTGCGACATCGGGTGACACTGGCTCTGCCGCGATTGAAGGTTGCCGTCATTCTGAACATCTGAATATCTTTATTTTGCACCCATATCAGCGTGTATCTGAAGTACAACGTCGTCAAATGACCACTGTTATTGGCGATAATGTATTTAATATTGCTGTGAAAGGTAATTTCGATGACTGCCAGGGCATGGTGAAATCCAGCTTTGCAGATCAGTCTTTCTTGAAGGGCGCTAAGTTAGGTGCAGTGAATTCGATTAACTGGGCTCGTATCATGGCTCAGATCGTTTACTATTTTTCTTCTGCCTTGTCTGTTGGCGCACCACATCGTAAGGTGTCTTTCTCTATACCAACGGGCAACTTTGGCGATATTTTTGCTGGTTACTTGGCGAAGAAAATGGGTCTGCCGGTCGATCAGTTGGTAGTGGCTACCAACCAAAACGATATTTTGCATCGCGTCATCGCAGAGAATGACATGAGCCGTCAATCTTTGAATGTCACCTTGTCGCCAAGTATGGATATCATGGTTTCCAGTAACTTCGAGCGTTTGTTGTTTGATGCTCATGGTCGTGATGGCGCAGCAATTGATGATTTGATGGCACGTTTTAACAAGGGCGATGTGTCGTTAAATGATCAAGCTTGGTCTTTTGTAAAAGAGAACTTTGATAGCTACAAAGTGGATGATAAGAAAACCTGCGAAGTAATTGCTGATGTGTTTGCTAAAACACAATACCTTCTTGATCCGCATACAGCGATTGGACTTGAAGCGGCTCGTCATTGCTGGAAAGATCAATCTGTTCCAATGATCACTTTGGCAACGGCACATCCAGTGAAATTCCCAGAAGCGGTTGAAAAAGCTGGTTGTGAAACGCCAGTACTGCCCGAGCACATGAAAGATCTTTTCGAGCGTGAAGAGTCTTATACTGTGTTGGACAACAGCTTGAGCGATGTCCAAGCTTTTGTAGCAGATAAAATCTAGCTCAAAGCCATTTAATAAGACTGATAATAACGGCCAATCAACGATTGGCCGTTTCTTTTTCCTCTATACTTTTGTGTCTTTCATATGAACATTATTTTACTCGATCCTAATAACACGCTTGCTGACGGTCTGTACGGGCTGACTCAACGCCAACAAACGCATATTTCAAAAGTGATTAAGGCTAATCGAGGCGATGTTCTGCGGGTGGGCATGTTAAATGGAAAAATTGGTGAAGGTATTTATGAGCCGCCAAGCGAAGACAGAGCTGGCTATATTCATTCGCTCAATCTCATTTCATTACCGCCTAAGCCTTTGCCAATGGTGTTGGTAATGGCTCTGCCAAGACCGAATATGCTTAAGCGCACCTTGCAAAATATAACCGCGATGGGAGTAAAAGATTTATATCTTATTCATTCTGCTAAGGTGGAAAAAAGTTATTGGCAAAGCCCTGTGTTACAGACGGAATCTATTCAGCAGTGTTTGTTGGAAGGCTTAGAGCAAGCTAAAGACACAGTCATGCCTAATTGGAGTTTGATACCTAGATTTCGTCCTTTTGTTGAGGATCAATTGCCCGCTATTTTAGAGGATAAAGTTGGGCTACTTGCACACCCTTATTTGGCTAAGCCTTGTCCAATAAATATTCAGCAGCCTTGCGTTCTTGCTCTTGGTCCAGAAGGAGGATGGAACGAATTTGAGGTGAGTAAGTGGCATGAAGCTGGAATGGAATCGGTGCATCTAGGTGATCGTATATTAAAGGTTGAGACCGTTGTACCTGTTTTATTATCCCGCTTGTATCCGGCCTAATACCTTTGGTGTGGCTTATATTATTAAATGTTGTTATTTGTAACTAGGCGAGATTATTTAAGGAGGCGTTTCTTTCTTTGGTGTAGCATTGTCCCTATTAGCCGTGTGTTATCTTAAAACGCAGGGTTGGAGGGCAAGAATGACTGACTCAAATAAACAAGCCAATAATAAGATAAATAACAAAGAAAAAAGCTCCCTGCTCACTTTTTTATATGTTGGTAGCACGGCCAACGGTTTTTCAGAAGATACTCGACGTGTCTTCATTATCAATCTTTTCGCTTCTGTTGGTGTTCTATTCACATTCCCTTTAGGAATTGTTTCTATATGGCAAGGTAAAACCCTTCTTGGGTGCAGTTTGCTGGCTATCGCTGTTTTATATTCACTAAACCATATCTATTTACGGCATACCCACAATCATAAGTTATCAGGGGATTTTGTCATTTATCCTTTGTATATTTTGATGATCTATCTTGTTTATACAGGCGGTGTAAATGGTACGGGACATGTTTGGGTTTATTGTATTCCTGCCGTTGCATTGTTTCTACATGGTATGAAAAGAGGGCTAATTGAGTTAGCTTTTTTTACTCTAGCATTAATTTTTGTTATGTATTTTATGGATAGCCGATTTTCAGAGTTTGGCTATCATGAAACGTTAAAATCGAGAATTCTTTTTTCGTTTATCGTAGTCGTTTTTCTATCGGGCATTTATGAATATTCAATGTCGCGCTTTAATCAAGAGTTGAAAGAGACGACGACAAAGCTGAAGTTATACGCCTATACCGATCCATTAACGGGACTGTTTAACAGAAGAGGGATGTTGCAACGCTTAGAGTTAAGTGCTGAGAAAAGTATTTATTTGTTATTAGCTGATGTCGACTTCTTTAAACGAATTAATGATGAATATGGCCATGATGTCGGTGATTATGCGTTAACTCAATTAGCGAAAATATTTCAAGAGTCGCTACCGAAGGAAGATGATTTGGTTGCAAGGTGGGGGGGCGAAGAATTTTTGATTGCGGTTTGTGGGCAGACTGAATTTGAGGTGTTTGAATTTGCTGAAACCCTGCGACAACGAGTGGCCTCTTATGAATTTTCTCATCTAGATTTGCGTTTTCATATGACTTTAAGCTTTGGGATTGCAGTAATGAATAACACGACTTCATTACGAGAAGCCATTACGTTAGCTGATAATCGCTTGTATCAAGCAAAGCGCTTGGGCAGAAACCAGACTTGTCGAGCCTAGTTTTAACTTTATCCTTACATTAAAAAACCACCCTAGGGTGGTTTTTTAGTATTTCAGGTATGTCTTTATCGATTTAGTGCTGTTTTGGTTTTGAACCAAATACACCGAAATAAGCGATGTATAGGTAACAAAAAATGGGCATGATAAATGAGATCTGCAGTCCAATAGAGTCAGCTATTAAGCCTTGAAGCATAGGGAGGATTGCGCCACCTACAATAGCTAGGCATAACAAACCGGAACCACGGCTTGTCTGCGGTCCAAGATCTTTCAGTGCAAGGCTGAAAATAGTTGGGAACATAATAGAGTTGAATAGGCCAACTAATAAGATGGACCACATAGCCACATGGCCATCGTTTAAAATGGCGCTGGTGATTAACGCTATGACCGCAAGCGCATTGATCGTTAATAGCATTCCAGCTGATATGCGCTGCATTAAAGCTGCACCAATAAAGCGTCCTACCATTGCACCACCCCAGTAATAGGCAACGTAATGAGCGGCTTCTCCTTCAGCAAGGCCGGCAATGTTTTCTAGCCCAAAAAAGTTAACCAATAAACTGCCAATAGCCACTTCTGCGCCAACGTACATAAAGATGGCCACAGTACCTAGCACAAGATGACGATGCTTAAGAATGCTTTCGCTTGGCGTATCTGTCTCTGTGCTTTCTATGCTAGAGGGGGTTGGAAGGCTAATTCGAGTAAAAATAGCGGCTAGAGCAATCAGTAATATAGCCAAACCAATATAAGGAACAATAACGCTTTCAGCTTCTTGCGCTTTGGTCGCATATTGGCCTGCAACAGTGAACAACAGAACGCCACCAACAAGAGGGGCCACTGTTGTTCCCAAAGCGTTAAATGCTTGAGATAGAGTTAAGCGGCTGGATGCTGTCTCAGTTGGACCCATAACGGTGACAAGTGGATTTGCTGCAACCTGTAGAATCGTGATGCCGGAAGCAAGGACAAACAGAGCGCTAAGAAATACGCTGTACTGCTGTGCTTTAGCTGCGGCAACAAATAGCAGACAACCTGCTGCAGCAATCATGAGGCCAATACCAATGCCGCGTTGAAACCCTACCTTTTTTACCAAGTTACCCGCAGGAACAGAGACAATAAAATAAGCGCCAAAGAAACACATCTGAATCATCATTGCTTGTGTGTAATTAAGGTCGAACACACCTTTTAAATGCGGGATTAAAATGTCATTTAGGGAGGTGATAAAACCCCACATGAAGAACAATGAAGTAAGAGCTATCAAGGCAAAACGCTGATTTGATTGTGGCTTGTTTGCCACAGAGGTTCGATTATTCATATTTTTTCCGATGAGTTAAAACGAGAGTTGCTCAGTTTTTATCTTTAGGATATCTATCCAAATCAAAAAAGTGCGGCATCATACCATCGAAAATTTTTTTGTGGGGATGAAGTGAGGCTAAGTGAATAATTGTTCTATAAAGTTCCTTTATTGGCCTTCTATTGTAAGAAAGTCTCGCCTATTTACTGCAAATGTAACAAAGTATAACGCTGTGATGTGTTTGATTTCTATACACTTTTAGACAGCTTTTAGCTAGGTAACGCAAGAGTCTATTCGTATGGGGGAGGATGTGTCTATAAGTCAGTGGTATGCGCTGTTTTTTATCGTGTCGTTATTGTTGGTTGATCTGTACCATAATGCCTTCGGATAATTGAATGGCATTTTCCCAACGAGCGTTGAGTATTCTGTCTGCTTTGAAGAAGGATTACTGTTCTGTAAAATTGAATAGCTTGTTTGTGTTACTCTTCTTTATTTTTTTGTAACCAGTTTAGTTATTGAGTATTCATAGATATGCGAATAGAGCGTCGATCCATTCCAGCTATTACCGAAGACTTACCAGCAGAAATGCCTTCGAGTTTACGTCGTATTTTTATGGCGCGAGGGGTGAGTTCTGGTCTAGAGCTTGATTATCGGCTACCCAATTTATTAAGACCTGATTCTTTATTTGATCTAACGACGGCGGCTAAGATTTTGGCGGATGCCATTGTGACTGGGCAAAAGATTCTAATCGTTGGGGATTTTGATGCCGATGGTGCGACCAGTACGAGTCTTGGTATCTTGGCATTAGAAGCGATGGGGGCGATTGCGCCTGAGTATTTGGTGCCAAATCGCTTTGAGTTTGGTTATGGCCTGACGCCTGAAATTGTTCAGGTAGCAAAGCAAAGTTCCCCCAATGTTTTGGTGACGGTCGATAACGGTATTGCCAGTATTGATGGTGTTCAAGCAGCCAAAGCGTATGGTATGAAAGTCGTGGTGACAGACCACCATTTGCCCGGCGATACACTTCCTAATGCCGATGCTATTGTGAACCCAAACCATCCAAATTGTGGTTTTCCAAGCAAAAACTTAGCTGGCGTTGGGGTGATTTTCTACGTGATGTCGGCATTAAGAGCGGAGTTGAATCGTCGTAACTGGTTTGCTGATCAGCATATTCCAGAGCCGAAAATGGCAGACTATTTAGATTTGGTTGCGCTTGGTACGGTAGCCGATGTGGTGCCTTTGGATGCGAACAATCGCATTCTTGTTCAGCAAGGTATTAAGCGTATTCAAGCTGGTTTGGCGCGCCCTGGAATCCTTGCTTTATTAGAAGTAGGGCGTAGGGATTATACTCAGTTAAAGGCTTCTGATTTGGGGTTTGTCGTTGGGCCAAGGTTGAATGCTGCCGGACGGCTTGATGATATGTCGGTTGGTATTGAATGTCTGTTGGCGACTCATTCGCATCAAGCACGTCAGTATGCCCAGCAATTAGACCAGTTTAATCGCGAGCGCAAAGCCATCGAGTCTGATATGAAAGAGCAGGCAGAATTGGTGCTTGAATCTTTGTTGGACGAAGAGCAAGAGATGCCCAATGGTATGTGTTTTTATGATGCGGATTGGCACCAAGGTGTGATTGGTATCTTGGCTTCGCGCATGAAAGACAAGTGTCATCGTCCGGTTATTGCTTTTGCCCGAGTAGGTGAAGATGAGTTAAAAGGCTCTGCTCGTTCTATTCCCGGTGTACACATTCGTGATGCTCTGGATTTGTTGGCCAAACGCTATCCGCAGTTACTTAGTAAGTTTGGTGGTCATGCTATGGCCGCTGGCATGTCGATTAAAGAATCTCATTATGAGGCTTTTCAGCTGGCATTCGATACGATTATTACGGAATGGGTAACGCCAGAGCAATTAGAGGCAACCTTGTTGACTGATGGTGCCTTGTCTGCAGAAGATTTTAGTTTGAGTTTCGCAGAGCTGGTTCGTTTATCTGGTCCATGGGGGCAGATGTTTCCGGAGCCTTGTTTTGATGGTGTTTTCGATATTTTGCAGCAGCGTATTGTGGGGGAAAAACACTTGAAATTAATGGTGCGAGAACCGAGCAGTGGGCTATTGTTGGATGCGATTAGTTTCTTTGTCGATTTAAGTCAATGGCCGAATGAACAAGCCACACAAGCCCGATTAGTTTATAAATTGGATGTTAATGAATTTCGTGGTCAGCGTAACCTGCAGCTGCTGGTGGATTATTTAGAGCCAGCATAGTGGCAAACAAATAGTAAAAAATAGAAGATTCGCTTTTTTGCCGAACAAATTGGTTTTGGCACTGCGTATCAAGGCAAAAGTTGAGGTATAATGCCGCTCCCTCATACATCACTCTAATTTTACTGGAGCTCATTCATGACTGCACTGGTTCTTGACGGCAAACTTTGCGCCAAAGAAACTGAAAATCGCCTACAAGCTCAAGTTTCTGAGCTTAAAGAGCGTACCGGCTGCACCCCAATTTTAGCAACAATCTTAGTGGGTGCTGACCCAGCATCAGCCACTTATGTAAAAATGAAAGGCAATGCTTGTCGTCGCGTCGGCATGGATTCTATGGCAATTGAACTGCCTGAAACGACTACAACAGAGCAGCTTTTAGAAAAAATTAATGAGCTAAATAGCAACCCAGATGTGCATGGTATATTGCTACAACATCCAGTTCCTGCACAAATTGATGAGCGTCTGTGTTTCGACGCGATTGCTGCCCATAAAGATGTGGATGGCGTGACTTGCCTTGGTTTTGGTCGTATGGCCATGAAAGAGCCCGCTTACGGCGCTGCGACTCCAGCGGGAATTATGCGCTTGCTTGCAGAATACGATATTAATTTGGAAGGTAAGCACGTTGTTGTGGTAGGTCGTAGTCCAATTCTTGGAAAACCAATGGCGATGATGATGTTGAACGCCAATGCTACGGTAACAATGTGTCACTCTCGCACTCAGAATTTATCTGAATTTGTGAAGCAGGCCGATGTGGTTGTTGGTGCTGTGGGTAAACCAGAGTTGATTAAAGCCGAGTGGATTAAAGACGGTGCTGTCGTGGTTGATGCTGGTTATCACCCAGGTGGTATTGGTGATATCGAACTGGGTCCATTGAAAGATCGCGTTGCGGCCTATACGCCAGTTCCGGGTGGTGTTGGTCCAATGACCATCAATACTTTGATTCTGCAAACACTAGAATCTGGCCTGAAACAACTAGGCTAAGCAGGCTTGAAAGGTCTGAATAATAGCCCCATATTGTTGAGATAAGATCACAACATGGGACAGAAAGCCGCGCCATTAGGTGCGGCTTCTTTTTTATAAACTGAACAGTAAAAGGTTGGCATGATATGTCCACAGAAATGTTAAAAGACGCATTGGACTTCGATTTGATCGCCGATGTTTTTGTTACTGAATCTATTACTGCGTCACCCTCCGAGTTGCATGGTCAGCTTTGCGGATATTTGGCTTCTGGCGTGACGTTGCCATTGGAAGATTGGCTTAAGATGGTGGTAGAGTTTTGTGACATTGAAGGCTGGAAAGAAGAGGCAAGTCGAGCTGTTATTGTTGAACTTTATACGGCGACGCTGACTTTGTTCCAAAACGGCGAGTTTGCACTTGTGCCAAGCATTTCAGATGAAGATGCGGAATTATGTGAACGAGGCGTTACTTTATCTCAATGGGCGCACGGATTTTTAGCGGGTTACGGATTATCTGGTCAAAAAAATGAACTGTCTGATGAAACCAAACAAATCCTACGTGACTTTGCCAATATCTCTGGTATGCAAGCGGAAATGCGTGCATTAGAAGACAACAATGACAATGAAGCGGATTTAACAGAATTAGTGGAATATGTCAGATTATCAGCGATGATGATGTACACAGAGCATCATGATATCAACCCAGATGTTGATCATACTAAACAGAGTTCTTTGCATTAAGGGTGTCGCGCTACAATGCGTCTACGCCCTATGTTATCGACAGTATTTAATGGAATGCCAATTATTAAGTGAGACCTTCTATGAAAATTGATACTCAAACTTATCAAGCACGCCGCGAACGCTTGATGCAATCTTTACCTGAAAACAGTGTGGTGGTTGTTCGAACGGGTGAACTGGCGACACGCAATAATGATTGTGAGTATGAGTTTCGTCCTCATAGTAGTTTTTTCTACTTAACAGGATTCCCTGAGCCAAGTGCCTACGCCATTATTCATGGTGATGGCGAGATGACGTTAGTTACTTTGCCAAAAGACCCTGAGCGCGAGCAATGGGATGGCTTTCGCTTTGGCAGTGAAGGCGCAATAGCGAACTTTGGTGCGAATGAAGCCGCCCCATTAGAGGAATTAGACGCTGTTGCTTTTTCTGCTCTGGACGGCGCCGAGCATGTTGTGTATCTGTTTAATGATGATGTTTTGCGCGAGAAAATTGCGGGTTGGCGTGATGCGATTGCTGCACGAGTTAGGGTAGGTGCGATGGCTCCAACCAGCTTTATCGATCTCGCGCCCCAAGTTGCTGAAATGCGTTTACGTAAGGATGCAGAAGAGATTGCCATCATGGAAGCAGCCGCACAAATTAGCGTCGAAGCTCATAAGCAGGCTATGCGTGCTGTTCGTCCTGGGATGAATGAATACCAGTTAGAAGCCGAATTGAATTATGTGTTTATGAAATCTGGTGCACGCCAGCCTGCGTATAACAACATTGTGGCGTCAGGCAGCAATGCTTGTGTTTTGCACTACATTAAAAATGATGAAGAGATTCAAGCGGGCGACCTGATTTTAATTGATGCGGGGGCCGAATTGGGTTGTTATGCGGCGGACATTACTCGTACTTTTCCTGCAACGGGTAAATTTAGCGAGCCACAAGCTGCTTTATACCAAGTTGTATTAGACGCTTACCATGCAGGTATGAAAGAGCTTAATGTGGGGACGCCTTATGAAGCTTGCCATAATGCAGCGGTGCGGACACTCACTCAAGGTTTAGTGGCTCATGGTTTGTTAACGGGCGATGTGGATTTCCTGATCGAGAGCAAAGCATACAGAGACTTTTATATGCACAATACTGGGCATTGGCTAGGTCTGGATGTGCATGACTGTGGTGCTTACAAAATCGCCGGTGAATCTCGCTTATTGGAAGAAGGCATGGTGCTCACTATTGAGCCTGGCCTTTATGTTTCAGCCGATAATGAATCCGTAGATGCAAAATGGCGAGGCATAGGTATTCGTATTGAAGACGATGTGCTTATTCGTGCCGATGGCCCTTATGTTTTAACTCATGGCTTACCCAAAGAAATCGCTGACATTGAAGCTTTCATGGCTGAAAGTCGATAATCAGTATAATGACCAGACGGAGTAATAAAGATGGCTAAATCGTATGATTTGATAATAGTGGGTGCCGGCATGGTAGGTACTTTGTCTGCGATATTATTAGCCAAATCCTCTTTACGAATTGCGCTTGTTGATAAACATAACGGCGAATATCGTCTGTCGACTCCGCCAGCCTACGATGCTCGAGTGAGTGCTATTTCCAGTCAGTCTAAGGCTTTACTCGAAGCGGCAAACGTCTGGCAGGGCATTGCCCGAGATCGTATCGCCTCTTATGACAATATGGTGGTGTGGGATGGTCTTGGTGAGGGGCATGTAGATTTCAATGCCGGAGAAGCGGTGATGCCTGAGCTTGGGCATCTCGTTGAAAATGCGGTGTTGAACCAGCAGTTAATGGAGCAAGCCCGACACGCAAAGAATATCGATTTGTATTTGGGTGATACGCTAGATTCTCATGAGTTAAGCGAGTCTGGTGTGAGAGTAGAGTTAGCTTCTGGTCATGCGCTTGATGCTCAGGTGATCATTGCCGCGGATGGCGCACTATCTAAGCTGCGTATGGAAAACGCCTTTGACACAATTGAGTGGGATTATGGACACCATGCCATTGTGACCACAATTGAGATTGCCCAGCCCCATGAAAATACCGCATGGCAGAGCTTCGGTGAAGAAGGCATTTTGGCCTTTCTTCCGCTTCCGTCTGTCGAACAAAAACATTTTGTTTCTATCGTTTGGTCGGTGCCGCCACAAGAAGCAGAATCTCTTATGGTGCTTGATGAAGAGACTTTTTGTCGTCGTTTGCATTACGCAATGAACAAGCGTTTTGATGTCTTAGGCATTACACAAACTCGCCAGTCTATTCCATTACGGCAGCGCCATGCTAAACAGTATGTGAAAGCAGGCTTAGCCTTAATTGGCGATGCAGCACATACAATCCATCCTTTAGCTGGACAAGGTGCGAACTTGGGCTTTGGTGATGTAAAGGCGCTGGTGGAAGTGTTAGAAAAAGCCCATGGACGTGGCGAGCACCTTGGTGCGAGTAAAGTGTTGCGTCGTTATCAGCGCGCTCGGATGTTGGATAACATTGCAATGGCGGCAGGGATGGAGTCGTTTAAACGGTTGTTTTCTACCCAGCAGCCATTCATCGTTCAGTTAAGAAATATAGGCATGAAGCGCTTTAACCAGAACGCGTCATTGAAAAAGAAGTTGGTTGCTAAGGCTGCAGGATTGTCTTAGTTCTACTAATGAATTTGCCAATGTTTGTTTCCTATGGCGAAGGTTTTTGGCTTACTTGCAAAACGCTACTTATCTCTGGTTGCAAAAAGGCGCCGCTGTTTTATTCTGCTTAAACAGATAGATAACCAACCCTTGTAAGGTGAAATGGTATGCAGGTAAAAGATCTTCTAAGGCAAACTGATAAACTTCCCAATGTTCCTGATGTCGTTCGGGAGCTCATTTTGTTACTGAATGATCCAGATGTGAATTATTCTGAATTAACAGAAAAAGTCTCCCATGATCAGACTATTTCATTGAAAGTGCTGCGTCTGGTTAACTCGGCTTATTTTGGATTATCGAGAAAAATCTCGTCAATCGATGAAGCGACGGTCTTGCTGGGGACCGAAAAATTGAAAACCTTAGTGATCGCTTCTGGTTTTGCAGGCTCTGTTGCGAAAGTAGAAGGTCTAAAACTTCCAGAGTTTTGGGCGGACTCTTTTCGAGTTGCTGAGTTGGCGCAATGGTTGGCAAAACGTACGCCGCTTGTTCAAGCCGATGAGGCCTTTACTGTTGGTATTGTTCACAATATAGGTCGTTTATTATTACACCTTACAGAACCGGCTATCGCTCAAGAAATTCAAATATTAGTGGCTAACCGAAAAGCGGGTCGAGTAAAAGCTGAGCAAGACTTACTGGGTTTTACGTCTCAGGACGCTGGAAAAGCGTTAATGGACTTATGGAAGTTTCCTCCTAGCTTAGGTCTGGCTGTGCAGTTGCACAAACGCCCGTTTGCAAATGAAGACCCTAATCCTTTGGCATGTGTGTTAAATCTAGCTTGTTATTTGAACGCTTGTATCCGCACTGAGCGAGAATACGATTTGGTGCGTGAAGGCTTTCCTATGGCAGTAGCGAAAGCGGCAGGTTTAACGGAAGGTATCGTGTATGAATTAGAAGATGCCTTGATGATTGGCGATGGGTTAAATCAACTTATTTAATATTCCTTTTATCACCTATTTATTCTATTGATGCTTGCGTTTGTTTAAAGCGATCAGGCAAATGATAATCGCTAGTGTTTAGCGTTCTGTTATGCTAATTTCTTGTCACATTTTATGTGATGCCTTTACGGGATTTTGAAATTTTTTGCTTTCCTATCCGGTAAGTGGCTGAGAATAATTAGAAGGAGAGTGGTCGTATGAGGTTATCTAACGTGCTTGATAAAAAAGGCCGAAAATCTATATTCAGTTCTGTTGGCTTTGTCACATTAGTTACGTCACTTTTTCTCCCTCTTGTGGCCCAAGCAAAGGGTGAGATTAATATTTATTCTGCTCGAAAAGAATCGCTCATCAAGCCAGTATTAGATACTTTTTCGGAAGAAAACGATGTTGTTGTGAATCTTATAACGGGTTCTGCGGATGCCTTGTTAAGTCGTTTAAAAGCAGAAGGCGATGCCAGTCCTGCGGACATGTTTATTACTGTTGATGCTGGGCGTCTACACAGAGCGAAAGCTGCCGGAGTGTTGCAGCCTATTCAAAACGACGTATTAAGTACCAATATACCAAGCCACTTACGAGATAGTGATGGCTATTGGTTTGGCTTATCACAGCGTGCACGTGTTATTTTTTATAATCCTAAAACCGTTTCCCCAAGCGAATTGTCTACTTACGAAGACCTTGCAAACTCTAAGTGGAAAGGGCGTATTTGCGTGCGTTCGTCGGCCAATATTTATAACCAATCTTTGGTGGCGTCGATGCTTGAAGCTGAAGGTCACGAGAAGACACAAGCTTGGATTAAGGGGTTGATCGCTAATTTGGCTCGCCCTCCTTTTGGTGGCGATGTCGATTTATTAAAAGCCGTTTCTGCGGGTGTATGTGATCTAACGTTAGCAAATACTTACTATTATGGTCGTCTTGGTCAGAGTGATCGCCCTGAGGATAGACGAGTTTATGACAGTGTTAAATTATTTTGGCCGAATCAAGCGGAAGGTGAGCGCGGTGCTCATGTAAACGTTAGTGGTGCAGGCATCACGGCAGCGGCAACCAATGTTGAGAATGCAATACTGTTGCTGGAGTTCCTAACAAATCGTGCTTCGCAAGAATGGTATGCTCATGTAAACAATGAATACCCCGTAGTAAAAGGCGTTGGTGCCCCTGAAATGTTGGCACCGTTTGGCACCTTCCGTGCAGACACGATTTCGTTAAGCCAATTAGGTGAGAATAACCGTGAAGCTGTTGAAGTTATGGATACAGCTGGTTGGAAGTGATTTTTCTGGCGTAGGCTCTAAGTAAAGAGCGTCTTATTAAGGTTTTTTGACATTTAATGGCTGATTTAGCTCCCCTGAGTGTAGTAAGTAAATCCAAGTGGAATTGGTTGAAAATAGCGGCAATGATGATTGCCGCTATTTTGGCTTTGCCCATTTTAGTTGTTTTAGTGAATGTCGTAATCGGTGATGGTGAAGTTTGGCTGCACCTTTATCAGACAGTATTAGCTGAATACATTTCAAATTCATTATTGTTAATGCTGGGGGTTGGAGTAGGCGTGCTGTTGATCGGTGTGCCCTGTGCTTGGCTAACAAGCATGTGTCATTTCCCTGGTCGCAACTTTTTCTCTTGGGCATTGCTGTTGCCCATGGCAATGCCTGCTTATATTATCGCCTACACCTATACTGGTGTGTTGGACTTTGCAGGACCTGTGCAAACCTTTATTCGTGAGCTTACGGGCTGGCGCTACGGTGAATATTGGTTCTTTGAAATACGCTCTTTAGGTGGCGCCATGGTGATGTTGACCTTGGTTCTATATCCCTATGTTTATTTAATGAGCCGAGCGGCTTTTTTAGAACAGTCTGAGAACACCCTAGAGGTCAGTCGAACGCTTGGTTATTCCGGTCGCGCTGTATTCTTTAAATTGGCTCTCCCTCTAGCTCGCCCAGCAATTGTGACGGGTCTGACCCTTGCGTTAATGGAAACCTTGGCGGATTACGGCACAGTACAATATTTCAGTGTGAATACCTTTACAACGGGGATTTTACGGACTTTTTATGGTTTTGGAGATATTGCGGCCGCTTCTCAGCTAGCTGGAGTGTTATTGCTGTTCGTTGCTATGTTGATTCTGCTTGAGCGACATTCGCGACGCCGTATACGTTACCATGCTTCGGGTTTAAAAAAGGCCAGTAATCGTCGGATGGTGTTAAACGGCAGTCGAGGCTTATTCGCGACTCTTTTTTGTTCATTGCCTATTCTGGTTGGCTTTTTAATCCCTGTCTTGGTGTTGGCATATTGGGCCATGTTTAAAGCCGAAATGCCGGGCACAAATTTCATTCAGCTGGCATGGAACTCCTTTTACTTGGCTGCTATGGCTTCCCTTATTGTTGTGAGTTTGGCCTTAGTCTTGAGTTATGCGATTCGTCTTAATAACGGTAAAGCGGTTAAGGCGTCGGTGGGCGTTGCTGGCATGGGTTATGCGCTACCCGGAACGATTATCGCGATTGGTACTATTGTGCCTTTAGCGTGGCTGGATCATCGAATTATTGACCTAGTAAAGCATTACAGTGGGGAAAGCGTCGGTCTGCTTTTTTCTGGCACCTTGGTGGCGTTATTGTTTGCTTACTCTGTTCGCTTTATGGCGGTTTCTTTGGGGGCTGTGCAGAATGGCCTTGGTAAGATTAAGCCCAGTATGGACATGGCTGGACGCTCCTTGGGGATGTCTCCCTTTAAAGTGCTAGTGCGGGTTCATGTGCCTTTATTAAAAGGTTCTGTGCTGACAGCCATGCTCATTGTTTTTGTGGATGTGTTAAAGGAATTACCAGCTACCTTGGTGCTTCGACCATTTAATTTTAATACGTTGGCAGTTAGAGCGTTTGAGCTGGCTTCTGATGAACGGCTTGTTGACGCTGCGCCTGCTTCGTTGATGATTGTGTTGGTGGGATTAGTCCCTGTTATTTTACTTAGTCGTTCTATTTCGTCACGCTCAGGGCATTAAAAATAAGGTTTTATATGACTTCATCACCGCTTTATACCTCGTTGAAAGAATTAACACTCAGTGGTGTTTCTGTCGGATATGACAAGGAAGTGGTCGTCAAAGACGTATCGTTTCAGCTATTGGAAGGTCAAATCGGCTGCTTGCTGGGTCCGAGTGGTTGCGGCAAGTCAACCTTGTTACGAGCGATCGCAGGTTTTGAGCCTTTGATGGCTGGGGAAATACGCATTGATGGTGAGGTGATTTCAAATTCATCTTACAGTGTGAATCCTGAGCACCGTTATATTGGTATGGTTTTCCAGGATATTGCGTTGTTTCCCCATCTTACTATTGCCCAGAATATTGCTTTTGGTTTGTCTGCTTGGCAGAAAAACTTAATAGAAGAACGGGTTGCCTACTTATTGGATTTGGTGGGGCTGTCTGGTTTCCAATCGCGATATCCGCATTCTTTGTCTGGCGGTCAGCAGCAGCGTGTCGCTTTGGCGCGAGCGATTGCGCCAAAGCCTAAGCTCTTGCTTATGGATGAACCCTTCTCTGGGCTAGATGCCAAATTGAGGGAAGAGTTGGTGCCAGATATTCGCCGTATTCTCCAGCATGAAAAAATGAGTGCTTTATTGGTGACACACGATCAGATGGAAGCCTTTGCAATGGCGGACCAAGTGTCTGTTATGGACGCAGGGAAAGTACATCAAACAGGTTCACCGTATCAAATATATCACCGTCCTGAAACTCGCTTTGTGGCCAGCTTTATAGGACACGGTGACTTTTTGACGGCGACCGTATGTGGCTCAAATTGTGTTCATTCTGATTTAGGAAATATACGTGGTGAGCTGGATCATGGCTTTGCTGATAATGAACAAGTGGATTTATTAGTTCGTCCCGATGATATTTTGCACGATGATGACAGTGAATTTGTTGGTGTGATTGTGAGTAAGTGGTTTCGTGGCTCGCATTTTTTATACCGAGTGAAATTATCTTCTGGTAAGGTTGTGTATTGCTTCGCTTCTTCTCATCACAATCACTCAGTTGGCCAGGAAATAGGTTTGAGTGTGCACCTAGATCATCTTGTTATGTTTTCGCGCTAGGTGAACAGACCTTAATTTAATCCCAGCCCTTGTTCGTGGCAGGTTTCCATTAGTCCTTCAAAGTCGTATTCGGTCAAATCCAAATGATCGAGTACGTAATGACCCACTTTCTCCCATTCATAATCCTTGTCTACATTGCCTATGTGTTTGTAAGCAGAGGCAATGTGTTCGGCCATTTTTAAAATAGAAGCAAAGGTTAGGTTGATCGAATCTCCAGCCACGCGATGGGTAAATAAAAAATCAATACGATGATGTTTGGCGATAACAGCGCAACAGCTTTTCGGTAAGCCCCAAGATTTTGCAAGGTAATAGCCAACAACAGAGTGATTGGTTTTAAAGGCTAGGTTTTCAAAGTCCGTTAATCGGAAGTTAGGATCCTGGTAGCCTTTTATTAGTACCTCTTTGTAACCTTTGAAACGCTTTAGCATTAATGGAATGCCTGCGTTATGGAAAAGGCCAAGTGCGTAACATTCATCTTGGTACTTGAAGTTTAGTTGGCTGGCTAGGCTGGAGCTGATTGCAGCAACATCCGTTGCGGTATCCCAAAAACTGTGTAGAGATTGAATGGTGTCATCAGAGAGTTCGCTTTTTACCGCCAAGCTGTTGACGATATTGGTGACACTGCTTGTGCCTAGAAGAGTCACTGCTTGTTGGACGGATGCAATTTTTCTGGGTAGGTTAAATGCGGCAGAGTTGACCAGTTTTAATACCGCTGCTGAAAGGCTGACATCTTGTGAAATAATATCGGATATACGCGCCATGTCTGGGTCAGGCATGGCTTGCTCCATATGTAAATCCACCATGATTTGTGGCTGTGGTGGTATGCTGATGCCTTGCAATATACGTTTTAGCTGACTTTCATTTAATGTATGTGACATGAAATTTATGCACTTTTTGTAACAAGTATAAGGGGACAATTACGTAATTCATGGCAATTGAAACTAGAGTAACTATAATAACGTTTTTTTAAATATACTGGGTGAAAATTTTGAGTGTTATTCGACTAAAAGGTCAAGCTGATCGCCGTTTACGAGCTGGGCATCAATGGATTTACAGCAATGAAGTAAACACTTCAGAGACGCCATTAAAGCAATTTACTCCTGGTGATCAGGTTGTTGTCGAAACCGCACAAGGTAAACCTCTTGGTATTGCAACGATTAATCCAAATACATTAATTTGTGGGCGTTTAATCAGTCGTAGTACGGATACTTTCCTGAATAAGTCGACATTATCCCACCGCCTTAAGATAGCATTATCTTTGCGAGAAATGACCTATGCAGCGCCGTATTATCGTCTGGTATTCGGTGATTCTGATGGTTTATCTGGTCTAGTGGTTGACCGTTTTGCTGATATCTTAGTGGTGCAAATTTCCACAGCGGGCATGGAGCGAGTAAAAAACGAAATCATCGAAGCTTTACAAGATGTGGTAAAGCCATCGGCTATTTTGATGAAAAACGATGGCAAGATGCGTCAAATCGAGGGTTTAGAAACTTATGTTGAAGAAGCGTTCGGCACGGTGCCAGAATTGGTTTTTCTTCAAGAAAATGATGTGTTGTTTCAAGCGCCTGTGTGGGATGGACAGAAAACGGGTTGGTTCTATGACCACCGCGAAAACCGTAAAACCATGCAGGGATTTTGTGATGGCAAACGTGTTCTAGACGTTTTTTCTTATATTGGTGGTTGGGGCGTTCAGGCGGCCTCTGCAGGTGCAACAGATGTGACCTTTATTGATGCGTCTGAAAGTGCATTAAGTCATGTCGATGAAAACCTAAAATTGAATCAATATGAAGGCGGCTCGACCTTGATGCATGGCGATGCTTTTGAAGCTATGCAATCGTTAATTGAAGACAAAGAGCGTTTCGATGTCGTGGTTATGGACCCGCCAGCGTTTATTGCTCGTCGTAAAGACATCAAAGCAGGCGAGGGAGCCTATCATCGCGCCAATCAACTGGCTATGCGTTTGGTTGCAAAGGGTGGTGTCTTGGTGTCTGGTTCTTGTTCAATGCACCTAGAGACTGCTCGATTACACGATATTATCCGCAGTAATAGTCGTCAATTAGAGCGTTTCTCACAATTGATTTATCGTGGCACGCAAGCCCCGGATCATCCTGTGCATCCGGCGATTGAAGAGACGGAATACCTTAAAGCGATGTTTTACCGCATTCACAATAATATGGGCTTGTAAGCTTGTTACTGTAATGCGTTGCTAACAAAAAAGCGCTGTCAGATTGGATCTGACAGCGCTTTTTTTTGATGCTCTGTAAGCTTCTTTTAGTCTCTTAATGAAATGTGTTGCCAGTTGCGCTCCTGGGCAATCTTGGTCAGTGTCTCATCTGCATCAACGGCAATGGGATGAGAGACTAGCTCTAATAGCGGTAAGTCATTACGGGAATCGCTATAAAAATAACTGCCTTCCATGGAGTGTCCCGTTTCAGCAAGCCAATCATTTAAACGTGTGACTTTGCCCTCTTGGAAGCTGGGAACGCCAACAACTTTTCCTGTGTAGTGACCGTCAATCACTTCGGGAACCGGGGCAATAATGTGATCCATTCCCAAAGCATCTCCAATAGGACCCGTAACGAACTGGTTGGTCGCCGTGATCATTAATAAGAAATGACCTTGGTCTTTATGATGTTTTAGCAAAGCGTTGGCTTTTCTCTGCATCATTGGCTGAATTTTTTCTTGCATGAAGGTGTTGTGTAGTTCAGCTAGCTCTTCTTTAGAAAATTTCGTTAGGGGAGCTAAACTAAACGCAAGGTATTCATGAATGTCTAGGGTGCCAGATTGATACTGAATAAAGAACTTGTCGTTAGCTTCTTTGTAGACCTGTGTGTCGACTAAGCCTTTCTCAACGAGAAACTGTCCCCAAGTGTAATCACTGTCACCATTTAATAATGTGCCATCTAAGTCAAATATTGCGAGTGTCACAAGCTGCCCTTAATTCTTCAAAAGTGCCTGAATTATAGCCTCGCAGACAATAAATAACAGTAGTCTTAATTGTGCAGATGGGGGAATTATGGAACAATGAATCTAATTTATTCTTATATTAGAAGGTGATGGCTCGTGATTGATGCAGACGGATACAGACCGAATGTGGGCATCATATTGATGAACGAGCGTGGCCAGCTTCTTTGGGCGAGACGAGTTGGGCAAAATGCTTGGCAGTTTCCACAAGGAGGTATCAAATCCAACGAGACACCTGAAGAGGCTTTATTTCGAGAGCTTAAAGAAGAAGTAGGGCTAGATCCCCATCAGGTGGAGATAATAGGCAAGACTCGAGGATGGTTACGTTATCGTCTTCCTAAGCGCATGCTAAGACACAATAGTAAACCTTTATGTATCGGGCAAAAACAGAAATGGTTTTTACTTTCTATTCGTTGCGCCGATGCATCTGTGTGCGTGGATGGAACAGAAACACCAGAGTTCGATGGCTGGCGCTGGGTAAGCTATTGGTACCCGCTGGGTCAGGTGGTGGCATTCAAAAAAGATGTGTATCGCCGAGCGCTGAAGGAGCTGATTCCAAGTGCGCTTCGCAGCTTAGAAAAAAATAAGTCTATGTCTTAATGATGGAGATTATATAGATTGATGGGAGAGCTATGTTAAGTTTATTAAGGCGAATTACCCAAGAGGTGACTGCTGCACAGTCTTTGTCTGCCGCACTCGACATTATCGTTCGACGTGTTCGTAGAGCGATGCGTGCAGAAGTGTGTTCGATATATTTAGTCGACACCAACACCCAAGAATATGTCTTAATGGCAACACGTGGTTTGAATGCCGATATGGCCGGCAATATAAGCTTGAAAGCGGATGAGGGCTTGGTCAGTTTAGTTGGTCGAAGAGCAGAGCCTGTTAACCTTGAAGATGCGCATATTCACCCATCATTCCATTATTTAAAAGGCACAGGTGAAGAACGTTATCGCTCTTTTCTAGGTGTTCCTATTATACATCACCGTCAAGTATTAGGCGTGCTGGTGGTACAGCATGAAGATAAGCGGCGTTTTGACGAAGGTGAAGAAGCCTTTCTGATTACGTTATCCGCTCAACTTGCGGGTGTTATCGCTCACGCAGAAGCGACAGGCGCGATTACTAATCTTAGTCCCAACGCTATTCCGAGTGGTTCCGACTTCCGTTATAAAGGCATTCCAGGGAGTTCTGGGGTGGCTATTGGCCGCGGTGTGGTGGTTTTCCCGCCTGCGGATTTAGACGTTATCCCTGATCGTATTTCTACTGATCCTGAAGAGGATATTCAGGACTTCTATCAAGCGCTTGATGCGGTTCGACAAGATATTCGCCGTGCCAGTAATCGAATTAGTCAGCATCTTTCCGCTGATGAAAAAGCACTTTTCGATGTGTATTTGAAGATTCTGGACGATAACTCCATTGCCGGTGAAGTGGTTCGTAAAATCCAAGAAGGCAACTGGGCTCAAGGTGCGTTAAGACAAGTTATTCAGGCGCATATCCAGCAGTTTAACCGCATGGATGACCCGTATTTACGCGAGCGAGCATCAGACCTTCGAGATCTTGGGCGTCGCATATTATCGCATCTACAAGAGAAAGCGCCGAATTTATCAGAGCGCTTTAGTGAACCTTCTATCATTATTGGCGAAGAGCTGACTGCGTCCATGTTGGGTGAAATCCCCATTGATAAGATCAAAGGGTTAGTCTCTGTGATGGGGTCTGGTAACTCGCATGTTGCTATTTTAGCTCGTGCGATGGGCATTCCAACGGTTATGGGCGCATTAGATTTGCCTTATGCCCAGTTAGATAAAGTTGATCTGATTGTCGATGGGTATTTGGGCAAAGTTTACACCTATCCATCGGAAGCGCTTATTGAAAACTATCAACAAATTGTTGATGAAGAGCGCCAGCTCGAAGAAGAATATGAAACGTTAAAAGATTTACCTTGTGAAACCTTAGATGGCCGACGTCTATCTTTGTATGTAAATACCGGCTTGTCCGCAGATATTGCTCGCTCCTTGGATCGTGGCGCGGAAGGCATTGGGCTGTATCGTACAGAAGTGCCTTTCATGGTACGCGATCGTTTCCCAACAGAAGCTGAGCAGGTGGTTATTTATCGCCAGCAATTAGAAGGTTTTGCTCCAGCGCCTGTCACGGTTCGTACTTTAGATATTGGTGGTGATAAAGCGTTACCTTATTTTCCTATTAATGAAGCCAACCCTTTCTTGGGTTGGCGTGGCATCCGAGTCACTTTGGATCATTTGGAAATTTTCATGGCGCAAATTCGTGCCATGATAAAAGCCAGCGCGGGTCTACATAACCTGAAGATCATGTTGCCAATGATTTCGAATGTGGCTGAGGTTGAAGAGGCGCTTGCGCTTATTCGCCGTGCTTATGCCGAAGTAAAAGAAGAAGGCTACGACGTTAAAATGCCTCAGGTAGGCGTAATGATTGAGATTCCCGCTGCCGTTTATCAGGTTAATGAATTGGCTGAACTGGTCGACTTTTTGTCAGTGGGAAGCAATGATTTAACCCAGTATTTGCTGGCCGTAGATCGTAACAATCCTCGTGTAGCGGATCTATATAACTCATTTCACCCGTCTGTTTTACGTGCTTTATATAGCATTGTTGATCAAGTGCGAGACGAGGGCGTGGGGCTGAGTGTGTGTGGTGAAATGGCGGGTGATCCTATGGGAGCCATTTTATTAATGGCCATGGGATACGATGTGTTGTCCATGAGCTCGACCAGCCTTCCAAAAGTGAAAGCGGTGATTCGCAATATTTCTATGGGGCAGGCTCAAGCAATGCTTGATGAGGTGATGAAACTATCTCATGCTGAGGCAGTCACACAAACCATGACTCGACTTATGCGCGAAGCCAATATTGAGCGTTTGATTCGACCTTCCAAAACTAACAATGTAGATTAATTCCTACCAGAGGTTCGCTTCACTATTATGATTTCATACCCAGATATTGATCCTATCGCTGTATCCATAGGGCCAATTTCCGTACATTGGTACGGCATAATGTATCTAGTCGGTTTTGCCGGAGCCTACTTATGCGGCATGTATCGTGCTAAACGTTCTAATGGACTTTGGACGCCAGAAATGGTCAGCGACGCTATTTTTTATGGCGCGCTTGGTGTTATTTTAGGTGGCCGAGTTGGTTATATTCTGTTTTACCAATTCCCCGCGTTTGTTGATAACCCGCTGATTTTAGTTCGTATTTGGGAAGGCGGTATGTCTTTCCATGGCGGATTATTAGGGGTTATCGCCGCAATGTACCTTTTCGCGCGCCGTTACAATAAACACCTTGTTGATGTGACGGATTTTCTTGCCCCCTTCGTTCCTATAGGCTTAGGTGCTGGACGATTAGGTAACTTTATTGGCGGCGAGCTATGGGGCAAACCAACAGATGTTTCCTGGGCGATGATTTTTCCAAATGACCCGTTGCAGCTTGCTCGCCATCCTTCGCAGCTCTATCAATTTGCGTTAGAAGGTGTCGTGTTGTTTTGTATATTGTGGTTCTTCTCTCAAAGACCAAAACCACGTTACTGTGTCTCCGGTATGTTTTTGCTCTGCTATGGCATTTTTCGAATTCTTGTCGAATTTGTCCGTGAGCCAGACATCCAAATTGGTTACCTAGCTTTTGGTTGGCTGACACAAGGGCAGCTCCTGTCTTTACCTATGGTGATTATCGGTGCTGGTTTAATTATTGCTGGCTTTAAACTGAAAATCTTCCCGCAAGCCAGTGCTGCAAAGTAGCTAAAAAGGTTTAGCGTCAGATTAAAACCAGCCATAGGGCTGGTTTTTTTGTACCGGTAATTTTAACCTTGTCAGTAGATATCATGCAGAGGGATAACTTATGAATCGTACCGGAATGCTTACTTTTTTCTGTGGAAAAATGGGAGCAGGTAAATCGACCAAATCCAAAGCTTTATCTGTTGAAAAAAACGCAGTACTGGTGTCGGAAGATGATTGGCTTGCCGCACATTATCCCAATCAAATTCACTCTTTCGAAGATTACTTAACTTTCTCTGGGTTGATAAAACCGTTTGTGAAAGCGCATGTGCAGAATATTTTGCAGACTGGAACCAATGTGGTGATGGATTTTCCTGCCAATACCGTGAACCAGAGAGCATGGTTCAAAAAGTTATGCTCTGATATTCAGTGTCAGCATGAGCTTATTTTTCTCGATTTAAGTGACGAGCAATGTCTTGCTCAAATTGCGAAGCGTCGCGCTGAGCAGCCTGAACGAGCTCAGTTTGATAACGAAACAGTCTTTTATCATGTTACTCAGTTTTTTCAGGCTCCATCCGAAGATGAAGGTTTTAACGTCATCAATGTTGTTTAATACAAGTGTCGAGAAAAGGGCAGAAGCTTTAATAAAAACGGCGAACCAATATTGGTTCGCCGTTTTGCTTTTAGGTCTCTTGAACCGAGAGCGAGAGTCGCTTACACAGAGAAAGGGTAGGCGATAGGCTCGTGGAATTGATAACCTTCGACTTCGAAGTCGTCCATGGTCACCCAAGTTTCTATATCTTTTAGAGACTTAATTTCTGGGTTGATTTTTAATGTTGGCAGAGGATAAGGCTCACGTTTTAGTTGTACGTCACGCATTAGTTCGAGCTGATCTTCATAGATGTGAGCGTTTACTATCTTGTGAAAGGCTTTGCCCGGTTTTTTGCCTGTAATTTGCGCAACGATGGCAAGCAATACGTACACCTGAACCATGTTGAAGTTAAGTCCAAGTGGCACATCACAGCTGCGTTGGGTGCTGTTCAAGTAAAGTGTATCGCCAAGCAGTGAAAAGTGATGGCTGTACATGCAAGGGCGAAGGCACGCCATGTGAAACGCACCAGGGTGATAAAATGTGAGGATTTCCCCACGGTTATCCACACCACGGCTTAGGTCATCAATAATTTGTTTTAATAAGTCGATATGACCGCCGTCTGGCTTAGGGAAGTTACGGCCAATGGCACCGTAACAAAGTCCCATATCGTCTTCGCCTTTACGGTAAGGGTTGTTTAACCACACTGCGTTTTCGTTGGCGTTGGCATCCCATGTTTTTGTTCCCAATGCTCGAAAATCGGCGGCGCTATCGTAACCTCTTAAATAACCGATAATTTCCGCAATGGCCGATTTCCAGTAGCTTTTGCGGGTGGTGACGAGAGGAAATTCGCCTTTGCTTACATCATAAGTAAGGTCGGCATTAATAACGGTCAGGCAGCGTTTGCCTGTTCGCTCGTTACTAACCCATTCACCTTCATTGATAATGCGATGGCAGAGGTCTAGATATTGTTTCATATAAATGCCTTGTCTGTTTTGCCTGATGACCTTCCCTATGCAGGTTAAGAAATGCAATCTGGTTCGTCATGGGTATAATAAATGCTATTGATTATATCAGAAGCCTTTGCTCTTGGATTGCCGGAGTAAAGAAGAGCTAAGATTTTTACGCAGGTTGTTTTATGTTGTCACTTATTGTTGCTATGTCTACGAACCGGACCATCGGTATTAATAACTCGCTGCCTTGGCATTTGCCGAACGACCTGAAATATTTCAAGCAGGCTACCATGGGCAAACCTATTGTTATGGGTCGTAAAACCTTTGAATCAATTGGTAAGCCATTGCCTGGCCGTCGTAATATTGTGATCAGCCGAGATCCTGCTTATCAAGCAGAAGGCATTGATGTGGTGACGACATTGGAAGATGCCATTTCACTTGGCGAAGATATTTGCTTGGTGAATGGACAAGAAGAAGTCATGGTGATTGGCGGTGCACAAATTTATCAACTGGCGCTTGAGCGCGCGGACCGTTTGTACATTACTCATGTCGATGCCGAAGTAAAAGGCGATGCTTTTTTCCCAGAGGTTGATTGGCCATCTTTTACTCTAATAGGAGAAGAAGCGTTCGCAGCGGAAGGGCCGAACCCTTATGACTATCGTTTTTCTGTTTATCAAAGAACCAGCGCAGAGTAATTCGTTATGTGGCAGCAAGTTGAAATTCAATTGCCAGCGATGCGTCGAGGCTTTCATTTGATTACCGATCAGGTAGAAGCGGCTTTGTCTAAACTATCACCAGTGTCGGTTGGTTTGTTGCATGTTCAGTTGCTGCACACTTCAGCGTCTTTGACGATCAATGAAAACGCCGACCCTTCGGTGCGCCGTGATATGGAGAAACACTTTTCTTATATGGTGCCAGAAGATCAGCCTTACTATGAGCATATCTATGAGGGAAGCGACGACATGCCTGCGCATATAAAAGCCAGCATGTTGGGGGCATCCTTGACCATTCCCATTCGGGATAAGAGGTTGTGCTTAGGTATTTGGCAAGGTGTTTATTTAGGCGAACACCGTGATCATGGTGGTTCAAGAAAACTTGTTTTAACCTTGCAAGGTGAGCCTTGTTAAAGAAGCTGAAAATGAAAACGCCGTATTTCCAATACGGCGTTTTTTTATGCTTCTAACTTTAGTTGACCACTATCTGTTTGCTGGTCGCTTGGCCGTTCTCGACAGCTTGGTTTGCGCTAAGGGCCAGCTCTTCAATGGTTTCGCCATCCTCTGGGAAAGCGGCAATACCAACACAGAAGTCCATTGGATCTGAATTGCCTTCGAATAATGCGGATTTTTCTTCTTCAGTTGGGTCAATCATGTTGTTAAGCAGACGTTTTGCATCACGAACACTGGTATTGGGCAATAATAGTAGCAATTTGTCGGGCTCTACTCTTGCCAACACATCGGCTTCGCGGATCTTTTTGTAGATATAGCGGGCCGAAGTTTGGATGGCAATATTACGTGCTTCCATCGGCAATTTGCTGAGGCGCTCGTTAGCATCAAGGTTGATTTTCGCCATGGTTAATGGTGTATATTGACGTTTTGCTAAGCCTAGCTGTTTTTTGAAATGCGTCAGTGCTGCGCCACGTGTTAATAACCCTGTTAATTCGTCAAAGGTTGCTTGATTACGTAGATGTTCTTCTAGCGCTTTCTGGTGGCTAATGTCGACCATAAAACCAATGATCTTTTTGATGCTACCATCTGGGCCTTTGGTATAGCTTCTGCCGCGCTCTTTTACCCAAAGGTAACGCTGATCACTCGTCAGAATACGATATTCTACCTCGTAATAATCTTGGTTTAGTGCCACATGCTCATTGACGACGGTCGCTAATCGTTTTACATCATCAGGGTGAACAAGAGCGTGCCATTCTGTTGTTGAGCGTGGCGTTTGCTCTAGAGGGTAGCCTAACAAGGTGGCAATGGATTTAGAGCAAGATACGAGATCCGATTCTGTTTCCCAGATCCACAACCCAGCTGAAGACTCCGTCAACGCGTATTTTAGTAAGGTATTTTCTGCAGCAGAAAGATCCATATGATCGGTATTGTAGATACAGACTAAGACTGATTCTCCAAGGTGCTGCATTTCAAGCTGCATATTGATGAGCTTATCACCAACGCGAATTAAGCTTTCACAGCGCTCGATGCTTCCACTTTTAATTTTGTTATTCAGGTTTTCCCAGTCTTCAGAAGACGCGGCATCTTCACACAGCTCCTGCCAATTACTGGCTGGTGTCGTGTTAAAATTTTCAAACAAAATTTCAAAATTGCGATTGTAAGACAGTAATTTGCCTGTGCTGCTTTCTATTATAAAAGCAGGCGTTGGCATGTATTTAAACGCGAGTTCGAAGGGGGTGTTCATGACGCGCTCCTATAAAATTGGGTTATTCTGGGGTGATCCAAGTAACTTGGAAGTCAGCCTCATTATCTTCTGCAAGCAGCTTACTCAAAACGGGTAAAAATTCCTTAGCCTCTTTTTCTAAAGTCCAAGGTGGATTGACAATGATCATGCCGCTGCCGGCCATGCCTCGTTCTTGTTCTGTGTTGCGAATACAAAGTTCAAGTAAAAGCACATTGCGGATATGAGTGGCTTTGACTGATTTTAGTAATTCGTTCGCCTGTTGGCGGTTTAGCACTGGGTACCAGATTGCATAAGTACCTTGAGGAAAGCGTTTGTATCCTTCTTCTAATGCTTGAACCACATATTGATAGTCTTTTTTTACTTCATAAGGTGGATCCATTAAAACGAAGCCACGTTTTTGTGGTGGCGGCAGCATCGCTTTTACCGCGGCAAATCCGTTGTCTTTCACTACATTGGCTTTACGTTTATTTGGAAAAAGCGCCGCTAAAAGTGGGTAATCGTTTGGGTGCAGCTCACATAAGTGTAGTTTGTCTTTTTGGCGAACGTAATAATCGACAATTTTGGGGCTGCCAGGGTAGTACTCCAGCGTGTCCGTTGGGTTCATGTCTCGGACGATATCCAACAGGCCTTCTAGAGGTTCGGGAAGATTCTCTTCTTTTAATAGTCGTGCAATACCTGAATGAAATTCTTTGTTTTTTTGTGCCTGTTCAGAGTTTAGCGAATATTGACCAATGCCAGCATGCGTATCTAAATAGAAAAAGGGCGCCTCTTTTTTTATAAGATGGCGACATATTTGACTAACCGTCAAATGTTTTAAAATATCAGCGTGGTTGCCTGCATGATAAATATGGCGATAGCTGAGCATGGTCTTTCCTGTAGTGAATTATTAAGTAGAGACTCTTGCCTAGACTTGGCTTCGTGCAAAGGTCTCAAGTTGTTTATAAAAAAGGCCGCAGCACCTATGTTAGGCAGAGCGGCCTTTTGCGTATTACTCTTTAGATATTAGTCGATTTGACTAATATCACGTACTGCCCCTTTGTCTGCACTGGTTGCAAAGTGAGCGTACACTTTTAGCGCTGGAGAAACTTTACGTGGACGTTCTTCAACAGGCTTCCAAGCGTTTGCGCCTTTTGCTTCCATGGCGGCACGACGGTGAGCTAACTCTTCGTCAGACAGTAAGACGTTGATGGAACGGTTTGGAATGTCGATCAAAATACGGTCGCCATTTTCAACCAAGCCGATTGCACCGCCGGCAGCCGCTTCTGGAGAAACGTGGCCGATAGACAAACCGGATGTACCACCAGAGAAACGTCCGTCCGTTAATAGTGCACAGGCTTTACCTAACCCTTTAGACTTAATATAAGATGTTGGGTAAAGCATTTCCTGCATACCAGGGCCACCTTTAGGTCCCTCGTAGCGAACAATGACAATATCACCCGCTTCTACTTTATCCTCAAGAATGTTTTTCACAGCTTCGTCTTGCGACTCAGTTACGTGAGCACGACCTTCAAATACAAGAATCGATTCGTCTACGCCTGCGCTTTTTACAACACAACCATCTGCAGCAATGTTGCCGTAAAGAACCGCTAAGCCACCTTCGAGGGAGAAAGCGTTTTCGATTGAACGAATACAGCCTTCTGCACGATCGCCATCTAGAGAAGGCCAGCGAGTAGATTGGCTAAATGCGGTTTGCGTTGGAATACCTGCAGGGCCTGCTTTGAAGAATTCGATAACCTCAGGAGTCGGTGAACGCATGATGTCCCAAGTATCTAGCGCTTCAAGCATAGTTTTGGAATGCACGGTATGACATTGATTATGTAAAATACCAGCGCGATCTAGTTCACCTAGCAAAGCAAAGATGCCACCGGCACGGTGTACATCTTCTACGTGGTATTTAGGTGAGTTTGGTGCAACTTTACAAAGTTGAGGTACTCTACGAGACAAGCGATCGATGTCTTCCATCGTAAATTCCACACCAGCTTCACGGGCAATCGCCAATAAATGCAGGATAGTGTTGGTTGATCCGCCCATTGCGATGTCTAGTGTCATAGCATTTTCAAACGCTTCGAAGCTTGCAATAGAGCGTGGTGCCCAGTTTGCTTCATCGTTTTCGTAGAAACGTTTAGTGATGTCTACAATACGACGACCGGCATCTAGAAATAAGCGGCGACGGTCAGAGTGAGTGGCTAATGTTGTGCCATTGCCTGGCAAGCTTAAACCAAGCGCTTCGGTTAGACAGTTCATTGAGTTTGCAGTGAACATGCCAGAGCAAGAGCCACAAGTAGGGCAAGCGGAGCGTTCGTATTCCGCTACTTTTTCATCGGTTGCCGTTGGGTCTGCAGCGATAACCATGGCATCAACTAAATCCAGTTTGTTTTCGGACAGCTTAGTTTTGCCCGCTTCCATTGGACCACCAGACACAAAAATCACTGGAATGTTGATGCGCATAGCCGCCATTAGCATTCCAGGTGTGATTTTGTCACAGTTTGAAATACAGACCATAGCGTCGGCACAATGGGCATTTACCATGTATTCAACAGAGTCTGCGATTAGGTCGCGAGATGGAAGACTGTAAAGCATGCCATCATGGCCCATGGCGATACCGTCGTCGACAGCGATGGTGTTGAATTCCTTCGCTACACCGCCAGCGGCTTCAATTTCACGAGCAACCAGTTGCCCCATGTCTTTAAGGTGGACATGCCCTGGTACAAATTGAGTGAAAGAGTTAACCACCGCAATGATTGGCTTTTGAAAATCATCGTCTGTCATTCCGGTTGCACGCCATAGCGCACGAGCTCCGGCCATATTACGGCCCGATGTAGTTGTTTTGGAGCGATATACTGGCATTGTTTTCCCCACAGGTTTTTTGCTTTATTTTGTTTTATATAGTTGTCTACATTTAATGGCTCCATGTTATCAAGAATATTGTCTATGCCCAATGGCAATTTTTAGGCAATATTGAGACACTGTACAAATCGTTCTGATACTTTTATTGAAATGGAAACAATATGGTTGAAAATTCACTATCAGCTTATTCAAATATCGCACTGGCGAGACAGCCAATTGTAGATAGCCGTCTTGCAGTAATGGGCTACGAGCTTTTTTATCGTAAGAATATGATGGCAGTGCAAGCTGATATTATGGATGAGGTTGGTGCGACTGCGCAGGTGATTTCAGCCGGCTTATTTGAGTTTGGTATGGAAAATTTGGTTGGCTCAAGTAAGGCTTTTGTTAATTTTTCAAGAGCGTATCTACTAAGCCCTAGCGGCATGCCAATCGACAAAGAAAATATTGTTATTGAAGTATCGGAAGACTCTGGTTTTGATGCGATATTGCTTGCCTCTTTACGCCGCTGGACGAATTCTGGCTGTATCATTGCGCTGGATGATTTTGTTTTTGATAGTAAATTAACGCCTTTTGTCGAATTGGCGGACTATATCAAGCTAGATATTTTAGCGCTTGGCCATGATGGCTTTCATCAACAGGTTGAGTTGTTGAAAGGGTTCAAAGCTCAAATTATTGCTGAAAAAGTCGAAACTTGGGAAGACTACCAGTTTTGTCGTTTGCTGGGAGTAGAGTTCTTCCAAGGTTATTTCTTTGAAAAGCCTGAACTGGTATCGAGCAAAGCATCAAAAGTAAACAGTATGACGTTACTTCAATTAATGTCTTCGCTGTTGAACCCATCAACGCTTAGCATTGATGACCTAGACAGAATTGTTAGTCAAGATGCTGGCTTGGTTCATAAATTATTACGTTATCTAAATTCCCCTTCTACGGGTCTTATTGCTTCAGTTGACTCTGTGCGATTGGCCATCATGTTGATTGGCGCTGAAAAACTGAAATCATTGACAAACCTGTTGTTGATGTCAGAAATGGTTGGTGAACGTCATGTGTTGTTAGAGCAAATCATGATTCGAGCGAAACATGCGGAGCTATTTGCTCAAAGCCGTGGCTACAACAATCAGGACAAGTATTTTCTTGCTGGAATGTTGTCGATGATCGATGTTTGTACTGGTATGAAGCTGGATGAAGTGCTTGGTGAACTGCCTTTACCTAGTGAGTTTATTAACGCTATTGTTCATCGCTCTGGAAGAGTAGGAAATGCGTTGGATCTTGTAGAAAGCTACAGTAATGGGCATACCATCAAGGATGTTCAGGATTTTGAGGATCTAAAAACCACCTACTTGGAAGCCGTAAAATGGGCTGATGAGTTTCTTGTTGCTATCTGACCTTGCTGCATTTTTTGTCAGAAAAAGGTTGGTTTGTAGTCTTTTTCTGACATACCTGTAAGCCTTTCCCGTTTGTTGTGTGGCTAAAGGAGAAATTTCTTTGTAGTTTTTTGTTATCTACTTGATTTACAAAAGAAAAAATCCGTTTTTTCTTATCGTGCCGAAATTTGATTAATGCTCAAAAGCTGGTAAATTGTTCATCAACCAAACGGAGTTCATGGATGAGAAGCGCTGTAAGCGTTTAATTGGTCACCAAAGATGGTGTGAGGATTGAACTAGGATGTTCAGAACGATGGATTGTTCATATGGATGTTATGGTTTGATGGATTACACCATGCAATAAGGACAGTTTGGACGCTTCAGGATGGAGCAAACAGTGATGTTTTACTCAATGGAAGAGTCGCTTAACGGATGTAAGCAGAAAGTAGGGGTGCCTTTGGTGCCCTTTTTTTTGGCTTAAAATATGTCACGATTTCATTGTTGATAACGTTGAGCATAAAAAAAGCGACTATCGAGTCGCTTTTTTATTTTGAGCTTTTAAGCAGTGCTAAATTAGCGTTCTAGATGCTCTAATTTATCTTCAACGCCGTCCCATTGTGCCGCGTCAGGAAGCGCGTCTTTTTTCTCTGCAATGTTTGGCCAGATCAAAGACAGGTCACGGTTTAATTCAACGAATACTTCTTGGTCTTCAGGCAATTCGTCTTCAGAGAAGATGGCATTGGCTGGACATTCAGGCTCACACAATGCGCAGTCGATACACTCGTCAGGATTGATTGCTAAAAAGTTAGGGCCTTCGTAGAAGCAGTCCACAGGACAAACTTCAACACAGTCAGTGTATTTGCAGCGAATGCAGTTATCGGTAACGATGAAAGCCATTCGACTTCTCCTTACAAGCTATAAAAATGATTGCGCACTATTTTAGAGGTATAGGCTATTTCGCGGCAAGCGACAATCGTAAATAGTCTACATTTATCTGCTATTAGCTTATATCGACAGTCGCTTATTACGACAACTGAGATTTCAGCTTATACAGAGCATTAATAGCCTCTAACGGCGTCATATTGTCTAAATCTAGTTCTTCAAGCGTATTTTTCAAGACATTCTGCTCGGCCTGGGCAAACATATCGACTTGCAGAGGTTGGTAGTCTTTGTTGTTTTCCTCAATAGTGCGTTGTTTGGTTTTCGCTTTCGTTGAGGGGGCGTTTGCTGGCGTTTCTATAGAATGACTATCAAGGTCTATGCCCGTTACGACTTCAAGCTCTTTTAACTTTTGTTTGGCATGTCCAATAACCCCACGAGGAACGCCTGCCAATTGCGCAACTTGTAAACCGTATGATTGGCTTGCTGGGCCTTCATGAACTTTATGCAAAAAAACGATCTCGTCTTCGTATTCTGTTGCAGTTAAATGAACGTTGGCGGCGTTGTCTAATTGATCCGCTAGTGTCGTAAGTTCAAAGTAATGGGTAGCGAACAGGACATAACATTTTAGCTCTTTGGCTAAGTAGTCGACAGCCGCCCAAGCGAGTGATAAGCCGTCGAAAGTGCTGGTCCCGCGTCCAACTTCATCCATTAGTACCAAGCTGTTTTTGCTGGCATTATTTAATATATTTGCTGTTTCTGTCATTTCTACCATGAAGGTTGATCGACCGCCTGCAAGGTCATCCGATGAACCCATGCGCGTAAATATTCGATCAACAATTGAGATAGATGCCGATTCAGCAGGCACAAAACAACCTGTGTGTGCTAGCAAAGTGATTAGAGCGATTTGACGCATATAGGTGGATTTACCACCCATATTCGGACCGGTAATCATCAGTAATGAACGTTTGTCATTCAAATCAAGGTCGTTTGGCACGAAGGGCTCTGAAATCACTGATTCCACAACAGGGTGGCGACCACCGATAATCTGAATGCCGCCGCGATTGTGTAATTCCGGGCAGTTAAAATTAAGTGTGTTCGCGCGTTCGGCGAAGTTGTTTAATACATCTAACTGCGCCAGAGCTTGGCTGGTGGTTTGCAATTCGCCTAGTACTTCATTTAGTTGATCGAGCAGCGCTTCATAAAGTTCTTTTTCACGAGCAAGAGATTTGGATTTCGCACTGAGTGCTTTATCTTCGAAGGCTTTTAGTTCAGGGGTAATAAAGCGTTCGGCATTTTTCAGTGTTTGGCGACGAATGTATTCTACTGGTGCTTGATCGGAATGCAGACGACTAATCTCGATGTAATAGCCGTGAACGCGGTTAAAACCAACTTTTAGTGAACTGATCCCTGTGCGAGCCTTTTCTGTACGCTCCATTTCTGCAAGAAAGTCTGTGGCATTGGTCGATAAGGCTAACAGCTCATCTAATTCTTCATCGTAGCCTTGGGCAAAGACACCGCCATCACGAACCACAGAAGGTGGGTTTTCAACCAGAGCTTTTGCCAATGTTTCTGTAATGGCTGGCTGGGCGATAATGCGTTGGCTCAGTTCCGTAAGGCGTTGTGATTGGACGCTTGCGAGTAGTTGAGTAATTTCTGGCGCAGCTTCAAGAGCAAACCTTAGGCGTAATAAGTCTCTAGGACGTGCAGAGCGTAAAGCAACACGGGATAAGATACGCTCTAAATCACCCACTTTTTTTAGTGGCGCTTCAAAAGTGTCGTAAGTCAGGTTGTTTTTTAATTCGGAGACAACTTGCTGGCGAGCCTGAATTTCATTCAAATCACGAATTGGCGTGTGTAACCAGCGTTTTAATAAACGACTGCCCATTGGTGTTGAGCATTTGTCTAATACTTCCACAACTGTATTGCTTGTGCCGCCAGTTAGATTTATATCAATTTCTAAGTTGCGTCGAGTTGCGCCATCAATTAAAACGGAATCGTCTTTGTGTTCAACCATGATGGATTGAATGTGTGGCAAAGCTGAGCGTTGTGTGTCTTTGGCGTATTGAAGTAGAGCGCCAGCAGAAGAAATGGCTGCGGTGAGTGCCTCACAGCCAAACCCCGATAAATCTTTGGTGTTGAATTGTTGGATTAACTGGCGATAGCTTGACTCATAATCGAAATGCCAAGGGCCAAGTTCTGCAATGCCTTTTTCTAGTTTGAGCGTGTCGCGCGCTGGGAAATCTTCGGAGATCAAAATCTCTCTTGGAGATAGGCGTTGTAATTCGCTAGAAAGCGCTTCATGGCCATCCACTTCGAATAAACAAAAACGGCCGCTGGCCATGTCCAAATAAGAAAATCCAAAAACATCGAGACCTTTTCGAGATTGATGGGCGAGTGACAGCAAAAGGTTCTCGCGCTTTTCTTCTAAGAAGGCTTCATCACTGATTGTACCTGGCGTGACAATACGAGCAATTTGTCTTTCAACAGGACCTTTGCTGGTGGCGGGGTCGCCAGTTTGTTCGGCAACCACAACGGATTCACCCATACGCACCAAGCGTGCAATGTAGTTTTCAGCGGCGTGGAATGGGATGCCTGCCATTGGAATCGGCATGCCGCCGGAGTGACCACGAGCGGTAAGTGTAATATCCAGTAGCTGGGAAGCGCGCTTGGCGTCGTCGTAAAAGAGCTCGTAGAAATCTCCCATGCGATAAAATAGCAGTTGGTTTGGGTGCTGTGATTTTAGGCCGAAGTACTGGCGCATCATTGGCGTGTGATTGTCTGCTGTTGTTTTACTCATTCGGGAAGCTCGATTGTGATCCAAAAAATAGAGGGGTATTCTACGGGATATTTTCCTAGGATTTAAGGGATTAAGGTAATGAATCAAATGCAAGAAATGACACGGGCAGCAGAAGAGGCTGGCCATGTATTGTTAGAGAAAGGTTGCATGCTTGTTACCGCTGAATCTTGTACTGGTGGATTGATTGGTGCGGTGTGTACGCAAGTACCTGGTAGTTCGTCATGGTTTTTTGGTGGTGTGATCAGTTACGCCAATGAAGCGAAAATGCAAGGCTTGTCTGTAGCAGAAGAAACCTTATTAACCTTTGGCGCTGTATCAGAGCAAACCGTAAGAGAAATGTGTGCTGGTGCTTTGCAGCTTGGCGGAAATATTTCTGTTGCTGTTAGTGGTGTGGCAGGCCCTGGAGGCGGTTCGGAAGAAAAGCCAGTTGGCTGTGTTTATATCGGCTGGCAATTGCTCGGACAGGAAGCCAAAGTCGAGCGCTTTCAGTTTTCTGGGGATCGTCAGGCGGTAAGAGAAGCAACGGTTTTTGCGGCGCTTCGTGGTGTAAAAGCGGTGCTTAATGACGCACTTAAATAATACTGTTTTTATATACAGTATTTCTTGAGATTCCCTAAAAAAAGCGATAGAGTTACCCTCAACGACAATTAATCACAACGAACAGTAGTTACAAGGAATTCATTATGTCATCTATTGCAGACAACAAGAAAAAAGCGCTGGACGCGGCGCTGTCTCAAATTGAGCGTCAATTTGGTAAAGGTGCCATCATGAAGATGGGTGAAGGTGCCAAGCTTGATATTGATACTGTTTCTACTGGGTCGTTAGGCTTAGATATTGCGTTAGGTGCTGGTGGACTTCCTTATGGCCGTATTTGCGAAATTTACGGGCCTGAGTCTTCAGGTAAAACAACCTTAACGCTAAGTGTGATTGCTGAAGCGCAAAAACAAGGTAAAACGTGTGCCTTTATCGATGCTGAGCATGCGCTTGATCCTTCTTATGCTGAAAAGCTGGGCGTTAACATTGAAGATCTTTTAATCTCTCAACCAGATACTGGTGAGCAGGCGCTTGAAATTGTCGATATGTTGGTGCGCTCTAACAGTGTAGATGTGGTAATTGTCGACTCGGTAGCGGCTTTGGTTCCTAAGTCTGAAATTGAAGGCGAAATGGGGAGCTCTTCTGTTGGTGTTCAAGCGCGCTTGCTTTCTCAAGCAATGCGTAAATTGACAGGCTCTATTAAGAACGCTAACTGTTTGGTTGTATTTATTAACCAGATTCGTATGAAAATTGGTGTGATGTTTGGTTCGCCAGAAACGACAACCGGTGGTAATGCGCTTAAGTTCTACTCTTCTGTTCGCTTGGATATCCGTCGAATCGGCTCTGTGAAGCAAGGCGATGAAGTAATCGGTAACGAAACTCGCGTTAAAGTAGTGAAAAACAAAATTGCGCCGCCATTCAAACAAACTGAATTCCAAATCATGTACGGTGCTGGTATCTACCGCATGGGCGAAGTGATTGATTTGGGTGTTAAGCAAGGCTTTGTTGATAAAGCTGGTGCTTGGTACGCTTATAACGGTAACAAGATTGGTCAAGGTAAGGCTAATGCCGCGCAATACTTGGCGGATAACCCTGAAATTGCACAAGAAATTGAAGCGAAAATTCGTGAAGATTTATTGCCTAAAAAAGCAGATGCAAAGGCAAATGTTGCTGCAAAAGAGACAGAGGAAGAAGTTGAACAATTAGACTTTTAATTGTTTTTCGGTTGCTATATTGAGAAAGCAGGCTTCGGCCTGCTTTTTTTTGTTTTTGTGGGAAGTGCTTTAAAAAAGATAGGTCTTATGGTTTCTTTGAGTCTAACCTTTGAAGATATTTCTCTTAATGATTAAAGAGGCTGTTGTTATGCAAATCTGGCATTGGGCATTAGTCGCATCAAGCGTGGTGTTATTGATCGTCCTGTTATTTGTTGCCCACCGTTATTTAGCTTTGAAGAAAGCATTGGCAGGCTCTGACGAGGCGTTGAGTGGTTCCGCTCATCCCCTAGGTGAGGACTTTGTTTCCGCGGATAAAAAAGCGCAATGGTTAGCACTTTTGAAACAGCAGCGGAATATTTGTAAGGACTTGCTAGAAAAGTCGCCAAAAGTGGACTCGCAAGGACGATCAGCGTTGTCTTGCTGGGCGATTTTTTTAGATGTTGAGATGCACGTTATTGAGCGTTCTGTACCTAATGAAAAAATAGTTATGTTATTGGGGGTGTTTAAAGGTCTGTTAGATCGAGTAGATCAGGCTCAAGAAATCGATGCTCTCCTTAAGTCCCTTAAAGTAAATCAATCTTTGTTGTATGAACTAAATAAAGTCATTCAAAAGGCGGGAGACAAGGTTTTTGCTCAGGATAATATTACAGCCGATTTGAATAATCAGCTTACTAAATTACAAGCAGAGTTGTCGGTTGAATCCGACCTAGACGATGCGCTCGCTGCTTTGCGAGCAGAAATGGCCAGTATGCATGAGTTTTCTGAAAGATTGGCTGTTCATATGGAAGAACTGAAAGATATTGAAGAGCATGAAGCCTATGTTGCTGCGTTGGAAGGTTTTATCAATGATGTTAGTGAGGCTGTTTTTTTAGATCCAATGAAAACAGAGCTAGATGATAAGGTTGCGGATCTTAAGGCATTAGCGGCTTATCAGAAGAATATAATTGAAGAGTTAAAAGAAGGCGTTCATAAGGTTAAAACGGATAACGAGGGGGAAGGGAAGTATTTAAGTGCGTATGACGTATCTATTGTAAGGCTAGAAAAGTCATTGCTTGAAAGTGGCCGAGTTGTTAAGAGTTTAGAGGCTAAGTTATTGAGTTTACAGACAATCCAATACAACTTAAACATAGATGCGGCTAAGCGTGATGAGGCCTTGAAGAAGGCAACTGCCTTGCTGAGCCAGAAAAAACAGTCGAGTTCTGGGGCAATGGATATATATGGTGTTATGGAGGAAGAACGTAGCACTATGAAAAATATAGAGGATTTGCTTTATCAGGGCTCGTTTACAGAGCAGTCCGATGCCTATGTCAGTGAGCAGTCCATGAAATTGAATTCGCTACGCCAGATGGTCGATGAATCTGAATTGTATGTAGAAATGCTTGAGCGAGATTTAGAAGACGCAAGGGTGTTGCATGAAACGCTCATGAATAGAAAACTTTACCCAGAGGATTATATAGATTCAGCGCATGGTGACGAGGATTTGTTGAATAACCAAGATTTAGAAGAGATCGAGAACCTCCAAGAGATTAACAACGAACTGGAAGAAGAGAAAAGGCGTCTGGAGGCTGAAATATACGATGGTCAGGAGCTGTCTGATGAGGCCGTGAAATTACAGAAAAAAATTACGGAGTTAGATGCAAAGATTGAAGCCATTCAAGAAAAATATGTTGAAATGGAGGAGCGCTATTTGGCGGCCTTGATGGCAAAAGAACATAAACTGTAAGTGAGCTTAGGTTCATATATCGAGGTTTGATTTTCTTGCATTAGTCGTCTTCGTTTGACGATGTTGCGTATTTTATTTGCTCGAAGTCAAACCCTCGGTATTGCAAGTAGCGAGATTGTTTGGCCCTTTCTTTATAATCTGTGCAAAACTCTTTTCCAAATCGTCTTTCTTTTAGTTGTCTTGCTAACTCAAACCAATCGGCATTTGCGTTTGAAATGGCTTCTTTTGCCAATTCACTACGGATGCCTTTTTGTATCAACTCTTGTTGTATTCGGCTTGCGCCAAGAGGTTTGCTTAGTCGGCTTCTAACAAAAATCTCTGCAAAACGCTCGTCATTAAGATAGTTCATTTCTTCAAGACGCTCGATGGTAGCAGTAATTTCCTCTTCCTCATGTCCTCTGGTTTTTAATTTTGTTGCAAGCTCTTTTGTGCTGTGTTCTCTGTGGCTTAGCAGTGACAAGGCTTGGTCAAATATAGATGTTTGCTGTTCTTTCATGTCTGTGTCCCTGCTTGCTTTGATTGAACGGCTATTTTATCAGTTGAATAAAGGTTTTACATTTCGTTTCTAATAAACTTTAAAATGGATGTTTTAAAGTTTATTGTTCTTTTAAATATCATAAAATAAGATGATAAAACTGGATTTGTTGTGTGATTATAGATGATATGACTTTATTTGTTTTTTGAGGTTTTCTATGCGTGTTTGCGTGCTGGGTGCGGGTGTTGTTGGTTTAACGTCAGCGTATTATTTGGCGAAAAAAGGGTATGAAGTGACAGTGATTGACCGTCAAGAGGGGGTTGCACTTGAAACAAGCTTTGCTAATGCTGGTCAAATTTCTCCTGGTTATTCAGCACCTTGGGCGGCACCGGGGATTCCTCTTAAGGCGATTAAGTGGCTGATGCAAAAGCATGCGCCTTTAAAGGTTAGTGCTGATCCAGAGTTCAAAAAAATAGCTTGGATGGGCAAGATGTTGGCTAATTGCACGGAAAAGGCTTATGACGTTAATAAGTCTCGTATGGTGGCGTTAGCTGAATACAGTCGTGATCAATTTATCGCTATGCGTAAAGAGATCGGCATTAAGTATGATGATGGCCAAGGCGGACTGACGCAGCTATTCCGTAAAGACGAGCAGGTTGAGGCATCCGAAAAAGACATCAAGGTATTAAAGGCCCTAAATGTTCCCCATCAAGTTTTAACACCGGCACAAATTTTAGACGTTGAGCCAGGCCTGGCGCCTGTAATTGATAAGTTTAAGGGTGGGCTTCGTTTAGTCGGAGACGAAACGGGAGATTGTTTTGTTTTTTGTCAGGAGCTGAAAAAACACTGTGATGAATTAGGTGTTACGTTTAAATTTGGTGTGTCGATTGAGCGCTTGGTCGTAGAAAGTGGTAAAATTCGCGCCGTAAAAACCGATCAGGGTGATTTTGAGTTTAATCATGTTTTGGTTTCCATGGGAAGCTACTCAAAAGAATTGCTTTCAGATATTGATATTTCTATTCCGGTTTATCCAGTGAAAGGCTATTCCTTAACTGTGCCGATCACAGACTCAAAGTTCGCCCCTGTTTCAACGGTAATGGATGAAACCTATAAAGTCGCAGTGACTCGATTAGGTAGTCGTATTCGTGCAGCAGGAACAGCGGAATTAAACGGATATAATCTTGATTTACCAAAAGTTCGCACTGAGACCATTACTCATGTTGTGCACGATTTGTTTGATCAGGGCTGTGACCTATCGGAAGCAGATTATTGGACAGGGCTTCGTCCAATGACACCTGATGGCACGCCAGTTGTTGGTCGCACACACATTGATGGTTTGTATTTGAATACAGGGCACGGAACATTGGGTTGGACTATGTGTTGTGGCTCTGCCGCTGTCATTGCGGATATTATGTCAGGCGATAAAACTGAGATCGATTCTCAAGATCTTTCTGTACAACGTTATAAGTAAGAAAACGTTTTAAAAATTTAAGGGGCGAAAATGGCACGGCCACTCACGGCAACGGTAGATTTGGAGGCAATCTTACAAAACTACCGCTATGCAAAAAAATTACAGCCAACTTGTAAGGCGTTCGCTGTTGTTAAAAGCAATGCGTACGGGCATGGTGCGGTCGAAGTATCGCGTTACTTGGATAAAGAGGTGGATGCTTTTGCTGTGGCGGCTATTGAGGAAGCCATTGCTTTGCGTGACGCTGGCGTTGTTTCCCCTATTTTGCTGTTGGAAGGGGTGTTTGAGGGTGAGGAGTGGGCGCTGTGTGAAAAGCATGGCTTCTGGGCCGCTATCGAAAACACTCAGCAGCTTGATGAGTTGCGTGCTAGTCATGCCAAAATCGAAAAGGTTTTTTTGAAATTAGACTCTGGCATGCATCGCCTTGGTGTTGATAAAGAGGCTGCACCGTCATTCGTAACTGCTCTAAAAGAGAGTGGTCAAGTGGGTGAAGTGGTGCTTATGACGCACTTTGCTTGTGCCGATGATTTGTCTGATCTTACGACAATGAAGCAGTTGGCGTATTTTGAACAAACTCGGCAGTTAATTGGTGACATTGAATCCAGTGTCGCTAACTCGGCTGCCATAATGAAATGGAGTGTGCCTGAAGGTGGTTGGATTCGTCCCGGCATTATGTTGTACGGAATTTCACCTTTTGCAGAGGTGAGTGGGCGTGCAATGGGGCTACGACCTGCCATGACATTGTCGTCAAAAGTGATTTCGACACGTAAAGTCAGTAAAGGCGATAAAGTGGGTTATGGATTGGGTTATGTCGCCGCAGAAGACCATATGTTGGCGACGGTTGCAGTGGGTTATGGTGATGGTTACCCTCGCCATGCTGAAAACGGTACGCCCATGTTAGTGGGGGGTAAGCCCGCTTGTTTGGCTGGTCGAGTCTCGATGGATATGATTACTGTGCGTATGCAGGATTATTCTGCTGAACTTGCCATGGGCGAAGAGGTGGTTCTATGGGGTGGGGATGTTCCTGTCGAGGAGGTCGCCGACTACGCTGGTACTATAGGTTATGAATTGGTAACTAGAATGACAGCGCGACCTCATTATCGTTATACCCGCGGTGATCATTCTCAGTAGTCCTTTCTTAGAAAACCTTAGGCGAAAGTCGGTTTGTGTCAGCAAATTGGGCTTTTGCTTAAGGTTTGCACAAAATAAGCGTTAAATTACTATAGTTTCTTTTGAAAACACCTATCCTTTGCGTGTACTATTTTGTGCTTTTCATTGCATCGAGTAGGCATGTGTTAATCTGCCATTCACGCAATCCAATTCGTCCAGAAAATAGAGATAGAGACTCATCCCATTATGAAGAGTTCTGAGTTACGCCAGTCATTTTTATCGTACTTTGAAAGTAAGCAGCATCAAATCGTGGAATCCAGCTCTTTGGTACCAGGAAATGATCCGACTTTGTTGTTCACCAATGCTGGCATGGTCCAGTTTAAAGACGTGTTTTTGGGAGAGGATCTTCGCCCATATTCACGAGCAACAACGTCTCAGCGTTGTGTGCGAGCGGGTGGCAAGCACAATGACCTAGAAAACGTTGGTTATACGGCGCGTCATCATACTTTCTTTGAAATGCTAGGTAACTTCAGCTTTGGTGATTACTTTAAAAAAGATGCCATTCATTATGCTTGGGAGTTTCTAACCGTTGTGTTGAAGTTGCCAACAGAGAAACTCTTGGTAACGGTTTATGCTGAAGACGATGAAGCCTACGATATTTGGAATAAAGATATAGGTCTGCCTGCAGAAAAAATCGTTCGCATTGGCGATAACAAAGGTGGCCGTTACCAGTCTGATAACTTCTGGGCAATGGGCGACACAGGGCCATGCGGTCCTTGTACTGAAGTATTTTATGATCATGGTGAGCATATTTGGGGTGGGCCTCCAGGTTCTCCGGAAGAAGATGGTGACCGTTTTATCGAAATCTGGAACGTGGTCTTCATGCAGTTTAATCGTTCTGCTGATGGTGAGATGGCGCCTTTGCCTAAGCCTTCTGTTGATACTGGCATGGGCTTAGAACGTATTGCTGCAATTCTGCAAGGTGTTCACAGTAACTATGAAATCGATTTGTTTCAGAATCTAATCAAAGCTGCGGCAAAAGTTGTTGGTACTCAGGATCTGAGTGCGCAGTCTCTTCGCGTTATTGCAGACCATATTCGTTCTTGTTCCTTCATGATCGTCGATGGTGTGATTCCGTCGAATGAAGGTCGTGGTTATGTCTTGCGTCGTATTATTCGTCGTGCCATTCGTCACGGTAATAAGCTGGGTCAAAAAGGTGTCTTTTTCCATAAGTTGGTAGAAGCACTTGATGTTGAAATGGGTGAAGCTTACCCAGAGCTAACTAAGTTAAAAGAGCGTGTTGCTTCTATTCTCTTAAAAGAAGAAGAGCAGTTTGCTAAGACGCTTGATCAAGGGATGAAAATCCTTGAGGAAGCGATTTCTGAACTAGGCGATAAAAAAGTTATTCCTGGCGAGACAGTGTTTAAACTTTATGACACTTATGGTTTTCCAGCAGATTTAACCAATGATGTCGCTCGTGAGAATGATCTAGAAATTGATGAAGCTGGATTTGAAGTTGCAATGGATGCACAACGTGCTCGTGCTCGCTCAGCAAGCAATTTCTCTATGGATATGTCCGGCAGTATAAAGCTGGACTCTGTTACTGAGTTCACCGGTTATGACAATCTGGCTGGTACTTGCGAAATTGAAATGATCCTTGTTGACGGTGAATCTGTTCAGTCTATTGAGGCAGGTCAAGTTGCCGCTGTCGTTTTGAAATCGACTCCGTTTTACGCTGAGTCTGGTGGTCAAGTTGGTGACCAAGGTTGGTTGCGTGGCGCAGGAGCGTTCAAAGTTTCTAACACAACAAAACAAGCTAAGGCACACCTGCATTATGGTGAGTTAAAAGAAGGTAGTTTGACTGTTGGAGATCAAGTGACGGGTGAGGTAGATCGTACTTTGCGTATGGCTACAACATTGAATCACTCTGCGACTCACTTAATGCACGAAGCGTTGCGTCGTATTTTGGGGGATCATGTTCTGCAGAAAGGCTCTTTGGTAAACGCGGAACGTTTGCGTTTCGATTTTTCACATTTTGAAGGTGTGACAGCGACCGAAATTGAGCAAATCGAAGATATGGTAAACGAACAGATTCGTTTAAACCGTGCTGTAGAAACAGACATTATGGATGTCGAGTCCGCTAAAGCGAAAGGCGCTATGGCGTTATTTGGCGAAAAGTATGACAGCGAAGTGCGTGTGTTGACGATGGGCGCTGATTACTCGATTGAGTTATGTGGTGGTACTCACGTAAGCCGCACAGGTGACATTGGTTTCTTTAAAATCGTTTCAGAGAGCGGTATTGCAGCCGGTGTTCGTCGTATAGAAGCGGTGACGGGTAAAGTTGCGATTGATACAACGCGTCAAACAGAGTCAATTCTTGACGGTATTGCCAGTCTTGTTAAAGGCAATCAAGACAGTGTCCTAGATAAAGTTGTGGCCTTAAATGATCATGCTCGTAGCTTGCAAAAAGAGCTGGATGCAGTGAAAAGCAAAATGGCAGCTTTGGCTGGCGCTGATTTGGCTTCTCAGGCAGTGGATATCAATGGCGGTAAGTTGTTGGTCGCTCAAGTTGAAGTGGAAGATCCAAAAGCATTGCGCGATTTGCTTGATGAGTTGAAGAGCAAGCTTGAATCTGCCGTTATTCTTTTGGCAGCGGTGAATGATGGTAAGGTAAGTTTGATTGCTGGTGTAACAAAAGAACTGACTAAAAACGTGAAAGCGGGTGACCTGATTAAGATGGTTGCACCTTTGGTTGATGGTAAGGGCGGTGGTCGTCCTGATATGGCTCAGGCTGGTGGTAATAATCCAGATGGTTTGCCTGCTGCGCTTGCGTTAGTGCCTGATTGGGTTGCTGAACGAGTATAACTTGATACGCTCTGTTTGAGCTTTGATTTGGGTGATAGAAAGATTATGGCGTTGTTAGTTCAAAAATACGGCGGCACTTCGGTAGGTACTATAGAGCGTATCGAAGCGGTTGCAGATCGAGTGTTAAAGCATAAGCAACAAGGCGATGATATTGTCGTAGTTGTTTCGGCTATGAGTGGTGAGACCAATAGACTGATTGATCTTGCTAAAAGTATCAGTGCTTCACCTAATGCGCGGGAGATGGATGTTCTTTTGTCGACAGGGGAGCAGGTTACCATCGCTCTTTTGTCAATGGCGTTGATGAAGCGTGGGCTTGATGCTCGTTCTTATACGGGATCTCAAATTCGTATTACAACTGACAACGCACATGGTAAGGCTAGAATCCAAAAAATTGATACCGAAGCGATGCGTGCAGACTTAGATGCTGGACGAGTGATTGTCGCGGCCGGTTTTCAAGGGGCGGATGAGTTTGGCAATATTACGACTCTGGGGCGAGGTGGCTCAGATACGACTGGTGTGGCTCTGGCGGCGGCTTTAAAGGCGGATGAATGCCAGATCTACACGGACGTTGATGGCGTTTATACGACAGATCCTAGGGTTGTTGACAGTGCTCGACGTTTGGAAAAAATTACCTTTGAAGAAATGTTGGAAATGGCCAGTCTTGGTTCTAAAGTGTTGCAGATTCGCTCTGTAGAGTTTGCTGGTAAATATCAAGTGCCACTGAGGGTGCTGTCTAGTTTTGTTGAAGGTGAAGGTACATTGATTACAACTGAGGGGGTTAAGGGTATGGAGCAACCAGCGGTTTCTGGGATTGCATTCAATAGAGATGAGGCAAAGTTAACCCTGAAAGGTGTGCCTGATATACCAGGTATCGCTTCTCGTATTCTTGGCCCTATTAGTGATGCCAACATAGAAGTAGATATGATTGTTCAAAACGTATCTGTGGATGGTACGACTGACTTTACCTTTACTGTTCATCGCAATGAATATGATCAGGCGCTTGCAACATTGAATACGATTGCGAGTGAGCTTGGTGCGAAAGCCGTGTTGTCTGATGCTAAGATCGCTAAGGTGTCTATTGTGGGGGTGGGGATGCGCTCTCATGCAGGCGTGGCGAGCACAATGTTCAAGGCTTTGGCTGCTGAGTCGATAAATATTCAGTTGATTTCGACATCAGAAATTAAAGTTTCAGTCATTATTGATGAAAAATACATGGAGTTGGCTGTTCGAGCTTTACATTCAGCATTCAAATTAAACGAAGCGACACCAGGCGTGAGCGAAGCGTAACAATTGGATACATAAAACCCTGTACGAATGGATGGTTTAATTTTTAGAGAGGGGCTACAATAGCCTTTGTAGGAATTGCCCTACATCATGTGTAAGGCAATTCGACTAAAAACATTTAAAAGTTATTACAGGGAGATTACTCAAATGCTTATTCTTACTAGACGTGTTGGTGAAACTTTAATGGTTGGTGACGAGGTTTCTGTCACTGTATTAGGCGTAAAAGGTAATCAGGTTCGTATTGGTATTAATGCACCTAAAGATGTTTCTGTTCATCGTGAAGAGATTTATCTACGCATTCAAAAAGAACAAGACGATCAAGATTTAGAAGATTAATTTTAAAAAAAGCCTTTACAAGACAAATGTGTCGTATATAATGCGCCCCACTTGTTACGGAGAGTTGGCCGAGTGGCCGAAGGCGCGCCCCTGCTAAGGGTGTATGGGTTAACACTCATCGAGGGTTCGAATCCCTCACTCTCCGCCATTTCAAGTTTTATTTAGAGACTATCCTTTCTAAATAAAAAGAGAAAAGAAATTGCAGTGCACCCGTAGCTCAGCTGGATAGAGTACTCGGCTACGAACCGAGCGGTCAGAGGTTCGAATCCTCTCGGGTGCACCATTTCAAAAATACATTTTATTTTATCCAGAATAAAATGTAGGAATAAATTGCTATGCACCCGTAGCTCAGCTGGATAGAGTACTCGGCTACGAACCGAGCGGTCAGAGGTTCGAATCCTCTCGGGTGCACCATTCATTCCCCAATACATTTTTTATTTATCCACATTTAAAATGTACTAAAAAATTGTTATGCACCCGTAGCTCAGCTGGATAGAGTACTCGGCTACGAACCGAGCGGTCAGAGGTTCGAATCCTCTCGGGTGCACCATTTCCTTTTCTTATTTATCTCCCCAAATATTTATATCCTCCCAATATTTTTTACCTCCTTTGTTATTTCATTATTTCTTCAAAGCACGTTGTTATTTCGTCTGTATTTTTGCTACGACGTAGTGCCTGCAGGTTTTCTTTGATTTCTACAAAATTGAAGCGTAAGTGTCCGCACCATTGTTTTAACCTGCCAAGTGTTGCAACCTCATCATAGTGCTGTTTCAGTTCCTTAGTGTAAGTGCTGAATAGCTTTATAAAGATGGATTTATCAATGCTGCTTATTTCACCGTTTAGTTCGGCTCTTAGTTGTTGAAAAATAAATGGGTTATTAAGAGAACCTCTTCCAATCATAAAATGTTGGCAGCCTGTGATGGCTTGACAGCGCAATAGGGACTCTGTGTCTATGATGTCGCCATTTGCGACAACGATCATTTTTGTCTTGTCCTGAATTTCACCAATTTTTTCCCAGCGAGCCGGTGGCTTGTAGCCATCTTTTTTGGTCCGCCCATGGATGGTCAGTGTACCTACTCCAGCGGCTTCAATTGCTGCCACATTTTCAAATAATAGGTCTTCATTCTCGAAGCCTAAGCGAATTTTTGCAGAGACAGGGATTTCGTTTGGTAGGCTTTTGCGAATGGCGCTCATGATCTCGTGCAGCGTATCTGGCGTTTGCAGTAGTACTGAGCCACCGCCATGACCATTTACACGTTTTGCTGGACAGCCAAAATTTACATCGATATGTGTGGCACCAGCCTCAACAGCATTTAACGCACTGTGTGCCATGAGTTCAGCATTGCTGCCTAGTAATTGAGTGTGGACTGGGTGATTGTATTGTGTTTTTGCTGCCTGTTGGTTTTCAGGAATAAGGCGTTTAAATGTGCTTGAAGGAATGGGGTATTGCGTAACCCTAATGAATTCGGAAACTAAATAGTCCATTCCACCAATTCTGGAAAGTAATGCTCTCATTGTGTGATCCATAACACCCTCCATTGGGGCTACGGCCAGTACAATATTATTCTTGTGTGCTCTTTTAATGGGGAAAGGTGCTTTTTCTAGGGAATTGTTCACGAAATAAGTCTAACTGTTATGCAAAAAAAATATGAAACTGTTCTGGTTTATGATAAAAACTATCTATAACAAATAAACAGTGCTGTCGTGTGTGCATCTGATCACATTAGGTCTGTACAAACAAGGCAAGATAAATAAGGTGTTAATGCTATGAATGGGCTGATAGAAGATGGTTTTGGGCTGATGGTCTTGGGAATGGGGTTTGTTTTCCTGTTTCTGGTTGTCTTGATATATGCGACTAAGTTCATGTCGCGCCTGCTTAATAATTGGTTCCCTGAGCAAACTGTTGTTGCTCCAAATTCTGCGCCAAAGGTTTTGACCCCCTCTGGTGTCGATGCGCAACTGACAGCCGTTATTACCGCAGCAGTTCACCAGCATCAAAAAAGTAAAAAATCCTAATCTTATATTAATAACTTTACTCTCTACGAGGCAGAAACATGACAACAACAAAGCAACCTCTTGGCATTACTGATGTCGTTTTGCGTGATGCTCACCAATCTTTGTTTGCTACGCGTATGCGTATTGACGATATGCTTCCTATTGCTGAAAAGCTTGATCAAGTTGGCTTTTGGTCGCTTGAGTCTTGGGGCGGGGCGACGTTTGATGCTTGTATTCGCTTTATTGGTGAGGATCCATGGGAGCGTATTCGTGAGCTTAAAAAGGCAATGCCTAATACGCCTCAGCAAATGTTGTTGCGCGGGCAAAACTTGCTTGGTTACCGTCACTATGCCGATGATGTAGTTAATAAATTTGTGGAGCGGGCTGCGTTTAATGGCGTAGATGTTTTTCGAATCTTTGATGCAATGAATGATCCTCGTAACTTGGAAACGGCGATTAAGGCGGTTAAACAGCAGGGTAAGCATGCACAAGGCACTATTTCTTATACTAAGAGCCGAGTACATACAACTCAGAACTGGGTTGATTATGCCAAAACGCTTGAGGATATGGGTGCGGACTCTATTGCCATCAAGGATATGTCGGGGATTTTAACTCCATATGATGCTTTTGAGTTGGTGAGTTTGCTTAAAGCTCAAACTCAATTAGAAGTTCAATTGCATGCACACGCAACTTCTGGCTTGTCAGATATGACGATACTAAAAGCGGTTGAGGCTGGCGTGGATCGTGTTGATACTGCGATTTCTTCTATGTCGATGACATACGGTCATAGCGCAACAGAATCTGTAGTTGCAGCTTTGCAGGGTACAGATAGAGATACAGGTTTGGATTTAGAGTTGCTAGAAGAAATTGCTTCGTATTTCCGAGATGTAAGGAAAAAGTATGCGAAGTTTGAAGGGTCTCTTCGTGGTACAGATTCTCGTATTTTGATAGCTCAAGTTCCTGGTGGCATGTTAACGAACATGGAAAGTCAGTTGAAAGAGCAAGGTGCTGCAGATAAGTTTGATGAAGTGTTAAGAGAGATACCAAAAGTTCGTGAAGATCTAGGTTTGATTCCACTTGTTACGCCTACTTCTCAAATTGTTGGTACTCAGGCTGTTTTGAATGTCCTAACAGGTGAGCGTTATAAATCAATTTCAAAAGAGACAGCAGGTATTTTGAAAGGGGAATACGGTGCTGCCCCAGCTGAGTTTAATCGTGAATTGCAGGCGAGAGTGTTGGATGGTTCCGAGGCGATCACTTGCCGGCCAGCTGATTTGTTGTCACCAGAAATGGAGAAATTGACTGATGAATTGGTTGCTCTTGCCAAGGAAAAGAATATTTCCCTATCAAGTGATCAGATTGATGACGTTTTAACGTATGCTTTGTTTCCTCAAATCGGGCTGAAATTCTTGCAAAATCGCGGGGATTCTAGTGCTTTTGAGCCAGCTCCTTCCATTGAAGATGCTGTTGAAAGTACGTCAGTAGCGGTGAGCGCTCCTTCGAGCGAGGCGAGTGTTTATACTGTTTCAGTTTCAGGGCAGAGCTTTGTTGTTCAAGTGTCGGAAGGTGGTGATGTAAGTAATATTCAGCCAGTAGCAAGTGCTCAAGCTTCTCCGGTACCGGCATCAGCGCCAGCACAAGCTTCTGGCGAGGATGTGCCTTCTCCATTAGCGGGCAATATATTCAAAGTGCTCGTGTCTTCAGGGCAGCAAGTGAATGAAGGCGATACCGTCATGATTCTAGAGGCGATGAAAATGGAGACTGAGATCTCTGCGCCTAAGTCAGGTGTTGTGGGTTCCATTAATGTAAAAGAAGGTGACTCCGTACAGGTCGGTCAGTCGCTTCTCACTTTGTAATTAAAGGAACAAGTTTAAAATGGAAAACAAATTATTAAACCTTTACCACGATACTGGGATTTATCAGCTCGAATTTGGCCAGTTTGTGATGATCTGTGTCGGTTTGTTGTTGGTCTTTTTGGCGATAAAGAAAGGCTTTGAGCCGTTATTGCTGTTGCCTATCGGTATTGGGGCGGTGCTTGTCAATATTCCTGGTGCAGGATTTATGGCGGCTCCTGTCTATGATGCTGCTGGTCACATGGTGTCGCCAGGTGGGCTGCAATATTATATCTACCATGGAGGAATTGAGACGGGCTTGTTTCCGTTGCTCATTTTCATGGGGGTTGGAGCTATGACGGATTTCGGTCCTATGTTGGCGAACCCTAAAACCTTGCTCCTTGGGGCTGCAGCACAGTTTGGTATTTTTGCTACCGTAATTGGGGCGGTGCTTCTTGGTGCTTCAGGTATTATGGATTTCTCATTAGCGGATGCTGCTGCAATTGGTATTATTGGTGGTGCAGATGGTCCGACAGCCATTTTTGTTGCTAGTCGATTAGCTCCTGATTTATTGGGAGCCATTGCTGTTGCTGCTTATTCTTACATGGCGTTAGTTCCGCTTATTCAACCGCCAATAATGCGAGCGCTAACGACCAAAGAAGAGCGCTCTATTAAAATGGAGCAGCTTAGACCTGTTACTAAAAAAGAGAAGATTGTCTTCCCTATTGTTGTGACTATTCTTGTCGCTATGTTTTTGCCATCTGCAGCGCCTCTATTAGGGATGTTTTGTTTTGGTAACTTGATGCGAGAGTGTGGCGTTGTTAATCGCTTAAGCGATACGGCTCAAAATGCGTTGATTAATATTGTTACTATCTTCTTAGGTTTAGGGGTAGGGTCAAAGCTGAGTTCTGAGGCTTTCTTGAATTTAGAAACACTTGGAATATTAGGTTTGGGTTTGGTCGCTTTTTCTATTGGTACAGCTGCTGGCGTATTAATGGCGAAGGTAATGAATCGATTCTCCAATGAGGCTATAAACCCACTTATCGGCGCGGCAGGTGTTTCAGCTGTTCCCATGGCTGCGCGTGTCGCTAATAAAGTCGGGCTTGAAGCCAATAAACAAAACTTCCTATTGATGCATGCGATGGGGCCGAACGTTGCAGGTGTAATTGGTTCTGCTGTCGCGGCAGGCGTAATGTTGAGTTACGTTGGTGGTTAGCGTTTAGTTCTGTTCCAACAAAAAGACACCTAGGTGTCTTTTTGTTTATGTGGGGCTTAGAGAAGAAAAATAAAAACTTTTCATAAAAAGTGAAAAAAGAGCTTGCGCTAAAAAATTCAGAATGTATTATACGCCCCCACTGACACGGAGAATAACGCAAGCGAAGGTTTGCACTTACCAAGGTAAGTAAGTTGAACAAGGTGTCAAACGCTCTTTAAAATAGATAATCAGATAATTTGTGTGGGCGCTCGCTGGAGGCTTCAGAAGATCCTTTTAGGATCAAAAAAATTGAAGTCTTGCGAAACGTCTAACACGTCAATTCGCTTTATGTTGGCTTATTGTTTTTAGG
>NZ_QKLW01000010.1 GCF_003208215.1 Marinomonas alcarazii
CCTAAAAACAATAAGCCAACATAAAGCGAATTGACGTGTTAGACGTTTCGCAAGACTTCAATTTTTTTGATCCTAAAAGGATCTTCTGAAGCCTCCAGCGAGCGCCCACACAAATTATCTGATTATCTATTTTAAAGAGCGTGCTAACTTGAATGGCTAACCAAATTGTATTTAGTTAGTTGAACTTGGTCCTCGTTGCTCTGAAGCCTTGTCCGTGTCAGCGAGGGCGTATATTAAGGATCTACAGATTTTGTGCAACCTTTTTTTGAGGTTTTTTATCATTTTGTCATATTTATTTGCTTAAGCCGCAAAAGCCGATTAATAAACAATCAATAAGCGTAAAAAAGGCCATTATTTGAACAAATAATGGCCTTTTTCGATTTCAATTATAACTATCTATTTATGATGAACGGCTAGAAAGCTCCCGACGACGTTTTACTTCATAAACAATGGCCAACAAAATAGTGACAGAAATCATCACTAAACCAAGGGCATTTACCGCAGGTGTTAACCCTGTTCTTACTTTGGAAGCAATATAAACGGTTAATGTCGTGTCATAACCTTTAACAAACAAAGTCGTGTTGTAGTTTTCAAACGATTGCAAAAAGGCAATCGCTGCCGCAGAAAATATAGCAGGCTTTAAATAAGGCAAAAGAATACGTCGGAACGCTTGCCACTGAGTAGCCCCCAAACTCAACGCTGCATTTTCAAGCGTACGATCAAACCGCTGTAACCGAGCTAATACCATGAGCATGACATAAGCTGCAATAAAGGTCGTTTGAGCAACAACTGTTAAGAATACTCCGCCACTCACTGACAACCCTTTCCAGAAAATGAGCGTTGAAATACCCACAATAACACCTGGTGTTAATAATGGTGACATCATCAACGAGTATAGGAAAGTTTTCCCCCTACCCTGAACCGTCGATAAAAACAACGCACAACAAATACCAATCGGCACAGCAACCACCAGTACACCAGCCGCTACTAGTACGCTGGTCCATAGCGCTGTCCACATAGCGCCATCTTGAGCCAGCGCCTCAAACCATTTTAGCGTTGCCCCTTTCCAAGGAGACACCGTTGGGAACCGACTATCATTGAACGTTGCCAGCCCCATAATAATCAGCGGTGTAAATAGGTAGATAAAAAACACACCAATATAAAAACGTATCGCAAAGCGCATGATTGTTTCAGACTTCATTTTGCAATGTCCCCCAAACCAACTTTAAAGACACGCATCACCAAGGCAATAAAACCAATACAAATGACTAGCAATAAAAATGCGTACGCTGCCCCTTGGTTCCAATCGCCTCCTTCAAAAAACCAATTGTAAATAATTTGAGTAAACCAACGGCTGCCGGGAGACCCTAATAACGCCGGAACAGCGTAACTTCCCGCTGCTAACATAAAGGTCATAATGCAGCCCGTTGCAATCCCAGGCTTGGCATGGGGAATCACTACACGCCAATGTGTACGAATCCAGCCAGCACCTAAATTACGCGCTGCTTTAATTTGATTGGTATCCAAACTCTCGATAGCGTTGTAAATAGGAAAAATCATAAACAAGATATAGGCGTAAACCATACCAATGAGTACACCACCATCGCCGGACAAAAATCGAATAGGCCGATCGATAAGCCCCAATCCTAGTAACAATGCATTCAGCGGCCCTTTATAGGCGAGAATGATGTACCAAGAAAACGTACGTAGAATTTCATTGATCCAAAACGGAATGATCAATAACAATAAACACAGTGCGGCTTTTTGAGGTGTTGCGACTTTAGCAAGGTAAAAAGCAATCGGATAACTAACAACTAATGTTAACCCCGTCACCAGCACGCTTGACCAGATCGTTTTGAAGAAAATCGCCAAATGTATTTTATTGCTGAACAGCGTTTCATAATTAACTAAGGAATAAGTATCTTTTGGCCCACCGATATCGGCCGGCAATAGATTTGGTCGAAACGAGTAATCCACCATCAAAAGCTGAGGCAGTATCACCATACCAATCAACCAGATTGCGATCATCCCTATAATGCCAACCGCTAATCCGCTACCAAATCGCGACTTTAGCTGACTAAACATGGCCCTCTCCTGCAATCACAATGGCATCTTGCTCATTATAAGACAGGCTAACAGGCGCGCCTTTTTTCAGAGATTCAGAGAATTGATGCGTTCCAAGCTGGATAGACAAAGCTTGATCTGCAGGGGTTTTGGCATTCAATGTCAGATAGGCGCCTTCGAAGTTTACTTCGTCAATAGTCGCGCCTAATGTGTGCATGCCATCTTCAGCCTGCAATCTAAAATGTTCAGGTCGAATAAAAAGCGTAGCGTCTGCACCTACTGCGACATTACCATGCGAGCGTCCAGACAGTTTGCCAAGCGGCCCACAATCCAACACAACAAGATCCGAGTTGGCGGCAACGACTTTGCCAGAAACGCCATTATTTTCTCCCACAAAAGAGGCAACAAATGCCGTATGTGGATCTTTATAAAGAGTAATGGGATCAGCAACTTGCTGAATGCGCCCCGCTGACATAACCGCGACTCGATCCGACATAGTCAGCGCTTCGCCTTGATCATGGGTGATATAGATGAAAGTAATGCCTGTTTTACGCTGAATGGCTTTCAATTCGGTGCGCATATGTTGGCGCAACTTTAAGTCCAATGCAGATAATGGCTCATCCAATAACAAAACTTGAGGCTCAACCGCTAAAGCTCGGGCAATAGCAATACGCTGCCTTTGACCACCTGATAACTCAGAAACTTTTTTTGTTCCACTGCCTTCTAGAGCCACCAATTCAAGCAAGCGATCGGAGGCTTTTTTGCGCTCACTTTTCGAAACACCGCGAACCTCTAAACCGAACTCTATGTTTTCGGCCACTGTCATCAGAGGAAAAAGGGCGAGGTTTTGAAAAATCATCGAGGTTGGTCTTTTATTGGCCGGCACACCACGCATGCTCTTACCACCAATCTTAATATCGCCTTGTGTCGGGTCGATAAAACCACTGATCATATTCAAGATGGTCGTTTTGCCACAACCTGAAGGACCTAAGAAACTAAAAAATTCGCCGGACTGTATGGTTAAATCGGTTTTCTGTATGGCGGTAAAGTCGCCAAATTGCATGACGGTATTATCTAGGTGAACACTGCTATCCATATTTCTCTCGCTGGTTATTTTTTCTCGATACAAAAAGCCCCTTACGACCTATTTGTCGCAAGGGGCTTTCGAGGTTATGCAGACAAGTAACGGTCTTGGTATTCGTTACGTAGTGCGACGTACCATGGTTCTTGAATAGGCCACCACCAAAGGTTGGCTAAATCTTGCTCGCTGTAAGAGTCTTGGAAGAACTGCTTCGTCTCAGCTGGCAATAAAGCATCTGCACCTTTTGATGTAGAGTTATAACCGGTAGATTTAACGAACATCGCGCCCGCTTCCGGCGTGTAATACCAGTTAATGAATTCGTAGACAGAGTCGACGTTATTGGCATTTTTCGGAATAACAAAACCTTCCATCCATGCCAACGCACCTTCTTTTGGTGCACCATAGGCAATTGGCTCACCTTCTGATTGCAACTTGAAGGCAGTACTGTCCCAAGTTTGACCAATAATCGCACCATTGGTACGGAATGCACCTTGCGCTTCGTTTTCTGTCGACCAGAACTGAGCAAGTGCGCCCTTATGTTCGGCAGCGACTTTTAAGATAACATCGAAGTTAGCACGCATGGCTTTTTCGTTTTTGTACGAATCCAATAAAGGGAAAGGAAGTTTGCCCGCTTTTTCTAGCCACAAACCAATGCCGACAAGAGCCGAGTGGCCACGAACCGTTACGCCACCTGCGTTTTCTGGCAACCAAAGGTCACCGTAGCTTAGCTCTTTACTGATTTTTGCATTATTTTTATTGTAAGCAATCGCCTCGGTTCCCCAATCAGATGGAGCGAAGTAACGCTTGCCATTAACGATCCCACCGACATCCGATCCAGACAAGGCACTTTCTAAACAACCATCCCAATTAATTCTTTTCACATCAAGAGGCTGCACTAAATCGTAATCAACGTATCCAGGTACACGGTCGACCGTTGGCATAATAATATCAAACCCGGTTCCATCCGTAGCACGCAACGAGTTCATTAACTCATCGTTCGTTCCATACGGTGTAAACGTCGCATTAATACCTGTTTTTGCCTTGAAGTCCGCTAACATTTCATCGGTGATATAACCTGCCCACGCATAAATGCGCAGCTCTTTGTTAGCCGCAATAGCTTTATTGATCGAAAACGGGGTAGCGGCAACAGCACCTGCAATAGAGGCGCCTTTCACGAATTGGCGACGAGAAAGGGTCATTCTTGAGCTCCTTTGATTTATACAATTAATGGATATTTCATTCCGCAAGCATCTCTTCAGCTAAAACTCACTTTAATTAAATGCTTATTCAATAACCTTATAAAACTAATACAAAATAATGACGAAAAAGTGACCATGGAAGGTTTTTTTGCCAATTAGTCAGGATTGGTGTCACGTTTGTCGCTAAATGGCATATATTTGTCGCTTTTGGTCAAAATTATAAAGTTTTGAATTTTTTGTCCCATATAGCTCACACAATGATCGTCACATTTTTGTCACATATTCATATTAAGGTAGTCGCATTCATCGATTTATGTAGATTAAAGCAGGTTCTGAATTGAAAATATCCCATGTCACCCGCACTACAACCGTGAGCTATCTAGTTATTGCGGTCATGCTTATTGCCCTGCTTCTTTGGAGCTTAATGAAGTTCCGTGGCGCTTTTGAGCAAAGCGATAGATATACTCAAGTTTGGAAGTACTCATCCATTGAACTAAAGCAACAAATAGAAGGTTACTTATCCTCTGGAGAGGCATCAGCATTACAAGCAGCCCAAGAATTCATCGAAACAAAAATTCGCCCAGCCCTTAATCCTTTGCCGTCAAACATTAAAAAACCAATCAACGAACAATTGATTGAAATTGAAACAAGTCTGCAATCTGATGTAAGAGCCGCGGGAAAACTTTCAGGCAATCCGTTTGCCTTAATTGAAAACAATGAACGACAAACTTTACTTTCTTTGGACGCTCTTGCGGACAAAGTTCAACGCTTCCAAAATCAGAACGGCCTGCAATCAGCGGCTATCTATCTAGCCAGCCAAGCTATCTTATATGCAGATTTAGCTCACGTGAGCAGTGCTAAAGATGAGTACTTAGCAAACCAAACAAAAGAGAATCATCAACGTCTAGCGCAAAACCTTGAGGTATTTCAGTCTCATATTGCAGAATTCAATAGCCTACCGATCTTGTCATTAGATGAAAGTTCAGAGGAAACAAGCGTCGACGATTTATCTTCACTAATGGGCTGGGCAACAGAGTCCGAAGAGAGCAACGAAGAAATAGACCCATTAGAAGAAACCAAAAGTGAGCTGCATACTTGGTCTAGTCGTTATTTAAAAGACGTTGATTCCAGTCTTATCAATATCCAGCAAGCCCTAACCGCACAAAACAAGATCCGCAATCAGATAAAACAGCTTGAGGACATTTTGGGGCAAGGCACCAAAGACATTCAAGAAAGCGCGGAAGAAACGCAAGAGCAGACATTAATGGCGTTTTCTGTTTTTGTACTTTTGATGATATTTACCACTATAGCCGTGCATATTTTCCAAAACAAAGTGGTCGTTAAAAGTGCCAGAGATTTGTATGTCGCCGTTAAGGACTTAGTTGAACATCAAAATATCAATACACTCACAGTCGGCAAAAATAAAAATGAACTCACCGATGTTGCCCACTATTTAAATCGCTATTTAGAGCAAATAGCCGTACAGCGGCAGCAAAGAGATACCGAACTAAACAACATATCCGTATCACTCAATGACATGCTCAACTCCTTTGCACAAGTACATAATCTGAGCATGGCGTCACGACAAGAGTTAGATGACACACTAAGCATGTCGACTCAAGTCGAAACATTAGCGAATAAAGCAGAGGTAAGAGCTCAAGAAGTCGCGAATTACGCAGCAGAAACCAATACAGCGATGACCTATAGTGTTGATCAAGCGGCTTCGTTGGCTCAGGCCAACCAGACGACTGTTGAGCGCCTTAACAGCAGTAAAAATGCGCTATCCAGCTTAGGCAGTTCGGTCGCTAGCGCCTCTTCCATTGTCGGTGGAATTAGAGACATTTCTGAGCAGACCAACCTACTGGCACTCAATGCGGCGATTGAAGCAGCGAGAGCGGGAGAGCACGGGCGAGGTTTCGCGGTTGTCGCTTCGGAGGTTCGTACTTTATCTACTCGAACCCAACAATCTTTAGAAGAAATAACGAAAATTTTCTCCCTTCTCACTTCAGCAACCGATAAGCTGACGAAGAACCTAGACCTCATTGAAAGCGCATCGACAGAACAGATCAACCTGACCCATGCGCTTGGTCAATCAGCCCAAGACATTCTCGAGAAATCCAAGCAGTCGTCCCATTTAGCGAAAAAAGCGACCGGCTATGCCGCAGAGCAAAAACAGGGAATGAATAAGCTTAATAGCGCAGTGATAAAAGTCAGAGAACAAGCAAATGAATCTGAAGTGTTTATGGCGGGTGTGACCGATAATATTAAACAAAAGATCCAAGACATTACGACAACGCTAGGTATTAGCTAGGGAAAAAGCACTTTCCGTCTAAAATAATTCAACGCCAGAAACAAAAAATCCAGCCTAAGCTGGATTCTTTGTTAAAGCCTAGCGTTCAAGCTTAAAACAAAACGCGTGCTTTCACTGTGCCTTCTACTTCTTTCACTTTCTCAAGCGCTAATTCACCTTCTTCTGCATCCACATCCATTACCATGTAGCCAAGCTTCTCCGTAGTACGAAGGTACTGACCCGTAATGTTGATGTTGTTCTCAGAGAAGATCGCATTGATCTTAGACAGCACACCAGGGCGGTTTTCATGAATATGCAGAATACGATGATTATTCGCTTGAGCTGGTAGCGCCACTTCAGGGAAGTTAACCGCAGCGATTGTCGTACCAACATCAGAGTATTTAACCAGCTTATCAGCCACTTCAATACCGATGTTCTCTTGCGCTTCCATTGTGCTACCACCGATGTGAGGCGTTAGAATCACATTGTCCAAGCCACGAAGCGGAGAAACAAACTCTTCGTCATTGCCTTTAGGCTCAACAGGGAACACATCAATGGCAGCCCCACCTAAAGCGCCAGTTTTAATCGCTTCTGCTACGGCGTCAAGATCCGCTACTGTGCCGCGAGAGGCGTTAATAAAGATAGCGCCTTGCTTCATCTGTGACACTTCTTTCGCACCAATCATCATCTTAGTGGAGCTGGTTTCTGGCACATGCAAGCTAATAATGTCGCTGGTTGACAGCAGCTCTTTCAGGCTCTTAATCTGGCGAGCATTACCTAAAGGTAACTTGGTGACAATGTCGTAAAAGCAGACTTCCATACCCAAGGATTCAGCCAGAACACTCAATTGAGTACCGATACTTCCGTAACCAATAATACCTAGACGCTTACCACGAGTTTCGAAAGAACCCACAGCAGATTTAATCCAGCCACCGCGATGACATGCTGCGTTCTTCTCAGGGATGCCGCGCAGCAATAGGATTAATTGACCCAACACCAACTCAGCAACACTACGAGTATTAGAGTAAGGCGCATTAAATACCACAATGCCTTTTTCGCTTGCCGCATCTAGATCAACTTGGTTTGTACCGATGCAGAAACAGCCAATAGCGACCAGCTTATTAGCATGCGCTAAGACTTTTTCAGTCAGCTGAGTGCGGGAACGAATACCAATGAAGTGCGCTTCTGAGATTTTTTCAATCAGCTCATCTTCCGCTAATGCTGTCTTATGGTATTCAATGTTGGTATAACCAGCGTCATTCAATGCGTCCAATGCAGATTGATGAACGCCTTCTAATAACAAAATTTTGATTTTGCCTTTGTCTAGTGAGTTGTTGCTCATGGCTCGTTCGACTTCTCTATTATGGTGGGGGAAAATGTATGCGCATATGTTACCACAGAACATTCTGTGTCGTATTCAAGATACAAGAATGTCTTTCATTATGATAAGAGCGAAACTCATACAAAGTATTGATGCTAACACTATCTAAATATCGTCAATACAAAGTATGAGTCATGTTGCGCTCAATATAGAAAAAGGCTTCGCAGCCTTTTTCTATATTAGGAATTCGTCTTACGCTCCAAGTAAACGCCTGTTTCCACGTGATGGGTATAGGGAAACTGATCGAACATCGCATATCGAACAACATTATGGGTACTAGAAAGCGCTTCTAAATTGGCTTTAAGCGTTTCGGGGTTACAGGAGATATACAGGATAGAATCTATTTTACGAATAAGTTCTACCGTCGCATCATCTAAACCAGCGCGTGGAGGGTCAACTAACACAACAGAAGGCGATAATTCACTCACACCAGCTTGAAGCAAACTTTTAGGCAATTCAGCATCGCCATTCAAGGCAGCAGACACATCTTCACTGGCCATTTTAACCACTTGAACATTATCCATACCATTAATTGCGATATTCAGCTGTGCTGAGTTTACCGAGACTTTGGATATCTCTGTCGCGACCACGCGCTTAAACTGACGAGCCAGAGGGATAGAGAAGTTACCATTACCGCAGTACATCTCTAGCAAGTCACCAGACGCCTCTTTGGTCACATCTAAAGCCCATTCCAGCATTTTCTCATTAATGCCCGCATTCGGCTGTGTGAAGCTGTTTTCCACTTGTTGGTAGTGAAACTTTTGTCCGCCAACAGTGAGGGTTTCCATTACAAAGTCACGAGTCAAAATTTGTTTTTTCTTACGGCTTCGACCAATAAAGTGACACGCAGGGAACAACTTGTTGAGCTGCTGAGCGGCAAGATTCCACTCATCATCAATTGGCTTATGGTAGAGCAAACTGATCAAGGCTTCGCCTGTTGTCGTGGTTAGAAAATCCACTTGGAATAATTTGTAGCGCAAGACTGGAACGTCACGAACGGCATCCAAAAGCTTTGGCATTAGTTCATTAATAAGGCTCGACGCCGCCAAAAACTGATCGGTGCGAATGGGAGTTCTCGGATCAGCAGAATCAAACATGGCGTAAAACAAATCATCGCCATCGTGCCAAATCCGAAATTCAGCTCTCATACGATAATGAGAAGATGCACTTTCATAGACCTCCATCTCAGGCAATGACAATGTTGCCATTAAAGAAGCGAGATCAGACTGCTTTTTTTGCAGCTGTTCTTGGTACATTTCTGGTTGAATTTGATCCGGTCTCATAGCTGACTCTCTTGGAAGCGGTAAGTACTAATTATCGTAGAGCGCGGCATTATACGAGTTACCGGAATGCAAATCTAATAACACGCGAGAAAATTCAACATTGATCCACCAACTAATGCAGATACTCTGGCCCTAGCAAAATAGCCAAGGATAAAGTTAATGACAAAACGCCGTCATAATCGTCTTCAGCCTCATGCGTCATTTGCGGTTTAATTTGCCCAATTAGCCAATCTTTATAAAGCAACCTTTCGTATTGAACATTATACAAATAGCTGTCCGGTTCGATACTATGTTCCCCAGATTGCAGAAAGCTCAATTGGTAGCCTAGGCGATTTTTATCGTTGACACGATGTTGTATAAAAAAGTTTTCTCGCACATAAAATAGCCCTTCTTTATCCAACCAAGTGGTACCAAAATCCATTCCGAAATTCAGTGTTGGGCTCGTCGCGTAGCCAACACCAATCCCATAACGCGCTCCTACACCTTTAGAGTAATAGGCAAACGCCTCTTGCTTTTGCCACCATTCAAACGAACCGATCACCTCACCCTGCTTCAAGCGAAAACGTAAAAAAGGGTCTAAAGGGAAATCCACCTTTACCCCTGCATCAACATCTAAGCCGATATCTTCTTTGATGTAACGAACCGCAGCGGAAATAGTGGTTTTTAGGGCCGAATTGACCACACTGTCTTGCTGAGAGGATTCGCCTCGTAGACTTTCTGGGGCTAAAGAGTCACTTTCTGATTCAACCACAAGGCGCAACCGGTCTTGGGTATTTGGTAGTCTTAGTTTGGCACTAAAATCAAAAAAGCCTGAGCTTTCATCCTTTTCTAAGACGGAACCAAATCGAATCTCCACATAACTATCATTGTACTGCTGACTTTGTTCACCAGACAAAAACGAGTCTATGTTTGTTGACCAATTACCGATGGTCCTGGACACGGTTTCATGGGAACTAAACCACCACGGAGCCTCATCAGTCTCATCGGACGCCTGCACCTCTACTGGCTGAGCCTCCGTTATGCTAGGCGCCTCTTCTGCAGCCTCTAAATAAAAGGGACAGCATGCGACTAAGTAAGCCGCGATGCGACCTTTCGACCTCATGTATTAAGCGCCTTTCAGCATTTGCTGAATCATCAAAGAAGAATTCTCAGCGGCTACCTTTAGATACTCTTCAAAACTCTTAGGTGATTCTTTGCCTGCGATATCAGATAAAGAGCGGACAACCACAAACGGCGTTCCAAATTTGAAGCACACTTGTGCAACAGCCGCCGCTTCCATTTCAACTGCAACAAGGTCAGGAAATGTTGTGCGCACAGCTTCAACACGGACAGGATCGTTCATGAAACTATCACCAGTGCCGATCAAACCTACTTTCGCTTGCACCTGAGTCACAGCTTGCAACGCATTTTTCGCCTTGTTCATTAAAGCAACATCAGCAGGATAAGTCGCTGGCATATTAGGAACTTGGCCCATCACATAACCAAAGGCTGTCACATCCACATCATGATGAACAACCTGATCAGAAATCACCACATCACCAACCTGTAGCTCAGGATCAAACCCTCCTGCAGAGCCAATGTTTATGACATATTCAGGGTTGAATTCAGACAATAGCAAGGTAGTTGACACGGCCGCGTTTACTTTCCCAATACCCGATTTCAGCAAAACAACGTCTTTACCTTCAAAATGACCAATAAAAAAATCACATCCAGCAATAGACTGCTCACGAACGTCTGTCATCCAAGCTTTGATAACAGCTACTTCTTCATCCATGGCGCCGATTAATCCAATTACGCTCATTCATTACTCCTAGAATTTGTATTGTGTTGCATAACGTCTTGTGTAAAAAACCGTATTTGCTCACCAGAGTTAGGTGAAACCAAATCAAACAAAATCACATTATCCGGCATGTCCGGCCACTTTTGCACAGAATAGAAGCGTACATTAGGAAAAGCAGTTTGTGCGGCCAATATAACAGCCGATGACTGGGGCTCCAATAACACGATAATGGCATTAGGTTGATACGATAACACCAGATCATAATCCGCCAAATCTGACAGCCACTGAGTGGCGATAGTACATTGCTCTAATTCATTATACCAAATAGCCTTAGTGACCCGGCTTCCGCCCACCATCACCCAACATACTTCCTGTTCATTGTGGTTCGCTATAGAGATCCCATCCTCTTCGCATGCTTTAAGCAATACCTGATACAAATTGTAATCAAAGAAACAGCCTTGCAAGGTATAAACGCTATCATCAATTTGTGAAGGGGTTTGGCTATTAAGCCAAATGATGGGGAGGTGGTCCCGCTTATGTTTCAGCTTCAGAGCCAGTGTCATATCGATTTGAGATTGGACGTCTTTATCACAACCAATCAATACCGCGTCAAACTTGGTTAATACATTGGACTGAGTGAAAAAGCTGTCAGTCGAAGCGTACTCCTCTACCTTCAAACCAAACCGCTGTAATGCCTCTGTTACAACGCAAGCATAAGGATAATCATTGGCTATCCAAGCAATTACTTGGTTTGCTTGTAACGATAAAGCATCCTCGCCAGCCTCGTTAACATCCATCATTATATTTAACTGTAGAGCATTGTTTTGAAGTGTTTTTTTATGCCCGCCAAGGCTTTCTGACAACATTTTAATCATCCAAAAGAACAGCGGTCGAAAAGCCATGTCGTTCATCGCAATGATCTCCAGCTCCATATCGCTGTTAAATCGAATACTCAAACGACGCTCGGCCATATCATTCGACATAACCATCATGAGCAAGGTACGCACCAAACCTCGAAAATGCACGCCAACCGCCACGACTTTGCTACCCGTTTCGACAGAGCAATCAACCAAAGCCCGCGTTGCTTCGATTCCCATCGCTGCCATGACACAATCACTTTCCTGACGAAAAACATCCCCAAGAGGGAGATAAGATACATCCTGGTCCTGCTGACCAATGCCGTCTAGCACAGACAGCAACAAGGTAATCCAACCTTTCAAATGGCTTGACTCTATATGGCTTGGTAATTGTGATAGATAACTTAACTCGTTCAGTATGGCATCCGTATCCACTTTCCTCTCGATCAAAGAAGACAATGGGCTTAACTGCTCTAGCTGCCAAGTGAGACTAGTTTCTTGAGTAATATCCTTACCTACTAATAACAAGCCACGGTAGTCGCTTTCATTTCTGAATGTATAAGCATGCCATTGATATATCCGCCCTAACTCAGTCAATGTTAAGTCAAAGGTAATACCAATATTCCCCTTTAATGCATCCTGAATAGAGCGATGACTGGTAATAGGCATAAAATCAAAAAGCGTTCGAGCTTTAACTGAATTAGGAAAAATATGACGAGCTTCGACATTCACTAACTCAACTTCAGCCACCTCATTGCAGAAGATAACTGCACTGTGTACCGAGTCTGATAGCAACAGGAAACGCTTATCCTTCGCTTCTATCTCAGCCATCAACTGACGACTTTGACGTTGGATCGGCTGTAACTCAATATAAGGGATGAGTTCTTCTTCTTGCTTGTACACAACCGTTTCGATCGGTTGAAAAATTAATACCTTCATCTGTCGAACAAGCAAGAAATAGAACACCAACAACGCAACGCCCACGGATAGAATCAGTGGCAAAGCATTTGTAAATATTGCCGAGGAGATGGAGTTCGCCTCGATCACATCTAATTGTAAATTGTCCTGAATAGGTGAAATCAAAGGTAAACTCGAGCGCAATGAATTAGCAGACAAATCCACTCCCGCTTTGTGCTCTTCCAACAAAACACGATTATGCGACACATCGTAGATACGAACAGCGCTAACCACAGCACTATCCAACAGTTCATTGGCTAGGGTTAAATTGTCATTTAAGGAAATGAAACCATACAAAAAGCCAGTACTATCCTGCTCTTCAGATAACAATTTTGTTTTAAGCACCAATAAGGTTGCGCCATCCTCAGTCTTAACCGACGCCCATCGATTTAGAAGCCCTGCCCCAATAACCGTTTTAAAGTCCGCCTTAGTAAATAAACGCGCTCTTGGGTCCATGGAGTAGTTGCCATTTGCCCATTCAATATAGAAAAAATCTAACCCGCCAAAAAATAATACTTCATGATGACTAAATAATAAGTCCAACTCACGACCAGCAATAGAATCGCTCGAAGAAAGATCTTGTCCTATGAACTTCATCTCGTCTTCAGCACGCGCCAAATAAGCATTAAAGGCCTGCTCCACCACTTGGTGCTTCAACGCCAAGTTTTTCTGTTTCGCCGCCTGCGTCAAAGTATCAATAAAAAAGACACTTAATAATACGACCACTAAAAAAATAGCGACCATCAGCATTAACGCTTTTTGCCGTAATCGACGCTGTAAACTCACCGTTACTGCCGCCATAAATCCACCGAATATTGATAAGCTTGTTGAACCATCAAACGCAAACTCTCAGAGTCTAATTCAGCAGGCATCAATGTTGAATTTGCCACATAGAGAGTAGGCATATTCTTGCCTTCGAGATCGAGCTTAATCGCCTCAGCGACCGCGATGGATAAATTATCTTTCATAAACAGCACGGTCACTTTTACGTTCCGATTAACTAAATCTTCAATTCCATTAGGAGACAAGCCCCATGCATTAGTCTGAGTCTTAGAACCAGCAACGCTTTCCTCCAACGCAGCCACAACGCCTTCTGAAATATTTTGAGAGCAACTAAAAATAAAATCCGTTGGCGTCTCTTTTAAAAACACTTTCGCTGCCTCAAAGGCTTGTTGCTTGTCATCAGCGACAACGCGAATACGGCTAACGTGGCGATTGTACTTAAGCATTTCATCTAAAAATAAATCACATCGTGAATGACCAAGATATCCTTCTGGCAACACCAGCGCTGAAATAGTGGTCTCGGGGGGGAACTGACGGTCAAGGTAACTTGCCAATCTAGTCGTTGCCCTTTTCTGATCAAAACCGATATACATTAGCGGAGAATGATTCATCCAATGCGTTAACGGTGATGCAAAATCGTACAAAATAACCTTGGTCTTCCCCGCTCGCAAAAAGCGCTCTAAAAAGCGGCGCTGCACAAAACCCAGTTTCGTCATCACAATATAATCAGGAGGCGTTGCTGCTATTTTAAGGTACGCTGAGAAGTCCGTTTCATTGTGGTTTCGCCCCAGATAAACATCCAGTCGATAATCAATACCCAATTCACGCATGCGTTTTCGGAGCGTCATTTGCAGTGCTTTGTTTTCAATAGCGTCTTCATCGCCAAAAAGAAACAACGCAATACGTATCGCATTTTTTTGCGTTATCCGAATCGGGCTAGGAGGAGAATTAATAATGGTTGTAAACTGCTCGGCTAAAGGACCCTGCCTAGGGCTTAGCTGATAATAGTCATGGCTATCCATTAGGTTTAAAGCCATGTTTGCAGCTTGCACCGTCAGGCAAGTACTCCCAAGAAAGAGAAATACCAAAAAAATACGAAGCCTATGCATTATCAAACCTGATATACCCATCCACAGAAAGAAATATTCTATCTAAATTAACGAACTTTCGTGACAACAGGAACAAGAAAATACCAGCAGACACCTAAAAAGGTAGAAAGAGTAATCGAAAATAGAAATACGATAGGTGAGTACAAATTTCAGACATAAAAAAAGCCGACATAAAGTCAGCTTTTTTTAAAATTTGGTGCGGAAGGAGAGACTCGAACTCTCACGCCGTGAAGCACTGGAACCTAAATCCAGCGTGTCTACCAATTCCACCACTCCCGCAAGGAATGGCGAGCATTATAGGTAATTGAATTTCTCGGTCAATAGTTTTTTTTCTTTTTCATGAAAAAAACTAAAAAAATTACTCTTCACCCCACCTACTCGCCATTTTTGATCAAACCTCACTCAATTTAGAGCAAGATTTAAAAAACTCGACCACTAGAATATTCACCGTGTTCGTAACGTACAGCCATCTCTTCCAGATCCATAGTATGAATACGAGAAGCCTGACCTGCACAACCAAACGCTTCATAGCGATCAATACAAACCGCTTTCATCGCTTTAATACTTTCTGTTAAGTATTTACGCGGATCAAAGTTACCTTTGTGCTCAGCTAAGCTACGACGAATCGCGCCCGTTGCCGCCAAACGCAAATCCGTATCGATATTCACTTTACGAACACCGTAACGAATCGCCTTAACAATCTCTTCTACTGGCACACCATAAGTTTCTGGGATATCACCACCAAACTCATTGATAATAGATAACCAATCTTGAGGAACAGAAGACGAGCCATGCAGTACAATATGCGTATTTGGTAGTAGTGCGACAATTTTCGCAATACGCTCGATATCAAGAATATCGCCAGTCGGTGGACGCGTAAATTTGTAAGCACCGTGGCTTGTACCAATCGCTACAGCCAATGCATCAATACCAGTCGCATTAACGAAGTCTACCGCTTCTTGCGGATCCGTCAGCATTTGATCATGAGAAAGAATGCCTTCTGCACCCACGCCATCTTCTTCACCAGCTTGACCTGTCTCTAGAGAACCCAATACACCCAGTTCACCTTCTACAGACACACCACAGGCATGCGCAAACTCAACCGTGCGACGAGTTACATCGACGTTATACTCATAGCTTGCAGGGGTTTTACCATCGGCCATCAAAGAACCGTCCATCATGACAGAAGAAAAGCCAAGCTGGATAGAACGCTGGCAAATCGCTGGCGATGTGCCGTGGTCTTGGTGCATAACAACAGGAATATGTGGGTAGTCTTCAATCGCAGCCGCAATCAAGTGACGTAAAAAGTGTGAACCAGCGTATTTGCGAGCACCAGCGGATGCTTGCATGATAACTGGCGAGTTCACTTCATGGGCTGCTTCCATAATTGCCTTAACTTGTTCCATGTTATTCACATTGAACGCTGGCAAACCATAGCTGTGTTCCGCTGCATGGTCGAGCAGTTGACGCATACTAATTAAAGGCATAAAAGGTTTCCTCTGACAATTTGTCTTGTTTTGTATTTATAACGTTTGGAGTTACGGTGTTTGATAACTCGCATTATTTGTAATCACAGCATTGCTTATCACAAGCTATGTGGCTTACGCCTTATCGTTATTGTCATACTTAGCTTACGCTGAGTAGGTCACTCTCTAGTTTTGTTTTTCGTTAACACCGCTTTCAGCACAACTCACACTAAGCTTACACCGATGTTAACGAAATAGGCTTTACGCCTTTTTTATTACTTATAAATTTTTTAGAACGATCTTTGTCATTCTTTGATACTAATTTTGCGCGCGAGACTCTAACATCGCAACCGCTGGCAACACTTTTCCTTCAACAAATTCTAAAAACGCCCCGCCACCTGTAGAAATATAAGAAATTTTATCGGCTAAGCCATATTTATCGATCGCTGCTAACGTATCTCCGCCACCAGCAACAGAGAAAGCTTCACTGTCTGCAATGGCTTGAGCAACGACTTCTGTGCCCTTAGAAAAGTTATCAAACTCAAACACACCACATGGCCCATTCCATAGAATGGTTTTGGCATTTTTTAGAATTTCAGCAAGCACTTGAGCAGAATCCGGACCTAAGTCCATAATTTCTTCATTATCCGCCACTTGATCAACAGGCTTAATCGTTGCAACCGCTGTTTCTGAAAACTCTGTTCCGACACGAACGTCCGTCAACTCAGGAATGTCTAAATCGGCCATCAATTTTTGAGCCTGAGGGATTAAGTCTTTTTCATGCAATGACTTACCAACATTGTAGCCACGAGCGGCAACAAACGTATTAGAGATACCGCCACCCACGATCAGCTGATCACACACTTTAGATAACGACTCTAATACGGTTAATTTAGTCGATACTTTTGAACCACCTACAACCGCCACCAAAGGGCGAGCAGGATTATCAAGCGCTTTACCTAATGCTTCCAACTCTGCTGCCAATAATGGGCCAGCACAAGCTACCGGCGCATATTTAGCGACACCATGCGTTGATGCATGGGCACGGTGAGCCGTTCCAAATGCATCCATGACAAACACATCACACAAGGCTGCCATTTTTTTAGACAGCGTTTCATCATCTTTTTTCTCGCCAAGGTTAAAGCGCACGTTTTCAACTAAAACAAGCTGACCAGATTCAACCTCAACACCATCCAACCAATCTTTAACTAATGGCACATCTTGTCCTAACAGACTAGCAAGATGTGTCGCAACAGGTTGAAGTGAAAACTCTTCTTCGTACTGCCCTTCTGTAGGACGACCAAGGTGCGACATCACCATAACTTTAGCGCCCGCGTCTAACGCCAATTTAATGGTTGGCAAAGCCGCACGAATACGTGCATCGCTGGTTACTTTGCCATCTTTTACCGGTACATTCAGATCTTCGCGAATCAATACTCTTTTGTTCGTCAGATCCACGTCTTTCATATTAATTACAGTCATGTACGATGTCCTCGTCGTTTAAACTTCTGATATCTCAATCCAAATTTGATTGTTCAATCACACCTGCCCAATGCTTAGCCACGTCTAACATTCGGTTAGCGTAGCCCCATTCATTATCAAACCAACATAGCAACTTCACCATTCGCTGATCAATCACTTGGGTTTGTGTGCTATCTATAATTACTGAGCGTGGATCATGATTAAAATCCACAGACGCATGCGCTTCTTTAGTGAACCCCATTAGCCCAGCGTATTTTGTGCTAGCCGCTTGCTCTAGCTGAGAGTTTATTTGCTCAACTGTCACGTCCCGTTCAGTCCTCAAAACCAAATCAATCACTGAGACATTTAATGTTGGCACACGTACCGCATTACAACCCATTTTTCCGTCAAGTTCTGGCATCATCCGTGTAATACCCTTCGCCAAACCGGTATCAACAGGAATAATAGAGCTCAAGGCCGCACGGGTTAGGCGTAAATCATTGGTATGATAACCATCAATCACAGGCTGATCATTCATAGCCGAGTGAATCGTCTGCGTCATACCATGCGCCACGCCAGAAAATTGCTTCACGACGTCCAAAACAGGAATCAAACAATTCGTCGTACACGATGCCGCCGACACAATTTTCTGATCCGCTTGAATATCTTGGTGATTAAAACCATACACAATCGTCGCATCCACATCCGCAGCAGCAGGTTGGGAAAGCAACATTCGTGGAACACCGGCATTTAAATACGCTTGTGCACTTTCTCGGCTGGAGAAACTGCCAGAGCACTCCAACACCATATCAAGCTCAAGAGAAGACCAATCCAACGCCTCAGGAGTGGCACAAGAAAAACATAAAATACTGTCATCTCCGATCAGCAATGCATTGCCTTGGATCGAGACAGGCTTAGGGAAACGGCCATGAGTGGTGTCATAGCGAGTAAGGTAACTGATTGTCTCAATATCGGACAATTCATTAATAGCAACCACTTGAATGTGATCGCGGTAGCCGCTTTCATACAGAGCCCGTAATACCGAGCGTCCGACACGACCATAACCATTGATAGCGACTCGCAACATATTCCTACTACTTCATCGCAAAGAAAGTGACCGAAAATCATCACCTTCCGCCTTAATAAAAGGAAAAAGAGGCATACATCCGTACGCCTCTTTACTTATCAAGCAACCAGATTACGCCGCGAGTATTTTCTCAGCAGTCGCAACCACATTGTCTACTGTAAAGCCGAAGTGTTTCATAAGATCGCCACCAGGAGCAGACTCACCGAACGTTGTCATGCCTACCATAGCGCCTTCGAAACCAACGTACTTGTACCAGTAATCCGTGTGAGCCGCTTCGATAGCAACACGCTTCGTCACACTACTTGGTAACACAGACTCTTTATAAGCAGCATCTTGCGCTTCAAAGACATCCGTAGATGGCATAGAAACCACACGCACTTTCGTACCCTTCGCTGTTAGTGCTTCCGCAGAATCCATTGCTAGACCCACTTCAGAACCCGTAGCAATCAAGATAAGCTCAGGTGTCCCTGCGCAATCTTTCAGAACGTAACCGCCTTTCGCAGCATTCGCTAATTGTTGTGCATCACGCGCTTGCGCAGGCAAACCTTGGCGAGAGAAAACCAAAGAGGTTGGGCCAGTACGACGTTCGATACCTGCTTTCCAAGCAATCGCCGTTTCTGCCGCATCACAAGGACGCCATACAGACATATTTGGCGTCATGCGCAAATTCGCCAATTGCTCGATAGGCTGGTGAGTTGGGCCGTCTTCGCCTTGACCGATAGAATCGTGCGTGTAAACAAATACGTTTTGAATGCCCATAAGAGCAGACATGCGTACGGCATTACGCGCGTACTCCATAAACATCATGAAAGTCGCACCGTAGTTAATGAAACCACCGTGCAAAGAAGCACCATTCATAATGCCACTCATACCAAATTCACGAACACCGTAGAACACATAGTTGCCCGCTGGGTCGTCTTGAATACCTTTAGAACCAGACCATAGAGTCAAGTTAGAACCGGCAAGGTCAGCAGAACCACCTAGCAGCTCTGGCAACATAGAGCCAAAGAAACCAATCGCATTTTGTGATGCTTTACGGCTGGCAATGCTCTCGCCTTTCTCTTGGCTTTCTTGAATGAAAGCTTGCGCTTTGGCTTCAAAATCCGCAGGCAATTCGCCTTTAATCACACGACGCTCAAATTCTGCTGCCAATTCTGGGTAAGCGGCCTTATAGGCTTCGAATTGAGAGTTCCACTGAGCTTCGCGAGCAGAGCCAGCTTCTTTCGCATCCCAACCAGAATATACATCAGCAGGGATCTCGAACGGTGCATATGGCCAGCCAAGGAATTCACGAGCTGCCGCAATTTCAGCATCGCCCAAAGGCGCACCGTGACAGTCATGGCTACCAGATTTATTTGGCGAGCCAAAACCGATAATGGTTTTGCAACAAATTAGTGTCGGTTTAGTCGTTTCTGCTTTCGCAGCTTCAATCGCCGCTTTGATCGCTTCTGGATCATGTCCATCTACGTCTGCAATTACGTGCCAACCATACGCTTCAAAACGCTGTGGCGTATTATCAGTAAACCAGCCCTCAACATGACCATCGATAGAGATACCGTTGTCATCCCAGAAAGCAACCAATTTACCCAAGCCCAACGTGCCAGCAAGAGACGCCGCTTCGTGAGAAATACCTTCCATCAAACAACCGTCGCCTAGGAAACAGTAAGTATTGTGGTCAACAATCGTATGGCCTTCACGGTTAAACTGCGCAGCGAGCGTTTTCTCAGCAATCGCCATACCAACAGCATTACTGATACCGGCACCCAATGGGCCAGTAGTCGTTTCTACACCATCGGTATAGCCGTATTCTGGGTGCCCTGGTGTTTTAGAATGAAGTTGACGGAACTGTTTTAAATCTTCGATAGCCAATTTATAGCCAGAAAGATGCAGTAAAGAATAAATCAACATAGAGCCATGGCCGTTTGACAACACAAAGCGGTCGCGATCAACCCATTTTGAATTGTTTGGGTTGTGCTTTAGAAAATCATTCCATAGCACTTCAGCGATATCCGCCATACCCATTGGTGCACCTGGGTGACCAGAGTTAGCTTTTTGTACGGCATCCATACTCAATGCACGTATGGCGTTAGCAAGTTGTTTACGAGACGGCATGGTTATTCCACTCCTGATAGCTTAACGAACAATAGAAGTAACATTCTCTACGGGATAGAACCACGATACAAGGTTGGCACCTTCGTAACGCCCAAACACAGGGCAAAGAAAATGAAATCACATAGAAATCTGCACCATCGTAACAAAAAAACCGCCTTTTGCCTCATTAAAATCCACATACTGGGTTGATATTTAAACAACGCTAGTTCATGATTCGCACTATTAATACAGCGTCGATTTGTCTCGGCTTGCGGGCGCTATATAAACTCAGCTAAACAGATACGCAAGAACCTGTTTAGCACTTTTGATGCGAAGCAGGTTTTTTTATGCCTGTTTAGCGACTAACTCAGCTAAAGAGGAAAGCTCAATATGTCAGAATATTCTTTATTTACCTCAGAATCCGTTTCTGAAGGTCATCCCGATAAAATCGCGGACCAAGTGTCCGATGCCATTCTTGATGCCATTTTGGCAGAAGATCCAGAAGCCCGCGTGGCGTGTGAAACCCTCGTCAAAACCGGCATGGTATTAGTCGCTGGTGAAGTTCGTACCAACGCATGGGTCGACATCGAAGAAATATCTCGTGGCGTTATCCGTGAAATTGGCTACAACAGCTCAGACATGGGTTTCGACTGGGAATCTTGTGCCGTCATGAATGCCATTGGTAAACAGTCCTCTGACATTGCCGTCGGTGTCGATGAAGCCAATGAAAAAGAACAAGGCGCTGGCGACCAAGGTTTGATGTTTGGTTTTGCCACAAACGAAACGGACGTACTAATGCCTGCGCCGATCACTTACGCGCATCGTTTGGTTCAACGCCAAGCAGAAGTTCGCAAAAACGGTACGCTAGACTTCCTTCGCCCAGATGCGAAAAGCCAAGTTACTTTCCGCTACGACGAAAACGGCAAGCCATGCGCTATTGATGCGGTTGTTCTTTCAACACAGCACAGTGCATCAGTGAAACAAGCCGATCTTCGTGAAGCAGTAATGGAAGAAATCATTAAACCTGTGCTTCCTGCGGAATGGCTATCAAAAGAAACCAAATACTTCATCAACCCAACAGGTCAGTTCATCATAGGCGGCCCGGTTGGCGATTGTGGCCTAACTGGCCGTAAAATCATCGTTGATACCTACGGCGGCATGGCTCGTCACGGCGGCGGTGCTTTCTCTGGTAAAGATCCATCTAAAGTTGACCGCTCTGCAGCTTACGCTGGTCGCTATGTGGCGAAAAACATTGTCGCAGCGGGTCTTGCTGACAAATGTGAGATTCAAATCTCGTACGCTATCGGTGTGGCTGAGCCAACATCTATCAGTATCAACACCTTCGGTACTGGCAAAGTCAGCGACACGGTGATTTCACAATTGGTTCGTGAGCATTTCGAATTACGCCCAGCCGGTTTAATTAAAATGCTGGATCTAAAACGCCCAATTTACCTACCAACAGCGGCTTACGGTCACTTTGGTCGTGAAGGCGAAAATTTCACTTGGGAAAAAACAGACAAAGCAGACGCATTGCGCAAAGCTGCGGGTTTATAATTCCCTGAATTTTCGCTATAAAGCCTTCTTCTGTCCTACTATCATTATGGGGCAGAAGAAGGCTTTTTTATTTCTATCCTTAATACTTTCGAAAACATAAGGCAAAGCATGCGCATTCCACGAATTTTTATCGACACAGAACTCAACGAGAATAGCACCCTTGCCCTACCAGACTCAGCGTTTCAGCATCTCTGCAAAGTTCTGCGCCTAAAGTCAGGCCACCCTCTTCGCGTATTTAATGGCCAAGAGTTTAATAGTAAAAGTCGTCAATATAATGCGACACTAAGTGACGTCGAAAAACGCTCTGCCAGTATTCAAATAGCGGATTTCGAAGAGTTAGAGAACGAATCTCCAATTCAAGTTACCGTTGGACAAACGCTGTCTAGGGGTGAGCGCATGGATTACGCCATTCAAAAATCTGTCGAAGCGGGTGTCTTTGCTATTCAGCCGCTTTTTAGTGAACGCTGCGAAGTAAAGCTACAAGACAGCCGTGCGGAAAAACGTCTGCAACATTGGCAACAAGTTGCCATCAGTGCGGCTGAACAATGTGGTCGTGGTATTGTCCCGACAGTGTATCCACCGATAGAATTGACGGAGTGGATCACGAATTGTAACGAAATGTTAAAGCTTACATTGCATCACCATAGCGCAAAACCTATCCGACAATTCGAAAAACCCAGTAACAATCGCATCGCTTTATTGATTGGGCCTGAAGGTGGACTTAGTGAAAAAGAAGTGCAACTGTCTGAAAAATCAGGATTTAATGCAATTTCACTTGGACCAAGAGTGCTAAGAACAGAAACAGCTCCCATTGTCGCGCTCAGCGTAATCAACGCTCTATGGGGCGATATTTAAACTGTACGTCATAACAGAATAGCAACATATTCATAGAATCAATGGATCTATCATTCAAGTAGAAAATTTAAAGGATAGGGAATCACATGTTTTACCGAATAGTGTTAACTTGCACGGTCTATATTGGCGCCGCTTTTGTACCTGCAATATCGCACGCTATCTCTCTTGAAGAAGCTACTTATACCGCAATCGAAAATAGCCCAACAGTACGACAAGCTATTGCAAAATACCGAGAAACCAAAGAGAGCGCAGATATTGCGCGACGTTCAGGTTACTACCCTAGCATCGACCTTTCTGCGGGAATAGGCCAAGAAACCACCTACGCTGACGACAACCCAGGTTCCGCAGACGTTGACCTTGCTCGTCGAGAGCTCACTTTATCTCTGAATCAACCTATTTTTAATGGTTTCTCTACGGTCAATGAGGTAGAACGTTTACAAAGTGAAGCAGAGGCTGATCGCTGGAGCGCTCTCATTTCCGTCGAAAATACAGCTCTTGAAGTCGCTCAAGTTTACGCCAATATTTTGCGCTACCGCGAGCTGGTAAACTTAGCAAAACTGAACCTGGAGACTCACCAACGCATTTATGGCCAAATAAAGCTTAAAAGCGATTCAGGCATAGGTAGGCAATCCGACCTCAGTCAAATTACCGCACGATTATCCAAGGCTCACGCAAACTATCTTGCTGCTGTGAATAACTTAAGAGACGCAGAAAGCAACTACAACAATATTGTTGGCGAAATGCCACCAAAAGAGCTGATTTATCCAATTCCAGATAACGACTTACTTCCAAAAGATCTCGACTCTGCGCTTAACGCTGCGTTAAAACAAAACCCAGCAATTGAAGGCGCTAAATGGGACGTTGCAGCCACTGAGAGCGCACAAAAGATTACCGATGCTGGCAAATACCCAACGGTTAATTTTGTTTTAGAGCGCACTTGGAATAACAATATTGATGGAACCGAAGGGCCAAGCGAAGATCTACTCGCAATGGTGCGCTTAAATTACAACCTCTACAGTGGCAACACACAAAAACGCCAAGCAGAGGTAGCGTCTCAGCAAAATATACAAGCCACTGAAATTCGACGTAATACAATTAGAGATACTGAATTAACAGTCCGTTTGGCATGGGCCGCCTTTGAAGCAACATCAGGTCAAAAAGAGCATATTCGTCAATACGTTATTGCCACGAAAGAATCTCAGATTGCCTATGAAAAACAATTTCGTTTAGGTCGACGTACATTGCTCGATGTACTGGACAGTGAAAATGAATTGTTCCAGGCACGTCAGGATTACGTGAATGCGGACTACGATCAGCTTTTTTCTGAATTCAGACTATTTAATGCAAAAGGCGAGTTAATGCGCGCGTTCCGTATTTATCGTCCGCAAGTACTTGGGTTCAATGACCAATTTGAGCCTGCCAAAGCGCCAATGGATATTCCCGCTACGGCCACTGAAGAATTGCAAGCAGCAGAAAGTACAATAACAGAAAAAGAATCTGCCAGCCCTCAAGCCAAGCCATCCGCTAGCAAAGCAGAAACACCAGCAGAGAATGAACTGTTTCTTGATGCAGGCGAAAGCGGCAGCTGGTAAGCAATCAACACAGAGTCTTTGAGTACCCATCCCATAGCCCCCAAAGACTCTGTCATCTTATGGCTTCAAGCGCCGACAGGATGACCAATTCTTATCTCTACGGCTCGCATTCAGTTCAATTTTTTATTTCTCAAATCAACTATATGAAAATCATGGGTGTTTTTTCTTCTCAGCGTCCCCATATTTCTATAGCATCAACATCTATTAATCGTTTTATTAAAGCGCTAAAACGTCGCTTTCGCTTTAGGAATCACCCTATGACTATTAAGCTCGGCATCGTTATGGATCCAATTGCATCCATTAACTACAAAAAAGACACTTCACTCGCCATGCTCTGGGCCGCCGCAGAAAAAGGTTGGCAACTTATCTACATGGAGCAAAAGGACTTATTCCTAGACAATGGCAAAGCCTACGCCATGACTCGTCCGCTCAATGTATACAAAGACCCAGAGCATTTTTATGACCTAGGTGACGAGAGCAAAATGGCTCTTGGCGAACTGGACGTGATCTTGATGCGTAAAGACCCACCGTTTGATGGTGAATTTGTCTACAGCACGATGATCTTAGAACAAGCAGAACGCGATGGTGCCATGGTTGTAAATGACCCAAAAAGCCTACGCGACTGCAATGAAAAACTCTTCGCAACCCAATTCCCACAATGCTGCCCAGCCGTACTTGTGACACGTCGCGCCGATTTATTGAAAAACTTTCACAAAGAACATGGCGACGTTATTTTCAAACCTTTAGATGGTATGGGTGGCACGTCTATCTTCCGCCTAAAACCGGACGATTCCAACGTCAGCGTTATTATTGAAACATTAACAAACATGGGCACAGAGCAGATCATGGCGCAGAAATTCATTCCTGAAATCAAACAGGGTGATAAGCGCATTTTAGTAGTTGATGGTGTACCAGTGCCGTACGCCCTAGCCCGTATTCCTGCTTCTGGTGAAACTCGTGGTAACTTAGCCGCAGGAGGCCGTGGTGAAGGTCGCCCTCTCAGCGACAGAGATCGTTGGATTTGTGAACAAGTGATTCCTTCTTTGAAAGAAAAGAATTTAATGTTTGTTGGCTTAGATGTGATCGGTGATTATCTCACTGAAATCAATGTCACCAGCCCAACGTGCGTACGTGAATTAGACACTCAATTCGATCTCAATATCGCCATGACGTTAATTGAAGCCATCGAGAAACGTCTTTCGTAATAGCCGATGCGAGTAATTGATAAATTTTCTATCGCGCTTTTCATCGCCATTAGCCTGCATGTGCTAATGGTGATGATTATTGGCTTCGATTTCGAACTCCCTTCCCCAAAACCCAAAACGCTCGAAGTGACACTTGTTCAACACACGACAAAAGCACCTACCGAAGCGGATTTCATCGCCCAAGCCAATCAAGAGGCAAGCGGGACAGAGCTACGAAAACAGAAGCTGACAACGACAGAGAATGCACAGTTTTTATCCGATACGATCCAAGAAATCTCTCCCCCAGTACAGCCCCAACTCGCTTCTCAGCAACCTATAGATGAACCAAGCTTGTTGGCAACACAAAACCAAGAAGCCGTTTTTGAAATCATTAACGAGCCAGATGAAGCCACTAAAACACTTGAAGAGCAGTTCCGTGGCGAAACTCAAATCCCCAGCCACCTTTCGAACGACATCGCCACGCTAGAAGCCCTGCTCGATCAACAACGACAATCCTATGCAAAACGCCCGAGAATTCGACGACTGACTTCCGTCTCAGCAAAATCAGCCATTGATGCGCAATATTTGGATGACTGGCGTCGTAAAATTGAGCGTATAGGGAATATACATTACCCAGAAGAAGCAAAACGAAATCACTTATATGGCGAACTACGCCTTGCCGTGATCATCCAGCCTTCAGGGTATGTCGATGATATAGAAGTATTACAGTCTTCTGGGATTAGAGTGTTAGACGACGCAGCCATGCGTATTGTGCGCCTTGCCGAGCCTTTTCAGGCCTTTCCAAGCGAATTAAAGAAAGAAGTGGATAAGCTGGAAATAATCCGTACTTGGCGATTTGTACCAGGTAACCAACTACAAAGCCGGTAAACAACAATCTGGCAATGAACATGCTAGACACAAAAAAGCCCTCGACTAGAGGGCTTCTTTTCTCGCTGGCTAAAGATAGCAATCAATCAAATTGACCATCACCCATAGCAAGGCGTATTTTCTTCATCGCGTTCTTTTCGAGCTGTCGAATACGTTCTGCTGACACACCGTACTCATCTGCTAGCTCATGCAATGTTGATTTCGCATCCGATAACCAACGCTGCACCAAAATATTTCGGCTACGCTCGTCAAGATCTGACATGGCCACTTCCAAACGCTGGTTAGAGTCTTCTTCCCAGTTGCCGTTTTCAAGCAAGGTGGCAGGGTCATATCGATGATCTTCTAAATACTGAGAAGGCGATTGGAAAGCACTGTCATCATCGTCATCCGCAGAAGCATCAAATGCCATATCAGACGCGCTTAAACGCCCTTCCATTTGACGAACCACTTCTGGCGTAACACCAAGATCACTCGCCACGGACTCGACTTCAGAGTTACTGAACCAAGACAATGACTTTTTCGCGCTGCGCAGATTAAAGAACATCTTACGTTGTGCTTTCGTTGTCGCAACTTTCACAATACGCCAGTTCTTCAGAATAAATTCATGAATCTCAGCTTTGATCCAGTGCACAGCAAAAGACACAAGACGCACACCCACTTCAGGATTGAAGCGTTTTACTGCTTTCATCAGTCCAACGTTGCCTTCTTGAATAAGGTCGCCTTGGGCTAAACCGTATCCAGAGTAACTTTTTGCAATATGTACAACAAATCTCAAATGCGACATTACTAACGTACGTGCTGCCTCAAGATCCTCTTTATAATATAGACGCTCGGCTAACGCTTTTTCTTCGTCTGCCGTCAGAATCGGAATTCGTCCGACTGCCTGCATATAAGACTCAAGGTTTTGGCCAGGAATCATCATGTCTGTAGGTTGGAGAGCTTTACCCATCTCTGTTTCCACCTTCTAGTTGTTCATACTGTGTACGACAAAATACTAACAAGTAAATTCTGCCTGTGTGTGACATAAATGTGAATAAACCATGGCTATTATCTTTATACTGATTATAGCCCTTTATCGTCACTGCAGTTCAATATTCGCAATATGTCGGTTAACAGCAATCCATGCACCGGACACCCCAACAAATGCGCTGATAGTTAAACATAAAACAATCTCATCTGCATTAAAAGACTGAAGCTCAAAACCACTTTGATAAAGGTCTATCAATCGTTCTGCAGGTGCACTCACCCACCAGCTAAGCAAGAGAATACATAGGCTTGCGAAAAAACCACCCAACACACCGAACCAAAACCCCATATATAAAAAGGGTCTGCGAATATAGGCGTCCGTTGCGCCCACCAATTTCATTACCAACACTTCGTCTCGGCGACTTTCTACCGCCATACGAATGGTATTTCCCACAATCAGCAATACGGCAACCACCAACAATACCGACAAGGCATACACAAATCGTTGCCCAAAACTCAGTATATTCGCAAGACGCTGTAACCATTGTGCATCTAATTCGGCATGATCCACTTCTTTTTCGGCAGCCAATGTATCGCGTAATGCTTGCAAACTCGATAAAGTCGTAATGTCTACCGCTTGCTTAGGAATCACCCGCAACACGATAGGCAAAGGGTTCTCAGGCAGAGCAGACATAATCTGCTCATAACCACTGGATTGCTCGAAATACCTTAACCCTTCTTCCTTAGAAATATATTCCACCGATGCAATGTCATCTTGTGCGGATAATCGGTGAGACAGAGCCAAGGCTTGTGTGTCTTCCATGTTAGGGAAAAGGTACAGAGTAATAACAGACTGCTGTTCCCATTGATCCGTTACCGACTGTACGTTTTTCAACAATACATACAATCCGCCAGGCAAAGACAACGCAATGGCGATTACCATCACCGTCATAACGCTCGCCAAAGGGTAACTCACCAAACGCATAAAGCTTTCAGCCAATGTCGCTTGATGCTGACGCAAGTACTGCTTGGGGCTAAAAGTCGTCCGTGTCGGCCAATTATGCTTCGTCGCTTTAATAGACTCTCGAGTGGCGCCCCTCTGATTCGGCTTTTGTGCCATTTAGCCAAACCCTCCGTCGTTAACCATTCGACCTTGATTTAGGGTCAAGACACGATGTCGCATGCGCGCCACCAAGGCAAGATCGTGACTGGCAACCAGGACAGTCACACCAACGCGATTAAATTCTTGGAAAAGGTTCATAATTTCAGCTGACAACTTAGGGTCTAAGTTACCCGTTGGCTCATCCGCTAACAGTAACTGAGGTTTGTTCACTACTGCTCTGGCAATACCAACGCGCTGCTGTTCACCACCAGACAATGCCATCGGGTTATATTTTTCTTTGTCTAATAAGCCGACTTTATCTAGCGCAGCTCTAACACGTTTGGCAATTTGCGCCGGATCCGCGCCACTCACTTGCAGAGGTAAGGCAACGTTATGAAATACGCTTCGGTCTAATAACAGCTGATGATTCTGGAAAACCACACCAACACGACGCCTATGGTGGGGCACGGCACGTCGGCTTAATGTGCGCAGATCAACCCCGTCAACCAAAATTTGGCCCGAGGTCTGACGTTCTATCATCATCATGAGTTTCATCAAGGTACTTTTGCCTGCACCTGAATGCCCAGTAAGGAATGCCATTTCACCTTGTCGCAAATGAAAGCTCACCTGCGATAATGCTTCTTGACCACTCTCGTACTTCTTACCAACCCGCTGAAATTCAATTTCCACGTTTATCCGCTATCCTTTCGTAAAAAGGTTTAATGTATTTCTACTCACCATCGAATAAGGCATCAATAAATTCTTGCGCCACAAAAGGGCGTAAGTCATCGGCTTGCTCCCCTACACCAATGTAGCGTATTGGCAAAGCAAACTGTTTCGATATCGCAAAAATAATACCGCCTTTTGCGGTTCCGTCTAGCTTAGTTAACGTAATGCCGCTTACACCAACCGCTTCCGAAAACAACTTCGCCTGACTAATTGCGTTTTGACCAGTACCGGCATCTAGCACAAGCATCACTTCATGAGGCGCGTGCACATCCAGTTTTTTCATTACGCGAACGACTTTTGACAGCTCATTCATCAGATTCGCTTTATTTTGCAAACGCCCTGCTGTATCGGCAATAACAACATCAATGCCTTTGGCTTTGGCAGATTCGATAGCATCATAAATGACTGAGGCTGAATCCGCGCCAGTATGTTGCGCCACAACAGGTACATTATTGCGCTCGCCCCACACTTGCAACTGCTCAACGGCGGCAGCACGAAAAGTATCGCCCGCTGCCAACATAACACTTTTGCCTTCTGCCTGATATTTTTTCGCCAGCTTACCAATGGTCGTCGTTTTTCCTACGCCATTTACACCAACCATTAAGATCACAAAAGGACCATCTTGATTTACTGGCTCTAGCTCTTTTTCAGAGACAGAAAGAATTCCCTGCATATCCGCTTTCAATTGGCTCAACAGGGCTTCAGGGTCTTTTAATTCTTTGCGATTCAGCTTTTCCGTTAAACCAGTCATTAAGGCTTGTGTTGCATCAATCCCCACATCTGCCATTAATAACTGAGTTTCTAATTCTTCCAGTACATCTGCGTCGACTTTCTTGTGCCCACGAACAACCGAAGACAAACCATTCCCTAAGCCGCTTCGCGTGCGAGACAAGCCAGACTTGATACGCTGAGACCAAGATAATGCCGGCGCTTGTTCTTCAACTGGCAAGCTTTCCGTTGCGTCAGTATGACTGACTTCTTCTATTACCGTGGAATCTGTATCAACAGTTTCCGGTGTATCTGAATTGCCATCTGCCGCTTTAGAAGCATCTATATCCTTTTTCTTAGCTGCTTTAATATCTGCATTCATTTTATTCACAAAACGGCGGCGAATAATAAAGGCTATAATGGCTAAAAGTGTTCCAATCGCAATCGGAACATAACGCGCATATTCACCAAAATACGGTGTGAAAAAAACAATGATTTGATTAACAACTTCCATTAAATCGGTCTCTTTATTTTGACTGATGCAGTGCACATCAGTGAAATGCTATGATTGGACATTGTGCCACGCAGATAAGCACTAAAACGACTATTTTAACATCATTTTAGTGTGCAAACAGGCCTAGTTTCACACTAACACATACCGTTTCAAGGTTAATTATGTCAGACAGTAACAAACCTCTCTTTAGTCGACCTGTTTTAGCGGCCATTATGCTGTTCTGTACCCTGGCAATTTGGTTGCTTAATTTAACCGCGAGTAATAGCACCACACTTCCAACCCCTAAAGTAGAAGCTTGGTCGACCACATCGGGCATCCCTGTAGTGTGGCTCAAACAAGAAGCGTGGGAAAACAGCAACAAAGTTGAGCTGCGCTTTGTTTTTCGTTCTGTTACGACCAATACCGCACTTATAGAAACGACATTGGCGATGTTGATGAGCGATTCTCTTCCATTGAGTACCGCCTCTATCAACCAAAGACTTGCACCATTGGCGGCCAGTGCAAACAGCTATTATGACCACGAAAATCAAGTCATTGGTCTAACCCTAAACAATGAAACCGATTATTTACTGCCCTCGCTATCTTTGATTACCAAATGGCTAAAAGATCCCGACTTCAAACGTCGTACTTTTGATAATTGGCAAACTCAACGTTCAAAGTCGCCAAATGCACAACACGTACTTGAAGACGCCTTATTCTTTGACAGCGCAGAAGAACAAGTCAGCAAAAACCTCATGCCGGCATCACTGGAGCACATTGTTGACTACTATCAGAGCCTTAAAAACGCAGTCGTTGCCATTTACGTGGTCGGCGATCTAACGCTTAAAGCGCAGCAAAGCCTTCGAACAGCACTGAACGCAATCAGCCAAGACTTCAAAATAGCCAAGGACCCAGCCGAGAAAATCCAACACGAGCCCATCAGTAGTACCATTCAGCAGAACCAAGGCGACCTTTGGCAAACTCGCAGTGCTATCGCTCTAAAACCCGTTGCCACAATAAAAGAATGGATTAGCTTACAGATTTGGGGGGCAGACTTGGTTTCCACTCTAAATAAGCAACAGCACATAGACTTTGTTCAGCTTGCCCTCACGCTTTCGCCAAAGAACCCTTGGGCATGGTGGAGTATTCAATACAGCAATAATCCGATTATCACTCCAACAGCATCAAACGAAAAAATGGATCAATTGATCAACGCGAAAAGTCTTGTTTTTACAGAGCAAGTCCCCTCTGTTCAGGATGAAAAAACATTTCAGGCTTTACTGGATGCCTTTAAAACACAGCTAGAAACCCAAGCCTTATCGCCAACTTGGTGGAGCTATATCGCCACACAAATCGCCCATCTAGACGGCCCGCTTACTCTAGAGCAATTCGCTAATAACTACCAAGAAGCAGTGAATAGCTTTACCGCAGAAGATTATCAAACGGCTCTCTCTCAACTATTAACACCATCGTCTTATCAAGAGATTCAGGTTTACCAATGAAAAAAAAACCACTAAACAACGCTTCAAGTAAAAGCCAAGCAAAAGCCGCTAAACTTCGGATAATTGCTGGTGAATGGCGCTCCCGCCAGCTGCCAATCCCAAACATTGAAGGGTTACGTCCCACTCCAGACAGGGTCAGAGAAACCCTCTTCAACTGGATTAACCATGAAATTCCTGGCGCGGTTTGTGCTGATTTTTTTTGTGGATCAGGCGCCCTAGGATTAGAAGCCTTATCTCGGGGAGCAAAGCATCTGACCTTCGTCGATAACTCCCGAGTCGTCACCCAACAAATGACGCAGAACCTAGCCACATTAGGTGCTACCAATGCGACAGTGACGGCACAGAACACCGCAGTTTTTCTCGATACAGCCACGCCTCAGCCAATGGATATCGTATTTTTAGATCCACCATTTCGTAAAGGTTGGCTAGCACAAATCATCCCCTTGCTTGAAAAAGGCTGGCTTGCCGATCGCGCCTTGGTGTACATAGAAATGGAAAAAGAGGCCCTTTTACCAGAGTTGCCCAGCCACTGGTCGCTAATAAAAGAGAAAACCGCCGGACAGCTAGTTTACCGCTTGTTTAGTATTACCCAATAATCGACCTAATTATTAACAGCCCTGCTCAAAACAGGGCTTCTTTCGTTTCCTTCGCCCTACTTTCTGCACCAATTGAAAGCGTTATCTAAATAAAACCGACCATTTATTCGACCGCTCCCCCAAACGTGCTCATTTTTTAAACTTTTAGCACGATGATTGCATAGACCAATAACCCACATAGCCACTATGTGCATGTTATTCCAATAAACAGCCGAGCTGGAAGGTCATTATGTTGTTAAACCTATCCTTTAAAACGAAGTTATTAATACTGTTAATCACTGCAATTTTAGGACTCGTCATCGTCACTTTTGTGGCAATTGGCGGATTATCCTCTCAACAGGAAGCGAACAATAAACTAAGAAACCTATCCAAAATTCAAGCTTCCAATGACCACCTCAGCATTCAAATGCTGGACATAGCCGACCGCTTAAGATCCGTGTCGGTGGATACCGTTCAAGAATACCTTGCAACAACAAACCAACAAATCGAACAAAATACAAACACCATTACAGCCAGCATAGAGAAAGCCAATAGCCAAGACCTCAAGAAGGCACTAGAAGAAAACTTGGAACGCATCAATCTCTATAGCCGATCACTCATTGCTCTTATTAAAGAGCGAAGCATCATAGGCTTTGATTCGTCTTCTGGCTTACGTGGCGAAATTGACCGTATGGGCACAGAAATCAGTGATGACATTCAAAAGCTCAGTCTATTAAGACGCGAGTTCACAAACGTTCGAAAAGCGGAAGCCAGTTATTTATCGGACCCTACCGCAGAGAATTTAGAGGAATTCAACACCAGCTTTACTCGGTTCGACAACCGAATCGAGAATTTTGGCTTTCAAGAGACTCATGGCGTTAAAGCCAACGCCTATCGAGCCGCGCTTTTACAGTACGGCCAAGCCTATGTCGCTCTGAATGAAACAGAGAACACCTTCTCACAACAAAAAGACAACTTTACCAAAGTCCAGCTAGCGACCAACACACTGATTGAAACCAAATTAGTAGAAGCCGAAGAAGCGGCTCTGAAAAGCTCCTCTCAAGCAAACGCCACCTTATTGACGGTCAGTATTGCCATTATTCTAGTGGCGGCATTACTAATGATCGCCATAGGACGCAGTGTAAACACTACCCTACAAGGCATCATTGCCGACCTAAACAAGGTTAAAAAAGGGGATATGTCCTCAAAAGCAATCGTCAATACAAAGCGTAATGATGAATTTGACCAACTCAGCCAATCATTGAATCAGATGACGGGGGGCTTGAGCGATGTCCTCAAAGATGTGGTATCGACGACAGATAATGTCAGTGGCATGTCGACAGATTTAAATAACACCATAAGCAGCATTGCTGGCAGCAACCACTTGGTAAACCAGCGCACCAATTCTTTAGCAACGGCCACAGATGATATATCAAACCGCTTAACGGAATTGTCGAACACCACCCACGCCCTAAAAGGTCACTCCAATGACACTTACCAATCGGCAAAATCTGGTGCAGATACCATCAAAATGGTACTAAACAGTATCAGCGATACGGTAGAAATCGTTAATACCACCAGCCAACAGCTCAACGAGCTAGGCCGATTATCCAAGGATATAGATAGCGTGATCGCTATGATCAATGACCTTGCCAGCCAAACCAATCTACTCGCATTAAACGCAGCCATTGAAGCCGCGCGAGCAGGGGAAGCCGGCCGAGGATTTTCTGTCGTAGCTGACGAGGTGCGAGCCTTGGCAGAAAAAACCGTCGACGCTACCTCAAAAATCACAGACATCGTTGGCACCATCCAGAATTCCACCCAAACAGCCATCACCACCATGGAAAGCGGACAAGACAATTTAAAAATCATTGGTGAAAATGGCAGTAAGGCAGAAGATGCCATGCGTGATATCGAAAGCAATGCGATGACAGGCTCCAAATCCACAGACTCAATGGCAAGCGCCATTCAAGATGTTGCCAGCACTGCGGTGCAAATGAGTTCAGAGATGGAACAAATCGCTCAACAGCTCAACCAAGATACGCATTCTATCGATGTCATGGCGGATAAAACCAAGCAGATTCAACAGCTCTGCGAGCAACTGGCCAGCAAGACTCAAGTCTTCACCCTCCCTTAACCTACCAAACACACAACACAAGACGCTTCTATGTCCGCCACACAAGGCAATAGAAGCGTTTTTGTCTACGCCTGTTTTCCTCCTCTCGCCTCTTGATGACACTAGGCGCAGACGCTAGACTGTACGGCATCATTCATCGATGAACTTTCCCTCTCTTCTTAACGGGAATTCGAGCACTTTCATTAGGATACAAACAAACCTATGCCGGACGTCATTCCAGCCGACTCTATTGGTATTGTCACGCCACAGATTGCGCAATTCGACACGCCATTAACGCTTTCATGCGGACAAACACTGTCATCATATGAACTGGTCTATGAGACATATGGAACGCTAAATAAAGCCGCCTCTAATGCCATTTTGATTTGCCATGCATTGAGCGGCGATCATCACGCAGCGGGCTACCATAGCATGTCTGACAAAAAACCAGGCTGGTGGGACTCGGCGATTGGACCTGGCAAAGCCATTGATACCAATCACTTTTTTGTTATTGCTCTGAATAACTTAGGGGGGTGCTGTGGCTCAACAGGCCCAACCAGCATCAACCCAGAAACAGGCAAACGTTGGGAAGCCAGCTTTCCAATCGTTACTGTAGAAGATTGGGTCGAAAGCCAAGCGCGTTTAGCGGACTTGCTAGGTATCCAAACTTTTGCCGCCATCGTTGGTGGCAGCTTAGGGGGAATGCAGGTGCTTGAATGGAGCATTCGCTTCCCGACGCGTTTGCAGTCCGCAGTAATAGTGGCGTCAGCACCAAAGTTATCGACACAAAATATCGCCTTCAACGAAGTGGCACGTCAATCTATTCGCCGTGATCCTGATTTTTTTGATGGCAACTACCTAGAAAACAGCTCTGTACCAACCAATGGCCTTGGTTTGGCACGCATGCTTGGTCATATCACCTATTTATCGGACGACGCCATGGGCGCTAAATTTGGCCGTCAAATGCGCCATGACAGCTACCAATACAATTACGGCATCGAATTCGAAGTAGAAAGTTACTTGCGCTATCAAGGCGAAGCCTTTACCAAGCGCTTTGACGCCAACACCTACATGCTAATGACCAAAGCGTTAGATTACTTTGATCCGGCAGCGCAAACGAATGGCGACCTCGCGGCAGTACTGAGTCGAGCTCAATGTGAATTTTTATTGGTCTCCTTCACTACCGATTGGCGATTCTCTCCAGAGCGCAGTGAAGAAATCGTTAATGCACTCGTCAAAGCCGGTAAGCAGGTGTCATACGCCAAAATAGAAGCCGCAGAAGGTCACGATGCCTTTTTGTTCCCGATTCCACGCTACATGTCGGTACTCAATACCTTTCTAACCCGTGTTGCCAATCGCTTAACCACGGAGGTCAAATAATGCGTTCTGATTTAGAGATAATCGACGAATGGGTACAACCTAATATTCGTGTACTCGATTTAGCATGTGGCCCCGGTGAATTGCTCCATCACCTAATTAAAAATAAGCAGGTGAACGGCTATGGCTTGGAAATCGGCCATGACGATTTAAACACCTGTATCGAAAAAGGCATTCCAGTTTTAGAACAAAACATAGACGAAGGCTTACAAAATTTCGACGACCAAAGTTTTGACCTCGTTCTGATGACTCATGCCTTGCAGCAGTTCCGCCGTCCAGATTTGTTGATCGATGAGATGCTGCGTATTGGTAAAGAATGCATCATTACCTTCCCTAACTTTGGCCATTGGCGCAGTCGTATGCATTTGGCGTTAAAAGGTCGCATGCCTGTCTCAGACTTTTTGCCATACAACTGGTATGACACACCAAACATTCACTTTTTTACCTTCCAAGATTTTGAACGTCTGTGTGAAGAAAAGAACATAAAAGTGCTACGTTGGGCTGCCGTAGATGGACAGCTAAAAGACCACTGGTGGATTCGCTCTATGCCGAATTTATTCAGCGAAACAGCGATCTTCCATATCAGTCGCTAAGCAGATAACCATTGAAGTCGAGCAACTAAGATGACATCAAGGCGGCGAACCAGCCGCCTTTGTTTTACGAAATCGAGGAAAAATCCGTGAACAAAACCATCGTACTCGCCAGCAACAACGCCGGTAAAATCAAAGAATTCAATGCGTTACTGGGTGACATGGGCATTGATGTAAAACCGCAAAACGAGTTTAACGTCGAAGAAGCTGAAGAAACGGGCCTAAGTTTTATCGAAAATGCGATTTTAAAAGCTCGTAATGCTTGCGCTCATACCGGCTTACCAGCCTTAGCCGATGATTCTGGCATTGAAGTCGATTACCTTAATGGCGCTCCAGGCATTTACTCCGCCCGCTTTGCTGGTGAACATGGCAATAACGACGCTAACAATGCCCTGCTATTAGAAAAACTAGACGGCGTACCTGAGTTAGAACGTACTGCACGCTTTCATTGTGTTCTGGCTTATATGCGTCACAAAGACGACCCTACTCCGCTGGTATTCCACGGTGTTTGGGAAGGCCGTATTTTGACCTCGACGGAAGGCCAAGAAGGCTTTGGTTATGACCCTTTATTTTATGTACCAGAATGCGGTTGCAGTGCCGCCAGCTTGCCAAAAGAAGTCAAAAATCAAATTAGCCATCGCGGCAAAGCATTAAAACAGCTTGTTAGCGCGTTCCAACAGCAATCAGCTGCGCAACAAGGTACGCCATTTTGAGCAACCTATTGCCACCGCTAAGTCTATACATACATTTACCTTGGTGTGTGCGTAAGTGCCCATATTGCGACTTCAACTCCCATCAAGCGGATCGCTTTGAAGCCAATGGCAAGCTGCCAGAAGACGCTTATTTAGCACAGCTACTCGCTGATTTAGAAGCCGATTTACCTTATGTCGCAGGACGCCCTATTCAAACGGCGTTTATTGGCGGTGGCACGCCAAGCTTAATGAGTGAAGATTTCTATTATCGACTCATGAATGCCCTACGTGAAAAACTGACTTGGGCAGACAATGCCGAAATCACCATGGAAGCCAATCCAGGTACATTTGAACAAGAGAAATTTCGTCATTTCCGCCAAGCGGGCATTAATCGCTTGTCCATTGGCATTCAAAGTTTTCAGCCAAACCTGTTGAAAACCCTAGGAAGAATCCACAACCGTGAAGAAGCAATACACGCTGTGGATAAGTCCAGAGCCGCTGGCTTCGACAATATTAATCTGGATTTGATGCACGGTTTACCCGATCAAAGCCTTGAAATGGCACTAGAAGACTTATCTCTTGCTATCGAGCTGAACCCGGAACACTTGTCTTGGTATCAACTCACTATCGAGCCAAATACTGAATTTTATCGCCGACCACCAACACTGCCTGAAGACAACACCTTATGGGGAATTCAAGACGCAGGACAAGAGCTGTTGACCAAACATGGTTACGCTCAGTACGAAGTGTCGGCTAATTCAAAAGAGAACCATCGCGCGGCACACAACCTAAACTATTGGCGCTTTGGAGATTACATAGGGATTGGCGCAGGTGCTCACGGCAAGATCACATTAGTTAATGGTCAAATATTTCGTACACGAAAGACTCGCCACCCAAATCATTACTTAAATAACCTACCCGAAGCTTTAGTCATTAAAGAAGCCATAGAGCAAGAAGACCTTCCGCTTGAGTTCATGATGAACCGTCTGCGTTTGTTTGAAAGCTTTGATTTAAAGGATTACCAACGATTTACCTATCAAAGTGTCCCTGATTCTCTAATTCAGGCCTGTGGAGTCGCAATAAAACAAGGCTTATTAGACGCTGATGAATGGAACAAACAGCGCATAAAAACCACCGAAAAAGGCAAATTATTCCTCAACGAATTACTTGAGCTATTCCTTCCTTAACCCGTCAAATTGTTTACTATAATTTGACATCTAAACATATTGATGTAACTCTTATCCGGTTACAAACAAAAAAGGCCATCTTTGATGGCTTTTTTGTTGTCTTTCAGAACTTTACAGTTGAGTTATGCTAGCTCAATAATCAGTCCTTGCTAGCAAAAAAAGGCTCAGCCAGACAAAGATTTAAACAAAAACTCAAATGATGCTGAAGCAGACGAAAACTGTCAAAACAGTTCCAAAAACGTCGCTATCAGAACAATTTGATGCAATAAATTCTCTTAATGTTGAGTAGCGGTATTGTGCAAAAAACATTCATGTGGGTTTTCGTTTAAATAACGTAACAAGAGTCTTTGAACACATAGCATGGCTATTAAGAAAAAAATCGGGAAAAGTTTTCACTAATTCGGGAGAAGATTTATGACTAACAAAGTACCTGACAATGGTCGGGCAGAATACAATACATCGTATAAAGTGGGGCAAGACAACGTTCAGTTCCTTGGTCTCGATGTATTGAACCCAGTATTTAGTACGAGCGCTGTAATCATCTTTGCATTTATCATCGGTAGTATCTTATTTCCTTCTGATGCAAGTGTCATTTTGTCTGGTGCAAAGAATTGGTCGATCAATAACTTTGATTGGTTCTTTATGGTTGCAGGTAATATTTTCGTTCTCTTTTGTTTGCTACTCATTCTTCTTCCTCTCGGTAAGATCCGCCTTGGCGGCACTGAAGCAAAAGCAGAACACTCCACCATCACTTGGTTCTCAATGCTGTTCGCAGCAGGTATGGGTATCGGTCTGATGTTTTGGAGTGTGGCTGAACCTGTTGCCTACTACACTGGTTGGTACGGTACGCCATTTGATGTTGCAGCCAATACACCGGAAGCAAGAGATTTAGCAATGGGCGCTACCATGTTCCATTGGGGTCTTCATCCATGGGCTATTTATGCTGTGGTTGGCTTGTCTTTGGCGTTCTTTGCGTACAACAAAGGTCTTCCTCTTACCATTCGTTCCGCTTTTTACCCACTATTCGGTGAAAAAGTTTGGGGCGCTATTGGTCACGTCATTGACGTCATTTCTGTTATTGCGACTATTTTTGGTTTGGCAACATCACTTGGCTTTGGCGCTATGCAAGCGACAAGTGGCTTGAACTTCTTGTTCGACATTCCAAATACACTAACAACGCAAATCTTAGTGATTACTGGTGTAACCGCAGTAGCGATTATTTCGGTAGCCCGTGGTCTTGAAGGCGGTGTAAAACTACTGTCTAACGTGAACATGATTATTGCCGCTGTACTGGCCGTTTTCATCGTCATTGTAGGCAATACTGGCGCTATCTTTTCTGCCATGATTGCTTTCTTGTTTAGCTACGTTGAAAACATCATCCCATTAAGTAATTGGATTGGCCGTGAAGACACTACGTTCTACCATGGCTGGACTGTGTTCTACTGGGCTTGGTGGATTTCCTGGTCACCATTTGTCGGCATGTTTATCGCACGCGTTTCTCGTGGCCGTTCTGTTCGTGAATTCGTTATTGCTGTGCTATTAGTACCGACTGTTGTTTCTCTTGTGTGGATGTCCGTATTCGGTGGTTCTGCTCTAGATCAGTCTGCAAATGGCATTGGTGCATTAGCAAACGGTATCTCTGATTCTTCATTGGCTATGTTCCAAATGTTTGCTAGCTTGCCAATGACGTCTGTGATTTCCTTCATTGGTATCATTCTGGTATTGGTATTCTTCGTTACCTCTTCTGACTCAGGTTCTTTGGTTATCGATGGTATTACCGCTGGTGGTAAAACTGACGCACCAATGATCCAACGTGTTTTCTGGGCGATCCTAGAAGGTATCATTGCGATTGCATTGCTTGTTGGTGGTGGTTCTGAAGCACTTGGTGCAATTCAAGCCGCAGCAATCACCATTGGCCTACCATTTACCTTACTCATGTTGATCATGTGCGTAAGTCTATGGAAAGGTCTACACAGCGATATGCACTTGTATAAATAACTTATATTGCTAAGCAACGCGGACAGCAATGTCTGTCCGCGTTGTATTCTTAATATAAATGCTATATTCTCTGCGTCCTCTTAGGGGAGTAATCTTCTTTGTAGTGCAAACTACAAAGATTCTTTGTCAACATAATTGAGCCTCAAGCTCATGGCAAAGAAGTCCTGACTCGATAATAAATCGTTGGGATTGATGAGACTTAAGACAATGACTTGGCTCAGGTGGGCACAGGTTCGTTGTCTTTTGTTTTATTGCCCACCTAGGACCTATCAAATGGAAGCACTACTCACATCGATCTCCACTGTCGCTCTCGCGGAAATGGGAGATAAAACCCAACTTCTCGCTCTATTCCTTGCTACGCGCTTCGCGTCTAAATCTTCTATTGTTCTTGGTATTCTTGCCGCCACACTACTCAACCATGCGTTATCAGCTTGGATCGGTGTTGAAGTCGCACAATGGATTCCAGAAAGTGCCATTAGTTGGGTAGTTGGTCTAAGCTTTATAGCAGTGGGTCTATGGCTATTGATTCCAGACAAAGACGACAGCGATGATAATAGCATGCTGAAATACGGCGCATTTGGTGCCACTTTTGTATTGTTTTTCCTTGCGGAAATTGGTGATAAAACTCAAATTGCCACTGTTTTGCTAGGCGCAAACTACGGTAGTGTTTGGATGGTATTGATCGGTTCCACGATTGGCATGATGTTAGCCAATGTGCCTGTTGTCTTTGCTGGCAACTGGATCATGGATAGAATTAATGCAGATCGAACTCGTCAGCTTGCTTGTTTGTTGTTTCTTATCTTAGGCGTGGTCACCATTGCTTCGCCATTACTTCATTAAAAGGCTCTAATAAACAGGAATGTATTATGGACGTCGAATTAACAGAAATACTTGAAGCGCTTTGCCAACATGCTCCATTCAATGAGATTGCTGACGACCCGCAACTCAAGGACATGACAAAAGAAATAGAGATCCAGTATGTTCGCGCTGGGGAAATGGTTATTGCTCAAAGTGCCTTAAACAACACCTTGTTCTTTATTCGCAGCGGTGCAATAGAAATTCTCAGCAAAGATAAAAAGTTAATTCGACGCATGAACGAAGGCGAGCTGTTTGGCTACGCCTCTATTTTGCGCGGCGGTAAATCCTCTCAGGCGATGCGAACCATAGAAGACAGCTTGCTGTACCGTATTCCAGCACGCTGGTTCCTAAAGCTGCACCAAGAAAATGATAATTTTTCTGACTTTTTTCAGCTGGCTAGAGAAGCAAGATTGCGTGCCGCCATGGATGCGCAAAACTCCGATGTCTCCTTAATGACATGTCCTGTCGTCAGTTTATTAAGGCGCCCTCCGATCAGCACAAACATTGATTCAAATATTCGTGTCGCCGCTCAGATCATGGCAGAACACCGCGTTTCTAGCTTATTGATTACAGACGGCGATGAATTGATAGGCATCCTAACAGACCGAGACTTGCGCACCCGAGCGGTTGCTCAAGGTCTTGCTTACGATACGCCTGTTTCAGAAATTATGACTCGTGATCCAATCGTCATGGACAGCGGTGATTACGCATCAGAAGCCGTGTTAAAAATGATGGAACGCAACGTCCACCATATTCCGATCGTCAAAAACGGTCGCCCTATAGGCGTTGTCAGTACTGGTGACATCATTCAGAAAGAAAGCCACGGCAGTGTCTATCTGATCAGTGATATTTATAAACAAACCAGTATTGAAGGCTTAAAAAGCATCAGCCAAAAAATGACCCACACGTTCACACAGCTTGTGGTCGCTGATGCCAATACACAAATGATAGGCAATGCCATGTCGCATATTGGCACCGCCTTTGTGAAACGATTATTACAATTAGCCGAAGAAATATATGGGCCGCCACCGGTGCCTTATTGCTTTATTGCGCTTGGTTCACAAGCACGCGAAGAGCAAACCATCAAAACAGACCAAGACAATGCGCTTATTTTAAGCGACAAATACGATAAAAAGCTTCATGGGGAATACTTTGAAGCGCTAAGCGACTGGGTATGTCGGAACCTTGACGAATGTGGTTACACACTGTGTAGCGGCGATATCATGGCTTCAAACCCACGCTGGCGTCAGCCGCTAAAAGCGTGGAAAGAAAATTTCAGCGAATGGATACAAAAGCCAAAAGCCGAAGCTCTATTACGCTTGTCGATTTTCTTCGATTTACGCGGTATCTACGGCGACAAAACCCTCGCCAAACAATTGAATCAACATATACGCCAACAGGCGCAACAACACTCTGGCTTCTTAACCTTTATGGCCAGAAACGCCAACCAACGCAAACCACCTTTGGGTTTCTTTAGGCAATTTGTCTTAGACGGTGAAGGTAAGCAATCGCGTACCTTCAACTTAAAAGAACGTGGCATTGCGCCAATCATCGACATTGTCCGAGTACACGCTTTGGCCTGTGGTAGCGATAAGCTCAATACCTTGGAACGAATAGAAGACATTGAAGCGGCAGGCTTACTGCCTGGCGGACGCGCGAAAGACCTTGCTTTGGCATTAGAAATGATCGGCATGGTACGAATTCGCAACCAAAAAGAGCAGATTGAAGCAGGTGAAGAACCAAACAACCACGTCAACCCAGAGCATTTATCTTCTTTTGAAAAGCGTCATTTACGCGATGCGTTTCATATCGTCTCTCGCCAACAGGAGTTTATAAAGTTCCGATATGCAGGGAAGCGTAGTTAAATGTCAAAGCACCTATTGAAAAAGAAGAGCACAGAAGAGATCCAAGACTGGCAAGCCATGTTTGCACAGTGGGCTGAGGAAGCACCAGAAGGCCCATTAAAGCGCTATTACCAAGCAGGCATGATTGCGCCCAACACCGCGCTTAAAGACACACCTTTGTTAGCGTTGGACTTAGAAACAACTGGCCTTGACCCACAACATGATGAAATTATCAGTCTTGGTTTGATTCCACTTAGCAGCAAAATCATTCGCTGCCAAGGGGCGAAATACTGGATGGCAAAGCCAGAGCATTCGTTAAACGCTGAATCGGTAACGATTCATGAAATAACTCATGCAGAGCTCGCTGGAGCCCCCTCTTTGAATGCGATCTTAGACGAGATCTTGATCGCGTTAACCAGTCAAGTAGTGGTTGTCCATTGCGTTGCTATCGAACGACAATTTTTGCTCGAAGCGTCAATGAAAGCCTACGGTTATCCATTGTACTTCCCTGTGCTTGATACCATGGACATTGAACGCCAGGCGACCTTCAAACCTTGGTGGCAACGCTTTGGCAGACGGCCTTCATTGCGCTTAGACGCATGCCGCCAACGTTATAAACTGCCTCGTTACAAAGCACATCACGCACTCACTGATGCCCTGTCATCGGCGGAACTGCTGCAAGCACAGATTTCCTATCACATGGATCCAGAAGCGGACATCTCAAACTATTGGATGTAAGCCTCACGCAGGCTCAGTTATCGAGGGACAGCTCTCACGAACCACCAGTTCGGTTTCTAGCACCACGTCCCTCGCTTCTCTAAGCCCTAGGAACACTTCCGCTGCCACACGGCCTTTTTCCACGGTGTGCTGATGTATCGTGGTGATTGAAGGGTGAATATTGGCGCTTTCCGCGATGCCATCAAAGCCCACGACCTGCAAATCTTCCGGCACTCGTAAGCCTAAGTGTAAAGCAGCTTGCACCGCAGCAATGGCAATACAATCACTCATGCACAATAACAACTGTGGGCGCTGAGCCATGGTCAATGCTTCACGGGCGGCTTGATACGCTTGTTTATGGTTATTCTCAGGGATATTCCAAATATGCTCAGAAGGCACTGATAGTTCATGCTCTTCCAATGCTTCGAAGTAACCATGTAAGCGTTGAATAGAAATCGACGCCGCGCGGTCAAATAACTCATCTTCACGTATCCGACAGACACGATCCGTATCCAGCAAACTTAAGCCTAGAATGGCCACCGACTCAGGTTTATGCTGCAACGCATGATTCGCCACTCGGTAAGCACCGCTGTGATTTTCAATGTTGACCGACGTGGTACCCGGAATAAAACTGTCCACCGTAATAATGTTTTTATTCGGCATTAGCCAGGGCGCGTTAATGCATTGTTGAGGTTTATGGCCGTAAACGATAAAGCCATCCACCATAGACGATTGCATACGACTTTGTGCGTCTTGTTCTACATGGTCAGACGACAGCAGTAACATGTTGTACTCATTGGCCTCAAAGACTTCCGCCATGCCTTTCAAAAACTGATTCGCAACCGGATCGGTGAGGCTATAACTCAAATCGTCTGAAAGCACGATACCAACAATTCCGGTTCGCCCCGTTCGCAAGCTCCGAGCCGCAGCATTAGGGCCAAAGTAACCCATTTTCTCACATTCGCTAAGAATGTTTTCACGCAAGTGGGCTGATAATTGATCTGGGCGATTAAATGCGTTTGAAATGGTTGCCGTAGACACATTCAAGCGCTCTGCGACATCTTTTAAAGTCAGCTTTTTTATATTTTTTGTCATGCTCACTGTCCATAATTACCAAAAAACAACGACAAACAAGCCGATTTAGGTCTCCCAAAATCGGCTTGTTTGTTACTACAACCTAATGTCGTATAACAGAGAAGTTTAAGAAAGCTTAGCGAAAAACGCCTGATACGCTGGCAACGTCAAGGTTTGACCGTTCAATGATGATGTAAAGCCATGCCCTTGCAGTTCAGCCGCAATATCATTCCCCACAGTCGCTTGTTGAGATTCCCCAGTCATATTCAACACTACCAGCAAACGCTCACCTTGATACTCACGAACCAAAGCAATCAACTGCGCATTATCCACATCTCGCTGCGATAACTCACCATTCACCAAAACCGGTTGCTGTTGACGCCAATGAATCAGCTTACGCACCTTATGTAATAGCGCATCTGGATTCGCTTCCTGCTCAGCCACGCTCAAAGGTAACTGCTCTTTAGACACTGGCAACCAAGGCTCTACTGTAGAGAAACCACCTAATGGCGACTTATCCCACACCATGGGTGTACGACAGCCGTCACGGCCTTTGAACACTGGCCACAATGGAATGCCATAAGGGTCTTGAATGCGTTCAAACGGCACATCCGCTTCAGGTAAGCCTAATTCTTCACCTTGATACAAACACACACTACCACGCAGAGATAAAATAAGCGCTAAGGTAATCAGAGGATAGGCTTCACCATCTTCATTCGCCCCCCAGCGTGTGCGAGAACGCACAACATCGTGGTTCGACAGCGCCCAACATGGCCAGCCATCGCCCACTATCTCTTGCATGTTTTTCAACACATCACGAATATAATCTGGTGCATGTGGCTTATTCAAAAAATCAAACGTGTACGCCATATGCAGCTTGTCGCCGCCAGAAGTATATTCTGCCATGCGTTTTAGCGGGAAATCGTCACCGATTTCGCCCACAGTCGTCGTACCCGGATATTCGTCCATCATGGCGCGCATGTCTTTTAGAAAATCGAGGTTTTCTGGACGGCTCAGATCGTACACATGTCGTTGGTAGGTATAAGGGTTATCGTGTGGCGCCCCCATAGTTTTGGGCTCACCAGGTAACACCGGAGGATTGTCTTCCAAACCTTCACTATGGAAATAGAAGTTTACCGTATCCAAACGGAAACCATCCACACCCATATCTAACCAAAAACGCATATTCTCCAAATGCGCTTTACGTACATCTGGGTTATGGAAATTAAAATCAGGCTGAGACTCCAAGAAATTATGCAGATAATACTGCAAACGACGGCTGTCCCACTTCCATGCACTGCCACCAAAAATAGATAGCCAGTTGTTTGGTGGCGAGCCATCTGGTTTAGGGTCAGACCAAACATACCAATCGGCTTTAGGGTTCGTTTTATCTTGTCGACTTTCTTCAAACCAAGGGTGAGAATCCGCAGAATGACTGATTACCTGATCAATCATCACCTTAAGACCTAATTCATGAGCACGATCAATTAAGGCTTTAAAATCCGCTAACGTGCCGAACATAGGATCGATATCGCAATAATCTGACACATCATAACCAAAATCTTTCATTGGTGATGTGAAGATAGGCGACAACCAAATCGCATCCACACCCAATGACGCTACGTAATCAAGCTTGCTTGTAATGCCCGCTAAATCACCAATACCATCGCCATTCGCATCCATAAAACTACGTGGGTAAATCTGGTAAATCACTCCACCTTTCCACCAATTTAAAGTGGTCGTCATAACGGCTCTCCAAAAACAAAAAAAACAGGGAACAACACCATGTTCCGATCAAAAGAATTCAAACGATTAACGACGATAAGACACTTCTTTATCATCAAACAAATGCATTTTTTCTGGTAAGGCAGACAAATGAACCGTGTCTCCACGCTGAGTTTTCAACGTACCTGCTTGCTTCGCAATGATCATGTCTTCACAGCCTGGCACCGTGAGATACAGTAACGTTGCTTCACCTAAAGATTCTACGAACGTCACCTTACCTGATAAAAAGCCTTCCGCCTCAGTCGCTACAACCAGCAAATCTTCAGGACGTACACCAAAGAATGCCGCTTTCGCTTGCTCGCTGGCCTCAGTCACAATAGGGGTTTCAACCGTGATACTAGAAGATAAAGACACATGGGTTTGCTCGCCGGTTTTTTCGATACGACAAGGCACAACATTCATCGCTGGCGAACCAATAAACTTAGCCACAAAAACGTTAGCAGGATGCTCATAAAGTTCTAATGGCGACCCCACTTGTTCGATATTACCTGCCGACAACAACACGATACGATCGGCCAAAGTCATCGCCTCTACCTGATCGTGGGTCACATAAATCATGGTTGAATCTGGCATCGTGTCTTTTAAGTTGGCGATCTCCATACGAGTCGCCACACGCAATGCCGCATCCAAGTTCGACAAAGGCTCATCAAACAAAAACACCTTAGGTCGACGAACAATTGCTCGTCCAATCGCCACGCGCTGACGCTGGCCACCGGAAAGGGCTTTCGGTAATCGATCCAAGTAAGGCGTAAGCTGCAACATCTCAGCCGCTTTACGCACCTGCTGATCGATACTTTCTTTGCTGACTTTAGCAATCTGTAGACTGAATGCCATGTTGTCGTACACAGACATATGCGGGTACAAAGCATAGCTCTGGAATACCATCGCAATACCACGCAGTGCAGGCGGTATATCATTCACCACCTGACCATCTATTTCTAACGTACCAGCCGAGATTTCTTCCAGACCAGAAATCATACGCAACAAAGTAGACTTACCGCAGCCCGAAGGCCCAACAAAGACAATGAACTCGCCTTTTTTAATGTCTAAATTAATGTCTTTTAACACTTCCACTTTATTGGAATAAATCTTTTTAACATGGGTTAACTTTACATCTGCCATGATTCAATCGCCTCAATCTAAATACGTACCTTGAGTGAGGAGCCAAGCTCAACTCACTCGCGCAACGGGTGTTATTTCACAGAACCTGCCAACAAACCGCGCACTAAATAGCGCTGCAAGCTGAAGAAGACACACAAAGGAACAATAATGGTGATAAACGCCGACGCGGTCAGAATTTCCCAATTACCACCACGAGAACCTAGCAGCTCTCGCAACTGGCCAGTTAGCACCAAATGCTCTTCATTGTTCCCCAAGAAAACCATGGCGATTAACAAGTCGTTCCATACCCAAAGAAATTGGAAAATCGCAAACGAGGCCAACGCAGGGAAAGACAATGGCAAAATGATTTTGCGGAAAATATCAAAATCCGATGCACCATCAACACGGGCCGACTCAATAATTTCCCCCGGCAATCCGGCAATGTAGTTACGTAATAAATAAATCGCCAAAGGCAAACCAAACCCCGTATGCGCCAGCCAAATCCCCACATAGGTTTTTGAGCCAACACCAAAGAACTCACCTATCAAGTTGTAGCTTTTAAGCAAAGGAATCAACGACATTTGCAGAGGCACTACCAACAACCCCACTACCGCAGCGACCAACAATGCTCGGCCTGGAAAACGCATCCACGCCAAGGCATACGCAGCAAACGCAGCCACCAAAATAGGAATAATTGTCGCAGGAATCGTCACCGTTAAGGAGTTTAAGAACGATTGTCCCAACCCTTCCGCACTTAAAACCTCGCGATAGTTGTCCAAAGTAAAACGCGGAGGCACTTCTGCCGTGTAGAAAATCCGTTGTCCTCGCGACCCCTTCCATTCGGTTGGAGAAGAAAGAGCATAGTCACCGTTCGGCATCACTTGTAAGGTCTGCCCTTTCCTCATTTCAGCTAAGTCTCCCGCTGAAAATGCTTCAGGCTCTAACGAGCTAAAACCAAACTTGGTCACTTTTGCCGATGAATTCGTCAACAAATTACCGCGAATAACAAACAGATCGCCCTCTTGGGCTTGGGCACTCGGTCCATTGGCGCGGTCAACAATACGTTGTTCCGAAGTCGATAGTGCCGTCCACCAGCCAGACACAGACAGCTGGTCTTTGTCACGAATGGAAGAAATAAACAACCCAGCGGTTGGAATCGTCCAAATCACTACCAAGAACAAAACAGTGGCGTGTACCAAATAAGTCAATGGGGAACGTTTTGATGATGCAATCATATTAACGACCCTCCATTTCTGCGTTCGCACGCTTTATATTCCAAATCATAATCGGGATAACCAACACCATAATCACAATGGCAACCACAGCGCCGCGACCAAAATCGCCGCCGCCACGGAACATCCAATCAAACATCTGATTCGCTAAGACTTGCGTATCCCATTGGCCATTTGTCATCGCCAGTACAATATCAAATACCTTGAGAACCAAAATGGTGATCGTCGTCCAAACAACCGCAATGGTTCCCCAAATTTGCGGCACCATAATTTTAAAGAAAATCTGCACACCATTAGCGCCATCTAACACTGCCGCTTCAATGGTTTCATCAGGGATCCCGCGTAACGCCGCGGACAAAATAACCATCGCAAAACCGGTTTGAATCCAGATTAGGATGATCATCAAAAAGAAGTTATTCCAGAAAGGGATAGTGATCCAGTTTTGTGGCTCACCACCAAAGAACACCACAATGGCATTGAGCAAACCAATTTGAGCATCATCGCCACTACGGAAGTCGTAGATAAACTTCCAAATGACCGATGCACCGATAAACGAAATCGCCATCGGCATAAAAATCAGACTTTTCGCAATATTTCCCCACCAGATACGGTCTGTCATGGTGGCAATAATCAAACCAAAAAAGGTCGCGGCAGTTGGTACAACAATCAGCCACAACATGTTGTTGCGGAAGGATTCAAAAAACTCATCACTGTTAAACAACCACACATAGTTTGAAATACCTACAAACTCATCGCCACTACGGTCAAAGAAGGACAAGCGAATGGAATCGATAACGGGGTAAAACAGATAAAACGTCAGCAACAATACCGCTGGGCCTAAAAACAGCCAAGGGCGAATGGTATTGGAAATACGCAGATTTCGAGCGACTTTTTGAGCCGGTCCACTTTTCGTCGGAAAGACTTTATCCAATAGGACATTAGAACCGTAAAAATACACAGCACATCCCAGTACACCCAAAAGCATGGTCACTAACGCGGAAGCGAGCTGAGCCATATAAACTCCAAAAATTCTTAGAACAAACAGATCACCCAAGGGCCATCTGGTAATGTGAACAACAAATAATAAAGCCTCTAAACGATCACTCGTTTAGAGGCTTTTAGTTAGCTTATTTCAACGCATCCCATGTTTTCTGAATATCATGAGCAACTTCTTTTGCGTCTTTACCGCCAGTGTAATCCACCATTCCAGTCCAGAAAGAACCTGCACCGATTTTGCCCGGCATCAAGTCAGACGCATCAAAGCGGAACGTGGTTGCATAACGCAGGATCTCACCTTGCTTCTTCGCTGTTTCACTCGCATAAGTTTCAGGATTGGCTTTCAAATGAGCCGAAATGAAACCTGTTTGAGCCATCCACAACTCATGAGCGATTGGAGAACGAATGAAGTCGATAAAAGCACGCGCGCCTTTTGAATCATTCGTAATACTTACCAAAGTTCCCGCACCCAATACTGGGTTACCTAGATCTTTAGACTCATACGAAGGGAAATAGAAGAAATCAGCGTCTAGACCAAGCTGTGTTCCTTCAGGGAAGAACGCAGGAACGAAAGACGCTTGACGATGCAAGTAACACTTAGGTGGCGATTGGAATAACCCTTTAGGGCTATCACGGAAGTCCGTAGAAGACACCGCACCAGCACCACCATCGACAAAGTCGTCATTACGAGCAAACCAGCCAAATTCCTCAATCGCGCCAACCACACGAGGGTCATCAAACTTAATTTCGTTGGTTACCCATTTGTCGTAAACCGATGCAGGCTGTGTACGCAACATAAGGTCTTCTACCCAATCCGTTGCAGGCCAACCCGTTGCTGCACCAGAACCCAGTCCGATACACCAAGGCGTGCCGCCATCAGCAACAATCTGTTCGGTCAGTGATTTTAGGTCTTCCATGGTTTCAGGCACATCGTAGCCTGCATCTTGAAAGTTATCTGGCGAGTACCAAACCAAAGATTTCAAATCCGCACGGTAAAAGACACCGAAGAGCTCTTTGTCACCATTTTGGTCTTTAAAGGTTGCCAAATCTGCCCAAGATTGCCCTGCTGCATAGTCGTTCACTACGGCCTTTTTCACGGTATCGCTTAGTGGCGCTATAAAGCCTTTCGCCGCTAAATCGGCCGCTAGACCAGGCTGAGGAAAAACAGAAATATTAGGGGCACTGCCCGCTTGGGCATCAATAACAATTTGTTGCTCAAAGGAATCTGAACCTGCGTAATTGACTTTAGCGCCAGTGGCTTTTTCAAAATACGCAACAACACGTTCAAAGTTACCTTTCTCGTCACCCATCCAAGGGCCGAATACGGAGATAGTTTCACCTGACAAATCTGTAGACTTCAAAGCTTCATAGCTGCTCCAGCTAAAACGAGAGTCTTCACCAGGTGTGAACATAAGATCAGCTGCATTCACAGCATTTGCGGAAAGCGTCAGGGCTACCGCCGCGGACAATAGAGACTTTTTCATCATCGCTCCTTACGGCACACTTGGGATCCTCCCAAAGTACGCCTTTGTTTTTATTATCGTAGGTCGAAACACACTAAACATGTCTTCTATAAGGATTAAGAAGGAATTTGATTATTAACAAACAAAACCCGCGCTTCAAGCACTTAGCGTCCTTAATATTAACTTAATTATTTGTTAAATTTAGTTGGTTATTACGAAAACGCGAATATTATCTATTCTCAATAGTCTGTATAAAAAACCAACAACATAGGGTTTTCTCTCTGAATTCAGCAAGTTAATGCTCACTTATCGAGCATTTTATACCACTTTTGTTCTCAATTTTTGCTAAATTGATGGTGATTTTCTGGTCATAAAAAAAGCGCAGCCAAGCTGCGCTTTATAGGTGACAATACCGCTTTTTTATCTTCTTAACCGTTTAACTAAAAAATGGCCTTTCAACCTAAATCAGTGTCCGTTGGACTAGAACTTCGCTAATTGAGCCTCTGCTTCGGCAACAGTAGGCAAAGAAGGATACGCACCCAATTTAGTCACCGAGTCCGCACCACACGCCGCCGCAAAACGAACAATATCGATAAGCTGCTGTTGTGATAACCCAGCCAATGCTGCACGATCGCCACCTTGCTCTGCTAGCTTGTAAAGCAAGCCTCCAACAAAGGCATCGCCCGCCGCCGTGGTGTCTTTTACCTCGACTTTCGGTGTAATCACTTCACTGACACCATGAGCCTGCGTATAAAAGCGGATTGGATTACCGCCGTCCGTTAAGACAAATAAGGTCACGCCCGCAGCCAGTGATTGCTCGATCAGAGCAAATGGATCTTCCGCCAACACAACCAATTCTTCCAAGCTGGCTTTTACCACGTCGCCACTTTGCATCCAATCAATCACACGCTTGGTATCCACTTGACCATTGGGCCAAAGATTAACGCGTAAATTAACATCGATACTGACAATCCAATTGGCTGCACGCGCCATGCTCACACCAGCCAAGGTGGCCTTAGTAATATCTGCATCCGTTAAGGTATTGGAGCAAGTATGGAAAACCCCTTTGCTGCCTGCAAACCAAGCGTCATCGAAATCGTCTTCTCGAAACAAAATGTCTGCTGAAGGACTGCGATAAAATTCGAAGCTACGCTCGCCCGTCTGGTCTAGACTCACAAAAGCCAACGCGGTTTTGGCTTCTTTGGTCATCAGCATATTGCTGGTATTCACGCCATAATCATCAAGAGATGCTTTCAAGAAATGGCCAAACGCATCATCACCCACTTGACCAACAAAATGACTGTTACCGCCTAGGCGAGCCACAGCAACGGCAACGTTCGCTGGCGCACCACCTGGAAACTTCGTAAAAGATTCAAGCTCTCCGGCTTTGGTTGCTCCGTTTGAAAGAAAGTCGATTAAGGCTTCACCGAATGCCATCACTTTTGTTGTCATTATTGCGTTCTCTTTTAAATGCGTAAGTAGAAATAAGGATAGATGAAAAATTATGCAGGTGGAAAAGCCTTAAATCAATTTAATTTATTTAATTGACTTGGTGTCACCGCTTCGTTTGAACAATTGGTTCACTCTCACTTTCTTGCTAGACTCAAATATTACAAGACGGTTTTTATCTTAAATAGAAGCTCCACCTAGGTTTCTATCAACACTTCCACCGAGCAAAAGAATGACCAATGCAAAATGTATCTATGTTGTAGACGATGACGACGAGATTCGCACCCTGCTCAAAACGTATTTAGAAAAGCACCAATTTAACGTACTTACCGCTGATTCTGGCGAAGCGTTCTTGGCAAATTTTCGAGCAGAGCAAGGCGTAGATCTGGTGATCTTAGACATCATGCTTCCGGGGCAAGATGGCTTTGCTGTGTGTCGTTCTTTGCGTGCTCTTTCGCAAGTTCCTGTGATTATGCTGACAGCCAACTCGGATGAAATGGATCGTATTATTGGTCTAGAAATTGGCGCGGATGATTACTTGGCAAAGCCATTTAACCCTCGTGAGTTGCTAGCGCGAATGAAAGCGATTTTGCGTCGTATGGAACACACCGAAGTAGTTGAAGTGACAACCGTTAGCCACCGCTTTTATCGGTTTGCCCAGTTCACCTTAGATACTGTGTCACGTGAGCTGCATTTTGAAGACAAAAAAGAATCGCTATCTGGGGCGGATTATAATTTGCTCATGTTGTTTTTGACTCACCCCGGTGCAGTACTCACGCGCGAACTCATCGCAGAAAATACCCGCGGGCGTGACAGCGCGCCCCTCGATCGCTTTATTGATGTCCATGTCAGCCGCTTACGCCAACGCTTGCATGAAGATGCTCGTCAGCCCCAACTGATCAAAACGGTCCGTGGCCAAGGCTACATCTTAACCGCCAATGTCGAAGTCATCAGTGATGTCCAATAGCACAGCTCAAAGCAGCCGCTCTCGCATTAAGCGCTGGTCACAATCACTGACAGGACAAATCTTGATTATTATGGCGCTTGGGGTAGCCAGCGCACAGTTTATTAGCTCGACCATTTGGCTGCGTCAGCTTGAATCCGACACCGAACAAAACGTCCGTGAAGTCTCTAAACACATGGCATTTCGTATCGCCGCCACTGTTAGCTACTTCACCTCTTTGCCCACCAATTATCGACATATCGTCATCGATCAATTGCAAGACATGGGTGGAACACGCTTCTTTGTAACGCTCAACAAAGAAGAAATTCTCATCAACAATATTCCTGACTCGCCGCTCAAAAACATTGTCAAAAACGAGGTGCAATCCACACTGATCAAACAACTGGGCATTCACAACGCCAAGATTGCATTTTCCAGCCCAAGCGATTTGCACGTGATCAACAATCATACTCGTCTTGTAGATTTGCCAGAACGCTGGGGACACCATAGTTTATTAGTGAAGCCTCTTACGCCGCCGATTATTGTCATCCAAATCCCCATCAACGACAAAGACTGGCTGTATTTGGCGAGCCTCATGCCAGACCCATATTTTCTGGATGGCAACTCAGCACTCACTGGCGATCGCTTGTTTTCCATGGCCATGTCGGTCATTACGGTACTCTTGCTAAGCATTATTATTCTGCGTCGCGTCACTCGTCCGCTGGCAACGTTGGCACGAGCAGCAGAACGCTTTGGGCAAGGCGATTGGAAACCGATACAAGAAGTAGGCAGTGTCGAAGTGCGTAATACCGCCAAAGCCTTCAATGATATGCAGCGCCGTATACAGCGTTATCTAAATGATCGGGAAAGACTGTTTGCATCCATCTCCCATGATTTGAAAACCCCCATCACTCGCCTACGGTTACGGGCAGAAATGCTCGACGAAGACGATACGCGCGACGCGATGATTCGCGACTTAGAAGACCTAGACATGCTGGTGAAAGGCGCACTACAAAGTGTGAAAGAAACCGATATTCATGAAAATCGCATCGAGGTAAACATCTCCCGCATGTTACGAGACATGCAAGCCACAGCCAATTTACACGATGTAAAGCTCACGGTTGTAGGGGATTTGAATCACCCATTTATTGGCAAACCACTGGCGATCAAGCGTTGCCTAGGCAACCTGGTTGATAACGCACTGTATTACGGAAAAACCGCCATCGTGTACATTGAAGATGATGAAGACGAAGTCTGTATTCGCATTTGTGACCAAGGGCCAGGCATTCCAATAGATAAAATGGACAAAGTCTTTCAACCCTATACGCGCCTTACTCCAGATCACTCTGGTCACCCAGGAGGCATGGGACTGGGATTAAGCATTGCACGAAATATTGCCCGCGCCCATGGTGGCGAAGTGACATTGAGCAATAATATTAAGCAAGGACTGGAAGCCAAGCTTTGGTTGCCAAGGCACTGATTTCATGGGCTTATGTGCAAAAAAACCGCAAAAAAGTCGTCAATAAAAAGCAACCTTGCAAGACTTTGTTACAATAGGTTGCTCTACTTTACCCCCCCTTGTCAGTTCCTTTGCTAAATTCTGTAACTCGAACACTCGCTTAAGCTGATCTTCAGAAAGCGAAGTCGATACAAAAAAATAACGCGATATCAAAGTCTGTAAAATGTCTTTGGTTGGATGATATAACAATAACAAAGGTTCCTATCATGAAAAAAATTGCTTTCGGTTTAACCACAGTTGCACTTTCTCTAGCCGCAGCGACTGCTCAGGCTGGTGAAGTAGAAGTTTTGCATTGGTGGACATCAGGTGGCGAAGCCGCTGCGATCAATGTACTTAAAGAAGAAATGGTAGACGCTGGCCACACTTGGAAAGACTTCGCAGTCGCAGGTGGCGGTGGTGAATCCGCCATGACCGTTCTAAAATCTCGTGCCATTTCTGGCAACCCACCTTCCGCTGCTCAAATTAAAGGCCCAACCATTCAAGAATGGGGTGATCTTGGTTTCCTAACAAACCTTGACGATGTGGCAAAAGCAGGCGAATGGGACGTTATCCTTCCTCAAGTCGTTAGCGATACGATGAAATACGACGGTCATTATGTTGCGGCACCAGTAAACGTTCACCGCGTAAACTGGATGTGGGCAAACCCTGAAGTATTCCGTAAATCTGGCGCATCTATCCCAACAACATGGGAACAGTTCATCGTAGAAGCGAAGAAAATCAAAGCAGCGGGATTCACTCCACTTGCTCATGGTGGTCAGAACTGGCAAGACGCGACTTTGTTTGAAGCCATTGCTTTGGCAAAAGGCGCTAAATTCTACAACAGCGCATTCATCGGTTTGTCTGACAAAACACTACGTAGCCAAGACATGATCGACGTATTTGACACCTTCAAGCAAATGCGTGAGTTCGTTGATCCAGGTTTCTCTGGTCGTGACTGGAACGTTGCAACTTCTATGGTTATCAATGGTGATGCAGCAATGCAAATCATGGGTGACTGGGCGAAAGGTGAGTTCACTGCAGCGGGCAAAAAAGCCGGTATCGATTACGTTTGTTACCCAGCGCCAGGCACAAGCGGTGCTTTCACTTTCAACATCGACTCTCTAGCGATGTTTAAAGTAGACGGTAAAGACAAACAAGCTGCGCAAAAAGACCTTGCTCGTTTGATTCTTGAGCCTAAATTCCAAGAAACGTTCAACTTGAACAAAGGTTCTATCCCTGTTCGTTTGAATATGCCACGTGAGAAATTTGATACGTGTGCACACGCTTCTATGGATGCTTTCCTAGCAAGCTCTACGACTGGCAACCTAGTACCAAGTATGGCTCACGGCATGGCTGTGAACTCTATGGTTCAAGGCGCTATCTTTGACGTTGTAACGAACTTCTTCAATGATGAGTCTATGACATCTAAAGAAGCAGTAGACAAGCTAGCACGTGCAGTTAAAGCAAGTATGTAAGATCCAATCTGCAGATCTTTGACTTGCAGTAAACATACGAGGCTGACCCTCAGGTCAGCCTCTTCTTAAGATTTCTCAGAGAATGCCAAAACATCACAAGCAAAGATAACTCAGGAGTTTACATCCTAGCGTCGAGCCTTGTCGTTTTATCGCACTCTCTTCTATAGTGAAGCATCAAATATGAACACTAAAGCCGCCAATACTGGGTCAGGGCCGACTCAGTCAGGACGTCCTGCGCGCCTCAGTCTGGCAGATTGGATGCCGAAAATTGTCATGGCCCCAACGGTAATCGTTACCTTGGTGTGCATTTACGGCTACATGATTTGGACAGCCGTTCTCTCTTTCACTGGTTCTCGTATGTTGCCGTCGTACAACTTTGTCGGCTTTGATCAATACGAGCGCCTATTTAACAACGACCGCTGGATGGTAGCCCTATCCAACCTTGGGATCTTCGGTGGTTTGTTTATTGCTATCTGTTTGTTCCTTGGCGTAACACTGGCCATTTTTTTGGATCAAAAGATTCGTGCTGAAGGCGCGATCCGTACAATTTATCTATACCCAATGGCGATTTCTTTCATCGTAACCGGTACCGCTTGGAAATGGTTGCTTAACCCAACCAACGGCCTAGAAAAAATGATGGTCGACTTCGGCTTTGAAAACTTCAAATTCGATTGGTTAATCAACCCTGACATGGTGGTCTACTGTTTGGTTATCGCCGCCGTTTGGCAAGCCTCTGGCTTCGTCATGGCCTTGTTCCTAGCGGGACTTCGTGGCGTTGATGGCGACCTTATCAAAGCGGCACATCTTGATGGTGCAAGCACATTTACGACGTATCGTCGTATCATCTTGCCATCATTAAAACCTGTATTCTTCAGTGCCTTGGTCGTTCTGTCGCACATTGCGATTAAGAGTTTCGACTTGGTTGCAGCGTTAACCAATGGCGGACCAGGTTACGCCTCCGACCTACCGGCTAACTTCATGTACACCTACACCTTTACCCGTAGCCAAATCGGCTTAGGTTCAGCGTCTGCAATGGTGATGCTAGGTTGTGTCTTGGCGATTTTGGTTCCTTATTTGTATTCTGAGTTGCGAGGTAAACGCCATGAGTAATAAAGCCGTTGGCCGTAAAACATCTGGCCTAGACAAAGCACTACGCGTTGCCCTGTACACGGTATTACTTGTCGTCGCTGCGTTCTATCTGATGCCGTTTATCGTCATGTTACTGACCTCTCTAAAAGATGTTGAAGAAATTCGTACAGGCACACTCTTGTCTTTGCCTGCTACCTTGAATTTCGAGTCTTGGTCAAAAGCATGGTCAAGTGCTTGTACTGGCGGTAGCTGTGGTGGTATTTCGCCTTACTTTATGAACTCGTTTCAAATCGTTTTACCAGCGGTCGCTATTTCAACTTTGGTGGGTGCGCTAAACGGTTACGTTATTTCCTTATGGAAGTTCCGTGGTAGTGATTTCTTCTTTGCTGCTATGTTGGTTGGTTGTTTCATTCCGTTCCAAGTGATCTTGTTGCCAATGGCACAAACACTAGGTTGGTTAGGCATTGCTAATACCACATCGGGATTGGTGTTCGTACACGTGGTTTACGGTATCGCCTTTACAACCTTGTTCTTCCGTAACTTTTATCAGTCTATCCCGGGTGAATTGGTAAAAGCGGCTCGTCTTGATGGCGCAGGCTTCTTTACTATTTTCTACCGCATTATTTTGCCGGTTTCTACGCCGATCATCGTCGTAACCGTCATTTGGCAGTTTACGCAAATTTGGAATGACTTCTTATTTGGCGTGGCCTTTTCTGGTTTTGATACTCAGCCAGTAACGGTGGCCTTGAACAACTTGGTAAACACCAGCTTCGGCGGTAAGGAATACAACGTCGACATGGCAGCAGCCATTATCGCCGCCCTACCAACACTGGCCGTTTACGTGTTTGCAGGAAAATACTTCGTCCGTGGCTTAACAGCTGGTGCTGTAAAAGGCTAACAGTGGTTTAGCAACCTAGCGAACAACGATAAAGACAAAATGCACTCGCGCCTTCTACCTAACACAGCGCGAGTGAACTAAAAAATTCGGAGTAATAACATGGCAAACCTAGTCATTGATAATGTTAAAAAGCGCTACGGCGAGACTGAGATTTTAAAAGGCATCAACATTTCCATCAAAACAGGTGAATTCCTCATTTTGGTTGGACCATCTGGTTGTGGTAAATCCACCCTGATGAACTCTATTGCCGGTCTTGAAGACGTTAGCGAAGGTCGCATCCTAATCGCAGATAAAGACGTAACTTACACCAGCCCAAAAGATCGTGATATCGCGATGGTGTTCCAGTCTTACGCCTTGTACCCAAACATGACAGTAGAGCAAAACATCTCTTTCGGTTTGGAAATGCGTAAAGTGCCAAAAGAAGAGCGCGATGTGGAAGTTCAACGCGTTGCTGAATTGTTGCAAATCAGCCACCTGCTTGACCGTAAACCCGCACAATTGTCTGGTGGTCAGCGTCAGCGTGTTGCTATGGGTCGTGCCTTAGCGCGCCGTCCACAGCTTTACTTGTTTGATGAGCCATTGTCTAACCTTGATGCAAAACTGCGCGTAGAAATGCGTACAGAGATCAAGAAGCTGCATAAAAAGCTGGGTACAACCATCGTTTATGTAACACACGATCAGATCGAAGCCATGACATTGGCCGATCGCATCGCAGTAATGAAAGACGGACAAGTGCAACAGCTTGGTACGCCACAAGAAATCTACGACAACCCAGCAAACTTATTTGTTGCAGGCTTCATGGGTTCTCCAGCGATGAACTTCATTCCAGCGAATGTCGTTGAACAAAATGGCACGCCAATGTTGGAACTGGCTACTAGCACAACGGTTGCACTGCCATTCCCGAAACCAGAGTCTCTCAAAGATTACGTTGGCAAAACAGTATTGCTTGGCTTGCGCCCAGAAATGATCACAGAGCCGCAACCACACAAAGAAGGCCAACCATTTGTCACAACCACAGACATAGAAGTGGAAGTAACAGAACCTATGGGTGCCGATACAATGATTTTGACTCGTGTTAACGATGCAGAAATCAACTGTCGTTCTAACCCTATGTACCCAGCTGCTGCGGGCTCAATCATCAAAATGATGTTTGATACTTCCAAAGCCGTTGTTTTTGATCAAGAGTCTGGCAAACGTCTTGATGTTTGATAGTTACCATTTATAACGTTTTAGCTTTTATAAGCGAGCCTGTGAAAGAGTGAAACTCTATCGCAGGCTTTTTTTTACCTGAAAAGCGTAAGATATTGCACAAATGGTCAAAATTACTGCACAGTCTCTCGAACTTGTCATAAATATGCGATACATTTTCACAACTGCAATTAAATAAGTCGCCCTAAAGCGACCATTTGATTACTCAGAATCCAAGAACGGTCGACTAATATCATGTAAGGAACGAATCCATGAAATTTACCAAGCGTTTGATCACGAATCTTGCCATTACAGGCGTTGCTCTTTCTGTAACGGCTTGTTCAATGATGGGACCTCAAAAGCCAGACTGGCAAGCAGACAAAGAATATCGAGTCACCATTTTGCACACCAATGACCATCACGGTCGTTTCTGGCAAAACGACAAGGGCGAATACGGCATGGCCGCTCGCAAAACCTTAATCGACAATATTCGTGAAGAAGTAGCGCTAGACGATGGTAATTCATTATTACTGTCTGGTGGTGACATCAATACCGGTGTTCCAGAGTCTGATCTACAAGACGCAGAGCCAGATTTCCGTGGCATGAACATGCTGAAATACGATGCAATGGCGCTGGGTAACCACGAATTCGACAACCCGCTTTCTGTATTGAGACAACAACAAGAATGGGCAGGCTTCCCTTTCCTTTCTGCCAACATTCTTGATGAAAAAACAGGCAAACCATTATTTGATGCCTACAAAATTTTCCAAGTAGATGACCTTAAAATCGCGGTTGTGGGTTTCACTACCGACGACACGGTTAAGCTAGGTAACCCTGAATTTTTAGAGGGTATCAAGATTGAATCGCCAATCACGGTAGCCAAAAAACTGATTCCTGAGTTACGCAAAAAAGCGGACCTAGTGATTGCAGTCACTCACATGGGACACTACCAAGACGGCAATTATGGTGGCAATGCACCAGGCGATGTCACCTTGGCTCGAACCGTTCCTGGCATAGATGTCATCGTTGGTGGTCACTCTCAAAACCCATTGACTGAACCAGACGAGCAAAACGGCACGCTGATCCTTCAAGCGCACGAATGGGGTAAATACGTTGGCCGCCTAGACTTTGTCTACAAAAACGGAGCGATTGTTTGGTCTGAATACGAACTTATTCCGGTCAACTTGAAGAAAAAGATCACCAATGCCGATGGCAAATCTGAGCGCGTTTTCATCCAAGAAGAAATCGCCCAAGATCCAACCATGCTTGAAATGCTAACGCCTTTCCAAGAAAAGGGTCAGAAAGAGCTAAACATCGAAATTGGCTTCTCGAATGATGATTTTGTTGGTGAGCGCAGCATTGTCCGCAGCCAAGAAACCAACTTAGGTAACCTGATTGCCTTCGCAATGAAGCAAAAAGTGAACGCCGATATTGGCGTAATGAACTCTGGCGGCATTCGTGACAATCTAGAAAAAGGCATCGTAACCTATAAGAGCGTGTTGAAAGTTCAGCCTTTCGGCAACATGGTGTCTTATGTTGATTTCACCGCGGACGAGCTAACCGATTACCTTTCAGCTTTGGCTGCTAAACAAGCGGGTACAGGCGCATTCGCTCAGTTCAGTGGCGTGTCTTTAACATTAAAAGACGGCAAAGCAACCAACATCATGGTGAACGGTAAAGCCTTAGACGCAGACAAAACCTACCGTGTTGCGATGAATAACTACTCGGCTTCAGGCGGTGATGGTTACCCTAAAATCGTCAATCATCCAAACTACGTAAACTCTGGTTATGTAGATGCCGATGTGTTGGTGGAATACATCCGTAATAACTACCCACTTGATGGCGCGAAATTTGCGCCAACTGGTGCTGTGAAGCGTTAATCAAAAGACAAAACGTAACCACAATAAAGCCCCAATAGATTCGTCTATTGGGGCTTTTTATGAGTAGTCTTAAAAACAGGTTAGCGACAGGGTCACTCTTTTTTATAGGACAAGGACCAAGTCAGGGGTGTCGGTAGTTTTTCGGATTCCAACTTAACAGTAAACAGCAATTCATTCTCGCCTACCTGCTTCCAGGTATTGGTGCGTTTGCCACGCTCTGACTCTAATACCAACACCACAGAGTCAGCTGTTTGCTGATAAGTACCGGATATATCAATGCCTTCTTCATCTTGCTTAAACACATCGCCCTTTGCCGCAATCGGCATGGAATCCATGTCGGCACTGTCACATTGCCATTGAAACTGCTTGGCTTGCCAACCTAATGTCCACTGCTGGCAAATCTGTGTTTGTTTTTTCAATACCGGTCGCGCCAACGCACGAATAAAGAAATTCATCTCCTGCGCCACGTTTTCAACCGCTTCATCCAACGTAGCTTGTGTGCTCCCTGCGTTTTGCAGAACCCATTTACCCGCTAAGTCATCACTTGACGCTTGCGCTGCTGCGCTAAACCCCATGACCGCAACGATTCCAGCACAAACACCAACACCACCAATCAGCTTGTTCACCTTGCTTCTCCTTATTTTTATTGTGAACTGATAATGGCAAAGAACTCAGCGCTTGTAAGGCGCAAAAACGCGCACAATGACTGACATTTAGCGCCAAAATCATTAAAAAGAGAGAGAGCGACAGGTTAAACGCTTTCGGTTTGTAGCGGAAAAATCGTCGCACTACGCAGATATTCAGTGGCAAGATCTTCTCTTACTGGCATCGAAAAATAATAACCTTGGTACGTTGTGCAACCGATGCTGCTTAAGATCTCTTTTTCAATGAGCCTTTCCACGCCTTCTGCCAAAACCGTCACGTTCATATGCGCTGCCATTGAGAGGATAGTGTTAATAATCACATGGCTCTTAGGGTCGCAAGAAAGATCTCGGACAAAAGATTGGTCCACTTTTAATTGGTTAATGGGGAAGTGCTGCAGATAACGTAACGACGAATAGCCAGTGCCAAAATCGTCAATAGAAAAACGGATACCCTGTTCTTTCAGACGCCACATTTTCTCTGCAACAGAAGAGATATTTTCGACCAGCATGCCTTCCGTGATTTCCAGATCGAGTAAATCCGAATCTATTTGAGCCGCCTCTATGACACATTGGACGGTTTCGACAAAGTTCTCTTTGGCAAATTGGTGCGGGCTGATATTCACCGCCACCCCTTTAAATTCGGCTGGCAAGCCCATGGTTTGCCAAACTTTCAATTGCTGGCATACCGTTTCAAGCACCCAATTACCCATGTCATAAATGAGACCTGTTTCCTCAGCGACGGGGATAAAGCGATTTGGAGGCACCAAACCAAGCTCTTTATTAAACCAGCGTAACAGTGCTTCGAAGCCTATCAGTTCGCCATTTTCATTGACCTGAGGTTGGTACGCCAAATACAACTCATCATTGCTAATCGCACTGTGCAGCGCCTTTTCAAGTAACGCACGCTCGGTGACTTGTTGCTGCATGCCTTGTTGATAAAAACGGAAGGCATTTCGGCCACTTTCTTTGGCTTCATACATGGCCGTATCGGCATAACGTAAGATCTGCACACCATTGGCATCATCCTGTGGAAACAAGCTAATACCAATACTCGCAGAGATAAATAAATCCGTCTGCTCCAAACGAAATGACTGAGACAACTGCAGCAATAACGTCTCTGCTAATACGGTCACTCTATTTTGTGCTCTTTCCAAATCATCAGCGAGCACTGGAACCAACAAAACGAATTCATCGCCCCCCATTCGAGCCGCAATATCAGCATCAGATAAACACGATAAAATACGCTTTGACGCTTCAATCAACAGCGCATCACCAATATGGTGACCCATAGAATCATTGACGTTTTTAAAGCGGTCTAGGTCAATAAACAACACAGCACCAATGTGGCCATCGTTCTGTGCCGTCGAGATCACACTGTCGATGTTCTGATTTAAAAAGCGTCGATTAGGTAAATTGGTTAACGCATCGTAATAGGCTAAAAACTGAACTTGCTCTTGGTCTAGTTTACGCTGTGTGATATCACGAAATGACGCCAGAAAGCGCGCCTCATGATCCAAAATAATAATGTTCCCACACACTTCAACAGGGAAATCGACGCCATTACTGCGACGATAATTAGTCTCATAAACTTGAGCTTCACCTTGAGACCATTCAGCCCACTCTTTTAATCGCTCTGGTGTATGATCAAAATCGATTTGCTGGATGTTTAACGTCAATAATGTGTGTTTATCATAAGCCAATAATCGACAAGCCTCGTCGTTACAATCGAGAATCTTCCCTTTTAAATTGGTCAGTAACATACATTCACTGGACTGGTGCAGTACCGCTTTGAAATAGGCTTCACTTTTCGCCAGCTCTGTCTCAACCTTCTTACGTTTATGCCAGAGTGCCGTAATCGTTCTTGCTAAAATGCCCAATTCATCTTCGCGAGCATTCTGAGCGAAACTCAACTGAGCTGGGCCATTATCCTCTTGATCTAGCTTGCCTAACTGTTCAATCATTCGAGAAAGCGGGTGAGAAATTTGCACGTAGAACAACATAAACATTGCCACACCAAGCAACAATGCCGATACCATTGACGTCGCCAGTAAGCGGACATTACGGCGTAAGAAACCATTTGTTACAGCGCCGCTGTCTATGGTGACAATCACACGCCCCACAATGAAGTGAGGGCCGCGCCTTAATGTCAGTTGGAAGTCCTGTGGTAATCCGCTGAATACTTTTTCAGATAACCCGCGAAAAAACATGGGCTCCAAAGGGCGATAGGTGCTCGCCAGTTCGTAACCCAAATCATCTTCCAAGCGCGCTTTATAAAAACTATTCGAACGCATCAACCCAACAAGTACTTTTTTGGCCAAATCCTCATCCAATGAATACGCCGCTTCCGTCGCTGCATTCTCGGCGATATACAAGGTCGACATAACATGAGATTGAATGGCCGCTTTCTCGTCTTGCCAATCCACAAAGATCTGCAAAGCGCTCATCGACAAGCTGAGCAATAAAATCAGCATCAATGCCCATTTGGCTTGTTTATAAGAAAGACGCTTACGAAGTGGTAACATAATTCCTCACGCTATGCGCTAATGTGATAGAGACGGAAGACCATATCTTTCGAATATCACATCCCTCTCTCCACTTTCATTCAATTCCATTAACCCTTTGTTCAAAAGGTCGCGCCACTTTTCAGCGTTCGGGTATTTCTTGCTAAAGCAGACGGCATAATGATCTAAGCCAACCCCAAAAACATCATAAAAACTAAGCTGATCAATGACGCCCATGCGCCTTGCAGCAAACATCGCGCTATCACGCTCTGTCATAAAAATTTCTTTGTTGCGACGCAGCACGAGGTTAATACCTTGATCTAATCCAGGAACCGAGTAATACGGAATATCGGCCCCCTGCAAAATATCAGTCTGAGACCAACCATTTACTGCCGCAACATGATATTGATTGAGCAAAGCTAAGTTCGGCGTTTCACCGTCCAGAAAACCGCGCCGAGTAACAAACGCATTAGATGAATCGCTTAACGGCGCAGAGAAAAGCGCAAAAGTTTCACGCCCTGGAAGCCTCCGACAAGACACAGCCCCCAGTACCAAACCCTTTTCAACATCACGCATTATGCGCTTCCAAGGTGTTAGCTCTATTCGTACCTGCACGCCTTGCGTTGCGTAAGCCGCACGTAATATATCCACATCAAAACCGTACACAGCGTCCTCATCAAAACCTTCCGGAGGCGGAATAATGTCAGGATCAATAATATGAGGCGGCAAGTGAATGGTGTGTAAAACGATTTCTTTGGCATGAATAGCCGTAGCAGGTATGAATAGGAAGCCCAAAAGACACGAAATAAGAAAACGAGGGAATCCTTTCATATTGACGCTGTTCTCTGCTCTATTCAGGGGAATTTGACCAAAACATCACCGATTTACCATTGTATAAATATGCAGCAGAACACAAAGTGACTCAAGCTTTAAACGCCCTAATAGCGGCTGCTTTGCAAATTGTTACAAAACAAAAAATCACCGCCTTGGGATATGACAGGCAAAAAAAATCTAGCCGAAGCTAGATTTTAGAAATGCTTAATAAGAAACCCGGACTCTCTACCGACTTCCATTAACCACAGCGATAAATATTATTTATACGCTTCTACTTTTCAAACAAAGCCGCGCGCTGCGCTTCCATAATTTCATTGATGCCCTTACGAGCCACAGCCAACATACCAGCCATCTGCTCATCACTGAACGCTTCGCCTTCTGCAGTGCCTTGGATTTCAATGAAACCGCCTTTATCGTTCATGATCACGTTCATGTCCGTTTCAGCATTAGAATCTTCTGGATAATCCAAATCCAACACAGGAACACCCTGATAAACGCCCACAGAAATCGCTGCGATTTGCGATACGATTGGATTTGCTTTGACCTTTTTGTTCTCCACCAAGACACGCATCGCATCCGCCAACGCCACAAAACCGCCAGTAATAGAAGCAGTACGAGTACCGCCATCCGCTTGAATAACGTCACAGTCAATCGTGATGGTGTTTTCACCTAATTTTTTAAGATCCACAGCCGCACGCAAAGAACGACCAATCAAACGCTGAATCTCAACCGTACGACCCGTTTGCTTACCACGAGCCGCTTCACGATCCATACGGCTGTGCGTAGAACGAGGCAACATACCGTATTCTGCTGTAATCCAACCTTGGCCCTTGCCTTTCAAAAAACGCGGCACGCCAGAAACCACAGTCGCCGTACAAATAACTTTCGTGTCGCCACATTCGATCAGCACAGAGCCTTCGGCATGCTTAGTGAAATTACGTGTGATTTTAAGTGGACGTAATTGATCAGCTTCTCTTCCGCTTGGACGCATATTTGCTCTCTCTATCGATAAACATCATAAAGGCGCAATTATAACGAACCCACGCAAAATTGCGCCCCCGACAAAAGGAAAACATGACATTGAGCACACCTGTCGAACAAAGTCTGGTTAGGCTACAATGTCGCCTCTATTTTTAACAAAGTATTGGCAAGCACAGTAATCGTGCAAAGGCCTCTCTATTTATTTTTTACTTAGGTACTCAACATGACAGCAAGCATGACCGCCTTCTCACGCCAAGAAGCCGTATACGATTGGGGCACCATCAGCTGGGAAGTGCGCTCCGTAAACCAGCGCTACCTAGAACCCAACTTTCGTCTACCTGAAAACTTCCGCGAGCTTGAATTTGCGTTTCGTGACGTGCTTCGCAAAAAAATAAACCGCGGCAAACTAGAATGCCAACTGCGCTTCCAAGGCGTCGACAAAGCGGCCACCAACCTGACAATCAACCCAAGTAACGCTCAAGCCTTGGCAAACGCCATCGAAACCCTAGGCACTTGGTTCAAAGACCTCGACCCTGCCAACCCATTAGACATCCTAAAATGGCCAGGCATCCTAAGCGACGAAGGCAACGACTTTGAAATCATCAAAAAAGCGGTCGTGGAACTCTTTAACAAAAGCGTCGACGAACTCATCCAAGTTCGCCTACGTGAAGGCGCACAACTAAAAGACATCATCGAACAACGCCTAGACGCCATCGATGCCATCGTCGCAGACGTGCAAGCCAAACTGCCGGAAATCATCGCCGCGCAAAAACAAAACCTACTGGACAAACTGGAAGCCGCCAAAGTCGAACTCGACCCAATGCGCGTAGAAGCAGAAATCGTCCTACTGGCACAAAAAGCCGACGTCGCCGAAGAACTGGATCGCCTAGCGACCCACACCAAAGAAGTGCGCCGACAGCTGCAACAAAAAGGCCCCATCGGCCGCCGCCTCGACTTCCTAATGCAAGAACTCAACCGCGAAGCCAACACCCTTTCGTCGAAATCCATTGTGGTAGAGACAACGCAAAGCGCTGTGGAATTAAAGGTTTTGATTGAGCAAATGCGAGAACAGATTCAAAACATCGAATAATTTCGAATGGTAAGTGGGTGGCGATGCTATCCACTTCTTCGCTATCACTATATCGGGTCGCGGCGGCATTGCCCTGGCGTCATTCCAAATCTTTTTTTAAATATTTTACACAAATAACTGGTATCCCTGACACCAACTTCATCTGCGAGTTGCGCAAGGTCATGGCCAGAATGGGTCAATCGCCAGTAGACATGTTGTAATCGTAACTCTTGCCAATAATGACGCGCGGAAACACCGAGCTTTTGCTGAAATAAGCGGTCCAATTGACGTCGACTAATGCCAATGAGCGAAGCAACCTGTTCTACGGTTATTGTCTGTTCTAAGTTTTCTTGCATCAAAGAAACCGCTCTATCCATATGACGATTCCTGTATAGTCCTTGCTCTGACGATTTCAGGCGGTGTTGCATACTGCGATTTCCATCAACCAGCATATCCGCTAAGCCTTTTTCTGCTCTCGTCTGACCAACATGGTTTTGCAAAATTGCCACTGCAAGATCGATAGCTGCGCTTCCACCAGTACAACTGATCAGCTTGCGATCAAAATGATAAAGCTGTTCATCTCTTACGACTACTTTCGGATAAGTCGCTTTGAATTCACTGTGATGTCGCCAATGAACCACGACTTGATGACGATCTAGTAGCCCCAACTCTGCAAGGGTAAAGCAAGCATTATCGATGCTTACTATTGGTATTCTTTTGGCGGCAACAGTTCGAATAAAAGAGCGGTAACAAGCTGCCTGTTGCTGTGATTCAATCGCAGTGCGACTACCAAAGAACACCACATAGTCAAAATTCGCAAGCTGCACCTCACTAGGTTCGAGATCTACATTTATTGGAATCCCACTACTAGAAACAATTAATCCCTTGGTGTGAGATAAAATTTTCCATGAACAATACCGCTGTTGACTGTTATCGGCTTCATCTGCTGAAAAACGGAGCTTATCCAAGAAGCCACCAAACGGAAGCATGTTAAAATTATTTAGAGGTATCAATAGAAAGCGGACACCATTTTCATCATTCATTTGTCGCCCACCCTTTGTCTAAATAGTCGTACTTTGCGTCCAAATAATACCATATATAATGTTAAAGCTGAGAGATACTAAACCCAATTCAGTTTCTCAATTATTTGGTGAGTTATGACGTTTGAAATTTGGTGTGTATTTGCTTTATCTGCTCTAGGGCTTGCTTGTGTACCGGGCCCTAACTCACTATTGGCACTGAGCCATGGTGCTCGATATGGTTATAAAAAAACAATTTGGACGATATGTGGAGGTATTAGTGGCTTCTTCATATTGATCACGATAGCAATGCTCGGATTAGGCACGCTACTAAAAACCAATCCTGAGTTAATGATTGGTCTTCAATGGCTGGGCGCATTATACCTAGCATGGTTAGGTTTCAATTTGTTTTTCGCGTCTGCAAGTAGCTTAGAGCAAACAACAGTGGTTTCTACTTTGCCTAAAGAGCTATTTAAACAAGGTTATTTTGCAGCATTGTCTAACCCGAAAGTCTTGCTATTTTTTACTGCATTTTTAGCTCAGTTTATAAACCCAGACGAGGCATTTATTCCACAGTTTCTGGTGATAACATTGAGCTTTCTTTGCATCGAATTCGCCGTAGAGTTTTGCGTGGCGAGGTTAGCTGATAGGGTTCAAACGCTACTTTTGGCCAATGGGCGAATTTTCAATCAGTGTTGTGGTGCGCTATTCTTACTGTTAGCGATAATGGCTATTCTATTGTGAATGGCAAAGCTATTCTTTTATTGTGAATTGAAAAGTTTGTTTTACTGTCATTGAAAAAGCGCTGCATTTTCCTGTTTGCGCTGATCCAATGTCTTAGCAATCGCAGACACTGTTGTTTTACTGATCCCTTGCTGCTGTGCCAGATACGTAAATTGACTGATGACTTCTGCGACTTCTTCAATGACTTGCCTTGCATCATTCCAATTCGAAAAGCCAGCACTGGTAGCAAGTTTTTGCATCACCTTAAGCGGTGGCGCTTTGCCATAACCTCCGAACGCAGTGGCGTGTTCGTTAAATGGATGCGGGCTGTAGGTAACATCGTAAAAAGGTGCAGGATCCCATTGACCGTCGTCTGCTTGCAAAAACGCCCAGTTTTTACTGTGGTCGTCTTGATTAGACGACAGCAGGTTAAAAATGGCGCGGCGAAATTGCAGTTGTCCAGCCGCTGGAGATTTACACAACTGACGGCTGGCTTTAATTAAATCAATGTAATCTAAACTTGGTGTTCGAAAGTCTGCATCCAGCAGCCCACACGCGCTGTGCATATGCAATCGACCTGAACTACGATTGCTGCTTAAATTGGACTGCTCTGTGACATAATCAAAACGCTCGAGCGCCAACCAAGCAGGCGCACCGCTTGAGGATGGTGCTTCAATGAGCTGCCATAGCGGTGGTTGACACTTAGCTTGCTCAGCCATTTGTAAATAGACCGCCTCACACAAACCTTCTTCATGGCCGAGCGCGAGATTTTTAGAAGTAAATTTAATCAGCCACGCTTCATCACCAGGCTTTGCAAAGGTTCGACAATGCTGAGTTTCCCCAGCAGGCATATAAATTTGTGCCTTAGGTCTTGCCCCACCCGAACTACCTCCGGCGACTAATGCGGCCAACACCTTTTGCGTATGCCCATCTAACTCATCGTGATTATCATCCATATAATCTGACATTGAAGCATCGAACAGCGTTTGCGCTTCTAAGCCTAAAGTAGCTAAATCAATATCCGCGTGCGTGGTGGCTGAAAACTCAGACACCGGAGAAAAAGACAATGCCCCCATGCCTTTATCACCAACAAAGGCCAGTCTATCCATCGCCGTTAATTGATTAGGCAGGATGCCCTTTTGCCGGAAAATACGATCTTGTAACAGCATGCCCCAGCCATCGGGCAAACAATCTCCAAATACGCCATGTACACCTTGGTGCGGCGCTTTAGGAGCGACTTGAACTTGCGCGTTCGGATGCAAGGTAAAAGGTGATAAATTGCCAAACTGCTGCAAATAGCTGTCTGCATACTGAAAAAAAACGCCTTGCCGATTCTGCGCCAAGACCCCTACAGCAACCTGCTCACCTGATCTTAGCGTTCGAGTAACATTAAGCTTCTGAATGGGTTTAAAACTCATCTTTTAGCACCTCATCAATACTCGTGGGTATAGCAGCGCGTTCTTTGCTAGGTTGCGTGAGCTGATAAAACCTATCTAGCGAATCAAGGGTCTGCCATAGCAACAGCAATTGGCGAAATGAAATTTGCCCGGTCAGCTCAAATTTCTTAATGGTGGCCGCAGGTACACAGCTTCGCTCAGCAAGCGCCGCTCGTGACAGCTTTGCCTGCTTTCGTAACTCACGTAAATAAGCCGCATAGGCTTGGCTTACATCGGTATCATCAAGTAAGGTAAAATTCATCAGCAAAGACCAAATGGATACAGTTATATCCATAATAGCAAAATAAAACAGAAAGTGGGTATTATTATATCCATTACTAACCACTAATATTTAGTAAAAGCCATAGGCAAGTAGTGGGCAGTTTGGTGGGTAAACAGGCATTTTCAAACGGTTTCTTTTCGATAACTTATTGGGTTTGTTAGGGTCTAGGCTGGTACTCAATGAGCAGATTCAAAACATCGAATAGATTCCTAGGTAGAAAGTTCCCCGTCGAAGAACATCTAGAAGCCCTGTATTACCTTGTGAAGAGCATTGAAAATACAGGGCTTTTTTATTTTTCCCGCCCAAATCCGTTTGCAGAAATCCGTTACCACAACCTGTTAAGTGGTAGACACCATGGTGAGCTATTTAGAGGCACAGCTGCCGTAATACTGGCAGCTTTGCCCCAAATGCCCAAGGGGTAAGCGATGTGTTACAGCAAAGAAAGTGTGAGACAAAGAATGAAAGTGAAGCTATAAATTCTTTATACACTGAAAAATGAAAATATAGTTTCACTTTAACCTGCTTGATAATATCAAACGAACCTTTACCCAAAGTCAAAAATGAAGCTATACTTTCACTATCTGAAGATTTAAGAAAATATAGTTTCCCTATGAATACCATCAAATCAACAGCAAAACGCACCGCAGTCGTTTTTCCAAAGCACAAAAAGGTGTTAAGCATCTTGGGCGAGAACTTAACTCTGGCGATGAAGCGACGCGGCATTACCCAAGAAATGCTGCACGACAGAACTGGTCTGTCTAAACCAACGTTACGAAAAATCCTAAAGGGTGATCCTTCCGTTTCGCTTGGTCACTATGTCAACGTATTAGCCTCTTTAGGTCTCTTGGAAGACCTAGCCAAAGTCGCCTTTGATGACGAGCTGGGAAGAAAGCTGCAAGACATCCAATTGCTGAACAAAAAATAAGAGTGTCGCATTATGGAAATCTACGTTTATGCTGATTGGACTGATTCAACCGACCCTATATTAGTTGGCACATTACGGTCGTCAGAAATTAGAGGCAAAGAACATTTCAGCTTTAGTTATGACAGGACATGGCTAACTTCTAATTATGTTCGCCAAATTGACCCTTCTTTAAAACTATTCGTTGGCGAACAACATGCGCTGGCTGATAAGAATTTCAAAATATTTCTAGACTCATGCCCTGACCGTTGGGGTCGATTGTTAATGCAACGCAGAGAAGCGGTGGTTGCTAGACAGGAAAAACGGCGAGCAAAAAACCTATACGAGACGGATTACTTACTAGGTGTTCACGATTCATTTCGCATGGGAGCACTGCGCTTTTGTACATCACCAACGGGCCCATTTTTAGACGATAGCCATGAGCTGGCAGCACCTGCAATAACCAGCTTACCCGAGCTACAACATGCCGCCAACAAAATCGAAGAAACTCCGGATTTAGATAATCCAGATTATCTGAAATGGCTCAATATGCTGATCTCACCGGGTTCATCACTAGGCGGAGCCAGGCCAAAGGCGTCAATAAGAAATCACGATAACAGTTTGTGGTTAGCTAAGTTTCCTAGCCGTCACGATGATTACGATATTGGCTTATGGGAGTTCATTGTTTATCAAATGGCCATAGAGTCTGGCATCGAAATGGCTGAATCGAAAGTCGAAGCCATTGGCAGACATCATACTTTTTTAACAAAAAGGTTCGACCGTACCGAAACAGGAAAGCGACTACACTTCAGCTCTGCGATGACTCAACTAGAGTACTTTGATGGTCAGGATGATGGAGCAAGTTACTTAGAGCTGGCTGAGTTTCTGATCCAACACGGTTCTAATACTCGGCAAGACCTCGAACAACTGTGGACCAGAATACTGTTTAACATCATGGTCTCGAACTGTGATGATCATCTGAGAAATCACGGATTCATTCTGGAGTCCACTGGCTGGCGACTATCTCCCGCCTACGATATCAACCCTATGTTATACGCCTCTGGTCTACACCTTAATATTGATGACGTAAGCAATGCGCTTTCGATTGACTTAGCATTTGACGTTGCAGAGTATTTTCACGTTAGCGACAGTAAAGCCAAGGCCATTCACAAAAGATTGTTAAAGGCCGTTTCACAATGGGAAGTCCTTGCCCAACAAATGGGTATCCGCAAAGAAGAAAGGGAACTATTGAGAGACTGCTTTATACTCGACTAGAACACATTTACACTTTTATGCGCGTAAAAAAGCAAAATTACACACTTTTATGCGCATAAAAGTGTGTAATTAGTTATAGTATAGACCGTTAACAATCTTAATTGGCGGGAAATAACAATGCAGCGCAACTTACTCAACGTCCTAATAGCATGGAAAAACCAACCTGCTCGCAAGCCGTTATTGATTGATGGTGCAAGGCAAACAGGTAAAACGTATCTGCTGCAGGAATTGTTTGGTAACACCTTTGCCAACATCCTTCGTATCGATTTTCTTGAAAATCCCGTCTACAAAGAAGCGTTCGATGGCTCACTGTCACCTGATGAGCTATTAATGAACATTGAGCTTTTAACCAATCAGGCGTTCAATCCAGAAACCGATCTGCTGATATTAGATGAAATTGGCGAATGTGAACGCGCTGTTACTTCGCTTAAGTATTTTGCTGAAAAAGCACCGTCCTATTTTGTCGCAGCCAGCGGCTCAAACATTGGCTTACTCAACACCTTCCCTGTGGGCAAGGTAGAACAATACAATTTACGACCACTGACCTTCCAAGAATTTATTTACGCATCCAACGAGCAAGCGCTGATCAAAGCGTTTGATAGTCAAGCCAGCACACCCGCTGTGCACACTAAATTGATGGATAAACTAACAGACTACTTTTTTACCGGTGGTATGCCAGAAGCCGTTTCTGCTTGGTATCAGTTTAAAGACGCCAGCATTTTAGATCGGGTTGAAAAAGTCACTAAAATTCATGCGGATTTACTTGAAGGTTATCGTCGCGATTTTGGTAAGTACGCGGGCAAGGTAGACGCCACACTGATTGAATCAGTATTTAATAGCATTCCAGCCCAGCTATCACTTGTCAGCGATGAATCGGTTAAACGCTTTAAATTTAAGCATGTGCATGAGCGCAAATCTCGTTATAGCGACTTTGAAACCGCGATCCATTGGCTTCACTGCTGCCGCTTAGCCTTGCCAAACTACCCTATTGAAGGGCTGCCAAGATCACCACTGGCAGCCTATAAAAAAGAAAATATGGTTAAACTGTTTATGTTTGATGTGGGCCTGCTCAATCATATGCTAGGCAGTAGTTATAAAGAGATTAAGCAACAAAACTACGAACTCTCTGCTTATAACTACAAAGGCTATGTGGCTGAAAACTTTGTGCAACAAGAGCTCACTGCTATTGGCGTTGACCCAAGCTATTCATGGAATGACGCCCGCGCCGAGATCGAATTTATTTTGGCAACCGATGAAGGCGATATCGTCCCTGTGGAAGTCAAAAGTGGTAAACGTACCCGCGCAAAGTCACTCGCGTCTTACATCGATAAATGCGCACCAAACAAAACATTCAAACTCACTGGCACACAAGGCTCATCAGCGTTAGAGCAAACCAATATCGTGATGCCTCTGTATTTCACCCAGTATTTACCACAGAAATGGTAAAAAAGCGTTGCGAACCGAGGTCGACACAAAGTGACTTTAAGCGTAATTTAACTCTGACCCGTTTTATTCAATGTGCTAAACAACGATATCAAAGATTTCAGGCTGTACTAGTAAAACAAATATAGAGGAGCATGCGGGTTCCTTTATAATACTTGCCCTAACTTTACAATTTGGGCAAATTGAAATTTCTGCGCTCAAACTCAATGAAAACTCATAGCATCTCGTAACTATGATCCTAAACCTGCCTACACACTCTCTCCTAATACACTCACCCTATTAGCAAGAATGGTTGGCCGATCAAACTTGCTCGCCCGGCAAAATTCTTAGTAATTTAATGAGAAGTATAATTCGAAAGCTGAAGGCTAGCATAACTACTCACTTCCACAATTTTTACTCCTCTCCAAAACAACGCTTTAGTAGGGAAACTTACAAGATAAGACTGCTACTCAAGGTGGGCTTTCCAGAGTTTTCAATATCAAAGAGCCTCAAAGTGCAAAATATCTCTACTACTAAGTAACTTGAGATATTTTTACCAACTTGTTCGCATATTCCTTAGACAGTAATCATGAAAACGTGTACACTTTGGATACACATTGTTATCACATTGGATCTACAGAAATGAAATCAGCAGCCATGAGAATTAGGGTAGAACCTGAGCTACATGATGACTTTTTGGCAGCATGCAGAAGTCAGGATTTACCAGCGTCTTTGGTCCTAAGACAGTTTATGAAAGCTTTTGTGGAAGAAAATATCGTTGATACCCAACAAGATCTTTTCGAAATGGCTAAAAAGATTGGAAAAACTAACAAATAACTGTATATATAGACAGTATATATTTTGGGGAACTGAATATGAGCGATAAGATAGAATCCAAGTACAAAGTAGTGAGCCTTTTCTCTGGATGTGGTGGCATGGATCTAGGCTTTAAGCAGGCAGGTTATGAAATTGTTTGGGCCAATGATATTGATGAAGATGCTTGTGATACCTACGAGAAGAATATAGGCCCTATAAATAGGGGCGATATAGCCCAATATGATATACCAACCTTCGAACATACGGATGTTCTTGTAGCTGGTTTTCCCTGCCAACCATTTTCAAACGCAGGTTCCAGAAAGGGAACAAGTGATCCTCGTGGAATGTTATATGAGCATACGTTTAAGTTCATAGATAAATTATCCCCTAAAGCAGTTGTGTTCGAGAATGTTAGAGGCTTACTTAGCACTACAACCGAGAACGGAAAACTAATTGATGAGTTAGTAAGTCGGTTAGAAAAAGACTATGGATATCATGTTTCCTACAGGTTGCTGAACCTGAGCCATTTTGGGGTTCCTCAAAATCGAATTCGAGTGGTTCTAATTGCCATCAAAAATGCAAACTATATTGACCATGTTTTCCCAGAGGTTGTTGATGATAAAGATTTGTGCATTGAAGCAACATTGAAGGGCATAAACGATAAGTTGCCTAACCAGCAAGAGCTAATGAAGTTAAATCCTCAAGCTTTGCACTATGGCTCTATGATTCCTGAAGGTGGATCTTGGAAGAGTCTCGCTTACGATGTACTGCCTGAAAGATGGAAGAAAATTAGAGATAATATGGCTAAATATCATTATCCAAATTTCTTTCGACGATATGCTAGAGATGAGATACAAGGGACTATTACAGCAGCGTTCAAACCTGAAAATGCTGGAGTCTGGCATCCTACTCAGGATCGAATCTATTCTGTGCGAGAAATCGCTCGATTCCAAACTTTCCCGGATGAATTTATTTTTGAAGGTAGAACGATCAAATCGAAGTATCAACAAATTGGAAATGCAGTCCCACCGCTGATTGCTCAAAAAATTGGTATGCAACTCAAAAGCTATTTTAAGAATACTGCTGTTACAGAGTTGAAGAGAAGCAAGATAGAAAGTACATTACTCAATGTTAATCAACCAATTAGCAACCAAAAAATATCTCTTTCACTATTCTAGGGGACATGGATGTACTTTTCTGAGGAATTCGTTCTTGCTGCATATAAGGGTTTAAAAAAAATAGACCCTTCGGTGGGAAAATCTCGGCAGGAAAAAGTAAGCGCTTTACGACACTTATTGGCTTCCTGCGAACTAATGAAAAAAAACAATACCGACTCAGTGAGCCTTCAAGTCAATGACAACAAAGCTAGGACAGATTTTATTAATGCAGTTAGTAGAGTTGTATCCTTAAGTGATGACGGTGATTACACAATTGACTTTGATGTAGAATTCGCAAAGCGGAACGATTTTGGCGTTCGCAGCAACTTTTATACAACTAGATTGAAAGATAGTCGTTCTCATAGCATAGAGTACCCCGGTCGACCAAAGCCATTACTTCACATGGATAACGAAGTAGTAAGCCTCACAGAAGACATAACTGAGAACTTAAAATCAGCTTTCAATATTGAGAAAATAAGAGCTTATCTTTCCCTTTGGCTATTTAGAGGCGAAGACTTTAGTTTGACATCCGAAAAGGTCACTACTTCGGAACTCGCGGTCGAATTAGAAAAAAAACTCAGATCAATTTACACATCCAGTATAGCTGAACAGCTTCTTCCTACCGAGTCGGAGTTGGCAATAGTTATCAATGCATGCACAACTCATTTAGCTAATGGGAAATCAAGTCTAGAAAATATTCTTTCTTTGCAAACAGAAGCAACTGACGAGAACACAGTAAAAGAGAAAGCTCATGTACTTAAAAACAATTTAAGTGATGATGATGAGGTTTATATAGCGGCTAGTAAACTTCTAGAACGTGGCTCTAAAGGAATTCTTCTAAGTGGTCCACCCGGCACGAGTAAAACATGGTATGCCCTGAAGCTTGCTATGAAACTGGCTGATGGTGATTTCAATAGAATATCCAGAGTACAGTTCCATCAATCTTATTCATATGAAGATTTCATTGAAGGGCTGGTTGCAACAGGCTCTATAGGTGGAACCGAACCACTTTTCAAACCAAAGTTTAAGACCTTTGTAAATCTTTGCCTAAAAGCTAAAAGTGATATAGACAATAATTATTATTTAATTATAGATGAGTTCACTCGCGGTGACCCAAGTAGAATATTTGGCGAACTGTTAACATACATAGAAGCTGACTATAGAGATATTGAGTTCATACTTCCTTATTCCGAAGAAAAGTTTTACGTTCCTCAAAATGTCATAATTTTGGCGACTATGAATCCATATGATAAATCTGTTATCGACCTAGATGCAGCTATGGAAAGACGATTTGAGGTCATTGAGTTAGCTCCAAATAAAGATATCCTCAAGTCTTTTTTGACTAATAACTCTGTTAAAGGAGTTACAATTGGGAAATTAGTTAACTTTTTCATTACTCTCAATAAGTTTTCAGAACATGGATTCGGACATACATATTTTAAAGACATCAAATCTGAAGAGGATCTAATTATTCTTTGGAATCATAAGTTAAAATTTATTTTTGAGAAAATGTTCAAATACAAAGAGGACGCCTTTAAAGAAATTCGTAACTCTTATTTAGAAATCATAAGTGAGGATGGAAAGGAAAGAATCAAGTGAAGATCATAATTGGAACCGAACGCTCTCCAATTGACGTAGATATATCAGAAATTATTAAAGATGGGGGGAAATTAAATATTCTCCCTCAAGTTAAAAATTACTTTAGTATAGATTATAAACCTAGAGACAATAAACTAAGTCTTGCAGCTAAAGGTTATATAGGTGTAATACCTGTAACAACAGATTTAGCGATAGATATCAGACCTAAGTTCTCTATCAAAAACCTTACGACGATGGTGTCTGTCGCCCAAGGTAAATTTCGTTCACTTAGCTATTTTTCCCGCAAATACAATGAGAAAGAAAACACCCCAGAAATAGTCTATGAGTTTCTAGTTGAAAGCTTTATTGCGGAATTACAAACGTTATACGATGAAGGTATTTACAAAGAATATCTGCTTAGAAATGATGAGCTTTCAAATATAAAAGGTCGATTGGATACAGCTAATTCCATCAGGAAGCTGTGGGGACATGGTAAGTTTCATAAAGCATATTCTTCCTTTTTCGAACATACTTCAAACACTCCCCTTAACCAGCTAATAAAGTTCACTATTCATTATTGCCTGACAAACCTTCCTCCAGACTTACTAAAACAAGAGCATATTTACAAGCCCCTTATCCAATTCTATGATGGATTCAAAGAAGTTGAATTTCCAATTGACTCTAATTTTTTGGAAGAGGTATTCTCCATCATAAAAAATAATAAGATACCAATGCTACGAAGCTACTACATTAATATATGCGAAGTTTGTCGTTTGATAATTACAGGAACAGGAATAGATTTTGACAACCATGGTACTACACTGAACTTAAACAGCTTTGTCGTAGATATGGAAAATATATTTGAGCAGTTTCTCTTAAACACAACGAGAGAGTATAAAACTGTAATTGGGGAAGATATATTAATTCTCGATGGTAATGATGAGGGTAAAAAGCAGTTTTTAGACCCTCCTGGCACCGCAACCGGAACGGCAAAGCCAGATATAATCATAAAAGATCAATATAGAACTCTGCTCATTGCAGATGCGAAGTACAAGCCTTCATCAAAAGAGAGTGATCGCTACCAAGTTATCTCACACGCTCTGAGTTTTAGCTGTAAAACAGCAGCTCTAATTCTACCATCTAAGAACGGACAAACTTATATTGAAAAACTAGGAAGTATTGGTTCCAAAAACACAATAGACGTGTACGAGATATTCATCGATTTATCAGCCGAAAATTTGCAACTAGAGCAAGAGAAGCTAATGCAATTGATCGCCAACACGATAAGTGGTGACATCATAGGTGACATATAGCAAAAAATAAAAAAACAAATCTATTGTTATCAAAAGCTTAGTGAGAATATCAACATTCAGATTCAGAATATTGAGTGATGTAGACAAGCATTAATGCCAAAATTCATTCCACAACTCAGCCTTGTACACAGCGATTAAGTTAGGATGAATCGCAGCTACGACAGGGATTACTTCGGAAGTGACGAACAGACAAAAGGAATATTGCTCCAAAATTACCGTGAGGCAATCGAACATTCGAAGCGGTAAACTAAACGGTAAAAAAGAGTAATAGAGTTAAAATAAAAAAGGCTTTCAAAAGAAAGCCTTTTTTATAAAAGAATAGTTTCTACCAGCGTTCATTAATTTAATGTTCAGTATAATCGAAAGTAAAATTATTATAATCATTAATGTAAGGGGCAGAGTCTGATGTTGTTTGACTATCACTTTTTTTGACCGAAACAAAAGCCGTTGGAGTTGCTTTGTAATGACTGCATTCCTCCAATTTCATTCTTGCTCTGTTTTTAGAATAATTTGGATGCTGCTCACCATAGGCTTTTTCTTGGCTTACCATTTTCATCCAATACAAAGCGATTGCAAAACTGAAAGGGCAGAATATACCTAGAAAGGCGTTAAAAATAGCGCAGTCATTCCCCATAGAGTCGCACCATTTGTTGTAGATGAAGGCACAAAAGAGACAAACACTTTTGACACCAAACCCAGCACCATAGCGACAAACAATGCGCCTACAATGGCAAAAGTATTATCGACTTTAAAAATCGACAAAAGAATACCTAGAATCAACACTAAAAAAGCGCTTCCAACAAACCCTAACTTGCCAACCAGTTTAGAAAGGCCACTAGTCGGGGTATAAACAAAAAATAAACCTAAACTTGCGTATAATACTACTGCGATATTGAAGGTATTAACTCCTATAAAAAAATAAAGGTATCCACCCCAAAGTAGCATTCCCGCATAGGCGGCTAGCAGCTATTGAAGAACTATTTAATTTATCACTATATGCTTTCAAGCCTTTCATCTTTACCCCGCCCAACAAATCTAGTTTACCTAATCCAATATAGTTATTCTGAATGAAAATGTATTAAAGACTATAAAACCGCATTATGTAGAAGCAAACATTACTCATACCTTACGTAAGTCGACATGTTTGGTTAAGATCTATGATTTGGTTTGGAATTTAACTCTGGCGATGAAGCGATGCGGCATTGCCCAACAAATGGGTATCCGCAAAGAAGAAAGGGAACTGTTGAGGGACTGCTTTATACTCGACTAGAACAACCTTACACTTTTATGCACGTAAAAAAGCAGTCACTCGCGTCTTACATCGATAAATGCGCACCAAGCAAAACATTCAAACTCACTGGCACACAAGGCTCATCAGCGTTAGAGCAAACCAATATCGTGATGCCTTTGTATTTCACCCAGTATTTACCACAGAACTGGTAAAAAACGTTGCGAGCCGAGGTCGACACAAAGTGACTTTAAGCTTAATTTAACTCTGACCCGTTTTATTTTTAATGCTGTATCTCAAGTGCAAATATACAAACAATTTGGCAACTCGGTATGTGTGAATGTTATCAACGCACTTACTTGCACAGGAAATGGTACAAACCTTACGTGAAGCGGAAGAACAAAAGAAAACTACCATTTGTTCCAAAGTAAATTAGCCAGAAAAATACCTAACCAACTCACTAACATGCTCAGACTGAAAAAGATCAGCCCTTGATGAATCGCTGTAGATCTCCGGCGATTCATCGTCGCCCTCGTTGACAGCATAGCTGATGGCATATCTCGGGGAGTCTTCGTTCTCGCGGTATTGTGGGTTCTGGTGTTCCACCCAAAGGAGGTAATAAGCATCGTTCTGTTGAAAGTAGAACGACGTGCAAATATCGTTTGGTGACGTATTGTTCGTAAGTGCGACAGGCAAATCGCTTGCGTTAAAGCCAAGTTTTAAATTTTCCATATTTTCAGCCTCCATACTGTATATACATACAGAATAAAGCATTCTTCCATAAAAACCAGGCCCTTTTTACAACTCAAGGAAAAAATAGCTACCTGAGATCCACACAAAATTTTTTATAGCCAACAACCTGTTGACCAGCTCTGTCTCGTCAATCATCACTGGTAAGAAAGAAACACCATAATATCCATTTTGAATGGAATAGCGGACATTTTCTAATGGTTAATTTTAGGTTAGGTATTGAGTTAAGTGGGGTTAGGATTCTACTCAATAAGCGCAGATTCAAGAAATCGAATAATATTTCATTAAAAAAGGTGACAGATCCAGTGCCCTAGCTTTGTTAGGACGTTGAGCCTGTCACCTTTGTTCACTGATGTCTTATGACGAGAAAATCAGTCCATTAAACTTTTTGATTTAATGGCTTTTTTGGCGAGTTCTTTGGCGAATTCTGCGATGTCTGCTTCAAAGGCATCGACGTTGTCACGAATATCGTCCAGTTTAACTGTCTGCATAACTCGGTTTTCCATGATCACTTTTCCATTCACGATCGTGGTATCTATGTTGCTTGGATTAGCTTGATACACCAAGGTCGCGTATGGGTTGTAGTTGGGCATCATGTTGGCAGACTGGGTTTCAAAAATGGCAATGTCGGCTTTTTTACCCACTTCCAAAGAACCAATTTGGTCTTCCATATGAAGCGCTTTGGCGCCGCCTAAGGTGGCCATTTCTATCACTTGCTCAGGGATCATAATAGTACGATCAGAATACTTTAGGCGCTGCATATTGGCGGCGTAGCTTAGGGTTTTGACCAAATCCACTTGGTTAGAGCTCATAGGGCCATCGGTTCCCAAACCTATTCTCATGTCTGCACGATACATTTCCCAAGCGGGTGCAATCCCTGTAGCGCCTTTGGCATTCGCCATTGGGTTATATGCAATCCCAACGTCGGCCTCTTTTAAGAGTTTCTGATCGTTTGGCGTTAAATGAATACCATGAGCAATCACAAGGCGTTGATCCAGTACGCCTATTTCAGATAGATACTCAATGGGCGTTTTTGCTTGAGTTTCGCCTTCTAGGCGTTTTTCTTCGTTAGGAAATTCACCCACATGTATTAATACAGGAACATCTTGCTGCTCTGAAAGTGCATGAATCTCTTGTAGTTTTTCCTTACTGACGGTGTAAATCGCATGCGGCGCATAAGCCGGTGTGATCAAAGCGTCACCCTTGTATTCTTCGACAAACTTCTTGCCATACTCCACGCCGCCGTAGGGTGTTTTTGCGTCAACCACAGGGAATTTAATCACGGTTTCGCCCAGCACAGCACGCAAGCCCACTTCTTTGGTGGCCTTAGCCATTTCATCCATGTGGTAATACATGTCGGCGTAAGTCGTCACACCACTTTGAGCCAGTTCTATCGCTCCAAGCTTGGTGGCGTTGTAAATTAAATCACGGCTGAGTTTTTGTGCTTCAAGCGGAAAGAAGTAGGCAAATAGACGATTCGAGATCCCCTCTTCCCCCAGTCCTCGGAAGGCAATCATAGGAAGATGGTTATGAGCATTCACCATTCCCGGCATAATGATTCCGTCATGGGCATCAATCACCTTTTGCGCTTGGTATTGTTGCATTAGTTCATGACCACCGACGGCGATAATGGTGTCATCTTTCACCACCACAACCCCATCATCAATCACTTCCATCTCGGTGTTAATGGTTAAAACTTGACCATTGTGAATAATAAGATCGGCGTTGTCGCCGCGAGGCATTGTTGTACAACCAGCGAGAAAAAACACGCTGGCGATCCCAACCAAATATTGAAACTTCATTGCTAAACCTTACTGTTTTTTAATCTTTAGGTAACTCGGTATTTTAATAATACCTATATAACTATTTATAATATAGACAGTTGATATATAGGGATAATATTTTTACACCTCGCCCTAGCTAATTAATATTGCAAACAATCTAGGCTTTTCCCCTGTCAGCATATCGTCACCAAAGTGTCATATTTTCACGCTAGAGTGGCTGTCACGCTCCCGATCTACTAAATCGAATTCAATACACTCTCATGGGTAAGGAAGACTTTATGAAACGCCTTTGCACTCTCGCTTTTTCCTCTGTTATCGCGGCTAACGCTGCGTATGCGGATTTTTCTTTAGATAGCCGCTACGTTGATAACGATAACGATCTCGTGGCGGATATCCCAACGGACAAATCGCAGCTAACTGACCCTAGCACGCTAATATTTGCCTACACACCAGTAGAAGATCCAGCGGTATACGAAGATGTTTGGTCCGACTTTCTTGAGCACATGGAAGACGTAACGGGCAAGAAGGTAAAATTCTACCCAGTACAGTCCAACGCGGCGCAAATTGAAGCAATGCGTGCAGGTCGTCTTCATGTTGCGGGTTTCAACACAGGTTCAAACCCTCTAGCTGTTGCGTGTGCAGGCTTTCGTCCCTTCGCTATGATGGCAGCAGCCGACGGTTCATTTGGTTATGAGATGGAAATCATCACTTACCCTAGCTCAGGCATCAATTCACCTGAAGACATTAAGGGTAAGAAGCTGGCATTCACGTCTCAAACATCCAATTCCGGCTTTAAAGCACCCTCTGCCATCTTGAAAGCCGATTTTGACATGCTGCCAGAACGTGACTTTGAGCCCGTTTTCTCTGGCAAACACGATAACTCTATTTTGGGTGTTGCCAACAAAGACTACCCTGCTGCGGCCGTCGCCAACTCTGTGTTAAAACGCATGATCTCTCGTGATGTAGTGCAATCTGAACAAATTAAATCCATCTACAAATCACAAACCTTCCCGACTACAGGCTATGGCGTGGCATACAACCTAAAACCAGAGCTGCAAGATAAGATCAAAGAAGCGTTTTTCACGTTTAACTGGGAAGGCAGCAAGCTGAAGCAAGAATTCAAAAATGAAGATCAATTCTTGCCTATCACCTTCAAAGAACATTGGAATGTCATTCGTAAAATTGATACTGCCAATGGCGTTTCTTACAGCTGCAAATAGGCGATAACGTGTTAAAACTTGAACATTTAAAGAAACGCTACAAAACTGGCCCTTGGGTACTGAAAGACATTAGTTTTGAAGTACCTGAAGGAGAAATTGTTGGATTAATCGGCCCCAGTGGGGCCGGTAAATCTACTTTAATCCGCTGTATAAACCGTTTGATCGAACCTTCCGAAGGCAACATTTACTTGGCGGACGCTTGTCTTAGCAAGCTATCCACCAGCCAAATGCGTACCCAACGTCGTAAAATCGGCATGATCTTCCAAGAATATGCACTGGTCGAACGATTAAGCGTGATGGAAAACGTGTTATCTGGTCGCTTGGGTTACTTGCCGTTTTGGCGCAGCTTCTTGCGTAAGTTCCCGAGCAACGACATAGACAATGCCTTTGAATATTTAGACCGTGTTGGCTTAATCGATCACGCCAACAAACGTGCGGATGAACTGTCCGGTGGGCAGCGCCAACGTGTTGGTATTGCTCGTGCCCTCGCGCAGGATCCACGCCTTCTTCTGGTCGATGAACCAACGGCCAGTTTAGACCCGAAAACCTCACGTCAAATCATGCGACTAATCCAGTCCATCTGCCGTGAAAACGGTTTACCGGCGATCATCAACATTCACGATGTTCCATTAGCTCAGCAATTTGTGGATCGTATTATCGGTCTTCAAGGGGGCGAGGTCGTCTTTGATGGCAAACCAGACGAGCTGACCGAAGAAGTGCTGACACGCATTTATGGTGACGAAGACTGGCACCCTACGCCTCAGGATGATGTGGAAGAGCTTGAACAGGCGGAGGTGGCTTAATGCGCACTTGGCAAAGGCCGCATTACCTCGTCCCAAATAAGCGCTGGCGCTTAGCGCTTTGGGCAATATTTATCGCCTATTTAGTCGTTGGTATTGGCAGTGTCGAGGTGAACTGGATGCGCGCTTACGAAGGGTTAGATCGTGGCGCTAAATTTCTTTCTGGCTTTTTACAGCCCGACTTTACCAGCCGAGCAAAAGACATCTACGCAGGCATTTTAGAAAGCCTGACGATGACGGTAACATCCACCGTGGTGGGTGTTTTGCTCTCGCTGCCCTTTGGCGTTGGCGCCGCTCGCAATATTTCGCCTAAGCCGATTTATTTGTTTTGCCGCGCTTTCATTGCTTTGTCGCGCTCTATGCAAGAAATCATTGTGGCGATATTCCTTGTTGCCTTGTTTGGCTTCGGTGCGTTTGCCGGCTTCCTAACGCTGACTTATGCCACCATCGGCTTTCTTGGTAAGTTGCTGGCCGAAGAAATCGAAGGCATTGACCGCAAGCAGTTAGAAGCCATCAGTGCCACTGGCGCCTCTTGGTTGCAGCGCGTTCACATGGCAATTTGGCCGCAAGTTATGCCGCGTATGATTGGTCTGTCTTTCTATCGTTTTGATATCAACTTTCGTGAATCGGCGGTTATCGGCATCGTCGGTGCGGGTGGCATAGGCGCGACTTTGAACACCGCTATCGATCGCTACGAATACGATTCCGCAGGCGCCATTCTTCTTATCATTATTGTCATTGTTATGGCGTGCGAATATTTATCAGGATGGATTAGAAAATGGGTCAGTTAGATCAATCGACGCTTTGGCATAGCAATAACCGTCGCCACGCGCGGATCGTCTGGGGGTTCTGGTTTATCACTGTGTTGCTAACCGTTTACTGCTGGCAGGTGATGAACGAAGAAACCATGTGGATATTTGTCTACGATGCTCCCGAGCAAGGCGCAGATCTTCTTAGCCGCATGTTTCCGCCAAACTGGCTTTATATCAATCAGCTGTATGAAGCCTTGTGGGACACGCTCAATATCGCCACGTTGGGGACATTGCTTGGTGTGATACTGGCGTTTCCCGTTGCTTTTTTGGCCGCCAGAAACACCACACCATCAACTAGGTTTGTTCGCCCTGTGGCGCTGTTTATCATCGCGGCATCGCGCTCTATCAATTCCTTGATTTGGGCATTGCTGCTGGTGTCTATCTTAGGGCCTGGGATTTTGGCGGGCATCATTGCCATCGGTTTACGTTCTATTGGCTTTGTCGCCAAGCTGCTTTATGAAAGCATTGAAGAAACCAATGGCACCAGCGTAGAAGCCATCGAATCCACGGGCGCATCACGCTTTCAGGTGATCAATTACGCGATCATCCCGCAGATATTGCCAGCCTTTTTGAGCATCGCGATTTTCCGTTGGGATATTAATATTCGTGAATCGACGATTTTAGGGCTTGTTGGCGCGGGCGGCATCGGCCTGTTCTTGTCTTCGTCACTGAATACTTTGGCGTGGCCTCAAGTGACGCTGATCATCCTTGTGATCCTTGCCACCGTGGTCGTATCGGAATACTTCTCGGCAAAAGTACGCAGCTTACTTATCTAAACCAAAAGCACCATTAGATCTCACGGCCTAATGGTGCAAATGGGTTCCTTTTCGTTCCTACGATTTATTCATATCGCGACGCAGTGCCTGTAATTCTTGCTGGAGCTGCTGCATTTGCTCCATTAGCTGTTTTTGAGTCGCTTTTTCTTCATCCATCTCGTCTTTGTGTTCATCATCATGCATGGTCTGTACAGCATTGACGATAACGGCAATGAAGAGGTTAAGCATGGTAAAAGTGGCGATCAGAATGAATGGAATAAAAAACGCCCAAGCATAAGGGAAAGCTTCCATGACAGGCCGCGCAATCCCCATTGACCAGCTTTCTAGAGTCATTACTTGGAACAAGGTATACAGCGAAGCACCTAGGCTGCCAAACCATTCAGGAAACGCCTCACCAAACAACTTAGTCACCATGACCGCAGCCACGTAATACACAAGCCCCAGCACCATAGCGATAGATAACATGCCATTCAGGGATTTAATCAAAGCTCCGACTATTTTCTTCATCGATGGGACAAAAGTCAGAACACGCAACACTCGCAATACTCTGAGTGAACGCAATACAGCGAAAGGCCCACTCGCCGGAACCAGCGCGATGCCCACCACAATGAAGTCGAACACATTCCAGCCGTCTTTGAAAAAAGCCAAGCGATGCACAAATAAACGGATGGTTAACTCCACCACAAACACCGCCAATATAACTTTGTCCAAGGCGATTAAAAACGGACCAACAGCAGCCATGATATCTGACGAGGTTTCTAACCCTAGAATCACCGCATTAACTAAAATAAATGCCAGCAAAATACGCTGTACCGTGATGTTTTCAATAAACACCTTTAAACGCTGACGAATTGAATTCGCAGGCACAAACAGTGTACTGGACATGATCACCTCAATTTAAACATTCTAAACAGGGAGTAAATGGATGCCATTCTATGGCAAGGCCAAAGAAGATCAATCTATTTTGATGTAAACAAATTAGGCAATTAGAGGATTATGACTGCCCGCTTTTGCTTAATCTTTTGATACCAAGCACACACAAAAACAGTCTACTGATCAAAGAAATATCCTCGTGATATTCAGTCAAACTGGTCAGTAGAACGTTAAAACGCCTTATCCTAAGTTAAATCAAAATAGTGGATTACCCTTTACAAAGCTTTTTGTTACTCTGTAAAAACTCCAAACAAAAAGAGGTTTGAACATGAAGTTTCCATTATTAGTCATTGCGGTAACACTTGCATTAGCTGGCTGCGCAAATACTTGGGAAGGCGTGAAAGAAGACTCCTCAAAAGCGTACAACAGCACGAAAGAAACGATTCATGAAGCGACTGAATAAGTCACTTTTATAAGTCATGACCGTATTTTAAAGCCCGCTTTTACGCTATGTAAAAGCGGGCTTTTTCACATACAAAGGTCCGCAGAAAACGCATTTTTACAAGCATCAAATAACCATTGGTAAGCGGGGCCGCGGTTCGCGCCTTTTTTGGAGACCAAATCCACAGGAACAGACCAAGGCTTGTGGTCAAAAGTCACGTCGATTTTATGAATATCACCGGTTTCGATGAATGGTTGAACCAAGGATAAGGGCAAATACGCCCAACCTATTTTTTGTTGTATCAACTCTAAAACCGCGTAGTTACTTGTACACCACCATGCGTTTGGCGTCATGCTGATTAAGGCTTGCGACTCTTTTTTAAAAAAACCACGAACGGCTATTTGCCGATAGGGTGCAAGGTCAGATTCCGACAATAAGCTCAGCTCTGCCAAAGGAAAGTCACAGTGGCAAACAGCAATAAAGTCCACACCGCCCACGTAGCAGAAATCAACTTGCTTGTTCGCTTCTACCTCTGAAAACATAATCCCCATATCAATATTACCATTCGCCACGGCTTCGGTAATATCGGGAGAAGCAAGGGATACGATGTCTAGCTGGACATAAGGAAATTGCTGAGCAAATAGCGCAAATATCGACGACACATGAGGGGCGATTAACGCATCATCAATGGCAATGGTGAGCGCACTTTCTTCGCGTCGATGAATGGATTCGGCAATTTTTTCAAACTCATGGGACTGGGCTAAAAGCGCTTTCGCACTGCGAATTAAGCGCTCCCCTTCTGATGTTAGCTTTGGACTGCGAGAGGTGCGATCAAACAGTTCAACCCCCAAGTCTATTTCTAAGCTGCTGATGCCGTGGCTCACGGCGGACTGAACCTTGCCTAGTTTTCTCGCGCACGCTGAAAAAGACCCTAATTCAGCGGACAACACCAACATATTAATTTGTTCAAGACTTAACATATGAAAAATATCGATAGTTAATAACTTTTTATCATCATAAATATCGATACTATAAAAAGCAACTTCGCCCACATGAATGCGAATATTTTTAGTATGGAGTAATGGAAATGAGTTGGTTGTATTTGCTACTGGCAGGATTAACAGAAATCGGTTGGCCTGTTGGGCTAAAGATGGCGCAATCAGGAGGATCAAAACTGTTGGGGATTTCTATTGCCATTTTCTTTATGGCGGTCAGTGGTACCTTGCTTTGGTTGGCACAGAAAGAAATTCCCATGGGAACCGCCTATGCGGTTTGGACAGGAATCGGTGCATCTGGTACGTTTCTGCTAGGTATTTGGTTTTATGGCGATCCGACATCCTTGCTTCGCTACATGGGCGTACTGCTGATTATCCTTGGCGTGGTGGTGTTAAAGTTTGCCCATTAAGTTGGGCAATTCACCTTGCGTTATGGTGAGTAAAGCCGAAAAATAAGCTGACCACTCTTCAGCCTGTGAGCCTATCGAGATGATCCACCGTGTTAACCTAAATTTGTTGCGTTCCTTAAAGGTGTTGCTAGAGGAGCGTCATGTTAGCCACGCGGCCGATAAATTGAATCTGACGCAATCGGCGGTGAGCCGCCAACTCAGTCAACTACGAAGCTTATTTGCCGATCCATTGCTCATTCGCGAAGGCAATACCTTGATTCCCACACCCAAAGCATTGCAGCTGCAAGCAAAGTTAGCGCATTGGTTTCTGGAGTTGGATGATTTACTGGTGGAAGAAGCATTCGATCCGGAAAAGTGGCATGGGGAATTTGTGCTCTCTTCCAGCGATTATGTGGCGCAGTATATTTTGCCCAATATTTTCGAAGCCTTGGCGGTACAAGCCCCCAATGTATCCATACAGTATCGTTTGTGGCAGCCGGATTTATTGCCTCAACTTGCTACCTCGGATATTCAATTGGCATCAAGCATGTCTCCGACACAACCAGAAGGTGTGTCTTCTATTCAAATAGGTGAAGACGTCCCAGTTTGCGTAATGAGCCGTGCCCACCCTTTGGCTAAGCAAGACTCTTTAAGTGTGACCGATCTACTCGCTTACGCGCATATTAAAGTGATCGGTGGTGGCGACAAAGACAGTTACGTGGATGAAGCATTGGCCAATCTACAAAAGCAGCGCCGTTTTGCGCTAAAAGTGCCATTTTTCTATGCGGCGGCGCAATCGCTGTGTCAAAGTCAGCACCTCATGGTGATTCCAGAGCACATTGCCCGAAACTTAAAAAAGCACTTCTCGCTTACCTATAAACCCCTTCCCATCACTACACCACGTCATAAGTACTGGCTCTTATGGCATGCTAAATACGACAACGACCCTTCTCACCTATGGATCAGAAGCCTTGTTTTGCAGGTAATGTCAGAAGCCACTTACTCCATTGGTTATGACGCAAAATCATAGCCATCATGAGAAAATATGATTTCATATAATACTAAGGGCTTGCTAATCTGCTTCCATCATTAAGGAGCAAGCGTATGTCACTGTCTATTTGGTTTTCCCTATTCACCATTTGTTTACTTGGCGCCATCTCACCAGGGCCAAGTCTCGCGATGGTCATTAAACACAGTTTAGCGGGTGGTCGAGCAAACGGTTTGGCTACGTCTTGGGCGCACGCAACGGGCATTGGCTTGTACGCATTGCTGTCTATGCTTGGCTTGGCGGTGATTTTCCATCAGTTGCCTTTGCTATTTAATATCATCAGTTACGCGGGGGCGGCGTATTTGGCTTACCTTGGTGTGAATGCTCTGCGTTCCAAAGGTGGCATTGCGGCCAAACTGGAATCCGGCACTCGCGTTAGTGTGTTTCAGTCAGCCAAAGAAGGTTTTCTGGTCTCGATTTTAAGCCCTAAAATAGCCTTGTTTTTTGCCGCGCTATTCAGCCCTTTTGTTGCCGAAGTCCATCAGGTCAGTGGAAAAATGCTTATGGTAGCAACACCTTGGCTGGTGGATGGTCTTTGGTACACCTTGATAGCATGCCTGTTATCGAATGTGCATTTCTTGGAAAAATTGCGCAGCAAAGCCATGTGGATTGATCGTCTATCTGGCTTGTCATTAATTTTCTTGGCGCTGTATATTCTGAAGACGGTCTAAGCCCACCACGATGAGGCGCTGTGTCATTCCTTGCCCCAACGTTCAATTCGATATTGCCTTGGGGATTTGCCCAGTGCTTTTTTAAAGAAGGTGATAAAAGCGCTGACGGAATCGTAGCCCAGCTCTTCAGAGATGGTTTGGATAGGCAAGTTGATCGCCAATTTTTGCAGGGCAAGGACAATGTGCAACTGACTCCGCCATTGACCAAAAGTCAGTTGTACATGGCGCTTAATCATTCGCGCCAACGTACGTTCGCTCATGGCAAAATCGCTTGCCCATTCACCTAATGTGCGCTTTTCATTCGGTCTGGCAATCAGCTCAAGTGCGAGACGATTCAATGTTGGCTCGTCAGGTATGGGAAAATCAAACTCTTCCCGTTCCAGCTGAATGAGCTGATCAATCAAGACATCAACAAGTCGATCTGTCGCTGGGTCGGTTTCTTCATAACGCTGTTGCGAATGCAGATGTAATATTAGCTCCCGCACAAAGGGCGTAACCGTCAAGGTACAAGCCGTCTCTGGCAAAGGTAAATCACGACCATCGACAAACAGCATGCAGACATCGGCATTGGGCGAGATCTGGTTACGATGCATTTCATTACTGGGAATCCAAACGGCGCAACGAGGCGGCACAAGCCACATTTTGTCATCGATAAAGCTAGTGACAACGCCCGTGAGCGGTAACACAAGTTGGCCTTTTTGATGTTTATGCCAAGGTGTTTCCTCGCTATGTGGAACGGATTGCGAGCGCAAGACAAGAACGCGATGCGGATAATGATCCGCAAAACAAAGGTCTGTCAGTGTCTCAAAAATGCTTTTGTCTGTATTTCGCAATTTATTGTCCAAGTCGCTTAATTCAGCAAGCAGAGTAACCCATATAATAGCGAACCGACAATATTTCCAGAAAACCTCTTTTTCGAAACGGACACCATGAAACGATTACAAAAATTAGCGCAACACGACGCAGCCTTTTTACTCTTGTTCATTTTCTTGGTGGCGCTGAGTTTGCGCGGGCCAGTGACAGGCTTGCCGCCATTATTAGATAGAATCAGTGCAGATCTCCATTTAAGCAGCTCCCAATCTGGCTTGCTCACTAGCTTGCCATTGTTGGCCTTTGGTTTTTTTGCACCGGTGGCGTCTTGGCTAACTCGCCACTTTCGCATTGAGCGGATCTTGGCATCAGGCGTTGGATTGATCGCCATTGGCATGATCATTCGCGCTTTTGGTTCAATCGGTAGTTTGTATGTGGGCGCGATATTTATTGGCGCTGGGATTGCCATTGGTAATGTTTTGCTACCAAGTTTGCTAAAACGTGAGTTCCCAAATTATGTGGTTCAGCTCACGGCCATTTATGTGCTGATGATGAGTATCGGCGGCTTTTTGATGTCGAGCCTTGCTGTGCCGTTGAGTTTATATGCCGAACAGCCCAGCTTTGATCTGCCAATGAGTGGTTGGTCGTTTGCTCTGGCCTGTCAGAGTTTGTTGATTCTGTTGCCTCTGGCAGTCTGGTTTAGCTGCAAAATAACCCAGCATCAACCACCGCAAACTGGTAACGTTGAAATATCAACGTCCGTTTGGCGCTCTGTCACTGCATGGCAAGTAGCAAGTTTTTTGGCGGTCAATTCCTTGGTCAATTATGTGGTTGTGGCTTGGGTTCCTGCAATTCTAATGAATAATGGCTATACCGATTCAACCGCAGGTTTATACCAAGGTTACTTGCAATTAGCAGGCGCGATTCCATCGCTTATTTTGGCCCCCTTCATTCATCGTTTAGGCAGCCATAGGCGCTTATGTTTGTTTGCCACTGGATTAACAACGTTAAGCTTAGCTGGCTTTTTGTTCATCCCTAGTTGGTCTGGTGTTTGGTCCGTATCTTTTGGTTTCGGCGTTAGTATGGGCTTTATTTTAGGTTTGTCATTCGTCAGTTTGCGAACGAATAGTCCAAAGCAAGCGGCGGCCCTGTCTGGTATGGCACAATTAATTGGTTATACACTTGCGGCCATTGGTCCGGTGTTGATTGGTGCGCTTTACGATTGGCACCAATCCTGGACTGCGCCACTTTATGTCATGCTGAGCATTGGCGTCATTTGGATGGCATTAGGCTGGATGGCAAGCCCTAAGCCTAACCATTAAATTCCCCGGAAGATCGTAGAATTAAGACTCTTCTTCTACGATCTTTTGCTCCAAGGGAATGGTTAATATGGCTTTTTAGAGCAAAGAGCCACTGATTACCATTTTGAGTTCGATACATTTCAGGGGATTTCTTTAGCCTTATTCGTCATTAAGCTAACCACTTCAAATATTAATTACCTTACCCCCCACACTAGAACTTTTAAATTCGCTGCTAATATAGGTAAGTTAATGTGACATTGTTAGACTTAAAGTCTTAGAATGATTGTCTCGTGGTAATGACCTATTCACATACCCTTTAAGAAAGCCTCCCTAAATGGAAAGTTTTTTGTCATAGAAGAATTTTTCACAAAGCACATAAAAACATGAATTTTTCGATAAAATCCGATAAGGCAATATCAGACATTTAAAGCAAATGTTTGTGGTATAGTAAAACGTTGAAAAGACATCGACAGGCGGATTAAAAGAACCCTATGGACAAACATAAAGGCAATTTATTCATCTTATCAGCGCCATCTGGTGCGGGTAAATCGACCTTGTATAAGGCGTTGCTAAGTCAAGACACCAATGTGCGAATTTCCATTTCTCATACCACGCGCGAAGCGAGAAAAGGCGAAGAGCATGGCAGAGAGTACTATTTCACTGACGTCGAAGACTTTTTAGATATGATTGCCGAAGACGCGTTTTTCGAACATGCTCAAGTGTTTGATAACTATTACGGCACGTCAAAAAACTCTGTTTTCAGCATGCTGGAACAAGGTTTAGATGTCATTTTAGAAATCGATTGGCAAGGCGCTCGCCAAGTTCGTCAACTTTATCCGGAAGCAATTGGCGTCTTTATTCTCCCTCCTTCTTTGCAGGCGTTAGAAGAACGTTTGCGCGGAAGAGGAACCGACTCTGACGACGTGATTCAAAGACGTATGAGTAAAGCGATAAACGAAATGTCACACTACGATGAATACGATTTTACTATCGTAAATGATGACTTTGATACGGCGCTTTCGCAATTACAGTCGATTTTCACCGCAATGCGCTCGAAAACCACAGTAATGCGTGAAAAACATGGCAATCTTATAAATGATCTCTTGTCATTATAAGAAGCCGTTAAGTAGAATTACCCTTGGAAAAATAGATAACCGAACACAGAGGTCAAAATGGCTCGAGTTACCGTAGAAGATTGTTTAGAAAACGTTGATAACCGCTTTGAACTAGTGATGGTCGCTTCAAAACGCGCTCGTCAACTTGCTACTGGCGGCGAAGACGCAAAAGTGCCTTTAGAAGGCGATAAAGTGACTGTAGTTGCACTTCGTGAAATTGCTGAGAACTTGATCAATTTGCATAATGTTGATCAACAAAAGCGTCCATTACACGAGTTTTAATCTCTATGGTGTCGCTCATATCACATCCATCGCACTTTCTGTTCGGCCTAGTGAGGTGAGCGATGTATACCATTGAAGATTTAGCACTGACTCTCAGTCAGTATTTGCCCTATGAGCAAATAGCCAAAGTAAAACGCGCTTACTATTACGCCGAGCAAGCCCACGATGGGCAAAAGCGTAAAAGTGGCGAGCCCTATGTCACCCATCCTCTCGCTGTCGCCGAAATTCTGTCGGAACTTCGAATGGATTGTGATGGACTGACAGCGGCATTACTGCATGACGTTATTGAAGACACAGGCATCAGCCGTGAAGCGCTCACCGAACAATTTGGTGAAGGCGTAGCGGGGTTAGTCGATGGCGTAAGTAAACTTACCCATTTGGAATTCAATAGCCAAGTCGAAAAACAAGCCCATAACTTCCAAAAAATGGCCATGGCCATGGCCGATGATATTCGTGTCATTTTGGTGAAGTTGGCTGACCGTTTACACAATATGCGAACTCTTGATGCCATGCCGGCCCACAAAAAGCGCCGTATTGCCCGCGAAACATTAGACATTTATGCTCCGATTGCAAATCGTCTGGGCATGTACAACGTTCGGGTTGCTTTAGAATCCCTTGCCTTCCAAGCCTACTACCCAATGCGTGCTCGCATGCTGCAAAAAGCCATCCATAAAAAATATGGCCAACAGCGCATCAAAGACACACAAAAGCTTGAAGACACGATCCGATCCGAACTGGCAGCAGATTACATTGAAGCCAGCATCAGCGTTCGAGAAAAACACATTTACAGCATCTATCAGAAGATGGACAAGAAACGCCGCTCCTTAGATGAAATCATGGACGTGATGGGCGTACGCATCGTGACAGATCGTCATGATAGCTGTTATCGAATTCTTGGTGTCATTCACGCTATCTTCAAACCGATTGAAGGTCGTTTCAAAGACTATATCGCGGTTCCAAAATCCAACGGTTACCAATCTCTTCACACCACAGTATTAGGCACCAACGGCATTCCGATGGAAGTTCAAATACGCACCGAAGAAATGGACCTAGTGGCGAATAACGGCATTGCAGCTCATTGGGCTTATAAAGTCAGTGGCTCGTCTAACATGCCAAGCAATCATGATCGGGCGACTAAATGGGTGAAAAGCCTATTAGAAATTCAACAAAAAGCACGTAACCCCGTCGAATTTGTTGATAACGTGAAAAGTGATTTATTCCCAGACGAAGTATACGTCTTTACACCGAACGGCCAGATCATTGAATTGCCTTCTGGCGCAACACCTGTCGATTTTGCTTATGGCGTCCACACAGAAATCGGCAATACCTGTATCTCGTGTCGAATAAACCGTCGTCTTGCTCCACTCAGCACACAACTAGAAAGCGGACAGACAGTTGAAATCATTACAGCGAAAAATGCGCAGCCGAACGTTGCTTGGTTAAGTTTCGCCATTACGGGTAAAGCACGCACCAACATCCGCCATTACTTAAAAGACAAACAGAGAGAAAATGCCATATCGATTGGGCACCGTCTGTTAACTCGCTCTTTAAATGCGTTTAAAACCAATATTGAAGAACTAACCACAGAGCAAATTGCGCAAGTATTAGCAACCCACCAGCTGGCTTCTCTAGATGACTTATTAGAGTCTATTGGTAAAGGTCGTCATGTTGGCTATTTGGTGGCTCGCGAGCTCTTCCCAAACATTGATGAAGACACGCTCGTTACGCCGAAGTCCTTTAAAGTGAATGGCTCTGAAGGCATGCTTATTTCTTATGCCAAATGCTGCGCCCCTATTCCTGGCGACCCAATTGTGGGTTATGTGCAAGTGGATAAAGGCATCATCATTCACCACCTTAATTGCCCGAACGTTCAAGACCATTTGTCCAACCCTGAACGCTTTATTCATATGGCATGGGGCAAAGAGATTGAAGAAGAGCTGCACATTAGCCTGATTGTTACCTACATCAATGAACGCGGTGCTGTGGCGAAAATCGCTAGCTCAATCAGCGATACTGACTTCCAAGTATCTAACCTTGATATTATTGAACGAGGCCGAGTAAGTCGTTTACGGTTAAGCATCACCATCTCTAGTCGCGTAGGCTTGGCGGATGTTATGCGTCGTATAAAAGCGGTTCGTTGTGTCGAGAAAGTCTCTCGCGAAACCATTGTAGGACGCTAGTCGACCTCGATTTATCTTTTGTTTATCACCGTCTAGAAAATAGGATACGTATTTATGTCAAAGCAAGTGATTCACACTGAAAACGCACCAGCCGCTATCGGTCCATATTCTCAAGCCGTACGTGCTGGTAATACTGTGTATTTGTCTGGCCAAATCCCTCTGGTTCCTGAAACCATGGAAATCATCAGCGAAGACATCGTTGAACAGACAACACAAGTTTTCAAAAACCTACAGGCAGTGTGTGAAGCCGCTGGCGGTTCTTTAGAAAACGTTGTGAAATTTAACATTTTCATGACTGACTTAGGTAATTTCGCGACAGTAAACGAAGTGATGACTCAATTCGTAAAACAGCCTTACCCAGCTCGTGCGGCAATGGGCGTTCGCGCTTTACCAAAAGGCGTTCAAGTGGAAATCGAAGGCATCATGGTATTGGAAGACTAAGATCTTCGCTGTGATCACTATAAAAAAAAGAGGCTTCGGCCTCTTTTTTTTATAGTGCTATATTCTTAACGCTGCTCATTTACGCAAAGCGCGAAACTCTTCTAAAAGCCCATGATAACCCGCTACATAACTTGGGTACTGCAGTCGCCAACCTTGTGATAAAAGGAACTGGCCTTGAAGGCGCTTACCTGAAGTCGGAACAAAGCCTTCACCGCTGCTCACAGCAACTTTAGCGCCAAGGCAAGTTGCCAGCCACAACTTCACTTCCCACATAGAAACAGGCGTTTGATCGGTCACTATTACGTGCGCTGGCACATTTTTTTCGCTTAACGCACAGTTTGCCAGTAACACCAACGCTGTCACCACATCGTCCCGATGAATGCGGTTGGTCCAGCTGTTAGCTCCCCACTCTTTTTCGCTTAATACGGTTTCTAACAACCGATAACGCCCTGAGCCATAAATACCAGAGCAACGTACAGATATACTAGAAAATACCGCCGCTAGCGATTGTTCCGTTTCGAGTAACACCTTAGCCGTGGCGGATGTCGGTTGTGCTGGCGTGGTTTCATCCACCCACTCACCTTGGCTTTGCCCATAGACGCTAGTGCTAGAGACGAAAAACACCTTAGGTGGTTTGGCAACGTCTTTGTAATGACGGATCAATGTTTGGGCCGTGTCGAAGTAGGCCCTACGATAGGCGCTTTCTGTGCGCCCGTTTGGTGTCATGATTAAAAACACCACATCCACATCATCAGGCAGCCTGTCATCAGACATTTCCGCCAAATCACCCGTAATACCTTCAACGCCAGCAGGAAAGTCCGACAAGGTGCGACGAATCCCAATGACACTATGACCTTGTGCTACCAACTCAGTGGCCACACCTGAACCTAGATCCCCGCAGCCAGCGATCAAAATTTTTGCCATATATTTTCTCCTGGGTGCTTAGACAGAATTTTTTGCTTTCGAGTATACTTTATCAAATTATGTATTATCATAGTTATTAACAATGAATCAGCCAAGGTGAAAGGTGTGCTATGACATTAACGGAATTGAAATACATTGTAATGCTAGCGGATGAAAAACATTTTGGCCGTGCTGCCGATCGCTGCTATGTATCGCAACCAACGTTAAGTGTTGCGGTGAAAAAGCTTGAAGAAGAACTCGGCACCGCTATTTTTGAGCGCAGCAAAAGCTCCGTGTACATCACACCTTTAGGCGAGCAAATCATTACTCAGGCCAAGCGAGTACTGGATCAAGCCAACATGATCAAAGAGTTGGCGGCATCAGGAAAGAATCAACTTAAAGGCCCTCTAAGAGTCGGCGCTATTTTTACCATCGCGCCGTATTTGTTCCCAGCTATGATTCCTTCTTTGCATAATGCCGCCTCTAATATGCCATTGTCCATCGAAGAAGACCTCACCGAAAACTTACGCCCTAAGCTGCGTAATGGCGAGTTAGACGCCATTATTGTCGCGCTCCCCTTCCGCGAGCCAGATGTCGTCACTCAACCAATTTACGAAGAAGAGTTTGTTGTGCTGATGCCAAAGACTCATCCGTGGACAAAACTGTCGCACATTGAGACCGATCAGCTTTCTACCGATAACTTGCTGCTGCTGGGTAAAGGCCACTGCTTTAGTGAGCAAGTATTAGAAGCTTGCCCTCTAGTAAACGAAGGGGAATACGGTGACGGTCGAACCATCGTTAATGGCAGCTCATTAGAAACCATACGTTACATGGTTGCGTCAGGCTTGGGAGTCACAGTGTTACCAAAGTCCGCTGTCACCAATATTAATAACGATTTACTAGAAGTTCGGCCTTTTACCGAGCCTGCGCCAAAGCGTACCGTTGCGTTGGCATGGCGTGCTAGCTTCCCTCGCCCTAAGGCCATTGAAGCATTAAGCCAATCCATCCGCGATGCTAGCAAGCACTTAAAGTTATAGAGCCTCTGAATGATCGATGGACTAGACTCACAGGACGTTCGAGAGCTTAAAGGCGTTGGCGATGCGATGGCTGAAAAGCTAGCCAAGTTGCATTTGAATACAGTACAAGATTTGCTGTTTCATTTACCCATTCGCTATCAAGACAGAACGCGCGTTGTGCCAATTGGACATCTACGCTTCGGTGACGAAGCTGTCGTCGAAGGCCAAATTACCGGCTGTGAAATAAAAATGGGCAAACGACGCAGTTTACTGTGCCGAATAAAAGACAATACAGGCACGCTTTGCTTACGTTTTTTCCATTTTTCCGCAGCGCAAAAGAAGCAGCTAGAGTCCGGTAAACGGTTGCGTTGCTTTGGTGAAATCCGTCGCGGCAGCACAGGCTTTGAAATCTATCACCCTGAATACAAGGTAATAGGTGACAACGAAACACAGGAAGAAACAGCTCAGCTTACGCCTATCTATCCACTCACAGATGGCTTAACGCAAACCAAGATTCGCCAGCTGTGTGAGCAAGCATTAGAGCGTTTAACGCCCTACAATCTACAAGAATGGCTGCCTGACGAAATTCGCACCCAATTCAGTTTGCCACCACTAAGCGACGCCATTCACTTTCTTCATCACCCATCCAGAGAAGCGAACTTAGAACTGTTACGCTCAGGAAGCCATCCCGCTCAGTATCGCCTGTCCTTTGAAGAGCTTATGGCGCATCAACTTTCTCTGATTGGTAAACGGGTGAAAGCCAAACAAGATACAGCGATCCAAGTACAAACCGCAGGCGAACTCAGCCAAAGACTATTACAGCAATTGCCCTTTTCGCCAACCAATGCGCAGAATCGCGTGTTTCAGGAAATCCTTAAAGATCTCGGTTCAGGGCATCCTATGCTACGTTTGGTGCAAGGCGACGTAGGATCAGGGAAAACCTTGGTCGCTGCATTAGCGGCCGCCTCTGTTGTACAGGCTGGCTATCAAGTTGCCATCATGGCCCCCACAGAAATTCTCGCTGAACAACATTATATTAATTTCAGCCAATGGTTTGAGCCTCTCGGTTTAAAAGTCGCGTGGATGATAGGCAAACTTAAAGGGAAAACCCGCGAAAAAGAGCTTGCTGATATTGCTTCAGGTGCTGCGCAAATTGTCGTTGGCACTCATGCCTTATTTCAGGACACTGTCGAATTTGATCGCCTAGCGCTTGCCATTATTGATGAGCAGCACCGCTTTGGCGTGCACCAACGTATGGCATTACGAGAAAAAGGCATGAAGCATGGCTTCCAGCCTCACCAACTGATCATGACCGCCACACCGATCCCCAGAACGTTGGCCATGTCCGCCTATGCTGATTTAGATTGCTCCATCATTGATGAACTGCCACCTGGACGAACCCCAGTAAACACGATTGTGGTATCGGATCAGCGACGCCAAGAAGTCATTGATCGAGTGAAAAGCGCCTGTGAAGAAGGAAAGCAAGCTTATTGGGTGTGTACCTTGATTGAAGAATCAGAGGCCTTGCAATGCCAAGCTGCAGAAGACACCGCTATTTTGCTGCAGGAACAACTCGGCGGCTTATCCATTGGCTTGGTACATGGGCGACTTAAAGCGCAAGAGAAAGCCGATATTATGGCCAGATTCAAGGCCGGAGACATTCAGTTATTGGTTGCCACCACGGTAATTGAAGTGGGTGTGGATGTGCCTAATTCCAGCTTAATGGTAATAGAAAACCCTGAACGTCTTGGCCTTGCTCAGCTTCACCAGTTACGTGGTCGTGTGGGTCGAGGGCAAACCGCCAGCCATTGCGTGCTACTTTATAAAGCGCCATTAGGACAACAGGGTAAAGAAAGGCTTGCCACCATGCGAGAGACCAGTGATGGTTTTAAAATCGCCGAAAAAGATCTTGAGTTACGAGGGCCAGGGGAATTACTTGGCACCAGACAAACTGGGCTTTGGGAATTTAAAGTAGCCGATTTACAACGTGATAAAAACTTGCTTGATGACGTTCAAAAAGCCGCAGCACAATTGTACCGCCACTACCCTGAGCGTGTTTCGCCATTGTTATCACGCTGGCTACCTAACCACGATCAGTATTTGAACGTCTAAAGATGTGCACACTTATCCGCATCTTCAATGTGGATAACATTAAGGGATATTAACAACCGTGGTATTTTTGACTTCTTCCATCGCAACGTAGGTACGAGATTCGCGAACATGCGGTAGCGTCAATAACGTTTCACCAAGCAAAAGGCGATACGAATCCATGTTCGATACTCGTGCTTTAAGAAGGTATTCAAAATCCCCAGCAATAAGATGACATTCTAGTATTTCTGGAATTTCCGTTACCGCGGCTTTGAATTCATTAAACCCTTCTGGAGACGTTGTTTTAAGACGAATTTCAACAAACACCAGTAGTCCAGCGTCTACTTTTTTAGGGTTAACTAAGGCACAGTAGCCCGTAATGTAGCCATTACGCTCAAGCCGACGCACTCGCTCCAAACAAGGTGTTGCACTAAGTCCTACGCGACTTGCCAGCTCTACATTGGATAGACGGCCGTTAATTTGTAATTCTCGAAGAATTTTTTTATCTAAGCGATCGAGTGGCTTTGCTGAGTTATCCATCTGATATGGATCTCCTTACATGACTTCAATTTATGACTAAGTCTACCATGCAGATTACAAATTATGGAAAGTGCTTTATTCAATATATTACATGTGGGTATTTAAACGAAGCACAGTAGATTTCATCAAAGCACCAAAATGATGCAAAAAAATCATTCAGCGTAATAATTCTTTACAAACTCACTGTTAACGCCCCATAAGTGAGCAATAAAACACAACTCACGTTATGGGAAGCCCTGAATTCTCTAGCATCCATCAGAAAAATGCCTTGTTTACATTTTTATAAATACCGCGATTTAGCAGTGCAAAAGGTGTAAAAAATAAGCATCTCCTAGCTATTTTCTTACAGTTTATCCTTGACTACGCCTCAAAAGAGTAATTCTATAGGGGCATGTGATGATCTTGTAGAGGAATCATCTGCATATACCTAACAACAAGAATAATTACATGTTGGCATCAAGTTTGCTTCGTTTTAATCACAGACGTAACACTCTGAACGGTAAATTTCAGCAAGATAACAACATATATAAAAAAACGCCTGGGAGGCTCAATATAATGAAATCGAATGTTTGTAAGCTACTTTCGACTGCTGCAATCGCAGCAACCATAAGCACCGGTGCTGCTGCCGCAACACTTGACGACGTTAAGTCAAAAGGATTTATTCAGTGTGGTGTTAGTAATGGTGTTCCAGGATTCTCCAATGCCGATGATAAAGGCAACTGGTCAGGTATAGATGTGGATGCTTGTCGCGCTGTTGCTTCTGCAATCTTTGGCGATGATCAAAAAGTTAAATTCACTCCTCTTTCTGCTAAAGAGCGTTTCACCGCCCTACAATCTGGCGAAATTGATATCCTTGCTCGTAACACAACTTGGACTTACACGCGTGATGCGTCTTTGGGTTTAGACTTCACAGCAGTGAACTTCTATGACGGTCAAGGCTTCATGGTTCGTAAAGATCTAGGTGTTACTTCTGCGTTGGACCTTGACGGTGCAACGGTTTGTACAGAACAAGGTACAACAACAGAATTGAACATGGCGGATTTCTTCCGTAAAAACAAATTGTCTTATGTGCCAGTTGTTGTACAAAAAGCAGACGAAGCACTATCTGCATACGACCAAGGCCGTTGTGACGTTTACACAACAGATAAATCTGGTCTAGCGGCTCACCGTACTAAACTTGCAAATCCTTCTGCTCACTTAATTCTTCCAGAAACTATTTCTAAAGAGCCACTTGGCCCTGTTGTTCGTCACGGCGACAACCAATGGAAAGACATCGTAACTTGGTCAATGTTTGTTCAAGTTAACGCTGAAGAAATGAATATCTCATCTAAAAACGTTGCTAAGGTCAAAAGTGAAACAAATGACCCAGGTATCAAGCGTCTACTAGGTGTTGAAGGTGACATGGGTGCACAACTTGGTCTTCCAGCGGATTGGGCTTACAACATTATCGCTAACGTAGGTAACTACGGTGAAGTGTTTGAGCGTAACGTAGGTCCATCTACTCCTGTAGATCTGCCACGTGGCCTTAACGCACTATGGACTGAAGCTGGCGGCATCATGTATGCGCCACCAGTTCGCTAATACCTAAAGCAACCTGCTTGGGTATTTACCCAGCGGCAAATGCCGCTGGGTTTCTCCCCCCTTTCTTACACATCTGACGAGCATTCCATTGCCTGAAACAAGATGAGCGATAAAACAACTCCAAGCAATAACAGCTTTTTGAATGACGCGGGTAATCGCGCTTTAATATTTCAAATTGTGCTACTAGTGATGGTGGTCTTTGCGGGTTATTACTTATTCAGTAACCTTCAGTCCAACCTCGATAACCGTGGAATTTCAACTGGTTTCTCATTTTTCAATGAACCAGCTGGCTTTCCAATTCTTATCCACCTAATTGAATACACTGAGGCGAATACCTACGGGCGAGCGTTTTTTGTTGCCTTAATCAATACTTTTGTTATTTCCCTATTAGGGATTATCTTAGCCACCATTATTGGCGTAATAATGGGGCTAGCTCGATTATCCAAAAACTGGCTAGTGGCACGTTTAGCCACTGTCTACATCGAAACATTGCGTAATATTCCATTACTACTGCAAATGTTCTTCTGGTATTTTGCTGTACTCGCGGCATTGCCAGCACCACGAAATAGTTATGAATTTGCCGATTTCCTATTAAATAAACGCGGCATTTATTCACCTAACCCAATCGCTCAAGATGGCTTTGGCTTGGTAATTTTCGGCTTTGTTTTGTCGATTGTAGCTTCCATTGGCTTGATTATTTGGGCGAAAAAGCGCCAGACAAGAACAGGGCTATGGTTCCCTGCTTACTGGTCGTCTCTTGGCGTTATTGTTGGTGTGACATTTCTATTTTTGGCCGTTTCTGGGTTTCCGATAGAGTTCGACCTACCGCAAAAAAGTCGCTTTAACGTAACGGGCGGTATGGTTCTTCCACCTGAGTTCGTAGCTGTGTTAGTTGCTCTATCTACTTACACAGGGGCATTTATTGCTGAAATCGTGCGAGCTGGCATATTGTCTGTTAACTGGGGACAAACCGAAGCAGCTCGCTCTTTGGGCCTTCGTGACAACCTCACTCAGCGACTGATCGTATTGCCTCAAGCATTGCGAGTCATTATCCCGCCACTCACTAGCCAATATTTGAATTTGGCGAAGAACTCTTCGTTGGGTGCCGCTATCGCTTACCCAGAGTTGGTTGCAGTGGTCATGGGTACGACGCTCAACCAAACAGGTCAGGCGATTGAAACCATCGGTCTTTGTATGTTGGTTTACGGTTCATTGAGTCTATCGATTTCGGTATTCATGAACTGGTACAACAGCAAAATGTCATTAATTGAGCGCTAGGAGGCAGATCATGGCTATTATCTTTAAACCATCACCAAGCCTCCCACCACCAGTTACATCGGTTGGTCCTGTGGCATGGGTACGTCAGAATTTATTTTCGTCCCCGCTGAATATATTCCTCACTCTTTTTAGCTTGTACCTGTTGTATTTGCTTATTCCACCTGTCATTGAGTGGGGTTTCATCAATGCAACATGGGAAGGGACTTCAAAAGCCGCTTGTACTGGTGGCGGTGCTTGTTGGGCATTTGTTGTCGTCTATTTTGACCAGTTTATGTACGGGTTATACCCTGAAGCAGAAACATGGCGCATTAATTTAGCCGTTATTCTGTTAATCGTTATGGTGGGTGCTTTTGCCATTAAAACGATCAATAAGCTGTACCTTTCTATCGCCATTATCTTTGCTTATCCCATCGTCGCTTACTTCTTGTTCGCTGGTGGCATCTTTGGCTTAGAAGTTGTAGAAACCTCTTTGTGGGGCGGCTTGTTTCTTACTGTGCTGCTTGGGGTCATTGGTATCGTTGCCTCCTTCCCATTAGGGGTGGTATTGGCTCTTGGTCGACGCTCAGACATGCCAATAGCAAAATCTGTGTGTGTGGTCTTCATCGAAACGATTCGTGCTGTACCATTGATCACTATTTTGTTTATGGCATCCGTAATGATTCCGTTATTCCTGCCTGAAGGCTTGAACTTTAACAAACTATTACGTGTGTTGATTGGTATCACTTTGTTCTCTGCTGCGTATATGGCTGAGGTGGTTCGTGGTGGTCTACAAGCGATCCCTAAAGGCCAGTATGAAGCCGCAGATGCGATGGGCTTAACCTATTGGCAATCTATGATTCTGGTTATTTTGCCGCAGGCACTAAAACTGGTAATCCCTGGAATAGTGAACTCTTTCATTGCTTTGTTTAAAGACACAACCTTAGTCTATATCGTTGGTATGTTTGACTTCTTAGGTCGAATTCAAGCCGCTAACCATGATGCAAACTGGTTAGGAACGACTGTCGAAGGTTATGCCTTTGCAGGTTTTGTCTATTGGGCTATCTGCTTTGGTATGTCTCGTTATAGTATGGCTCTCGAGCGTAAGTTAGAAACTGGGCACAAGCGAAATTAGTTAAGAATTAAAGGTCTTTATTATGACAGATACAAACATGGCTCGTGCCCAGCTAGCGCAGGGCGAAGAAGCAATCATCGAATTTAACGATGTAAACAAGTGGTACGGTGATTTTCACGTACTTAAAAACATCAACTTCAGCATCAAGAAAGGCGAACGAATCGTTGTATGTGGTCCTTCTGGTTCTGGTAAGTCAACTATGACGCGTTGTATCAACCGCCTAGAAGAACACCAAAAAGGCACCATTCTGGTTGATGGCGTTGAGATGAATAACAACCTGAAAAACATCGAAGCGATTCGTAAAGACGTGGGGATGGTGTTTCAGCACTTTAATTTGTTCCCTCATCTGACCATTTTAGAAAACCTAACATTGGCACCTATCTGGGTTCGTAAAACACCTAAGAAAGAAGCTGAAGAAATGGCGATGCATTACTTGGAGCGAGTCAAAATCGCTAACCAAGCATTGAAATACCCAGGTCAGTTATCTGGTGGTCAGCAACAACGTGTGGCAATTGCTCGTGGCTTGTGCATGCAGCCTCGTATCATGTTGTTCGATGAGCCAACGTCTGCACTTGACCCTGAGATGATCAAAGAAGTATTGGACGTAATGGTTCAGTTGGCTGAGGAAGGCATGACCATGGTGTGTGTAACACACGAAATGGGCTTCGCTAAAACCGTCGCTGACCGTGTTGTGTTCATGGATGCTGGCGAAATCGTAGAAGCGAATAAGCCTCACGAATTCTTCGACAACCCTCAGCACGACCGTACTCAGATGTTCTTAAGTCAAATTCTGAATCACTAATCACTTACTATTCAGAACTAGAACTTAAAATCTGTTATATTCACAAAGCCCCTTTTATAGGGGCTTTTTTTATATAGGTCTTCACTACAGGAAAATACATGGGCGCTTCCATCAACCCTAAAACAACCCCTAGATTACGCGTAGTACATCTAGCCGATCACACTGGTCGTTTGCAGGTTATTTTCCCTGAGAGCAATATGCTGGATATATCCGCGGTATCACGGCTGACGAAACGCCGTTTTGAGCCGGTTAATCATTACCACAGCTCTGGTGACCCACTGATTAAACCAAACAGTGTGACCACCATTTTAGAAGCAAGCATGTTAAAAGAGGCCGTATTTTCGATTCGTACAAAAGTGGATGGTGCCTATCACGACATTACATCCGCTGAATTAGAGTCGATGTTTTCGGGCCCTCTTAATCGTTTTGAAGCTATTTCTATTGATACCTCACTCATCAACCGCCCTGTTGATAATCACGAGCACGATGAAGAACAAATTCTTCAGGCGCTTGGCCGGTTTCAGTCCATCCGTCTTAAACAACGTATTGAAGAAACATTAGAAATTCCGCCTTTACCCGCGTCCTCTCACCGAATTATCCGCCTTTCTACTGATCAATCCGCGGGAACGGATGAGTTGTGTGATGTCATTGCCCTCGATCCAAGCTTGGCAGCTCAAGTTATTAGCTGGGCATCATCACCCTACTATGGTGCTCCAGGTTCTATAGAGTCCGTAGAAGATGCCATCATACGCGTATTAGGCTACGACATGGTGATGAACCTAGCGCTTGGCTTATCCATGGGGAATGGCTTTCAACCACCTGAAGACGGCCCACGTCACTATGAAGACTTTTGGCTAGACTCCGTGTCCAATGCTGTATTGATGGAGTCATTGGTGAAAGCCATGCCGATGCAAAATCGCCCTAAACTTGGCCATGCTTATCTTGCCGGCTTGTTACATAACTTTGGCTACTTGGGCATTAGCACTATTTTACCACCACACTTTTCCATTCTTTCACGCTACCAAGAAGCAAATGCACACTTGCCGTCTGAACTGGTTGAGATGCAAATTTTGCATTTCACCAAAGAGCAACTGGGTTCTTGGCTACTGCGTTACTGGAGTCTACCGGACAACATTTGGATGGCGATAAGATACAGTAAAAAGCCTCACTACTATGGAGAACACGCGATATTAGCGAAATTACTTTTTGTCTCTAATCAGCTACGCCATAACAATCCCATAGAGCCATCGGTATTAGTCGAAATCGGATTGACGCTGGAAGAAGCAGAAGACTGCCGTGATGCGATTTATCAGAAGTCTGCCGAGTTGCATAAGATGGTCGCCTTAATCAACAAAATGAACGCCTAATCTCATATGACGAAGATGCCTCAGGCGGTAATGAACCCATCTGCCGCACAACAGTTTGACTATCGCTGGTCTCCAGTACATCAAATTAATAAAATGAAAGTGCCGAAAAAGCTTTGGCCTTGGCTGATCACACAAGACTCCCTTACCGCAAAACTACACAGCGTGGGAGCATTAACTGTTGAAGTCCTTGATGACGCTTGGGGAACGCCAACAGTAAGAGAACGAAAGCGCCTAAAACTCAGCCCAAGAGACGCAGCACGTATTCGCACAGTACTGCTCAAGGTTGACGGAATCGCCGTGATTTATGCTCGCTCAGTTATTCCTGCAAAGTCCTTGAAAGGACATTGGCGACAAGTAAAACATTTACAAAACAAGCCATTAGGCGGCTATTTGTTCCAACATAGGCAGCTCAAGCGGAGCGCTATCGAAGTCACTCAATTACCGAAGCATATGTTTCCAAACCAGCCCCAATCACTCTGGGCGCGGCGCTCTGTCTTCCACCAATTTGGTCCTGGGATATTGGTTAATGAAGCTTTTTTTGATGAAATACACCAGCTAAAATCACCGTTTGGAATAGTATGAACAAACTTAAAGACTACGCAGAATTAACACGATTCAACCGCCCTATTGGCTCATTTTTACTCATGTGGCCCACATTATGGGCTTTATGGCTGGCCGCCGACGGCATGCCGCAGTGGCATCTGGTGATTATTTTTGTCTTAGGTGTTTTTAGTATGCGTTCAGCAGGTTGTGTGATTAACGACTACGCTGATAGGAAGGTCGACGGTCATGTTGAACGTACGAAAAACCGCCCGTTACCGTCGGGGCGAGTGTCTGAAAAAGAAGCACTTCTCCTCTTCAGTGCTTTGTCTATTTTGAGTTTTATCTTGGTCCTCTTTACTGACCTAAGAACGATTCTATTGTCGTTTGCAGGCTTGGGTCTGGCTGCTCTGTACCCGTTTATGAAGCGCTACACACATCTGCCACAGTTATTTCTTGGCTTAGCCTTTTCATGGGCCATTCCCATGGCCTACAGCGCTCAGGGAGGCGATTTAACCGATCCCGAGCTATGGATGCTGTTTGTCGCAAACTGCTTTTGGACAATCGCTTACGACACCTATTATGCAATGACAGACCGTCCGGATGACCTAAAAGTGGGTATTAAATCTACTGCGATTTTGTTTGGTCGCTATGATTTATTCGTCATTGTTTGCCTACAAGGACTAACCTTGTCTTTATTGACTTGGATTGGCCTACTCGCTGGGCTACATTGGTTATACTTTGTGTCCCTTGTTGTCTGTGTTGGATTGTTCTATCAACAATTTAAACAAGCAAAAGAGCGCGATAGGCAAGCTTGCTTTCGTTCTTTCTTAGACAATAACCGCATTGGATACTGCGTCTTTATTGGCCTAGTACTAAGCTATTTAATGTAATATGTGGCAAAGTTGTGACAATGTAACCGAATTGTCACAATTGATCGCTTTAATAAAACCGTTCCTGAGATGAGGATGAATCCTGTGACCGGTAAAAAAGTATTAATTATTGATGATGAATCTTCCATACGCGAAATGATAGCCATCGCCCTTGAAATGGCGGGCTACGAGTATTTGGAAGCCGAAAATATCCAGCAAGCCCATGAGATCATTGTGGATCATCGACCAGACCTAGTGCTTGTCGATTGGATGATGCCTGGCGGCAGCGGTATCGAATTAACACGCCGCTTGAAAAAAGATACAACCACGGCTGAAATTCCCGTCATTATTCTGACGGCGAAAGGCGAAGAAGATAATAAAATACAAGGCCTAGAAGTCGGTGCCGATGATTATATTACCAAGCCTTTTTCACCAAGAGAGTTGGTCGCACGCCTAAAAGCCGTATTGCGTCGCGCAACACCACAGGGTGTTGATGAACCGATCGAAATCGAAGGTCTAACGCTTGACCCAATCAGCCAACGTGTCACCATTGGTAGTCGCCCTTTGGAAATGGGGCCAACAGAATACCGTTTGCTCAAATTCTTAATGACTCACCAAGAGCGCGCTTATTCTAGAGCACAATTATTAGATCAGGTATGGGGTGGTAACGTGTACGTTGAAGAGCGTACGGTAGACGTCCATATCCGTCGCTTACGCAAAGCCATTGGTAGTACCCATGATTTCTTGATACAAACTGTACGAGGAACAGGCTACCGCTTTTCAGCAAAAAGGTCCGTATGAAAACCATTTGGCGAAACACTATTCTTAGTTGGCTAGCAGGGTTAGCAGCCTGCGTTGTCATCGGCCTCATCATTGGGCAATTGTTAGGTGTTTTGCTGCTGTATGTTTTGGCGTCTTTGTATTGGCAGCTGTATCAGCTTTATCAATTCCATAATTGGTTACGGTATTCAGGGCGTGCAGCGCCCCCAGAAGCCAGTGGCATTTGGGGGGATGTGTTTGATGCAGTCTATCGTCTGCAGAAAAAACAACGTAAATCTAAACGTCGCATGCGCCAAGCATTAACACGCATTGAAAGCTCGACCACGGCCTTAAAAGAAGGCGTGATCATGGCAGACAATCAAGGCAATTTAGAATGGTGGAACAATTCTGCGGGGCATTTCCTTGGCTTAATTCGTCACACAGACCGTGGCCAAGTCATTACCAACATTGTCCGCAACCCAGATTTCTTCCGTTACTTTAGTCAAAAGCGTTTCGGAGAGCCTTTAATCATCAAATCTCCCGCCAAAGACGGTGTGTATTTAGAAATTCAAACCACTTTGTATGACAAAAATGATCACTTAATTTTTGTTCGCGATGTCACGCGTTTGCACTTACTAGAACAGATGCGTAAAGACTTTGTCGCCAACGCGTCCCATGAATTAAAAACGCCACTGACCGTAATTAAAGGGTATTTAGAAACCCTCGATATGTTTCGTGATAGCTTGCCAGTGAGTATGCAGAAAGGCATCGTCAATATGTCTGAGCAGTCAGAACGTATGGAACAGCTTATCGAAGATCTGTTGTTGCTTTCACGCTTAGAAAGCAACGACAAGCGTGAAGAAAATCAATGGCACAAAGTATCCAGCATCATAAGCTCTATCACCAGTGCTATGGGACCTATCCTCAAAGACTCGCATTCACTGTCTGTGAACATCCCTGAAGAAGCACATTTATACGGTTCCTATAAAGAGCTGTACAGCGCATTTTCGAATCTTGTCGTCAACGCTATTAAATATTCACCCGATGGCGGAGCCATTACCATTAAGTGGGAATCAAGCGAATTTAATGGCGTATTCTCGGTACAAGATAGCGGAATCGGCATTGACCCTAGATACATTCCAAGACTTACTGAGCGCTTTTTTAGGGTGGATAAAGGGCGAGGATCCAAAACAGGCGGCACAGGCTTAGGTCTCGCAATTGTGAAGCATGTTCTTTTGCATCATGAAGCCAAGCTACAGGTTCGCAGCCAACCAGGGCTTGGCAGTACCTTCTCGTGTCACTTCCCTGCTAACCGAACCCGCAATGATGCCGTCACGGCAGCTATTGCGATTACAACAGACGAAAACCAAGATTTCACAAAGTAAATGATCCACCCACCCCAAAAGCGAGGCATCGCTGTTTCGTTAGATAACAATAGGGTTTGTTCGTAGGCCATTTCCGCAAAGGCGGAAATGGCGATAATAGTAATGGAGGGTGCTGTAAGTGAGGAGTTATAAACTATCAAACAACTGACTAATGAAGGTTTCTTTTTCGCTGTCTTGGTCGATCAAACTTAAGGTTACCGTCAAAAAGGTCGAATCGTGTTTTTTCTCAGTGGTTGCCACGGATTGAATATAATAGTTCAACCGATTAACTTTCCCACCAAATTCCAAATCCAATACGGCTTGGCCCAAAACCTGCGGCACAATGTCATCGCTTTTAATAAACATCGTGGCTTCCGTCTTACTGAACTGAATAACCATGCAACGGAATTGTTTACTCTCAAAACGCACCAAGGTCGGAATTTTCACATCTTTCACTGACACTGCAGGCACATCAGGATTGGTAAACTTGGTCGCTTGTACAGGACTAGACGCTTTACCCGCTCCCATCAAGACATCAAGTGACGCTGAACTCACGCCGCCGGGCGCCGCGGATTCACGTGGCTTTTGTGACGCCAGTTTGCGCTCAATACCATGTTTCTTCGCCGCTGAAATGACTTTATTAATCAACTGCTCACTAGAAAACGGCTTACCAAGGTAATCCGTTACACCAGACTGAACGGCCTCCACCACATGGCTTTTATCACCACGGCTGGTGATCATCACGAAGGGAACATCTTCTTTCTTATATTTTGGTTGCTCGCGGCACCATTTTAAAAGCTCAACCCCTGTCATTTCAGGCATTTCCCAATCACACAAAACAATATCAAATTGCGTTTTGGTTAACATTTGCTGGGCTTTTTTTCCGTTTACCGCTTCTTCAATTTCGACCGCAGGAAACTGCTTTCGCAATGTCCGTCGGATCAAATCACGAGTAAAAGAGGCATCATCAACAACCAATATTTTTAAAGACATCACAAGGTTCCATTAGTGCGATCTAACAAGGCAGAATAATCACCGTGCTGTGATCTGAAAACCGAAATCCACAATAACGTGGCCGCCACAACAGCTATCGGCATCATAAATAAATTTAAAAACGGAATGGTCAAAGACACCATAACAATCCCGCCAAACGTCCAGCATAATAAAGGCTTGGCACGTAATGCCATTCTCATATCGTGGAATTTCACTTTATTATTATCAAACGCATAATCCATATATTGCAAAGACAGCATCCAAGCCGAGAATAACAACAGTAATACAGGCGCTATAACATTAACAATAGGAATAAAAGACAATAACAGCAACAGAACAAAGCGAGGTAAAAAGTACAGTATTTTCTGACACTCACGCTGCAAACTACGGCCAATTATGGACACAATAACACTGGTGTTAAGCGCCTCATCAAAGACTTTACCTGTTTCTTTTTCTTCCACTTTTTCGGCCAGAAACGCCATAAAAGGCGCGGCTAAAATATTTACCCCAACCGAAAAACTGTAAAACAGCAACACACTAATAATGGCCCCAAAGATAATGTAAAACAGCCAATTTAGAAACGAGACCCACTCGGGCAAATAGCTCATAGCGGAGTCCATTAAGGACTGAAAATAACTAAAAGCCACCATATAAAGTAATCCCATCAGCACAAAATTTGCCAGCAGTGGAACCAATATAAACACTCTTAACTCTTTTGACAGAACCAAAGGGAATGCTTTTAAAAAAGCCCCTGCGGCTTTAAATGGATGAGTAATCACGATGGCGAACTAACCTTTCATCTAATTTATTTAAAGAGCCACAGAGTACCACGAGGGCTTTCGTGGCTCCACAATGCTGTTAGCAATAAGCTCAACCCTTATAGCATTCAAGCCCCTTTTACATTTCGAGCCTCGTTTCCATAACGATTATCCAAAATTTACATTTATTAGACGTATGGGCTGATACGCAATTTCGATTGTGACCTTTTGTAAATTGGTGAACTATGCAACCTTAAGACGACTATTCACCAGTGCTGGTAAGCGTCTAACTATAAAAAAGCACTCAAAAGTTAACTAACAATATAGGGACACATTCCAATGAAAAAGACATTGCTCGCCAGTGCCATCATGGCTACTTCTCTTTTCGCTCTGCAAGCTCAGGCTGCAGAGGTACCCGCTGGCGTCGAATTAGCCGCTAAACAAGAATTGGTTCGTGGTGGTGGTTCAGAGCCTAGCACCATGGACCCACAAAAAATGGAAGGTACGCCAGCTTCTATTCGCTCAAAAGATCTTTTTGAAGGTTTGTATAACCAAGATGGCGATGGCAACCAAATTCCTGGTGTAGCTGAAAGCTACGATGTAAACGCAGACAACACGCAATACACTTTCCACCTACGTAAAGATGCAAAATGGTCTAACGGTGACCCTGTAACAGCCGAAGATTTTGTTTACGCTTTCACACGTGCTGTAGACCCTAAATTGGCGTCTCCATACGCATGGTTCATGGAAATTCCTGCGATTACAAACGCATCGAAAATCATTGCTGGTGAAGCGGATCCTTCCACTCTTGGCGTCAAAGCACTAGACGACCACACATTCCAAGTATCACTTGAGCGCCCTGTGCCTTACTTTGTGAAAATGACCTCTCACCAGACTATGTTCCCAGTACCTAAAAAAGTGGTCGAAAAATGGGGTGATGACTGGACGAAACCAGAACACATGGTGTCTAACGGCGCGTACAAAATGGACGAGTGGATCGTCAACGAAAAAATGGTCTTCACTCGTAACAAACACTACTGGAATGACGCCAAAACCATCATCAACAAGGTTACCTACTTACCAATTGAATCGCCTAACGCTGAGCTAAAACGCTTCCAAGCGGGTCAAATGGACCTTAGCTATGAGCTACCAAACGACCATTACAAGCAGCTTATGCGCGATATTCCAGACCAAGTTGTGGTTACGCCAAAGCTAGGTACTTACTACTATGACTTCAATAAAACGAAAGCGCCATACAACGACGTGCGCGTTCGTAAAGCCTTGTCTTATGCCATCGACCGTAACGTGATTGCAAAATATGTGACAGGCACAGGTGAACTACCTGCTTACTCTTTTACGCCAGAAGTTGTGAATGATTTCACTCCAGCTACGCCTGAATACGCGACATGGACACAAAAAGAGCGTAATGAGAAAGCCAAAGAATTGTTAGAAGAAGCGGGCTATGGCAAAAATAACCCACTGTCTTTCAGCTTGCTTTACAACACCAATGAGAACCACAAGAAAATCGCCATTGCGATTGCGTCCATGTGGAACAAAACCTTGGGTGTAAACGTTACACTGGAAAACCAAGAGTGGAAAACGTACCTAGAATCGAAAAAACATCAACAATTTGATGTGGCTCGTGCTGGCTGGATCGGTGACTACAACGAAGCCTCTACCATGCTAGACCTTCTGACCACCACACACGGTAATAACGACGGTAAATACAGCAACCCTGAATACGACAAGTTATTGCACGACGCTCGTACCATGCAGCACCCTGCGGCGAACTACAACAAAGCAGAAGAAATTGCCATTGAGCAAGACATGGCCGTTGCGCCGATTTATCAATACACAGAAAAACGTTTGGTAAAAAGCTACTTAGGCGGCTACATGCCAAACCCAGAAGACAACGTTTACGCGCGCGATATGTACATCATCAAGCACTAAGCATTGCTTTTTAAATAAAAAGCACTTTGAAATGACAAAGTGCTTTGTATTAACACCATGCCCAGCGCTTTTGCGCTGGGCATCTCTTGAATTCCCTACAGGTTCCTAGAATTAGCCGTTATTTATAACGCCTAATCCGGTAATTTTTATGCTGACATTTATTTCAAAACGCATTTTAGAAGCCATTCCAACATTGTTGATTTTGATTACGGTTTCTTTCTTCCTAATGCACTCTGCTCCCGGCAGCCCATTTACCAGCGAACGCGCTTTACCACCCGAAGTGTTGGCAAACATTAACGCCAAATACCATTTGGATGAGCCGGTCATTAACCAATATTTTTACTATCTTGGCGGCTTGCTTCAAGGCGATCTTGGACCGTCTTTTCGCTACAAAGATTTCACCATCAATGAACTGATTGCACAGAGTTTCCCTGTCTCTGCTGAGATTGGTATCTGGTCTTTTCTTGTCGCGTTGCTCATTGGTGTGGGTTGCGGAATTATCGCAGCACTGCGCCAGAACTCTTGGTTAGACTACAGTGTGATGGGCTTTGCTAACCTAGGTATCGTGTTACCAAATTTCGTTTTAGCACCTTTGTGTATCCTATTTTTCTCTATTTATAACCATTGGCTGCCACCCGGCGGCTGGAATGGCGGCGCTTGGCCTTATCTGGTGATGCCGGTCATTGCCATGTCCACCAGCTACATTGCACAAATCGCACGTATTACCCGTGGCAGCATGATTGAAACCATGCACTCCAACTTTATCCGTACCGCGCGAGCCAAAGGATTACCAAAGTATCGCATCATTTTTCAGCACGCTTTACGCCCTGCAATGTTACCCGTTATTTCTTACCTTGGGCCTGCATTCGTCGGCATAGTGACAGGTTCTGTGATTGTCGACGTGTACTTTGGTACTGGCGGTATTGGTCAGCACTTTATCAACGGCGCATTGAATCGCGACTATTCCATGGTCATGGGCGTCACCATTTTGGTGGGTACATTAACGATTCTATTCAATGCCATCGTCGATATTTTGTACGCTGTTATTGATCCGAAAATCCGCTACTAAGGCCACGCAATTATGATTACTACAAAAGACAAAGTTCAGGCCGTCGAACAATTCGCCGAAAAAGTGGTGGAAGTTGAAGGTCGCAGTTTATGGCAAGACGCTCGTCGTCGATTTTTTTCTAACCATGCCGCCGTCACTAGCTTGATAATTCTAGCGATTATTGCTGCTATCGCTCTAATTGGCCCCTTTTTAAGCCAATGGAATTACGATGATATCGACTGGGAAGCATTATCCGACATTTCCGTATTGGGTCGCCCAAATATAGAAAACGGTCACTATTTTGGCACCGACACCTTAGGCCGCGATATTTTTGTTCGCACCATGCAAGGTGGACAAATTTCCCTGTTGGTCGGCATCATGGGCAGTTTTGTGGCCATCATCATAGGCACACTTTACGGTGCAACCTCCGGCTACATTGGTGGACGTGTCGACAGTGTGATGATGCGCTTCTTGGAAATACTAAACTCTTTCCCTTTCATGTTCTTTGTGATCATTTTGATGACCCTATTTGGTCGTCATATCTTTTTGATCTTTGTCGCCATCGGTGCGATTTCATGGCTTGATATGGCGCGGATTGTTCGCGGTCAAACCTTGAGCCTGAAAAACAAAGAATACATAGAAGCGGCGTACGCTTGCGGCGTATCGACACCAAAAATCATTTTGCGCCACATTGTGCCAAATGTGCTCGGTATCGTTGTTGTTTACGCCACTTTGTTGGTACCAAATATGATTTTGTTAGAGTCCTTTATCAGCTTCTTAGGCCTTGGCGTGCAAGAACCCATGACCAGCTGGGGCGCGTTGATTTCTGAAGGCGCGCAGAACATGGAAATTGCGATCTGGCAATTGGCGTGGCCACTTGGTTTCCTAGTTGTGACTCTGTTTTGTTTTAACTTCCTCGGCGATGGCTTACGCGATGCGCTTGATCCAAAAGACCGCTAAGGAGGCTTTATGAGCTTATCAAGTAAAAAGAATTTATTAGAAGTAAATAACTTACGAGTGAATTTCAGAACGCCCGATGGTTTTGTAACCGCGGTGAATGATCTGAATTTTACCTTGGCACAAGGCGAAACCCTCGGCATCGTAGGCGAATCTGGTTCAGGTAAAAGCCAAACCGCATTTGCACTAATGGGTTTATTGGCTGGTAATGGTGTAATCGAAGGGGAAGCACGCTTTAACGAGCAAAACATTCTTACCCTGAATGAAAAGGCCATGAACCGCATTCGTTCCAAAGAAATTGCGATGATTTTCCAAGATCCAATGACCTCATTGAATCCTTACATGAAAGTCGGCAAGCAGCTGATGGAAGTTTTGATGCTGCACAAAGGCATGAGCAAAGCCGAAGCGTTTGAAGCATCCGTGAAGATGCTCGACGCGGTAAAAATGCCCGAAGCGCGCAAACGCATGAACATGTACCCACACGAATTTTCTGGTGGCATGAGACAGCGTGTGATGATCGCTATGGCATTATTGTGCCAACCTAAGCTTCTGATCGCAGATGAACCAACCACAGCTCTAGACGTCACCGTACAGGCTCAGATCTTAACCTTGCTGAACGAGTTAAAAGACGACTTCAACACCTCTATCATCATGATTACTCATGATTTGGGTGTCGTAGCGGGTTTATGCGACAAAGTACTGGTGATGTACGCGGGTCAAACCATGGAATACGGCACCGCTGAAGATGTGTTTTACCGTCCAACACATCCATACACTCAAGGTTTGCTTAAAGCGATTCCACGTCTCGATAGTAATGACGAAAAGCTCTCCACCATTCCGGGCAATCCACCCAACTTGCTGCATATGCCGTCAGGCTGTCCATTCCAAGCACGCTGTGAATTTGCTAAAGAGCGCTGCGGAGAAAGCATGCCACTGCTAGAAGAGTATGCACCGGGTCAACTACGAGCTTGTCATAAATCCGTTGATGGATGGGTCGCCTAATGAACACTGCAAACAACATTTTAATGGAAGTGAATAACTTAAAAGTTCACTTCAACATCAAATCAGACAATGCATGGCCATGGGAAAAAGGCCAAGCATTAAAAGCCGTGGACGGCGTAAACCTTACCATTTACGAAGGCGAAACCTTAGGGGTCGTGGGTGAATCAGGTTGTGGTAAATCCACCTTGGCGCGCGCGTTATTACGACTTGTGCCCATTACCGAAGGCAATGTCGTTTGGCTAGGGCAAGATCTAACGGACTTAGACAAAAAACAAATGCGCAGCAAACGCCAAGAGCTGCAAATGATCTTTCAGGATCCGTTGGCGTCCCTTGATCCGCGTATGACTGTGGGCGATATCATCGCAGAACCACTAAAAACCTTCCGCCCGGAATTATCTAAGGAAGAAGTAAAGGCACAAGTCCGCGCCATGATGGATCGCGTGGGCTTATTACCAAACGTGATCAACCGCTACCCACACGAGTTTTCTGGCGGACAATGTCAGCGTATCGGTATTGCTCGTGCTTTGATTCTTAAACCTAAATTGGTCGTCTGCGATGAACCGGTTTCGGCGTTAGACGTATCTATTCAAGCGCAAGTCGTTAACCTACTAAAAGAACTACAAGCCGAAATGGGCTTGTCTTTGGTGTTTATTGCACATGATTTGAGTGTGGTAAAACACATTTCAGATCGTGTATTGGTGATGTACTTGGGGAACGCGGTGGAACTCGCTAGCAAACGCTCCTTGTATGAGAACCCACAACACCCTTATACCAAAGCCTTGTTGTCTGCAGTGCCAGTACCGGACCCAAGAGCGGAACGGGGTAAGAAAATTCAGTTGTTAACGGGTGACTTACCTTCTCCTATTAGCCCGCCTTCTGGCTGTGTTTTCCGCACGCGTTGCCCTCATGCTAACGAAGGTTGTGCGCAGCAAAAGCCCATTCTGCAAGCTATCTCTTCAGAGCATCAGGTTGGCTGTTCACGTCTGGCTGAATTACCTTAAAGATCAGCCTCAGCCCTTTAGGTTCATCCTCTAAACCCTTTTGACGTTAATCGAAACGGTTTAGAGGAACAGAACTGTAATATTCTGTTACCTCTGACTGATTTTTACCCACAAGCTTACGGTTTTTGTCTATCATGGACTCTTTTACAGAATGACTTAGAGTTCCCGTATGCGTTTATTGTCTTTTATATTCCTTGTTAGTGGTTTTTCCCTTGCTAGCTACGCTATTGCTGACAATATCCCTAGCTCCCCACAGGGCAGAATCGTTTTAACCGTATCTGGAACCGCCATTGCTGAAGACCAAGTAGGCTTTGATATGGCGATGCTCGACGCCCTGCCTCAATATACGGTGACAACGCACACGCCTTGGACGCAAGGGCCGCATACTTATCGGGGTTTTTCTGCTGTGGATTTATTAAACTACCTAGGCAGCAATGGAAACCTACTGCAGGTGACAGCACTTAACCAATATATGACCGAAATTCCCATCAGCGATTTTATCGACAAAGGGGCAATTTTCGCTACACGCCAAGATGAAAGGTTGATTAACGTTCGCAGCCTAGGCCCCATTATGGTGATCTATCCATTTGATGAACACGAAGAGCTCAGGTCTGAAGAAATTTATGGCCGCTCTATTTGGCAAATTTCTCATATCAAATCCATCTTGTTGGTACAGTAAATAATGCGCCTATTTCCAGAAAAAATGTGGCTATCCATCTTCAAACAATGGGTACTGTATGGTTTTATAATTTTCATCATAACGGTGAGTTTGGCTATTTTTAGTATCATCACATACACCAACGATGGTTCGAAAAACAACAGCCGACGTGTTTTTGAAAGCTCATTGTGGAACGCTTTGCAATTGCAGCTGCAATCCTATCGCTTTCTGAACTACCTTATTGAATTAGATCAAAAAGCGCCGTCATTAAATGGCGAGGCTTTTTTTCGGTACGATGTACTAATGAGCCGAGTGGATCTACTAAGAAAAGGCGAGATTGGTGAGCTGATCCGTAATTTTGAAGGCGGTCGTACCACGCGATTGCTAAACATTATAAACGGTGAAATGGAATTACTGAGCTTTCAGTTATCGAAAATAGAGGCTGGCGACTACAGCTATCTGCCCACATTAGTGGAACGAATCAAAAGCATCGACACTCAGGTGAATGAGTTTGTCACACTGGTCAACAAAGGCAGCAACACATACATATCCGAACAACATAAAACACTGCAAAAAAACCTAGATACCATTCAATTACTGTCGATGATACTTGTCGCGTGTTTACTTAGTCTCGCCTTTTTCGCCATGAAAGGATTGGTCCAGCTTAGACATGTTTTTAAACTCAACAATAACCTCAACGACAACATTAAAGCCGTTCACGAAGACAAAGCGCGCATGTTGACCTTTATCAATCAAGAAACACGAGCGCCTATCAACGCCATTTTGGGCATCGCCAGCACACTCAACAATACCGAGTCCCCTAAAAACACCGAAAACCTTGCTAAACACATTCAAGAGTCTGGCAACCAATTACTGCAGATTATCGAAATGCTCTCAGACTTGGCCTTGATTGATGCGAAAAAGCTGACCTTGGTGCCAACAATCGAGCCACTCAAAAGCAGCATTGAAGATTGCCTCTCTCTATTTGAGTCGCAAATGGCGCGTAAAAACCTGCAAAGCATTGTCTATATTGACCCAAACTTACCAGACTTTGTTTGTTTGGATCTCGTTCGAACCAAAGAGATCATAGTCGCGCTTTTGCAAAACGCCATTAACCATACACCAACAGGCAGCATCAGTTTGCAAGTTCGCCCTTCAGCGTCTGCCGCTCCGGTCATACCATTACCAGCAGGCACCAAAGAAGTGAGCGTCATGCAAATCGTTCTAAGGGATACAGGCCAAGGCATGGCGGACGAACTGCAGCAAAACCTTAGAATTAACCCATCTTTACCGATGCAACAAGAAGGCCCTCTACCAAGCAAAGTTGGCTTGAGTTTGGCACTTTGTCACAAGCTCGTATATTTAATGAAAGGGGAAATGCATTTCTCATGTGCGCCACAAAAAGGCTGTGAGTTTTGGGTCGATATCCCGTTTTATATTACCGATTCAGCACCGACACTAAAACAACACAAGCCACCACAGTGCCCAGACAACACACAGGCCCTTCTCATCGAGACAGACGCTCAACTCGCAAAAATCATCAGCTTACAACTGGCGACCATGAACATCAGTGTTAGTGTCTCAAAAGATGGCAGCATGCAAGACAATAGACACTGTAACCTAGTCATTTTAGGCAATACAGCAAACTTTGAGCGAGATGGTCAAGATGCCCTGCAGCAATGGAAAAATAGATCCTGCCCTGTCATAAGCTACCAACCTCTTGCTATTAATAACCCAGACTTTCAAGTCAAACCCTTGCATTTTCCAATCACGCAAAGCCAACTTGAAACACACATTGCCAAACTATTCGCCAACAAAAAGCCGTTCCAAGGGGCGACACAAAATGATTGATCACGCACACCTAAATTCACTTATCCAACTTATTGGAAAAGACACGATGAACGACATACGTTTGGAATTTATAACCGACAGCCAGGAGAAAATGGCTCTGTTGTTTCAAGCTTGGGATAACGAAGATTACGACACCATAAAAAATATTGGCCATTCGCTTAAATCCGCCAGTTTGAATATGGCCTTGCGAAGACTTGCCGAGCAATTCCAACAAATAGAAAGACTAGCGGCACAGCATAATAAACAAGACATGCAAGCGATCATGGATCACTTACCTGCCTTGCATCAAGCGTCTTTAAAAGAGCTCGATGAGCTCTTTCTCAATGGCTTAAATTGACCAGTGCATATCGGTTGCAGCAATAAAGGTTGCTACAAACGACTCCAACCCGGCTTGATCCGCCGCAGAAAAGCGGCCAACTTTCGGACTGTCCATATCAAACACTGCCATTAACTTGTCATTGACCACAACCGGAATAACCACTTCACTGGCCGACGCCGCATCACAGGCAATATGACCTTCAAATGCGTGCACATCCTCGATGCGCTGCGTTTGCAAAGTGGTGGCGGCTTTACCGCAGACACCTCGAGCAAACGGAATACGCGTACACGCAACCTTGCCCACATAAGGCCCCAGCACCAACTCTTCACCACGAGCAAAGTAAAAACCAGACCAATTCAAATCCGCCACGGTTTGCATCACAAATGCCGAAAACTGAGCCGCATTGCAAATAAAGTCGCGTTCACCGCTTAATAAAGCCGCCAATTGAGTATTTAACGCACGATAAGATTCTTCAACAGAATCAGTAGGATGGGTTTCTATGGTAAACATGAGAGGCACCAGATATAACAAAAACCTGATGATAACAAAGTTCGCTAAATAGCTCAGCGTAAAATCGGCCTCTTGGCGATTATCATTGCAATAAACGCCAAGAGACCGTGACAGTAAGCTTTACTTTTTACTTACCTCTGTCGAAAGATCATTAGGATTGACATGGCGAACGTCCACGCCTTTCACCAAGAAGATCAAATGCTGGCAAGTATGGCGTGCATGGTCGCCAATACGCTCTAACGAACGCAACACCCAAATGACGTTGATAACACGCGAAATACTGCGCGGATCTTCCATCATATACGTCACCAAGGAACGCATCGCCGTATTGTATTCTTGGTCTACAGTACGGTCTTGTTTGGCCACTTTAATCGCTGCTTCAATGTCTAAACGTGCATACGCGTCTAGTGAGTCGTGAATCATGCGCGTCACCATTTGACCAATACGATTAATCTCCACATAACCACGTGGAGACTCACCTTCATTGATCAAGTTTAGCGTTAGATTGGCAATTTTCTTCGCCTCGTCGCCCATGCGCTCAAGCTCACTTACGGCTTTGCTGATCGATAAGATCATACGCAAGTCAGAAGCCGCTGGCTGGCGTTTAGCTAGGATGCGGCGACATTCTTCGTCAATCAAGCCATCCAGCTGATTAACCGTAGCGTCTTGTTTTTTCACGTCTTCCGCTAACGAGCCGTTAGCGTCTAACAAAGCTTGTACGGCATCTTGCACCTGATTTTCTACTACACCGCCCATCGTCAAAAAGTGCTGGCGAAGCAGCTCCAGCTCGTTGTTAAACTGCTGAGAAATATGATCCGTTGTTAATTCTTTCATAATGCGTCCTCCGCCTAGCCGTAGCGGCCCGTGATGTAGTCTTCTGTTTGTTGTTTACTTGGGTTAGTGAACAAAGTGTTTGTATCGCCAAACTCAATCAAATCACCCATATACATAAACGCGGTGTAATCAGAAACACGCGCCGCTTGCTGCATGTTATGCGTCACAATCGCGATCGTGAACTCGTTTTTCAACTCATGGATAAGCTCTTCGATCTTCAAGGTTGAAATCGGGTCCAATGCTGACGCAGGCTCATCCAGCAACAACACTTCAGGTTTTACCGCAACGGTGCGGGCAATAACCAAACGCTGTTGCTGACCACCAGACATACCCAATGCACTTTCGTGTAGACGGTCTTTTACTTCATCCCACAAGGCAGCAGAACGCAGAGCCCACTCAACGGTTTCGTCAAGCAAACGCTTTTTATTAATACCTTGAATACGCAAGCCGTAAGCCACGTTTTCATAAATACTTTTTGGGAATGGGTTCGGCTTTTGGAACACCATGCCAACACGACGACGCAACTCAGCAACATCAGTGCCTTTGGCGTAGATGTTCTCATCACGTAAGTTGATTTGGCCGGTAATTCGGCATCCGTCCACCAAATCATTCATGCGGTTAAAACAACGCAATAACGTTGATTTACCACAACCAGAAGGCCCGATAAACGCAGTCACCTTTTTCTCTGGAATGATCATGTTTACGCCTTTCAGCGCTTCTTTCTCACCGTAATACAGGTGCAAATCGTTTACAGATAGGCAAACGGTTTCGTCTTCAATACGCAGCGCTTGCTGGCTACGCTGCATTGCTGAAATATCAATCGAGTGTGTTTTAACGTCGCTCATAATAATCTCTTCTCCGCCGCTTACATTTCCAGCGATTTGTATTTTTCACGTAAATGATTTCGGATCGTCACTGCTGACAAGTTTAATAGCGCAATCACAATCACAAGCAATAAGGCTGTTGCATACACCAAAGGTCGTGCGGCTTCTACGTTTGGACTTTGGAAGCCCACATCGTAAATATGGAAGCCTAAATGCATGAATTTTTGATCTAAATGGATGTAAGGGTAATTACCATCTAATGGTAACGATGGCGCTAGTTTCACCACACCCACCAACATCAATGGTGCCACTTCACCGGCAGCACGCGCGACCGCCAAAATAACCCCAGTCATAATCGCTGGGCTGGCCATTGGCAGAACAACACGCCATAGGGTTTCAAACTTCGTTGCACCCAATGCTAAGCTGCCTTCACGCACGTTACGAGGAATACGTGACAAACCTTCTTCGGTAGCCACAATAACCACAGGTACGGTCAATAGCGCGAGCGTAATAGATGCCCACATCAAGCCGCCAGTACCAAAGGTAGGTGATGGCAAGGCTTCTGGGAAGAAAGCCTGATCGATGCCAGATCCTAGGAAGTATATAAAGAAGCCTAAACCAAACACACCGTAAACGATGGAAGGTACGCCCGCTAAGTTGTTCACGGCAATACGAATCGTACGAGTCACCCAACCTTGCGCAGCGTATTCACGCAGATAAACCGCTGCAACCACACCGAAAGGTGTGACGAGCACTGTCATCAGCAATACCATCATCACCGTACCGAAGATAGCTGGGAACACACCACCTTCTGTATTCGCCTCGCGAGGTTCGTCAGATAGGAATTCCCACACTTTGGTGAAGTAGAAACTCATCTTCTGAGCCACATTCATCGCATTAGGACGAAAAGCGTGAACGATCTTCGCTACTGGCATTTCGTGTTCTGTACCATCCATAACTTGAACGATGAAAGTGTCACGGTTAATCTGAGCATAAAGATCGATCAGGCTTTGTTGTAAGCCTTTGTACTCTTCATCATATTGGCTACGTTCCGCTGCTAAGTCCGCTTCCGCAGCAGGCGTTAGTTTACCCTCTAGCTCTAAACGACGTTGCTCAAGGCGAATACGTTCTAGTGCGTAGTTGATTTTGCCAATGTCTTTTTTCTCAATTTGGTGGATTTCATCGAAAATTCTCGCAGCACGTTCAATGCTTTGTTCGAATACACTCCACGTCGCCAAAGCAGAATCTGTTGGCGTTAAATCATCCGTTTCAGAAACGATTGTGCCATTTTCCTTCACTGCTTTTAGGTAGCCGTATAAGTTGCCCCATTCACGACGTTCAGCGGTAAACATCATTTCTGGACGCTGAGTCTCTGTTAGGTACTCATCGATCACCCAACGGAAATCCGAACCATACACATCACGGTTACCAGTTTTCATTAAAGTACGCTGCATCAGTTTATGGTGATCGGGAATATCAATGCCCGCTTCACGTAGCTGAGCCGCTGGCACTTCAACACTTTCCACGCGTTCAGCGACTATGTTGTATTCAGGCTCACCAGGCAAAGCGTAGTGGGACTCCACAACGTCTGCAGGCCAAAAATGCCCTAGACCACGCACAGCGATCAACAGTAACAACCCCACCACCATGATGACAGAAATTGCCACAGCACCTGCGTTTAGCCACACCCATGGATCACCAGATTTTACCCATTCGGATACGGACTTTTTCTTCATTTTCATTTCAGTACTCATTATAGCGACCCGTATTTTTTGCGTAGGTGCTGACGCACGGTTTCAGCGATTGTGTTCACGATAAAAGTGAAGATAAAGAGCACAAACGCCGCCAAGAACAAGATACGATAGTGAGAACTTCCCACTTCAGACTCAGGTACTTCGACCGCCAAGTTGGCTGCCAGCGTTCGCATACCTTCGAAGATGTTGGCGTCCATAATCGGCGTGTTACCTGTTGCCATCAGTACGATCATCGTTTCACCTACAGCGCGCCCCATACCAATCATTACCGCAGAGAAAATCCCTGGGCTGGCCGTTGGTAGTACAACGCGAGTCATGGTTTGCCAGTAGGTCGCACCCAAAGCTAATGAGCCTTGAGTAAGTGCTTTTGGCACACTGAAGATGGCGTCTTCGGTAATCGAAAAGATAGTCGGGATAACCGCAAAGCCCATGGCAAAACCAACCACCAGAGCGTTACGTTGGTCAAACGTAATTCCAAGGTCCTGAGTAATCCAACCGCGAATATTGCCGTCAAAGAAATTCAGCTCAATAATTGGGCTCATTGCCAAACAAACCCAAGCTAAAAAGACAATCACAGGAATCAATAATAATGGCTGCCAGCCTTCAGGAACTAGCCAGCGAATGTTTTGCGGTAAGCGTGACCAAATATAAGCAAACAATAGAATGCCAACTGGTAACACCACAAAAACACTGAAAGTTGCTGCCAGGTTTTCTTCAAGGAAAGGCGCAAAAAACAAACCCGCTAAGAAGCCCAAAATAACCGTTGGCAAAGCTTCCATTAATTCGATCACAGGTTTGATCTTACGGCGCAAGGCTGGTGCCATGAAGTAAGCGGTGTAAATCGCCCCACAAATTGCCAATGGCACAGCCATAAGCATCGCGTAGAACGCCGCTTTCAAAGTACCAAACGCCAATGGCATCAAGCTGTATTTAGGCTCAAAGTCATTGTTCGCTGCAGAAGACTGCCAAGTGTAAGTCGGCTCTTGATATCCTTCGTACCACACTTGTCCCCACAAAGAAGACCAAGATACTTCAGGATGTTCATTATCGACATGGAAGAAATGTACGCCCTTATCGTCTTCCAATAACAAACCGTTTGCTCGTGGTGCAAAGCTAATTAAGCGCGCATTATCATCGCTCAGCTTTTCATTCAGTACTTGACGAGTCGATGTGGCATTGTAAATCGCCACTAAGCCACGCTCATCCAATGTAGCAAAGCCTTTACGACGTTGCTCCATTGCTAAATCAACAATAGCAACAGGCTGTTTAACATCACGAATAAAGGTTAATTTTTCTTCATTCGTATCATTATCACGAACATTGAACCATTGGCTCACTCGACCAGCAGAGTCGGCCACCATGATGGAAGATTTGCCTAGCAGATACGTCATAGATACCAGTTTAGTATCGGCATCCTTGATTAAATCGATCTCATCTTTTAGTTCAATGTTATCAAAATCACGAAGATCAAATTCGCTCATAGCCCCACTACGCGTTGCAACATAGAGGTAACGTTGGTCACCACTAAGCAACATACTGGCGACATCCGGAACGAATGGCAGTGACTCGCTCTGCTCGCTCAATTCCACTTCTTCGGTAATGAAGTTAACGTCTTTGGTTACCTTAGTGATTGCGCTTTTTGAGTCGCCAATCGCGGCCATGGTTAGACTGTCGCTGCCATCGCGGAGCGTTAATTTGTTGATCGCAAAATCCGCAACATCAATTGGTTCTTCACCATAAGGGTATTCCACCACAGGGGTGATCTTACGAGTGCCATCAGGGTAGGAGATTTTGTAATCATGTTTTACGATTAAGGCTTTGCCATCCTCGTAACCAAACGCCATTAAACGACTGGTATCAGATTCAACCGCAAAGGCGGTAACCTTTTCAGAGCGAATATTTTTGATGTTGTCGATTACACTGCCATCAGCAACAGAGAAAAAGACAATACTGCCATTACTCGTCACTCGCATGCCGACTTCAGATTGCTCTTCAGTGGTTAAATAAAGACTTTTACCTTGATCTTCCGCAGGCAAAGAATAGCTTGCTTCACGATCAATACTGGCGCTAGAAAACAAAGGCGCCACTTCATAAAGTAAGTAGAAACAAATCAGCAGCACAGCCAAAATAACACTGCTGCCCCCTACCGCAATCCCCATTCCGGCCATACGGTCTTTCAGGGAACGAATTTTACGATGACGCTTTAAAGCTGGTGTATTGAAATTCAGCTCAGGCATCTGATGGTCAGTTGATTTAGTCATCCGCATTCATCTTTGTTGTGTGACAATTATATGTGACAGTAGTGTGACATCCATATATGACAGTAGTGTTACAGTCTACGAAACAAAGAAAATAGGAGAGCATTTCGGCCCTCCTATTTAAAACATCTCATTCGTAGCTCGCTACAGCGCTTAGTTAATACCCAAATCGTTCAGGTATTTAGTAGCAACTTTCGCTGGAAGAGGAACATAACCGTCTTTTACAACAACCTCTTGACCCATTTTAGAAAGTACCATTTTAATGAATTCGCGTTGTAGTGGTTCAAGCGGCTTGTTAGGCGCTTTGTTCACGTAAACGTATAGGAAACGAGAAAGTGGGTATTTACCAGTCGCTGCGTTTTCAATTGTTGCATCGATGAACTTACCGCCTTCTTTCTTAGTCAAAGGCACGGCACGTACAGAAGATGTTTTGTAACCGATACCAGAGTAACCAATACCGTTAAGAGACGTAGAAACAGACTGTACAACAGACGCAGAACCTGGCTGCTCGTTTACAGAGTTTTTGAAGTCACCTTTGAAAAGCGCGTGCTCTTTAAAGTAACCGTAAGTACCAGATACAGAGTTACGACCAAACAACTGAATATCACGATTTGCCCAAGCGCCTGTTAGGCCAGCTTTGCCCCAGTTAGTGATGTCTTCGCTGTGTCCGCCCTTACGAGTAGAAGAGAAAATGGCATCCACTTCTGGAAGAGACAAACCTTTGATTGGGTTATCTTTATGTACGAAAACCGCTAGCGCATCGATTGCTACAGGAACCGCTGTTGGCTTGTAACCGTATTTTTTCTCAAACGCTGCGATCTCTTTGTCTTTCATTTGACGAGACATAGGACCGAAGTTTGATGTACCTTCAGTTAGTGCTGGTGGCGCAGTAGAAGAACCAGCCGCTTGAATTTGAATGTTTACATTTGGGTATAGGCGCTTAAAGTCTTCCGCCCACAATGTCATTAGGTTCGCTAGGGTGTCAGAGCCAACACTTGAAATATTGCCAGAAACGCCACTTGCTTTGCTGTAAGACATCAAATTTGAATCAACATCTGCAAAAGCGTTAACAGAAACGCCTACTGCCGCTGTCATCGCTAAACCTGCAACTAGTTTTTTCATCACATAAACCTCAGTGGTTGTAGTCAAATATTTATGAGCAACTGCCCATAGCTCGTTCGATGTTTTGTACTATAGAAAAGTTATGTGACAAAAATGTTAAACCATGAAATATTTCAAAATTAATTTGATCGCCTAGCAAAATAGCGGTTTTCAGAATGTCTGCGATTCTCATTCAAACGTCAGTTTCCGCGCATTACAGCGATGTTTTTCAGTAAAAAACATCTAATTTCTTATAAAAGGTCTCTAACTTGCTATTCAAGAGTCCTCTCATATTCCCAAGCATGGCGTTATCCAATAGACTTACCATCCGGATTTTTCGGGCAAAATTGCCTGAGTAGATATCCGATAAAAATGATTAAAAAACTGTGGGTACTTTAATGTTAAATAAATTGGTCAGTTCCGCCGAGGCCATTTCCCATTATCTGGGCAAATGTGTTGCTTGGCTAACATTGGCGATGATGCTACTTACCTGCCTCATCGTGTTGTTACGTTATGGCTTTGATATTGGTTCGATCGCATTGCAAGAATCTGTTCTTTATCTGCATGCTATGGTTTTTATGTTGGGCGCGGCCTATACCTTTAAAGACGATGAACACGTGCGTGTTGATGTCTTCTACCGTGATTTTTCTGTTACTAAAAAAGCTTGGGTCAATATCATTGGTGGCATTTTCTTTTTGCTGCCTTTTACTCTTTATACCGCTTATTTAAGCTTGGATTATGTCAGTGCAGCTTGGCGCGTATTAGAAACCTCTCCAGAGCCTGGTGGTTTACCTTTCGTTTATCTGCTGAAAACACTCATCCCTATTATGATGGTGACTCTTATCATTCAAGGTGTTGCCGATATTCTGAAAAATATTGGTGTTATTACTGCTAAAAACGCGGAAGGACAAAACTAATGGTTGAATTTATCCCTTTATGGCTGTTTGCCGCTGTTTGTGTCTGCTTACTGTTTGGTTACCCTGTGGCGTTTTCTTTGGGCGGTACAGCCTTAATTTTCGCGGCGGTAGGCTCTGCCTTTGGTACATTCGATGGCGTCTTTCTAGAAGCTTTACCAAACCGTTTATTCGGTATTATTGGTAACGAAACTCTGATCGCTGTCCCGCTGTTTGTATTAATGGGCGTTTTGCTCGAAAAATCCAAGTTGGCTGAAAAGCTACTGGATTCTATGGCCATGCTATTTGGCACTATGCGCGGTGGTTTGGGCATTTCGGTTATTTTAGTCGGCATGTTGTTGGCGGCGAGTACTGGTATTGTGGGTGCCACTGTCGTAACGATGGGGATGATCTCGCTACCGACTATGCTGCGTCGTGGTTATGATCCTGCGCTTGCAACCGGCACAATTTGTGCGACGGGAACATTAGGGCAAATCATTCCGCCTTCGATCGCTTTGGTTCTGTTGGGCGATGTTATGTCCAATGCGTTCCAAAAAGCGCAGCTAGAAATGGGCATTTTCTCGCCAAAAACCATTTCGGTTGGCGACTTGTTTGTTGGTGCTTTGATTCCAGGCTTAATCCTTGTCGGCCTGTATATTCTTTATGTCATTATGGTTGCTTGGTTACAGCCTCACAAAGCCCCTGCGGTTCCTCGTGAAGAGTTGCGCAATGGTTCTACTGAGCCGTTAGCTATCCAACTGATCAAAGGTCTACTGCCGCCTTTAGTGCTAATTTTTGCGGTACTTGGTTCTATCCTAAGCGGGATTGCAACTCCGACTGAAGCAGCAGGTGTTGGTGCTCTTGGAGCCGCGCTATTGGCTTGGGGCAGCGGTAAACTAAGCTTGCCGACGCTAAAAGATGCTGTGTACTCAACCACAAAAGTCACCTGTATGGTGTTCATGATTTTGATTGGTGCGTCATTATTTTCTTTAGTGTTCCGCGGCTTTGGTGGCGAAGAGTTAATTCAAGATTTCTTCTCTCAGCTGCCAGGTGGTGTGGTTGGTGCCATGATTGTCGTGATGTTGCTAATGTTTTTCCTTGGCTTCATTCTAGACTTTATTGAGATCACTTTTGTCGTCGTACCAATCGTTGCTCCAGTGCTATTAGCTATGGGTCTAGATCCGGTTTGGTTGGGTATAATGATGGCAATCAACTTACAAACGTCATTCCTTACACCACCGTTTGGCTTCGCGCTGTTTTACTTACGTGGTGTAGCGCCCCCAGAGATTAAGACTCAGTCTATCTACAAAGGGGTATTACCTTTTATCCTAATCCAGATCTTTGTATTAATAATGCTGTCAGTTTGGCCAGAATTAGCAACTTGGTTGCCAGAACAGGTTTACGCAGATTAATACGAATACACTGAACAACTTAAGAAAAACAAAAATACTCATTAAGTTAGGACAAAAAACATGAAAGCAATGCAAATAAAAAACTATGGTCCAGCAAGCGATTTATCGCTGGCTGAGGCCAATAAACCAAGCATTACCGAAGATCAAATTCTAGTGAAGGTAGGCGCAGCAGGCGTTAATCCAGTGGATACGTATATCCGTTCTGGTACCAACAACTATTCAGCTAATTTCCCTCATACTCCGGGATCTGATGGCGCAGGTACGATTGTTGAGTTAGGCGCTAACGTCACGGGCTTCGAGATTGGTCAGCGCGTTTACTTCAGCCGTAACCTAACAGGATCTTCTGCCGAATTTACAGCGTGCGCAGCAACGCATACGTATCCACTAGCAGATGCCTTGTCTTTTGAAGAAGGCGCTTGCCTTGGCATTCCTTACACCACAGCACACCGTGCTTTGTTTGGCCGTGCCAATGGTAAAGCTGGCGATAAAGTGTTGGTTCATGGTGCAACAGGCGCAGTAGGTATTGCGACTGTGCAGTTAGCATTGGCGGCGGGCATGGAGGTGGTTGCCAGCTCAGGCACACCAGAAGGTGCCGAGTTGCTGCGTCAGCAAGGTGTGAAAACCATCATTATGCACAATGAAGCGGATCACCTAGCGCCGTTCCAATCTCTAGCTTCTCAATCCATGGATAGAGGCTTCGATATCGTTATCGAGATGCTAGCAAACCATAACTTAGATCAAGACCTAAAAGCCTTGGCCTTTGGTGGTTGTGTTGCCGTTGTTGGCAACCGTGGCACGGTTGAAATCAATCCTCGCGATTTGATGGCCCGCGATGCCTCTGTGGTTGGAGTAGCCTTGGCAAACACCAAACCTGCCGAGCTTGCCTTGATTGCAAAAGCCTTACGCCCATTGTTTGAAAAGGGCCTTCTAAAGCCCGTTATTCGTCAAAGCTATGCGCTAACAGAGTTAGCTCAGGCCCATGAAGATGTATTGAAACCGGGCGCCTTAGGTAACCTGGTTATTCGTATTAGCTAATAGTAGCGAAGACGACTCAAACACGGCGCCTTATTGCTTGATCAACGGAATAAAGCGCGGTGTTTACTATTGCTCTTAAAACAAACATTTACACCGCATTAAAACACCATTCAGGCGGTAAAATCCGCCATCTTCACAAAAATCCGCTACTAAATAAGCCTTAAGGCCGCTATACTTTCTCACTTATGTTTATTCAAAAGGTGCACTTTGACTCAGTCTGATTCCGATGTTTTCAGTCTACCTGCCGAAGCGGACACCCATGATCACGATTACCACCAACTAGTGGTAGTGCTAGATGGCAACACCGATTTCGACATCCAAGGTAAAAGCAAACAGCTGCATACAGGTGAAGGTTGTATCCTTCCATCTGCGAACAGCCATGCCTTTGCAGGATTGGGTGAAAACCGCATCATGGTGGTCAACCTGCCTATCCCACCGCAAAAAAGCATAACTGACGAAGAATACGAAGTGGTTTCGCGCTTATTTGATCAAGCGGCGTATTTTCAACTTAATCCCCGTTTGCAGATTCTGGCGTCCGCCCTCTCTGGCGAGTTAGAACAATACCCAAATGACCTAATGTTAGCCCGAGCCTGCGGTAATACACTGTTAAGCGCCATACGCCATCAAATCAATAACAAAGATGTCCGCACCCGAGGCAACCATCTTGATATCGATAAACTAGACCAATTTATCGAATTGAACCTGTCTCGCCGTGTGCATATCGATCAACTTGCGAACTTTTGCTTTTTGAGCGTCAGCCAATTCCACGAACGCTTTAAAGACAGAACCGGCATGACGCCGCACCAATATCTAATGCGTAAACGTTTAGAACGCGCGCAAAGCTTACTCGTAGAAGGTTTCCCACCTATTCAAGTAGCGGAAATGTGTGGCTTCTCCAGCCAGAGCGCCATGACCAATGTGTTTTCTCAAACCCTTGGCATTACGCCATTAAAATACCAAAAGCAATTCAGTAACCGCTGATTCTCAGTGACACCAAAAACGTCAAACCATAAAAACTCTTCGACCTTTCAGAATATCCCTTCTCTAAATAAACTCAAACTCTATACCCAATAAGCAACATATTGCTCAACGGGCAATTTTTCGCTTAGCTTCAAGCAAACTATTGCTCGGCGGCCTGTCGATTTCAATCTAACCATTTGTCATTACTGACTATTTAAAACTGGCGTTTATCTTGCTTTATGGATATGTGTTTCAATAAATAACTTACTATTTTATTAATGCTTCACATTTTTTGCGCATTCCTCACGTTCTTCGAGGTAGATGGTCTGTATCGAACGTGAATAATGAGCTGTTTAAAATAGGCACTTCACCACTTGCATTCTACAAATGAGATAGACCGTCATAACAAAGGAAACTGGTATGGCTACATTGACGTTTACACTGGCGCTCGACGGATTGGAAGAAGACACCCTCGTCGTTCGAGAATACCAAGGGCACGAATCGCTCTCCGATTCCCGGCTAAAAGACGGTTCGCCTTGTTATGGCTTCCGTTATCAATTGTCTCTTGCCAGTCGTCAATCGGATCTGTCTGCCGACACCATCGTCGATAAAAACGC
>NZ_QKLW01000011.1 GCF_003208215.1 Marinomonas alcarazii
CTAGAATACCTGCGCCGTAGTGCTCGCACTCTCGTGGGTAAAAGTAACCACGCTGGCATCCAAGCTGGCATGAAAATCACCATCGAAGGGCACAACGAAGACACCATCAACCAAGAGTGGCTGCCGGTCTGGGTCGAACACCACGGCACCCAGCCGCAAGTCTTGGAAGAAGAAGGCCAATCTGGCAGCACCACCTATAACAATCGCTTTACCTTTATTCCCGCCACCACCAACTGGCAAGCGACACCACAACCCAAACCGAGTGTCGATGGCCCCATGATGGCCACGGTTGTTGGTCCTGAAGGGGAAGAAATCTTCTGTGACGAACACGGACGCGTCAAACTGCACTTCCCATGGGACAGATACAGCGAAGCCAACGATCACAGCTCCTGCTGGGTACGCGTCTCCCAAGGTTGGGCCGGTAACCAACATGGCATGATGGCCATCCCGAGAATCGGCAGCGAAGTCATCGTCAGCTTTTTAAACAGCGACCCAGATCAACCGATTGTTACAGGGCGTACCTTTAACGCCAAGAATACCCCGCCATACCTTCTACCGAACAACAAAACCAAAACTGTGTGGCGCAGCGACACCCACCAAGGGGAAGGCTTTAACGAGATCAGTTTTGAAGATCAAGTCGACAATGAAAAAGTCTATGTACACGCCCAAAAAGACCACGAAACCGATGTCCTCAACGACAGCATCACTCGCATCGGTCACGACCAACACAGACAAATCGACAACGACCGCTTCACCCAAATCGGCGGAGAAAACGGCACAGGCAACGACCACCTGACCATCAAGGGCGAAAGTCGCCACAAGATAGATAAAGATCACACATTTATGGTGGACGGAAGCTTGCAACAAAAAGTAGGCTCGAAAGCCGTGCTCGATGCTGGGAACGAGATTCACCTAAGCAGCGGTGTGAAATTGGTGGTTAACGCAGGGGCAGAGCTCACCTTAATGGCAGGGGGAAGCTTCTTAAAAATTGATGGCTCAGGGGTTCATTTAGTTGGTTCTGCCATCAACCTAAACTCAGGCGGTGGTGCGGGTTCTGGCAGTGGATTTAGTGGGGCAGCACCCGAGCTACCACTTAGTGCTGTTTCACCGGAGTACGATGCCAACCTTGAGGCGCCGGAAGGCAATGAAGCGCCAATAGTGGCAACTGCAGCATTAAAACATCAATTGATATCGGATCAGTTGCAAAATGAACCAGTCACCGAAGTGTGTCAAAAGAGAGCCGACGGAACCTGTCCTTTAGGTGACTGTCCTTGTGGGAATAATTAACCGATGATTACATCAGATACGTTAAATCTACATTCGGATTCATTTGAGGCTGGCTTACAGTATTACCTAATTGCTAACAGTGTTCCTGCTAGTACACCAACATTAAGTGCTGATATTTATACCCACAGCAACAGTGTAGAAAGTGCAGCTTTGTACCTTGATTCCGATCTTTCCACATTCCTTGATGTTAGTCCTTATGTTATTCGGGTACGTGAAGGAGATCATTTGCTTCAACAATACGAGCAGAATGCACTCACAAAAAAAGGTTGGACAGGCGTTTTAATTGCGGTGACTGAAGAGACCAGCTTTGAAGCGTTACTGGCTCATTTACGCCAGCGTTTGTTTGTGTCTTTTTCCTCAGGAAGAAAAGGCATTTTGCACTATTCCAACCCCAACATAGCAAACTATTTTTTTGGTGAAACGGAGTTGCGTACCAACACAGAATCATGGCTTGGAATGATTAAACAAGTTTGCTGGTATGGCGCAGAAAATTCACCCAACCAAGGGTTATGGTGCAAAGTTCAAAATCATTCAGATAAAGCAGAAGCTCATACGCCATCATGGGTGATAACGCCGTCACAAGAAGCGGCTTTTAAGCTGCAGAATATTGATAGAGCGTTAACAACATACTTCACGAATGTTTCGTTAGATCTAAAAGATAGCCATATATGGACTCAATATCGACGCTACTTCAATGAGGCAGAGACACTGGGTTTTGCTGATCTAGACAATATTTATCAATACCTTACTTTATGTCGAGCGCAAAATAGCCCATGTGATCAAGAGCATTATAGTGCTGAAAAGGTGGCTGCCAGTTTGTTTGAGCGCCTTGATATAAAAGCTATTCAGTCATTGAATGAAGCTCAAAAATTACATCATATAGAAATGCTGATTAAAAAGGATGAATCGTATGCCAACGGATAAAATAAGCTCAGGCCCTGCCTGTGATGGCACTAAAGTATTTATCGAAGTCACTGGGGTGCAGCATGACCCAAGCTACGGCTTTCAGTTTTATGATGCGCAAGACGCGAGCCGCAAAGAAGATATTGAAGGTCAGCTGGTCTCTATGCCATTGGTGAATACGACGATTAACAGCTGGCCATGGCAGCAAAACGCATCTCCCGTGGATGCTTGCTTAGCGATAGCAGGGCAGCAGGGTGATATCCTTTTGCCGTTATTTAATGATGTTCAGCCCAAAGAGCGGGTGGATGGCGAGCAAGATTACTTAATGCATGCAGTAGTGCCGTTGACACTCATGCCGACCTACAATCCACATTTGCAAGACAATGAACGCTATGTACCTACTCGTAACGGTTACTTGTATGTATTTTATAATAACAAGGCATGGCGCGAACTGGAAATACACGCATCCGACAGCGAAGGTGTACAGTTCCTGGATGTGGATTTGTCTGCCTATCGTACCGGCGAAAACGAGACTTTTTCGTCAGACAAACGAGAGGCGGTGGGTAACCCCCTAAAAGATATTTGGCTACCAGTAAAAGATAACAATCAAGACACGCTTGTCTACCTTGCCTATTCAGAGGTGCCATGGAGTGGTGAGCGTTTAAATTATTTTGAAAATAATGTAGCAGAGTTGCAGAAACGCGCGCAGTCCTTGCATGAACTAAAAGGTATGGATAACCCGCCCAGCCATAGACAAAAAGAGGCTTGTGTTCTACTTGCGAGCGACTTACCTGAAATGCGAGCTCGCGCGGACATTGAATGGCATATTGGTGAGCCACTTAAGTTTAACCGTGACCTAAGCGGAAGTTGGCTAAATCAACAATATACAGACATCAAAAATGGCATAGAAAATGCCAATAACAATGGTGATGAACAATTCGAAGCCCTGATGCACCGAAGTGCGTTCCAGTACGAATACGATATGAAAGAAACGGCGTTAAAGTCTCTGATCACCAATGACAATGATCTAGATATAACCTGGGAAGCGTCACAAAGCTTAGATTATCTGAGTGATGCCAAAGCTCGCCAGCTAAGAACCTTAGTGCTTGATGATCCTATATTTGATTTAAAACAGCGCGCCTTTATGGTGCTTTCTGGTGCAGCGTACATGCAGCAATTGTATGTGGATATGAGCCAACAAGAGTATTATCAGACCGCCGAACTGACACAACAAATGATCATGACAGAACGGTTTGGTGAAAAAGAGAATCCGCTTTATAAATTCAACGATGATGTCAGTCGTGATTTAAGCGGACGCTTTCATCGTACATTACGTACACGAGAACGCTTGATTGCCAACCGTGACATCAAAGAACTGCAATATCACTTGGATCAAGTACTTAATAGTCAACGTACGGCCGATGTATTACGTGATATATCTTCACTAAATGGCCTTAATTCAGCAGGTGCACATAAGATCGTTGGTCATGCTATGAGCGCATTGAGTATTAACATCGACAAAATTGACGCCTTTTCGAAATACCAGTACATACATGACTACTTGCCGTCTGATCAACCGCTAAATCAGATAAATAGTCTGAGTGTAGAAGACTGTCATGCCACCCTCAGAAATGTCTTATCCTCCAGTAGCCATCCTCTTTGTAAAGTGCTATTTGTTGAAGAAGGAGCTGTTCCCTTAGACTCTGAATATACGTCTCCAGAAGCTTTAAATGATGGTTCCGGCTTTGCCACCCCTCAAAGCCTAGCACAATGGAGCCTTAACGACTTTGTGCTCGAAGATGACCAGCTGGAAGTCATTGATCTCGTGTTTATTACCAAGAGTAACGTGGCTGCTTCTTTGTCAGATAAAGCACAGGATGCATTTTCTCAAGCAAGGCGTGTAAGCAGCATTCTAGATAATATTCTAAAGGGTTACTACGAAGCTCTGATGTCTATAAAAGATGTGGCTTCAGAAGCCAAAGTTATTCAATTTAACCAAGCCTATGCATCCGTATTGGCATTAACTAAGGCAACGAATCCGACCTATCTTGGGAAAATGTTGTTCACCTCAGCCCAAGGAGCGCAAACCAAGGGCTATGTAGTGGGTGTGCATGGTCAAGGGTTGAAATTTGGCCTGAGTGCCGATGATAGAGAGCACATTAAAAACAAAAGACGTAAAGGGCTACAAGGTCAATTGCGTGAAGAAAATGGCCGCTTAGTGGTGGCATCTAATAAAAAGCCCTTTAGTAACGCGGACAAGGCCAACTTGGCGGAGCGCGGTAATCTAAAAGTGGTGGTGTTGCCAGAAGACAGCAACATGGCACAAGCCTATAACCAAGCCAATACCCAGCGTGCTTTGCGGAACATGAACAATACTGAGATTAACAGCAGCAACGCCTACGAGCGCATCCGAATCCCGTACTGGATTGTTGCCATTGAGACAGTGAATTTGGTGTTGAATTTTAAGTATTTTGAAAGTTTTTATGAAGGTAAAGATCGATTACCTTCATTTGGTTATATGTTTAGTGCATCTGTGGACTTAAGTGTGGCGATTACACATGCGGCGAATTTACATGGCAAAAATGCCTCATGGTTAACTCGCTTTGCTAATAAAGAAGCAGTTAAATTAACAGGTAAAATGGCGTCCTTTATTAACTCTGTTTCGGGTCGTGCTCAATTAGTCGGTAGCATGAGTCGTTTAGCTGTAGCAGGAGTTATTGGTGGCTTATTGACCGCTGGCATGGCGGGTTGGGAGGCACTTCGCCTGTCCGCGAAAAATGATGGCGATGCCAGTGCTGCTATGTACATGGTAGCGGTGGGAACGGTGATGTCGACCTTTGCCACGGGCTTGTTTACCACCAGTGCGCCTATCTTATTCGGTATGGGGCCGGTTGCCTGGTTAGGCATTGGTATTGCAGTCACAGGAGCACTCTTATACATGTTGTTCTTAGACACACCTATTGAAGAGTGGCTAAAAAATGGTCCTTTTGCTGACGATCCAGGTGAGCAATACGCTCATTTACAGGATAATAAAGTCGCGTTCGAGCGCTTTGTAAATTGCCTGTTCTCTGTGGATATAAAAGCTTACCAATATGGTCGCCAAACGGCCTTACCAGAGGACTTTAATGCTGCCATGCAGGCTAAAGGTGTTACCCATGCAATACGAGTGAGCAGTAACCTCGCTGCGCTCATGGGGGAGGACAACGCCCGTATCGATTTTTATGTTCGTCCTGCGGCTTTGGAAAAAATCGAAACCCGCTCTTCTCGAACCGCCGCTATTTCCCATGACGAGGAAGTCAAACCGTTAGGCAATCGAGCATTACCGATTCTCGCACAATCGGATGGCTCAGATAGCACTGTTTATTTTGTAAAACACGATGTTGCTTTACCTCAAGCCCATAGTGAAAGTGCTTGGTTTGGCGGAAAGCATCATACTTACACCTATTCAAAAGCCTTTATAGCAAGAGTGAGATTACACATTGGCGATGAAGTGTTTCCCATGCCAGCATTGGATAAAGTCACTTTTGAGGACGAAGTATTTGATCCACCACATTTTACCGAGGATGAAAAGTCTTGGATCAATCAAGTCGTTACTATGACACCGAATCAACAAACATAACAGAATTGCAATAGATTCGCCCCTTAGAGCTATAAATATTTTGTTCTAAGGGGAAATAAATCCCGTCACAAGCACTAGACAGTAAAGGATCAAATACATGGCTTTTGTTAACGCTAACGCCACCGCCAAAAAACAAAACGACTCGCAAACAGAACCGGAGAATACCATCAGCCAATATCAAGACACGGCTTATAACTCACAGAATTTTCCTCCTCAGAAGCCACGCCAAGAAAAAGGCTTCTTACGCCGTATGATGACCAGCGGCAAGCCCTTTTCATTTAGTCAAACAACGGACAGCATCACCGTTTATGGACTGGACGATATGACGCCTACCATAATGGCTGAAGAAGAGAAAAGTTCAAAGCCCATGTATTGGACCGAAACGAAACTAATTGGAGAGTCATTAAGTGGCTGGTCTCAGTTGTATGTCTTAATAGCTGGGATTGCTAATGTTTGCTTAATGTTTGTATTGCCTTTGGCATATATACTTTTTTTATCAGGGCTCGTTTTTGGTAAGGGAGGGATTGTTTTTGCTTGGAATGATGGAATGGATGATCTTTTCTGGGGACTTACTTTGTACGTGACCTTACCTTGTTTTCTTATTTACCTTCACTACAAACTATTGCACGCGGGTTATATGTTTCTAGCGCCGTTTTTACGTCCAAGCCGGATATTTGAGTTAAATCGCACGACGGGTATGGTGACTTTGTTTAAAAAGAATAAGCCTTATTTTACTCATCCCTTTATCGAGTTTGATTGTGTATTGATGTCGTCACCGACTCAGCAAGGCTTTTTGAATTACTCGTTAACGTTAATTCATCGTTACCGTGATTATTCTGTTGGCGTGCCGATTAGCGGCTCCATGGGTGCCAATCATAAAGTGATTGAATACCTTCGTTTTTGGAACATGGTGCAACGCTATATGGACATCAGCCAACCGCTGCCAGACATTTTGGTGTTAGAGCCAGCCCGTCAACGTGATCCAACCACCATAGCCTATGACAAAGAGCATAACCGCAACCCAAGATACTGGCGCGACATGACGGATGAAGAGTTTAAGCAAAAGATGGACGAGATCGAAAAGACTCAGAAAAACACCCCAGCGACAGGTAAGCCAATCGATATCTTCAAAGGCCCTGACTCCACAACAAGCCAAAAACACAATCGTAAAAAGAAAAAGTAGCCAATGGACTTGGTGATTAATGAAATAAGCGTCAGAGTGTATTGATAACAAAAGACCAGCAGTTTTCTCCCTGCTGGTTTTTTTGGTTTAGTTTTTTATATCGCATAAATGAACTATTATGGCGTAAGTCAGTTTTGGTAAAGTAGGTTTTTCCACACTTTTATAGCCATTAAGTTCGAGGATTTTATTGAATAATTCACTTTATGCGCTGGGCGATAAGCAAGTTAATGACATTAGCTTAAAAGATCTAGCTAAACGTTCTCGCTATGGTGGGATTTTCTATCTGCTTGCTTTTTGGGCTGCGGTTTTCAGTTCTGCAACGGCTCGTGAGCATTTAGACATTATTGGGATTTTTTCTGGCTGCTTTTTATTGATCCAATTTTATCGGTTGGTTTTATTCTTCAAAGTATTTTCCTCTAACGAGATTGACTACCCGTCTTATTTCTCTCGTTATGCTTTTATTTACAATTCATCCGCTCTTGTGTGGGTAAGTGGTTCTGCTTGGCTTTTTTACGTGAATCCAACTATTGATTTAGCTGTGACAGTGAATGTTATGGCGGCAGCTGGTATCAGTATAGGAGGGGTCACTGTATTAGCGCCTTCTTATAAAATAATGCGCAGCTATTTCGTGTTGATTTGTTTCCCTTTTGCCTTAGGTGCTGGTTTGCTGTTAGACCAGCCGGGTAACTTGATTGTTGCGGCTTTAATTATTGGTTATGGCCTGTTTATTTTTATGACTGGAAAACAGCAAAATCGTGTGTATTGGCAGGCTCTTAATGACAATTTAAAACTGTCAGAGCAGGCTGAAGAACTGGAAAAAGCGAAAATAGCCGCTGAGCTTGCGGGTCAAGCGAAAACCGATTTCTTGGCTGCCATGACGCACGAAATCCGCACGCCCATGAACGGAGTACTTGGCATGGCCCAATTGCTATCCATGGGGGACCTTAACGAAAAACAGCAGCAGCAAGTTACCGTGATTAATAATGCGGGTCGAACACTGATGCACATTATTAATAATATTTTAGACTATTCTAAAATCAATGCAGAGCAGTTGGAGTTAGAGAAAATATCATTTAGCCCTGCAGCTGTTGTTAATGAGGTGATGTCATTACTTGCGCCTCAGTTTGAGAAAAAGCCAATTAATTTCACTTGTACGCTGGACGATATTCCAGAGTTTGTTCAGGGCGACCCTTATCGGGTCCATCAAATTCTCTATAACCTTGTTGGAAATGCGTTTAAATTTACGGACAACGGGGAAATATCCATAAAGGCTTTTTGTCAGGAAAGCGATGATACTAATACGGTAATGTTGTCGTTTTCTGTTACAGATACTGGTATTGGCATTTCAGCTGAGGACCAACAGCAAATCTTTGAGCAGTTTTATCAGGTTAGTCATTTTAACCCTAATATCCGAGGCACAGGCTTAGGGTTGAGCATTACTCAGCGTTTAGTTGAGCTCATGGGTGGGCGTATTTGTGTTGAGAGCGAAGTGGGAGTGGGAAGCACGTTCACTATATCGATTCCTTTTGCTCTAAGTGACCAAGCGGCTTGTCAGGAATCTTCTGCGCTAGGAGGTGTTGGGATAAAGCCAGACCTTCCGTCTAACTTGCACGTTCTGTTGGCTGAAGACAATAAAGTGAATCAGATGATCTGTGAGCAATTTTTCTTAAAATTAGGCTGCTCTGTTGATTTGGTTGAAACCGGTGTTATGGCGTTGGAGAAGTTTAATGGCTCTCAACAGTATGATGTTATTTTCATGGACTGTAACATGCCAGAGATGGATGGTTTTTCAGCCACCCTTGCTATTAGGCAGATTGAAAAAAGCAAAGGTCTAAATCAAACTCCGGTAATCGCACTGACCGCTCATGTGGAAGACGATATTAAGCGCCAGTGTCTTGATTCTGGTATGAATGCTTTTATTAGTAAGCCTTTCTTGTTCGAGGACTTAGAGTTTATGGTGAAAAAAGTTCGGACGGGCTTGCACAATGAGATTACCTTCAAGGAAGATAGTAGGAAGGGGTAACCTTCCTCCATTCTTATTCAAAAACATGGCATTAAGACGAAGTAAAGTTGTATGAATTTAGAGTCGTTATTTTCTATTGAACCCTATAGTTGGAGTTCGATAATTACCGCTGTTTTTTGTGGTGTTATTGTTGGTTTAGAACGTCAACTAAGGGGTAAGCCTGTAGGAATTAGAACCTCGGCATTAATTGTATTGGGCACCTATGTGTTTATTGCATCGTCGATGTTTGTGGCTGCTGAGACGACAGATCCGTCACGCATAATTGGGCAGGTGATTACTGGTATTGGTTTTCTTGGCGCAGGTGTTATGTTGTCTAAAGATGGTGCTGTCATAGGGGTTACTTCCGCTGCCACAATTTGGGCATTGGCCGCGGTTGGTGTCTGTATCGCGATCGTTGATTCTTATGTAGCGATAAAGTTGTCTTTTATTGTTGTGGCGATTTTATATGGGGTGGATATTTTGGAGGAGTATTCTTCGGCTTTTACACGAGGAGTGCATTCAAAATACAGCCGCTGGCGTAAGAAAGACTAAGTATGTGCTCAGCTTACAATACCGCATAGGGGTTACCTGAAACTTTCATATAAAAGTAGCAAGCTGATGTCCACAAAGAGTGACTTACTTAGGCTGTTCGTTTTTATTCAATGTAAAGGAAAAAAGACAAAATCGCGCAAGTGCTTCTGAACTAGGTCTTCACACACAATTTAAACGGCATTCTATGTTAGATTTGCTTCAAATATTGTGATGTTTAAGGACGTAGGATGAAGGTAAAACGTGGATTTAGTGCCGTGGCAATTTTAGTTAGCTGCTTTACAGTACTCCCTGCTATGGCAGCGACATTTGAAGTGCCCAGGTCTTTTGAAATTATGTATGTTGACTTAGAAAGTTCTCGACAGTTTGGGAACGACTTCAAGGTCGATGTGGAGGAAGGGCCGCATCAAATTGTTGTTCGATTTAATAAATTGCTACGTAGTGGCGGCGATACTCAAACTTTCCAATCGGAACCGATTGTATTGAATTTGCAGTTTGAGAAGGATACCTACCTGAGTTTGAAAGCCCCTTATGTCTCTACGGTTAGGCAGGCAGAAGACAATGTAAAAGATCCTCAGTTCTCCATTATTGATGAAGTAAGTGGCAAAGAGGTTGATTATAAGCAACAAATGCTAACGACCAAGTCTGGGTTACAAAACACGCGGGATTTTGTGGCAGAGGTTGAGCGTTTAACGGCTAAAAATTCAATGAGTGCCAATGTCTCATCTTCTGGTCCTGATGTTGCGCCTACCAAAATGTCTGACGATGTTGAGCTGCAAATGATGCAGTTTTGGTATAACCAATCCGACAAAGTGACTCGTAAGCATATTCGAGTTTGGATCGCGGATGATTTATATAAACCAGAAGTCTCAAGTATCCAATTTGAGATGGCAACATTTTGGTTTAAGAGAGCGGATAAGGAATCACAACAAGCTTTTCAGCAATGGTTGATTAAAGAGTAGTAAGCGATTAGCAAAAAAATCGCCCAACATACACATTTGTGATGTTGGGCGATTTTAGTTTAACAGCTGTATTCTAGAGGGCTGCTTGCGCCTTGCTCTGTCTCTGGTTGAATTTATCATTCACCCATAGTGCTAGTAATATAATCCCGCCACCAATACTTAAACGTAGAATATCTGCATCACGATTCCAGAAAAGCACATTGACCAGTATTCCTGCAGGAATCAGTAAATTGTTTGCTACCGCTAATGTGCCAATGTTGACTAAGGTTGCCCCTTTGTTCCAAGCAAAGTAGCCAAGGCCAGAAGCCACAATTCCTAAGTAAGTCAAAATAGACCATTGTAGTGTTGTGGTAGGCAGTTTATCTGGGTTGCCAAGCACAAGGTAACAGGGAATAACAATGGCAAGAGCACCTAGAAAGAACCAGCCAAATACAGTGCGTTGTGGTAAGTCTGGACGCTCTTTTGCTATAACACGTTTGTAACCAACTTGTCCGGCTGCAAAACAAAGGTTGGCACATTGCACAATCAACAAGCCTTTCACGAAGCCTTCATCTATGCCTTGGTAACGAATTGCAACAGCACCAAGAATGGCAAGCAATGCACTGATTGCAAAACCAATATTGATACGACGATCTAACATGTCATTTATGAGCGTGACATACAGAGGGGTCATAACGGTAAACAGTAATACTTCCGGAACCGATAGGTACAAAAATGATTGGTAGTAAAAGCCATACATGATACCGAGCTGAAATGCGCCACAGACCATTAATTTCAATGCTATTTTTGCTTCGATCTGGCGAAGTTTTAAGAAAGGAAGAAACACAAGGGTGGCAAGAGCTACTCGCATTAATACAGAGAACCAAGCATCAACCTGCCCAGCTAGGTAGACTCCAATTAAACTAAATGAAAACGCCCACAGTAGCGTGACAGCAATAAGTATTGGCATATTATTTTTTATCCAGATGAGAATTTTCGCAAATATTACCGATTTATTGAGCTAGGGTAAATCAGTTTACTTTTATAATTTTGATAGTTTACTAATGTTTCAATGCTCACCTTCAAGTAGACGAGTCTTTTTATCTGCATATTTGGGGGAAAAATGATTCTATTTGGGCAGTTTACCTTTTCTTGACCTAGTGGGGGTGTCACCTTAGTTGTCTCTCTGGAGCGAGTAAAACCTTGATCTAGATTAAAATATTGATTGTAGATCCTGTTACTTTTTGGTCACTGACATGTTGTTTGACACAAAAAGGAATCGATTATGAAAGCTTTACTTCCTGTAGCCCTTGTTTCTGCGTTTTGTTCTTCTATGGCTCTTGCACACAGTGCTGGGGATATTTTTGTTCGTGGTGGTGTGGCCAGTGTGATGCCCAACGAAAGTAGCGATAAAGTAACTGGGTCCAATGAATTAGAGATTGATAAAGATACTCAGATTGGGGTAACGCTAAGCTATATGTTGACAGACAATGTGGGCTTTGAGGTTTTGGCAGCAACGCCTTTTACTCACGATGTTTCCGTGAACACTTTGGGAAAAGTCGCTGAAGTGTCTCATTTGCCGCCTTCCGTGATGGCGCAATATTATTTTGGTCAAGCCAATAGCCAGGTGCGTCCATATGTGGGTGCTGGTTTGAATTACACGCTTTTCTTTGATGAAGAAGGTAAGGGCGATTTGGCCAATACGGATGTTAACCTCGATAACTCATTTGGTTTGGCTGCTCAAGTGGGTGTAGACGTGACATTATCTGATCACTGGTTTGCCAATGCGTCTCTTTGGTACATGGATATTAATACCGATGTACACACAACCGTTGGCACATTCGATACGGATATTGATCCGCTCACTTTCATGGCGAGTGTTGGTTATACGTTTTAATAGACAATGACATGATAGAGAAAGGCCTTGCTTGAAACAGCAAGGCCTTTTTTATTGAAGGAGGTTGAACTTTGACGTTACCATTCTGACCGTTTCATCCTGTAAGAGCAGAGAAGGTTATGTGGTTTCCAAACGAGCAGCGGTTTTCATCTCAGTGTCAGTCTTTTTTAGTCTCTCAAAATGCAGTGGATGTGGCACATGATGTGAATCATATCCATAGGGTAGTAAAAGCGGCTAAGCAACTGACTCAAGAGGAGGGTGCTGATTGGGGGATTGTTATGCCTGCTGCATGGCTACATGATTGTGTGTCATTGCCAAAAAACCACCCTGATCGAGCTTTCGCTTCAACCATGGCGGCAGATAAAGCCATTGGCTTTCTTGAATCAATTGAGTACCCGAGTGCGCATCATGAAGCCATACATCATGCCATTTGTGCCCACAGCTTTAGTGCCAATATTCCCCCAAAGACACTGGAAGCCAAAATAGTACAAGATGCGGACCGCTTGGATGCCCTGGGAGCGATAGGGATAGCTCGTTGTATGCAGGTGAGTGGGGCACTTAATCGTGCGTTATACGCTAGTCAGGATCCTTTTTGTGAGGTGCGCGAACCGAACGACAGTGCTTATTCAATTGATCACTTTTATAGCAAGCTGTTTGGTATTGCTGAAACGCTTAACCTACCTTCTGCTCGGCATGAAGGCGAGCGAAGAGTCGCCTTCATGCGTGACTTTTTGGAGCACTTAGCACAGGAAATTTAAGGTTAAGTTTTATGCCTCGCTAATGACAGTATTTAAATTAGCGAGCATTTTTTTACCAATGTTTAAGAATGCCTTGAGCTCTTCATCACTAACATCCTTTCTCATTTCTTTTAGAACCTTTTGATCTGCTTGCGCTAGATGCTGATAAACCGTCAAACCTTTGTCGGTTAAAAATAGGTATTGGCTGCGTTTATCATTTGGATTTGGAGACTTGATAATCAGCCCTTGGTTTATAACTTCCTGAATTAAGCGTGTGACTTGTCCTTTGTCTTTGGCGGCTACGTCTGCAAGATAATTTGCTGTGCAATTTTCTGTCTCGTAGATATTTTTCAAAATCATAAAATGCAAAGGTGATAATGACAGTCCTTGCTCCTTCATGATGGCTTTCATTGATACTTTTAATCCGCTGATCGTATTTATGAAGAGAGTTTGTAGTTCTGATTCGTAGTGTTGCATGACAATCCTTGCTTTAGTTGACTTTATCAACTTAATTCAATATAGTTGACTTTGTCAATTTGTTTTGGCGTTTTTACCTTATCATTTTCCGCGAGAGAATCTATGTCAAATAAAGTTCAAAAAATTGCTGTTATCGTTAGCCTTGTTATTGCTATAGGAGGTTCGTTAACTTTCTTAATGACCTGGAGAAATATTGGTTTTACCCAGGATTTCATGACATCTTGGTTGTCTTCTTTTGCTTTGTGTATTCTATGCATTGCACCAATTGGCGGTGTTATCGCTTTTATGGTTAATCGCTTGGTTAATATGCTATTTCCAAGCCTGTCGTCTATGAAGCAAAATATTGTTTTCGGGCTTATTATGGCGGTGTTGATGGAATCGATCATGGCCGTTGTCACGACCGTGAACTTACATGGCTTCCTAGCACTTAAGGATTTAATTCACTTTTGGATCGCGACGTTTATGGCTGCTTTACCTGCTGGATTGGCGATCTCTGTTTTAATGTCTCTGGTTATAAAGCCTAAATTAGCGGCCTTTTGGGCTAAGCCTGCTTGAAGGCTGTCAGTGTTTACGAAAGAACCGCCACAGACTTTATTTGTACAATAACGGATTGACCTTTTTGCAAAGCCAATTGATGGGCAGAAAAAGCGGTAATTTTGGCTAAAATTGCCGTATTGTCGATCATGAGCCGAACCATAGTTTGGCTAGGATCTTTGGGATCTCGTTCAATATCATCAACTACGGCAGTTAGACGATTAAGGATGCTGGATCCGTCTTGTTTGTCCAGCGTGATGCTAACATCTCTTGATTGGATACGTAGCCGAACGGGCTCCCCCAGTGCTTCATTACCTTGTTTAAATGCAATGGCTTGATTGCCAATTGTTAACCAAGACAGCCCCCATTCGGGAGAATGTCGAGTCACTGTGCCTACCACAACCACACTGGCATCTTGATAACGTGAAAAGGAAGTACCAAGTTTCCCAAGTAATGTATGGATGTCGCCTTCCTCTACGACTCGTCCTTTATCCAATACCACCATGTGATCAGCTAATCTGATTACTTCATCTAACGAATGGCTCACATAAATGATAGGGATGTTAGCTCGACGACACAGCTTTTCTAGGTAAGGCAAAATGTCTTGTTTCAAGGTTTCATCTAGGGCGGCTAAAGGTTCATCCATAAGCAATAATTTTGGCTGAATAAGCAATGCTCTGGCAATGGCGACTCGTTGACGTTCTCCACCTGATAATTGTGCCGGATATTGAGCCAAAATAGAGTCGATATCCATTAAACGAATGACATCGTGATAAGAAATAACGGACTGATCTTTCTTGGCTCGTTTCATCGCAAAACGCAGATTCCCTTCAGCGGTTAAATGCTCAAACAGGTTTGCATCTTGGAAAACAAAGCCTATTGGGCGTTTGTGCGGCGGTAATGATGTTTGAGAGTTTTGCCAAATAGTATCGTCTAGGCGGATGTGGCTACTATTGCTCACCTCTAAACCGGCAATATGACGCAATATCGTGGTTTTTCCTGAACCGGATGGTCCAAATAACGCAGTAACGCCAGTACTCGGGAGCTGGAGGTTGATATCCAAAGAGAAGTGCGACTGTTTGCTGGCTGGTTGAGTAATTTGTATGTGCAATGCTTTTTTATCGTCTGCTGGAGTCACAGTAATCCCCCTGAGACAGCTTTGCTTTTTTGGTGTTTTTGAACGCCGTATAAAAAGGCAAGTACGATAAATGCAAAGGCCACCATTAGCAGAGACAGTGTATGAGCTTGGCCGTATTCTAGTGCTTCAACATGGTCATATATTTGTATAGAAATCACTCTTGTTTCACTGGCTATGTTTCCACCTATCATAAGAACCACTCCGAACTCGCCCACGGTATGGGCAAACCCAAGAATCGCAGCACTGATATAACCGGGTCTTGCTAATGGAATGGCAACATAAAAAAAACGATTTAAAGGGGAAGAGCGTAAAGTGGCTGCGGCTTCTAAAGGCCCTTTTCCTATGGCCAAAAAAGCATTTTGAATAGGTTGTACAACAAACGGAAGTGAATAGAGCATGGAAGCAATGACTAAACCTGTAAAACTAAAAGGCAGCGGTGGTAACCCCATGTTGCTCATTATCGAGCCTATTGCTCCCTGCGGACTCAAAAAGAGCAGTAAATAGAAGCCAAGTACCGTTGGGGGCAATACCAGTGGCATCGCTACAATGGCATTAATAGGGCCTTTTAACCAAGATTGTGTTCTTGCTAACCACCATGCCAGTGGCGTGCTAATAATAATCAGCAAAAAAGTGACTAGGCTGGCTAGCTTAAGTGTTAGCCAAATAGCATCAATGTCTTCGGAGGTAAGGTGCATTGTGATTCGGCCTAGCTGTTTGGCGCTGCATAACCAAACTGAGTAATTTTAGCTTGGGTGTCAGGGCGCATCAAAAATGCCATGAAGGCGCGGGAGAGTTCTACATTTTTAGAATGCGATAAAATTACCCCAGCTTGGTTAATATCACTATGAAGTTCGCTCGGGATTTTAATGGTGTTGCCTTTTACTTTCCCTGCCAATACTTGTGAGTACGCTACAAAACCTATATCGGCATTTTGAGAATAGACAAATTGATAGGTTTGTCCGATGTTCTCTCCTTGAACTAGCTTTTGTTCAACCGTATTCCAAAGCGATAATGCTTGCAGGCTTTCTTGTGCAGCTTTTCCGTAGGGCGCGAGTTTTGGGTTTGCAATGGCGATGCGATTGCTGTTCTGCAAGCTGATTTTTATGTCTGACCCCAAAGGCGTAACAGACCATAGGGCTAATTGCCCCTTGGCATACGTGACGATGCTGTCAGCTAAGGCAAATTGACTTTGAATTAACGCCTGGGGTTTGGCAACATCGGCAGATAAGAAAATATCATAGGGAGCCCCGTGCTGGATTTGGGCAAATAGCTTCCCTGAAGAACCAAAAGACAGTTGTATTTTTTGTCCTGTTTCCTCTTCATAGTCTTGTGCAAGCTGCTTTATTGGTGAAATAAAATTAGAGGCTACCGCAAGGTGAAGTGTATCAGCCGCGAACAACTTGGTAGAGAGCAGGCAACACAAAGCCATAGTTAACAAGACGCTAAACTTGTTTTGTAGAAAAAGCGTTATGTTAACTAAAAATGCATTGTGACCCATGTTTGTCCAGCGTGTGGTTAAGTAAGAGAGCCGTTAGGCAAAAAGGAGATAGCAGTTGCCTTGTTCCATGCCAACAGTGGCCTTCTTTAAATGGCTACCTTGACAAGGTCCTGTTATGCAAGTGCCGTCAATTGGAGAGAAGAGAGCGCCATGATGGTGGCATTTCAAATAATCTCCGCCTTCGTCCAAGGTGGTATTTGAAGAGCAACTTAATTGCTTTTTCTGGTGAGGGCAAAGGTTCTCATAGGCTAAAATTTGACCTTGCTGTTTCGTCACTAAAAAGTTGTATTCTGCTACTTTTATGTTCAGCGCTTTTCCTTCTGGAAGGTTTTGCGCGTCTGGAATGAGATACTTATTAAACACGTGATTACCGCACTATTTATAATGGATTACTTGTTTGTGAGAATTGGCGCATTTCGTGTTTATGCGAACTAGAGCAGAGAGATATTTATTCCAATCTAGTGCTGTTTTCTTCCAATTCTACGGCCGATTAAGTGATTAAATATCAAGGGAATGTCAGTTAGTTAAGCATTCCGTGAGGAACGACTCTAAAGTGCTATGGCAAATGAGTCAATATGCAATAATTTAGCTAGTTGGGTTTTGATCGTTGCTTGCGTTTGACAAGCTCCTTATACTTGCCGCCATGGCTAAAAAAACTCCGGCAAAATCCTCTCGTAAATCTTCGTCCCAAACGAAAAAAGTGCGCAAATCTTCTTTTTTGAAGAGGTCATGTCGTTTTCTTTTTAAGTGGGGACTTATCCTCTCATTAGTGGCCAGTATCCCATTTGCTGTTTGGGTCTGGTGGTTAAACGGGCAAGTGGTGGAACGTTTTGAAGGCCAAAAGTGGCAGGTGCCTTCTGAGGTTTACAGTGCTCCTATTATCTTATCGAGCGGCGCGCCTTGGAAAAAACAAGATTTAGAGAGCTTGCTGGAAGAAACGGGTTATCGTTTTGGTCGGAACAGTCAAAAAGTCGGTTGGGCTGCTCGTAGTCAGACAAAAGTAAGCGCACACCTTCGTTCGTATGTCGATCATCTTGGTTTCCACGAAAGTGAAAGACGCATTTTTTCATTCGAAAATGGACGTTTGGTTATTCAAGCGTTGAATGGTGATGAAGTCGATGAGGCAAGAATCGAGCCTCAACGAATTGGCTATTTATATGGTGGTAACACAGAAAGCCGTCAAATATTGACCTACAAGGAAATACCCCAACCCCTTATTGATATTCTGGTGGCTGTTGAAGATCGCGATTTTTATCATCATTGGGGGATCTCATTAACAGGGATAGCACGAGCTGTTATTGTTAATTTTACCCACGGCGCTAGACGTCAGGGCGGCTCTACCTTGACTCAACAATTGGTTAAAAATATGTATTTAAGTTCGGAGCGAACTTATACACGCAAATTAACCGAAGTTGTGATGAGTTTGTTGCTTGAGTATCACTATTCAAAAGAAGCCATTATTACCGCGTATATGAATGAAGTGTATCTGGCTCAGCTTGGTAGCAGTGCGTTACATGGCTTTGCTGCCGCCAGTCAACACTTCTTCGGCCGACCTTTAAACGAGCTTAATATAGATGAATTTGCGCTCTTGGTTGGCATGGTAAAAGGCCCATCTTTATACAATCCTGAACGTTCGCCAAATAGGGCAAAAGCTCGACGCAATACCGTTTTAGCGGTGCTTAAAGAGCAAGGTCGTTTATCCGATAAGGATTATCAAAGCCTAATCAAGCGACCTATTCGTCTTGCCAGTAAGAAGAAAGAGCGCTCTATATATGGGGATTATTTAGACCTTGTTGCTATGCAGCTTTCTCGAGATTTTGATGAAACGACTTTGGCGACAAAAAATTTACGTATTTATACTGGTGTTGATATTCGAGCACAACGTGCTGCAAGTGCTGCAATGCAGCGTCAGGTAAGCGCATTAGAACGACGTGATGCGAAATTAAAAGGCCTTCAAGGTGCGATGGTAGTTACTGATCGAGTAACGGGGCAGGTGCGCGCTATTGTTGGTTCGAGTGGCCAGTACTACACAGGGTTTAACCGAGCGTTAGGCGCTGTTAGACCTATTGGATCATTAGTGAAACCGCCACTTTATATGTCAGCTTTGGCGACTGGGCGTTATACATGGTGGTCAAAAATTGAAGATAAGCGACTTCGTTTCAAGGTCGGTGACCAGATTTGGGAGCCTGAAAACTATGATCGTAAAACGCATGGTGTGGTGCATCTGTATGAAGCGATGGCGAAATCTTATAATTTGGCGACCGTCTCTCTGGCGGAGCAAATAGGCTTTGATCGGGTTGGGGATACGTTAAGACAATTAGGAGTTAAGCGCTCCTTTACTATGCATCCAGCCATGGCGTTGGGGGCATTAGAATTGTCTCCGTTTGAAGTGTCGCGTTTGTATCAGCCGATTGCGTCCCAAGGTAAAAGCAGTGAATTGGGTGTCGTCCTTGCGGTAATGGATCAAAATGATCGAATGATGAAGCGTTTTGACCAGCAAAACGATGTGCCTTTTACCGATGCTTTGCTGGCTGTGACACTGGATGGAATGACAAAAACGCCGAAAATAGGTACGGCGCGTGCTGCACAGGCAGCGTTTCCAGATCTGAATTTTGCGGCTAAAACGGGAACGACTAACCAGCAAAAAGACAGTTGGTTTGTTGGTATTACGGGAGATTACTCTTCAACCGTCTGGCTAGGTGATGACAACAATGTGCCACTCAGCATAACGGGAAGCAGTGGTGCTCAAAAAGTCTGGATAGACTTTACTAAAAACGTAAACCCTAGATCACTGCCAACAAGTTTGCCTAGTGGCGCGGCTCGTTATGATGTGCTCGATGACGAATTTGAAATAGCGGCTAGTCGCTGTAGTGATAAAATCACACTGGCTTTTATTTTAGGAACAGAGCCTAAAGACAGTACTTCCTGCTTTTGGCCTTTTTAAGGTGATTAGGGTTCGTCTAAAGAAGGGGTTATAAGGTTTAGGGCTTTATTCTGCTTTTTAGAGTATTGGAATGAAACAGATTACTGTTTTTTATAATCGAATCGTGATTATATTTACCGACAATGTTGTGTGTGAGCACAAGGGTCGGTTGCTGTTATAAATGGTTAATGAACTTACGTATTTTTTGCTGTAACGTGATCACTATATTTGTAGAGTACAGCGCGTCACTTGTTGTTTGAGTTTTATTTGTTATGGGGAGTGGCGTGATATGCGACTACATACACACCTGGTTTGCTGCTTATTAATGGCGACCTTCTTTAAAAGTTCGGCCGTTTTAGGCGAAGAAACTCTTCCTTCATCATGCACCCAGCTTACGGCATCAGGTAATTCAGAATACCCTCCTTTTTTGTGGCAAGCGCAACCAAATGCAAAGACTCTACAAGGTGTAAATCGCCTTATTATTGATGAGTTGAGCCAACGTATAGATATTCCTATTCGGTTGGTGCATGTGGGGCCTTGGTCACGAGCGCAAAATGAAGTAAAAAACGGGCGTATTGATTTAATGGCCGGTGCGTTCTACACCACTGAACGTGCCGATTATATGGACTATTTCACACCTGTCATGCTTCATACAACGAGTGTTGTGTGGCAACGCAAAGACAAGCCTTTTGCTTTTGATAAAAAAGAAGATCTGATTGGTAAGTGGGGCGTTACCGTTATCAATAACAGTTTTGGTCAGGAGTTTGATCAATTTGCCCAGAGTAAATTAAGCATATTGTCTGTTGCTAGTTTATCGCAAGCGTTGCGAATGCTTGCTGCCGATCGTGTTGATTATGTTTTATATGAAAAAAGTCCTGCTCAAGCTTACTCTGTGGTTTTAGGCTTGTCTGATACTATTGTTGCTCGGCAGCCATTTATAAGCAGCGAAGGCTTATACCTAACTATGTCTAAAAAGTCGCCATGCAATAATGATGATTTAAAGTATCGGATCGCTATTGCCTTGCAAGAAATGAGGCAGGAGGGCTTTACTGAAAAAGCCTTGGTTGAGGGCGAAAAGTTATGGGAAGAGAGTCGTCACGCTGGGTTATCTCTTGAATAAAAGATAACCCGCTTGATGAAAACAGGCTTATTTATCAATAAGAAGCGATTTATATAATGTTTCCCACTGATCTGTAACGGCCTCCCAGCTAAAGTCATAGCTCATTGCGTTCTTTTGTAATGCTTGCCAGCGCACTTTATCCTGATGAAAACAAGTCATGCAACGCTCCATGGCGGCCTGTAAAGCTTCTTTACTGGCATCAGCAAAGACAAAGCCATTTGCCTTCTCTGTGAGTTCAAAAACACTGTCAGCCAGTCCGCCTGTCTGCCTTACGATTGGCAGAGTGCCGTACTTCAAAGCATAAAGTTGTGTTAAACCGCACGGCTCAAATCGAGAAGGGATGAGTAAAGCATCAATACCAGCTTGGATGCGATGTGAGTAGTCTTCAAAATAACCAATGCGGACGGATACTTGTTCTGGGTATTTATCTTGTAAGGCTAAATAGCCAGATTCCAGCTGTTTGTCTCCAGAACCTAACACAACGAGTCTTGCGCCCTTATCTAACAAGTTGGGCATAACTTCTAAAATAAGGTCTAGTCCTTTCTGTTCGGTCAATCGACTGACTACGCCAAAAATGGGCTGATTCAGGTCTTCCGATAGACTGTTTTCTTGTAACAAGGCGAGCTTGTTTGCCTGTTTTTGTTTTAGGTTGTCTGTGTTGTACTGTTGAGCGATGAGAGGGTCGACTTCTGGTGACCATTGCTCGTAGTCTACGCCATTTAAAATGCCAACCAGTTTCTCAGACATCGCTCTTAATGTGCCATCAAGACCATCACCGTATTCTGGTGTAAGGATTTCTTGTGCATAGGTTGGGCTTACGGTGGTGATTGCATCTGCATACACAAGGCCAGCTTTTAGTCCTGAGAAGCGGCCATAAAATTCCATGCCATGCATGCTGAGTAGTTCAGTCGATAAAAATGTGTCAGAGAATTGATCCATATCAAAACTTCCGTTATAGCGTAAATTATGTACTGTTGTCACAATCGGAAGATGTTTTACTTTCCAGCTTTCAAGATAAGCTGCCGCGAACCCTGTTTGCCAGTCATTTAAATGAAGAATGTCTGCTTGCCAATCAATCAGATTGCCATGCAAAGCAAGTGTTGCTGTCGCCCATGATAAGGCGGCAAAGCGGATATGGTTGTCTTTGAAGTCTATTCCATTTCGATCAACGTAAGGGCCGTCTTCACGCTCGTACAGCGCTTGGCATTGGAGGAGGTAAATCGGTGTGTTGTTTTCTGGTATATGGGTTTCAAGAAGTAACAAATCTCCAACACCAAATGGATTTCCAAGGTTGATACTCTTTTGAATTGGCGCTACCTTTTCAAGTATGCCTTGATAGGCAGGCATGATAAGTTTGACATCAAGGCCCTTCTTTCGAAGAGCGACGGGAAGGGCACCTGCGACATCGGCCAATCCACCTGTTTTAATTAGAGGGTAAATTTCGGAAGCGGCAAAGAGTATTTTCATTATTAGGCATCTTATTGATTTGGAATAATGATACGAGTATACCTAAATGAAACTTTAAATAGAGTGTGTTGATAAAAATTTTAAGGGCATTACATGGATTTAAATACGGCGCGTATGAAAACTTTGTCCATTATTTTAGCCGGTGGACGTGGCTCAAGATTAAAGCAATTGACGGATAACCGCTCTAAGCCCGCTGTCCCGATTGCGGGTAAGTATAAAATTATCGATTTTCCGCTTTCTAACTGCATGAATTCAGGTATGAGACGAATCGCCGTTTTAACTCAATATCGGTCTCATACTTTAAATCAACATGTGCAACGTGGTTGGAACTTCTTGCGTTCCGATTTTAATGAGTTTATTGAACTCTGGCCTGCTCAGCAGCAGACTGGAGGCGATTGGTATCGTGGAACAGCAGATGCTGTTTATCAAAACTTAAGCATGATTAACGGCTTGGAAAGTGAATATATTTTAATTCTTGCCGGTGACCATGTTTATAAGCAAGATTATAGTGTTATGTTGCAAGAGCACATAGACAGTGGTGCCGATGTCACTGTTGCGTGTATTCAAGTTCCTTTGGCAGAAGCGGATCAGTTTGGCATTATGCATGTCGATGACAATGACAACATCATCGCTTTTGAAGAGAAACCCTCTAATCCTCCTACTATGCCGGGCAAACCCGATGTGTCTCTTGCTAGTATGGGAATATATATTTTCAATACAAAATTTTTATCTGAGAATCTGCGCTCTGATGCCAGTGATGATGCGTCGAGCCATGATTTTGGTAAAGATTTGATCCCTCTTTTTGTCGGCAGAAGCAAAATAAAAGCTCACCACTTTGCTAACAGTGTGATTGATAATAAAAGCTACCCAGACAAACCTTACTGGCGCGATGTTGGTACTTTGACTGCGTATTGGGAAGCCAATATGGATTTGACCCGTTTAGTCCCTGAATTGGATTTGTACGACGAAGATTGGCCTATTCGTACCACCCAATATCAACGTCCTGCCGCTAAGTTTAATTACAATTACGAAGAACGTATTGGTACGGCGTTGAATTCTGTTGTATCGGCTGGGTGTATTGTTTCAGGTTCTACAGTCGAGCAGTCTATCTTGTTCAACAATGTGCGAGTCAATTCATACTCACATGTGAATAAATCCGTTATTTTGCCTCGTTGTGATATAGGTCGTAATTGTCGCTTAAACAAAGTGGTGGTGGATTCCGATTGCCATATACCCGAAGGAACAGTAATTGGTGAAGATGCTGTTGCAGATGCTGAGCGTTTTTATCGTAGTTCTGATGGGATTGTCTTGGTGACTCAGGGCATGATTGACGCCCTATCTGAGAAGTAGTGCGAATAGACTAGGTTTCTCTCCCGTATAGACCGAAAAGCCGCTTATGATGAAGCGGCTTTTTTTTTAATTTTACCGAGCAATGCTTACTGCCAACTTGAAAATGGATAAAATGGGCGCATTAGTAAGGTTTAGTTTTATCTTTTTGTGAAGAAACTGTTATCCCCGTAACCTGTGGATAACCCTATTGGTGACACTGTGATAACTTGCTCAAAACCAGTTCTGATGCAGCTTTGAATAAAAGTGTTCATTTCTTCTTCAGTCTCGCTGGTGGCCAGCATTAAGTTCGTCATACCGCACATTTTTTCACCTATGAATGAGGATTCTTTATGTTTACGGGTATTGTTCAAGGTACTGCAACGGTTCAAAGTACAAGCCAAGTTGGTCGTAATAAACGACTAGAAATTGTCTTCCCAGCGGGTGTGATGTTGGGGCAGCAGTTAGGGGCTAGTGTTGCGATTAATGGTGTTTGTTTAACCGTTGCTGAGATTGGCCATGATGTTTTAACGTTTGATGTGATTGATACCACGTTAGCATTAACCAATATTGGTTTATTGCAGGCGGGTGATACGGTCAACTTTGAACGTGCGGCGCGCATGGGTGATGAAATAGGCGGGCATGTTATGTCTGGTCACATCATGACGTCTGTTTGTGTCACGCGTATTGAAAAAATCGAAGAAAGTGTTCATATCCGCTTTACGACAGATCGCCAACATGACGTCGATGCACGACGCTATTTATTTGATAAGGGTTATGTTGGCTTGAATGGCGCGAGTTTGACCATCAGCGACATTGGTGATGATTGGTTAGAGGTGTCGTTAATCCCAGAAACACTAAGGTTAACAACGTTTGGAATGCTCAGTGTGGGCGACAGAGTCAATCTTGAAATTGATTCTCACACACAAGCCACCGTCGACACGGTTGAACGAGTCTTAAAAGAAAGAGGGATTGTGTTGCCTTAATCCTATGCATTGACTTAACTTGCTGGGCTCTTCTGGCTTGACCGCTGAAATAAATGGAGTCCACGCTCGATTTTCGGTAGAATGCTCGCCAATTTCTATCCTGAAAATGTGTTGATAAGCTTTTTCATAGTACAAACATGGTAATGGAGCTCAATTTGAACGCCATTTTGATGAAAATGTGTGCATATGTGGCTTATTTATCAACAGGAAATCATTCAAATATCGCTTTTTAAGTGTGAGTAAATAGTGTCTTCCAATAATCTTAAGCACATACGCAATTTTAGTATCATCGCCCACATTGACCATGGGAAATCGACATTAGCCGATCGCTTCATTCAGACTTGTGAAGGCTTGAGCGAGCGTGAGATGTCGGCTCAGGTTCTCGACTCAATGGACATTGAGCGTGAACGAGGCATTACCATCAAGGCGCAGAGCGTCACGCTGGATTACCATGCGAAAGATGGTCAGGTCTATCAGTTGAACTTCATCGATACTCCTGGACACGTAGATTTCTCGTATGAAGTATCACGCTCACTGGCTGCTTGTGAAGGCGCATTATTGGTAGTGGATGCGGCGCAAGGTGTTGAAGCTCAATCTGTTGCAAACTGTTATACCGCTATCGAGCAAGGCCTCGAAGTTATGCCAGTCTTGAACAAAATCGATTTGCCTCAGGCTGAGCCTGAACGTGTTTGTGCAGAAATTGAAGAGATCATTGGTATTGATGCCATGAATGCTGTGACTTGTTCTGCAAAGACAGGCATGGGGGTTGATGATGTATTGGAGCGATTGGTTGCGACTATACCACCACCAGAAGGTGACGTAGATGCGCCGCTTCAAGCGCTTATAATTGATTCATGGTTTGATAATTACCTAGGCGTTGTTTCTCTTGTTCGTATCAAGCAAGGAACATTACGTAAGAAAGACAAGATTTATATTAAATCGACTAAACAAACTCACCCTGTTGATATGACGGGTATTTTTACGCCTAAGCGTAAAGAAACTGGTATTCTGCGCGCTGGTGAAGTGGGTTATGTTGTTGCTGGTATCAAAGACATTCATGGCGCACCTGTTGGTGACACTATTACACACTCATCGACTCCTGATGTGCCTCAATTGTCTGGTTTCCAGAAAGTTAAGCCGCAAGTATACGCTGGTGTTTTCCCTGTAAGCTCTGACCAATACGAAGATTTCCGTGTTGCCTTGGATAAATTAACCCTAAATGATGCTTCCTTGTTCTTTGAACCTGAAAGCTCAGACGCATTGGGTTTTGGTTTCCGCTGTGGCTTCCTAGGGATGTTGCATATGGAAATCATCCAAGAACGCTTAGAGCGTGAATACGATCTCGATTTGATCACGACAGCGCCAACGGTAGTTTTTGAAGTTGAATTAAACAATGGTGAGGTTATCAATGTTGATAGCCCATCTAAAATGCCTGACCCTGGCACTATTAAAGAAATGCGTGAACCTATTGTTGAAGCCAATATTTTGGTTCCACAGGAATACTTGGGGAACGTGATTACTTTGTGTGTGGAAAAGCGTGGCATTCAAAAAGACATGTTGTACGTTGGTCGTCAGGTGCAACTGCGTTATGAGTTGCCAATGAACGAAGTGGTAATGGATTTCTTTGATAAATTGAAGTCTTGTAGCCGTGGTTTTGCCTCGTTGGATTACAACTTCTCTCACTTTAGTCCTGCTCCGTTGTGCCGTTTGGATATACTTATCAATGGTGAGCGTGTTGATGCATTAGCCTTGATTATGCATAAAGATAACGTTCAGTTCAGAGGGCGTGCTTTGTGTGAAAAAATGAAAGATCTGATTCCTCGTCAGATGTTTGATGTTGCCATTCAGGGTGCGGTTGGCGCGAAAATCATTTCGCGAACAACGGTCAAAGCGTTGCGTAAAAACGTTATAGCGAAATGTTATGGCGGTGACGTGAGTCGTAAGAAGAAATTGCTACAGAAACAAAAAGAAGGTAAAAAACGCATGAAGCAGGTGGGCAACGTTGAAGTGCCACAGTCTGCTTTCCTTGCGGTTTTGCAGCTTGATAGCTAGCCAGAAAATCAACTGGTGCGCACGAGCGCACCAAGGCGGAGAAATGAAGTATGAGTTTTGATTTCGAATTGATACTGGCGATTGCGTTTTTGGTAACCGGTGTTTTTTGGGTTTACGACCGCATTGTATATTTACCAAAACGCAAACAGGTTCTGGCGAGCATGGCGACAGAGGCGCGCAGTGCTTTAGACAAAGATGCGAAAGAAAGATTGGCGCAAACCCCTAAATTTGTTGTAGAGGTTAAGTCTTATTTTGTCATAATCGCAATTATTTTTGGTCTGCGCTCTTTTGTCGTCGAACCTTTTCAGATCCCATCAGGTTCTATGTTGCCGACGTTAAAGATTGGTGACTTTATTCTGGTGAATAAATTTGATTACGGACTTCGTTTGCCAGTACTCAATACCACTATTATTCCTACCACAGAGCCAAAACGTGGTGATGTAGTGGTTTTTAAGTACCCGCTAAAACCTGATTTAAACTATATTAAACGTTTGGTGGGCTTGCCTGGTGATCATGTTGTTTATCGCAATAAGATCTTAACGATAAATGGCAAGCAAGTGAGTAAAGAGTTTTTAGCTAAGTTGCCTGTGTCGTTGAACCCGGATCAAGAGCCGGTTGAGCTATTTAACGAAAACTTAGGTGGCGTGCAGCACGAGATTTATAATAGTTTCCGATTTACTCCCCATGAAGGAGAATGGACGGTTCCTGAAGGTCATTACTTTGTAATGGGAGATAATCGAGATAATAGCGCAGATAGCCGATTCTGGGGCTTTGTTCCTGATGAGAATATGAAAGGCCGCGCTTTTTACGTGTGGTTACATTGGGATGAGTTTTTCAGTATTCCAAGTTTTAAAAATAACGGTTTGATTGAATAAGTATTTTTTGGAGAAATTTTGAGTTCATTGTATCAGAAGCTGAGTCGGCGAATAGGTTACTTTTTTGCCGACCTTGGACTGCTTGAGCTGGCGCTAACGCATCGTAGTTTTGGTGGAAAAAATAATGAGCGCCTTGAATTTTTAGGTGACTCGATTCTTAACTATGTGATCGCTGAAGACCTATTTCATCGTTTTCCAAAAGCTAAGGAAGGTGAATTGAGCCGCTTGCGTGCCTCTTTGGTGAAAGGTGACACGCTAGCTGAACTCGCTCGTGAATTTCAACTAGGCGACTATTTGAAGCTGGGTGCTGGCGAATTAAAAAGCGGTGGCTTTAGACGTGACTCTATTCTGGCAGATACGGTAGAAGGCATTATTGGTGCTATGTATTTGGATGCCGGCATGGATGTTTGTCGAGAGCACATATTGTCATGGTACAAAGAACGTTTAGATGCGACATCTTTGAAAGTCGTTACGAAGGATGCCAAAACGCGTCTACAAGAGTATTTACAAGCCCGTAAGCATGCTTTGCCTCAGTATGATGTGGTAGACATTGTTGGTGAGCCACATGACCAGACGTTTCATGTTCACTGTTATATAGAACTCTGTGAAGACGCTATTGAAGGGAAAGGTAATAGCCGCCGTATTGCGGAGCAAAATGCCGCTTCAAAAGCACTGAAACAATTGGAAAAGAAAGATGTCTGACGTTGAAATTACACACTGTGGTTATATTGCCATTGTTGGTCGCCCTAATGTGGGTAAATCCACTTTGCTTAACCATATCTTGGGTCAAAAACTGTCGATTACTTCGCGTAAGCCGCAAACGACTCGTGACCAAATTCTTGGTGTAAAGACCGAAGGGCATGTTCAAGCTATTTATGTTGACACTCCTGGGCTGCATCTCGGTGAGGCAAAAGCAATTAACCGAATTATGAACAAAACCGCCGCAGCGGCTTTGAAAGACGTGGATGTTGTTTTGTTTGTTATCGATGCTGACCGTTGGACTGAAGAAGATGAGTCTGTTCTTCAGAAGGTTAAGCATGCGCGTTGCCCGGTTATTTTGGTGGTAAATAAGGTTGATCAACTAGATCAAAAAGAAAGCCTGTTGCCACGCTTGGCAAATTTATCTGACCGAATGAATTTTGCGCAAATAGTGCCGATATCAGCGTTACGTAATAATAACCTTGATCGTTTAGAGCGTTTGGTTGAGAGCTATATTCCAGAAGGCACGCAATTTTACCCAGAAGATCAAATTACCAATCGTAGTTCTCGTTTCCTTGCGGCAGAAATCGTTCGTGAAAAGATTACTCGTCAGCTTGGCCAGGAAGTGCCATATGAAGTGGCTGTGCAAATTGAAGAATTCGTTTTCGAAGAGTCTGCTATTCATATTAGTGCGTTAATCTTGGTAGAGCGGAATGGCCAAAAGCGTATCATTATTGGTGAGCGTGGCGAAAAAATTAAGCTCATCGGCAAAGAAGCGCGTATTGATATGGAGAATCTGTTTCAACATAAAGTGATGCTGAATCTTTGGATTAAGATTCGTTCTGGCTGGTCTGATGATGAACGTGCGCTAGCCAGTTTAGGTTATCAGGAAGAGTAATTCCGATGCGCGTATCTGCGTATGTTATCCACACTCGTCCTTTTCAGGATAACAAAATTTTGCTCGATGTATTAACCCTTGAGCAAGGTTTGGTAAGAGGCGTGTGGCGATTACCTAAAAAAGAGGCTCGGGTCATACCTGGGCCTTTTTTGTGTTATGAAATGGAGTTTTCTGGCCGTAGCGACTTAAAGACAGTGAAAAGCTTAGAATCTATTACGTCTGCTTCTGCTCTTGAGGGATTGCCCTTGTATGCTGCGCTTTATGTGCATGAGTTGCTGGAAAAGCTGCTCCCGATTAATCTTCCCTTGCCTGATGTGTATGAGCTGTATAAATGGCTTATTGAAAGCTTGTACGCAGGAGCGCCAATAGCGCCTTTGTTACGACGTTTTGAAGTCGGGTTGTTCTCCGAATTAGGGGTGGCTATTAATATGCTTTCCACAAGCCGTGGTGAGTTGATAGACGCGAAGCAGCTCTATCAATTTCACTATAAGTTTGGCTTGCGTCCATATTATGGCGAGAAGCCGAAACTCTTGCCTATGTTGTTTGTAGAAGGGCAGGTCGCGCTTGATTATCAAGCGGGGAAATGGACAGATAAGCAGGTGTTAAGCCTTGCCAAAGAATTGCATCGTAATTGGTTGGACAGCTTGTTAAATGGTAAGCCTATCGTTGCAAGGCGTTTATTGCCAAAACAGTCCTTCCAAGGAGAGTTGCATTTGGGTGTGCCAATTTTCCGTACGTTGAAAGTTTGAGTTGAGTGAAGAGGTTATATCTTGATTATTGGTGTTGGAACGGACTTAGTAGAAATTGCCCGTATTGCGCAATCTATCACTCGTTTGGGAGAGCGTTTTGTTGATCGCATTTTGAGTGCGGACGAGAAAAAATGTTGGCAAGCTATTAGTAATGAAGATAAGGCCATTGCCTATGTCGCGAAACGTTTTGCCGCAAAAGAAGCCGCAGTAAAGGCATTGGGTACGGGAATTGGTTCTGGTGTGAGTTTTCAGCACTTTAGTGTTATGAATTTGCCCACAGGTCAGCCGATTCTTGTTGTTGATGATGCTATTGCGGCTCGTTATGATTTTCCTATTTCATGGCATGTAAGTTTAACGGATGAAAGGGCGTATGCTCAGGCCTTTGTAGTACTTGAATCTAAGGCTTGATTCCAAGGAATAAGCTGGCGATGATCAAGCAGTTCATCGATGGCTTCTAAAAAGTCCTCGGTGACGCCCTCGGCGTCTTCCATGCCGAGTTCCTTTAGATGGGTTTCAAGGAAATTTGCGTGTCTCGCGATATTTACTGTACCTGTGTATTTTGATGCACCGTGTATTCGGTGAACCACTTCAATAAGTTTTTTAGTATCTTGGTTTTCTAAGTGATGCTTAATCAGCTTCTTCTCTGCGCTTAGGGAATCAGCCAGCATATCGAACATTTCTTTTGCAATCTCTTCTTTGCCGTCGACAATAGATAATGCTTTTTCTAAGTCAAATATATCAACTAGCTTTGCATTGACTTGATCTTGAAAGGTGTCGGTATTGGAGCACCATTTTTCGATCGTGCTAATGAGAAGCTCTTCGTCAATGGGCTTGGTAAGATAGGCATTCATCCCACTGCTGAGCATTTGTTGCTGCTCTGACCCTAAAGCATGGGCTGTTAGGGCGATGATAGGCGTGTTTTTGTAGGCGTCGAGTTGTCTTAAATGCTGGGTAGTTTCCATGCCATCCATTTCTGGCATTTGTATATCCATAAAAACCAAGTCGAAATGTTTATTCATCGCTAGGTCTAAGGCTTGTTGTCCGCTGTAGGCTAAGGTGACATCGAGTCCGATCGGAATGAGCCAATGGTTAAGCAATTGTAAATTGATTGGCGAGTCATCGACCGCAAGTATGCTGAGGCCTTTAATCTTGTCTCGTTGAGCATTGGTTTTTTGAGGTTGAGAGGTGGTGATCGGATTATGCCCTAAGTTTTGCAAAGCATGATAAAGGCGATCATGACTGATTGGCTTTAGCAAAATGTCACTGCAAATATCTTTTAAGTCTGGGTAATGTGTAATTTGGCCTGGTGGTTGGATCATCAGAATGCATGGAATAGAGAACTGCTGGGTCGAATACGTGATGAGTTCCCGGATTTCATAAATGCTTTGTTCATTTGGTACAACGCTCAATAGAATGGCATCTATTTTGTCGTGCTGTTTGTTTAAAAGTGCAACGGTTTGCTCGATATCTGAGCATATACTGCAACTGACCCCAATACTCTGTAAATAGTTGTTTAGATAGCTTTTATAGGTGGAGCTAGGTTCCAGTATGAGGGTATGAAGTCCAAGTGATGTTTTGTCACTTTGGGTTTTGGTCGATTTTTTCAGTGTGATTGTAAAGCGAAAGGTGGAGCCAATACTTGGGTCACTGCTTATTTCAATTTTGCCGTTCATTTGTTCAACGAGCTTTTTGGTTATAACCAAACCTAACCCTGTTCCGCCAAACTGTCGAGTGGTGCTGGTATCGACTTGTGAAAAAGGCTTGAATAAACGATGAATTTTGTTTTCTGCAATGCCAATGCCGGTATCGATAATTTGAAAAGACAGGGTGATATCTTGATCGTTCTCAGTCGCAATAGCGACACGGGTTCTCACCGAACCTTGATGGGTGAATTTAATCGCATTACCGATTAGGTTGGTTAAAATTTGTCGTATTCGGGTGCTGTCACCAATAAACCATTCCGGTACATCTAAGCCAAACTCTGGGACTAAATCGATGTGCTTTTCTTTGTTGAGTAAGTTGATACTTAATGTCTGGTAAACATCGTCTATTAAGGTTTTAAGATTGAAATGGTTGCTTTCTAAGCTAAGCTTGCCTGCTTCAATTTTAGAGAAATCCAAAATATCACCGATAACCGCCAGTAGGCTGTTGGTAGATTGCTCAATGGTGTTCACATAAAGGCGGTGTTGAGGGTCTTTTATGTCTTTTTGCAGGGTTTTTGTATAGCCGAGGATAGCGTTTAGAGGGGTTCTTACCTCGTGGCTTATGTTGGCTAAAAATTGCGACTTTAAGCGGTTGGACTCCATTGCCTCGCGGTTGGCTATGTGCAACTGGGCGCTTTTTTCTTCCATGCTATCTAAGCTACGACGAATGTCTTCTGTGGCTTGTTCAATGCCCGAGACGAGCTCTTCATTATGGTGCTCCAGCCTTTCCGTCAAATCGAGTAAGTCTCTTTGTATGGAGGTGTATTCTGCTGGTAGTTTCATCAGCTTCGCTGTGGAAAATTGACCTTTGACCAGTTTACTTAATGCTGAAGCCAGTTTGTTTATGGGTTGGGTGAGGATTTTTGACGCATGGAATGCGCCTAATATCATGGCAACGTTAAAAAGCAGAAAGATAAAAATGACTAAGCTGGAGTACTGGTATTTTTCTAATTGCACAGTGGCTTTATTTGCCTCCACTCTGACCCAGCCAATTAGGCTGCGCTGATCTTGGGTGTTGAAAAGGTCAGTTTGACTGTTGAAAATACCGTCCAGAGAGTTACTGGTATAGTAGATAGCGCTAATAGATTCGAGGCGGTCTTCGTATTCGATCACTTCATTTTTTTCGGGAAAAAAAGGACTGTTTTGTATCGATGGTTTGCCTAGTTCGGCGATGGCTTTTTGTTCACTGTTGTAGAGTTGGACACTACTTATATTTGGGTTGTTAAGTGCGTTTTGTAGAATCCGATACATCATGTTTTGGTCAGAGAACACAATGGCATAGGCGCTCGTTGTGGAGACTTGTTCTGTTATGTGGCGTGATTGCTCATGTAGGTTGCGATTTAGATCATTGAAACGCGTAGATAATAAGAAGATGGTGACCATCAAAGAGATAATGAAAGAAGGAGTGAATAACACCCAAAACAACTTGCTGCTTAGGCTCAGTGAAGTGATATTAATAAAAGGAATTTTCATTGTGCGAGCCATAGATATAAAAGGTTAGTAGCATGCTAAGCGGCCTTGTTCTTTGCGTGTGTCGCATTCTTTTTCATAATTTTCGCATGCCGCTATTTCGTCACCGGATGCCGAGTCTAGGTAAGCGCATGCTCGCCAATTTTTACGTAATTCTGCGTTGCTTAGCTCTGTGAGGTCTTCCGCAGGCTTGTTGCAGCCGCTTATTACTAGTAACAAAAAGAGCAATGTGAGAAAGCGTGTAGCGCGCATAGGGTTAGTCCAAGTGAAGTGCAAACAGCAGATTTTACCTACCTAAAAAGATAGAGTAACCTGTTTTATTTTTCAAAATGAGAAACTAACACTAAGTTTATAACGCTTTCTTATTGTACTGTTGGGCGTAAGTGTTCTTAAATAGGCCCATAGCGTTAAGTTTCATTCCCTCAGTCATCAATGTCAATGAAGTTTTTTATGATCCAATACCCTAGCATCGAGTCCTTAATTGGACACACTCCTCTGGTTCGCTTGCAGCGCATCAACCCAAATCCAAGTAATACGATTTTATTAAAGCTTGAAGGCCAAAACCCAGCAGGATCAGTAAAAGACCGCCCTGCATTGAATATGATTCTTCAGGCTGAACTTCGCGGAGACATTAAGCCAGGTGATAGTTTAATTGAGGCGACAAGTGGTAATACTGGGATTGCCTTGGCGATGGCGGCAGCCATTAAGGGCTATAAAATGCACCTGATTATGCCGGATAACATGAGCCAAGAGCGAAAGTCAGCGATGACGGCTTATGGCGCCATCTTGCACTTAGTGACAAAAGAAGAGGGTATGGAAAGAGCCCGTGATCTTGCTCAAGAAATGCAAGATGAAGGTGTTGGTATTGTATTGAATCAGTTTGCAAACCAAGACAATCCTAATGCGCATTATCTCACAACAGGGCCTGAGATTTGGCAACAAACACAAGGAGCCGTGACACACTTTGTGAGTTCAATGGGCACCACGGGCACCATTATGGGAGTGTCACATTATTTGAAAGAGCAGAATAAAGACATCCAAATTGTTGGTCTTCAGCCTCAAGATGGTTCAAGTATCCCAGGTATCCGTCGTTGGCCAAAAGAGTATTTGCCTTCAATCTTTGACGATAGCCGAGTGGACACCATTATGGATGTGTCGCAAGAGGCCGCTGAGACAACAATGCGTCGTTTGGCGAAAGAGGAGGGTATTTTTTGCGGTGTGTCTTCGGGTGGTTCTGTTGCGATAGCGATGGAATTGTCTAGGCAGCTAACGGATGCCGTGATTGTCGCGATTGTGTGTGACCGCGGAGATCGTTATCTGTCGACTGGCGTGTTTGATGGCTGAGTGATCAATGGCTATTAAGGCTTGCTTTCGCGTACAGTTCTATCTACAGATGAGATAGAATAGATATGCATTTATCCTATATTCAGGAACAAGAGAGCCACCTTTGAGAAGAAGAACACCCCCTCGCCGAACAAGCAAACCCCAGGTATTGGGCCCCGTCCAGACTTACCATGTGGAAGGCATTACTCATGAAGCCAAAGGCGTTGCTCGCCTGAATGGTAAAGTGACCTTTATCGAAGGTGCTTTACCTGGTGAATCAGTGACTGCGCAAGTGACTAAAGCTGGACGTCGTTTTGATGAAGCCGCTTTGCATTCGATTATTGAGCCAAGTGATTACCGAGTTGAGCCTGCTTGCCCACATTTTTCTATTTGTGGTGGTTGTAGCTTTCAGCATTTAGCCGATGAAAAGCAATTAGCTGCCAAACATGATTGGCTGCAAGGACAGTTGCGCAAAGTAGCGACAATGCAAGATTTTGAGTCTCTGGTTGATGCGCCAACACAGTACCGTCGCCGAGCCCGAATAGCCATTGAGCAAAAGAAAGGCCAACTGGCAATGGGGTTTCGTGGCAAGTCCTCAAGCGATATCGTTTCTATTGATCAATGTGTTGTGCTTACTGCTCCTTTGCAAACCATTTTTTTGTCACTAAAAACTGCGTTATTACAAAGTGAGTTAGCGGGTTTGCTTGGGCACATTGAATTGTTAGAAGATACAAAAGGCGTATCCGTGTTGTTTCGATTGAACTTTGAGGTGAGTGATGAGCTCAAAGAAACGTGGGAACGCTGGGCGCAAGACGAGCAAATTACGTTATATTGGCAAGCACCAAAGGCGAGCAAAGCGGAGGTGTCGCCAGAAAAAATGCGCCATTATGAACTTGATGGGTTGAAATTGAGTTATCACCCTCAAGACTTTATCCAAGTGAATGCCGCGATGAATCAAAAAATGGTGATGCAGGCGATTGATTGGTTGGCGTTAAATGATCGAGACATTGTGTTGGATTTATTCTGTGGTGTGGGTAATTTCTCTTTGCCTTTAGCTAAGTACGCACAAAAGGTAATTGGCGTTGAGGTGCAAGACTCTATGGTGGAGGCTGCGCGTCACAATGCACAACTAAATAGATTGGATAATGTCGCATTTGTTGCTGCAGACTTGACTCAGCCGGTTGAAAATGGGCTTATTAGCAAGCAAATTACAAAAGTGCTGCTGGACCCTCCACGTGCGGGAGCATTTGAATTTTTAGACAGCATCATAAAAATTGCACCAACACAAATATTGTATGTTTCTTGCAATGCTTCTACTTTAGCAAGGGATGCCGAATATCTAGTTGCAAAAGGATATCGTGTTTTGAGGGTGAGTTTGATGGACATGTTTCCGCAAACTTCCCATGTAGAGACGATGATGTTGTTGCAAAAAAAGAAGTAACTTGAAGGGCGGATAAATGGTAACGGTAAGAAAAGATCACCCTGTTTTAGATGATGGTAGCGTGGATATTGATGGTTGGATGGGGCACTTTTCTCATTTAATCGATGACAGTGCTCGAGTGCCTTTGCGTATGGCTTGTGAATTAGCTAGGCAGGCAGAACTTCAATCTGCAAGACCATCTTATTGGGGGCCACAGGCAAGTACTTTTCGAGCCGGACTAGAAATGGTCGAAATTTTGTCTGGCTTTCGGGCGGATCAAGACTCCTTGGTAGCGGCTGCCGTCTATCGTGCAGTACGAGAAGACCAACTGCCTATTTCCCGGGTGACGGACATGTTTGGGCGCAAGGTGGCTCTGATTGTCGAAGGCGTCATTAAAATGGGGGAGGTTTCTAAAAACCTCACTGCAGACACGGCGGCAGAGGTGCTTGGAAGCAGTGAAAATCAATTAGAATCTTTGCGCAAAATGCTGGTTTCTATTATTGATGACGTCCGCGTTGTATTGATTAAATTGGCGGAACGCGCCTGTGCTATCAAAGAAGCAAAGCATCAAAGCGAAGAGCGACGTGTTGCTGTTGCACTAGAAGTACAAAGTGTTTATGCCCCATTGGCCCATCGTTTAGGCATTGGTCATATAAAATGGGAGCTGGAAGACCTGTCTTTTCGTTACCTATACCCCTCTGACTACAAACGTATTGCTACCTGGTTGGATGAAAAGCGTTTAGATCGTCAGCAATTCATTGACGATGTTATCTCTTTGCTAGATGAACGACTAAAAGCCATTAATATTCACGCCGATCTAATGGGACGTGCCAAGCACATCTACAGTATTTGGCGAAAAATGAAGCGTAAAAATATAGGCTTCGATGAAGTCTATGATGTGCGTGCTGTTCGTATTTTGGTGGATGAACCAATGGAGTGCTATGGCGTTCTTGGTGTTGTTCATAATTTGTGGCGCCCCATTCCGCAAGAATTTGATGATTACATTAGCAATCCTAAGTCTAACGGATACCAGTCTTTGCATACGGCAGTGGTTGGTCCCCAAGGACGAGCGCTGGAGATCCAAATCCGTACGCATAAAATGCATGAAGATGCAGAACTGGGCGTGTGTGCGCATTGGAAGTACAAAGGAACCGATTTAAGCTCTAACAGCACCAGCTATGAAGAGAAATTGCAATGGCTGCGTACCATTTTGGACTTTCATGAGGTTCAAGGCGACTTGGAGTCTTTGTCTGAGCAAGTTCGCAGTGATATAGAGCAAGATCGTATTTATGTTTTTACGCCTGATGGGCATGTTGTCGATCTTCCAGTTAACGCTACGCCTGTTGATTTTGCTTACCGCGTCCATACGGAAATTGGACATCGTTGTCGAGGTGCAAAAGTAAACGGCAAGATTATTTCTTTAGTAACGCATCTAAAAACTGGCGACAAAGTCGAAATTCTAACCACGAAAGAGGGTGGACCGAGTCGCGACTGGCTCCACCCTACATTGGGCTATGTTCAAACTAACCGTGCAAGAGCCAAAATCCAGAATTGGTTTAGAAAAGAAGATCGAGAGAAAAACCTTGAAGCGGGTAAGCAATTACTAGATAAACAGCTAAAACGTTTAGGGCTTGAAGATAGTCGTATTGATTTACAGGCGATATCAGCGCGCTTTAATTTTTCTTATGCCGAAGAAGTGTATGTGGCGTTAGGCGCTGGCGATATACAGTTGGCACGCGTTTTAAGAGTTATTGATGACTTTTATAACCTGAATGGCGAAACTTCACCAACGCGACCAATTCGCCTTAAAAAGAGCCTTCATAAGTCGTCTGATAACGATATTCATATATTGGGTGTTGGCAAATTACTTACCCAAATGGCCAAGTGTTGTTCGCCAATTCCTGGGGACGATATTGTTGGTTTTATTACCCAAGGGCGCGGTGTATCGGTACACAGACAAGATTGTATTAATATCGTGCAGTTAGGATTGGATGAGCCCGAGAGAATCATTGATGTAAGCTGGGGTGAAGAGCTAGACAATCAGTACCCTGTAAATATTCAGGTTGAAGCTTATGATCGCACTGGTTTGCTTAATGATATTACCAGTCTGTTGGCCAACGAGAAGGTCAATTTACTATCGATGAATACCTTGTCTGCAAAGGAAAATCATACGGCGAGCATACGTTTTACTATCGAAGTAGGCGAGTTAAGCGTGCTAAGCAAATTGCTGCACCGCATTAATCAGCTGCCAAATGTCTTAAATGTGTTTAGAGAGAGAGACTTTTGAGTAACGCCATTACCCAGTTGCAGTATTTAATGACCTGCTTGAGAGATGAGCAGTTTGGGTGTGCGTGGGATAAAAAGCAAACCTATAAAACGATTGCACCTTACACTCTGGAAGAAACCTATGAAGTGCTAGATGCCATTGAACGAGAAGATTTTGAGCATCTAAAAGAAGAGCTTGGCGATTTACTGTTTCAGGTGGTTTTTTATGCGCAAATAGCGGACGAAGAGCAACGCTTTTCTTTTGAAGATGTGGCCGCTGGTATTGTTAAAAAAATGCTACGGCGTCACCCACATGTGTTTCCAGACGCAGACTTGACGCGTTTTGGTGAGCCGACAGCGCTTACCGAACAAGAAGTTGCTGAGCAATGGCAGCAGATTAAGGCGCAAGAAAAAGGGGATAAAAAAACGAGCATGTTAGCGGATGTGCCCGTGTCGATGCCAGCCTTAATGCAAGCCATTAAAATTCAGGAAAAAGTATCGAAAGTGGGTTTTGATTGGTCAGACATTAAGCCCGTTTTTGACAAAATTCGTGAAGAGTTAGATGAGCTTGAAGAGGCGATTCAAGAGCAAAATCAGCCTCATATAGAAGAAGAAATGGGGGACGTTTTGTTTGCAATGACAAATCTATCTCGTCATTGCAAGGTGTCTCCTGATATCGCTCTAAATAAAACAAATGTTAAATTCCGTAGACGGTTTGCTAGAATTGAAGCGCTTGTTGCAGAGCAAAATAAAACGCTAACAGATTGTTCTTTAAAGGAACTAGATAATTTTTGGGATCAAGCTAAACGCGAAGGTTTATGAGTTTGATTTTTGGTCGGATGATAAAAATACCTTTGAACACATAGGTGTTATTAGCAAGATAAGGAGGGTGCAGTGAGTGATCGTCAGGCGTCATTACGTGAAAATGTTAGGTTGCTAGGAGATTGTCTTGGCGAAAGCATGAGTAATCATTTAGGCGAAGGTTTTCTTGAGAAAGTAGAAAATATTCGAATGCTTTCAAAAGATGGGCGTCAATCAGGAGACTCAGCCGCTCTTATTCAAGCTTTAGAAGAGTTAGATGATAAAGAAATTGTTCCTGTCGCGCGGGCTTTCAACCAGTTTTTAAACTTATCTAATATCGCAGAGCAGTATCACCGAGTTCATCGTAGACGTACAAACGAGAGTTTGGGGGTTTATCATAATCCTGTAGGGGATTTATTGGCTCGCCTCGATAAGAAGAACTTTACCGCCGAGCAAATGATTGCTTCTTTGCAGTCTCAATCTATTGAATTAGTTCTCACAGCGCATCCTACGGAAGTGGTACGTCGATCTTTGATTCGTAAATACGACAATATTTCCACTGAGCTAGAAGCGCTTGATAAAGATAATATTCTGCCACTAGAAGAGACGAAACACATTCGTCGCCTGAAAGAAATCATCACTCAGGCTTGGCATACCGATGAAATCCGTGAAGAACGTCCGACTCCTGTAGATGAGGCTAAGTGGGGCTTTGCTGTTATTGAGCAGTCTTTATGGCAAGCAGTCCCTCGCTTTTTTCGCCAACTCGATGAGCAGTTTAGTAAGTTTTCAAAAGAAGACCGTTTGCCCTTAGATTTAGCGCCGATTCGTTTTGCAACTTGGATGGGTGGCGATAGAGATGGCAATCCAAATGTAACGCACACAGTAACAAAAGAAGTGGCTTTGTTGGCTCGCTGGATGGCGGCAGATCTTTACATCAAAGATCTGAATACACTGCGTTCTGAATTTTCTATGACCCAATGTAATGCCGCTTTGCGCGAACGCGTTGGGGACAGTGCGCAACCTTATCGCGAAGTCCTGCGTCACCTAGAAAATAAAATGCTAGCGACCAAAAATTGGGCGAAAGCGTGTTTGGAAGGTAAGCCAACAACTGATGAAGAGATATTTCTTGATATACAAGAGCTTAAGGACGATCTAATACTGTGTTATCAGTCTCTGTTAGATTGCGGTATGAAGGTTATTGCCAATGGTTCATTGCTTGACCTTATTCGTTGTGCAGCTACTTTTGGCGCAACGCTTGTGCGTTTGGATGTGCGTCAGGATGCCTCTCGCCATATTGATGCGCTGTCTGCCATTACTCGCTTCTATGGGTTGGGAGATTACGCCGAGTGGGATGAAGCTTCTCGCCAAGCTTTTTTGCTTACCGAACTAAATTCAAAACGTCCTCTTTTGCCTATGGAGTGGACGCCAACAGCCGAAGTTAAAGAAGTCCTCGATACGTTTAAAATGATTGCCAACGGTGAGCAGAATTCGTTCGGTTCTTATGTCATTTCAATGGCCAGTGCGCCTTCTGATGTGTTGGCTGTTGCTTTAATGCTGAAAGAGTCCGGTGTGGCCTTCCCGATGCGAATAGTGCCATTGTTTGAAACCCTTGCGGATTTGGATAATGCTGAGCCAATTATTGAGCAATTGTTCTCGTTGCCTTGGTACAAATCTTATATTAACGGTCATCAAGAGGTGATGATTGGTTATTCTGATTCGGCTAAAGATGCTGGCCAAATTGCGGCGACATGGGGGCAATATCGAGCGCAAGAGGCCTTGACGCGTCTTTGTAAGAAACATGGTATTCATCTGACCTTGTTCCATGGTCGTGGTGGTACCGTTGGTCGTGGCGGCGGCCCAGCTCATGTGGCGATTTTGTCCCAACCTCCAGGTTCGGTTAATGGTGCGATTCGTGTGACCGAGCAAGGTGAAATGATTCGCTTCAAATTTGGTATTCCTGACATCGCTGTTCGCTCTTTGGAATTGTATTGTTCTGCTGTTATGGAAGCGTCTTTGATACCTGCTGAAGCTCCGAAAGAGGAGTGGCGTGCCATTATGGATGAGATGGCGGAAGTGGGCATGAATCAATATCGCTCTATCGTTCGTGGTCATGAAGATTTTGTTCCTTACTTTAGGGCAACCACGCCGGAACAAGAGTTGGCTAAATTGCCTTTAGGTTCTCGTCCTGCCCGTCGCCGTTCAGACGGTGGCGTTGAAAGTTTGCGAGCAATTCCTTGGATTTTTGCGTGGATGCAAATTCGTCTGATGTTGCCGGCTTGGCTGGGTGCCGAGAGTGCATTGCAACAAGGCGTTGAATCCGGAAACTTAGAAAAGCTGCGCGAAATGCATAAAAAATGGCCTTTTTTTGGTGCTTACCTAGACATGCTCGACATGGTATTGGCAAAGGCTGAACCAGAAATTGCTGAATATTATGAGAAGCGTTTGGTTGGGGAAGAGCTTCAGGGATTAGGGCGATTATTACGGGGTAAGCTAAAGCAAGTGAGTGAGCTTGTGAAGATGCTTAAACAGCAAGAGCGCTTAATCGAAGACAACAAAACGATTCGTCAGTCTATCGATGTTCGTAACCCTTACATTGATCCATTGCACTATTTGCAGGCCGAGCTTTTGTATCGTAGTCGTAAGGACGAAGATAATGCAGAGGTCAACAAAGCTCTTATGATAACCATGGCGGGCATTGCCAGTGGTATGCAAAATACGGGCTAATTACAAATATGGTTGATAAATGCTCAATATGAGTAAGAAAAACATAAAAAAAGGCAGGTAAATTTGCATAAAGGATGGCTGCTTGGGTATGCTTGGCGGCCATTCAATTTATTAGTATGCAAATGGTGTAATTTTTCATAGTGCTGCCGTGCTTTTTGCACGTTGATGGTGCGCTGTGTCAGTTAGCCTTGCTTATCAGTTAACTCTGTCTTTTGGAGACGTTTATGCGAGTAATATTATTAGGTGCGCCAGGCGCTGGTAAAGGCACTCAAGCTCAATTTATTACAGAAGAGTTTGGTATTCCACAAATCTCTACTGGAGACATGCTGCGTGCCGCCGTGAAAGCAGGAAGCGAAATGGGTTTAAAAGCCAAAGCGGTTATGGACGCAGGTCAGCTTGTTTCAGATGATATTATTATTGGTTTGGTAAAAGAGCGCCTAACACAAGACGATTGTGTTAATGGTGCGTTGTTTGATGGTTTTCCTCGTACGATTCCTCAAGCGGATGCTCTAAAAGACGCTGGTGTTAAGATCGATTATGTTGTTGAAATCGATGTGCCAGATGAAGAGATTGTTAAGCGCATGAGTGGACGTCGTGTCCATGAAGCGTCAGGCCGTACATACCACATTGTGTACAACCCGCCGAAAGTAGAAGGTAAGGACGATGTAACAGGGGATGACCTTGTACAGCGTGCTGATGATACAGAAGAAACTGTTCGTCTTCGCTTAGGTGTTTACCATGATCAAACAGCGCCTCTGATTGGTTATTACCAAGATTGGCTGAAAGCAGATAGTGCAACTGCTCCTAAGTTCGTTAAAGTCAACGGTATTGGCGATTTGAATGAAATTAAGCAAAATCTTTTAGAATCACTAAAGGCTTAATGAGTTCATGTCGGTCATTTTAGCTCTTGATACCTCAACGCCTGCATGTTCTGTGGCGTTGAATTTGAATGGCGTTGTGTTAGAAGATTTTCGCATGGCGCCACGTCTTCATAATGATCTGATTCTTCCTATGGTCGATCAAATTCTAGACCAAGCTGGTATTACCCTGTTAGATCTAGATGCTATTGCATTTGGAAGAGGGCCCGGCTCTTTTACTGGTCTGAGAATAAGTGCGGGTGTTGTGCAGGGGCTTGCCTTTGGTGCTGATTTGCCTGTTATTCCTGTATCGACATTGGCGGCTCTATCTCTGGAAGGTTTTCAGAAAACCGGAAAAAATCGTTGGCTGGCTGCCCTTGATGCCCGTATGGGGGAGATTTACATGGGTGGTTGCACTGTTAATAAAGTGGAAGGCCGCTATGTAATAGAGTCATTGATTGATGAGTGTGTTGTGAAGCCCGAATCCCTAAAAGGTTTTACTGAACACTATAACGGCGTAGGTTCTGGCTGGTGTTATGAAGACATTCTTAGTTCATTAATGCCTGCTGCTCCAGAGTACATTTTAACGGATGCTGCCCCTCGAGCAGCATGTATTGCTGATCTAGCTATGCTTCAATTTCAACAGGGTGCGACGGTATCTTCTTATGAAGCAATACCGACCTATTTGAGAGATGAAATAAGCTGGGAAAAGCAAGCTCCAAGGATAGGAAAGCGATAACAAACTATGTTGTGGTATCACATTGTTTTTTTGGCAGTAATACAGGGTCTTACTGAGTTTCTGCCAATTTCAAGTTCTGCTCATTTAATTCTCCCAGCTCAATTACTTCATTGGCCAGACCAAGGTTTGGCCTTTGATGTCGCTGTTCATGTTGGCACTTTAATGGCCATCCTTGGCTATTTCAGGAAAGATATTTTTGCCATTGTTGTTGCTTGGTTTGTGTCCCTAAAGACTAGACAGTCTACACCTGAAAGTCGTCTAGCTTGGTGGATCGTGTTAGCTACCTTACCGGCTTGTGCAGCAGGTTTGCTGTTTGATGACTTTATCAGTACACACTTACGTTCTTTAGAGGTTATTGCGTATACCACTATCGGCTTTGGTGTTTTGCTTTGGTTGTCTGATAAATACGGTACATCGAATAAAACAGAGCGTGATTTCGGTATAAAGAGCGTTCTTTGTATTGGTTTTGCTCAAGCTCTTGCATTAATTCCTGGAACATCACGTTCCGGTATTACCATGACTGCTGCACGCTTTCTGGGATTTGGTCGTGAGGCAGCGGCAAAGTTTTCTTTTCTTCTGTCTATTCCGTTGATTTTAGCGGCTGGTGGTTTAAAGACGGTTGAACTGGCGTCATCTAATTTAGCCGTTGATTGGGGAAGTATTCTTGCTGGCGTTATTTTGTCGGCGATAAGTGCTTATTGTTGTATTTATCTGTTCCTAAAATGGCTAAACACGATTGGTTTTTTCCCTTTTTTCATATATCGCCTTGTTTTAGGCTTTATTCTTCTGTTTATCGTTTATATTTTATAAATGTGTATCTCTGTCGTGCTATAAAAAAGCGGCGGAATAAATGGAGAAAGGTTGACGGCCTACTGTTGTTTTAAATGGTAGGCTGAACCTATTTCAAGCCCGTTTCATGGTTTTCGGAGAGCGTTCCTTTTGCCTAATTCTATTGCTGTAGCAGCGTCTGATAAGCTTCTAGAGGCTGAATCTCGTTTGTTGTCAAAGTCACTTGATCTTAGCTTTATGTCTTTGCGTGATCCGATTAAATTTGTTTCTCAGTATGACTACCTCCTGCTTAATACAACGGAGGGACTGGCTATTGCAAAAACAGGGAAAGGGGCACCAAAGCCAGTTTATGTTGATTTTACCTCTGGTGCTGTTGATCACAGGCGGCGCTTTGGTGGTGGCAAAGGGCAGGATATAGCCAAAGCGGTTGGGTTGAATAAACGTGCTAACTTGTCTGTGTTAGATGCCACTGCTGGGTTAGGTCGTGATGCTTTTGTCTTAGCGTGTCTTGGTTGCTCTGTATCGCTGTGTGAGCGCGTTGGTTTTGTTAGGGCTATGTTGAAAGATGGCTTATATCGAGCGTCGTTTCATTGTGAAGTGGCTGAGATCGCAAAAAGAATGCAGCTGTTGGACACGGATATCACCGGCATCGATAGTGACGAAAAGTTTGATGTTGTGTATTTAGATCCTATGTACCCTCATACTGAAAAATCTTCTGCTGCGGCCAAAAAAGAAATGGCGTTCTTTAGAGACTTGGTTGGCAAGGATGAGGACGCAGATAGCTTATTTCCTTATGCCATGGCGTTAGCGGAGTACCGAGTGGTGGTTAAGCGACCAAAAGGGGCTCCTTATTTAAATAATGTCGAACCAACTTACCAATTGGAAGGAAAGTCGGGGCGATTCGACATTTATGTTCTAAAATCTCTAGATAGCTCAGAATAGCGCTCGAAGCGTTAATAGTGGGGAGGCTTATCTCCATCGTGAATAGGCTGTTGCTGTCGATAGGACTCCAACTGGTTTCCTAATAAGACGAGCTTTTCTTGAATTAGCAACATGTCTTTTTGTTGGCTGATTAAAGCTCGGTTTAAACTGTCAATTGTGTCTTCTTGAAATTGTAGTTTGAATTCTAATTCGTCGATGCGTTGATTGATTTGTGAGGTGTTCATAGATACCTTCTGTGTGTTAACCTTATGAAACTAAATTCGTATTTTATAAGCAATTCTATACAAATATATGATTTAGCTATTAGTCATTTTATGTGTAGAGTGGCGTGAAAATTGCTCTAAAATGAAGGTAAGTATTTTACTACTATCTTCTTTCGCTTCACACAGTGATTTTAAAAAGAGTTTAGTAATAATATTTATTTATTCACTATACGTACTAATACGGAGTCTGTTTTTCTAGGATGGCCTCCGCTTCACGATAATATTTAATTTAATAAGAGATATATTTTATGAATGATCATCAGGATAATGTTTCACATAACAAAGGGTCTTCTGTTGGTTCTGGTTTGTTTTCCCTGCGCACGTTTATCGTCAGCCTTGTTATCGCTTTGGTTGTACCTCTGCTTATTGCGGGCGTGCTAAAAGAAGAAATGGGTGCAAACTTCTTAGTGTATTTCGCCTTTATTCTAGTGTCTGTTTATGTTGGCGCTATGGTTAGCCAGGTCAGCTCCGCCAGTATGGACTCTGACTCTGATGAAGACGAAGATGATGACCGCGAGCAGGGGACTGTTAAGTGGTTTAATTCTTCAAAAGGCTTTGGCTTTTTAACGATGGAAAATGGTGATGATGTATTTGTTCATTACCGCGCTATCCGTGGCCGTGGTCGTCGCTTTCTTGTTGAAGGTCAGTTGGTGCGTTTTTACGTCACTGAAGGCGAGAAAGGCAAGCAAGCAGAAAACGTTTCTATTATTCGCGGTTAATTCTTTATTTAATTTAAGAGGTATGTATGGCAACTGTTACGTTAAAAGGTAATCCTTTTGAAACCGTTGGAACTCTTCCTGCTGTAGGTTCTGCAGCACCAGCATTTGAGTTGGTGAAAACGGATTTGTCTGTAGCTACTTTGGCCGATTACCAAGGCGCTAAGCTGGTTTTGAATATTTTTCCATCGGTTGATACACCGACTTGTGCCATGTCTATTCGTAAATTTAATGAATCTGCGGCAGCATTAAAAGGCGTGAATGTTATTTGCGTTTCTGCTGATCTGCCTTTTGCGGCAGCGCGCTTTTGTGGTGCAGAAGGTATTGATAATGTCGATACTGGTTCTACTTTCCGTTCAACGTTCGGCAAAGATTACGGTCTTGCTTTTGCAACAGGCCCGTTAACCGGTCTTTTGTCTCGTTCTGTGATTGTTTTGGATGAAAACGGTACTGTCATTTATACCGAGCAAGTTGCTGAAACAGCAGATGAACCTAACTATGAAGCTGCATTAGCCGCATTGGCGTAATTTGCGGTTGCATATAAAAAAGCCCCTTGCCTATTTTGGAAGGGGCTTTTTTTGTATTTCATGAAAGTAATTTTTTAAGTAGATATAAAATTAGTCTTTCTGTACTGGAATCGTGTTGGTGGTGCGCTCTACGCTATTGTCTTTGTTTAAATAGACGAGTTTAGGTTTGAATTCATCTGCTTCAGTTTCATCCAGTTGTCCATAGGCTGCGATGATCACTCTATCGCCTACTTGGACTTTTCTTGCTGCTGCGCCATTCATGGAAATTGTACCTGACCCTGATTCTGCTAGGATGACGTAGGTATGAAAGCGTTCACCATTATCAACGTTATAGATGTCTATTTGTTCAAACTCTCTGAATCCTGCTAGCTCAACCAAGTCTTTGTCTATTGCACAAGAACCGTCGTACCAAAGCTCAGCTTGAGTAACGCTGGCCATGTGGAGTTTGCCTTTTAGAAGTGTTATTTGCATGTATAAAAATCTCTAATAATATATTGCTGTTTTTGAGCAGCGCATTAATTCCAAATGAAAGGGCCTTCTTCGTGGCTATTAATGCGCCACCATTGGTCTGGATCTTGGTTGCCTTCTTCTTCCCATCCCTGAAAGTTGCAACGTATTTCACAGTTAAGGGCTTCAAATGCTTGCTTGGCGCAAGCAATATCGTCCTTCCAAGGGGTTTTGTCTGAGTCAAACCAGACAGAGGTGAAGCGCTTTCCTGCGGCTTGTTCTAAAATGGTGACGTCAATTTCATTAGTGTCTATGGCAATTGTCACTTTAGTGCAGAGTGACGAGGGGCTGCTTTTATCGATGATAGTAAAAGTGCTTTCTAGCCAAGATATGATTTTTTCTGTCGGGCAGGACAATACATATATTTCAATATCTGCTTGCATCGTTCTAATCCTTCTTGTTGATCATGTGGTAAATCCTGAGAACACTCATGCATATATAGCCAAATAAAGTCCAGAGCACCCCGCAGCCAGCGAGAATCAAGCCAAACAGCGCCATAATCTCTTGTGTGAGAGATTCTACAATAACGCGATCAGCAACCATGAGTATGAGTACCCCAAAAACAAACACAAGACCGCCTTGGATCATTTTGATCAGTGCTTGTCTAGGATTGTTTCCCAGTTTCATGGCTAATTTATGTATGGCGTTCTTCATGTTGGATTGAATGGGTGCTCTGCCTGTAGGCTACTTTTTTTCAGTAAAAAGATTTTCAAGTATACGAGCGTATATTGTCGAAAGCTGATTTAAGCTTTCAGCATCAACACACTCATTTACTTGATGGATTGTGGCGTTAATAGGGCCCAGTTCTACAACTTGTGTTCCCATTTTAGCGATAAATCGGCCATCAGAAGTGCCTCCTGACGTCGATAATTCAGGGGTGATATTGACGGTCGTTTTAACAGCCTCAACAATGGCATCAACAAGTTCGCCGGGGCGAGTTAAGAATGGTAAACCATTATAGGTCCATTCGATGTCATAGCGAAGGTTGTGCTTGTCTAGGATCTCAATTACGCGCGCTTTAAGCGCATCGAAGTCCAGCTCAGAAGAAAAGCGGAAGTTAAATTGAGCATTCAATTTACCTGGAACAACGTTGGTTGCACCTGTGCCAGACTGAATGTTGGATATTTGAAAGCTTGTTGGTGGAAAAAAGTCATTACCGTTGTCCCAGTGGGCTTTTGCCATTTCATCAAGTGCTGGCGCAGCTAGATGAATAGGGTTTTCTGCCAAATGAGGGTATGCAACGTGGCCTTGTTTTCCGTATATGGTTAAATCGCCACTGAATGAGCCTCGACGGCCATTTTTTATAATATCGCCCAGTGTTTTAGTGCTGGAAGGTTCGCCAACAATACACCAATCAACTTTTTCCTCTCGTTCTATAAGCGCATCGACCACTCGGGTTGTGCCGTCTACGAAAGGGCCTTCCTCGTCGCTGGTAATCAAAAAAGAGATTTGTCCTTGGTGATTTGGGTATTTAGCAACAAAATCTTCAACCGCTGTCACCATAGCAGCAAGGCTGCCTTTCATATCCGCAGCACCACGCCCATAAAGCATGCCATCTACAATGCTAGGAGAGAATGGCGGTATTTTCCATTCTGTTTCTGGTCCCGTTGGCACGACATCCGTGTGGCCTGCAAAACACAGGTTTGGCCCGGAAGTTCCGCGTTTTGCGTAGAAGTTCTTCACTTCTCCAAAGGGCATGTGTTCAATCTCGAAGCCAATGTTCTTTAGTCGCTCAATCATTAGATCCTGACAGCCGGCGTCTACTGGTGTCACTGATGGGCGAGAAATGAGATCTAGGGCAAGTTTTAGCGTTGGGGACAAGTCTGACATTCTTTACCTTTGTGTTGGTTTTCGCTACCTTATAGAAGATCCTGTTACTATAACAGGAGATTCGGATAAAGGTGGGCTTATGAAGTTAGGTGTTGTTGTTTTTTTAGGGTTGATTTCAGCTGGTTGCAGTCTTTTTGCGCCGCCTGTTACTCAAGAATCGTACTTTGTTCCTGTAATACGTTCTGATACCTCCAATTCTGCTTATGTACCAACTGTCACGCCAGACATACAGCGAAAAGAAATGCCTCGTATTTACACACCTGCTTTTGATTAAAGTAATTTTTCTGCGTATTCTTCGCTACTAAAGCCGAGTAAAAACTCTGAGTTGTCTAGCATTAATAGAGGTCGCTTAATAATAGATGGCTGAGCAAGCATAATGTTAACTGCTTTTTCGCTGTCTATTGTGTTTTTTACTTCATCGTCTAGCTTGCGCCACGTAGTGCCACGTTTATTAATGACGTTTTCCCAACCCAATGCCTCTACCCATGTCTTGGCCAATGTTTCATCAACACCTGCTTTTTTGTAGTCATGGAAGTGGTATTCAAGGTTGTTGTCATCAAGCCAGCGAAAGGCTTTTTTCATCGTATCGCAGTTTTTTATACCAAATATAGTAATCATAGCAAATTCCGTTAAAGGCCATTTTGATCTGCGCAAAATGGCCTTTTAGGTGTGGTTATTAGTTATGTGCGTGCAACGCTTCGTTTAACTCGATAGCGGTTTTGTTTGTCTTGCATTCGATTGCGCCAGTAGCAGAGTTGCGGCGGAATAGAAGGTCTGATTGGCCAGAAAGTTCGCGCGCTTTTACTGTTGATACAACTTGGTTGTTTTCATCCAAAACAGCGACTTTTGATCCAGCAGTAATGTAAAGACCAGATTCAACGATACAGCGGTCGCCAAGACCAATACCAATACCAGCATTAGCACCGATTAGACATTTTTCGCCAACAGCGATAACGATGTTGCCGCCGCCAGACAATGTGCCCATTGTTGAACAGCCACCACCAAGATCAGAACCATTACCGACCACTACACCAGCAGAAATACGTCCTTCCACCATGCTGTTGCCTAGAGTGCCTGCATTGAAGTTTACAAAACCTTCGTGCATGACGGTTGTGCCTTCTGCTAGATGAGCACCCAAACGCACGCGAGCAGCATCACCGACACGAATGCCAGCAGGAACGACGAAGTTCAACATTTTAGGGAATTTATCAACACTGAATACTTCTATTGTGCGTCCTTCCATGCGAGCGCTTAACTGACGATCAGCCAATTCTCGAACATCGATAGGGCCTTCGCTTGTCCATGCAGTATTGATTAGTAGGCCAAACATGCCATCCAATACGGTGTTGTGCGGTTGTACTAGACGGTGCGAAATAAGCTGCAGTTTTAAATACACTTCAGCAGGATTTGTTGGCGCTTCGTCTGTTGCAAGTATGCAAAGGATAACAGGCTTTGTAGATGCTTTTAGGCGAGAAGCTAGCTCGGCTTGCTCAATGTTTCCCGCTTTTAATAGGCTCATGTGAAGACGATTTAAGTCGCCCTCATCAAGTACCAATGTGCTATTTCCGCCTTCGTAGTTGGTGCTTTCTAGTAAAGCATCTAGCGTGCTTTTTTCAACGTTAAGGCTTGGTGTTGGGTAGAAAACTTCTAGCCAGTTGCCTTCTTTATTTTGTGCACCGATACCAAGTCCGAATGCGAAAATTGTGTTACTCATGTCTATTCTCCAACTGAGTTGTTTAACTAAAGGGGTTAGGGGTGTTATCGACGACTGAGGAAGTCTCTGATTCTTTTGGCTGCCTCAACGCACTCAGATTCTTCAGCAACCAGGGCCATACGAACATGTCTACTACCAGGATTGCGGCCATTGTCTTCTCTACCTAAATAGCTGCCAGGTAAAACTAAAACTGACTCTTCTTGATAAAGCGAGGTGCAAAATTCTTCATCTGTCATATTTAATTCAGGCCAGAGATAAAAACCAGCTTCAGGCTTTGAGATAGGCATTACAGGCGATAATATTTCCAAAACGGAATCAAATTTGCGAGTGTATATTTGGCGATTTTTGATGACATGCTCTTCATCATTCCAAGCGGCAATGGAGGCATCTTGATGGTGAATCGGCATGGCACACCCTTGATAGGTGCGATACAACAAAAATGGCTTAAGAATAGAGGCATCACCGGCAACAAACCCTGACCGAAGGCCAGGTAGATTAGAGCGCTTGGACAGAGACTGGAAGATTAGGCAGTGCTTATAATCTGTGTGACCCAGTTTATCGCAGGCTTCTAGTAAGCCCAGAGGTGGTTGGTCACCAAAGTAGATCTCTGAATAGCATTCATCTGCCACAATGGTGAAATTAAAGGTTTTGGCTTTTTCTATTAGGTAAGCGTATTCCTCTAGTGTCGTAATACTGCCACTTGGGTTGTTGGGCGAGCAGACAAACAGTACTTCACACTGTTGCCATACCTGATCACTAACTTCTTGGTAATTTACTCTGTAGTTTGTTTCTGCTCCACAGGGTAGGAAGTGTAGTTTTGCTCCAGCAAGTATCCCTGCACCTTCATAAATTTGATAAAACGGGTTTGGGCTGACGACAAGAGCGTTCTGTTTTTCACCAACCAGTGTTTGTGTGATAGCAAACAGTGCTTCACGGGTTCCTGTTACTGGCAGGATTTCTGTGTCTGGGTTAAGTGCCTTGAGGTTAAAGCGTTTAGTCGCCCAATTGCTAATTGCCTGTCTAAGAGGGAGCTCCCCCTTTGTACTTGGGTACTTGCTTACGCCAGCTAAGCTTTTGGCTAGGGTGTCTAAAACAATCGCAGGTGCTTCGTGTTGAGGCTCGCCAATGGTTAATTTAATCAATGGCTTTTCTGGATTTGGTGCTAACCCTTCTATTAGCTCTGCGAGCTTCTGAAATGGGTATGGGTGCAAAGAATGTATAAGAGGGTTCATTTGTCTTTAGTCCATTGCTTGAGAGAAACGATCTATTTTCTCTTTTAAAAGTTCGCAGATAGTATTCATGTTATCAGGGTCGGTAATTAGATCACCATTTTCATCCGTGATGTAAAAGGTGTCTTCTACTCGTTCGCCTAAAGTGGCGATTTTAGCCTTGTGTAACATGATGTTGTGGTTCATAAAAAACTGTCCAACTAACGCCAATAGCCCCGGTCTGTCTGGAGCGGTTATTTCGAGTGCCGACCATACTTCTTCTGGTTGGCTAACAAAATGAGCGGTTGAAGGAGAGTTAAATATTTTCAAAATTCTTGGCGTATGGCGTTGTACCACACTTTCAAACATTGAAGGCGTTTCTAATTGCTCCATCAAGGTTTTGCGAATCAGGGTGATACGTTCCTTGTCTAGATGCAAGTTGGTTTCGTTGTCATTGCTGTCCATCACGACAAAGCTATCTAGGCTGTAGTTGTCACTAGTATGACTTATTTTTGCATCTAAAATGGTTAAGCCCAATTGCTCGAAAGTCGCCGCGGTTACCGCAAAGAGGTGCTTACTAATTGGGGTGTAGATGAAAATTTTACTGGCACCAGAGAAATTGCGTCCACCCAGAGGGGTGATGGCAATCAGAGGTTTGTCGCTTGGGCGATGGCGTAAGATTGCCTCTGTGTTCCAAGCAATTTCGTCACCGTTTGAGCGAATGAAATATTCCTCTTCAATGGTTTCCCATATATTTTCTGCTTCCATGATATCGACATTACGCTCAATCATGATTTCTAAAGCTCGTTGTTTATGCTCATCGCTGATCATGTCTGCATCGATAGGAAAATCCAGCCCGCGGCGAAGGGCGCGTTTGGTTTCCAGATACAATTGGCGCATTAATGATGCACGCCAGCTGTTCCACATCGTTGGGTTCGTCGCATTTATGTCGGCGACGGTGAGTATAAATAAATAATCTAGGTGCTCTTGGTCTTTAACGTAGCTAGCAAACTCCCAGATGACTTCTGGGTCGGAGATGTCTTTGCGCTGAGCCGTTACCGACATAAATAGGTGATTTCGAACCAGCCAGACAACCAGTTCAGTATCCCTTTTAGATAGACCATGGCGTTCACAGAAAGCTTGAGCATCGACACAGCCAAGCTCAGAATGATCTCCCCCACGACCTTTGGCGATATCGTGATATAAGCCTGCTATGTATAAAAGCTCAACTTTTGCTATGTGTCGAATGGCTTGTGCGGAAATCGGAAACTTTTGCTTAAACTCAGGTAGCCAAAGGCGACGCAAGTTTTCAACAAGTTGAAGGGTGTGGGCATCAACGGTATAAATATGAAATAAGTCATGCTGCATTTGACCAATAATGGCGCCAAACTCAGGCAAATATCTGCCTAGTAGTCCAAGGTGTTTCATTGACCTTAAGATGCTTGTCAGTCTGTAGCGACTGGCAATGATGTCGAGGAATAGGTCTGTATTGACTTTGTCATTTCTAAAGTCGTCGTCAATCAAGTCTAAACTGTCGCGAAGTTGTCGCATGGTATTAGCTCGAATGCCTTTTATATTTTCATACTCTCCATATAAAACGTACAGCTCCAGCATGCTGGAAGGTGTGTCGCTAAATAGTGTTGCAGAGCGTGCTTCAAGTTGACCATTGGCAATTTGAAAGTGATCGTTAATGATTTCGACTGTATCTACCGCGTCTTTTGCTAAGAAAGATTCTTCGAAATGCTGAAGGAGCAAGTCGTTTAGTTGTTGGATGGCGGCAACGCTCTGATAGTAGCCTTGCATGAAGCGTTCAACGTTGCGCTTCAGGTCATCATCATCAAAGCCAAATAATTTGGTTAAGGTGCGCTGGTGGTCAAAAAGTAAGCGATCTTCTTTGCGCCCTGCAACCATGTGTAGAGCCCATCTGACTCTCCAAAGATGGCTGACGGCACCCTTTATTTGTATGTACTCATCTTCTGACAAAAACTCTTTTTCGATGAGGGCGCTAAGTCTGTTAGTGTGCAGGTGACGTTTAGCAACCCAATCGATCACTTGCATGTCCCTAAGTCCACCAGGGCATTCTTTTAGGTTGGGTTCTAAGTTGTATGCTGTGTTCTGGTATTTTGCATGGCGCTGCTTTTGCTCTGCCAGCTTGGCCTGATAAAAAGAGTGCCCATCCCACATTTGCGAGATATCTACATGCAATTTGAGTGTGGCTAATAGGTCATCAGGGCCGATCAATGTGCGAGATTCGATTAAATTTGTGATAACCGTGATGTCTTTTGCTGCCATTTCGGTGCATTCGTCAATGGTTCTGACGCTATGGCCGACATCTAAATTAATATCCCACAAGAAGGTGATGAATGACTCTATTTTATCTTTGGGAGCCAGTGTTTCATTTTTGATCAGAATGAGTAGGTCTATGTCTGATTTCGGGTGCAGCTCTCCGCGGCCGTATCCGCCAACCGCAACAAGGCTTACATGAGCTTCGTTGTCTAACCCCTTAGATATCCATGCTGCCTGCATGATTTCGTCATAAAGACAGGATAGGCCTTTAACGAGTTTCTCAATGGGGTATAGAGAATGAAAAAGGTCATTATAGCTGTTCGTTTTTTCTTCAATAATGGCTTTGTAGCGGGGAATCGAACAGCCCGTTTTGGAAAGTTCGTTTTTTTCTTCCGTTGTCAGTAGTGGCGGAGCGTCTGGAAAAGCAGGGAAGTCCATACAAAAGCCTCGAAGAATGAATCGTTGTTATTGGTGTTTGTGAAGTCAGCCGTGAATTATTTAATCATGTATTAGCTCGCTTCTCTTATGAGAAGCGAGTTTCTTCTGGTCGACGAGTTAGTACTTCAACGCCATCAGCAGTAACGAGCAAGGTGTGTTCGTATTGTGCAGACAGTCGCCCGTCTTTGGTTTTTGCAATCCAGTTGTCTGGTCCAGTGTGTTTAACTTGTTTTTTGCCAGCGTTGATCATTGGCTCAATCGTCAGGGTCATGCCTTCTTCCAGTATCACGCCTGTACCTGGTGTACCATAATGGGCAACCTGAGGTTCGCCGTGGAAGGTCGTTCCAACGCCGTGTCCGCAGTATTCTTCAACAACTGAATAGTGGTGTTTGTGTGCGTAGGCTGAAATGGCTGCGCCAATATCACCTAGGCGGGCGCCAGGCTTAACCATATCAATGGCAAGGTAAAGTGCCTCTTGCGTGACTTTTGCAAGTCGTTCTGCGTGAGGAAGAGCTGGGCCAGCAAAGAACATTTTGCTCGTATCACCATAGTAGCCATCTTTTATGATAGTGATGTCGATGTTTACTACATCGCCTTTTTTTAAGGCTTTATCATTTGGAATGCCATGGCATATAACATCGTTGACTGATGTGCAGCAGGACTTGGGAAAGCCATGGTAGTTCAAAGGTGCAGGAATGGCGCCTTGCTCTTTAATGATGTAATTGTGAGCAATAATGTCTAGTTGTTCGGTTGTCACACCTGGAACAACAAACTCTTCCAGCATCACTAAAACGTCAGCGGCTAATTTGCCTGCTGTACGCATGCCTTCAATATCGCTTATGTCTGTGAAGCGCGTTGAAGCTGGGCGCGGAGTCCAGCTAGGCGCGTCAACTCGACCATCTTTGGTTAATGCTTCGACTTTTTCTAAGATTTCGTTGCTCATGATTCACGTGTCTTAATTTGGTTTATGTCTACATAGAAACGGGGTTGCGAAGTATTCTACATGACTTGAGCGGTAGAATCGCCTCTCTAAATGAAAAAAACGTGCAGATGATGGGGTGTAAAAAATACGCTCAGGTCTTTTGGTTTGGGGTTAAATGTGGTATAAAACGCCGGCTTATCAGGCTTGTGCCTGAAATAAGTGAAATTACTTAAATCAACGATCTTGCCGCTATTAAAGAAAGTGTCTTGGGTGTCTTAGGTTGCCTTAAACCTTATATGACTGACGCTTTTAGCTGGTAAGCATAAACAACCCAAATTTAAAGGATAGTAAAATGCCTACAGTTTCTATGCGCGACCTATTATTGGTTGGTTCACACTTCGGTCACCAAACTCGTTACTGGAACCCAAAAATGAAGCCTTTCATTTTCGGTGCTCGTAACAAGATTCACATCATTAACCTTGAGCACACAGTTCCAGCTCTTAACAACGCTCTTGAGCTTGTTAAAAAAATGGCTGAAAACAAGAACAAGGTTTTGTTTGTTGGTACTAAGCGTGCTGCATCTAAAACGATCAAAGAGCAAGCTGCTCGCTCTGGTATGCCATACGTTAACCACCGTTGGTTAGGTGGTATGTTGACTAACTACAAAACTATTCGTGCATCTATCAAGCGCCTACGTGAGCTTGAAACACAAATGTCCGATGGTACTTTTGATAAGCTGACTAAGAAAGAAGCTTTGATGCGTACTCGTGAGCTTGATAAATTGGAGCTTTCTATGGGTGGTATCAAGGATATGGGCGGCCTTCCAGATGTATTGTTCGTAGTTGACGTTGACCATGAACGTATTGCAATCAAAGAAGCTAACAAATTAGGTATTCCTGTTATCGGTATCGTCGATACTAACAGTGATCCAGATGGTGTTGATTACATCATCCCAGCTAACGATGACGCGATTCGCGCTGTTCAGTTGTACGTAGGCGCTTTTGCTGATGCTGTTCTTGAAGGTCGTAATGCGACTGCTGGAACTGCAGATGAATTCGTTGAAGTAAGCGAAGCAACTGAAGCGTAAGTAAACTTTCTAGTTTACTCTGGTTTCTAAAGGGAGGTGTCTTGCCTCCTTTTTTAAATTTGAATTGGTATAAAGAGGATTTAACATGGCCGCAGTATCTGCAGCATTGGTAAAAGAGCTACGTGATCGTACTGGCCTAGGCATGATGGAGTGTAAAAAAGCACTTGTCGCTGCTAACGCTGATATCGAAGTGGCTATCGAAGAACTACGTAAATCAAGTGGCATGAAGGCAGCTAAAAAAGCTGGCCGTACTGCAGCTGAAGGTACAATCATTATGCGTGTAGCTGATGATGCATCTTACGGTGTCTTGGTTGAAGTTAACTCTGAAACTGACTTCGCTTCTCGTGACGAAGGTTTCATCTCTTTCGCTAATAAAGTAGCTGACGTTGTGTTTGCAACGAAAGAAACTGACATGGAGAAAGTGATTTCAGGCGAAATGCTTGAAGCTCGTGAAGCTTTGGTTCAAAAAATCGGTGAAAACATCACACCTCGTCGTGCTGTTATCGTTGAGGGCGGTTTAGTAGGTGGTTACCTTCACGGTAATGGCCAAATCGCTGTATTGACTCAGCTTGAAGGCGGCGACGCTGAATTGGCTAAAGATGTTTCTATGCACGTAGCTGCAGTATCTCCTCGCGTTGTTAACGGTGAAGATATGCCTGCTGAAGTTCTTGCAAAAGAAGAAGAGATTGTTCGTGCGCAGCCAGACATGGCTGGTAAACCAGCAGAAATCGTTGATAAAATGATTGTTGGTCGTATGAAGAAGTTCTTGGCTGAAAACAGCTTGACTGAACAGCCTTTCGTTAAGAATCCAGAAGTTAAAGTTGGTCAGCTAGTTAAAGACGCTGGCGCAACCGTTACTTCATTCATTCGCCTTGAAGTAGGTGAAGGTATTGAAGTTGCTGAAGTGGATTTTGCAGCAGAAGTAGCAGCACAACTTAAAGGTTAATTCCTAGTTGTAATGTCTTGCGAAAAAAAAAGGGGCAGCTTGACTGCCCCTTTTTATGAGAGATGAGTGCGATGAGTGTCGGTTAGATTGACCTCAGTTATTCAAGAAATGAAATCATTGCCGGAGGTTGATATGCCAAAAGAAAAGAGTCCAAAATACAAAAGAATTTTGCTTAAGCTAAGCGGCGAAGCCTTGATGGGCGATGAGTCATTTGGTATTGACCCTAAAGTGTTAAACCGCATTGCGTTAGAGATAGGGCAGTTGCGTGGTATTGGTGTTGAAGTAGGTATTGTTATTGGTGGCGGTAATTTGTTCCGTGGTCAGGCGTTGAGTCAGGCTGGTATGGATCGAGTAACTGGCGACCATATGGGGATGCTGGCGACCGTTATGAATGCACTGGCAATGCGAGACGCATTAGAACGAGCGAATATTGCAACACGTGTAATGTCGGCTATTACTATGACAGGAATTGTTGAGCCTTATGACAGACGTCGTGCGATGCGACTGATGAAAGAAGGTGATGTGCTTATTTTCTCTGCTGGTACAGGGAACCCTTTCTTTACAACTGACTCTGCTGCTTGTTTACGCGGCATTGAGATTGATGCAGATGTCGTAATGAAAGCAACAAAGGTGGATGGTGTTTATTCTGCCGATCCTATGAAAGATCCTACTGCCGTGAAATATGATACATTGGGTTACGATGAAGTGCTTGAAAAGCAATTAGGCGTTATGGACTTAACTGCCATTTGTTTGACTCGTGACCATTCTATGCCAATACGCGTATTTAATATGAATAAGCCCGGAGCCTTGGTGAATATCATGGTTGGTGGCAGTGAAGGTACACTGATTAAGTGAGGAAATTATGATTAACGAAATTCTTAAAGACGCAGAAGACCGTATGGGCAAAGCAGTGGCTTCTGTTGAATCTGCGTTTAAAAAAATCCGTACAGGTCGTGCACACCCAAGTATATTGGACTCAGTGAAAGTGAACTATTACGGTTCAGAGACACCACTAAGCCAAGTGGCGAATATTACCGTTGAAGATGCACGTACATTGGGTGTGTCTCCTTGGGAAAATAACTTGGTTCCTGAGATTGAAAAAGCCATTATGAAATCTGATCTTGGTTTAAATCCAGCGACAAATGGTAATCTTATTCGAATTCCTATGCCTGCTCTGACAGAGGAAACGCGTAAGAATTATTTTAAGCAAGCTAAGAATGAAGCGGAAAATGGTCGTATTTCCATCCGTAACATTCGTCGTGATGCGAACAGTTCTTTGAAAGACCTAGTGAAAGAAAAAGAGATTTCTGAAGACGATGATCGTCGTGCACAAGATCAAGTTCAAAAAATTACTGACAAGTATGTTGCTCTTGTTGAAGAGCGTCTTGCTGCGAAAGAAAAAGACTTGATGGAAATCTAATGGAAGGAGCGAGCTTTCGAGCTCGCTTTTTTTGTTGACTAGGGTAATGCTATGTCTGAATTGGATGGCGCTGATATTAATTCAGTAGTCGTGCCTGATCATATTGCCATTATTATGGATGGCAATAATCGCTGGGCAAAGAAAAAACATCTTCCGAGCATTGCGGGTCATACAGCCGGTGCTGCTGCGGTTCGCCGTGTTGTTGAAGCGTCTGCTAGAGCTGGTGTTAAAGTGCTAACACTATTCGCATTTTCAAGCGAGAACTGGAAACGCCCAAAGTTGGAAGTGGATGGTTTGATGAAGTTGTTTATGCGTTCTTTGAAAAAAGAGTTGAAACGACTCAATGAGCATAAAATCCGCTTGCGAGTAATCGGTGATTTGTCTGGCTTTAGTCAGGGACTACGAGAGCAGATTCAAAGCACCGAAGATGCAACAAAAAATAATGATCAGATGACGCTTGTCATTGCGGCAAATTATGGTGGTCGCTGGGATATTGCTGAAGCGGCCAAGAAAATGGCAGAGCGTGTTGCTGCTGGCGAATTGTTGCCAGAAGATATTAATGAATCTTCGTTGGCTGAGCACGTGCAGTTGGCCGATTTGCCCCCGCCAGATCTGTTGATTCGAACCTCAGGAGAGGAGCGAATTAGTAATTTTATGCTTTGGCAGACTGCCTATTCTGAGTTTGTCTTTCTTCCGGTATTGTGGCCAGATTTTGATCAATCGCATTTCGATGAGGCTGTTCAAACTTATCAAAACCGTCAACGTCGTTATGGTGGTCGATAACTATGTTACTCCCCAGAATTTTTAGCGCCATTGTCATGGCTTTTCTGTTTATTTATGCTGTTTTTGTCTTGGGCGCTTCTAGTTTTGTTTTTGCAATGGCGGCTGTTGTTGTACTGGCTGGCTGGGAGTGGGCCAGATTGTCTGGCGTGCGAAGTCAATTGGGTCGCGTTGCTTTTGCAGCGGCAGTAGGTGCTATATGTTTTGTGGTTCTTGATAGAGATTTGCAGAGTGCGTCGCTGACTATTAGCCCGGTTTTATGGGCTCTTGCGTTGTTTTGGGTGATTCGTTACCCCGTTCCTTTATTGTGGAAGTTTAAAAGCAGTCGTTTGGTGTTTGGCGCCCTTGTATTGGTAACGACATGGTCGTCTTTGGTTGTATTGCGCCAGTCAGGTGATTTTGTTGTTTGGATTCTGCTTCTTATGGGGCTTATTTGGGGCGCTGATACGGGAGCCTATTTTGCTGGTCGTGCTTTTGGTAAAAGAAAATTAGCCCGCTTTGTTAGCCCTGGCAAATCGTGGGAAGGCGTTATTGGTGGCTTGCTGCTTACCCAAGTTGGTTTGGTTGTATTTGCTCAATTGAGTGATTTTACGTTAAATCAATGGTTCATTTTGGCTGCGATTGGTTTGATTACTTCATTTGTCTCTGTGTTAGGTGATTTAACCGAGAGTTTGTTTAAGCGCCATGAAGAGCTAAAAGATTCAAGTCATTTAATTCCAGGTCATGGTGGCGTTATGGATCGTGTGGATAGCCTGACGGCGGCGGCTCCTATTTTTGTGTTAATGCTTAGTTTGGTGGGATGGCTTTGATGCAAGGCATTTGTCTTTTAGGTGCAACAGGATCGATTGGTCAAAGCACGTTGGATGTTATCGCTCAGCACCCAGATAAATTTTTTTTGGTAAGTGCCTCAGCGAATCAAAGCGTGGATAAAATGGCAGATATATGCCGTCGTTTTAACCCGCAGCGTGTTGTTATGGGGTCTCAGGCGGCACGAGATGAGTTGGCAAGTAAGTGCCAAGACTTAGATGTTTCGTTTGAGTGGGGAGCGGACGCGCTAGATAGCATCGCTTCAGACTCGTCTGTTGACCAAGTTATGGCTGCCATAATGGGGTTTGCTGGCCTAAAGCCAACGTTAGCGGGTATTCGTGCAGGTAAGCGAACCTTGCTTGCCAATAAAGAGTCTTTAGTAACGGCTGGGAAGCTCTTTATGGATGAGGTGGCACGTAATAATGTTGTCTTATTACCAATAGACAGTGAACATAATGCTATTTATCAGAGTCTACCTCAGACATCTAATGGCGCTCATAAGCAAGATGTCGCAAGTATTATTTTAACAGCCTCTGGTGGTCCGTTTAAATCTTGGTCAATTGAAGATATGGCCAGCGTGACGCCAGAGCAAGCTTGTAAGCACCCGAATTGGTCGATGGGGCAAAAAATATCCATTGATTCTGCAACCTTAATGAATAAAGGTTTAGAGCTGATTGAGGCTTGTTGGTTGTTTGATGTGACGCCGAATGAGGTGGAGGTTGTTGTCCACCCAGAAAGCATAGTTCATTCTATGGTGTCTTATATTGATGGTTCTGTCATCGCGCAGATGGGGAATCCAGATATGAAGATTCCAATTGCGTACGGTATGAGTTGGCCACAGCGTATTGAGACAAATGTACCTCCTTTGAGTTTTGTGGATGTGGCTCGGCTGAATTTTGAGTCCCCAGATTTAGTGCGTTTTCCTAACTTAAAGTTGGCGGCCGACGCTTGGTTTATGGAAGGCACAGCGATGGCTGTGTTAAATGCCGCGAATGAAGTGGCTGTTTCTGCTTTTTTAAAAGGTGAAATTGGTTTTCTTGATATTGCCCGCTTAAATGAGAGGGTGTTAATGTCTGCGGATATTCGTTCCATTAATGCAATAGAAGATGTTTTTGAGGCGGATCTTTATTCTCGTCGCCTTGCTCTGGACTTGGTCTCTGGTGGTGGTTTCTGATGATACAGAATATTCTTTCTATTGTTGTTGCCCTTGGTGTTCTTATTACATTTCATGAGTTTGGGCATTATTTTGTTGCGCGCCGCTGTGGTGTGAAGGTGTTGCGTTTTTCGGTTGGTTTTGGCAAGCCTATATATCGTCATATTGGTAAAACAGGAACGGAGTTTACTCTGGCTATGATTCCTCTTGGGGGGTATGTTCGCATGCTTGACGAGCGTGAGGGGAATGTTTCTGAGTCTTTGAAAAGTCAAACCTTCAACTGCAAATCAGTGTGGCAACGTATTGCGATTGTGGCGGCGGGTCCTATCGCCAATTTTATTTTAGCCGTCGTTATTTATGCGATTGTTGCTTTGCTTGGTGTGCAGTCTGTTGCGCCCAAAGTAGGGCAGGTTGATCCGCAATCACCTGTCTCTCAAACGCAAATCCAGCCTGGCGATGAGCTTGTGGCACTTGCTGGTGAGTCTGTATCGTCATGGGACGATGTAAATTTAGTGTTAGCAGACTTGATCGGTAAAACAGGAACCATTATCGTTCGTTATCAATCTGAAAGTGGCGGCTCTTTGCATGAAGAGGAGATTGATTTAGATCGTTGGCTAGTGGGTGATGAACCAAATAACTTGATTCGAGCATTTGGACTGTTGCCGTGGCAACCCACTGTGCTGCCCGTGATTTCTCAGGTTGTCGATGATGGAGCGGGTTTCGCTGCAGGTTTTCAGCCTGGTGATGAAATTTTATCGATCAATGGTCAGTCTGTTTCGAGTTGGCAAGAGGTTGTCGCATCTGTGCAAAGTAGTCCTAATCAGACGCTTAGTATGGCGGTGCAGCGTAAGCAAAATGTGGTTAATTTGACGTTACAGCCAAAGTACACTGAGCGTGATGGCAAGGCGATTGGTTATGCAGGTTTGGCGGTGGTTCCTCCTAAATGGGATGAAAGTCTTGTTAGGGAGAGGCACTATGGGGTTTTCGAGGCTTTGTTTTATGGTGTTGAGCAAACCCATAAAATGGTATCTTTAACCGTTTCCTCCATTGGGAAAATGTTACAAGGATTGATTTCCGTTGATAATTTATCCGGGCCGATAACGATTGCCAAAGTGGCAAGCGCATCGGCGGACTCCGGAGTACAGTCTTTTTTGAAGTTTATGGCGTACCTCAGTGTGAGTTTGGGGGTGCTTAATTTATTGCCTATTCCAATGTTAGATGGTGGGCATTTGGTCTTTTTTGGCATTGAAGCGATTCGACGTAAGCCAGTATCTGAACGAGTTCAGGCCTTGGCTTATCGTATAGGCGCTTCGCTTTTATTTGCTTTAATGGCTGTGGCCATTTTTAATGATATTGCCCGCTTGTAGAGAGGTATATGTGAAAGTCGTTTCAGCTGTATTGTTGGCTTTAATAAGCGTGCAGAGTTTTGCGAAAACGGTAGAAGATGTTCGTATTGATGGCTTGGTTCAGATGCCTTCAGCAAGAGCCTTCGATGTTATTGGGTTTAATGAAACAGAGTCGTATGACTCTGCTAAAGTGTATCAAGCAATTACTGGTCTTTTTAGGACGGGTTACTTTAGTGATATTGATGTTTATGAAGACAACAATGTCTTGGTCTTTGATGTTGAGGAGCGACCTTCAATAGGTAATCTAACTATTGAGGGAAATGAGCTAATCAAGACGGAAGACTTGGAGAGGGGGCTTAAGTTATCAGGTTTAGAGGTTGGTGAAATCTATAAACCAGAAACCCTTAATCAGATCGTTCAAGAACTCCAGCGTCAGTATTACGCACTAGGTCGATACAGCGCTAAGGTAGATATCACGATTAATGAAATGCCTCGTAACCGTACGGGGATTGTGATCAATATAGATGAAGGTGATACAGCAAAGATTGTTCACCTTAATATCGTTGGCAATAAAGCGTTTGATCAGGAAACTCTGACAAAAGACTTTGAGTCTAGCGAAACAGGGTCATGGAACCCTTTCAGCTCTGCGGATGAATACGCAAAAGCAAAAATTGAAGGTGATATAAATACACTGAAAAGCTTTTATTTAGATAAGGGTTATTTAGATTTTCAAGTTGTTTCTAGCCAAGTAAGTCTGTCTGCCGATAAGCGCGACGTTTACATCGTTATTAACGTTGATGAGGGTGAACCGTACACTATCAATCAAGTTTCGTTAAGCGGCAGTTTGCCTATTTCTGAAGATCGAGTTTGGTCGAAGATCACTCAAAAAACGGGCGATGTTTTTTCTCGTAGTCAGGTGACTTCAATTATTGAAGGCATTTCAACAGAGCTTGGTGATCATGGCTATTTATTTACCAATGTGAATGTCATTCCTGAAAAGTTTGATGATCATACGGTGAATTTAAGTTACCAAATTGCTCCAGGGCCAAAAGTGTATGTTCGCCGAATCACATTCAGTGGTAATAGCGAAACCCAAGATGAAGTGCTGCGTCGTGAAATGACACAGTTTGAAGGGGCGCTTGCGACTCATTCCAAAATACAATCCTCTAAGCGCCGTATTGAACGTCTCGGCTTCTTTAGTAGTGTTGATTTAAGAACTCGTCCTGTTGCGGGCACGTCGGATCAAGTCGATCTGGATGTGGTTGTTCAAGAGCAAGCTTCTGGAAGTATTCAAGCGAGCCTTGGCTACTCTCAAGAAGATGGAACGGTACTGGGTTTTGGTATTTCCAAGCGCAACTTTTTAGGTACAGGCAATAAGCTCTCCTTTAATGCGCAACGTACCAATCAAACACAAGATTACTCTGTTAATTATGATAATCCTTACTTTACCGTTGACGGTGTAAGTCGTGGCTTCCAGCTGTTCTATCAAACCAGTGATCATGCTGATGATGATGTGGAAGATTATGATCTTGATGAGATAGGTGTGGGTGTTAACTATGGTTATCCTATATCGGACACTCAGCGTTTGTCTTTTGGTATGACAGTAAAAGAAAGTACCGTGAAGTTAGGTTTTGAGCCATCTAATGAAACCAAAGATTATGTTAATAATTATGGTGAAAGCTATGAAGATGTCATTGCGAACCTTACTTGGACTGATAGCGATTTAGTGGGTGGGGTATTGCCAACTGATGGTTACTCAACGAGGGCTACGCTAGAGGTCGCTCTGCCCGTTGGTGATCAGCAATATACTAAGGTAGGATTAACTTCTCAGCGCTATTGGAATTTGACAGACTCTAATTTGTGGTTGTTCCGCCTGAAAGGTCGCCTTGGGTATGGGAGAGGATATGGTGACACAGATACGCTTCCTTTCTTTGAAAACTACTATGCAGGTGGATCCTATTCGGTAAGGGGTTATGGAGCCTCATCTTTAGGGCCTAAGAACTCTTATGATGCTGGTTCTAATAATACTAGTTCTGCATTGGGTGGTAACATCCTAATGACAGGTACTGCGGAGCTGATTTTTCCATTACCAATGGTGGAAGACCATAAGTCTGTTAGGACGGCTTTGTTCTTAGATGGTGGTAACGTATTTACTGATACTTGCCTTGCTGGTAATGCTCAGTGTAATGAAGGCATTGATCCTGAGGAACTGCGCTTCAGTGTTGGGTTTAGTTGGACATGGATTACACCAATAGCGCCTTTGTCGTTTAATATTGCGCGTCCTTTGAATTCCAAGAGCGGTGATAAGACAGACTTTTTCCAATTCCAGTTGGGAACTACTTTTTAATTTAGAACGCATTATTTAATAGGATTTAAAATGAAAAAGCTCATAACTGCGATTTTTACACTATGCTTTATAACGAGTGTACAGGCGACAGAAGTGGCTGTATTAGATTTTAGAGCGGCGCTTTTACAAAGTAATATTGGTCAAGAAGCTGCCAAAGAACCTAAGCAAAAAGTTGCTGCTATGGACGCTCGTCTTAAAAGTGAGCAAGAAAGCCTAGAAGCGGATGCAAATAATTTAAAACGCGATGAATTAACCTTGTCTGAAGAGGAGTTTAAAAAACGTCGCGCTGAATTAGCTGAGAAACAGAATAAAATTCGTAATATGGCTGCGAATATGCAGCGTCAAGCGAAGGAATTAGAACAACAGCTTATTCAATCGTTAACACCAAAAGGTGAAGCGGCTTTGAAAGCGTTAATTGAAGAGCGAAAATTAGATTTGGTGCTAAATAGACAGTTGAGCTTGTATGCAAGTGGTGCATCAGATATTACTGATGAGCTTGTAGAGCGAATTAATAAGGACAATTAATATATGAGCCATACGCTAGGGCAATTGGCTGCCAATGTACAAGGTGTCGTTAAGGGTAATCCTAATCTTATTATTGAAAAATTAGGAACACTCGAAAATGCGACACCGCAAGAGTTAAGCTTCTTGGCTAATCCAAAGTATCAAAGCCAGCTTGCTACGACTTCTGCAGGAGCGGTTCTTGTTAAAACTGAGGAGCTGGCTCAGTTGGTTGAAAATGCCATAGTGGTTGCTAACCCATACCTAGCGTTTGCTCAATTATCAACTTTGTTTGTTCCCCGTACTCAGTGCTGGAGCGGGATTCACCCTAGCGCGGTCGTGTCATCGACGGCCCAATTAGCGAGCGATGTCGTCGTAGGCCCTAATGTTGTTATAGATGACAATGTTGTTATTGCCGAAGGATCTGTCATTGGTGCTGGCTGTGTGCTTAGTCGTGGCGTTCGCCTAGGTAAAAATACTAAGTTATACCCTAATGTCACTCTTTATCATGATGTTGTGCTCGGAGATTCTTGTATCATTCATAGTGCGGCTGTGATTGGTGCAGATGGCTTTGGTTTTGCTCCTAATGAGGGCTGCTGGGAAAAAATACATCAACTTGGGTCTGTGGTGCTTGGCGATGCTGTTGAAGTTGGTGCCAGTACAACAATTGACCGTGGTGCGATAGAGAACACCTTAATTGGCAATGGCGTTAAAATAGATAATCAAGTTCAAATTGCTCATAACGTCATAATTGGAGATAATACGGCAATTGCAGCCAGTACGGCAATTGCAGGTAGTACGAAGATAGGTGCCCTTTGTACGATTTCTGGTGGTGTTTGTATTGCCGGTCATTTGACAATCATTGATCATGTTCATATTACCGGTATGAGTCTGATCAGTAATTCCATTTTGGAGAGTGGCTCTTACTCTTCCGGAATGGGAATGGAACCAACAAGTAAATGGCGTCGAACTGTTGCTAGGGTCAGAAGAATTGATGACATGGCGAAACAGTTTTTACAATTGAAACAACAGGTTAATAAGTTTTTAGAGAAGGTTGATAATAAATGATGGACGTAAATGAAATCCGCCAATACCTACCGCATAGGTATCCGTTTTTGTTGGTGGATCGTGTTGTAGAACTGAATTTAAATGAGTCCATTATTGCGTACAAAAATGTCACCATTAATGAGCCGTTTTTTAATGGACATTTTCCAAACCATCCGGTTATGCCTGGTGTTTTGATTATTGAGGCAATGGCTCAGGCTGCCGGTATTCTTGGTTTTAAAACCATGGATAAAAAGCCAGAAGATGGATCTATTTACTACTTTGTTGGTTCTGATAACGCACGTTTTAAGCGTCCAGTTGTGCCTGGTGATCGTTTACAACTTGAAGCTAAAATTGTGACTGAAAAACGTGGTATTTGGAAATTTGAATGTAGAGCAACTGTTGACGGTGAGTTAGCGTGTTCTGCTTCTATTCTGTGTGCAGACAGGAAAATATAGTGGCGATACATCCAACTACTTTAATCGATTCGAAAGCAGAGATTGACTCCAGTGTGGAAGTTGGTCCTTTTTGTGTTATCGGACCGAATGTAAAAATTGGAGCTGGTAGTGTTATTAAATCCCACGTTGTGATTAATGGTCATACAACGATTGGTGCTAATAATGAAATTTACCAGTTTGCTTCTGTTGGAGAAGCAAACCAAGATAAAAAGTACAAGGGTGAGCCGACACAACTGGTGTTGGGTGACAATAATGTGATTCGCGAAAATGCTACTATCCACCGTGGCACGGTCCAAGATAACGGTATCACTCTCATTGGAAGCAACAACCTGTTCATGGCAAGTACTCATGTTGGTCATGATTGTATTGTGGGCGACAATAATATTTTAGCGAATTTTGCTGCGCTAGCAGGGCATGTCACAGTAGGTAATAATGTTATTCTTGGTGGCTACACTGGTGTTCACCAGTTTTGCCAAGTGAACTCTTATAGTATGTGTGGTATGGGTTCTATGGTGTCCAAAGACATACCAAGGTATGTCATGGTGTCTGGTAGCCCTGCGAAAGCTCATGGAATGAATTTTGAAGGTATGCGCCGTCGTGGCGTGGCCCCAGAAATTATTCGAGCATTACGTGCTGCTTATAAAATAGTGTATTTGAAAGGCTTAACCTTAGAAGTTGCATTATCAGAGCTCGAGAAAGGGGAGCTGTCTCAGATCCCTGAAGTCACCGAGTTCATATTGTCAATTCGGAATTCAAAACGTGGAATAGTCCGATAGACACCATGTATTAAAAGAAAACCCCGGACAGCTTCGGGGTTTTTTTATTGTTAGAGGTTGTGAAAATGCAAGTAACGTCTGCAACGCGTTATGTTTTGGTCGCTGGTGAGGCGTCTGGTGATATATTAGGGGCAAACTTAATTGCTCATTTAAAACTATTACAGCCCAACGCTACTTTTGAAGGCATCGGTGGTCCTTTGATGGAGGCGCAGGGTTTTAAAAGTATGGTACCTATGGACCGATTATCCGTAATGGGATTGGTTGAAGTATTAGGGCGCTTAAGAGAGTTGTTAGGGATACGTAAGCGCTTGTATGAAGATTGTTTAGCGAATCCACCCACGGCCTTTATTGGTATAGATTCACCTGATTTTAATATGCCACTGGCTAAAAAGCTTAAGCATGCAGGGATACCTACCGTCCATTATGTTAGCCCCTCTGTCTGGGCATGGCGCCAAAAACGAATTTTTAATATTAAGAAGTCTGTCGACCTCATGTTGGCACTTTTTCCATTCGAATTACCAATCTACCATGAGCATAATATTCCTGTTGTCTGTGTTGGCCACACTTTAGCTGATGATATTCCATTAGAAAGTGATCCTCTGGAGGCAAGGCGTTCGCTTAATTTGGCGGATATTTCTGGCCCTGTGTTTGGTATTTTGCCGGGATCGAGAGAAGGTGAGGTGTCACGATTGGCGCCACTTTTTATCGAAACGATGAAGCAAATCAAGCAACATCAACCAGAGGCGACTTTTTTAATTCCAGCCGCCAACAAGGAACGACGCCTACAAATTGAAAAAATCCTTCATGAAGCAAACGCCGAAGCGATTCTGATTGATGGCAAGTCCCGTGTTGTGATGGCCGCGTCTGACGCTATTTTATTGGCATCAGGCACAGCCGCATTAGAAGCTATGTTGGTTAAACGCCCAATGGTTGTGTCATATCGGGTGAATAAATTGACCTTTGCTATTATGTCTAGAATGATAAAAGTGCCGTATGTCTCCCTGCCTAATTTATTGGCAAATGAAACGTTAGTACCTGAGTTATTACAAGATGAAGCCACACCAGATAATCTAGCGATTCGTTTGGTGCAAACTTGGAAGTCTTTTATCACGGATCAGTCCATTCAAGATAAATACCTGCAGTTACATAAAATGTTGCGTAAAAATGCAGGTGAAAAGGCGGCAGAAGCGATTGTTGCGATGCTTGAGGATAAAGGAAAGTAATGGAACCTTTTGTTAGTCAGATGTATTTCGGCGAGTTGTTAGCAGGTACTGATGAAGCTGGGCGAGGTCCGTTAGCCGGTGAGGTTGTTGCAGCCGCGGTGATTCTCGATCCTACTCGGCCCATCCTTGGCTTGGCGGACTCTAAAAAGTTGACAGAGAAAAAACGCGAGGCTTTGTATGCCGAGATAATCGACAAAGCCTTAGCTTATGCTATTGCTAGTGCAACAGTGGCTGAAATCGATGAAATAAATATTTTACATGCCAGCATGTTAGCTATGTCTAGAGCAGTGTCGCTTCTTTCAGTTCAACCTGAGCATGTATTAGTGGATGGTAACCGTCTTCCGCCCAATTTACCGTGTCCAGCAGAAGCGGTTGTGAAAGGTGATGCTCGCCAAGAGGCTATTTCGGCTGCTTCTATATTAGCGAAAGTGACTCGTGATAGGGATATTGTGAAGGCTGCCGAGATTTATCCAGAATACGGATTTGAAAAACACAAAGGTTACCCCACAGCCCAGCACCTTGAAGCAATACGTTTGTATGGTATTACACCAATACATAGACGTAGCTTTGGTCCAGTTAAAAAGCTATTAGAAGGATAATATTTTGTCCACATCGTTTATACATCTTCGAGTGCATACCGAATTTTCATTAGTCGATGGACTGGTGAAAATTAAAGGACTGCTAGGCGCAACTGAATTTATGTCCATGCCAGCGGTGGCCATTACAGATGAGAATAATCTGTGTGGCTTTGTGCGTTTTTACAAAGGCGCAATGGAAAAAGGTATTAAGCCGATTTGTGGTGCGGATGTCGTGGTGGACGAAGATGAGGATGTGGATTCTCGCTATCGATTTACCCTGTTGGCGACATCAAATAAAGGCTATAAAAATATCATCGCCATTATTTCGAAAGGCTATCAGTTAGGGCAGGTGGAAGGTCGTCCTATTGTTCAGCGTAAATGGATAGAGGAGCACAGTGAAGATGTGATTGCGCTCTCTGGTGCTGGCTTTGGTGACATTGGTTACTTGCTGCAAAAGGAACGAAATGAGCTAGCCAAAAAGCGTCTAGCTCATTGGATGTCGGTATTTCCAGATCGTTTTTATGTCGAGCTGCAGAGAACTAGCCGCCCAGGAGAAGAGACTTACATACATTCCGTTGTCCCTCTTGCTGCTGAATTAGGTTGCCCAGTTGTGGCTACTAACGATGTACGCTTTCTAAAACGAGAAAATTTTGACGCTCATGAAGCTCGAGTGTGTATTCATGATGGCGTCACCATAGATGATCCGCGTCGCAAGCGCAGTTACTCCGAAGAGCAATACTTTAAAACCCCAGAAGAAATGGCCGAGTTGTTTCAGGATCTTCCTGAAGCGTTAGAGAATACCGTCGAGATTGCCAAGCGCTGTAGCGTTGATGTGTTGCTTGGGGAATACTTTCTACCGGACTATCCCGTACCGGAAGGTATGACGATGGAGGAATTCTTTAGCAAGCTTTCTTATGATGGTTTGATTGAACGGTTTAACTTCCTTACCAAAAAATACGGTGAACGTATTGAAAAGCGTCGCCAAGAATATTGGGATCGCTTGGATTTTGAGTTAACTATCATCAATCAAATGGGCTTCCCTGGTTACTTCCTGATTGTAATGGACTTTATCCAGTGGGCCAAAGATAACGGTATTCCCGTTGGCCCTGGTCGAGGGTCGGGTGCTGGTTCTTTGGTGGCGTATGCGTTGAAAATTACCGACCTTGATCCACTTGAGTATGATCTACTTTTCGAACGATTTCTGAACCCAGAGCGGGTCTCCATGCCTGACTTTGATATCGACTTCTGTATGGATAACCGTGACCGAGTGATTGACTACGTGTCACGGACTTATGGACGTGATGCGGTGTCTCAGATTATTACCTTTGGTGCCATGGCGGCGAAAGCCGTAGTTCGAGATGTGGCTAGGGTACTAGGTAAGCCTTATAGCTTGGGGGATAAGTTATCTAAGCTGATTCCTTTTGAGATAGGCATGACGCTTAAAAAGGCTTTGGAAGAAGAGCCTGCATTGCCTGAGTTTATCTCGGGTGATGAAGACGCTGCAGAAGTCATGGAAATGGCAATCTCTTTGGAAGGTGTGGTTCGTAACTTTGGTAAGCACGCTGGTGGTGTGGTAATCGCACCAACCAAACTGATCGATTTTGCTCCACTCTATTGTGAAGAAGATGGCTCAGGTCTGGTGACTCAGTACGATAAAAACGATGTTGAAGAAGCTGGCTTAGTAAAATTCGACTTTTTGGGTCTTAAAACCCTAACCGTTGTCGATTGGGCGGTTAAAAACATTGATGCTATTAATGAGTTGGAAGGAAAGCCGCCGCTTGATATCTCTCTGATCGATTTGGAAGACAAATCCACCTACGATCTATTGAAACGGGCAGAAACTACCGCCGTATTCCAGCTGGAATCCCGCGGTATGAAAGAGTTGATCAAAAAGCTTTTGCCGTCGCGTTTTGAGGATATTATCGCCTTGGTGGCCTTGTATCGTCCGGGGCCGTTGGGTTCAGGCATGGTGGATGACTTTATCAACCGTAAGCATGGTCGTGCTGAATTGGCCTTCCCTCATCCTGATTACCAGCATCAAGATTTGATTCCTGTTTTGGAGCCAACCTACGGCATTATTCTCTATCAGGAGCAGGTAATGCAGATCGCTCAGGTGCTTGCCAAGTTCTCTCTTGGTGGGGCCGATTTGCTTCGTCGTGCCATGGGTAAGAAAAAAGCCGAGGTTATGGCCGAGCAGCGATTGATCTTTATGGAGGGGGCACTTAAGAACAATATCGATAAGGATCTGTCAGGTAATATTTTTGACTTGATGGAAAAGTTCGCGGGGTACGGTTTTAACAAATCGCACTCTGCAGCCTATGCCCTTGTTTCTTATCAAACTGCTTGGTTAAAGAATCATTATCCTGCGCCGTTTATGGCTGCAGTATTATCTGCGGATATGCAGAACACGGACAAGATCGTTATCTTCATTGAAGAATGTCGTTCTATGGAATTGGCGTTAGAGCTGCCTAATGTTAATGAGTCTGTGTATAAATTTACCGTTAACCCAAAAGGGGCCATCGTATATGGTCTTGGTGCGATTAAAGGGGTTGGTGAAGGGCCAATCGAGGCGATTGTCGAAGCCCGTAAAGATGGACCGTTTGAGCATATTTTTGATTTCTGCCAACGCGTTGGTAAGAAAGTAAATAAACGGGTAATGGAAGCCTTGGTTCGTTCCGGTGCGTTTGACACCATAGGGCCGAATCGTGCAACCTTGTTTGCTTGTATTGATGAAGCGCTTAAGAGAGCGGTGCAGGATGCTAAGAACCAAGATGCCGGCATGATGGACTTGTTTGGTGTTGCGGTAGAGGAAAATACGGAGGATGCTTATAAGGAAATTGGTATTCAACATGAATGGCCACCACGTCAACGACTTGATGGTGAGAAAGATACGCTGGGCTTATATGTAACAGGTCATCCAATCGATGAGTACGAAAAAGAGATACGTCGCTTTGTTCGTTCCAAGATTGTTGATTTGCAGCCTAAGCGTGGCGATACTCAAGTGATGGCGGGTTTGATCGTAGACTTGCGGATTACCAAGAGTAAAAAAGGTGGTAACATCGCCTTCGTCACGTTAGATGACCGTTCAGCCCGTATTGAAGTGACTGTTTTTCCGGATAACTACGAGTCTTTTAAAGATGTTATTGTAAAAGATGAGGTTGTCGTTGTTGAAGGGGAAATTACTGTTGATGAGTTTAGGGGTGGGCAAAAAGTTATTGCTCGTAATGTCCTCGATATTGCTCAGGCTCGAGTTCGCTATGTTGAAGCATTGCGTATTACTTGGACGTCTGAGACGGTGACACCAACAGAAATTCAAGCCTTGGCGAATTATATGGAGTCCTATCGCGGTGATGGCTGTGATGTGGTTATAGGCTTTGATACACCGCAAGCATGTGGTGATATTCGCTTGGGTTCTGGTTGGAAAGTTCGTCCAGATGACGAATTAATTCACCAACTTCAGAAACAATACGGTAAACAAAATGTTCAGTTAGTGTATACTTAGACTCATTTAATAGTTTTGTAACGGAATGTAGCGTCGCGACGCGCTAATAGAGCTATAGGACAAAAGATTTTATCTTTTTTCTTTGAATTTGATGGCAACCAAACAGTAGTGTAATTAAACATGAATTTAAATTATCTCCCTTTTGAGCAGCCGATTGCTGAGCTCGAACAAAAAATCGAAGAGTTACGTTTAGTCGGTAATGACAACGAACTCAATATAAGTGACGAAATTAGTCGCTTAGAAGATAAGAAAGTAGCACTTACAAAAAGCCTGTTCAGTAATTTAGGGGCATGGGAAGTTTCTCAGCTTGCGCGTCACCCAAAGCGCCCATATACACTTGATTATATTAAACACGCTTTTACTGACTTTGAAGAAATGCATGGTGACCGTCATTACGCTGACGACCGTGCTATTGTTGGTGGTATTGCTCGTTTAGATGGCCGTCCTGTGATGGTGATTGGTCATCAGAAAGGCCGTGAAGTTAAAGAAAAAGTATTACGTAACTTTGGTATGCCTCGCCCTGAAGGTTACCGTAAAGCATTGCGCCTTATGGAAACGGCTGAGCGATTCAATATGCCAATCGTTACGCTTATTGATACACCTGGGGCTTATCCTGGTATCGGTGCTGAAGAGCGTGGTCAGAGTGAAGCGATTGCCTTTAATTTGGCTGTCATGTCTCGTCTAAAAACGCCGATCATTTCTACCGTTATCGGTGAAGGTGGTTCAGGTGGTGCTTTGGCCATTGGTGTATGTGATGAGCTAATGATGCTGCAATATGGCACTTACTCGGTTATTTCTCCAGAAGGTTGTGCCTCTATTCTATGGAAGAGCGCAGATCGTGCTTCTGATGCGGCAAAAGCGATGGGCATTACCGCTCCGCGTCTACAAGAGCTAGGTTTTGTTGATACCATTATTCAAGAGCCTTTAGGTGGGGCGCATATTTCTCATGAAGAAATGGCTCAAAGCTTAAAGAAAAATGTTCTTGCGGCATTGGATCGTATGGAAGCATTGACGACTGAAGAGCTTTTGGCTCGCCGTTACAATCGCCTGATGTCTTACGGTTTATAAGTTTTTGTTTCTCTCAAAAGCCTCCTATATTTAGGGGGCTTTTTTGTTTCTTGTGTGTAAGGTGTTTTGCTTTTGGGCTTTATGATGAAACGTTCAACCTCTGCATCCTTGGCTTCCTTATCTCGGCTCGAATTTAATACCGAGTGGCTTGATTCTGTCTTTTCGGGGCAGGCGAGAGTATGGGTTGGTTTTAGCGGTGGCGTCGATTCACATGTGTTGCTTCATGCTTTGGTTAGTCAGATTTCAGAAGAGCGAAAACAGCAACTTGTGGTGCTTCATGTTCATCATGGGTTGAGTATGAATGCCGATGCGTGGTTGAAGCATTGTGAGTCTATTTGCAGCAATTTAAATGTCGCTTTTATCGCTGAAAAAGTTCAATTAGAGGCGCAAGCTTCCCTCGAAGATGCCGCTCGCAATGCGCGTTATCAAGCCTTTCAAAAAGTCATGTCTGACCAAGACGTCATTTTACTTGCTCATCATGCTGGGGATCAGGTGGAGACTCTGTTGTTTCGTTTGTTGCGCGGAACTGGAGGAAAGGGGTTAGCGGGCATTCCGCAAGAAAGAGTAATTGGACGTGGCGGGGCTCGCTTAATTCGGCCTTTTTTGAAAGTGTCGAAAGAGCATATTGAAGCCTATGCAGATCAACATAAATTGGTTCATATTAATGATGAATCGAACGAAGATGAGCGGTTTACACGTAACTTTCTTCGTAAAAGCGTTGTGCCCATTTTGCAAACGCGTTTCCCAAAAATGGAACAGAATATTGCGTCGAGCGCTGAACGAATTGCCACGGATTACGCGATGCTCTCTCAATTTGCCCAGCAACAGTTGGCGACTTGGAGTAATGAATTTGGTGGTCTTGATTTATCATGTATTGCTGATAAACCTCTTCAAGAAAGGTTGTTTTGGTGGCGATATTTTTTACAGGGTAATGGTGTTTCATTATCGCAATCCCAGCTAGAAAGTGTAGAAGCCATGTTTTCTGGTGCAGAGGATAAGCAGCCAGAGTTTGAGTTTCCTCTAGGGCGGATAAAGCGTCATCAGAATGCTGTGTACGTACTGCCCTTGGATCAAGAAATCAAACTATCAGCACTGCATTCAGGTGAACGCTTTGAGCGCTCTTTTGACAGCGTTTGTGTTACCGGAAGTGATTCGTGCGTCCTGAAAGCACGACCACAAGGCGCAAGTTTGCTCATGCCCAATGGCACAACTCGTAAACTAAAGAAATGGTTTAATGATTGCGCTATTCCTAGCTGGTGGAGAGAGCACCTTCCTTATGTGTATGACGGAGATACATTGGTCGCCATTGGGGATTTATGGCTGCACCCCGATTATTCTTATTTGAAAATTAGCTGGCGTTTAGATCTAAGCCTTCCTTTTCCTAAAAACACTTAAAAAACTGGCTGTCGAAATCGTTGTGCCTTTATTTGGCTGTTAGCTGCACAATTCTTTGGTGTTATCCCGATATAATTCTATGCTTAGAACATGCTCGGATTTTCGATAATGTCATCACATTGTCTAACATATTAACGTGACAGGATTTTTTAATGCTTCAAGTTGCTGTTCTTGGTGGGTTGGAATTTAGCCCACTGGTTGTGTACTTTCCTATCGCTTTCTTATTAGCGGCACTCACACGCTTTGTTCTTCATCGTTTAGATTGGTATGACCTTATTTGGAAAGTCGCTTGGTTCGAGGTGTCTTTGTTTGTGTGCTATTTGGCTCTTACTGTTTATGTTCTAGGTGGAAGATGAATCAATGACAAAATATCTACGAATTTTTATCACTTTATTGGTTATTCTGGCCGCTCTGTTTGCGGGAAATTGGGTGTGGAATGATTATATGCATTCACCGTGGACACGAGATGGACGTATCCGCGCCGAAATTATAACGGTTGCGCCTGATGTCTCTGGCTGGGTAACAGACTTAAAAATCTCTGATGACCAAGTCGTCAAAGAAGGTGACTTACTTTTTAGTGTAGATCGGCAACGCTATCAAGCTGCACTTAATCAAAGCAAAGCCCGAACTGAGAATGCTCGATATACTTGGGAGCTGGAGAAGCATAAAAATGAGCGACGAACCGCGCTTCGAAGACAAGAGGCGATTAGTGCAGAAGATTTAGAGTCGTCACGCATCAGTACTGAAATCGCCAAAGCCAATTATGATTTAGCTGTTGCGGAGCAAGAAACTGCGCAGCTTAATCTGGATCGCACTCATGTCTATGCTCCGGCATCAGGGCATATTATTAATCTCAATTTGCGTAAAGGGAATTATGTTGGGCAGGGGGCGTCTGTTTTTGCCATAGTCCAGTCTGATTCGTTTTATGTCACAGGTTATTTTGAGGAGACTAAAATCCCCCTCATTCATTTAAATCAGCAAGCCAAAATCACTTTGCTAAGTGGTGGTAAGCCATTGACAGGTCATGTGGTGAGTATTGGTAAGGCCATAGCGAATAGCAACACCCAGAGCAACGGTCAGCTTTTACCGCAGGTTCAGCAAACGTTTAACTGGGTGCGTTTGTCGCAGCGTATTCCAGTGGATATTAAGCTTGATTCATTACCAGAGGGCACTCAACTTAGTGCGGGGATGACGGCGACGATTCATTTGGCCAAACAGTAGGGAGACCGCTTTGGAGATCGTGCTTCGCAATCTGTTTTTACCTGAAAAGCAGGCGGTTATTTTTGCGCTGAAAGGCATCATTGCCATGGCAATGGCGCTGACTCTTTCCTTATCGTTAAATCTTGATCGTCCATACTGGGCTTTGGTCTCTGCTGTTTTTTTGCAAATGCGGCCTGAGAGTGGTTTGGTCATTGAAAAGGCGGTATGCCAAATTATAGGAACGATTATTGGTGGTCTATTTGGCATTGTCTTATTAACGTATTTAATGGCTTACCCTTTTTTGGCTTTAGGTGTGCTGGCGTTATGGTTAGGGTTGAATTCCGCGTTATCCGCTATGGTGCGACAAGCTAACTTTGTCTATGCGTTTGCAATGGCGGCAGTGACGTCGGAGATTATTGTGTTAATGGTGATGGCTAGCCCATCCACCGCAGACAGTAAAGCGGTGTTTGATATTGCTCAAGCGAGGGTGAGTGAAATCATTATTGGCTCTATTTGCGCAGGGGTAGTCAGCCATATGTTTTGGCCTGTGAAAGTAAAAGATAGCCTGCAACGACAAGCAAGATCTGTCATTAACCAGACGCTACAATACCTCGTGACGGAACTCGATAAGTCTGGCACTCACGAAAATCGCCATAAGCAAATTGATGGCATTATGGCGACGCTAGGAATGGTTAGCGAAGATTCCAGTGCAGTGAGTTACGAGGGGCCAAAAGGACCCGGTCACACACGAGCTGCGAATCAATTGGCTCAAAAAGTTTTGTCTTTGTTGGCCTTGGTGCAAATCTTTGGGCGCTTACAGCGTCGTCATGCCGAGTTGATGACGCCCGCTGTGACTCAACTTCTCGATCAGTTGCGGGACACATTTGGACGAATTGCAGAATCGGAAGATTTTGATTATTGCCTAGAGCAAGTCAAAATATTACGTAGTGATCTTGCTGATTACCGTGCAAATAATGACTCAGATGCTCCCTTTGAATCCCATATGTTAAATGTCGGTGCAGAAGTCACCTCGGAGTTAACTGTTTTGCTGAGAGCGTTTCGCGCACTAGAAAAGCGTGATAGCACCTTGTTGAATGCGCCTAGCATGCTGTCCTATCGTGATCCATTAGCGGGAATGGTCATTGGTGTTCGCACTATGGTTGTGTTTTTGATTGGAGCGTGTATCTGGGTTGGTACTGGCTCTTCAGCTGCACTGATGATTATGATTTTGCCGGTTATTTTTTCTATCATGCTGGCTAGATTGCCTTTGATGATTCTAAAAGTGGTTTTGAAACGGCTGCTGATTGGTGTCGTCGTGGCATTGCTGGTTGCTATTTTCTTTGCGCTTAATTTATTGGCTCAGAGCTCTGGTCAATTAGAGCTTTTGTTGCTTGTGCTAGCAGTGCCATATTTTATTGGTTTGTTGTTGCTCTTTGATCGTCAGACTCTGCCATATGGTTTGGGTTTTTGTATTCCTTTTTCTATTCTGGTCAGCCCAAGTCGAGATATGAGTCGGGCCTTCTCTATCGATTTTACAATAAGCTCTGCGATGGCTATTTTTGCTGGAGTGAGTATTTTATTTTGGGTATTCCACTTAATTACGGGGCCAAGTGTTCAGTTGCTGGTTCACCGTATATTTAAGACAACGTATCAGGATCTATTGGAGGTGAACCAGCATGCAGCACCTGCTGCTTGGTATAATCGCCGAATGGCTGATAGATTGTTGCGGTTAACCAATTATGATCAGGGTTCTAAAACGCGGGCGATTACTGATTTGGCACTGACTGCTTTGAATCTTGGGCATGTGTCTATCCGCTTACGCTCCATTTGTGAAAAGTTGGCGGGTAAGGAATTGCAATCATTGGAAAAATGGCAGACAGCCTTGGCTGACGCATTTCTATTAGCAAGCAAAGGTCACTGTAATAATGGTTTTGAAAAAGCCAGTCAGTCTTTATATGACGAGTTGCTTGCTTTGGGAGGTCATTCTAGTCAAGTTGAAGCGATTCAAGGTATGTTCTTACGCATTAATTTGACCTTTGAGCGCAGTGCAGAAGCCATTGCTATGCAGAAATCTTAGGAAAGGAAGGCTATATTTTTAATAGCCAGTCTGCCTGATTTTTGTAGGTGGCAACGAGTTTGGCGTTTAAGCCATCACTTTGGTTGATTCTATTCATTGCTTGCTCATGGCTAAATCCCCAAGCCTGCATGTGGCGTTTTGCCAAACGCTCGATCGCTACATTAACGGGGATGTCTAGAAACCAATGCTCGTTGAATAAGGCTTTTGATTCTTCCCAGCCGTCTTGCTGGTGGAGCAAATAAAGCCCTTCAATTAATATGACTTTTGTTTCTTTTTTGATCGATACATCGTCGGTAATTGGGTCGCCAAGGGCATGGTCAAAGCTTGGCCATAATATGTCCTCTTGTTGGTAGCCATGTTTGATCTTCTTCACTTGTTTTATAAAGGCTGAGCTATCGAAAGTCCAAGGGGCTCCGCGTCTAGCAAAAGCGTCTTCAGCATTGGGGAGGCTGTGAAGTTGGGCTTTCGATAAATGAAACCCATCCATTGAGAGGCAAACTACCTGAGCGTTTTGCTGCTTACTAAAGTGATCGAGTAAATAGTTTGCTAGGGTGCTTTTTCCTGACCCCGGTCCGCCAGTTAAACCTATCAAACTACGGTTTGGCTGCTTAATGTAAGACTCTATTTTGCTAAGGGCGACTTGGACATTGGTCGAATTGGTATAACTGTCGTAAATATCAATGGCCATGGTTTCTCCTATTTTATTCTTGTACTAGGTCGTTAATGCGAGCTTATGAAGGCAATTCACCACTTAATGTGAACTGATAATGCAATGAGGTACGTACTTAAGTAAAGCCATAAAGGAATACTGTTATGTTGTTAAAAGAGCTTAAGAAGATTTTTCATTTTGATAAAGTCAAACTGCATTCTTTAGAGTCAAACCTATACCAGTTATCGGTGGTGATCGATGGAGAGGAGCAATATATTGAAACAGATGAAGGACGCTTCATAACCAGCCATAATAAGCTAGATCTGCAGGCCTTGTTTAAAGGTAAATCGGTTGGGGCTATGGTGCTTTGTCATCGTAGTGCTTATGACGAAATGATAGGTCAGCCGATCGGAGTTGGAAATGTGTTAGAGGTGCCAATAGGGAATACAGAATTCGCTCAGTCTACCTAATGGGGGAGTGAGGCATGTTGAGCTTACAGTGCTGAGTTCACGTTGTTTAACACTTGCATCTTTTCACCTTTTTCTTCCATCTGGGAGAATGTTTTGGCATAGCCATGAGTGGCATTCGCATGTTCACGCATAATGGCTTCTGCGCGGCTTGCTTGGCCATTCGTGATGGCGTCGAAGACGGCGTGGTGTTGCATATGGGCAAAGTTAAAGCGTCGATATTCCTGTACTAGGTTGTTTTGGTCAAACGCCAATGCGCTAACGGAAGCAAAAGGCAGGTGCTCGTTGCGACTTAGTGCCTCGGCTATGGCGGGGTTTAAACTGGCCTCAATAATAATCTGATGAAAGCGCTGATTCATATCATGATATAGAGCAAGGTCTTGTTCATCTATGCTGCCTTTTACGAATAGCTCGTCGCCTTGCTTTAATAATGTTAATAGCTCACTTTTTTGTGCTTGGGATAGCGTATTTTCAGCCGCTTGTCTTGCGGCTAAACCTTCCAGAACTCCACGTACTTCTATAGAACCGCTGATTTCTGCTTGTGTCACTTGGCGGACGATATAGCCCCGCCCAGATAATTTGGTCAGTAGCCCTTCTTGCTCTAACGTTCTGAAGGCAATGCGCACAGGCGTTCGTGAAACGCCAAGTTGCTCTGCGGTGGGGATTTCAGCAAGACGTTGACCCGAAGCCAATTCGCCAGACAAAATCATTTGTCGTAATCGGCCAATTACTTGTTGTCCGGGTTTGTTCATGGTTCTTGCCTCAGTGTCTTTCATAGAAAAATAATCATAACGTAAATATGAATAAAAAAGTAACAATTGGATCCAATAAAGAAACGTTTATTTATCAACTGTTTAGCTTTTTAACTATTATTCATTATGGTTTTAATGGATCCAATTAATGCATAACTGTATTGTTTTTTGATTTTCCTTGGCTATATTGGATCCAATAAATAAGAATAAAAGCAGGAGTGTCCCAATGAGTAAGCAAACTTTTCCTAAAAATGCGTGGTATGTAGCAGCGATGTCTGAAGAGGTTGCGGGCAGCAAACCTCTCGGTCGTAAAATCTGTGGTGAAAGCATTGCTTTCTACCGTTCCCTCGATAATGAAATTGCCGCCGTGCTGGATTTTTGTCCGCACCGTGGCGCGGCATTGTCTTTAGGTTATGTTGAAGATGGTCTATTGGTCTGTGGTTACCATGGTTTAAAAATGGGTGCAGATGGCAAAACCAAAGAGATGCCGTTGCAACGAGTGAAAGGCTTTCCATGCATGAAATCCTATGCTGTTGAAGAGCGTTATGGCTTCATTTGGGTGTGGCCTGGTGATCAATCTCAAGCCGATAAATCATTGATTCCACATTTAGAATGGGCAGTCAGTCCTGAGTGGGCTTACGGTGGTGGTTTATATCATATCAACTGTGATTATCGTCTTATGGTCGATAACTTGATGGATTTGACCCATGAAACCTATGTTCATGCGAGTAGTATTGGTCAGAAAGAAATCGATGAATCGCCTGTTTCTACGAAAGTTGATGGCGACAAAGTTATTACCAGTCGCTTTATGGAAAACATTATGGCGCCACCGTTTTGGAAAGCGGCATTGCGTGGTAACGGCTTGGCGGATGATGTTTTGGTGGATCGTTGGCAAATTTGTCGTTTCAGCCCACCTTCGCATGTCATGATTGATGTCGGTGTTGCTCATGCGGGGAATGGTGGCTTTGAAGCGCCAGGAGATAAAAAGGCCAGCAGTACCGTGGTGGACTTTATTACGCCAGAAACAGAAACGTCCATTTGGTATTTCTGGGGAATGGCTCGTAACTTTAAACCTGAAGATCAAGCATTAACCGACACTATTCGAGAAGGGCAAGGTAAAATTTTCGCAGAAGATTTGGAAGTGCTTGAGCGCCAGCAGCAAAACCTATTGGCCTTTCCAGACTATGATCTATTAAAGTTAGACATCGACGCTGGTGGTGTTCAGTCACGACGAATTATTGATCGTATCATTGCGAAGGAACAGCTTACAAAAGAGCAGGGAAACACGTCAAAAACACAAGCTGATGCACCACTGCAAACAGTGTCATTTTAAGCAAATGGGTGCTTGCCAGAAGGTATTCTCTTTGTCTTCTGGCAAAGAATAATAATAAGTTAGGAGTGCCAAATGATTCCGGTCATTGTTAGAAATATGGTCACAGAAGCACGAGGCATTGTTCGAGTCGTGCTGGGTTCTGTGGATGGTTCGGCGTTACCCGCCTTTGAAGCTGGGGCGCATATTGATATTAAGCTGCCAAGTGGTTTGACGCGTCAATATTCTCTTTGTCGTCTTCAAGAAGATGCTCAGTACTATGAAATTGCCGTTTTGAAAGATCCTCAATCCAGAGGGGGTTCTGTTGAGGTTCATAGTTTAAATATTGGAGATTCTGTTTCAATCAGTGAACCTAAAAATCATTTTCCTTTGGTAGAAACAAATCGCCATAGCATTTTGGTGGCTGGTGGTATTGGTGTCACACCTATGTTGCCTATGGCGCAGCACTTGCAAAAAATGGGGCTGCCTTTTGAATTTCACTATTGTGCCAAATCGCCTGAGACAGCGGCATTTGCTTCTGCGTTAGCGTCGTCGTCTTTTGCGGACAAAATGCATTTTCATTACAGTCAGGTGGCGGGATCTAGCCGTATGGATGTGGTGAATGTATTGTCGTGTCACTCGAACGATTCAGAGCTGTATATTTGTGGTCCTGCGGACTTTATTAGTGGCGTCTTACAGCAAGCAAAAATGTTGGGTTGGCCAGAGGAACGCTTGCATAGAGAGTTTTTTGCGGCGCCAGCATTGGATGAAAATGTCAGTGAGAATACGGCGTTTAAAGTAAAGATTCACAGCAGTGGTGAGCTTTTCGACGTACAAGCGGATGAAAGTATTTTTGAAGTTCTAGATAGAAATGGGGTTTTCCTTGCTGTGTCTTGTGAATCTGGTGTTTGTGGTACCTGCCAAACGGGTGTCATAGACGGAACGCCTGATCATCGAGATGTTTTTTTAACAGATAAAGAGCATGCTCAAGGTAAGCTGGTAATGCCTTGTTGTTCTCGCTCTAAAACGCCTGTTCTGGAACTGGATTTGTAATAACGTTTTTTGCACCTCAATTTTTCTTGTAGTGAATCTTTCACTCAATGTAAAACAACTGTGTTTTACATTGAGTGAAAGGCCTTCCGATGTTATTATTTTCTCCCGTCCTGAAGGTACATTTTTATGTGCTTTCAAATCTCATTTTTTTATATTTGTAAGGCGGGTTAAACACTCATGGCGACACGATATATTTTCGTTACAGGTGGTGTAGTTTCATCTCTTGGTAAAGGTTTGGCAGCAGCATCTTTGGCGGCTATCCTTGAATCTCGTGGTCTAAAAGTCACCATGCTAAAGCTAGATCCTTACATCAACGTGGATCCTGGCACCATGAGTCCTTTCCAGCACGGCGAAGTTTTCGTAACAGAAGACGGCGCTGAAACTGACCTAGACCTTGGCCATTATGAGCGTTTTATTTCCACCAAAATGGGTAAACGCAATAACTTTACCAGCGGTCGTGTTTACCAGCATGTTCTGAGAAAAGAACGCCGTGGTGAATACCTTGGTGGTACTGTTCAAGTTATTCCTCATATTACTGACGAAATCAAACGCCGCGTTATTTCTGGTGCAGAAGGCGCAGACGTTGCTTTGGTTGAAATCGGTGGTACGGTAGGTGATATAGAATCACAACCTTTCTTAGAAGCGGTTCGTCAGCTAAAAGTTGAACTGGGCTCTCGTCGTGCCTTGTTCATGCATTTGACCTTGGTTCCTTATATCCGCACGGCGGGTGAAACCAAAACCAAACCAACTCAGCATTCGGTTAAAGAACTGCGTTCTATCGGTATTCAGCCAGATATTCTTGTTTGTCGTTCTGAAGTGTCTATTGAAGCGCCAGAGCGTAAGAAGATTGCATTGTTTACGAGTGTTGAAGAGCGAGCCGTTATTTCCCTTCCTGATGCGGACACTATTTACCGTATTCCTCAAATGTTAAATGATCAGGGCTTAGATAGCTTGATCGTTGAGTACTTCAACTTAGATTGTAATATGCCAGATCTAGAAATCTGGAATAAAGTGACTCAGGCTAAATTGAATCCTGAGAAGCAAATCAATATCGCCATGGTCGGTAAGTACATGGAGTTGTTGGATGCCTACAAATCTTTGATTGAAGCTATGGATCACGCTGGAATTCACGCCCGTACAAAAGTGAAATTACACTATATCGATTCTGAAAGCGTTGAAGAAAAAGGTACTGAAGTTCTGAAAGGGATGGACGCGATTCTTGTACCTGGTGGCTTCGGTGAGCGTGGCGTTGAAGGTAAGATATTAACGGCTCAGTATGCCCGTGAAAACAAAGTACCTTATTTGGGTATTTGTTTGGGTATGCAAGTAGCGGTAATCGAATTTGCTCGTAACGTAGCAAATTTAGCTGGTGCTCACAGCACCGAGTTTAATCTAAAAGCAGAGAACCCAGTTGTTGGTCTGATTACTGAATGGACTAATGCAGAGGGTTCCAAAGAAATCCGGTCAGAGGAATCCGATCTAGGTGGTACTATGCGTCTTGGCGCGCAGAATTGTAACCTTACTGAAGGCACGAAAGCCTTTGAAGCTTACGGTAAAGCAGTCATTAAAGAGCGTCATCGCCATCGTTATGAAGTGAACAACTTTTATGTTGATGCATTGGAAAAAGCAGGTCTGACGATTTCTGGTCGCTCAGAAGATAACTCTTTGGTTGAGATGGTAGAAATTGCTGATCACCCTTGGTTTGTTGCTTGTCAGTTCCATCCAGAATTCACTTCAACACCTAGATATGGACACGGCCTGTTTAGTGCCTTTGTACATGCGGCACTTAAATACGCAGGAAAAGAAAAATAAGTTGAGCAAACAGGTAGTTTGTGATTTTTCATTTATTTTAAGAGGTTTGTTATGAGTCAAATCGTTGATATTAAAGCCAGAGAGGTTTTAGACTCTCGTGGTAATCCTACTGTTGAAGCCGATGTTATTTTGGCAGATGGCTCCGTAGGTTCAGCGTGTGCACCTTCTGGTGCCTCTACCGGTTCTCGTGAAGCATTAGAATTGCGTGATGGTGATAAAAGTCGCTATCTAGGCAAAGGTGTGTTGAAGGCGGTTGCAGCGGCAAATGGTCCTATTCGTGACGCTTTGATCGGCAAAGATGCCCTTGCTCAAGCAGAACTAGATCAGATTATGATTGATCTTGATGGTACAGAAAACAAATCTACTTTTGGTGCAAATGCTATCTTGGCCGTTTCTTTGGCAGCAGCCAAAGCAGCAGCGGCTTCAAAGAAAGTGCCTCTTTATGCTCACATTGCAGATCTAAACGGTACGCCAGGTGTTTACTCGATGCCTGTACCTATGATGAACATCATTAATGGTGGTGAGCACGCAGACAACAACGTTGATATTCAAGAATTCATGATTCAACCCGTTGGTGCACCGAATTTCCGCGAAGCGTTACGTTACGGTGCTGAAATTTTTCATGCATTGAAAAAAGTATTGAGCGATCGTGGTTTAAGTACTGCGGTTGGTGATGAAGGTGGTTTTGCTCCTGATTTGTCATCTAATGCTGAAGCATTGGCTGTTATCAAAGAAGCGGTTGCCGCTGCAGGCTACGAGCTAGGTAAAGACATTACTTTGGCGATGGACTGTGCTGCATCTGAGTTCTATGACAAAGAGGCAAATATCTACAACCTTAAAGGTGAAGGTAAGAAGTTTACGTCAGAAGAGTTTAACTTTTTCTTGCAAGACCTTACTAAGCAATATCCGATTGTTTCTATCGAAGACGGTCTTGACGAGTCAGATTGGGATGGTTTCGCACATCAGACTAAATTAATGGGCGATAAAATCCAATTAGTGGGTGATGATCTTTTTGTTACAAACACTAAAATCTTGAAGCGTGGTATTGATAACGGTATCGCGAACTCAATCTTGATTAAGTTTAACCAAATCGGTTCTTTAACTGAGACGTTAGCGGCTATTAAGATGGCGAAAGACGCAGGATTTACCGCTGTTATTTCTCACCGTTCTGGTGAGACGGAAGATGCGACGATTGCGGATCTTGCAGTAGGTACTGCGGCGGGTCAAATTAAGACCGGTTCTCTATGTCGTTCTGACCGTGTAGCTAAGTACAACCAATTGTTACGCATTGAAGAGTTACTAGGCGGTAAAGCTCCGTACAAAGGTCTTTCTGAGATCAAAGGTCAAGCTTAATCTCGTCCTGATTAAAAAAGGGAGAACTTGGTTCTCCCTTTTTTTATTTGTTTTTGATTCAATTCCTTTGATAATAGGAATGTATTTTAGGCTTCTGAGGGTGTTATGGCGCGTTTGTTAATTTTTTTCTTCGTTTGTGCCGTGGGTTATCAATCTTATCATCTGTACTTTGGTGAGCAGGGTATTAAGCGACAAGAAGAGCTGGCAAAACAGATTGCTTATCAGGAGCGTATAAACTCACGTCTAAAACAGCGAAATCAAGCGCTTAGAGCGCAGGTAAATGATCTACGCCTAGGCGAAGAGGCTGTAGAAGAGCATGTTCGTAGTGAGCTGCAATATATAAAAGATGGTGAAGTGTTTTATCGCATGGTAAACAAAAAATGACGCAGACTTTCTGGGTGATTATTCCTGCTGCAGGCGTTGGTCAGCGCATGCAAGCGAATTGTCCTAAGCAGTATTTATCACTTGCTGGGGAAACGATTCTAGACCGAACGATAGCCTTGTTTATTTCGCATCCATTGATTGCTGGTGTACTAGTTGGTGTTGGGCAGGAAGACGCTTATTGGCCACATTCAACGTGGTATAATCATGCTTTGGTAAAAACCTTTATTGGTGGTGAAGAGCGCAGCGATACCGTGCAAAAAGGTTTGCGTCATCTTCTCTCTATGCCTGATATCAATGAGCATCAAGCTGTATTGGTTCATGATGCGGCGCGACCTTTATTAAGCCAAGATGCGCTCAATCGTATTATGGATCATCAGTCTGAACACGGAGCTATTTTGGCAATGCCTGCTAAAGATACGGTAAAACTTCAGTTGGCGGAGCGGCCTTTGGTGGACGCAACGTTGGATCGGAGTGCTATTTGGTTGGCTCAAACACCGCAAAAGTTTCCTCTTTCAGCCCTTTTAGACGCATTAGAAAAAGCACGATTAGAAGGTGTCTCGGTAACGGATGAATGCTCTGCGATGGAGTTTATTGGTTGGCACCCTGATCTTGTTATCGGTGAGAGTAGCAATATTAAAATTACTTTACCTGAAGATTTGCTGATCGCAGAAGCGCTGTTTTCATACCTTTCTAAATCACATTGACAGTGCAATATATCGCACAGGAGTAACTATCATGACGCCATTTCGTATCGGCCATGGTTTTGATGTACATAAATTTGGTGAAGGTGATCACGTTGTACTGGGCGGAGTATCGATTCCTTATTCTCAAGGGTTGATCGCTCATTCTGACGGTGACGTCGCTTTACACGCTTTAACAGACGCTTTGCTTGGAGCGGCTGCGCTGGGTGATATAGGTAAGCATTTCCCTGATACAGACGCTGAGTTTTCTGGCGCTGATAGTCGAATTTTATTAAAACGCGCTTATAAAGAAATACAGGCTCTGGGTTTTTGTGTTGGTAATGTGGATATAACGATTATTGCGGAAGCGCCAAAAATGCGACCGTATATTGATGCGATGCGAGCAAATATCGCTGATGATTTGGCGATTGATATAAGCACGGTTAATGTAAAAGCCACAACAACGGAAAAGTTGGGGTTCACTGGGCGTAAAGAGGGGATCGCAGTCGAAGCGGTTGCTCTCATTGTCAAACAGGATCAAATATGAATACCGAATGGCGATACGCTTGGTCTAAGCCGACGGTTACAGGGGATTTGAAAACCCATGTACAAGATTTTTATGTGGAAGAGCAGTTAGGCTTTGAGCCCGATGGTAAAGGGGAGTTTTGCTTTGTATTTATTGAAAAGGAAGGTGTAAATACCGACTTTCTTGCCAAGCGCTTAGCCCAGCTTGCTGGAATAGCACCGAATAAAGTGACTTACAGCGGCGTAAAAGATCGCCATGCTTGTACGCGTCAGTGGTTTTGTTTGCATGTTTTGAATCAAGAGCCTGATTTGTCGACAATTCAAGAAGCCTTTCGTGAGCCTGAAAATGTTCGAGTCGTTGCGCAGTTACGCCATTCCAAAAAGCTGCGTACCGGAACGCATTTGGCGAATCGTTTTGTTATACGATTACGAGGCGTTGATGGCGACTTGGATGAGCTTGAGGCACGTTTGAATCTTATTAAACAAAGCGGCGTGCCTAATTATTATGGCCCACAACGCTTTGGTATAAACGGTAATAATTTGCACTATGGTAAGGATTTTGTGTTAAAAGGGCGGCAAAGTCGCCGCAAACTTTCAAAGACAGAGTCTTTCTGGTTATCAGCTGTACGCTCTTGGTGTTTCAATGAAGCGTTAAGTGATCAAGTTGAAAATGGAATGTGGATGCGTTTATGCGATGGCGATATCGCTCAGTTTCAGCATAAAGATGAGCAATTTCGTGTAAAAGAAGTGGGTGCTTTGATGCATCTAAGTGTTCATCGCGGCACGATAAGCCCTGTTTTACCTATGATTAGTGAAGGTTGGGAAGCCGGCACTGGCGCCCAGAGAGAAAAAGCGATAAAAAGTTCTTTGTCAGAGAGTATGGAGCTGGTGGATGCCCTCATTGCTTTTGACCTTTCCAGAGACAGTCGTTTAGCTCGCCTTGTGCCTATGAATATGGCGTGGGAATTGCTAAGAGAAAGCGAAGGGAATACGCAACTGATAGTGGAGTTTTCTTTACCGAAAGGGTGTTTTGCGACCAGTTTATTACGCGAGATGATTGATTTTACGGATAAGTCAGCTGAGAAATATCATGAGAATATTGATCGCCAATGATGATGGATTTGATGCGGTTGGCATACAAACATTAGCGCAACATTTACAGCAGGAATACGATGTTTTAGTCGTCGCTCCCGATCGTAACCGCAGTGGTGCGAGTAACTCTTTGACTTTGACTCGTCCGCTGCAACCTACAGAAGTTAGACCCCATTGCTTTCGCATTGATGGGACACCGACAGATTGTGTGAATTTGGCTTTGTCTGGGATGATTGATGGAGAGGTAGATTTAGTTGTATCGGGAATCAATCATGGCGCTAACTTAGGTGATGACGTGATTTATTCTGGCACCGTTGCTGCGGCCATGGAAGCTCGTCACTTAGGTCGTCCTGCATTGGCGGTTTCCTTGGTTGGGAGTCAGCATTTTGAGACGGCAGCAAAGGTGGTTTTACAGCTATTAAAAGACGCTCCTTCGCTTACTTTATCGGCGGGTATTTTGTTGAACATCAATGTTCCAGATGTACCCTATAGTGAGCTAAAAGGTATTCAAGTTACGCGTTTAGGCTATCGGCATAAAGCTCAAGCTCCCATTTCTGCGCAGCACCCGCGTGGTTTGCCAAGCTATTGGATTGGTGCTCTGTCTGAACCTCATGATGTGTCTGAAGGAACAGACTTTTGGGCAATTGAAAATGGCTACGTTTCTATTACCCCAATTCACACCGATATGACCTGCTATGAAGCTCAATCACCACTGAAAATATGGACTGATACTATAACGCTATGAGTCTTCACGATCTTAATTGGTTGATATCAAACTCTGAGTCTCGCTCTTCTAGGATGGTTCAACAGCTTAGAGAGCATGGGATTTGTCATGAAGAGCTATTGGCTTTGATGGAGTCTATACCTCGCCATGATTTTGTGGAGCCTGCTTTTTCTCATTTGGCTTATTCTGCAACCCCGCTTCCTATTGGTCGAAATCAAACGATTAGCCAGCCACTGACAGTTGCTAGAATGACTGAATGGCTGCTGTTGCATGCTCGACTTGGGCGTGTGTTGGAAGTAGGGACGGGGTCTGGTTATCAGACTCGAATTTTGTCGCATTTTTTCAATAAAGTTCATACCGTTGAACGACAAGAGTCGCTTTATCTGCAAGCGAAACAACGCTTGTCATCAATGGGGGTGAAAAACGTTGAGTATTTATTTGGCGATGGTCAGGCTGGTTGGCCAAATAAAGTAGAGATGGACGCTGTTATTATTACCGCAATGGCGAGCAAAATCCCGTTGGCTTTAACAAATTGCCTAAAGCAAAACGGAATTCTTATTATGCCGATTGATCATCCTAGCCCGCAGATTGGTTGTTGGAAAAAAGAGGGTGATCGTTGGAAGTGTTTGGGGACTGAATCTGCGCATTTTGTCCCTCTATTGGAAGGAATGGAATATGCCTAAGTGGCTGAAAGTGTATTTAAGTGGTGTGCTGATGGGGGCCGCAGATGTTGTTCCTGGTGTTTCTGGGGGTACGATTGCGTTTATTTTAGGTGTGTATGAGCGCCTTATTAATGCGTTGAGTGGTGTTAATAAGGACAGTTTGAGTATGTTATTTAAAGGCGACTTCAAGGCCTTGTGGCGGCATTTTGATGGCGCTTTTTTGCTGTCACTGGGTGCTGGTATCTTGACCAGTATTTTTTTGCTAGCGGGTTTAATAACGCATTTATTATTAGAATATCCTAGCTACCTGTGGAGCTTCTTTTTCGGCCTGATTTTAGCGTCTGCTTACTTTTTAATTAGCCAAATAGAAGGGTTCTCTCGCCAGCATTTTGGTGGCCTTGTGGTTGGCGTGGTGATTGGGGCCAGCTTGTCATTATTGGTTCCAACTCAACTGAACACATCCCTTTTAATGGTGTTTTTCTCTGGCATGATTGCTATTTGTGCCATGATTTTGCCTGGGATTTCAGGAAGCTTCTTGCTACTGATGATGGGGATGTATGGATTTATTTTGTCCGCTGTCAAGAGTGTCGATCTTGCTGTAATTGCCATTTTTGCGGCGGGGGCACTAGTAGGGTTGTTGAGCTTTTCTAAAATTCTGCGTTATTTGCTTAATCATGTAAGGTCCATGACTCTCTCTGTTTTAACAGGTGTTATGCTAGGTGCGCTGGTAAAAGTGTGGCCATGGAAAGTGACAGATGAGTGGGCGCTGATTGGTGATAAAAAATACCCTATGCAAGAGCATTTGATTTTGCCTTGGAACAGCGCCAATTTTGATTGGCAAACGGATTTTTTGCTGCCCGTAGTCTTTGTTTTTATAGGTTTTTTGAGTGTAGTTCTCATTTCTTACATTTTTTTACAAAAAGATACAAGTGTAAATAGTGGACTCTAATGACAGTTAAGGTGACGAGTTATTTTTTGTAGTGTAGCGATTAGACAAGATCTTTTTTCGCTAACTCGCTTGACGGGTTGGCTGGCTTTTTTTTGTCTTTTTTTATCTGGTTGCTCATATGAAGTGCTGCATTATTCAGATAAAAATAACCGCTCTTATGCATCGAATAATGCCAGTGTTTCTTCTATCCCATCTTCGGGTATTCATCGCGTGCAAAGTGGTGAAACCTTGTTCTCTATTGCCTTTCGGTACGGTTTAGATTATAGAGAATTGGCGAAAGCTAATCGTATCGATGCGCCTTATACTATTTATCCGAAGCAAAAAATACGTTTGGAAAATAGTAGAGAATCGGCTGTAGCTGCAAATCCAAAAGCAACATCTTCTACTCCTTTAATTGTACAAGATACGAAAACTACACCATCTAAACCTGCAACGTCGACAGTAACTAAAACGCCTGTAATATCACCTAAGAGTGACACTAAAGACAGCAAAATTACCAGTGATTGGTTCTGGCCAGTCGATGGAAAGGTCACTAGGGGGTTTTCAAATAGCGGCGTTAGTAGTAAAGGTATAGATATAAAAGCAGAAGAAGGAGCCTTAGTGACAGCCGCAGCGGATGGAACGGTTGTCTATGCAGGTAGCGGTCTAATTGGTTACGGAAATCTTGTGATAGTAAAACATAATGATGTATACCTTAGTGCTTATGCCTATAACGAAAGGATTTTGGTAAAAGAAAAGCAACATGTTCGCGCTGGCGATTCTCTTGCTGTTATTGGTGGCAAGGGAGAAGATAGACCACTGCTTCACTTTGAAGTGCGCCGTGATGGCCAGCCGATTGATCCGCTAGATGTTTTACCCAAATAAATTAAGCGAATTGGCGTTTTAAGGAGGGGGCATGAAGTTGGCAAATATGGACAAAGAATCAACTAAAATTTCGAATACAGAGGACTTTGATTTCGAGTCAATGGATGAGTTTGACGAGAACGATGACCTAGTAGATGAAGAATTTGAATCGGCAGTCAACGCACGATATGCAGAGGCTGACACTAGCCGCAATTTAGATGTTACTCAGTTATATCTGAGTGAAATCGGCTTTTCGCCATTGCTGAGTGCAGAGGAGGAAGTTTACTTCGCTCGCCTTTCTCTAAAGGGCGACGAAAAAGCACGTAAGCGCATGATAGAAAGTAACTTGCGTTTGGTGGTTAAAATATCGCGACGTTACTTAAATAGAGGATTATCTCTATTGGACCTCATCGAAGAGGGGAACCTTGGTTTAATCCGTGCTGTTGAGAAGTTTGATCCTGAGCGAGGTTTTCGTTTTTCCACTTATGCGACTTGGTGGATACGACAAACCATTGAACGTGCCATCATGAATCAAACCAGAACCATTCGTTTGCCTATCCACGTTGTCAAAGAGCTTAATGTATATTTGCGTGCAGCCCGTGAGTTAACTCAAAAGTTAGATCATGAGCCAAGAGCTGAAGAAATCGCAGAAATGCTTGATTGCCCGGTTGAAGATGTGCAGAAAATGCTTGGACTCAACGAGAAAGTAAGTTCGATTGATGCGACTTTCGGTGGTGAGAATAACGATAAGAGTTTGGTGGAAATTTTAGCCGACACTATTCATCAGGGGCCTGAAGCTGACCGTCAAGATGGTGATGTTATTCATTGTATTGAATTATGGCTGAATGAACTGAGTGAGAAGCAGTGTGAGGTGATTACTCGTCGTTTCGGACTACGAGGTCACGAGGCAAGTACACTTGAGCACGTAGGCGCTGAGATAGGCCTAACACGTGAACGTGTTCGTCAAATTCAGGTAGAAGCGTTGCGTAAGCTACGATTGATCATGGATAAAGCTGGCTTAGCGTTAGACGATGTTATCCGCCTTGAAGATTAGGTGTGCATTTGCTTAAGAGACGAATAAAAAGACTCGCTTAAAGCGGGTCTTCTTATTTGTTTTCGTGTTGCGATATTAGGCGTCTTGATGCTGCTCAGGTTGTGTTATCTCATCAACATATTGTTGAATCTGTTGTTTGTATTTGTCAGAAAGTCCTTTAACTTCATAGGCTAAAATTTCCTTTTCATCATCTTCTATTATTTCTGGTAGCCCAGTAAATACGCGGTTTTGGATGTGAGATAACGTGAAAATATCATCCGTAATAACCAGAGCGTTGACGCTTTCTGAGCGGCTGAGTTGATGAATGTTGTTTAAGAGAGATTCTATATCGTCGGGCTCAAAGTAATTTTCTTTTACCATGTTGGTTATGTAAGTATTACCTTGATGTAGACCTAAGTGAAAGTTGAGTTTTGGGCAGTCTGCATATAAGTCGTTTTCTAGTAATTTATCCATCAAGCTTAAGAAAAGCTGGGCGGTACAGACAGCGTTAATATAGAGGTTGTCCTCACAGTGACGGGCACTAAAAAGAACGATTGCTGAATCATTTTTATACTGATGGACTTGCCCTAGGTATATTTCGCTTGCTTGAAACATCGCTCTGTAAATAGGGGTTAGTAAATTAGCAACTTGTAATGGTGTCATGTTTTCATGCCATTCTTTAAGATTAAGAATGTCGAAATACAAAACGCAGCTACGATTTCTAGACTCTTCAAAGATAGCCTCAAAGTTTATCTCAAATTGAGGTTTGGCTACCTCTGCTACTTTTTCTTCTTTCTTCTCTTCGGCCTTTTCGACTATTGATTCTTGTGGCTTTATGCCTTGTACAATTTTAACGGCCTTTAATAGTGCTCGTGCTTCTTTATAAGATGGTGTTGGGATATCGACAGGGTTTTTGCCTTTGCTGTAAGCAATGAGAGCTGATGTTGCTTCATTGACTGGAGCAAGTAGCCATTTTGTAACCAGAATGATCAGTAGTAACGCTATGGTGCAAGTAAAAATAGCGACACCGATTAGAAGGTTGTTTAAGTGCTGGAGTGTCGCTTGGGCGGGGGTTTTATCTAGGGTGATAAGAACATGACCAACAATTTCATCTCTGAACTTGATGCTCGAACTATACACTCGGCGTTTGTCATTTGGACGGAAATCTGGTTCTGATAGCATGCCAGAGTTGCTACTGTCGGCTTCTGCAAGTAATTCGTCTTTCTTGTTATAGACTCTTGCACTTAATATGTTGTCGTCAACGACGAGTCGGTTTAACAAAACATTGAGGCTTAATAGGTCATTGTTCAATATCGACTGGGTGGCATTAAAGGCGGCTTGAGTCGCCAAGCTACTGCCTAATACCTCTGTTTGTTGTGACAAGTAGTTGCCCAATGCATGCGTCATCGTATACCAAAAAAGACAGACGGTAAGGATCATTAATGAAATAAAAGTGGCAATTGTGACGACAGATGCGCTGAGCTTTTCTCGTATAAATGCACGAATTGCATGGGTTTTAGATTGGGTGTTCATTTATTTCCTTTGGTAACACATAGAACAATAATTAAAGTATACACATCATAACGACTATTTTCTGAATTCTTTAAAGTAGAACAGGTGCTTAGCGAAAAGAAAACGATTTGCTATAGTAGGCGTCTTATCGAATTAGGAGCCTTTATGTCTGCCAGTATTACTCTTATAGGGGCTTTGACCCCTGAATATCTTGATGAATTTAACGCTTGGTTAGACGCGCGTAGTTTGCAAGGGGCAATTCGTTTGCTAACAGATGCAGATGATAACATTGCTGTTGCACAAGTTCTTCTGCCTAGTGAAGTGGCGAATAGTGCTGTTGTTCGTACAGAGTTGCTAGCGTTATCGAATGAGACTGGAATAGATCATATTTATCAGTCGACTATGATAGATATCCGTCGGCCTAGCGTAGCCGTATTTGACATGGATTCAACTCTGATCAAAGCGGAAGTTATGGACGAGTTGGCCGTTGAGGCTGGAATCGGGGAACAAATTGCAGCCGTTACAGCCAGTGCTATGCGTGGTGAAATCGATTTTGTTGAAAGCTTTGTTCAGCGTTTAGCCTTATTAAAAGGCCTTAGCAGCGAGGTTATGGACGGTGTTTATCAACGTATTCAACATATGGATGGGATTTCAACCTTGATGACGGTGTTGCATCACTATGGTTGGCATACTGCTATCTTATCTGGCGGCTTCACTTATTTCGCCGATCGTGTCCAAGCCGATTACGGGATGGCGGAAGTTCATGCTAACGTTCTTGAAATTAAGGAAGGTGTATTAACCGGTCGCCATCTGGGCGATATTGTCGATGCTGAGCGTAAAAAACTATTATTAACCCAGATTGTTGAAACCAAAAAAGCGGATTGGTCTCAGACCATTGCGTGCGGTGATGGTGCGAATGATTTGTTGATGCTTAACCATGCAGCGCTTGGTGTGGCGTTGCATGCAAAACCTTTAGTAAGAGAAAAGGCCCCTTGTCCGATGAACAACCTTGGATTAGATGGCATTTTATATTTGCTGGGGATGACATCCGCTGAAATTCGAGATCTAGTCGTATAATTATTACTTTGGATTATGTGATAAAACGCTATGTCCCTATTGCTTAGTACTTCCTAGCGAGAAAGCTATTGTCTTTTCTAAAAGCTTGTTATGATTCTTAGTTATAATTATAACAAGCTTAGTTGGGGTGCTGTTTTGTCAGAAATTAGATTATCCGATGTGGATTTAAATTTGCTGTATGTGTTGCAGGTTCTCATTGAAGAGCTGAATGTTACCAAAGCAGCAACACGCCTAAATGTGTCCCAGCCCGCCGTCAGTCGCTCATTGTCTAGACTAAGAGATATGTTTGATGACCCCTTGTTCATTCGAACCTCACATGGTCTTTCTGCAACCGCTAAAACACAGAATTTAGCACCCTTATTATCCGATATGTTGAAAGGGCTTGAGCATATCATTCAGCCCAGCGAGTTCGACCCTCAAACTAGTAAGCGTCGTTTTGTGCTCTCGACAACCGATTTTGGAACCTTGACGGTTCTTCCAAAGATCTTAGATCTGTTTCGTCAGCAAGCCCCTAATGCGATTCTTGATGTAAAGTCTTGGGACGAAGATAGAGTGCTAGAACTAGATCAAACAAACATTGATATTGCCGTGGCTGTATTATCAAAAGAGCCACCGCCTAGCATACGCGCTATGCGTTTAAAAAGTGACCGATTGGTTTGTTTAGCCCGAAAAGACCACCCAAGTATTCAGCAGGAGTTGACGTTAGACAACTATCTACAAGCCGATCATGTGCAAGTGGTGTTGGGGCGTCGAGAGTATTTTGCCGTTGATAGAGAGCTTGAGAAAATGGGCCATAAGAGGCATGTTTCTGTTCATCTGCCGAACTTCGTACCAGCTGCTCGCGTTGTGATGGACAGTGATTTATTGCTTACAGTCCCCAAGCTTTTTGCTGAGGATATGGCGGCAACGGTATCTGAGATCGCTGTGTATGAGTTGCCATTTGGAACGCGTGAGTTTGATTATTCGATGATTTGGCATGAACGTTTTCAAAGAGATGCCGCCCACATTTGGTTTCGTGGTTTGTTGAGGCAAGCGTTTCTAGACGCATCTATTTAGCGTTAGCTTTGAGCGCTTGTCAGGGCAAGCTTGATAAGCGTGTTATCCACTCTTTAGTTAGTATTTCGACTAACCCGTAGCGTCTTAGTGTCATGGCTTCTTCTAAGTCTTTGAAATTTTCATCTAGATAATCATGTAAAATCTTATCTCTCAATGAAATCAGAGTTCGCATTTGTTCGGCTTGTTCATAAGTCACGTCGTTATGAGCAATTAATGCGTTTAGCACCTCTTTACGTGAAGTCACTACTGTTTCGTAATGATGTTCTAACACATACCGAGCAAGATCAATCATGAAGGCAACCAGTAATTGAAATGAATGCTCGATTACCATGGTTTCATCTTTGCTGTAATTTGCCCCGGAAGACCGTTTTCTATAGGCATCAAGACGTTTGATCATCTCATGCTGATGGTTATAAAGGGAGGTTTCCCATTCTACATCTCTCATTTTGATTTCGCCTTTTTTATGAAGAAATGGCATGCACATTGTTATGCATGCCTTTATTAGTTTAGGTGAGATAAGTGAAAAGGGGAAAGTTAGAAGCTAGAGAAAGGGTAAAAAGAATAGGAGTGACCATATTCAATTTGAGTATTTGCTTTTACATGTAAATACCCGTGGCTCTCACAAGCGGCAAGTAGGGCGCCAGAGCTTTGTTGTGGATGGGCATAAGCCAGTCCATCTTTACCAATAGACACCCGCAAGAACTCGTCTCGTTGGATGGTTTTGCTACGGTTAAATCCTGCATCCACAAGATAAGGCTGGGGGCGTTCAGCAGTTTGCCCTGCACATATGGATAATAAAAGACGCGCGAACCAGTGGTAGGTCACTAGAGTTGAGCTAGGGTTGCCTGGTAGTCCAAGAAATGGAATGCCATCTAATGTGGCATGTACTAACGGTTTACCTGGTTTTATGGCTATTTTCCATAAGTGTACTTTCCCCAATTGTTCTAATACACCTTTCACATGGTCTTCTTCACCGACAGAAACACCGCCAGAGGAAAGAATCACATCGCAAGATTTCATTAAGGTTTCTAGTGCGTTTCTGGTGTCGTTAGCCGTATCTGCCGCGTGGATGCAATGCTTTACTTGATGACCCGCTTGAGTGACGAGGGCGCTTAGCATTGGGCCATTGGAGTTGTATATTTGGCCCGAATTTAAAGGTTCACCAGCAGCAATAAGCTCGTCCCCTGTTGTGAGTATTCCTACTTGTAGTGGCTTGTATACCGAGATTTCGGTAATGCCAAGGCTGGAAAGAAGGCCAATGTGCACTGGGGTGATCTTACAGCCAGCTTTCATGACGGTTTGCCCCGCTTGCATATCTTGCCCCAGCGGACGAATGTTGTCCGCCAACGCTGGTTGCTCGCTAAAGATGACTTTATCGCCAACTAATAGAGCATTTTCCTGCATGACAACCGTATCTGCACCAGGTGGAATATTTGCACCGGTAAAAATACGAGCACAGGTTCCAGGTAGCAAGGTTTGCGGATGTTGCCCCGCTGCAATTCGTTGGCTGATGCTAAATTGTTTACCGGCCTGCCAATCTTTAGTAGACAGTGCGTAGCCATCCATCGCACTGTTATCGTGAGGTGGCACGGATATTTCAGCAATGACGTCCTCAGCTAAAGTGCAGCCAAGTGCGCTTACGAGGGGAATTGTTTGTTGCCCTACAAGAACCTTAGCACTGCGCGTAATCTCTTCTAGAGCATCTTCAAAGGCGAGTAAAGTGGACATCGGTTACGCCCCATGCTGGTTTTCAGAGTACGGTCCAATCAGCATGCTGACAAAATTACAGGGTCTGTGAGAAGCATTAAGCTGCTCTTCTAAAATACCATTCCATGCCGTTTTACACGCTCCAGTAGAGCCAGGTAAACAAAAGATCAGAGTCTGGTTCGCCAATCCTGCGATTGCACGAGATTGAATGGTGGAAGTGCCAATTTCTGTATAAGAAATTTGTCTAAATAGTTCACCAAAGCCTTCTATCGTTTTATCAAATAAGGGGGTCATCGCTTCTGGTGTACTGTCGCGAGAATAGAATCCTGTGCCGCCTGTGATTAAAATTACATGCGTGTCGGAATCCGCTATCCAGTTAGAAACGACGGCACGCATTTGGTACACATCGTCTTTGACTAGCTTTCTCTCGTTGAGTTTGTGGCCTGCTTTTGTCAGTAATTCAATAAGCGCATCGCCAGATGTGTCTTCAGCAATAGAACGAGTATCTGAAACGGTTAAAACGCTGATATTTAATGGGCGAAAAGGTGTGGGTGTTTTAGCCATGGGAATCCTTATTTAGCCTCCAGTCGCGCTCATGAAGCGGAGAATTTGTGGAGCTTCATCGAGGTTAAAATGATGTTTATGTGGTTTGAGGGCGAGGGCCTCAATAATAGCGTTTTCTAATGCTGTTGCATCGTGATCTTTCGAGTTTAGTGGCGTCGAGCAGTATGAAGGACTACGAAGCACGTTTTTCAAATCTTTTGAGTGCTCATTACCAAGACAAAGTAATAAACGGCCTTCTGCTGTCAATCTCACTCGGTTACAGGTGTCGCAGAAATTGTGGCTATGTGGCGAAATTACCCCAATCTTGTGCTCATAGCCTGTCACTTGATAATAACGTGTTGGGCCACTGGTCGTCGTTAAGCTGGGGGTAAGCTCATACCTAGAACCCAGTGTTTCTATGACGTCGTCACTGGATAGATAAGTAGCAGCACGGTTATGGTCGGTGATAATACCAAGCGGCATTTCTTCGATAAAGCTGATGTCCATTTTTCTGTCTAAGGCAAATTGGGCAAGGTCAAACAGCTCATCATCATTATGATTTTTCAGCATCACGCTATTAATCTTTAAGCGCTTGAAAGGCAGTTTACTTGCAAGCTCTATCCCATCGATAACCTGCTGGAATTTGTCTCTGCGAGTTAGTGTGTGAAAACGGTCCGCTTTAAGGGTATCAAGGCTAATGTTGATGCGTGACACACCTGCATCCAGCAGGCGTTGCGCCATTTTGTAAAGCTGTGAGCCATTCGTTGTGATCGTCAGTTCTTCTAGGCCAGGTGTATTCGCTATTTGCTCGATGGCCCAAAGAATGTTTTTACGCACTAAAGGCTCTCCGCCAGTAATTCGGATGCGTTTCGTGCCCATGGCGATGAAGGTTTTTGCTACGTGTACAATTTCTTCTAAAGACAAAATATGGTCTCTAGCTAAAAACGTAACATCTTCATCCATACAATAGGTACAGCGAAAATCACATCTGTCAGTAACAGATATGCGTAAATAGTCTATTTTTCGACCAAATGGATCGATTAAAGTGGACGTCGCCAAGAAAATTACCCCAATAGTTATACGCCCATAGAAGCAAAAAAATGTCTATTTAGCAAAGTACTAAGACGGTTTAAGTATAATTTCTGACGTTATTTTTAATATATAAATATTTTGGGTTCAGCCAATGAATAAAATCGCGCGATAATAGACACCATTGCGCTGGGTTAAAAGTAGGAGAAAGAGGTGAGTCAGGTTGTTAAGCATTTAATTGAATTGCTAAAGTTAGAGCGAATTTCAGAGACTCAATTTGTTGGGCGCAGCCAAGACATAGGTTTTCCGAAACTGTTTGGTGGTCAGGTTATTGGTCAGGGTTTGAGTGCTGCGACTCAAACGGTTGACGGTCGATTTCCTCATTCTTTGCATTGCTATTTTTTACGTCCTGGCGACTCGTCCCATCCTATTGAATACGACGTGGAAGTGGTTAGAGATGGTGGAAGCTTCAGTGTAAGGCGAGTAATCGCGTCGCAGTTTGGTAAAAGTATTCTGGCGATGACAGTGTCCTTTCATATAACGGAAGAGGGGCTGGATCATCATGAGGCAATGCCGAATGTTCCTGGGCCTGAATCTTTTAAATCTGAGTTGTCGCTCTATCGAGAGCATGCGGATGAGATTCCATCGAAAGTACGAGATTTATTTACCGCCGATCGGCCGATAGAATATCGCATTGTAGAGAACCAAAATCCGTTTCGTCCGCGTCCCGGTATTGCGAAACGCCATATGTGGATTCGTAGTGTATCGGCTTTGCCTGATGATGCATTGGTACATCAATCTATGCTGGCATACACAACCGATTATGGTTTTATTGAAACGGCCTTGATGCCTCATGGGATTTCGATAGGTAGCCCTTATCTGAACGTAGCGAGCTTAGACCATGCTATTTGGTTCCATCGTCCATTTAGATTGGATGAATGGCTGCTGTATGTGGCGGATTCGCCTTCAGCGAGTGCCGCGAGAGGGTTCGTTCGTGGACAAATTTTTAACCAAAAAGGTGAGCTTGTTGCATCAACTGCTCAAGAAGGTTTGTTGCGTTACTCTCGTTAGCTGTCAATGGTTGTGCTGTTTTAATGCCCAAACGATGTGCTCTTTCACTAATTCAGACGAGTGCGGGAGCGCATTTTCTAGAGCCTGAATAGTGGTTGGGCTGGTGGGGGCGTTGCCCAGTGCTACGGCAATGTTTCGACGCCAGTTTTCAAAGCCTGTTCGACGAATAGGAGAGCCTTCGGTATTTTTTAGGAAGGTTTCTTCGTCCCACTCAAATAATTCAACTAGATCCGCTGAGTCTAGGCTATGTCTTGGTTGAAAGTCGTCTTCCGCTGTGTATTTGGCAAACTTGGTCCAAGGGCATACCAGCTGGCAATCGTCACACCCAAAAATTCGGTTGCCCATTTTACTACGAAGTTCTTCCGGTATAGAGCCTTTATGTTCGATGGTTAGGTAGGAAATACATTTTCCTGCATCCAGTACCCATGGCTCGACAAACGCATCCGTTGGGCATTGGGTCAAACAGGCCGTACAGCTGCCGCAATGCCTTGTCGCGGTGGGCGCATCTACAGGAAGGGGGAGGTTGGTGAAGATCTCGCCAAGTAAAAACCAACTGCCCGCTTTAGGTGTGAGCAAAAGTGTATTTTTACCAATCCAACCCATTCCTGCTTGTTCGGCAATTTGTCTTTCTAGAATGGGAGCGCTGTCGACAAAAGCTCTGTAGCCGTGATCACCGACAGTCTGTTCTATTTTTTTGGCCAGTTGAGTTAAGCGTTTACGAATGAGCTTATGGTAATCACGCCCTAGTGCATAACGAGCAATATAGGCTTTATCTTTGGTTTTAAGACGTTCAACGGTTTCGACCGATTGAGGGAGATAATGCATGCGAAGGGAGATAACACGACGAGTTCCTGGGTGAAGTTGCTCAGGATAAAAACGCATATCACCATGGTTGGCAAGGTAGTCCATACCTGCCTGATAGCCATTATCAAGCCACTTATTATAGTCGTCTTTATGTTGTGCTAGATCTGGCTCGACGATACGAGCTTCGGCAAAACCAAACTCTATTGCCCATGATTTAATATCATCAGCAAGTTGGTTTAGCTCTTCAGGGCTGGATAAAATCAAAGGAAGCAATTGGGTACCGAAACATGGGCGCTAGGCCAGAAAGCAGCCTAGCGTGTAAAACAAAAAATTAGTAAAGCTGTGAATCGCCTTTTACGACGTCCATCAATAGTTTGATGAACTTGCGATCCGCTTCAGTGTGCTCTTCTTGGATTTTTATTGTTGTTTGGTTCGACACTTCTTCGGCAATGCGCTGGTAGGCATTAGGCTGATTGATATTTTCTTTAGCTATTCGGACTAACTCACCAGCGAGTTCTGGGTCCATCAACATTTTACGAAAACAGCGTAGAAATTCGTCAATAATACGTTGTTGGTTCAGCTCATTAGCCATGGTAAAACTCCTAATCAAATTATGTGGCTATGACACCATGAAGCGTGGGCTAGAGCAAGTTTTTATGTGCTTTGTGTTGACAAATCTTAGGTACAAAGACAGAATGGAGCGCTATATAATTCGACAACACCCTGTCGATGACTCCGTTTTATGGGCCACTAGCTCATCTCAATCAGATTTTTTCTGATAAGCACAAGTATAGAATGACGCAATATTGTTATCCTATACTTCTCCTCGCGAAAAGACGCGGGCAGTGTAAAAACTGCGATTTATTGCGTTGAGTGTTCCTACTTTTATTTAAATGTTCTTCGTTTTTAAAAGTTACTTCATTTAGTTTTGCAAACTTCGTTCTATCAACTTTAATCTGCTTGTCGTATGCGGTTACAATGACTGCACTAAAACTAAAAGACAGATAAATACTATAGAGGGTAACAAGGTGGAGTTATTATCCGGTGGTGAAATGATCGCCCGCTTCCTCAAAGATGAGGGAGTTGAATATATCTATGGTTATCCAGGTGGAGCCGCACTTCATATTTACGATGCTTTGCATCGTCAGTCTGATGTGAAGCATATTCTGGTTAGGCATGAACAGGCTGCTACGCACATGGCCGATGGCTATGCACGTGCTACAGGTAAAGCGGGTACCGTTCTCGTAACATCGGGTCCGGGTGCGACCAATACGGTAACGGGTATTGCGACCGCTTATATGGACTCTATTCCTATGGTCATTATCTGTGGTCAGGTAATGAGTTATCTGATCGGTGAAGATGCGTTCCAAGAAACGGATATGATCGGTGTGTCTCGCCCAATTGTGAAGCACAGCTTCACAGTTAAGCATCCTTCTGAAATTCCGATGATCATGAAAAAGGCGTATCACATTGCGACCTCAGGACGTCCGGGCCCAGTTGTGATTGACGTTCCTAAAGACATGACCATGCCTGGTGATAAATACGAATATAAATACCCAGAATCTGTTTCTATTCGATCTTATACCCCACCAACGAAAGGTCATAGCGGTCAAATCAAGAAAGCGGTTGAGCTTCTTCTTGCTGCTAAGCGTCCCATCATCTATGCAGGTGGTGGTGTTATTATGGGTGGTGCATCTGATTACCTAGTAAAGCTGGCGAAATCGTTGAATGTCCCTGTTACTAACACTTTGATGGGCTTGGGCGGATACCCAGGAACAGATAAACAGTTTGTCGGTATGTTGGGAATGCATGGTTCTTACGAAGCGAATATGACAATGCATCACAGCGATGTGATTTTAGCTGTTGGCGCTCGCTTTGATGATCGCGTAACAAATGACCCTGATAAATTCTGTCCGGGCGCGAAAATCATTCATATTGATATTGATCCTGCTGCCATTTCTAAAACCATCCGAGCGGATGTACCAATCGTTGGTCCTGTTCACCAAGTGTTGGAAGAGATGCTGTCCTTGGTTGAAGGTCAAAGCTCAAACACCGAAGCACTTGTTGGCTGGTGGAAGCAAATTAATGAATGGCGTTTAGTGCACGGTGGTCGTTACGACACGAGTAGCGATAAAATTAAGCCACAAGCGGCCATTGAAGCTTGCTGGCGTGCCACTAAAGGTGACGCTTTTGTTGCTTCCGACGTAGGTCAGCATCAAATGTTTGCTGCGCAGTATTACAAATTCGATAAACCAAACCGTTGGGTTAACTCTGGTGGTTTAGGAACAATGGGATTTGGTTTGCCTGCTGCGATGGGTGTGAAGATGAGTTTCCCTGAAGAAACGGTTGTATGTGTAACGGGCGAAGGCAGTATTCAAATGAATATTCAAGAGCTTTCTACCTGTTTGCAATACGGTTTGCCAGTGAAAATTTTGTGCTTGAATAATGGCTATTTAGGCATGGTTCGTCAGTGGCAAGATATGAACTATGAAGGTCGTTACTCAAACTCTTACATGGATTCATTGCCAGACTTTAAAGTATTGATGGATGCTTATCGCCATAAATACGTTGAAATTCGAACTAAAGATGAACTCGATGCCAAGATGGAAGAAGCGTTTGCGATGACAGACCAGTTGGTCTTCATTAACTGTTACGTGGATCCAGAAGAGCATGTGTATCCAATGCAAGTGCCTCGTGGCGCGATGCGCGATATGTTCTTGAGCAAGACGGAGCGTACCTAATATGCGACATATTATTTCTGTATTGATGGAAAACGAGCCGGGTGCTTTGTCGCGAGTAGTTGGTTTGTTCTCTCAGCGTAACTTTAACATTGAATCGTTGAACGTAGCGGCAACGGATGATCCGACGTTATCGCGTTTAACATTGACGACGTTTGGTTCCGATCAGGTTGTCGAGCAAATCACCAAACAACTGAACAAGTTGATAGATGTGGTGAAGCTGGTGGACTTAACTGAAGGTCAACATATTGAGCGTGAATTGATGCTAGTGAAAGTTCGTGCCACTGGTGCTCAACGCGCTGAAGTGAAACGTACGGTTGATATCTTTCGTGGCAACATAGTTGATATGACACCTTCTATTTACACAGTTCAAATCGTAGGTGAATCCGATAAGCTAGACGGATTCTTGCAGGCATTGGGCGGTGCTCATTTGCTTGAAGTGGTTCGAACCGGTGTCTCTGGTATTGCTCGTGGTGAAAAGACATTGTCTTTGTAATCACCTTATAGCTAGATTAAAAAGGCCGCGATTATTCGCGGCTTTTTTATGGAAATCTGATGACGTCACAATGGAGGCTAAATGGATAAGACGAATTGGAAGTTACTTAAACTGCTGGAAGACAACGGCCGTTTGACCTACGCAGAGCTGGGGAAAATGGTTCATCTGACGGCGCCTGCGGTCGCAGAGCGAGTAAGAAAGCTTGAAGAGTCTGGGGTCATTACAGGCTACAGTGCGCAAGTTAATTTAGAGAAAGTAGGTATTCCCATTACCGCTTTAGTGGAGTGCCAAGTTTATCGCACCAAAGAGCGAGAATTTAAAGCGCTCATTATGGATCTGGATGAAGTCATCGAGTGCTATAACGTGACAGGACCTTATGCTTTTATACTTAAAGTCGGCGTAAAGTCTATGTCTAAACTTGATGCATTATTAGAGCGTTTAATTGATTTAAGCGATACCAACACCATGATGATAATGACCACACCAGTTAAGCGCGTCATGCCATTAAATATCGCTCAAGAGGATTAGCTTACCGCGACTTTGGTAGGGATCGCTTTTCTAGGCCATTGGCTAATAATCATTCCGGTCATTATAAAACCACAACCAACCAAAGCGCGGGTTGAAAGAATTTCTTCCATAAATATCCATCCGCCTAATACGGCAAATACCGCTTCGGACGACAGAATAAGTGCGCTTACGCTGGGGGAAACATTTTTTTGTCCCAATGTTTGCAGTGTGAAGGCAATGCCTGATGAAGCAACGCCGGCATAAACTAACGGCCACCAGGCCATTTTGATGCCTTCAATTGTGGGGGGTTCCAATGTGAAAGCGGTGAGTGCGGCTAGTACTGTTGCCACGGAAAACTGTACGATAGACAGTGGTAAAGCCGATACATATCGAGATAAATAACTTATCAATAAGACATGTCCTGTCCAAAAAAAGGTACCTAGGAGTTCTATCGCGTCGCCTTTGTTGACAGATAGGTTTGGCCCAACAGTCAAACTGTATAGTCCAATTAACGCAAGCCCAACGCCAACCCAAGTATGTCTTTCGGTTTTATGACCCAGCATAAGCCCTAAAATAGGCACGAACACAATGTACATGCTGGTGATAAAGCCTGCATTACCTGCTGTAGTGTATTGCAAGCCTATTTGTTGGCAGGTAAAGCCTAAAAACAAACAACTTCCCGCAGCTAAGCCACCTAACCACAATTTGCTATTGTTCTGGGATTGTTTGATTTTAAAGATCAACAGTAGAGGTAAAAGCGATAAGGTAGCTAATAGAAAACGTACAGCGTTAAAACTGTGTGGTCCAAGACTTTCCATGCCTACGCTCTGGGCGACAAAGGCAAAACCCCAAATGGCAGCGGTGGCCCATAAAAAAACATGTGAAATAGACATAGTGACTCTCTGGTTAGTGGTAATGGAATGGCTATTTTACGGATGGGGGGTGTTTTTCCACAGTTGAAATAAAAGCTTCTGAGTGAGTTTGGCTTTGGAAAAAAAATAAATTTAAGCTTTTGCTTTACTAAATGAAGGGAGTTAACTATTTGATTTTAAACCCGCTTAATACATTCATTGTTTGATAGTCGAAAAGGTTAAAAAATAGGCTGACATGTGTGTTGTTTAATTGTACAGTGGCGCCCAATTTCAGGGTGTAATGGCACCATCCCACAGGTATATATTAAGAGATTCCGTTGTTATGACATTCAGTGTTTGGTTGGCAACCGCGCCGTTATTAATGTTGCTTTCGTTAGGGCCTGGTCCCAATAATTTTACAGCGATGCATAATGGCATTCAGGTTGGGGCAACAAAAGCGGTTATTGCTGTGGTTGGTCGAAACTGTGCGTTTAGTCTTTTGATGTTGGTTTCTGCGCTAGGATTGGGTGCAATCATCGTCTCTTCAGCCTTCTGGTTTGGTGTTATTAAGTGGTTTGGTGTTGCTTATTTATTTTATGTTGGTATCAAAACATGGCGAAGTGCTGCCATTGTTCTTGAGGAGCATGAAAGTGAGATAGGCACCAAGGCAAAACGCGGACATTTTGCGAGAATGCGTCAGGAGTTTTTGGTTGCGATTGGCAATCCTAAAGCGGTATTGCTATTTACGGCAATTTTTCCTCAGCTTCTCGATCTTAGTCAGCCTGTTCCTATGCAATTTTTCTGGATGGGATTAACATTTTGCTGTACTGAGTTTATCGCGGCTTATGTTTATGCGATGAGTGGTAAGCAAATTCGACGTTTGATTCGTAGCCCGAATGGCATGAAAAATCTTAATCGTGGTATGGGAAGTGTGTTTGTTGCAGCGAGTGCTTTTTTAGCAACAGCGACGCGTTCTTAAGGTCAATATTCTTTCTTGAACTCAATAAAAAAGGTGGCATATAGCCACCTTTTTTATTTTGGTGCATCGAAAGGCGCTTAGCTGTGCTCTTTTAAGAACTCTTCGCTTAGGTAGAGTTCTTCGTTGCTGTTCACTTTCACGTCACGGTCTAGAATCATTTTCGCGATTTCTTGCGCTTCTTCTAGTGAGTGCATTTCGTAAGTGCCGCACTGATATTCGTTCAGCTCTGGAATATCGGCTTTGGCTTTCACTTTCAATACATCTTCCATTGCCGCTTTCCAAGAAGCCGCAACCGCTTCTTCTGAAGGGGTGCCGATCAAGCTCATGTAGAAACCCGTACGGCAGCCCATTGGGGAAATGTCGATGATCTCTACATTGTCACTGTTTAGGTGTTCACGCATAAAACCAGCAAATAAATGCTCTAGTGTGTGAATGCCTTTCTCTGAAAGAATTTCTTCATTTGGCACACAGAAGCGTAAATCAAATACTGTGATGTCATCACCCTTAGGTGTGGACATAGACTTAGCAACGCGAACTGCTGGCGCGTCCATACGAGTGTGATCGACACGAAAACTGTCTAATAATGGCATAAAAACTCTCCTGCTTAACTTAACGAAATCATCGTTGCTGTTTTAATGATGATATTAATAGGCGTTATTGTACATGAAGTTTTGAATCTTTGATTGGGCTTTTTGGTGACTTCAAAGATTCATAGCTGAGGGCCAAACAAAAAGCGATAACAGCGAATAGTATGCTTTGGCCAATGAAAAGTACCATGAAGCCACAGCTCATTAGGGCAAGCATGGCCAGTATTTGAGTGACTCGATTAACCAGTTTGAATGCGGCAATACAGGTGAGTGTGTAAATTAGCAAAAAACTACCGTTTGTCATTTCAATAAACCACGACATCTTCCAGCCCGATAGTTCAGAAAACACAATAGAGAATAGTGTAATAACACCCACCAACAGGACGGCTCTTTCTGGCGAGCCATTTTTATTCAGTCTGATAAAGGACTTGGGCAGTGCACCTTGCTGCGCCATGGATTGCACCATGCGAGAGAAGCCTAGAATGTAAATGGCTACATTAGCGAAGGCGATTATATAAGCACCGGCTGCAAAGAACCGGCTACTGGTTTCGCCCATGAGTTTACTTACTAAAAGCGCTAAAGACTGGCTATTGGTAACCTCATCGCCATAAGTATGGTGCCAAGCGATAAGCAGCACCAAGCTTAGGTAGGCAAGAATAACGATGGTGATGCCACCTAATAAGGCGATTGGGAAATCTCTGGTTGGGTTTTTAAACTCAGCGCCCATATGAGCCATGACTTCAATGCCTAAAAAACACCAAAATATAACGCCTGTTGCGTATAGAGTTTGCTGCCATTCTGAACTCGTTATCGGTGCCTCTATTACTTGGCGGCTATCGGCAATGTCGCCAATAAAACATAGCCATACAATGGTTGCAATCATCACAATGACGACACCTGTTTGAAAGCGAGCCGAAGTTTGCATGCCTACGATGGCAAAGAACAGCATGCCAGCCAGAGTGACGAGGCTGAAGGCGAGAATCCATTCGTCTGGCGCTTTAAATATAATGATTAAGTACGCTGCGGCGACCTTGATGGCAACCGCCGGGCCGACTAATAAGATACTTAAAAACAACCAGCCGACAGCTTTTTCATAACGTGAACCAAATGCACGCCCAATATAATGAGATGCCCCGCCAGCAGAAGGGTATTTAGAACCAAGCAAAGCAAAAATAAAGGCAATGGGGATAATCATGGTGGCGGTAATTAACCAAGCATAAAAAGCAAAGGAACCAGCCTGCGCGACCGACATAGCAGGTAAGATCATTAGCCCTGTTCCGATAAAGGTGGTTACTGTCATTGCAATGCCCTGAAGAGGGCCAAGAGTTTTTTGATATTGCGTCATGAGTTTTGCCTGTACTTGTTAAATTCAGTGGCTGTTATTTATTGCTGCTAAGGATAAAATACTTACATTATCGATACGCTATGCAAGTTGACCCCATTAAGGCGCATTTTGCCGGAATGACCGTCAAGTTGAGTGATTATGTTTTACAAGGGGGCTTGAGTGGCCGATCACTATGATCAAAAAATTTTAGCGTTGCTGGTAGATGATGCTCGAATGTCAGTGTCTGATATCAGTCGCCAAGTGAATTTATCACGCTCGGCAGTGACTGAACGAATTCGTCGCATGGAAGATAATCGAACTATTACTGGCTATCACGCCCATACGTCAGTTTCAAAAGAAAAAGGGGTTAGTGCCTATATTGCTCTGACATTTCGACCTTTATCCTGCGATCAAGTCTTACCTTTGATTAACAGTATTCCAGAAGTTAAATTAGCTCATTCAATTAGTGGCGATCTTGATTTGCTGTTGTTAGTGCAAGCATCATCAATGGATAGGTTGAATGAAATACGTGAAAAAATGGAGACGTGGCCTAATCTACACAAAGTGGTGACACATATGTGCCTTGCTCAACGATTAGATCGTTGGTGAGTGGTGTTAGCTCGACTGCTTGATTGAATGAACGTGTCCTAATAATGGAGAGGCCTTCTGAAACGATTAAATTTAAGGGAAAACTGGTCTGCTAAAGTCAAATCTTATGATGATTTGTTGGTTCTGGCGGCTCTTGGTGCTTTTTGCGGATTGTTAAGTGGTCTTTTGATGGCGTTTTTCTACGCTGTGATCTATTTGCCTACTCGATCCTTGATTGGCTCTGATTTTGATTCGTTTGAGCTGCTGTCGGTTGAATGGCGTATTGGGCTTTCTCTTTCTGCTTGTGTTGTTTTGGCGCTGCTTTTTACTGTTGTACCTCGTAAGTTGCAAAAAGTCGGTGTCCCTTATGTGATTGAACGTTTAAATCATCATCATGGAAACTTGCCTGTATGGAATGCGGTTGTACAGTTTTTCTCTGCGGCAATCGCTTTGGTTGGTGGTCTTTCTATTGGTAAAGAGGGCCCAGCGGTTCATCTTGGGGCAACGCTTGGTGGCTACTTAGCTGAGAAGGCTAAGTTGCCTCAATACGGTGTGGAAACGTTATTAGCTTGTGGCGTTGCTGGAGCCATTTCGGCAATATTTCAAACGCCTTTAGCGGGCGTTCTGTTTGCTTTCGAGGTTATCTTTCTCGAGTACCGACAGCGTTATGTCTTGCCTGTATTACTGTCTTCGGTCATTGCTACCATAGTGAGTCATTATGTCATTGGGCCGCTGGATATTTTTAGTATTGAAAGTATCTCCTCTGTGTTGCTTTCAACGGACTTGTTTGTTGCTTGTTCTATTTTAGTTGTTGTTATTGTATTGCTATCGGCATTATTTCTTCACACTCAAAAAAGCCTGTGGCGTTTTAGTGGAGTGTCTATTTGGTGGCGTTTTTTGTTGGTCGCGATTGCTACGACATTGGCGGCGATTTATTTACCTGAGTCGTTAGGAAGTGGCTACCTTTCTCTTTCTCGTTTGCTATCGGGCGATTTGGTCCTTTATTCTTTGTTGCTGTTAATTGTGGTTAAAACGGTTTTGACTGCTCTTACTATTGGTTTAGGTATTCCAGGTGGCATGATTGGACCGACTTTTATCATCGGGGGCTTGGCTGGTGTTCAAGTCGCTTTAGTGTTTGATAATAATGTAGCGGATATTGCTTTGTTTGCTCTATTAGGCATGGCCGCAATGATGGCGGCCTGCTTTCAAGCACCACTTACGGCATTGGTTGCTATTATAGAAATGACACACTCGTCTGCGGCTATTGTTCCAGCTTTGTTTGTTATCGTGTTGGCTTGCTTGCTAGTGCGAGTGTTTTGTCATCAAGAATCGGTTTTTGTTGAAAGGTTAAGTTTTATGGGAATGTCTTCGACAATATCCCCTTTTCAACGCTACCTTCGACACCATACAGTTAAGCCCGTTGCTGAAGAAGTATTGATGTTCCCTGAGGTCGTTTCTATTGAGCGGGTGAAGGATTTAGCATCAAGTATGGTAGACTATATCGCTTTCGAACATGGTGATGAGCTACGCTTGCTTAGACGAAAAGCGGTATTAGATGCATTGATAATGCTAGATCAGGGTCCACAAATTTGGTTGGTTTCGGAAGAGGATAAAGTGAAGATGAACTTATCTTTGGCGTTAGATTCCGTAAGTATACCAGTGATAGATGAACCTTCATCATTAGAGGCTATGTTGGCTTGGTTTCAAGAAACCGGTTTGACTGAGGTGTTGGTATCGACATCAAGTGACTCTTATAGTTTGGTATCTCGTCACCGTGTGGATCAATTTTTACTGAAAAGTGACTAGTGCACTTTTTTATTAAATTTTTTATGGGCAATTGCTTACTATTTTGAAGCTTGTTTGCCTTTGTATTTTATTAGCTATGGGATTTAAAAATATGAGTCGTTCTGAAGATCTATACGCACGCGCCCAACACCGTATTCCTGGAGGCGTAAACTCTCCAGTAAGAGCTTTTAATGGTGTAGGTGGAACGCCTGTTTTCTTCGAGCGTGGAGAAGGGGCTTATGTTTATGATGAAGATAAAAAATCATACATAGATTATGTTGGATCATGGGGGCCGATGATTTTGGGCCATTCTCACCCAGATGTTTTGGATGCGGTTAGACAACAATTGGATTTCGGATTGAGTTTTGGTGCTCCGACAGAAGTTGAAATCACTATGGCGGAAAAAGTATGTGAACTTGTTCCATCCATGGATATGGTCCGTATGGTGAACTCTGGCACGGAAGCGACTATGAGTGCGATTCGTTTGGCTCGTGGTTATACCGGACGAGATAAAATCGTTAAGTTTGAAGGTTGTTACCATGGGCATTCTGATTCATTGCTGGTAAAAGCTGGTTCTGGCGCATTAACTCTTGGTGTGCCGAACTCGCCTGGTGTGCCAGCCGATCTAGCAAAACATACGATCACATTGCAATACAATGATATCGAAGAAGTGACTCGCTGCTTTGCAGAGATAGGGGATCAAATCGCTTGTATTATTGTCGAACCAGTTGCAGGCAATATGAACTGTATTTTACCTGTCGAAGGGTTTCTTGAAACATTGCGTAAAGTGTGTGATGAATCCGGTGCGGTTCTCATTTTTGACGAGGTGATGACAGGTTTCCGTGTCGCTCTTGGTGGTGCTCAGGATCACTTTGGTATCGTTCCAGATCTGACAACCTTAGGTAAGGTTATTGGCGCTGGAATGCCGGTCGGTGCTTTTGGTGGTAAACGTGAGATTATGGAGTGTATTTCTCCGTTAGGGCCTGTTTATCAAGCGGGTACTCTGTCTGGTAACCCTGTTGCTATGGTTGCGGGCTTGGCTGTACTGAACAAAATCAGTGAAGACGGTTTTCATCAGGCATTAGGGGCTAAAGCTGAACGTTTGGTATCTGGATTGAAAAAAGCGGCTGATGCGGCGGGCGTACCTTTTTGCGTTGTGAGTGTCGGTGGAATGTTTGGCTTTTTCTTTACTGAAGCGCAAGAGGTTACGACATTTGCAGATGTGCAGAAATGTGATTTAGCTAAATTTAAAGCATTTTTCCACTATATGTTGGAGGAGGGTGTGTATTTTGCCCCTGCAGCGTTCGAGGCTGGTTTTATCTCTCAAGCTCATACAGAAGAAGACATCGATTACACTATCGAAGCCGCAAAGCGTTCTTTTGCTAAGCTAGTATAAATAGTTTTTAAAGAAGGAAGGTTTCTAACATGTCTATAGAAGATGTGAAAAAAGCACCTGTCGATGAAATCGAAGATGTGGATTTAGGTGATGAAAAAAAGCAGCCGCATAAAGGGGTTTACTTGTTGCCTAACTTGTTTACCACGGCGGCACTGTTTTCTGGCTTTTACTCCATTATTGCAGCGATGAACGAAAACTTTACCTATGCCGCAGTCGCCATTTTTATTTCAATGGTGTTTGATGGTTTAGACGGTCGTGTTGCTCGTTTGACTCATACTCAAAGCGCGTTTGGTGCTGAGTATGATTCATTGGCTGATATGGTCTCCTTTGGTATAGCTCCTGCGCTTGTTGTATTTACTTGGTCTTTAGCGCCACTGGGTAAAATAGGCTGGGTTGCTGCCTTTATTTACGCTGTTGGCGCCGCACTTCGTCTGGCCCGGTTTAATACTATGTTGGGGGTAGAAGAGAAACGATATTTCACTGGTCTACCTAGTCCTGCTGCAGCCGCTCTGGTTGCTGGTGTTATATGGGCGGCTAATGATAATGGCTTTTCAGGGCAAAGTATGGCCACGTTGATGGCGTTACTTGTGCCTATTACTGGCTTATTGATGGTTAGTAATGTGAAGTACCGCAGCTTCAAAGATCTCAATTTAAAAGGGCGAGTTCCTTTTGTTGTTCTCCTGATTGCTGTGTTGGTATTCGTTTTGGTCACTCTTCAACCCGCGTTGGTTTTGATGAGCGTGTTTTGCCTTTACGGTTTATCGGGGCCGCTTGGGATCGTATTTAAGCGATTCCGCTAGATGATGTACAAAAAAGCATTCATTTTTAATGAATGCTTTTTTGAACTAGTGCCATAGCTTCTTGTCAATAATTCTAACGATAGAAGAGGACATGCTATGTTAATTTTTAATAAGAAAGCGTCAGACTGTTCTGAGTCAGAGGTGACAGATAAATCTGTTTACTTGAATCGTCGCCAATTTATGAAAACAACCGGCGGAATTGTTTTGGGTGCCGGTGCTATTGGTCAAGTATCTGCAGCTCTTCAGGACGGTAACCCTCTGTCTCCGCCTATCTCCTTGAAGCCTTATTTTGAAAACATTACCGAAACCTCCTTCGGTAAAGACGATAAAATCTCTCCTTATGATGTTGCGACTTCCTACAATAATTTTTACGAGTTTGGTTATGGAAAAAGTGACCCTAAAGATCGTTCTTCTGAGTTTCAAACAACGCCATGGACCATTACCGTAGAAGGTGAAGCTGGCAAGACCGGTGTCTTTGATCTTGAGGATATTATAAAAGAGTCGATGCTGGAGGAGCGAATCTATCGACTCCGTTGTGTAGAAGCTTGGTCTATGGTTATTCCTTGGGTCGGTGTGCCTCTTGCGGATGTCCTAAAGCGGTTCGAACCAACTTCAAAAGCCAAATATGTGTATTTCGAAACTTTATATGATCCCAAACAAATGCCAGGTCAGCGAAGTGGTGGACTGGATTGGCCATATCGAGAAGGCTTGCGTATTGATGAGGCTATGAATCCCTTGGCACTACTTGCAGTGGGCATGTACGGAAGTATATTGCCGAATCAAAATGGCGCTCCGGTTAGATTGGTTTTGCCTTGGAAGTATGGCTTCAAAAGTATTAAGTCTATTGTGAAAATTCGATTTGTTGAGGAAATGCCCAAAACAACCTGGGCTATGTTGGCTCCTAATGAATATGGCTTTTATGCCAATGTAAATCCTAATGTGGATCACCCTCGCTGGTCGCAAAAACAAGAGAGGCGATTGCCTGGTGGTGTTCTTTTTCCTAATGTCATTGAAACAAAGATGTTTAATGGTTACGAAGAAGAGGTTGGGTCTTTGTATGCAGGCATGGATCTGAAAAGGTTTTATTAATATGGCAGCGTTCTGGGATAGAAGAGAAAAGCCATATGTCTTGATTGTGTTTGCTTTGCCATTTGTATGGATGTTTAGCTCACTATTAATGGGGCAGTACTTTCCAGATCCTGGTAAATTACTGATGAGGCTTAGTGGTATCTGGGCATCTGTCTTTGTTGTTGCTGTAATGGCAATGACATTGATTGGTAAGTTCAAGCCATTGAAAGCGATTAATCGTTATCGTCGTTTTATTGGATTAACGGCTTTTTTTTATGGGTTACTTCACTTTGTTATTTATTTGGTTTTATTTGCCGGCTTGAGTTGGACTTGGATTAGCTCCGATTTAGTTGAGAAACCGTATATTTATGTCGGTGTAGCGGCTTTGTTGATTATGGCTGTGTTAGCCATCACTAGTACGAAAAAAATGGTGCGGGCGTTAGGCAAGAAATGGAAACCTTTGCATCGTTTGATGTATGTTGCTGCCATAGGGGTTATTGCACATCTTTGGTGGCAGGTGAAAGATGACGTATCCTTGGCAGTCTATTTTTCCGTATTACTCGTTCCTTTGCTAATAGTAAAAATCCCTACATTGCCCACTTAATAAAAAACTTTTTAATAAAAAGTGAAAAAAGAGCTTGCGCTAAAAAATTCAGAATGTATTATACGCCCCCACTGACACGGAGAACAACGCAAGCGAAGGTTTGCACTTA
>NZ_QKLW01000012.1 GCF_003208215.1 Marinomonas alcarazii
CCACCTGATCCCATCCCGAACTCAGAAGTGAAAAGCGCCATCGCCGATGGTAGTGTGGGAGATCCCATGTGAGAGTAGGTCGTCGTCAAGCTTTATATTAAGAAGGCCCTGATAGCTGATGCTGTCAGGGCTTTTTTTCGTCTGCGGTTAGCCGTCTTCACGTGCACGCAGCAATGGTTTGCTCTTGCAGCAATGGCTTACTCTTTTGTGCCCCGCTTGCGCCTGTCTCATTCTTCGACGCGTCTGCGCGGGTCATCAAAAGAGAACGCCTTATATCGTTTATCTGAGCGCGTCATCAAAAGAGAACGCCTTATATCGTTTATTTGAGCGCGTCATCAAAAGAAGTCATGCCACGTAGTAATGGCTTACCCTCTGTATCCAGTTTGCGCTTGTCTTATCCTTCGGTGCGTCAGTGCGGTATATTAAAAGAGCTCGCCTTGTGTCATCTATCAGAATAGCTTTTTCCATATTTTTTAAACGACGTGGTCGTAGGTGTCATGCGTATATCAAAGAGGCTTTGAGAGTTATTTATGCTGTCAGGGCTTTTTTTCGTTTAAAATAGCGTCAACAAAGATATTAACAACCTCAGAGTACCTTTATGTCAGATAAAGAAGCACAGAAGAAAGTTGATAAGGCGAATGTATTTAAGTTAGTCATATCGAATTTTTTAATCAATTTAGGGGATGTTTTGATTAACCCTAAAGTGACTCTTCCTTGGCTTCTACAAAGCGTAGGTGCACCTTTGTTTTTATTAGGTTGGCTTGTACCGATTCGTGAGTCTGGGTCTTTGTTACCACAGGTTATTATTGCTCACTTTATGTACAAAATAAAAGTCAGAAAGTGGGTGTGGGTGCTTGGAAGTGTTATTCAATCTTTGTGTGTCGTATTGATCGGTTTTGCGGCTGTGACACTTGAAGGTGAATCTGCTGGTTGGGCTATTATTAGTGCTTTAGTTGTATTTAGTGTGGCAAGAGGTTTGAACTCCGTCGCCTCTAAAGATGTTTTAGGCAAGACGGTAGTCAAGAATAAACGAGGTAGTGTGAGCGGTTGGTCTGCAAGCGCTGCTGGATTCATCACGATTATCATAGCTCTCACTATATTGTTTGGCTTTGACAGTTTTCATAAAAATACTGATGTCTACGTTTGGGGGATTGTTGCTGCGACATTGATTTGGTTGATTGCTGCTTTAATATATTCATTCGTGCGAGAACCTTTTAGTGACGTTAAAGGGGCTGGTTCGAGTTTACTGGACATCTTTAGGGAGTTTGCATTACTGCGTACAGATCGGCCATTTCGTTCATTTGTTATCGCTCGATCTTTATTTCTATGCGCTGCTTTGAGTGCCCCTTATTACGTTCTAATTGCTCAAAATGACGCCCAGAATTCCGTTTTAACCCTAGGGCTGTTTATACTGGTTAGTGGCTTGGCTTCTTTGTTGTCATCTCCATTTTGGGGGTTGTTTTCCGATTACTCTAGCCGTCAGGTGATGGTGCTATCTTCATTATTGAGTGTTTTTTCTGGGGTGGGGTTGTTTCTCAGTGTTCGTTTTGAGGTAGAAATGCTCTCAGGTAGTTGGTTGTTACCTCTGTTGTATTTTGTTCTTAGCATCGCTCATCAGGGGATTCGGATTGGGCGTAAGACGTATTTAGTTAATTTGGGAGAGGGTAATCTGCGCACCAGTTATGTATCCGTTAGTAATACATTGATTGGTATTGTTTTGCTGGCTATGAGCAGTATCAGCTTATTGTCTTATGTTGTTTCTCTGGAAACTCTGGTTTTGATATTTTCATTTATAACTTTAGCTGGTGCTATTATGGTGATTCGTTGTTTACCAGAGGCTTAAAGCGCCATTAGTTTGTTGCTTCCTGTCGCTTTAAGCCCTTCATTGTTAATTTGGTAAAGGGATAGAGGGTGCGTGCTTTACACGATTCAATACGACTGTTGAGGTAAGATCTCGAACGCAGGTTAGACTCGAAAGTGACTCGCTTAAAAAAGAGGAAAGCGATGGAAGGTTTTCACTTATGACTCTCAGCCAGTAATCAGCATCACCGCTGACAGAATAGCATTCTAATATTTCGGGAATTGCTTCAATTGCTTGTTTAAATTCTTTATCAGAGTTCTTTACTCTCTTATCGAGGGTGATACTGACAAAGGCGGTTATTTGATAACCAAGCTCACTGGCATTTAATTGAGTAAAGTAAGCTTCTATTAGATTGTTTTGTTCAAGTCTCTGTAAGCGTCGAGAGCATTGTGACGGTGATAAATTTACTTGTTCGGACAAGGCAACATTACTTAATCTTGCGTTTGTTTGCAGTGCTCGTAGCAATCGCCAATCATAACTGTCTAGTTCAATATGACTCATTCAAAGTTCCTTAATCAGCATCTATAAATATGTGCTGCTATTTTTATATTTGCTAAGCCGTTTTTAGCTTGATCAACAAGAATAAGGGGTTTTGTAAACTAAACAAGCTTAAAAGCTTTATTTTTGCATTTTTTTATGCATTTATTTGCACTTTTGTTTTTGAAAGTATAGAAGGTTTTGATTCTGAGGGATAAAAAAATGCCGCCTATCATAATTGATAGCGGCATTGATGGGCTGCTTTATGGTAAATGACTATTTTTGAGGTAGATTCTCAGATAACCAAGTTAGTGCTTCAGGATAAGGAGCAGGCATATTCAATTGATTGAGCGCTGCTTGTAGTACTTCTGGGTCGCCAGAACAAAAGTTGAGGTGACCAACTTTTCTTCCTGGTCGTACTTCTTTCTTATACCAATATAGCTCTAGGTCTTTAATGTTGAGCCATTGATAGTCAAGGTCTACGCCGATGAGGTTGACCATCATACTTTGGTTTTTCACTTCAGCTGGTGCCAGTGGTAAGCCTGTTACAGCTCTCACATGATTTTCGAACTGACAGACGCTTGAGCCTGCTTGCGTCCAGTGGCCACTATTATGAACTCGTGGGGCAAGCTCGTTAATGAGTAGATCATCACCTACGCGGAAGCACTCCATAGCCATTACACCGACATAGTCTAGCGCGCCCATCAGTTTACTAAGCATAGCTTCAGCTTTGTCCTGTAGAGGCTTCAGGCGCTCTAATGGCGATATTGAGGCGTACAGAATGCCGTTAATGTGTAGGTTTAGAGTAAGAGGGTAAAAATGTGTTTCACCGTCTTTGCCTCTAACACCGACTAAAGAAACTTCCTCGTCAAAATTGATTGCTTGCTCAGCAATAGCACGTCCTTTCCAATCTTCAGGGATTTCAGTCGCGTCGGATTGTTTTAACCAATATTGCCCCTTACCATCATAGCCACCGCGGCGTTGTTTCATAAGGACGCGTTCGCCTAATGTTTCATAAGCAAAAGCGGCGGTTGAATCTGATTCAACAGGGAACCATGGTGCTGTAGCTAGGTCGAGACGATCTAACCACTGCTTTTGTGTTAGGCGATCTGCTAGTTGTGGGAACGTCGCTAAATTGACAAAGTTGCTGTGAGTAGCAAGTTGCTTTGTTGCCACAGTTTCTGGCCATTCTTCTCTTTCTGCTGTGACAATATCTGTTGGTGATAGATTTAGCGTTTCAGTTGATTCGATATCGACTGGACGAACATCGAGGCCGAGAGGTGTTCCAGCTTGTTTTAACATAGCGCCTAACTGACCAGCACCCAATACCCATAGAACTGACATAAATTAGGCCTCTCTTGGATCTGGGTTGGCTAAGACGGTTTCAGTCTGGTTTATTCTGAACTCTTCAATCTTCTTAGCTAGTTCGGGGTTGGTGATAGCAAGGATTTGACACGCTAATAGACCAGCATTAAAAGCGCCAGCTGTGCCAATAGCTAGTGTACCTACGGCGACACCTTTTGGCATTTGCGCGATAGATAATAAGCTATCCATACCATTGAGTGCTTTGCTTTGAACAGGCACACCTAGAACTGGCAATCGAGTGTGAGCGGCAACCATACCTGGTAAATGAGCAGCGCCACCAGCACCACCAATAATAACTTTGAAGCCTTTTTCTACGGCACTTTCGGCAAACTCCGCAAGTTTTACAGGGGTTCTATGAGCGGAAACAACTTCAACGTGATAGCTAACACCAAGAGCGTCCATTATTTCAGCCGCACCTTCCATGGTAGCCCAATCACTTTTAGAACCCATTATTAGAGCAACTTCTGCTTGCAAAATTTTTCTCCTATCGAGGAATCCAACGTGGTGCTGAGGGAGTTAAAGCGTTGAATTCGGTCAGTAAACTTATCGAACATAGCATGAGGCCTAGAGCATCTATATCAGATAATAATTGGCGGCTAATATAGCCGATTTTGAAGTAAACCGCGAGCTTTGAGGGGGGATAAGTGCTTAAGTGGAAAGATAATGAATGGAAAAGAAAAGAGCGACTAAAGTCGCTCTTGGAGGTATTTATCGTAATCTGGAATTTGCCGTTCAAACTCGGATTCAAATAATGGAGAAGAAACCAGAAAGTTTGCAGAAGAAACACTGCATGCAATCGGGATGTTCCACACTGCTGCAACTCGAAGCAGGGCCTTAATATCTGGATCATGAGGCATAGGCTCAAAAGGATCCCAGAAAAAAATCAACACATCAATTTTGCCTTCGGCAATGAGACCGCCAAGTTGTTGGTCTCCACCCAAGGGGCCACTAATTAGGGACTTTACTGGAACGTTTAATTGCTTCTGCATTAAATTTCCAGTTGTTCCTGTTGCCATCAAATTATGCTTGATTAGCCTTTCTTTATGCTTTTCAGCCCATTCGATAAGAGCAGGCTTCATATTATCATGAGCAACCAGAGCGACGTTTTTACGCTCTGGTGTCATGATGGTTTTTTGTTGCAGTGTATTGTTTTTCACTGTGGATTATTCCTCAGCAGCGCCAACTTTCACGACTTTCATCATATTAGTTGTGCCATAGCTTACTAGGTGATCACCTTTTGTCACTATGACAAGGTCACCATCTTTGATTAAACCAAGTGATTTAACATGGTCAACCAAGCCTGTAATGATAGTGTCTACGTTATACTCTTGTGAAGAAAAAGCCACAGGAGTTACGCCGCGATAAAGGTTTACTTTATTAAGCGTCGCTTGGTTTGGAGACAATGCGTAGATTGGCAGACCAGAACTGATGCGAGACATGAGAAGTGGTGTTGTGCCAGATTCAGTCAAACTGATGATCGCTTTTACGCCTTCCAAATGGTTAGCCGCGTACATAGCTGACATGGCGATTGTTTCATCGATACTCGTAAAAGTAACATCAATGCGGTGTTTAGAACGGTTGATTGCTGGTTGTTTTTCAGCACCTAAGCAAACGCGGTTCATGGTTTTGATGACTTCTTCTGGGTACGCACCAGCCGCTGTTTCAGCAGAAAGCATTACGGCGTCTGTACCATCTAGTACAGCGTTCGCAACGTCAAACACTTCAGCACGAGTTGGCATTGCACTGGTAATCATGGTTTCCATCATTTGTGTCGCGGTGATAACAGGGCGGTTCAATTGACGGCAGCGCTTGATCATGTGTTTCTGTACACCAATCAATTCGGCATCGCCAATTTCCACACCTAGATCGCCACGAGCAACCATAACGGCATCAGAGGCCAGAATAATAGAGTCCAATGTTTCGTTGTCAGCAACGGCTTCAGCACGTTCTACTTTAGATACAATGCCTGCTTTCAGACCAGCAGCTTCTGCAAGTGCACGGGCTTCGTGAAGGTCTTCTGCAGAACGAGGGAATGAAACGGCTAGGTAGTCAGCTTTTAATGCTGCTGCTGTTTTAATGTCTTCGCGATCTTTATCGGTAAGGGCTGCTGCAGACAGGCCACCACCTTGACGGTTGATGCCTTTGTTATTCGACAGAGCGCCGCCAACGATGACTTTAGTAATGACTTCTTGGCCTTTCACTTCCAACACTTCAAGGACTACTCGTCCATCATCAAGAAGCAAAATATTACCTGGTTGAGAGTCTTTTGCTAATTGAGGGTAATCAATACCAACTCGAGTTTCATCACCATTGTTTTTGTCAAAGCCTACATCAAGGATAAAAGTGGCTCCGTCTTCTAGCTCAATTTTGGTGTTTTTGAAGCGAGCAATACGGATTTTTGGGCCTTGTAAGTCACCAAGTATCGCAACATGACGATTGTTTTTCTTCGCCATTTCACGAACTACTTCAGCGCGATTAATGTGATCTTCTGGTTGACCATGGGAAAAATTCAAGCGAAAGACATTTGCTCCAGCCAGAATCAGTTTTTCGATCATTTCTGGTGAGCTGGAAGCTGGGCCTAAAGTGGCAACAATTTTAGTTCTACGAGTCATGTTAAGTACCAAAGATTAGAAAGCGTGAAGTGAAGTATAAGAGACGACGAAGGCTGCGTCAGCAGCCTTCGTGTATTTTGACTATTTAGCAGCCATTAATGCGATAGTATTATCGAGCATGCGGTTTGAGAAGCCCCACTCGTTATCATACCAAGCCATAATTTTAACCAACTTGCCTTGAACGCGTGTTTGCGTCGCATCAAAGTTAGATGTGTAAGTGCTGTGGTTAAAGTCAGAAGAAACGAGTGGCTCATAATTGATATGTAATACCTGAGCAAGAATAGGGTCAGCTTTGATGGCATCTTCTATAATTTTGTTTACTTCTTCTACTGTCGTTTCGCGTGGTGCTAGGAAAGTCAAATCAACCAAGGAAACGTTGATCGTAGGGACACGAACGGCCATACCATCAAACTTACCAACTAGTTCAGGCACAACAAGGCCAACAGCAGCAGCGGCACCCGTTTTACTTGGGATCATATTTTGTGCAGCAGCACGAGCACGGTATAGGTCTTCGTGATAAACATCTGACAAACGCTGATCGTTAGTGTAAGCATGAATAGTCGTCATCAAGCCACTTTCGATTCCCAATTTGTCGCTAAGCGGTTTAGCAACAGGAGCTAGACAGTTAGTTGTGCAAGAAGCGTTAGAAATAACCGTCATGTCTGAGGTAAGTACATCTTGGTTAACGCCGAATACAACCGTAGCATCAACTTCTTTGCCTGGTGCAGAAATAATGACTTTCTTCGCTCCAGCTTTGATGTGCGCGCTGGCTTTTTCTTTTGTTGTAAAAAAGCCTGTGCACTCATAAACAACATCAACACCTAGTTCAGCCCAAGGAAGGTCGGCAGGGTTACGTTCAGAGAAAGTGCGGATTTTGTCTTTGTTGACGTAAAGTGCTTCATCATCAAAGGTGACTTCTTCACCAAAGCGACCATGTACAGTGTCGTATTTTGTTAAATGAGCGTTGGTCTTGGAGTCGCCTAGATCATTGATCGCAACAATTTGGATTTGATCACGCTTACCTGATTCATACAAAGCTCTAAGCGTGTTGCGTCCAATGCGTCCATAACCATTGATAGCTACTTTAATTGTCATACTCACCTCTAAATAGTGCGAAAGTTACTAATGTTCGAATTCGAACAATTAGCGTTCAATAATGTTCTTTGACGTAAAAATACTACATAAGTAATTTTTTAAGCAAGGATTAGTAACAAATTCCTTGTAGTTTGACTATATTTCGATCAATTAACTGTCATTGATCATGTTGCATAGAAGTATATTACAAATGTTGGGATATTTTAGCCGAAAAAATGTCTTTTTCGAATCCTGAATGTAAAAAAATTACAAAATAATATGTTTTTGGTGTGTTTTTTGGGATTTTTGGCGTGAAATAAAATTAAAATGTAGTAATATTACATAAATATAGAGTCAGGCAGCTTGCTGAGATAACAGAATGAAAAAACGGAGAGAAGCATGAATCCGATTGTTGCTAAGGTAACGAACGACATTATTGAGCGTAGTAAAACCTTGCGCGAGCAATACCTTAAAGATATGAGAAAAGCGCAAGAGCAAGGGCCACACAGGGGGAAGTTATCCTGCGGCAACTTGGCTCATGGCTTTGCGGCATGCGAACCTCAGGATAAACAAAAATTGACTCTAATGGATGAGGCGAATATTGGCATAGTATCGTCTTATAACGATATGCTGTCCGCTCACCAACCTTACGAGAATTACCCAGACCAAATCCGCTCCGCTGTAAAAGAAATGGGCTCTGTCGCTCAGTTCGCGGGTGGTGTGCCTGCCATGTGTGACGGCGTCACCCAGGGGCAAGATGGCATGGAGTTGAGTTTGTTTAGTCGCGACAACATTGCGCAGGGTGCTGCGATAGCGCTTTCTCATAACATGTTTGACGCCGCTATTTATTTGGGGATTTGTGACAAGATTGTTCCAGGCTTATTGATTGCAGCTTTACGCTTTGGTCATTTGCCGGCTTTATTTATTCCTGCTGGACCAATGCGTTCTGGTATTACCAACGCAGCTAAAGCTGCAGTGCGTCAGCGTTACGCACAAGGACAGGCGACTCGAGAAGAATTACTCGAAGCCGAGTCTGCGTCTTATCACAGTGCTGGCACTTGTACTTTTTATGGAACGGCAAACTCCAATCAGTTATTAGTCGAAATCATGGGGCTTCAGCTTCCTGGTTCCTCTTTTGTTAATCCTGATGATCCATTACGAGGAGCGCTAACTAAATACGCTTCTCAACTATCTACCAAGATCACAGCGCTTGGGCGAGATTATCGTCCTTTATACGAAATAATTGACGAGCGCAGTATTGTTAATTCGATTGTTGGATTGTTGGCAACGGGCGGCTCTACTAACCACACAATGCATATTGTGGCTTACGCTCGAGCTGCTGGCATTATTGTAACGTGGGATGACTTTTCTGCTCTTTCGAAAGTGGTGCCATCACTGACAAAAATCTACCCTAATGGCCAAGCTGATATTAACCACTTCCATGCGGCAGGTGGGATGGCATTTTTGGTTAAGCAGTTACTGAAAGGTGGTTTGTTGCATGAAGATGTTAATACTATCGTCGGAAAAGGTTTAACGCATTACACCAAAGAACCATTCCTAGATGGCGATAATCTAGTGTGGCGTGATGGTACAGATGAAAGCTTGGATATGGACGTTGTACGACCTATCGATAATCCATTCAGCAAAGAGGGCGGATTGGCGTTGCTCAAAGGTAATCTTGGTCGCTCCGTGATTAAAGTTTCTGCCGTGAAAGAAGAGAATCGAATTATAGAGGCTCCAGCGGCTGTATTTCATAGTCAAAATGAATTAGCTGATGCTATTGCCAGCGGTGAACTAAAACGTGACTGTGTGGCTGTGGTTCGCTTCCAAGGGCCAAAAGCGATAGGGATGCCTGAGTTGCATAAATTAACGCCTTACCTTGGTAATTTACAGGATCAAGGTTATCGAGTGGCGTTAGTGACTGACGGTCGTATGTCTGGTGCATCCGGTAAAGTACCTGCGGCAATTCACCTAACTCCAGAAGCGTTAGCGGGCGGCTTGATTGCGAAAATTCAAGATGGCGACATGGTTCGCTTGGATGCCATTGAAGGGACTTTGTCTGTGCTGGTTTCTGATGAAGAGCTCAATCAACGCGAAGCGGCTTCGCAAGATTTAACGAATTCCCATCAAGGTATGGGGCGAGAACTATTTAGTGCGCAACGCATTTTAGTAAGCGGTGCTGAACAAGGCGCTTGCAGCCTGTTTAATGACTAAACCTTTCCTCTGACTACTAACATTTGTTAGTAAATGGTGTTTAGGGGCTTGTTTCAAGCCCCATTTTTTTGTCTAAATTTTCTTCTCTTGTATTAATTAATCTTGGTGAGCTCTCATCTTTAGGGGACTTTGTGTCTCAGTGTTTTAGCTAATCTAAGTGGGAGCTTGTGGGTATAAAAAAGGCCCGAATCCTTTATGGATTTGGGCCTTCTAGAGCAATAAGTCTATTGAGCTGGTTGCTCTTACTGCTTAGTTCATTGTTTCTAGTGCTTTCTCGTATTCGTCAAAAGATTCTGTTACAGACTCTTCTGGCTTGCCTGTAGCAATGCTGACGACAAAGATTGTGATGCTTGAAAATACGAAGCCAGGAAGGATTTCGTATAGGTCGAAGAGACCACCAGTTAACTGCTTCCATACCACAACCGTAACACCACCAACGATAATACCTGCTAAAGCACCGTTACGGTTCATGTTACGCCAGAATAGACTTAGCAGAATCGCAGGACCAAATGCCGCACCGAAACCAGCCCAAGCATAAGATACTAGACCAAGCACCGAGCTATCAGGATTTAATGCAAGAACTAAAGCAACAATAGAAATCGCGACAACGGCAAAACGTCCAACGTTAACGATTTGTTTTTGTGTCGCTTCTTTGTTGAATAGTTGCTTGTAAAAATCTTCCGCCAAGGCAGAAGAAGATACGAGTAGTTGAGAATCCGCTGTACTCATAATTGCAGCCAAAATAGCAGCAAGAAGAATACCTGCAACCACAGGGTGGAAGACAGCATTAACAAGAATCATAAAGATTTTTTCTGGATCATCTAGCGTGCCAGCAAGGTTGTTATCAACAAATGTGATACCAACAAGGCCAATCAATATAGCGCCAACCATTGAGATGAATGTCCAGATAACCGCAATGCGACGCGCTGTTTTGATGTCTTTATTAGAACGAGATGCTTTGAAGCGCGCTAGAATGTGAGGCTGACCAAAGTAGCCAAGTCCCCACGCAACAAGAGAGATAATACCAATTGCTGTTAATGGTTCACCGCTTACACTTGTCCAAATATCTAGCAGCTCAGGGTTTTTGGCTGTTAGTGTGCTCGTTAGTTCTGACCAGCCACCGTCAAGCGCTACAAGAGGCACGATAACCAAGGCTGCGCTCATCATTAGGCCTTGAACTAGATCTGTCCATGCAACCGCAAGGAAACCACCAAAAAGAGTGTACGACACAACACATACTGTGCCTATAACCACTGCATAGGTGTAATCTAAGCCAAATACGGTTTCAAACAACTTACCGCCAGCAACTAAGCCAGAGCTTGTATAGAACAAGAAGAACAGCAATATGAATAAAGCTGAGATTGTTTGAATTAGCTTGGATTTGTCATTGAAGCGAGTAGATAGGAAGTCTGGAAGCGTTAAAGCATTGTTTGCTTTGATACTGTAGGTTCTTAGTCGTTTTGCACAGATTAGCCAGTTCAGCCAGGTGCCCGCAAGTAGACCGCCTGTAATCCAAACGGCTTCTAGACCTGAAGCAAAAGCGTAGCCCGGCACCCCAAGCAATAACCAGCCGCTCATGTCTGAAGCACCAGCTGAAAGAGCTGTCGGCCAAGGGCCTAGGGAGCGTCCACCAAGAAAATAATCTTCAGAGCTGGAAGTGAGTTTGTAAGCGTAAAGCCCAATACCTAGCATAACTACCAGATAGGCTAGGAATGTAAAGCTGATCGCATAGCTGCTTTCTATCATTATTATTGTCCCCTAGTCGGAATTGTTTTGTGTGGAACAGCTTTGAATAAGTTGGGTTACTTATTTGTGTCCCGAAAAGTGGTAACGTCTAAATCGTTATCATGATAGCCATCGATATTAGGTGTAAAAATAATCGTCTGACTGTAAAGATAATGGACGGCATTTTAACATACCTAAAGACTCGATCGGATTCTAAGTGGCTTATGGTTGATAATCTTTCAAAATGCTCTCGCAAATTTACAAAAAAATCTGATTTCCTTGTTGAGTCAATGGATTTGAATAAAAATAAGGCGCAGCCAGTGCGCCTTACTAGAATATTATTTCTTTTCTACTTTTGGTAAGCGAGTGTCTTGAACGCTTTGCTTGAGCTTTTTAAGGTGGGCATTGAACTCAGGGCCTCGTTTTAAAAGCACACCAGTAGCAAGCGCATCAATCAAGGTTAGATAAACAATACGCGAACTCATTGGCGTATAAATATCTGTATCCTCAGTCTCTTCAATAGGAAGTACAATAGAGCAATGTTCAGTCAACGGAGAATCTGGATTAGTAATACCAATCACAGACGCGCCAGTCGCTCTAGCCACGCGAGCTGTTTCAATGAGCGGTAAGGTTCGACCAGTGTAAGAGATGACAACAATCGCATCGCCTGAATGAGCGCCAGCTGCTGCCATGCGTTGTACTAATATGTCGGTATAAGCAACAACCGGCATATTTAGACGAAAGAATTTGTGATGAGCATCTTTCGCAACGGGTCCGGATGCACCTAAACCATAAAATTCGATACGTCGGGCTTGGGCGAGTACATCGACAGCTCTGCTGATGAGTGATTCCGGTAAAATTTCTTGAGCACGCGTTAAGTTGTTCTTCGCGGCTTCAAAAATTTTCGCAGTGACAGCGCCTGGAGCATCGTCTGGTTCCACGTTTAAGTTAACGTATGGCGTACCTGTTGCAAGACTTTGAGCCAGTGATACCTTAAAATCCGGAAAACCACTACCGATTAGGCTTCGGCAAAAACGGTTTACGGTGGGTTCACTCACTTCGGCTCTTGCAGCCAATTTCGCAATGCTTGAGTGGATGGTTGTTTTAGGGTCGGCAAGAATCGCTTCCGCAACTTTTCGCTCGGATTTGCTCAGTGTGCTTAAACGTTCTTGTATTTTACGAATAATGTCTTCGTGTTTATTCATTGATCTGCTTCAAAGTTGTCTATTGACTCGGATGGTTCAGTTGTACATTCTGACAGCGACTTACATTTCTGGCAATAAAATGATGAAAAATGACTGAATTATCTGAGTATTTCGCAAATCTGGCTTGTATTTTGCCAACCACCGGTGAGATTAAAACAACATTACTAGAAGAAGGCTTTTCTAATGAAGCCTACTTAATCGATTGGGGAGAAAGCATTCATTTGGTATTGCGAGTTCCTTTTATAGATAGTGATATATTTTATATTAATCGAGCTAGTGAAATGGCAGCGTTGAAAAGTGCTGCCGCGTTAGGTTTGTCGCCCGCCGTTATTTGGAATGACCAAAAAGGTGCCTTTGCTTGTCAGTTTGTTGTTCAGCCTTCTCTTGATTGGTCGGTTGTTCATAAAGATAAGGATGTGTCACGAATTGCTAAGTCATTAGCCAGTAGTCACCAAGGATTGCCTATTACGAATCATCAATACGCTGTTTTTGAGGTTATTGAGCATTATTTAAGTGGCATCCATTCTTATGCTAAGAAGGATGCTGTATTGCTGAAAGAATATGAGTATCTGAAATCTGTTTTTAGTCAACTGGCGCAGCCGAATCAGCTATTTAACTCTGTCCTTTGTCACAATGATTTGAATCCTAAGAACGTTCTTATGGATAATGAGCAATTGTGGATTATTGATTGGGAATACTGTGGTGTAGGTGATCCATTATTTGATCTTGCGGTGGTGGCAAAGTCGCATAATTTAGATGAAAGGCAAACGATGCTTTTGATGGCTGAGTACGATGTGAGTTTGCCTTTATCAGAATCTTTAGCTGCAATGTCTGAATACAAAAAAGCCTACGCCGTGCGGGAAATGGCTTGGTTATTACTAAAACATCTAGTGACCCCGAAGGACCGTATTTCTTTGAAGTATTATTACGAATTCAAAGCAACACCTTCGCTCAATCCGTTTTATGCCTAATATTGGCTTCAAATACAAAAGAGAATTGAATAATGGAATTAACAGGAGATTGGCAGCATTACTTAGCCAGTGAACTTGAAAAAGAATACATGCAAGACTTGCAAGCCTTTCTGAGTGAAGAGCAAAAAACAAAGACGATTTATCCTGCCCAAACCGAATATTTTAGTGCGCTAAATGCCACACCATTTAAGCAAGTGAAGGTGGTGATCTTAGGTCAAGACCCTTACCACGGAGAAAATCAGGCCCATGGCTTATCCTTCTCAGTAAAACCAGGAATAAAAGTGCCGCCGTCTTTGATGAATATGTACAAAGAGCTAGAGGCAGATTTGGGTATTGCACCAGCGCAACATGGCTTTTTATTGCAGTGGGCTGAACAGGGGGTTTTACTGCTCAACAGTGTGTTAACCGTTGAGGCGAGTAAGGCAAACTCTCATCAAAACAAAGGCTGGGAAATCTTTACCGATAAAATTATCGAATTAATTGATCGAGAGCATCAAGGCGTGGTGTTTATGTTGTGGGGATCTTACGCACAGAAAAAGGGCCGTTCTATTGATAGAGAAAAGCACTGCGTATTAGAAAGTGTGCATCCATCGCCTTTGTCCGCTTATCGGGGCTTTTTGGGGTGTCGTCACTTTTCAAAGGCCAACGACTATTTAATACAACAGAATAAAAAGCCAATCGAATGGGCATTAGAGCCTATAGATCATAGAGGAAGCGAAGACGGTGCCCAGTTTGGTTTGCCGTTTTAAGAGTTGTTAAGAGAGTCAAACGCTTAGCGTTAGACCCTCTTAACGCGCTGTCACTATTTTTTGCTATCCAGCGAATATGGAAGGGGTAACAAGGTTACTTCTTCGTTACCTAAAAACAGTTGCTTAGCGTCACTTGGCTCGATGTTTAAAATAACTTGAGCGTAGTGTGTATTATTGATTTGAGAAGTCGCAAAAAGTTGACCTACGCTCTTGCCTTGCTCATCGACAAGTTCATTCGTTGTCTCTGATGACCCTTGCCACGTAATTAAGGCGAGTTGCTTCTTCGATTTACCCTTGTATTGCATTCGAGCAACGATTTCTTGTCCTGTATAGCAGCCCTTAGTAAAGCTAATGCCGCCTGTGCTTTGCATATTCAGCCATTGCGGAAGCGTTGTTTCGCTTTGCTCTAAGGTAATCACCGGACGTGCGATGAGCAAGCTAAGAGCTGCCAGTTCCGAGTTTGCTTCTTCCACAGCTGAGCGGGTGATTAACCATTCAACGTTGAGTGGTGTATTGCTCAGAGTCAAAGTGATGGTGTCATTGTCTCGGGTTGTCGCAAACGGCGCTGCCCCTGAACTTTTTGGTGTTAACTTGGCATAAACCGTCAAGTCGTCTTGTGCATTCGTGAGCTCTGTTTTGAAAAAGACCGCGTACTTTTTCAAATGCAATACGGTTTTCTCGACCAAGTCCTTTGCCATCAGCATTAGGATGTCTTCGTTGCTCTGGACTATGTAGAAGTTTGTGATGATACGACCTTTGATATTACAGATCGCACCATAAAGCCCAGAATCTGCCGATAAAGCATTAATGTCGCAGGTTATTTGGCCTTGCAGGAACTTTTTAGCGTCTGGGCCAGAGACACGCAAAGCACCAATATCAGGCTGTTTTGCAATGACGTCTTGGTTTAACAGCGTTGAATCAACAATATTTTGCAGCGAGGGCATAAAACTTTCCATAAATAGGTGGACCAAAAATAGCGTAATACGTTTTTGACAAGTTAGCTTATTTGTAATGCCTATTTTCTGCTTTTCAATAGACAGAAGAGAATGAATTTTATTCTGTCTCAGTCTCTGCAAATTAAACAATGTAAAGTAAAAAGCGTACTAGAGCCTAGCAATATAAAACCATCAGGCTGATCAGATGTTGGCGATTCTGTCATTTACCGAAACTAACCATTTTTATGCTTTGTTTGTACTAAAGAGGCCAGTTTGCCGAATTTTATTGACTATCCTTCCCAATATTTCGAGTATGAAGATGTATGAGTTTTTTGGTTAATGCTTGCCAGATAAAAGAACAAAATAAACCACTATTTCTTGATAAGATGAGTAATGAAATGTATTTAGGTCTGGATCTTGGAACCTCTGGGTTGAAAGGGGTTGTTATTGGTGCTGATGGAAACGTGCTAGCGCAAGAGTCGGCTTCTTTGGTTGTTAACTCGCCTCAAACACTCTGGTCGGAGCAAGACCCCGAGTCATGGTGGCAAGCTTGTGTCGAGGTGATTCGGCAATTACAACAGCGTCTAGACCTAAGTAAATTAAAAGCAATTGGCCTTTCTGGACAGATGCATGGCGCTACTTTACTTGATGCTCAAGGTAACATTCTACGACCTTGTATCTTATGGAATGATGGTCGAAGTCAGGCTCAGTGCGAAGCTCTAATGACACAATTTCCAGAATTAAAAGAGCGCTCTGGCAACCTTGCTATGCCTGGCTTTACTGCTCCTAAAATACGTTGGGTGCAGGAGAATGAGCCCGACATCTTCGCAAAGTTGGCATTCGTTCTACTTCCTAAAGACTACTTGGCTTATCGATTGACGGGGGTTATGTCATCGGACTGTTCTGATGCTGCTGGTACGCTTTGGTTAAATCCTGAAACAAGGCAATGGGACGATGCTTTATTGGCGGCAACAGCTTTATCGCAAGCCAACATGCCAAAAGTGTATGAAGGTTGTGATCTTGTTGGGCTTTTAGCTGAGCCAATAGCGCAAGAACTCGAGCTGACCCAATTACCTATTGTTGCCGGAGCGGGCGATAATGCTGCTGGTGCGGTTGGTATGGGGATAACGAACCCAGGCCAAGGTTTTATCTCTTTGGGGACTTCTGGTGTTTATTTCACAGTAAGCGAATCCCATAAAGCCAATCCAGACAATACGGTACATGCGTTTTGTCATGCTTTGCCTAATCGTTGGCATCAAATGGGGGTCACTCTCAGTGCTGCAAATTCTCTTGCTTGGTTTGCTAAGCTGGTGGATAAATCCGTAGCTGAGTTATTAGATGCGTTGGAAGACAGTGATATACAGCGTACTAATGTGTTGTTTTTACCTTATCTTAGCGGTGAACGAACGCCGCATAATGATCCTCTAGCGAACGGGCAGTTTGTCGGTCTAACCAATACGACGAATACCGAGGCGATGACCTTAGCAATTTTGGAAGGTGTGGCATTCTCTTTATTAGATTGCCAAAATGCTTTGGAAAGCGCAGGTAGCTTTGTGGATGAATTATCACTTATTGGTGGTGGCGCGCGTTCTGCCATGTGGCGTCAAATTATTGCCAATGTATTAAACAAACGTCTTATTTACCGTGACGGTGGCGATGTTGGTCCTGGTTTGGGGGCGGCGCGCTTGGCTTTGTTAGGAGAACAACACAGTCAGGGGAAAGACATCGAGTTATTGATTACAGAATATTGTACTATGCCTGAAATATTAGAAGTGAATGAGCCTGATTCGACTTTCGGTCGATACTATCAAGACAAATACGACTTATATAAAGCCTTTTACCAATCCACAAAAGGGTTTAATGAAAAGTTGGCCTCTTTGCTCTCCTGATATTCGTTGTTGCTTAGTAAGAGAAACGCCGCTTAACAAATATTGTGCCGCGGCGTTTTTTTATGTGTTCTTGTTATTTTTCATGGTCATGAAGCGGGTACGACACCTTCAATGTGGATATTGCTTTGAGAGCGAAAATCCCTTGGAGTAACGCCTTTTAACTCATGAAAACGGCGGTTAAAGTTAGCGACATTGTTGAATCCGACTTGGAAGCAAATAGTGGCAATTTGTTGATCGGTTTCGGTTAATAAACTGCAAGCACGGCTGACTCTAACGCGATTGACAAATTCAATAAAACGATTCCCTGTTGCCTTTTTAAAGAAGCGAGAGAAGTGGCTATCGGACATACCAATTAAACTGGCTACGCTAGAAAGCGTGATATCTTGGCTGTAATTTTGAGAGACATAATCGACAACCGTATTGATTTTTCGTTGCAGTGTTTCGTTGGATTTTAGGTCGATTTGTACTGTGGAAAGTAAGCGGTAACTTCGGCTTTGTGCGAGCTTTTGTAATAAAGGCAATGCGACTATTAGTCTTGATAAGCCAATTGAGTCCCTCACATTTTGGAACACTTCTTCTAAATATTTATGATCTAAATCGAAAAACTCGATGCCAGATTTTGCCCTAGCTAGCATAGGTAGCACTTCAGCAAGTTCGGGGATAATTTTCATGCCATTGGAAAAAGACTCATGGTCGAAGCGAATAACCATGTCTCTGCGCTCTACGACTTGTTGATCGTTTTGGCAAATCCAATTATGAGGAAGTCTGGGACCTGTCAGAATAAGTTGGCCTGGAGAATAATTCCCAATGTAGTCTCCAACAAATACTTTACCCGAGGTCGCAACGATAAAATGCAGCTCATAATCATCATGGGCGTGCCAACGAATAAGGTCACTCGGATGCCCATGTTCGAGGTAGCGAATGGTTTCGTTATCTTGAACGATTTCATATTCTGGGGTGATGCGTTTGACGGTGTTGGGCATAATATTCTCGCTCAAGCAGCAAAAAATAATGATGTTTCTGCATCGTAGCTGCTTTATGTTCTTATTCTTCTATAAAAAATATACTCAAGAAATTAAGGTATTAAATACAATGGAATGCCAGTAATTTCTTGAGTTAGAGATACCTTTATCTAAGCATACTTTTCCATATTTGTCTGAATAGCTTGTGTAAGCTGTGCAACAAAATCTGGGAATTCTGTCGGTATGCTACCCCATAAAAAGCGGTCTGTGACAAAAGCCTGAATACCTTTTGCATCATTACTAAACGCTGCCAATGAGGCTTTGTTCGGTTCATGATATGGCGTGGCTACTTTGCCTTGGTTCGACAATTGTATAAAGGTAAACCAGCTCGCAATGCCTTGAATGGTTTTTGTCGGTGTGCCGCCTTTGCGATAAACACCTTCCAGTGTTGGGAAGACGAAAATTGGAAATTTAGCATAACCGTCTGTACATATACGTTCTACCGTATCGCCAATATTGGCGTTGCTAAAACGCTGCGCAATAATGTTGAAGTAAGCTGGCAGATCCACCACCGAGTCGCCAATAGCTGGAATCGAGTCTTGCAGGATAAAGTCTGTAAAATACTGCCTTAATTCATCGTCTCGCATGGCTTCATCAAAATAGGTGAGACCCTTTAATGCTGCTTGATAGGTGACGCAGGTGTGGCCTGCATTAAGAATACGAATCTTCGCTTCTTCAAATGGGTCGACCCTATCAACGAACTGAACGCCAACTAAATCAAGAGCGGGCTTTTCGCCTGCAAAATTGTCTTCCACCACCCATTGAATAAAGTCTTCACCCATGACAGTCATATCATCATCAACACCAAAGCGGGCACGCACGTCATCGACATGTTGCTGGCTTGGTTTTGGGGTTATGCGATCCACCATAGAGCATGGGAAAGACACATTTACGGCCACCCAAGAAGCTAAAGCATGGTCATTTTTCGCTTCTAAAAATTGCATCAAGCCAGCCTTTAGCAAGTCACCGTTATGACGAAGGTTATCGCAGCACAATAGGGTTATTTTGGCTTTCGATGTTTCGTTACGCAGTTTTAATCCCGCATATAAGAAAGCATAAAGCGTGTTTCTACCTCCTTCTAGGTCTGCTTTTATTGCTGGGTGCTCTAGCATCAAGCAGCGGTTTTCGTCCAGATAGTAACCACCTTCGGTGACGGTTGAGGTGACAAGTTGCACCTTCGCATCAGCGAGAGCCTCATCGACTTCTTTGGGATTCTGTGCTCCGTCAATTTGCTGAACAATAGAGCGAATGTGTTCGTAATTTGTGGTGCCATCTGCCGCCATGGTTTTTAAGACATATTCGCCTTTTTGCTTGATAAAGCGATCGAAAACTTGGCTGTCTTGTGGGCGAATATTGACGCCAATAATCCCCCAGTTTTGCTGAGAATCATGAGCTAACAGACGATCAATGTACACAGCTTGATGAGCACGGTGAAAAGCACCAACTCCTAAGTGCACTATGCCCGCTTTAATCGTGTCTTTGGCGTAGTTTTGCGTGCAAAGCTGCTCCATATTGTAGGAGGCTTGTAAGTAATTAGTCATATTACGCTTCCTCTGGAATAACAGAGATGACACGGTCGTTTTCGTTAAACAATATGAGTTCTGAAGTGTCAATTTTGATGCAAACTTCTTGACCGTCTTTTAGCTCAGTTCGAGCCGGTGCTTTGATGATAATAGTTTGGTCACTGGACAACTGAAGATGGGCATAAGCTTCTGAACCAAGATGTTCAACCAATTCAATGCGTCCAGTTAAATCTCCGTCCGTTTCTACCAAGGACATGTGTTCCGGACGAATGCCAATGACAACCGAATCTGGCAATGGTCCTTTCAAACGGTTAGCGGGGAAAGATATTTGCTGTCCAAATATATCGATTGATAGCGTGTCTTCATTGCGTAGGATTCTATTCGCTGGGATGAGGTTCATTTTGGGCGTACCAATGAATTCCGCAACAAAGCGGCTGTTCGGTTGGCGATAAAGTTCTAATGGCGTGCCGACTTGTTCTATCTGGCCTGCGTTAAGAATAACGACACGGTCAGCCAAGGTCATCGCCTCGACTTGGTCATGGGTTACATAAATCATGGTGGTGCCAAGTTTTTTATGTAAGCGAGCCAGTTCCAAACGCATTTGTACACGAAGGGCGGCATCGAGGTTGGATAACGGCTCGTCAAACAAAAAAACTTTTGGTTGGCGAACAATAGCGCGGCCAATGGCAACCCGTTGGCGTTGACCACCTGATAGCTCTTTTGGTTTTCGCTCCAGCAAGGCATCAAGTTGCAAAGAAGCCGATACCGAACGGACTTTTTCTTTGATTTCAGCGTCAGATACCTTAGCAAGACGCAAGGCAAAGGACAGGTTGTCTGCTACCGTCATGTGTGGGTACAAGGCATAAGACTGGAACACCATGGCAAGGTCGCGTTTTGATGAAGCCACTTCGGTAATGTCTCTGCCATCTAGCTCTATACTACCGCCCGTGCTGGATTCCAAGCCTGCTATAGTTCGCAGTAAAGTAGATTTACCACAGCCAGAAGGCCCAACAAAGACGACGAATTCGCCTTCACTAATGGAGAGATTAATGCCGCGCAGTGCATGGTAATTCTCATAATGTTTTTGTAGATCTGTGATCGTTAAGTAAGACATAAAAAGCTTCCTAATAATTATTTTACGGCGCCGAACGTAAGGCCTTGGACTAATTGTTTCTGACAGAACCAACCGAAAATGACGATGGGGGCGCAAGCAAGTGTTGAGGCCGCAGACAACTTCGCCCAGAACAAGCCTTCAGGGCTCGAATAAGAGGCAATCATCGCGGTTAATGGCGCGGCATCAGAGGCTGTTAAGTTGAGAGACCAAAATGCTTCGTTCCAGCAAAGTACAATGGACAAAAGCGCTGTAGAGGAAATAGCACCAACTGAAAGAGGCAATACGACTTTGACAACCTCATCCCAAGGTGTGGCGCCGTCCATGCGTGCGGCTTCTAGAATCTCTTTTGGTAGATCTTTGAAGTAAGAGAACAGCATCCAAACGATAATAGGCAAGTTCATCAGGGTGAAAATGATCACGAGAGCCGTTTTTGAATCCAATAAACCATAGTTTCGGCAAAGTATGTAAATAGGCACCAGAACACCTACAGCTGGTAGCATTTTGGTAGAAAGCATCCAAAGCAAAATGTCTTTCGTACGCTTGCCGGGGAAAAACGCCATAGAGTAAGCCGCCGGGATGGCAATAATCAGCGCGATGATGGTTGAACCGAACGAGGTAACCACGGAATTCCAAGCGTGGTGAATGTAATCACTGCGCTCTTGAACGATTCGAAAGTTATCCAATGTGGGTTCGAAGAACAGCGACGGTGGTACGGATATCGCCTGTAATTCGGTTTTGAATGAAGTGATAAACATCCAAAAAATTGGGAAAAATAACACCAATGCGACCGACCAAGCGAATAAGCCTGTCAGAATGGTTTTTAGTTTGCGTTGTTGATTAAGCGTCATTGTATTTACCTCACACCGTTAAGTTTTTGCCAACGGCACGAATTAAGAAAATGGCTACGATATTGGCAAGCAACACGGCAAACAAACCACCAGCAGAGGCCACACCAACGTCATATTGAAGAAGAGCTTGGTTGTAAATTAAATACGCCAGGTTGGTACTGTCGTAACCTGGGCCGCCACCAGTGGAGACGAAAATCTCAGCAAAAACAGCCAACAAAAAGATGGTTTCGATCATGACAACTACCGCAATCGGGCGGGCAAGGTGTGGAATGGTTAGGTAGCGGAAGATATGCCAGCCAGTCGCGCCATCCATCTGAGCCGCTTCTTTTTGTTCAGTATCTTGGGACTGAAGTGCGGTAACAAACACTAAAATAGCAAATGGCAGCCATTGCCAGCTGACCATGATAATGACGGATACCAATGGATAACTAGAGAGCCAATCTATGGGTTCAAAACCGAGTGATTCAGAGATCCAAGCGAAAATGCCATAGACGGGATTCATCATCATGTTTTTCCAAATCAATGCATTGACGGTTGGCATGATGAAGAAAGGCGATATTAATAAGACGCGTACAATGCCTTGTCCAAAAAATGGCTTATCAATCAAAGCGGACAGCATGACACCTAAAACTACCGTGATGATTAAAACGGAAAGCAGCAAAATTAATGTGTTCGATACCGCAGGAACAAAGCCGGGGTCGGTAATAAAGAACTCAAAGTTCATCAAACCGACAAAGTTGTTTTGACCTGGGTACAATAAGTTGTAGCGAATGGTTGAAAAGTAAATGGTCATGGATAACGGTATGATCATCCAAACCAAAAGCATGATGACTGATGGCGCCATTAATAAGCGAGTGATTGAGCGCTTCATGTTGAGTTTCTCTTATTATAAGCAGGGTGCTTGTTCTTAAATAGAACGTATCAAAAGTAAGAAATAGGGCTTTTTGGCCCTATTTCTTTGTCGAGCTTAAAGTCGGTTAGTAGTAACCTGCTTGACGCATTTGACGATCGGCAGAGGTGTTTGCAGATTTCAATGCTTGATCCACTGACATAGAACCTGATAACGCTCCGGAGATCATTTGCCCTGTAGTAGTACCAATTGCTTGGAACTCAGGAATCGCTGCAAACTGAACGCCCACATAAGGAGACGGTTTGAGCGTACTGTCAGTTGGATCGGCAGAATTGATGGCTTTTAGTTCTGCGTCAGCAAAGACGGCGGCTTTTTGGAACTTAGGGTTTTCATAGGTACTGGTTCTTGTCCCTGTTGGTACCGCAGCCCAGCCATTCTTTTGACCCACGAGCTGAATGTATTCCTTAGAAGTTGCCCAGCGCACAAATTTCTGTGCTGCTTCAGCATTTTTTGTGGCTGCTGGAATGCCAAGAGCCCATGCCCATAGCCAGTTAGCTCCTTTTTCGGTAACAGCGTAAGGCGATTGTGCAAAACCAACTTTGTCCGCCACTTTACTTTGCTTAGGATCGGTCACGAAAGATGCCGCGATAGTGGCATCAATCCACATGCCACACTTGCCTTCGTTGAATAATGCTAAGTTTTCGTTAAAGCTGTTGCTGCTTGAACCTGGAGGGCCGTATTTTGTTAGCAAATCAACGTAGAAACTAACCGCATTTTTCCATTCGCTTGTTTCTAGTTGAGGTTTCCAGTTCTCATCAAACCAACGCGCACCGAAGGAGTTTGCCATGGCGGTCATGAATGCCATGTTGTCCCCCCAGCCAGCTTTACCACGTAAGCAAATGCCGTAAATGCCTTTTTCTGGATTATTGACTGCAGCGGCGACATCGCGAATATGTTCCCAGCTGTCACGATCATTGATTTCCATTCCAGCCGCTTTAACAAGGTCCTTACGGTACATAACCATAGAGCTTTCGCCATAGAAGGGCGCAGCATACATAGTTCCTTCATAAGATAGACCACCACGAATAGATGGCAAAATGTCTTTCTCATCGTAGTTTCCGCTTGTGTCTACGGCTTGTAGCCAGCCGCGTTCACCCCAGATAGGCGCTTCATACATGCCAATGGTCATAACGTCATAAAGCCCACTACCATTTGCAATGTCTTGAGTAACGTTTTGACGGAGCACACCTTCTTCTAGCGTGACCCATTTTACTTTGATGTCAGGATTGGCTTTTTCAAACTCAGGAGTCAGTTTTTGCATTTCAATCATGTGGCCGTTGTTTACGGTTGCCACTGTGATTTGTGTCGCAGAGAATGCACTTGCAGCCGTCATAGCTGCAGTTATAGATACCGCATAAGTTAGGGTATTCTTGGTAAGGCGTTTCATAGGTTTCCCCCAGTTTGGAGTTTCTTTGTTTTTATAGTCGTACCTAATTCTTGATATTTGGTTATCAAGTGATCATCAATATAAGTTATATAATAATTGACCTGTTAATACATAATCCGCCAATACTTGTACTATTTTGTTTCATTTTTATGGGATTATTCAAAATTGAGTCAATATAATACTCTTTTGATGTTCCTTTAATTGGGCTATCCCTTTGACTAATAAGGTTTTACATGACAAATGTCAGTAATTCAGGTCGAGGCGTTTTCGTTTTTTTTATATAAGTGGCTATAATGGCGACATTCTAGTTAAGAGGTTATGTCATGAGTGAAACAGTAGAATCATTGAGTTTTAAACGTCTTAAAATGCAATGCCGTCGTGGCATGTTGGAGCTTGATGTTCTTCTTGAGCCTTTTTTAGCGGATGCATATCTGACATTGGAAGAGGATGATAAACAGCGATTTGCTCGCTTGTTGACCTGTGAAGATCAGGAATTGTTTCCGTGGTTTATGCAAAGTGAAGTGCCGGAAGACGAAGATCATGCTCGCATTGTTAACATTATTTTGACTCGTGTTCAGCCTGAAAACTACCGAGCTTAAAGGCTCTTGGATTGGTTTAAGCGTATGGCTACTAACGGTCATCGCTTACATGGCTTTATTGCAAGTTTTTTGGATGCCTGCCTTTTGGCGGGCATTGTTTTATATTGGTATTGGACTGCTTAGTGCAACCTTATTAATTCGTGCTTTTTTCATGGAGAAACAACGGGTTGGGATTGATGGGCAGGGTGCGTATTTAGTTAAGAATGGACATTATGCGAGGCTAACTTTTGTACGCGCCAACAGTGTGCAACTGATCGCGAGAGTGGAGCGAGGCAAGTCTTTTGTTGCACGTATTTGGCCTAATTATCGCGTTATTTATCGAGACAGCGTTCAGCTGGATCAATACCACACACTGCTTTCTTATGCGGCACAGCAAATTTTGCTGAGCCGCAGTGAAGAAGCTAAAAAGCGTTTTGGTTCAAAAGCTTAATTTTAACTCAGAATCGAAAAACACAGCTTAGTCTGTGTTTTTCGGAGTCAGTATGGTCGGTGTACTGGTTGCCAGCTTATTTGGATAGTCTAAGGTGAAATGTAAGCCTCGGCTTTCTTTGCGAGACATCGCGGAACGTATGATTAAATCTGCCACAACCGCTAAGTTTCGTAGCTCCAGTAAATCGTTAGAAACCTTATAGTTAGTATAGAACTCTTGGATTTCTGATTGTAACAAATCGACTCTATGCTTGGCCCTTAAAAGGCGCTTGTCCGTTCTCACTATGCCGACATAATCCCACATAAAGCGTCGTAACTCTTGCCAGTTATGGGTGATAACCACATCTTCATCTGAATTAGTCACTTTACTTTCATCCCAGTCTGGAATGGTGATGTCATTTGCCTTTTGCTTGTTTTCAGAGATGTGGCGGGCCGCTGAGCGAGCAAAAACAATACATTCTAATAAAGAGTTGCTGGCTAGACGGTTTGCACCATGAAGGCCTGTATAGGCGGTTTCACCGATAGCGTATAAGTTGGCTATGTCTGTTGCGCTGTGACGATTTACCACGACACCACCACAAGTGTAATGAGCCGCGGGCACGACAGGAATCGGCCCTTTGGTCATATCATGGCCGTATTCCAAGCAGCGTTTATAAATGGTTGGAAAATGCTCTTTGATAAATTCTGGGTCTTTATGGGAAATATCTAGCAAAACATGATGAATGCCAAGGCGTTTCATTTCGTGGTCAATGGCGCGAGCAACAATGTCACGTGGGGCTAGCTCTTTGCGTTTATCGAACTTCTCCATGAATTGAGAGCCGTCTGGCAGTAAGAGTTTTCCGCCTTCACCACGTACCGCTTCCGATATCAAAAAGGTTTTGGCTTTGGAGTCGTAGAGGCAGGTTGGATGGAATTGATTGAATTCCATGTTTGCGACTCGACAGCCAGCACGCCATGCCATGGCAATGCCATCTCCAGAAGCGGTATCAGGGTTACTGGTATATAGATACACTTTGCTGCTGCCGCCACATGCCAAGGAGATAAATTGGCCGTGGAAGACTTCGATAACATCGTCGTCTAGATTTAACGCGTAAACACCAACAGCACGGTTGGGACCATCAACGCCAAGTTTGTCAGTGGTAATAACATCGATCGCAACACGATCAGGGTAAAAATCGATATTGGGGTGTTTACTGGCGTTTTTAATTAGGGTTTTTGAGATGGCTAATCCCGTTGCATCTGCACTGTGGATAATGCGTCTATGGCTATGACCACCTTCTTTTGTTAAGTGATATTCTTCGCTTTCACCGTAGCGGGTGAAGGGAACGCCTTGATCTATTAGCCAATCAATACTTTCTTTAGAGTGTTCAACCGTAAAGCGAATAGCATCTGGGTCGCCAAGTTCAACACCAGCGTCAATTGTGTCATCAATATGAGAATCTATGGTGTCTTTGTCCGATAATACAGCTGCAACACCACCTTGAGCATACAATGTTGAACCTTCACGGATATCGGCTTTAGTCAAAATTGCTACTCGATGCTGATCGGCCAGCTCAAGAGCAAGCGTTAATCCCGCAGCGCCTGCGCCAATAATGACGATGTCGTATTTATAATGTCGGCTCATTGTATTGATCTAATTATGAATAAAAAATTAATGTTACTATTGTTGTCACTCAATAGTGAATACTTTCTGAGATCACATTTTGAATATTCACCATACTTTGTCGTTTTGAGTGTGTTTTATCTTGTTTAAACAGGCTGTTTAGAATATCAAACGGGAACTCATAGGAATGCGCGTTGTCTTCTCTTGAAGTAGCAGAGGCGCAGACGAATAGGTTTATTTTACATGAGGTGCCTATGCAGCACGAAACGTCTTCAGATCAGGCGTTAGTTGAAAAAGTACAGCAGGGCGACAAGCGGGCTTTTGATCTACTTGTAGTCAAATATCAATATAAGGTTATTGGCTTAATTGGACGTTATGTACAAGACAGAAGTGAAGTATTAGACGTAGCTCAGGATAGTTTTATTAAGGCGTACCGCGCGATTGGAAGCTTTCGTGGAGAAAGTGCTTTTTATACTTGGTTGTATCGTATTGCCGTAAACACCGCAAAAAACTATCTAGTCAGTCGCTCCCGCCGTCCTCCAGAGTCGGATGTTGAACTGGATAATGAAGAAGTGTTCAGTGTCTATGAGCCCTTAGCTGATATAGACACACCTGAAGCGAAACTAAACAGTGATCGCCTTGAAAAAGCGATTCATTATGCCATTCAACAGTTGCCTGAAGAGTTGCGCAGTGCATTAACGCTACGAGAGTTTGACGGTCTGAGTTATGAAGATATTTCGTTGATTATGGACTGTCCCGTAGGAACGGTTCGTTCACGTATATTTCGTGCTCGAGAGGCGGTAGAAAAACACATACGTCCCTTGATGGGGTCAGGAGAGTAAAGATGAAAGCTTTAAATGATGATTTCCCAGAAAATCATAGCTCCCGAGAGAAAGGTAACTCCCTAGACGTGAATAGTTACCCTGATGTGCTCCCAAGTTTGTCGGCCATGTTTGATGGCGAGGCGACGGAGCAAGATTTAGAATGTTTATTAAACGCAGACAGTCAGGATGTAAGCCGACAGTTAGAAAGTTTTCACTTGATTCAACAAACACTCCACAAAGAGTCCTCTGTGGCGGTTGGACTTGAAGGGAGTTTACTGTCTCGTATACGTGCAGAACTTGACGTTGATGCTTCTTTTCCCGATGTACAAGACAATACAGAAGGAAGTAACTTACTGCCTTTCGTGCTACCGACAGAAAGCTCGTCAGTGTCTCGACCTGCTTGGCGTATGGCGTTATCTAGTGTGGCGATTGCTGCCAGCGTGACATTTGTGGTTATTTTTGCAGGCAATCAATTCTTAACATCAGAGCCGCAAATACAAAAATTAACGGCTGATGTCAGTTCGTCGTTACCAAATATGGTTGTTACCCCTTTGGCTGAGTTAGATAGCGAAGCGTCGCAATTCGACAATGAGAAGTTGCAGCACTATCTGCGACAGCACGCTGAGCAAGCGACAATGACAGTAGGTCAAGGCATGATTCCTATGGCTCGTGTCGTTAGTTACCCGATAAAAGAGTAGTTTATGAAATTGATTTCGCCATTTCACATTTTTTTCACGGTACTGTGCTTTATTATTTCGGGAACGAGCTTAGCAAGTAATGCGTCACCGGATGCTTTGCATTTGCTAAGAAGCATGACACAGTCATTTTCGACACTGAGTTATGATGGTGTGTTCGTGCATTCTGAAGCAATGAATATGAATAGCATGCGTGTTCGTCATAGTTTGATGAATGGCGTTGAATATGAAAGCTTAGTGGATCTGGATGGCGATAAAATTGAAGTTTTGCGCATCGATGACAAAATTATTTCTGTTTACCCAAATGCGATGCTTGCAAATACTCGCGCACCCTTGATACCGCCTTTCAAGCGCTTTAAAGATGTTGAGAGTGATCGGCTTATCAAGGGATATGACATGGTAATTAGTGACCATACGAGCCGTATTGCTGGGCGTAAAGTGGTGGCTGTAAAACTTATACCAAAAGACCAATACCGCTATGGACATCAGTTTTGGTTAGATGAAGAGAATCACTTTCTTCTAAAACATGACATGATGAAAACAGACGGAAAGCTATTAGAAAGAATTCAATTTACGTCCGTTAACTTTGCACCAGACTTGAAAGATAAAGATTTTGTCCCAAAAGAGGGGAGTTATGCAGAATCTGTTGTTGATACACCGCCAAGACGGGTCAAAAATCTTTGGCGGTTCGATTGGCTACCTAAGGGCTTTTCCTTAGTTTGGCCTGAAGCGCGTTCTTTGAATCATGGAACTAGCATGCTTTTATTATCGGATGGTATGACAACAGTATCTGTGTTCATTGAGCCAACAATGAAGCCTAAGCCCATGTCGATTTTGAATATGGGAGCGACCATTGCTGGCGAACGAAGTATTAAGGTAAAAGACCAGCTGTACTTGTTGACCATGGTGGGTGAAGTACCTGAACCGACTATTGAAAAACTGATGACTGTATTTATGCCAAGGCCTGAGCATGATTGAAGAATCTGGAACCGTATTATCGACCGAAGAAGGGTTTGCTGATGTCGAAACGATTCGAACTAGCACCTGTACTTCGTGTCGTGCACGCCACGGCTGTGGTCACCATGCGATTGCGCAAGTTTCTTCAGCCAATAGAATGCGCATGAAAGCAATTGATTCTTTTAATGTGAAAGTGGGTCAAAAAGTGGTGGTTGGTATACCTGAAGATACCTTGCTACAGGCGTCTATGTGGATGTATCTCATACCTTTACTTGGCTTAATTGGCGGTGCTGTTTTGCCCTCTTTATGGGGAGGAGAGTCTGGCGTCGCGGTTATCTTCTCTATTATTGGTTTTGCTGGTGGTTTGTTACTGGCGCGGAATAAATCGAGAAAAGAAACATATAACCTGGATTATTATCCAAAAATTTTACGAATTGAGGCGCTTGATGACGGTCACATCCCCTTGGTTGTGACGCCATAGATGTCTAATGATCTTCACCTGGCACTGTAATGAACTTGGTACGTTTTAAGGAGACCAATCAATGAACAGATTGCTTAAACACGTAAGCATGATCTTCGTCAGCATGTTTTTGATGACTTCAATGCTTTCTCATGCGGCTTCTCTGCCTGACTTCACCGAGTTAGTTGAAGAAGCTTCCCCCGCTGTTGTGAATATCAGTACGGAACAGACTGTTACCACAAAAACGGCTAACCAAGGTGGTCAGCAATTAGGGCCAAATAGCGAAGAGCTTAACGAGTTCTTTAAGCATTTCTTTGGTCAGCAGCCTTTCGGTCAGCAAGCGCCACCACAGCAAGGACAGCGCAGTTCTTTAGGTTCTGGCTTCATTGTTTCGCATGATGGGTATGTGTTGACTAACAACCATGTTATTGATGGTGCGGATGTTATTCATGTGCGCTTAAGTGACCGTCGAGAGTATGTTGCTAAGTTAGTCGGAACCGATCCGCGTACCGATTTAGCCTTACTTAAAATCGAAGCTGATGACTTGCCTATCGTAAAAATGGGGGATTCAGACAAGCTTAAACCAGGACAGTGGGTATTAGCGATTGGCTCGCCATTTGGTTTTGATTATACCGTGACGGCCGGTATTGTCAGTGCAACAGGGCGAAACTTGCCTTCTGACAACTATGTGCCTTTTATTCAAACCGATGTCGCGATTAACCCAGGCAACTCTGGTGGCCCTTTGTTTAACTTAGATGGCGAAGTGGTAGGCATAAATTCACAAATTTATACCCGTTCGGGTGGCTTTATGGGCGTGTCTTTTGCGATTCCGTCCAAAGTGGCTATGTCAGTCGTTGAGCAGCTGAAGAGCGACGGTAAGGTGTCTCGTGCTTGGTTGGGTGTGCTGATTCAGGATGTAAATAATGAACTGGCAGAGTCATTTGGTTTAGACAGATCAAATGGTGCTTTAATCAGTCGTGTATTACCTGATTCACCAGCAGAAAAATCAGGCTTAAAATCAGGCGACATCATCTTGGAATTCAATGGTCAATCTATCGCGCATTCGGGTGAACTGCCTTATATCGTTGGGCAAATGAAAGCGGGTGAAAAAGTAGAGGCGAAAGTATATCGAGATGGTAAGGAGCAAACGATATCAGTGACACTGGATGCGCGCCCTAATGACCCTAACGTCATTGCGCAATCACAACAAGATCAAAACCGCCTAGGTATGATTGTTGGTGAAGTGCCAGCGGATATGGCTAAGCAATTTGAAATTGATGGCGGTGTTGTTATCGAGCAAGTGCTTGGTGGTACAGCAGCGCGTAATGGACTTCAGCCAGGTGATGTGATCACTATGCTGAATGGTAAACGCATTGATAGCGTGGCGACTTTTACGGAGATTGCCAAAAATGTTCCTAATGGGCGATCAGTGCCAATGCGAGTTATTAGGCAGGGTTACCCAATGTTTATTCCATTTAAAATCATTGAATAAAAGCAGTTGATAGAAAAAAAGCGGCCATCAGGTCGCTTTTTTTATGCCTAAAACTTGTGAATAAAGATTAGACATGTAACTATTTTTGTGAGAACGATGACTTACGTTAAGTAAGTCTTATTGAAGTAGTGTATTGTTTGGAGGTTAGGTTGTGGATCAAGCTGTAGAGAAAGGGATCTGCTTTTGTTTAGGTGGTGAGCGGTACATTCATCCTCTCTCAAACGTAAAAGAAGTTCTCAGTTACCAGTCTCCAGCACCTGTGCCGGGTGCAGGCGAAGGTGTTGAAGGTATGATTGATGTACGTGGAAATATGGTCACCGTTTTGTATGGTACATATCTTCTAAAATTGGACCCCAATTCCTGTAAGAAGGAAGGCCATATTATTGTGTTGGATTTTCCTACTGGCTACTTTGGCGTTCGGGTAGAAGAGGTTGAGCAGGTGATGGATATACCGCAAAGTGTAGACACGAACGGTCTTGAGTATCGAGATCATCATTGCATTCAAGGCACTGTGCAGCTTAATAAGCAGCTTTATATCCTGGTGGAGTTTAGTGATTACTGCAAAGCGCTGGACTGAATAAAAGTCGATGACGACCTAGAGATAAGCCCCATAGGTCGTTTTTGACTTCGTGCTGTTAATGCAAATGCTACAACTTTTTAGCGAAGATTTTGGAGTTACGCTGGTAGTTATACAGTGCTTGCTTTTGCGTTGGTAAACTGGCTAAGGTTGTTTCGCTAAAGCCTCGCTCGATAAACCAATGAGCTGTTCGAGTGGTAAGCAGGAAAAGCATTGAAAGGTTAAGGCGTTTAGCGGCTTGTTCTATGCCTTTTAGTAAGCGTTCACCACGGTTGGAACCACGATAATCTGGCGATACGGCTAAACAAGCTAACTCACCAGAATACTCTTGTTCGAATGGGTATAAGGCTGCGCAAGCAACGATTGCTCCGTCACGCTCGATGACGATAAAACGATCTATCTCATTTTCTAACAGCTCGCGTGACCGCCTTACTAAGATGCCTTTTTCTTCTAATGGCGACAATAATGCCATCATGCCACCAACGTCATCAATGTGCGCCGGACGCAATTGCTCATAACTGTCTTCGTCGATCATGGTGCCTGAGCCTTCACGAGTGAAAAGCTCCTGCAGTAATCCGCCATTAACATTGTATGAAATCAAATGCGCTCTTGGCACGCCTTTGCGAACCGCTTGCACGCAGGCGTCTAAGGCGGCATGGGTAATGCTAGAAAGCGATTTTTCTTTCAGTATGGCTTCTGCATCCTTGGTTAACAGCTCTGAGTAAAGCTCCCCATCGCTTTTAAAGACACCTTCGTCTTCAGCGTAAATAATAAGCTTGTCAGCTTTTAGTTGAGTGGCCGCTTGGATGGCAACGTCTTCGCTTTTTAAGTTGAAGACTTCACCTGTTGGCGAGAAACCAAGGTGCGGCAAGAGCACCATATTGTCGTCTTCAAGTAGGCGAAAAATGGCTTCTGTGTCGATTCGACGAACCTCTCCTGTGTGTCCGTAATCGATGCCATCAACCACACCCAGAGGTCTAGCAATAACATAATTACCACTACACACTTTTAATCTAGCGCCATCCATAGGGGTGTTTGAAAGCCCCATAGAAAGTTGGGCTTCAAGTTGGACACGCACTGCAGCAGAAGCTTGGATAATATCCAATAACTGATCCTGTGGCGTGACACGATAGTCATCTTCGACGCGGCTGACTAAATTTCGATTAGATAGCGCTCGGCTTATTTGTGGTCGAGCACCTTGTACTAAGACAAGGCGAATTCCTAATGAATCCAGCAACGCAAGGTCATGAATTATGCTGGAAAAGTGTGTGCATTCGACAGCTTCACCTGGAATCAATATGACGAAGGTTTTTCCCCTATGGGCATTAATATAGGGGGAAGAATGGCGGAACCAGTCCACATAGTTGAATTCTTCAGGCACTTTATTCCTCATTTTTTTGCTCGTTTAATTGAAGGCAGAAACGCTCTATAAGACCGCGAATTACCCCTTGCATAGGTTTAATTTGATCCAGTGCCATAAATTCATTTGGCTGGTGAGCCTGATCAATCGAGCCAGGCCCTAAAATCAACGTCTCCATTCCCATTTGATTTAGGAAGGAGCCTTCCGTTGCAAACGCCACTGTGCTGGCTTGGCGTTTGGTTAAGGCTTCACATGCTTTTATGATATCTGATTCGACCGATGTATAAAAAGACGGAACGTCAGGAAACAAACTATTTAACTGTATTATTGTGCCAGTTTTTTCTTCTATGCGGGGAAGAATGGCGGCAATTTCTGCCATAAGAGCCTGATTACTCATTCCAGGTAGGGCTCGTAAATCAAATTCAAGTTCACAATGTCCACAAATTCGATTCGGGTTGTCGCCACCATGGATGCAGCCAAAATTCATTGTTGGGTAGTCAATAACAAAATTGGCGTCGCGATAGTTTGTTTTCAATTGTTGGCGAAACAGCATTAATTCCGACATCACATCGTGCATGGCATCCAGTGCATTGTTTCCCAATGATGGATTAGAGGAATGACCAGATTGTCCTGTTACTTGGATTCGTTCCATCATAATGCCCTTGTGGGCATAGATAGGTGTTAATGATGTAGGTTCACCTATCAGGGCATACCTTGCCTTTAAAGTGCCTTGATCCACAAGTGCTCTTGCGCCTGACATGGAGCTTTCTTCATCAGCCGTGGCGAGTATGATGAGTGGTTGCTTCAGATTAGATAGCTGCATCTGTTGAATGGTATCGATCACGATAGCAAAGAAGCCTTTCATGTCACAGCTGCCAAGGCCATAGAGTTTTTGCTCCCGCTCTTCTAATTTAAAGGGGTCTGATTTCCATCGACCTTTGTCGTAAGGCACTGTGTCTGTGTGGCCGGATAGCACTAAACCGCCATCACCGCTGCCAAGCGTGGCAATCAAATTGAATTTGTTCGGGTTGTCTGGCAAAGGCATTACTTCACATTGAAAGCCTTGGGAGCTGAGCCAGCTCTCGAGCAATTGAATAACCCCTTTATTTGACTGATCCCAATCAGCTTGACTACAACTGATAGAAGGCGATGCAATAAGCTGAGACATCATACTAATGAGCGAAGGCAATGCGGGCATAAAAGGCGTTCCTTGAATCCGAGTTATGAGCGAATATTACTACTGAACGCTAGGCATCTGGTACACTTGCTCGCACATTATTTTTTCTTTGTTGTTTGCTCAACAGCAAAGGTTTTAGAGGTTCGTATATTATGGCTACCGAGCTAGAGCTAAAGTTAATGCTTCAGTCTGAGTATCTCAAGTCCGCAAGTGATTTTCTTGATGAATTTTGCGCGCTTGCTGATGCGGAGGATCAATCTCGTCAGCCAACCTTGGCTTTGATGAATGCCTACTTTGATACTGAAGACGCCAGTCTTATGAAAGGAGGCATGGCGTTGCGTATTCGAGCGGTAAACAAGACCTTTATTCAAACGGTAAAAACTCGAGGTAGTAATCGTATTGGCATGCACGCCCGGGGAGAGTGGGAGTGGTTTTTACCTAATGACCAATTAGATTTATCACTATTGAATGAAGTGCCTTTGCCAGAAAGCTTGCAAGATATGTCCTGGGCCAATGAGCTGGTTGAAGTATATCGAACGGACTTCGAGCGCCAAGTTTGGAATATTCATTCAGCCGCCTGCAAAATGGAAGTGGTTTGTGATCAAGGTTTGGTTACCTCTCCATATGGAGAAGATTCAATTTGTGAGTTAGAACTGGAATTGAAGCAAGGTGACGAATCCGGCTTATATCAATTTGCATTGCAGTTGGCCGAGCGGGTTCCAGTGCAAGTGAGCATTGTCTCTAAGGCTCAAAAAGGCGTACGTTTGAAATATGGGCAGATAGAGTTCCCTGATAAACCACTTGCGACGTCAAGTTCTATTGAGCTGGCGGCGTATTGGTATGAAGTATGGTTAGTGTATTGGGAGGCAATGTATTTCATGGAGGATGAAGCGCTTTTGCAACCATTCCGTCACTCTATGGCGCAGTTGAAAAACTGCTTACCAGACACATTAGCGCAGCAATTAACCGCATTAGATAATGAGTTAATGCCTTATTTAGCAGACGAATCTGTTGTGTTAAAACAGTTAGCTGGCATGACAAACATTGGCGTCAATATGTTACTTGTCGGGCAATGGTTAAACAGCCAAGCTTAATGATCTATGTTGTAACGAAAAAATAAAAAGAAAATGTTGTAAGGAAGCCCTGTGACACCACCTCATTTAAACCCAAATTACGCGATATTTTGTGAGCAATCTCTTTCTCGTTCCTTGTTATTGGAGCATGTTCAAGACGCACGAGAGAGGCATGGTCTTGATGCATTGAGCCAAGAGCAAATCGATACATTAGAGCCGTTATGGGTTCTGAGTGAGTATTTGCATCAGCAATTTACTCGTTTCCCTCATTGGTTAGATGATCTCTTAACGTTAAAAGAGTTGCCGGAAAAACCATCAGTGGAAGCGTTAATGGCTGGGGAAGCGTTTTTCTCATGTGAGGCGAGTGCATGTTCGACAGAGACGTCAGAACCACTAGATGAAGCGGGTTTTATTAAACGTTTGCGTTTGTATCGACAGTGGTGGATGGTGCGACTAATCGCCTTGGATATTCAGCAACAAATTTCATTGACTGAGCTGACATCACGCCTAAGTGGCCTAGCGGATGCGTGTGTTAACGCCAGCTTGCAATGGACAACGCAGCACTATCTAGCCTTGTATGGTCAGGCGTTGGATAGTAACGGCCAGCCTCAGTCGATGATTGTGATTGGTATGGGGAAATTGGGGGGCAACGAATTAAACCTGTCTTCCGACATCGACCTCATTTTTGCATTCCGCGAACATGGTGACACCCAAGGTGGTAAAAAAAGCCTATCTCATCAAGAGTACTTTACTAAGTTGGGACAAAAACTGATCCAGCATTTGGATCAGGTAAGTGCCGATGGCTTTGTATTTAGAGTCGACATGCGCTTGCGACCGTTTGGTCAGTCAGGGGCCTTGGTGTTGAACATGGATTCTCTAGAGAACTATTACCAAGATCAAGGCCGAGATTGGGAACGCTATGCCATGATCAAAGCTCGTGTCATGTCAGGAAATACCTTAGATGTTCGTGAATTTGAAGCGTTACGAAAGCCTTTTGTCTATCGCAAGTATTTAGACTTTGGAGCAATCGGGGCGCTGCGTGATCTTAAACAAATGATTGCCAAAGAAGTGCGTCGTAAAGGCATAGAGCATAATATTAAATTAGGCGAAGGTGGAATTCGCGAAGTAGAGTTCATAGCCCAAGCTTTGCAAATCCTCCATGGCGGTAGAGATCAGAAGCTACAAACACCCGCTTTGCTAGAAGTCTTACCTTACCTTGCTAAGCAGGATTATTTACCCACAGAGGAAGTTGAGCAATTACGCGATGCTTATTTACTGCTGCGCCGAACAGAGCATGCATTGCAAGCGGTCAACGATGAGCAAACCCAATTGTTGCCTGAAGATGAAAGAGCTCGTACTCGCATTGCCTTGATGGTTGGGTTTCCTTCTTGGGAGGCGTTAGATGAACGTTTATGGGAAGTACGTAAAAATGTTCATCGTTCTTTTGTCGCCCTGATCGATGACGGTCATGAAAGCAGTGAAGAGGTTAAGAACCAAGAAACATGGCGTTTATTGATTAAGCATCCAGAAGACAAAGAAGCCATTGAAGATGCTATCGCATTAATTGCTTGGCAAGATCAAGAAGCAGCGATTATGAGAATCGCACAATTGCTTAGCTCGCGTACTGTTGTTTACATGCAACCTATTGGGCATGAACGGCTTGCGGTGTTTTTAGCTGCGCTCATAACGAAATTAACGGATGAAGTGAATCCAGATCTAGTGTTGGAGCGTGTTTTCCCCATATTAGAAGCGGTATTGCGCAGAACGGCTTATTTGGTGCTGCTATGTGAGAACCAAACTGCGCTGACACACCTGATTCGCTTATGCCGAGAAAGTGTTTGGTTCACCGAGGCGATCTCGACAACGCCAGCATTGTTGGATGAGTTGTTAGATGCCAATACGCTGTTTTCTCCACCTGATAAGACGATGCTTGCTGAAGAGCTTCAGCAGATATTATTGCGTTTGCCGGAAGAAGATGAAGAAGCACAAATGGATGCTATGCGTCGCTTTAGACGTTCTATTATCTTGCGTATTGCGGCCTGTGATATCACCGAAATCTTGCCTGTCATGAAAGTGAGTGATCACTTAACTTGGTTGGCAGAAGTGCTTCTTGATCAAGTATTGCAGCAGTCTTGGCAATATTTGACCAAGAAACATGGCTTTCCTGTGAGCCAAGGTGAAGCTGCGTATTCTCCGCAACTGGCGATTATAGGTTATGGAAAATCCGGTGGCTGGGAGCTGGGTTACGATTCAGATTTGGATCTTGTGTTTATTCATGATGCACAAGCAACAGGTAGCACAGACGGCGAACGCAGTATCGATAATTTAACTTTCTATACTCGACTAGGGCAGCGTTTAATTCACATGATCACGAGCTTTACCGCTGCGGGTCGATTGTATGAGGTAGACATGCGCTTGCGTCCTTCTGGTAATTCTGGCCTATTGGTTTCTAGTTTAGATGCCTTTAAAGATTACCAGCAAAAGGAAGCGTGGGTTTGGGAGCATCAAGCATTGACGCGTTCTCGTGGTTTGGCAGGAGACCCTAATCTACTGGCTAAGTTTGAAGATTGCCGCAAAGAGATTATTGCTTCTGTTAGAGATCGAAACGAACTCAAAGCGGAAGTAATAAAAATGCGTGAGAAAATGCGTGCTCACCTTGATACTGGCGGTAAAGACAAAGGTTTTGATCTTAAGCAGGGCGCTGGTGGCATTATAGACATCGAATTTATGGTGCAGTACTTAGTATTGGCTTGGTCGCACCAGTATCCTGAACTTATGCGTTTTTCGGATAATGTCCGCCAGTTAGAAGCCGCAGCAAGTGTTGGGCTTCTAGATAAAGATCAAGCAGAGAAGATGACTGACACTTATACCTTGTATCGCTCGCTCGTTCACCGTTTGAGTTTGCAACATCAAAGTCGAGTTATTCAAAATGAAAAGCTAGTCAGTAACCAAAATATGGTCAGCCAGTTTTGGAGTCATTTTGTGACGGATAAAAATGTTTGAGTAAATTTCATCCCGTTTACAAAAAGTCATTCGTAAATATGTTATTTTCTGACTATACTGGATGTATTGATGTTTTTTTGATCAATGAGTAACCTACAAACGCGAAACACGTTAGTAGGTTTATAGGAGGAAAAATGCCAAGTATTAATGGTTTGAGTAGTCCTGCGATGGATTATGCTAGTGAGGTATACAGTGCCAGCTTGTCAAAAGTTGCCCAGCAACAAAAGGCAGAGCAAGAGCTTGCCTTGTTAGAGGAAGCGGCAAAAACGGTAACGCCTGCCGCGAATAGTGGGTCGCACACTACGACGGATAACTTAGGTCAGAATATAAACGTTAACGTTTGACACCGTATAAAAACGTTTATTTGAAATGTACTTAATAATAAAAGGCCCGTTAGATTGAATCTAATGGGCCTTTTATATTCACGAAAATACGCTATTGATTTACTGCTGTGTTTCGATAAAACTCTGGTCTTCTTCAGGCAGTGGTTGATCGTAAATAGCCGCTTCAAAAGCTTTAAGACGTTTGTAGATAGATAATAGTTCTACAATCGTTGTCCAAGAGTTAACCAAGTACTGGAAGGAATTCTCTACTTGATTGAACGCATTATTGATTTGTTGAAATATCCCAAAAGTGATGGCGCCAGCAACGATAGATGGGCCGAGTGCGATTAATGGTACTAAAACACCTGCTTGAAGGTAACCGTAACGAACCACATTAAAATACAAGTAGTTAAAGTAAAGAGTGAAGTAGTTTTTACGTACATGGTTAAACAGTTCTTTTAATGTTGCAGGCTCTGCTCTGTCGGCTCTATCTTCACCATATACCAGTTCTTTTCGGTAGGCAGCCTCAACACGTTGATTTTTAAATTCCAAACCGGGAAGTTTGATACCAGCTACCGCAAGAAGTGCTGTCCCGATAATCGACCAAAATAATGCGGTGAAAACTAACCCCTGTGGTACTTCACCGATAAAGGGAAGTTCTTTGACATAGGAGGAGAGCCCCCACAGTACAGGCAAAAAGGCGATCAAAGTCATAACTGAGCTGATCAAACGCACTCCTAGACCTTCCATTATGCTGGCAAAGCGCATGGTGTCTTCTTGGATACGCTGTGATGCCCCTTCAATGTGCCTAACTTGCTGCCATTTTGATGAATAATATTCCGTCATGGACGTTCTCCAGCGGAAGATGTAATGGCTCACAAAGAAGCTTTTTAGAACCACGAGGCTTATGTGTGTTGCTGCAATCCCAAAAAAGACATAGATCTGAGCAAAGTAGTCATCCATAGTGATTGAATTTGGGGTTGTTAAGGCTTTTTGAACTAGGTTATAAAAATCGCCATACCAACTGTTCAGCATGACGCTAAGTTGTACGCTGAACCAAGTAGCAAAAATAATTAAGCCCGACCCCATCACTGACCATTTTGCCCATTTATGGCCACCGAAGATCATCCAGATCCCGATAAATAACCCATAACATACCGCTATGTATTGATAGAGCCACGCATCTAATGCCGTACTTTGTGCGCTCTGAAATGCGTTTTGGGCAGCAGCATCAGCACCTTCCGCTAAAGCCTCAGGAAAGTGGACGCCAAAAAAGGAGCCTAGGCTTAAAATGTGTCCTAAGTCCTGAACGACAGCATACCAGCCAATCACACAAACTAGTGCCCAGATGACAAAACTTAGGAAAAAGAGCTTGGGTTTTGGGAAAAAAGATTGAAACACGTTGTTGTTTCTCTATGTTAGTTAATTAGTTGGGATGAGTAAGCCATTGATTTACACAGGGTTAGTTAATGGCGAATCATCCGAGCTTAAACCAGTGAAGTGATAATGACAATCAGATACCAGTACTTGAATCAGCAAAAAAGGCGACAATTTATTAACTAAGAGTCGTTTTCATTATACTAAAGCACTTTATGGCAAACTTAAGGTACAGGGAAATAATATGGCGCAGGTTGAGGTGTATCTAATTCGAGCTTTTTCTATTGCGGGCCAAGGCGGAAATTTGGCGGGTGTGGTGTTAAATGCAGATCCCTTAACAGAGCCACAGAGACAATTCATAGCGCAGCAAGTGGGTGTGTCTGAAACAGCATTTGTTAGTAAAAGTGATAAGGCTGATTTTCAGGTATCTTTTTACACTCCTACCGTAGAAGTCGATTTTTGCGGTCATGCCACGTTAAGTACCTTTTGGTTGCTCCATCATTTTCAATCTATTGCTGCTGGAAAATATCGACAAGAAACGAAAGCGGGCGTCTTAGATGTCGATGTGGCGTTAAATGGTGATATCTTAATGAGTCAAAGCTTACCAACTTGGTTTGACGAGTTTAGTGCTCAAGAGATCGCGCCTTTGTTAGGTATTGCGCCGTCACTGATTTTGCAAACAGGTTTGCCTATTCAAGCTATTTCTACTGGCTTGATTGACCTGATGGTTCCTGTTCCTTATGGAGTGCTAGATTGTCTTGAAGTGGATCATGAGGCGATTACTCGGTTTTGCCAACAACACCAGTATGTCGGTTTTCATGTCTTTGAAATGAACCTACAGGAAAGTGCTTATACCGCCAGTTGCCGTAACTTTGCACCAGCGGTTGGTATACCCGAAGAATCCGCGACAGGCAGTTCGAGTGGCGCGTTAGTCTGTTATTTGAACCGGCACTTTGGTTATCAGCAGGCGATTTTTGAGCAAGGGCGGGCGATGGAAGTGTCATCGCGTCTAGTGACTCAATTAACCATAGATAAAGAGGAATTAACGCAGGTTCAAGTTGGAGGGGAAGGGGCGTTTGATAGGGTATGCTATATCAGCATATGAGATGGTGTATTGTTGATACTTGGAAGTTTGTTAATTCTGGGCTAAGGGGCATTGGGTTATGCTTTTATCAAAACAGTCCTGATAATGTTTTCCCATTATAGTGCGTTGTTCTCTATTAGGGTGAGTTGACAATATATCTAATGCTTTTTTGGTTATTGTATTTTTATTTGTCTGATTTACATCATCATGTGTATCATTTTCCATTCTAGTTAATATGTCTCCTAAACTGGAAGGGGGAATATTTGCTTTCAAAGCAAGTTGATATGCAAATTGGTCTGCTTGCGACTCATATTCACGAGAGTATGCGTTGCTGATAAGTAGCGATCCTACACCAACACCTAAATCGGAAATAGAACTCATGTCGCCGAATATAAGTACTGAGGCGACGGTAATAATCCCTCCTTCAATTACTTTTTTTAGAGTGTGGCGCTCTACAATATGCCCCATTTCATGCAATAGAACGATATTAATTTCATTATTATTTTGTGCGAGTTCGACCAATCGATCAGTGACTATGATATTACCATCAGGCAGTGCCAGTGCATTAGCAATACTGTTTTTCCTACCTGATGGCCAATGACGAAAGTGCAATGTGAATTTAGGAGTGTCGTTTGCTTGATATAAAGGCGCTATATTGTGATCGAAGTTCTGGCGAATATCTTGTTGCTTTAATTTTGACAATTTACTAGGTTCTAAAATGCTCTTATCTAGAAATTGTAAGGCATGACTTGATAAAGACTGATTAACTGAGTTAGGTAGAGCCTCTGCAATTGCATGGCTAATTGTAGGTAGTCCCCATTTGAAGCTAATAAAAACAGCACCAGCAACAATAAAAGTACTTAAAATCACTAAGGAAAGATTTTTTTCTAAGGTATCTACAAAAGCCATAACACGAGAAGCATGGCTTTTGGGTTTTAGTAGTTTGTCTATGGCGTTATTATCTTTTGTCTCAAAAACACTGCCATATTGAAGTGTTATTTTTCGAGCAATATTGCCAAGTCGATGTGAAGTGTGAAGTTCTTCACAGCTTCCACCTATAACAAAATGACCTTCAGTATAAAGCTGAAAGTCACTGCCAGAGATAAGTAACCTTGCAGGGACAAAGTTGGATGCCCCTGCTTGATATAACCTACCTTCGATCATTAAAAAGCAAGACTACCAATGTCAGCATTAAATGCATCGCCAAGTTCTTCACCTAAAGGCCCTTCTTCGCCAGTTTGCTTAGAGATGAAGTTATTAAAACCTTCCTCAGCTTGAACATTGATACTTTCAATGCTGCAGCGGTAAAGACGTACAGCTGCCCATGGGTAACCCAAACCTAGGGTGCAAACCAATAATAATAAGTTTGTTAGCATGACCGAAAAATATTTGTTAGTCGTTAATGTTGACTCAAATGTGATAGATTTATTTAAGGTTGTTTTACTTAAAAGGTACATGCGTTGGTGTGCTTTCACATAAGAGAAAATATAAAGGCCAGTCAAAATAAAAATGCCGTACATAAAAATAATCATACCAAATATAAGGCTAGCAGTATTTATACTTTGACCAAAGCTTGCCAATGCTTGAAAGAAGGATCTAAGTCCACCAGAATTGGCGCTGCTTAAAATAATGGAAAATGCGATAATTAGTACTATGAGTAAAAATAGAAAAGCTAGACCTGCTGCTTTCAAAATAATCATGAAAAAAGGCTTAAATTCAAGATTGGTTGAAAATTGTCCTTGACCAAAATGAGAGCCATTCACTACATAGCTATTGGTGACCTTGCTAATCATTGCGAAATAAGCAGGGTATGCTATCAAAGATAAGACAAGAGCTAGCCAAATACTTATTTGACTAACGAAGTACAATGCAGCAATACCAACAGCTAGCAATCCGATAGGGTATGCAAGCAGAGCAATATAAGATCCAGAAAGCTCTCCATTAAAGCCAAAGCGTACATTTCGGTAGCTGGACATATTAAGGTTAAACTTCATTGAGCGCCAAATAATCCAAGGTAAAGCAATAAGAAGAGCGATTGGTAGGATGAGACCTAATATTGGGCTTAATTGGCCAATAACCAGGTAGGCAACAAGCAGTGCAACGGCAATGATGAAACTGAAAAATAGTTGTTTACCTGTTGCGTGGTATTCAAAGTTTGAATTATCAAGCTCTGTATTACCATAGAAGTAGCGTAAGGTTCGAACTTTTGCCCATGGTCTATATAGGCCTAGTGTTACAATTGTTAGTAGGATATTTACTATCCAAATTTTGAAATACTCTAAACCCGATCCATTAAATTTAATTGGAGTCATTCCTTTTACCCTCTTGTATAGATATATAACTTAAAATTTCGGCGATATTATCGATATATTAGTCTTTGTTCAATCTTTTTATAAGGTTTGTATATGAGAGTTAATATCAGAGGTAAGTGATTAATAGTTTTTTTTGTGGATCTTGTAACAAAAAAATCGGACCTAAGTCCGATTTTTATTGTTTTGCTTGTGACAAACCAGCTTAAGCCGCTTTGTTGTTCGCGACGACTTTTGCAATGGCTTTATCCAGTCGAGCAAGGCCTTCGGCAATGTCTTGTTCTGGAATGATCAAAGACGGAGCCAAACGCAATACGTTCGGACCGGCTACAAGTGCAAACAGACCTTCTTCGGCGCCCGCTTTAATAATCTCACCAGCTTTTCCAGTAAGGCTATCAACCATCTCCGCACCAATCAAAAGGCCCATACCACGAATCTCTTTAAAGACATGGTACTTTTCGTTTAATGCTTTAAGGCCTTCAACAAATAAGCCATGACGTTTTGCTACGCCGCCAAGGACTTCTGGCGTATCAACAATATCAACAACAGCTTCAGCAATAGCGCACGCCATTGGGTTACCACCATAAGTACTACCATGAGTACCAAATGATAAGCTTTTGGCTGCTTTTTCTGTGGCTAACATAGCGCCGACAGGAAAGCCGTTACCTAGTGCTTTAGCGGTTGTTAATACGTCAGGTGTTACGCCTAACTGTTCATACGCAAACAACGTACCTGTTCGGCCTACGCCGGATTGCACTTCGTCATATACCAACAGTGCATTGTATTGATCACACAGTTCACGAACTTGCTTGGCAAATTCAACGTCGGCAGGAATGATTCCACCTTCGCCTTGGATTGGTTCCATAACAACGGCACACGTTTTATCGCTAATGATGGCTTTAAGCTGTTCTATGTCGTTGTAGTCACAATGCTTGATGCCACCTGGCGTTGGCTCAAAACCTTCTTTGTATTTTGCTTGTCCGCCTACAGAAACGGTAAACAAAGTACGACCGTGGAAAGATTTGTAAAAGGCGATAATTTCGTGCTTTTCTGGACCAAAATTATCAAACGCATAACGACGAGCAAGTTTGAATGCTGCTTCATTGGCTTCTGCGCCACTGTTAGCAAAGAAAACTCGATCGGCAAAGGTCTTTTCTGTCAACTTTTTCGCCAATCGTAGCGCTGGTTCATTGGTCATAACGTTAGATAGGTGCCAAAGTTGCCCAGCTTGCTCACGCATGACGTTGACTAGAGTTGGATTGGAATGACCCAATGCAGTAACAGCAATGCCGCCTGCAAAGTCGATGTATTCTTTGCCCTCTTGATCCCATACGCGAGAGCCTTCACCACGCACTGGAATAATCGCAGAAGGTGCATAGTTAGGAACCATTACTTCGTCAAAGGTTGCTCTCGTTACTTGTTGTGTCACTTTTCTATCCATCCTCAAAAAAGACCTCTTAAAAATAGGCGGCCGAAAGGACGGCCGCCTGTTGGTTTATATCAGATTTCTTAGCTCGCGAATAGCGACAGTTACCATGGCAAGTGTTAATTCACTTTCCGCTTTTATTTCGCTAAAAGCGGCACGGTAATGTTTGATGCTGTCACTATTTGACTCGCGCCAATGGGTCAAACGTAGCTCCAGTTTCTTGATATCGGCACTGGATTGAATGACTTCTTGGGTAAGCGTTCTTAAGCTATTGTCGACCTCGTCGCCTAAACCTGATTTTGCTCGACGTTGCCACATGTCATCAGCAGACAGTTCGCTGACTTTATGACGCAACCAATGCAGTTCTAGATCCATTTCAAGAGCAAAGTAGGTTTGAGCGACATCCAGCACTTCGGTCTCGGTATTTGCCGCGACGCGAATAATGTCTAACCCGTAGAATAGATAATGCAAAGACGACAAGCGTTCTGCTATTTCTACGGGGATATTTTGCTCAACAAGGTTGGCGGCAATATCGGCCAAATGCGCTTGGCTGGATTCTGTCAGAATTGCCTGCATATTGGCGCGAATGACTTCAACACCCGGCTTGTAAGTGTCTTTCAAGCGCTGGATCGATAAACTTTCGCGAGTGTTGCGTAGTAGCCAAAGTGTCGCGCGCTCTAGAAGCCCTTGAATACGAATCAGTAAGCGGTTTAAAACCGAGTTCGCAACGGTAAAGTCCAGTTCATTGATTGCATCCCAAAGTGCTGGAATGCCAAAAATGTCTTCCGCTGCCATGTAAGCACGTACAACGTTCAAAGAAGTCGCACCAGTCTCTTCTTGCATGTAGGTGGTAAACGTTGGCCCCATGCGGTTGCCTAAGTTGTTGGTCACATGCCCAGCAATGATTTCTTGAATCAGCGGATGTGATGACATTTGTCCACCGAAGTGCTTAGTCAACTGCGTAGGGAAGTATTCGTTGATTTGAGTAGTCAAATCAACATCTTCACCAATACCGTCTTCTACTAGCTGTTCAGATAATTTGATTTTTGAATAAGCCAGCAAAACAGAGATTTCTGGACGTGTTAAGCCTTGGCCTTTGTTTAAACGCTTTTTGATTTGCGTGTCACTAGGCAAGTACTCGATTTCACGATTTAATCGACCTTCTCTTACAAGAGATTGAATTAAACGCCAATGATCGGTTAAACGCTCTGGTGCCTGTGCGTTTGCCAAAGACAAGACGTGGCTTTGGCCACGGTTGTGGCGTAACACCAATTTACCCACTTCATCCGTCATTTCGGCCAATAAGCTGTTACGTTGCTTCTCGGTCAAATCGCCATTTTCAACAACACGGTTTAGTAGGATCTTGATGTTTACTTCGTGATCCGAGCTGTCTACGCCCGCAGAGTTATCGATCGCATCGGTGCTGATTAAGCCACCTTTTTGAGCGAATTCAATACGGCCTAGCTGTGTTAAACCTAGGTTTCCGCCTTCACCGACAATTTTACAACGTAGTTCTTTACCGTTTACACGCAATCCGTTGTTTGCGCTGTCGCCAGCATCGGCGTGGGATTCGCCTTCGGATTTCACATAAGTACCGATACCACCATTCCATAGTAGATCCACAGGCGCTTTTAGAATCGCGTTGATTAGATCTGTTGGTGCCATCGATTTGATATTGCCTTCGATGCCTAGTGCTTTACGAATATCCGCATTGATCGGAATAGATTTCGCGGAGCGGTTGAAGATACCACCGCCTTTTGAAATAAGTTCTTTGTTGTAATCTTCCCAAGAAGAACGCGGCAGTTTGAACATGCGCTCACGCTCTGCAAAAGACGTTGCAGCATCTGGCGTTGGGTCGATGAAGATATGCATATGGTTAAATGCAGCGATTAGACACGTGTGTTTTGATAACAGCATGCCGTTACCAAATACGTCACCCGCCATGTCGCCTACACCAACAGCGGTGAAATCTGTTGTTTGGCAGTCAATGCCAATTTCTTTGAATTGACGTTTAACGGATTCCCAAGCACCACGTGCCGTGATGCCCATTTTCTTGTGGTCGTAACCGTTAGAGCCACCAGAAGCAAAGGCATCGCCCAGCCAGAAACCGTATTTCGCAGAAATACTGTTTGCCAAGTCAGAGAATGTTGCTGTGCCTTTATCTGCTGCAACTACCAAGTACGGGTCGTCTTCGTCGTAACGAAGTACAGAAAGAGGTGGGACTACTTGGTTCTGTACTAGGTTGTCAGTGATGTCTAACAAACCACTAATGAAGGTGGTGTAGCAATGGATAACTTCTGCTTGCACTTCCTCGCGAGATGCGTTCTTTTTAAGCTGTTTGGCAACGAAACCACCTTTAGCACCAGATGGTACGATAACGGCGTTTTTCACCATTTGTGCTTTTACGAGACCTAGTACTTCAGTACGGAAATCTTCCATACGATCAGACCATCGTAAGCCACCACGAGCAACTTTACCGCCGCGCATGTGGATACCTTCTACCCAAGGCGCATAAACGAATATTTCGAATTTCGGTCTTGGAAGTGGTACCGCTGGAATTTGTGAAGGATCCAGTTTGAAAGAAACGTAGTCTTTTACTTCGCCTTCACTACCCGCTTGGTAGAAGTTAGTACGCAACATTGCCTGAATAACAGACAAGTAATGTTTCAGAATACGGTCTTCGTCCAAATTGGCAACTTGGTCCAACTCTAGGTCAATTTTTTCAAGTAGCTTTTGAACCTTGTCGTCACGCTTGGTTTCTTGGCTAGGGTCGAAGCGTTGTTCGAACAGTTGAACCAAAAGGCGAGCTATGCCCGCGTTTTTCTCTAGCGTTTGCTGCATGTACTGCAAAGAGAAAGGCACTTGTAGTTGCATTAAGTACTTTGTCAAAGCACGTAACATGGTGACTTGACGCCATGTTAGGGAAGCGCTTAGTACCAAGGCGTTGAAGCGGTCGTTTTCAACTCGACGGTTGATCACTTGATTGAAGGCATCTTGGAACGCTTCACGCTGAGTGTTCTTTTCAAGGTTCACATCAGCGTCTACGCTGATAGCAAATTCGACCACCCAAGTATTCGCTGACCCATCGCCATTTTGATCTAGTTCATATGGACGTGCTTCTAACACACGTAATCCCATGCACTCCAAAATAGGTAATACGTCGGACAAAATAAGTGTTGTGCCAGTGCCGTATACTTTGAAAAAGTAGTTGTTTTTCGCTTGACCAACTTGGCGGTAGATGTGCGTTGAAATATCACCTTCACCGGATAATTGCGCCAAACGCTCAATGTCTAGAACGGCCGCATTTGGAGAGAAATCCTCACGGTAAGCAGCAGGTAAATACGGCACATACTCATTGAAAAGAATGTTGCCGCTTTCTTCACCATGGCTTTTATGGAGCGCGGTTAGTAGCTTGTCTTCCCATGAGCTCATTGCATCTTGCATCTTACGCTGAATGTCTTCTGCATCGATGGTTGGGCTTTGTTTTGGATCGGCTATCTGAATAGTGAAGTTAACGCGCGCTAAGACCAATTGCGAGAATTGTACGTTGAATTCAGAGCTGGTTCCGTTACAGGCGCTCATCAAGATGTCTTGCATTTTGATACGCAGTTCTGTGTTGTAACGATCTCGTGGCACATACACTAAGGCGTTTAGGAAGCGACCGTAAATGTCTTTGCGTAGGAAGACTCGTAATTGACGTCGTTCCTGTATCGCCAAAATGCTTTCGATCGTACCAAATAGCTCTTCCACAGGCGCTTGTAGCATTTCGTCACGAGGGTAGCTGTTTAGAATGTGCTTAAGGTTTTTGCCTTTGTGGCTATTCGGGTCTACATTGGCTTTTTCAACGATGACATTGAGTTTCTTACGCAACAATGGAATATCTTGCAGACGAGCAATATAAGCGGCAGAAGAGTAAAGCCCGAAGAAGCGCCATTCGCCGACCACATTGCCTTTTTTGTCGAAACGTTTAATGCCAAGGTAATCCAAATGAACAGGGCGGTGAATAGTAGAAACCGCAGTTGATTTGGTAAGTACTAATATGTTGCTGGTATCAACGGCAAGCTTGGCTAAGTGATCTTGCAAGATAATGTCGCGTTTCACTTTTTTGTCATTAATGTCGCGGAATGTACCAAGGCCAGAACCATCAACTAGCTTAAGGTGAGTTTCTTCGCCTTCAACAGATAAGTCATAAGCGCGGAAACCGATAAAGGTAAAGTGATCATTTGCTACCCAGCGTAAGAAATCAAGAACCTCTAAGTGTTCTTCATTGTCTTTCAGGTGTGGCAGTTGCTCAGATTCTTTAATAACGTCATTTAGCTTGGCTTTCATTGTTGGCCAATCAGAGACGGTTTTTTTCACATCGACTAAACTGCTCAGCAGTTCTTCTTTTATTTCGTCAAGCAGGTTGATGTCTGAAAGACGATCTATCTCGAAGCGCATCATGGCTTCATGAGATTTAGATGAAAGGTTGATGCTTTGTAGCTCGCCTTTTTTGTTGCGCTCTACAGGCACAACAGGGTGTGCTGTTAGGTGAATAGTGTGGCCAAGACGAACCAATGCCATATTGAAAGACGATACAAGGAAAGGCATGTCATCCGTTAGAATTTCGATAACGGTATGGGTGGATTGCCAGCTGTGCTCCTCGTAGTTCGGATTGTAGACACGAACTTTAGGTTGGTTGCTTGGACGTTGTTGGATGAAATCCCATAAGCAAAGTACTGTGCCATATAGGTTTTCGATTGATTCATTAACCAAGTCTTCAGTTAGAGAGTCCTGAAAGTAAAGACGGGTAAGTTGAACCAAGTTGTTTGCTTCTGCGGCGCTAAAGTTCTCGTTTATTTCGACTTCAACGCGTTCGATCAATTCGTTTTTTTTGTAATCAGTCATTAGAACTCATCCCTCATGAGTGGTGTTCTTAATAAAACTAGTTGTAAATGCAATTTTTCGAAAGTATGGGGTTAGGACTCTGTATTAGATTATTATGAAAATTCGCCTCCTTTGATAGCGGGTAACTTTTCAAATTGCGACACTTTGTTGTGTAGTCTGGTTAATTGGGCTAGAAAAGTCTTGCCCAACACGAAAAAAACCTTTGTTATCCATTTTAAACGAAATAAACTCCTTATTTGTCTATAGTTCGCAGGATAATATTTTGTACAAGACTGAATTCGCATCAAGAGAAATCATGCAGGCGAGCAAAAAGCCATTAAAATACGGTTTTTTACTCTTGCCACATTATTCTATGTTGGGTTTTTCATCTGCTATTGAAACATTGCATATGGCGAACTGGGTGGCAGGAAAAGAGCTCTATTCTTTTTGTACGATTAGCCATGAAGATAAGAATATCCCTTCAAATACAGGCGTCTCAACGGTTTCAGACTACCTTACCAGTGATGCACCAGGGGATTTGGACGCTGTTTTCGTATGTGGCTCATCACCAGGTATAAAAAACGAAAGTCCGACTTTAGAAAATTGGATAAAAAAACAAGCGAAAAAAGGCATAGGTTTAGGTGGTGTCTGCACTGGAAGTTATTTGCTGGCAAAAGCAGGCTTACTGGACGGATATCGGGCGACGATTCATTGGCGCAGTTTGGCAAATTTACGTGATGAATTTGTACAGACGATTGTGTCAAATCATCTTTTTGAAGTGGATCGAGACCGTTATACTTGCAGTGGTGGCACAGCGGCAATGGATATGATGTTGTTTTTGATAGGCAAACAACATGGCATGTCGTTGGCAAGTGGAATTTCTGAGCAGTTTGTTTGTGAGCGTATTCGTACACACGAAGACCCGCAGCGCATTCCTCTTCAGGCGCGTATAGGTACTGGCCAACCTAAGTTAGTTGAAGCGGTTCAATTAATGGAAGCCAATATTCAAGAACCCTTGTCATCGGATGATATTGCCTATCATGTGGGGGTTTCTCGGAGACATTTGGAGCGGCTATTTAAAAGTAATTTGGATATTGTGCCATCTCGTTACTATCTAGAATTGCGTCTTCAACATGCAAAACAGCTCATTACTCAAACGGATAAGACGATTACGGAAATAGGTACGGAGTGCGGATTTGGTTCAGCGCCCCATTTTAGTACAACCTATAAGGGCTTCTTTGGGATTACACCAAGAGAAGAACGTAATAAAATCCACAATAAGAGTACAGTGCCTGTCCTAATGGACAAGAAAAAGAGGCGGCTATGGAAAAAGTAACTTAAAATACAGGGTGAATTGCTCTTGGCGTGATTCTTGTATTCTAGGTGAGAGAGATTGGGAGGGATTCTGATAGATTTGGTGCAGTTGAATGACTACACATATACTAGATAAAAAGTAATAAGTTCAAATAAAACAAAGAAGGTAGAAAACATGTCGAAAGTCCCGGCGTTAGAGCTCATTGATATTCACAAAACGTTTGGTGATGTCGAGGTGTTAAAGGGTATTTCTTTAAAAGCCTACGATGGCGATGTCATTTCTATTTTGGGATCAAGTGGTTCAGGTAAAAGTACATTTTTACGCTGTGTGAACTTACTTGAAAACCCAACCCGCGGTGAAATTCTTTTTAACGGCAATAAGCTTGATTTGATTCAAGGTGAATCCGACTTAGTGGCGAGTAATATGAAGCAGCTTACTCAAATGCGTCAGCAAATTGGGTTTGTTTTTCAAAGCTTTAACTTATGGCCTCATATGACCATTCTTCAGAACGTGATGGAAGGCCCTCTGCATGTTCTAAAGCGTCCTAAGCATGAAGTAGCTGAGTACGCTGAGCATTTATTGCGTAAGGTTGGTATCGCCGAGAAAAAGAATATGTATCCCAACCAGCTTTCGGGTGGGCAACAACAGCGTGTTGCAATCGCCAGAACATTGGCAATGGACCCGCAGGTCATATTGTTCGATGAACCGACCTCAGCGTTAGATCCTGAATTAGTGGGGGAAGTGCTTGGCGTGATGCGCAATTTGGCGGAAGAAGGCCGAACCATGCTGATTGTGACTCATGAAATGAATTTTGCTCGTGACGTTTCGAGTGAAGTTGTTTTCTTGCATCAGGGTGTGGTGGAAGAAAAGGGCACTCCAGATCAAGTATTTGGGGCGCCAAAATCAGAACGCTGTAAGGCATTCTTATCCAGTGTGTTTTAAGTTAACAGCACATTTAAGTGAACGAAAATATAACATCAAAAATGATTATATAAGCAAATATACTAAGGGGATATTGCAATGAAATTTAAAAAAATAGCATTGGGTTCGGCGTTACTGTTAGGTGCAGCCTTATCATCCGTTTCTGCACAAGCAGCTGACAAAGTTCGCTTTGTGACAGAAGGGGCTTGGGCACCTTTTAACTTCATTGATTCTGAGGGTAAGCCTCAGGGTTTTGACGTGGATATTGCTCGTGCTTTGTGTGCAAAAATGGCAGCGGATTGCGAAATCCTAACGCAAGATTGGGACGGTCTTATTCCAGGCCTAAAAGTACGTAAGTTCGATGCTATCATCGCGTCCATGTCAATCACTGAAGATCGATTGAAAGTCGTTGATTTCACAAACAAATATTACTCTGGTGGTTTGCGCTTCATGGGTCGTGTTGGCGAAACATTTGACTTAGCTGACCTATCTGGCAAAACGATCGGTGCTCAGCGTGCGACTTTAGGTGCGCAATATTTAGAGGATAACTTTGCAGGTAAAGCAGACCTTAAATTCTACGATAACCAAGATAATGTATATTTGGACTTGGTTTCTGGTCGTCTAGACATCGTATTGTCTGATGAATTGCCTACTTACAACTGGTTGAAAACCTCTGAAAGTGGTTCTAAATTTGAGTTTAAAGGCGATGCGTTCATGAAGACGGACAACATTGCAATTGCCGTTCGTAAGAGCGACAAGGAACTGAAAGAGAAGCTGAACAAAGCGCTTGATGCGATTCTTGCTGATGGCACTTATCAGAAAATTAACGCTAAGTACTTCCCTTTCTCTATCTACTAAGTGGGTATTTCAAAGGGCTTTCATTTTAGTTTGTGATGGCCCTTTGATGTGTTCGAGAGTTGATATTTCTTAGAGTTTCTTGGTGCTCTTGCTCCAAGAAACTTACTTTAAGCTTACTCTGAGAAAAAACTATGATTGATCTTCATGGGTTCGGTGATCAGCTGTTACAAGGTGCTGTTGTTACCTTAGAGCTAGCCTTGTGTTCGTTGTTCGTCGGTCTTATTTTAGGATTGCTAGGCGCGTCGGCAAAATTGTCTTCAGTACGTGTTCTTCGGTGGATAGCCAATGGCTATACAACCATTATTCGTGGCATTCCTGAACTCCTAACGGTTCTTATTATTTATTTTGGTGCGACCAGTGTTTTGATGGCCATAGCTGGGCTATTTGGTTATGACGAGTACATTGAAGTTGGGGCCTTTGCTGCAGGTGTCACTGCGTTGGGACTAACGTTTGGAGCCTATGCCACTGAGGTATTTCGTGGTGCGTTACAATCCATTCCAAAGGGGCAGCATGAAGCCGCCACAGCATTAGGAATGGGGCCTATTAGAAAGCTTTACCGTATTATTTTGCCGCAGGTATGGCGAATTGCTTTACCTGGGCTTGGAAACTTGTTTTTGGTTCTGCTAAAAGACACGGCGTTGGTTTCTGTTGTTGGGTTGGACGATATTATGCGCAAAGCGAATATCGCAGTGAGCAGTACTAAAGAAGCATTTTTGTTTTATTTGGTGGCAGCATTTATGTATTTGGCTTTAACCATTATCTCTATGGTGTTCGTTTCTTTTATGGAAAAGCGCGCCAATCGCGGATTAACAAGGGGATAAGGTATGGACTTTTCTGTTGTCGTTGAATATTTTCCGCGTTTGTTAGAAGGGGCTTGGGTTAGCCTTCAGTTAGTATTGATTTCTATCATACTTGGTGGGATTTTTGCTTTACCTATTGCGCTGGCGAGGATTTCTCCGGTCGGATGGATTCGAGCTATCCCTTTTGCGTATATCTTTTTCTTTCGTGGCACGCCGCTGCTGGTGCAAATATTTTTGGTGTACTACGGAGCGTCACAATTTGATGCAGTACGGGAAAGCATCTTATGGCCAATACTGAAGGAACCATTTTGGTGTGCCATTATTGCCTTTACGTTGAACACCTCTGCTTACACGGCTGAAATCTTCCGTGGTGCTATTCAGGCGATTCCGCATGGTGAAGTTGAGGCATGTAAAGTCATTGGTATGACGAAGACTCAGATGTATCGACGTGTTCTACTGCCTCGCGCTTTTGGTATCGTATTGCCCGCTTACGGTAATGAGATTATCTTGATGTTAAAAGGCAGTGCTTTGGCTAGTACCATTACGATTTTGGATCTTACTGGTATGGCGCGAACCATCATTGCTAGAACCTATACGCCGATGGAGATTTTTATCGCGGCAGGCGCAATTTATTTGGTAATCAGCATTGTGATCATTGCGATTTTCCGACAGATTGAATTGCGTCAAAATCGCTATTTAGGAACCTTATCGATTAAGGTGCCAGACAAAGGCTGATGGATTATCACTCATAAAAAAAGAGGCTAAGGCCTCTTTTTTTATGAGTGTTCATGATGACTAGATTGCTTCAGCGCCTGTTTCACCAGTACGAATACGGATGATTTGCTCAAGAGCCGTTACAAAAATTTTGCCATCGCCAATTTTTCCTGTGTTGGCGCTGTGCTGAATCGCTTCAATAGCACGCTCTACTTGGTCCGTTTCTACTGCAAGTTCTAATTTAACTTTCGGTAGAAAATCGACGACATATTCTGCGCCGCGATAAAGCTCAGTATGGCCTCGTTGGCGACCAAACCCCTTCACTTCTGTGACGGTGATGCCGTTAATCCCAATTTCAGAAAGCGCTTCGCGCACTTCGTCTAGTTTGAAAGGCTTAACAATGGCCGTGATTAATTTCATTTCTTTTCTCCATACGAATAAAGCGTTAATTAGTCTAAAAATACCACTCTATTGTAAAAGTCGCCACAGGCTCGATGAATATGATCTACATTTAGTGAACCTATGTTCCTTAATAAAAGGTGCTGAAAATGGAAACGATAGCATCAAGCGATCATTTTATGTCTGCTTCAAAGTCGTTCTTTGCCGATGTTGCTGCTTTGCTCTTTCGAAAAGAGGGGGTGCGGCTCGCGAATGTGTCGGCACCGCAAAGTGTGGCTTGCTACCAGACGAAAGGCTTGAAAAAAAAGTATTGGTTGCGATTGGTATTAATTCCACTGGCAAATGGTCGCTTACTAGGCCGACTGTCTTGGTTGGATATACGAGGGGTCGATCATGTTTGTTGTTACGTAAATGAGAGGTTTGATTGCGTAACAAGAGAATCAAATGATGTTTGGGTTAAGCAAGCGAAAAGTGCGGAAAAGGTATGTTTACAGAGTTTTGATAATTTAAACGAATGAACTGTGAGCCTTATTGTAAGACTCACAGTAATGACATCAATCTTAAAGACCGTTTAATGAATCCAAGTCGTCGAATATAGGTTCGTGGTACTTTCTACCTAGCTCATGTACAGCATCGATCAAATACTTTGGATGTTCTGGGTTTACGAATTGGTGAATGCCATGACCAAGGTTGAACACATGTCCGCTGCCGTGACCGAAGCCAGACAAGACGTTTTCGACTTCGCGCTCAATAACCTCTTTATCAGCATAAAGAACACAAGGATCAATATTACCTTGTAGGGCAACACTGTGGCCGACGCGAGCGCGGGCTTCTGCAATGTCTGTTGTCCAATCCAAACCTAGCGCATCGGCGCCAGTTGCAGCAATGTTTTCTAGCCATTGGCCGCCATTCTTAGTGAATAGAATAACGGGGATTTTCCTGCCTTCATGTTCTCGAATTAAGCCATCAAGAATTTCTTTCATGTAGAGTAATGAAAACTGTTGGTACATAGGCCCACTTAATACACCGCCCCATGTATCGAAAATCTGCAAAGCTTGAGCACCCGCTAAGACTTGACCATTGAGGTAAGCGGTAACAGATTTTGCTATTTTGCTTAGTAGGGCATGTAAGACTTCTGGTGAACGGTACATCATGGCTTTGATATGACGGAAATCTTTGCTAGAGCCTCCTTCTACCATGTAGGTTGCCAGTGTCCAAGGGCTGCCAGAAAAACCAATTAATGGAACGTCACCGTTTAAGGCATGACGAATCGTTGTCACGGCTTTCATGACGTAATCTAGATCATTAGCAGTGGTCACAGGAATTGCGTCAACATCTGCCTGGCTGCGGATAGTGTGCTTGAACTTTGGGCCTTCGCCAGTTTCAAAATACAGACCCAAGCCCATTGCATCAGGGATAGTAAGAATATCCGAGAATAAAATAGCCGCGTCTAAATCGTATCGTTTTAATGGTTGAAGCGTCACTTCGCACGCGAATGCGTCGTTTTTGCAAAGGCTTAAGAAGTCTCCAGCTGTTGCACGACTCGCTCGGTATTCTGGTAAGTAACGTCCTGCCTGTCTCATCATCCATACAGGTGTTGTATCGACAGGTTGTTTGAGTAATGCGCGCAAAAAGCGGTCATTTTTTAGCTCAGGAAACATTAGGACTCTCCAGTATGAATTTTCAGTTGGCGCATTTTACCTAAGTTGGACAGGAAAAGCAGAGTGAATAAGCACAATTTATGAGAAGGCGGCTGAAAAGGCCAATAATATTGATCTATGGCAGGGTTTGTTTTTGTCCATGAGATTGGCAAATTATAAGACACGTTAATCACCTAAATAGGTTTTTAGGCTGTGTTTCTGAACTCGCTGAGCTGCATTTTCTATGTCTTTGTTGGCGTGTAGCTCTGCTAATACTTTAGGGAATGCCGCTCTTGTTTGTGTCACATCCATTCCCGGTTGAAGGTGAGGGGAGTAGAGTGCTTTAAGCAGTAAATAGTCTAACGGACTGAGATAAGAGTCGATGCTGACATCATTGAAAATAGAGGGGAAAACCTCATTTGAATCATTAGGAAGCCCCAGCAGTTGGGTGATTTCTTCGACAATACAATCTAAAAAGCGCGCTTTTGCACGAGCATAATCAACTGGAATAATGATACTTCCTTTGGTTATCTCGTAGTTTCTATTATGGCGAAAATTACCTAAACAAATTGCCTCATTCAGAGCTGTACGGATTTTCTCGGGGTCGCCTATGTATTGCCTTACCTTATTTTCCAAATTATCGTATTTGGTGAAGATAACAAACATATTGGCTTGTTTAGGGTCATTAGTGAAGTCAATGGGCAACCCTGTTATATGGGTAAGATGCTGAGCATGAACGCTGAGCAGTTCTTTTTGTAGGCTGGCATCACCTGTGTCACTTTCAAAAAAGAGCTTTACGGGTGTCGTCCAGCGGATGAGCATAGGGTATTTGGTTTCTTTGTATTCTCGCTCTAAGGCGATTTTTACAAAGCTTTCTTGTATGTAAGCGTCGTTTTGCCAACGTTCTTCGCCCAGAGCGAACGAAGAAGCAAATATAGTAAGGAAGCAAAGGATGCTAGAGCGGATCATCAGACTTAGGCTGGGTTAATTTGTTCGCATAGTGTTCTAGCGCGCTAAGGGAGTCAGGGGTAAAGGGCAATTTATCGGTATTGCTGAGAATACTATCAATGCTCATTTCATGTACTGAAGCGACTTCTTTAGGCTGCAAAATAAGCTCGCCATGAATCGTTGCGTCATAGTGGCAAGTATAGATTTTCCCCCATATTTTGAAGCCTTCACCTTCTGTGAAAAAGACTCCTTGGCTTTCAAGTGGGGCATCGAAGCCTAGCTCTTCTTGCAGCTCTCTGTGCGCAGAATCAATATACGATTCCCCTTTCTCGACAACGCCACCTGTGGTTACACCGAAGAATCCCGGACAAAACGCCTTATTATCCGTTCTTTTTTGAACGAGCAAATTACCTGCTTGGTTAAATACCAAGATATAAGTAACACGATGGTAGTCTCTGCCAAAGTTCATTAGGTGTCTTGGTACATCACCAATGACCTTGTTACTTCTGTCGACTAAGGTAATGACTTCGTCATTTACAGGCATAAAATACTCTATTTATAAGTGAATCTAGTAGAAAGCGAAAGGGTATCGGCATTTGTCTTGAAAGAAAAGCCTTCTTACATCTTAAGAAAGTAAACCATTCAATGTCGAGTGAGTATAAAAAAAGCGACTTGTTTTTATATATTTCACGCGACGTAAAAAATTACGGGTGATCATGCGTGGAAAAACGGTATGATCAAAGCGTATTTTAGGCTTGTTTTGTAAAAAAAATGATAGGGAAAGTTGGTAAAAAATGTCCATTTTGAATAATGACTTTTTAGCTTTAACGCTCGACAACCAAGAAGCTTTAGCACCGTTTGAGTTCGCTTTTCCAAGTGGTACTGGGTTTGTTGAAGATACCGGTATTTTACGTCTTGAGCCTAAGCAATCAAGTCGCATTAGTCTGGTGTTATCCGTTGGTGTTCATGGTAATGAGACTGGCCCTATTGAGCTGGTTAACCAGTTGGTGGCCGCTATTTTAGATGGCCGAATATTATTGAACATCAGGTTGTTGGTATTAATTGGTAACCCGGTAGCGGCCAACTTGGCAAAGCGCTTTTGTGACGTAAATCTTAATCGTCTTTTTAACGGTGCATGGAAGAAGTACGAAGGCTTTGAGGCACTGCGAGCTCAGCGTTTAGAGCAGGCAGTTAGCGATTTTTATGCTGAGTCTAGTTATAAAGCAGAGTCTGTGAAGCTGCATTATGATCTGCATACTGCGATTCGTGGCTCAATGCATGAAAAGTTTGTTGTTTATCCTTATGTTGAAAACTCGGTATACAACAAAGAGCAGCTCGCTTTCTTGGCGGCCTGCGGTATTAACGCGGTGCTGCTGTCACATCAACCGACGACAACCTTTTCCTACTATAGTTATCTAGTTCATAGGGCTCATGCTTTTACCGTAGAGCTTGGAAAGGTGTATCCATTTGGTGAAAATGATTTATCGCGCTTCGCGGATCTTAAGACCAGCTTAATATTATTATTAGAAAAGGGCGCTTTTGCGGAGTCTTCCTTGGCTTATTTGCAGGTGTTCCGTGTGGTGGATAGTTTGGTGAAAGACGATGACAGCTATGAACTGTCCATCGACAATGAGGTTAAGAACTTTACTCAGTTCGAACAAGGTTATCCTTTAGCTCATTCGAAGAAAAGTGATTACTACATAAAGCAAACAGGTGATGCGATTGTGTTTCCTAATACGAATTTGCCTGTTGGGCAGCGCGCTGGTTTGATGGTGCGACCAATTGCGTTGGATGATTTGCAGCTTACTTAAGCTAAGTTCACGACTTGTAAAAAGAGATTTAAGCCAAACCGCTTGAATCTCTTTTTTTTATATCGTATTGTTACGTTATAACGTTAACTAATTGGTAGTAAATTAATGAATAAACTTCTTCTTGCCTTAGGTGTGTCTGCGCTATCTCCCTTAGCATTAGCTAAACCTGTTATTACCACCAGTATTAAGCCTGTTTCTATGGTAGTAGCTGCAATCGCTGGTGATAAAGCGGATATTCAGCAGATCGTATCTAGTACGGCATCGCCGCATGACTTTGCCATGCGTCCTTCGGATCTTAAGAAAATACTGGAAGCCGATACTGTCGTTTGGGTTGGCGAATCGCTAGAGCGTTTTTTAGAAAAGCCATTAGAAAATGCTGGTAAAGAGGAGTCATCAATAGAGTGGTTGGCTTTACAAGGAATGGCTCTGCATAATTTTGCTGATGATCATGGCGGTCATGATGATCATGATGATGACCACCACGAGCATGAAGGCCACGGCCATGATGATCATGATGACCACCACGAGCATGAAGGCCACGGCCATGATGATCATGATGACCACCACGAGCATGAAGGCCACGGCCATGATGATCACGATGACCACCACGAGCATGAAGGTCACGGCCATGATGATCACCACGAGCATGAGGGCCACGAAGGGCATCACCATGATGGTGTTGATCCACATGTTTGGTTGTCGCCAGATAATGTACGCGTGTTGGCAAAAGCAGTGACCGCTCGTCTAGTTTCTTTAGACGCGGCGAATGCTGAGTATTACAAAGGCAATTTGGCGTCCTTTGAAAAAGGCCTTAGTGCGAAAGACGCAGAAATACGCAAAGCGCTGAATAAAGTGAATACAGTCCCTTACATTGTGTTCCATGATGGCTATAGCTATTTTGAGCAACATTACGGCTTGAGTCATGCCGGTGAAATTACCGTCAGTCCAGAACGTAAGCCAGGCGCGAAAAAAGTTGCTGAAATTCGTCGTGAAATTGAAGAGCATAATATTCAGTGTGTCTTCAGTGAGCCACAGTTTAGCCCAGCTATTGTTAAAACATTGCTGGAGGGCTCAGACGTGAAAACGGCTCCTTTAGATCCATTGGGGGAAAATGTGAAAATGGGCCAAAATGCTTATTTCTCATTTCTGGATAGTTTAAGTGGTCAATTTCTTAACTGCTTAGGGTAATTCCTCTCTGTTTATCAAAGAGTAAGTGTTGAATGCTTGCTCTTTGATAGTCCTCCCGCTTCCTCCTCTGTATAATGATTTCACTTTACGATTATTACATTTAGCAGCGAGGCTTTATGAGCGATCTATTTAATTTGAGTGGCGATTCGAGTACCCATTCCGATACCCTTATTGAAAGTGCTCGACGTACTTTATCGATACAAGCTCAAGCCTTAGCCAATCTCGCCAATCAGGTGAGCGAAGAATTTCCCAAAGCCGTTCGAATGATTCTTGCCAGCAAAGGGCGTACGATTATTTGTGGTATGGGCAAGTCTGGTTTAATAGGTAAAAAAATTGCTGCTACTTTGGCATCAACAGGTACGCCGAGCTTCTTCCTTCATCCGGGCGAAGCGTTCCATGGCGATTTAGGTATGATCCAGCCTGAAGATGTTTTGGTCTTGATTAGTTTTTCTGGTGAAACAGAAGAGCTGATGCGCTTACTGCCTTCTTTAAAAAGCTTTGGTAACCCAAGTATTGCGATGGTTGGGAATACTCATTCTACTCTAGCGAAACATTGTGATTGTGTGCTTGATCTTTCCATCGACAAAGAAACTTGCCCAAACAATTTAGCGCCTACAACATCGACAACTATGACAACGGCCATGGGTGATGCGTTGGCAGTCGCTTTAATGGAATGTCGTAATTTTCAGCCGCAAGATTTTGCTCGCTTTCATCCTGGTGGCAGCTTAGGTCGTAAATTGTTAACTCGTGTTAAAGACCTAATGCACAAAGATAACCTTCCTGTTTGTTCGCCTGAGACGACATTAAAAGACGCTATAACGGTGATGACTTATGGCAGAATGGGCGTTGTATTGATTCAACAAGAAGGTAAGTTGTTGGGCATTTTTACCGATGGTGACTTACGCCGCGCTATGCTGAAAGAAAGCGAAGGTATGATACATAAGCCCATGGCCAGTTTGATGACACCGAATCCAAAAACCATTAATGAGAATGTCATGATAGTACAAGCAGAAGAGCAAATGCTACGAGATAAAATCACCTTATTAGTGGTGACCAATGACGACAATGCTTTGGTTGGCGTATTAGAAATTTACGATAGATAAGCAATATTGACTAAGCACTTTGCCATTTTGCAATAGGCTTAACCCGAATTTAGATTGGAGCGAGAGATGTCTCAGGAAAGTAAGATTATTAAAATTGGCAATAAGATTGAAGTAGCTAACCACCTTCCTTTTGTTTTATTCAGTGGTGTGAACGTATTGGAGTCTCGCGACTTGGCGATGCGTGTTGCTGAAGAGCATGTAAAAGTAACGGAAGCGCTGGGGATCCCTTATGTATTTAAAGGCTCTTTTGATAAAGCAAACCGCTCATCTATTAACTCTTTCCGTGGCCCGGGCATGGAAGAAGGGCTGAAAATTCTGCAAGAAATAAAAGACACTTTTGGCGTGCCTGTCATTACTGATGTCCATGAAGGTTATCAATGTGCGCCAGTTGCTGAAGTGGCTGATGTCATTCAATTGCCAGCGTTCCTTTCTCGTCAAACAGACTTAGTTGTGGCAATGGCGAAAACAGGTGCTGTGATTAATATCAAGAAAGCACAGTTTCTAGCACCCCACGAAATGAAGCATATCCTGACAAAATGCCAAGAAGCTGGAAATGATCAACTTATGCTTTGTGAGCGTGGCACCATGATGGGCTACAACAATTTGGTTGTTGATATGCTTGGCTTTGGTGAAATGAAAAAGTTTGGTTTCCCTGTTATGTTTGACGTAACCCATTCTTTACAGCGTCCAGGTGGTCGCGAAGATTCTGCCGATGGCCGCCGTGCACAGGTAACAGAATTGGCTCGTGCCGGTATGTCACTTGGTTTGTCTAGCTTGTTTTTAGAAACTCACCCTGACCCAGATAATGCTAAATGTGATGGTCCATGTGCTTTGCCTTTAGGTAAGCTTGCGCCATTCCTAAAGCAGATGAAGCAGCTTGATGAGTTGGTGAAAACGTTTGAAGAATTAGATACGAGCGCATAAAAATGGACGCGGCTTTTCTTTCTTCTTATCCAGCGTTAGATAGTGACCAAACTTTGTTGGCCAAGCTGCAAGCTCTGAAATTAGTCGTGTTTGACGTGGATGGCGTACTAACTGATGGCCGTTTACTTTATACAGAGCAAGGCGAAACCATAAAACGCTTCAATGTAAAAGATGGTGTGGCCATGAAGCTGTTGCCAAAGTGGGGCGTTCAAGTTGCGGTTATTACAGCAAAAGATTCTGCGCCATTAAGGCAAAGGATGAAAGACCTAAAAGTTGAACATTTTTATCCTGGTTGTCATAACAAAGCCGAAGCCTTTGCAGAGTTGATTGAGCGTTTGGATATTACGCCAGAAGAGGCCGCTTACGTTGGGGATGATGTAATCGATCTTCAAGTTATGCCCAAAGTTGGGGTGCCTTTGTGCCCAGCAGATGCTCATGAGTTACTGCAACGTCATTGTCCCATTATACTTAGTAAAGCTGCCGGTGACGGTGTGGCTAGAGAAGTCGCGGATATGGTGCTGGCATCTCGTATGTCACTGGAACAAGCTTATGAATTGGCTCAAAAGCCGGAGTTTGAAAAATAATGACTACTCAAATCTTACCTGATTTTCACATCGTCATTCCCGCTCGCTATGCTTCTCAACGTTTTCCACAGAAGCTAATGGCCGATTTGGGTGGTAAGCCAGTATTACGCTGGGTTTATGAGCTGGCTTTGAAAGCTGGCGCAAAGTCTGTGACGATTGCCACAGACCATAAAATTATTGAAGAAGCTGCGATTGCTTTTGGTGCGCCTGTCGTTATGACGCGTGATGACCATGAAAATGGCACTGAGCGTCTTGCAGAAGTGGCGGCCAAAATGGCTTGGCTAGGTGATGAGATTGTCGTCAATGTGCAAGGTGATGAGCCTTTTTTACCTGTTAGCTTGATCCATTCCAGTGTGATCGCATTAAACCAAGACAAAGAAGCTGAAATGGCTACGGTGGCTTGTGCTATTGATAAAGCAGAAGATTTCTTTAACCCAAATGTGGTGAAAGTAGTTTGCGATGAAAAGCAGCGTGCGCTCTACTTTAGTCGCTCACCCATGCCGTGGGATAGAGATGGTTTTGCCAGTAATTTAGAACGAACAGGATCGTTGCCTGCTGATTTTCCAGCGCTTCGTCATATCGGTTTGTATGTGTATCGTGCGAGTTTATTGGCAAGATACGCGGATTTACCTATGTCGCCTTTAGAGCGTTGGGAAAAACTGGAACAGCTACGCTTCTTGCATCAAGGTATTAAGGTGCAAGTGGCTATGGCAGATGGTTTACCGACTCATGGGGTCGATACGCCAGAAGATTTAGAGAAGCTTCGACATCAGCTATCTTTAAATTGTATGTAGCTTTTTAGTTCAAAGAAAAGGTCGAATAGGCCAGAAAGCGGCAAATCAATACAAGGTTTGCCGTTTTTTTTTATTTCATGTGTTTTACCGTGTTTTTTTGCCTTATTTAGGGTAGGAAAAATGTAAGAAATGCGTATACAATTAGCTTAAAGGTAATTATTTATTGCTATTTGCTTACGTTTTCTTTCGCGAAGGGATAAACCATGAAAAAACTCATACTTGTATCAAGCAGCTTATTAAGCACCGCAGTATTCGCTGCGATGCCTGTTAATCAGCCGGTGGGCTCTAGTTTTACCTTGAGTAATGCGCCGAACCAACGTGCATTGGCTACTGCCCTTGCGAACCCCGCTGCACCATTTCTAATGGTTAACCAAGAAGACGAAGACAATTTCCGCTTTGGTATTGTTGGTCCTCTTAGTGTGGGGATCGAAATGGGTGATGTGAGTGACCTAGGCGATCAAATTGAAGAGATAGAAGATCTTGTTGATAATGCTAATGCTGGTAATGCAGTAGCTAATCGAAATCGTGCAAATGATATTTTGGACGAAATTGGTAATACCGCGTATGTAAAAACATCCCTAGGTTTGCAAGTCCCTTTTATGCCGGTTATTTACAGAACCGACAACAATGCTGCGTTCATTTTGGATGCAAGTGTGTCTGCAGTTGCTAAAGGCAGTTTATTGGCCGATGATGTAAATGTAAATGGCACCAATGACGGGCTAGTTACTGATACTTCATTCTATGCGCAAACTGCCGTTGACCTTCAGATTGGGCTTGGCTACAGCCAGTCTATGTGGGAAAACTCCCATGGTATGTTAGTGGGTGGTGTTAAGGCTAATCTTCATAATCTTTCTATGGGTCGTGCCTTGGTGAAATTGGATGATGAAGACGTTGAAGCAGGCGATGCAATTTCGGATTCTATTTCAGATGATGCGGTTAGCAGCACTGGTGTTGGTATCGATCTAGGTGCGGTTTGGGTGTCTAATTACTACCAAGTTGGTGTGACTGTTGCGAATATTAATGAGCCTGAATTTGATGGTGCTCCTATTACAACGAATGCTGCTTCAGATAAGTACGGTATTACCGCGTCAGATAAATACGTGATGGAAATGCAAACCACAATCGATGCGGCTGTTTCTACTAAAGGTAAGCAAGTTACTTTAGGGATGTCTTACGACACTAATGCTGTAAAAGACGCTGTGGGTGATGAATATCAATGGGCTGCCGCTTCTTTGTCTTACTATGGTGACTCACACTTCCTTCCAGGTCTTCGCGTTGGCTACCGTCAGAATATGGCCGGTACTGAGCTAAGCTATGCGACTTTTGGTCTAACCTTCCTTAAGCGTCTAAATATTGATCTTGCGGTTGGTTTGGACACAGTTAAAGATGAAGACGGTGATGAAATGCCTCGTAGTGCTTTCTTCTCTATCGGTTATGATACTGCGTTCTAAAACTGTAAAGATTTAACAAATAAAGCCGATAACCTTTGTAAGGTTATCGGCTTTTTTGTTTGAAGTGCAGATAGATACAATATTTTCCCTAAATGGATAATGGATTGATGCGGTATTTAGTTTTATTTTTGATTGTTATTAGTGCGAACGTCGCGGCATCCGTGCCTGTGTATGTGCCTATTGGTTCCAATACTTCTCTAGGGGGTTACGCAAATAGACAATCATTAGAGACATCTTTATCAAACCCAGCAGCCTCCTATTTGATGACACCAATTAATGACTTTCGCGTCGGCTTTTTGGGACCTTTAGATTTTGGGTTAGAGATTGGTGATATAAAAGGGATAGAGGATAAGGTTGGCGATCTGGGCGATAAACTGGAAGCAGACTACAGTAGCGAGGCTGAAATTAATGCTGCTCTAGCTGAAGTAAACGCCTCTCTTGCGTTGTTAGAAGGGGATGCTTATCTAAAGGTCTATGGTTCCTTACAAGCCCCATTTGCTCCAATTATTTACAAGACTCATAATCGAGGCGCTTTCTCTATTGATGCGAGTGCTTCTTTCGTCGCTCGCTTAGGGTTATTAGCGGACGATATTTCGGTTGTTAATACAGGCAGTGATTTTAATTTTGAATCTAACTCTTCTGTCATTATAAAGCGGGCAACTGACTATCGTTTTGGCGTTGGTTACAGTCAATTGGTGGGCAGGCCAGTCAGCGGTGCGCTTATTGTTGGGGGTAAAGTAAACCTTCATCGAATGGCGCTGGGGCAAAAAATATCAGTGCTATCTGATGGTGACAGTGATGACAGCTTGTCGATGAGCTACATATTTGACCGCGATTATGTTGATTCTGGGATAGGAATTGATCTTGGTGCGATCTGGGCTGCGCCGAATTATCAACTAGGTGCGACGGTAGCTAACATTAATGAGCCTGAGTTTAAGTTTAAAAAACTGGGTAATTGTACAGGGTTATCGGGCTCTGAATTGAACGCTTGTAATGTCGCTATTGACCTAGCAAATAAAGATAAGCTGACATTAAATGAAACATATAAAAAGAAGGCGCAGTTGACCGTTGATGCAGCGATCATGAGCGTAAATCAAAATTGGTCCTTAGCAGGGTCATTTGATGTGAATTCAATTGCGGGGCCTTTGGGTGATAAGTATCAATGGAGTACCGTCTCAATCTCCCATTTTAGCGATAATATCTTCTTTCCTGGTATTCGTGTTGGTTACAGAAAGAACCATGCTGGTAGCCAATTAAGCTATCTAACAGGTGGTCTGACCTTAAGTAGACGCTTCAACTTAGATTTAGCTTATGGCTTGGAAAGTGCCGATAGCACCCCAAGAAGTATTAGCTTTTCGTTAGGGTATGCGTTCGCATTTTAGGTTTTTCTTACTTATACATTGATAATACGGCTTGGTGTTATTATCGCCTGCAAAGGCACATCCCAACCTTCAACAGGCAGGTTTTTTACTTCTTGGCAGTCATGGGCCAAGCCAATTAGCAGTGGTTTTTCGTTGGCTTTTTTGTCAGCAAATGTTCTGTCATAGAAGCCACCTCCCATACCAAGACGTCCACCCTGTGAATCAAACCCCACCAAGGGCAGCAAAACCACATCCAGTTCATCGCCAGACAGATATTCGGTAGTGACGGGCTCTTTTATGCCAAACACATTTTCTTGCCAAACCGTGTTAGGAGTATAGCGTGCAAAGGTTAGTTGTTTCCCTTGAATAACAGGAAGATAAGTCTGGATTCCTTGCTGCCAATAGTAGTCGCATAAAAGGTGTGGTGAAATTTCGCCATCATTTGTAAGGTACAAGGCGATGCGCTTAGCGTTCTCTACTTCTGGGAGATTAAGATGATTCTTAAGACAAAAAACGAGTTGAGTTGCAGCTGCTAGCTGTTCCTCTGCCGATAGGCTTCTTCTAGTTTGGCGTAATTGTCGACGTAGTGTTTGTCTAGGGTCTAGATGAGAGGTCATAAAAGAGTTTCCCAAGTTGCCGTTTCGGCTATTGGCCTTGAACCCAGTGGTTCAAGGTGGAGAGAGCTGTGATTCTTTAGGCTTTCCGACGCACGGACATGCACACCAAACCAGCAGGCTCTTTCCGGGGTATTACTCATAGGCTCAAGGGCGTTAAGCCGCTTCGAACAACCCAGGAAACGAAGTGCAGTATAGAGTATGTTGATAGAGAAATCACTCAATCGGCCCATTCGTTTTCTGTGCTCTATGAAGAAAATTCGTGTTCTACGCTTGCAATCAAAAAAGTAGATCAAGAAATAAACCACGGATGTTTATTCGTTAACCAACTTTGTTTCATGCGCTAATGCTGCATCAAGCTGCGATGTCAGTTCTCGCAACTGTTGCTCGTTAGAGCGTGCGTATTTTCTGTTATTTAGCATATCGTGAGTAATATTCAATGCAGCAAGTACAGCGATTTTTTCAAGACCGATGATTTTCCCACTGGCTTTGATCTCACGCATTTGATTGTTCAAATATTCAGCCGCTTCTTTTAAATCGGCTTCATGCCCTTTAGGGCAATTTATCTTATAATTTTGTCCCAGTATGGCGACTGACACAGTTGGCTTATCCATATTGACTCCATTTGATAGCAAGGCCCACAAAAAATGGTCTGTTTTTCCATCATTGGGTAGCGAATGGCATTTTATGCTGCGACTAAATTCGTTACAATTCCGAATTACATTTATCCACACTGTTTATAGCAAATTGACGCCAATATGGAAATAAACCCGATACTTTCTAAGATAAAAGACCTTTCTGCCCGTTCTGTAACCCTACGGGGGTATCTTTGACTACGAGTCAAAGAAAGAACGCTTAGAGGAAGTTAACCGTGAACTGGAAGATCCCGCTATTTGGAATGATCCAGAGTACGCCCAAAAACTTGGCAAAGAACGCTCTGCGCTTGAAGCTGTAGTTGAAACCCTAGACAGCATGGAATCCGGTCTGAACGATTCTAAAGAGCTGCTAGATATCGCTGTAGAAGAAAACGACGAAGATTCTGTAGAAGCGGTTGAGCTCGAGCTGCAAGAGCTAGAAGCCCTACTAGGGAAACTAGAATTCCGTCGCATGTTCTCCAAGGAAATGGATGAAAACAGCGCCTTCTTAGACATTCAGTCAGGCTCTGGTGGTACAGAGGCTCAAGATTGGGCCAACATCCTGTTACGTATGTATTTGCGCTGGGGTGAAGATAAAGGTTTTAAAGTTGAGCTAATGGAAGTTTCCGCAGGCGATGTTGCTGGGATTAAATCTGCAACAATTCGATTTGAAGGGGAATACGCTTTTGGCTGGCTACGTACCGAAACAGGCGTACATCGCTTGGTGCGCAAGTCACCGTTTGACTCAGGTAATCGTCGTCATACGTCATTTGCGTCCGTCTTCGTATCACCTGAGATTGATGACAACGTTGATATTGAAATTAATCCAGCGGATCTACGCACGGATACTTACCGTTCGTCTGGTGCGGGTGGTCAGCACGTAAACACCACCGATTCAGCGGTACGTATTACCCATGTTCCTTCTGGTATAGTAGTGCAATGTCAAAACCAGCGTTCTCAACATGCTAACCGTGATTTCGCGATGAAGCAGTTGCGTGCAAAATTGTATGAGTTGGAAATGATGAAACGTTCTGAAGCGGCGCAAGCTTTGGAAGATAGCAAATCTGATATTGGGTGGGGCAGTCAAATTCGTTCTTACGTTTTGGATGCATCACGTATTAAAGATTTACGTACTGGCGTGGAAAGCTCGAATACTGGTGCGGTACTGGATGGCAACTTGGACCAGTTTATTGTTGCAAGCTTAAAGCAAGGCCTATAAAGCGGCGTTTCTTATTTAGAACATTTAAAAAGAGTAGATAGCAAAATCATGGCTAACGAAAAAAACATAGAATCCACAGCACAATCAGACGACAACCGTTTAGTAGCGGAACGTCGTGGTAAATTGGCGGCGATCCGCGCTGAGCGCAATGCTTACCCGAACACGTTTCGTCCAAATGCATACGCAGCCGACCTTCAGGCCGAATTCGGCGAATTTGAAAAAGCCGAGCTAGAAGAGAAAGACCATAAAGTCAGTATTGCTGGTCGCATTGTTCGTAATCGCGGCGCTTTCATGTTGCTACAAGACATGACTGGACAAATCCAAGCTTATGTAAATCGTAAAGCCTTGAGCCCAGAGTTATTGGCTGATCAAAAAACGTGGGACTTGGGCGATATCATTGGTATTTCTGGCCCTGTGCACAAATCTGGCAAAGGCGACTTGTACATTGATATGCAAGAAGCGCAATTGCTCACCAAATCGTTGCGTCCTTTGCCAGACAAGCATCATGGTTTGTCTGACATGGAAATGCGTTACCGTCAGCGTTATGTTGATTTGATTGTAAACGAAGAGTCCCGCGAGACGTTCCAAATGCGTTCAAAAATCATCTCTACGATTCGTCGCTTCCTAGAAGATCGTCGTTTCATGGAAGTTGAAACGCCAATGCTACAAACCATTCCTGGTGGTGCGACGGCTCGTCCGTTCGTAACGCATCATAATGCCATGGACATGAGTATGTACTTGCGTATCGCACCAGAGCTTTACTTAAAGCGTTTGGTCGTCGGTGGTTTTGAGCGTGTATTTGAGATTAACCGCAACTTCCGTAATGAAGGTACATCGACTCGTCACAATCCAGAATTCACTATGATCGAATTCTACCAAGCCTACGCGGACTACAAAGATCTAATGGATCTTACAGAAGACATGTTGCGCACTGTCGCGGAAAAAGTCTTGGGTACGACCAAAGTGACCTATCAAGGTTCTGAATACGACTTTGGTGCGCCTTTTGTACGTATGACCATGCTTGAGTCTATTTTGCACTACAACCCAGAGTTAACGGCTGCGGATCTAGAAACGGTTGAGAAGGCAACAGAGGTTGCGAAGAAACTAAAAATCGATGTGAAACCGATTTGGGGTCTTGGCAAACTTTGGACAGAAATCTTCGAAGAAACCGCAGAACACAAATTGGATCAACCGACATTCATTACTGAATACCCAGCGGAAGTGTCTCCACTTGCGCGTCGTAATGATGATAATGATTTCATTACAGACCGTTTTGAATTCTTCGTTGGTGGTCGTGAAATTGCTAACGGTTTCTCGGAGCTTAATGATCCAGAAGACCAAGCCGAGCGCTTCATGCGTCAGGTTGCTGAAAAAGACGCAGGTGATGACGAAGCCATGCATTACGATGCAGACTACATCAATGCGTTAGAATATGGCCTACCTCCAACCGCTGGTGAAGGTATTGGTATCGACCGTTTGGTGATGTTGTTCACCAATGCGCCTTCGATCCGTGACGTATTATTGTTCCCACATATGAAGCCTCAGGACTGATCCTAGGCCGGATAGTCACTGATAAAAAATTCTAATGTATTTATAAGGCCTCAATTGAGGCCTTATTTTGTTTCTATTAAAGGGGCCAGATCCCATTAATTTTAACAAAATTTGCCTTATCTAATATCTACTTTTAAAGGGCTCTGACCCCTTTATAAAAAGTAATGGAGAGTTATATGAGTCGTTTTTGGACAGATAAAATTGCTTCTCTTGACCCTTATGTGCCAGGCGAACAACCGCAAGACAAAAAGTACATCAAGCTAAATACTAACGAAAGTCCCTATTCGCCATCACCTAAGGCGTTAGAGGCTATGGCCCTTGAAGTCAGTGAGCGTTTACGTCTTTATCCAGATCCAAACTGCGTGACGCTGAAAAACGCTTTAGCAAATAGTTATCAGTTGGACGCTAATCAAGTGTTTGTTGGTAATGGCTCGGATGAAGTCTTGGCTTTGGCTTTTATGGGGTATTTTGCTGGCGGTAAACCATTGGCATTCGCGGACATCACTTATAGCTTTTATAAGGTCTATGCTGGCTTATACAGCATCGAACCAAAACTGATCCCATTAAGTGATGATTTCGACATTGTTCCCGCGGATTACCAAAACTTGGATGTATCAGGCGTTGTTGTTACCAATCCAAACGCACCAACGGGTAAGGCTTTGCCTTTGACGGATATTGAGACGATTCTAAAAGCAAACCCAGATGTGGTCGTGTTGGTTGATGAGGCCTATGTGGATTTTGGTGCGCAAAGTGCGGCGTCTTTGATCAACCAATACCCAAACCTTTTGGTTGTACAGACTTTGTCTAAATCCCGTGCCTTAGCAGGTATTCGTGTGGGTTACGCATTGGGTCACCCAGATTTGATTGAAGGTTTGGAGCGTTTGAAGAACTCTTTCAACTCCTATCCAATCGATCGCATTGCTTTAGCAGGTGCGACAGCAGCGGTGGAAGATGAAGCGTATTTAAAAGAGATTTGTGATAAAACCATCGCCACTCGAGAGCAGTCCGTCAAAGACCTTGAAGCGTTAGGGTTCCACATCATTCCATCAGCAACAAACTTTGTTTTCGCAACACACCCAGAAAAAAATGCCGAACAAATTTACTTGGCTCTAAAAGAGCGGGGCATCCTTGTGCGCTTCTTTGGTAGCAACAAACCTCGCATCGGTAACTACCTTCGCATCACTATTGGTACTGACGAAGAAATGGCGGCGCTTACGGCTGCTTTGAAAACCTTGTAACTGCCTATTTATAGCCTTTATTAAAAGATATATCTTAAAAACCGCTCGTAAATGAGCGGTTTTTTTATTGGTTTTAGGTGAGGATTACTTTGATATAAAGTGAAACGCTGCGAGTGTAATTAAATCAAACGCAGCCAAAATGGTTTATTAAGGTTATGATTTCTTGAATTGGGTTTAACTAAAAATAGTGTAATACTGACATCTTACGAAGTGGGCACCTAATCGATGCGAGTCTTATGAATCAATCTTTATTATCGGAACAGCACACCACGGAATCCTTAGCAAATTTGCTGCTTAGAGTTGCTCAAGAAGATCGTCTTGCCTTTTCTGAGTTGTATGATGCTACTCATCGGAAACTTTTTGGCATAGTTTCTCGTATCTTAAAGAATCAGGCGGCGTCTGAAGAGGTGCTGCAAGAAGTTTATCTTAAGATATGGGAGAAGGCAGAGAGTTTTGATGCACGTGTTGCTTCCCCCATTACTTGGATGGCGACGATTGCACGTAATCGTACGATTGATGAGGTTCGAAAAAATAAGCTGCCAGACAGTGAAGCCGATGTAGATTTTGATTTAATCGCAGACGATTCTATGGCACCAGATGACATTTTTACTAAGAGCCAAGATTTATTAAAACTGGAAACGTGTTTGGATGGCCTTGAACCGCCTCGTGCACAAATGATTAAAGCAGCTTATCTAGACGGACTTTCTCGTCAAGAGCTTGCTGAACGTTTCAAACAGCCGCTAGGCACCATTAAAACTTGGCTTCATCGCAGCATTAAGCAGCTGCAAGGTTGTATGAAATTATGATTAACGACGAAGAGACATCCATTCAAACATTGGCGGCAGAGTATGTGCTTGGTACGTTGGACAAGGACGAGCGCGAGACGGTAGAAGCTCGACGTGTGAATGAGCCTATGCTTGAGCAAGCCATTGTAAACTGGCAAGCCCACTTTGCTGGTTTGAACGATTATGCGCAGGATGCAGAGCCAAGAGAAGGCTTGTTTGAAGAGATTTTGGCTAAACTCGACCAACGAACGAATAAAAATCCTGTCAGTAATAATTCACTAAATTCTGCCGCTTCCGCTGTTGTTGTCGAAATGGAAGCGATGCGGATTAAAATGAAGCGTTGGCGTTTAGGGGCATTTGGTGCATCAGCTATTGCGGCTTGTCTTGCCATCTTTATGGTCGTTAAACCGCCAATAGCGCCAGCCGTTCAGGCTAACGCGCCTTTTGTTGCAGTGTTTCAAGCAGATGATAAGCAGCCAGCTTTTATTATGTCGCTGGATATAGAAACTCGACAACTTACTGTTCGACCAGTTACCGCACAAGGACAAGAAGCAGGTAAAACCTATCAGTTATGGATTAAAGCCGATGAAATTGGCCCAGCGCCGCGCTCTTTAGGTTTATTGGCGAATGTTGCTGCACCCATTCAAAAGCAAATCAATTATGACCCTGCGGTGATTCGCCACGCGACGTTTGGTATCAGTGTGGAACCTGCGGGGGGATCTCCAACTGGCGTGCCAACAGGCCCGGCCATTCATGGCAGACTGTACCCGACGTCTTTATAATCTAGACATAATAGTTATGGAAGCCAACCTAAATAGGTTGGCTTTTTTTATGTTGTGCCTTTACTTTGAGGTTTTTGAAAAATAATTCAAAAAAACATGTAGTGACTGAAACCTTTTTAAATTGTGCTCGTAGCTATGAGTGTAAAAGGAAAATACTACTCAATAAGACACAATGTAGAGGTATATTATGAAAAATACATTTTCACGTATTGCGCTTGGTTTAGGTGTTTTGACAATGACTGGTGCTGCGTTAGCGGGTGGAATGAACGGCAAGCTTTCGGTAAAAGGCAGCGATCAAGATGTATCTGGTGGCACCGTAAGTGCGGATGTCGTTACCGCGGATAGTAATGGTTGGTTAGTTGTTCATCGCACAGATAAGGCAATGAAACCAGGCCCTGTGGTGGCGTATGCACCACTTAGAAAAGGTATGAATCATGACGTATCGGCGATTTTAACAGAGCCAGTTAAATCCGGTGAAATGCTGATGCTGATGTTGCATGGCGAAGCTGGTGGCATGAAAACCGGTATTTTCGAATACACTTTAGGTGCGAAAGAAGACGGCCCAATCAAGGTGAACGGCAAGCTAGTGATGGATGTGATCACAGCCAAGTAAAATGCCAAAAATACGCAATTAAAAAGGGGCGGATAAAACTTATCTGCCCCTTTTTTTATCGGTTATTTTTGCTTTTACCTGTACACTCATTTTTTGGCTAACTGGCTAGGTTCAGAGTTAGAATCAGTCTGCGTTCGTCAGTGAATGTGGTTGGCTTTTATGAATCTTATGGGTTTGAAGTAACAAGGAGCGAGGCCGATTTCAATGGTATTCGCTTTGTGCCTATGTGTTTGGTGCGTTGATTAGATTATTAGAAGGAAAGTTCTTTTGCCTGAGTTAAAAACAATAGGTCTTTTTATTCTGACCGCACTGGCAGAAATTGTCGGCTGTTACCTGCCTTACCTTTGGCTTCGTGAAGGGAAAACGATTTGGTTATTAGTACCGGCGGCGTTAAGTTTGGCGGCATTTGCTTGGTTGCTAACGCTGCATCCGACAGCATCAGGCCGGGTCTATGCGGCTTACGGCGGTGTGTATATCTTCATGGCTGTTTTATGGTTGTGGGTGGTAGACGGTATTCGTCCAACCACTTGGGATATTATTGGGTCTAGTGTGGCGCTATTAGGAATGGCCATTATTATGTTTGCGCCACGGTCTGCATAACGACAGACCGTGGTTTGGATTTAGCCTTGGAAGCTTTTATAGCGAGTTCAGCTTCCTTTCAATGGCTTTTTTAATTCCTTCAGCATCCAGTCCTACGCGTTTTAGCATAGAAGCATGGCTAGCATGTTCTTCATATTGGTCTGGCAGGCCAAGATGAAGCATTGGAATATTGATGTTGTTAGCAAGTAGGAACTCACTTACTGCCGATCCCGCTCCGCCCATGATGGCATTCTCTTCAACGGTGACGATAAGTTTTGCCTCGCGATTGGCAAGGAGTGCTTCCTCATCGATCGGTTTAACAAAGCGCATATCGAGCAAGGTGGCGTCTAACTCATCCGCGGCTTGTAGGGCATCGTAAGTAGGACGACCGAAACCGCAAATAATAATACCTGATTGGCCTGTTCTCAATGTACGAGACTTACCAATTTCAAGGGTTTTCAATGTTCCTTCAATATCAACACCTTGACCAGTTCCACGCGGATAACGCACAGCGGCTGGGCCTTTGTATTCGTAACCAGTTTGTAGCATCTTACGGCATTCGTCTTCATCAGAAGGCGCCATAACAACCATGTTTGGAATGCAACGAAGATAACTTAAATCGTAAACACCAGCATGAGTTGGACCGTCTTCACCAACTAATCCAGCACGATCAATAGCAAACAGCACATCAAGGTTTTGCAAAGCGACATCGTGGATTAGCTGGTCATAAGCTCGTTGTAGGAATGTCGAGTATATCGCGACAACAGGTTTTATGCCGTCACAGGCCATCCCCGCTGCTAATGTCACTGCGTGTTGCTCTGCAATGGCAACATCAAAGTATCTTTCTGGAAAGCGATCGGCAAATTCAATGAGATCGGAGCCTTCTTTCATTGCCGGAGTAATGGCTACAAGCTTTTCGTCTTGTTCGGCAGCATCGCATACCCATTTCCCAAATACATTACAGTATTTTGGTAATTTGCTTTTCTCTGCGTTAGGTTTCGGGTCTGGTTCTATCTTGTTGATAGCGTGGTAGCCGATAGGATCGCCTTCAGCGGGTTCAAACCCTTTGCCTTTCTTTGTTATGACATGCAGGAACTGAGGGCCTTTTCGGTCTTTTAGGTTGGCTATCGTTGTCAGTAAATGATCCATATCGTGGCCATCAATCGGTCCGATATAGTTAAAACCAAGCTCTTCAAACATCATGCCTGGCGATACCATGCCTTTCATATGTTCTTCGGCTTTACGAGCCAGCTCTAATGCGGAAGGTAAACCAGAAAAGACTTTTCTGCCGCCTTCGCGAATATGGTCGTACGTTTTACTGGCCCAAATGCGAGCAAAATAGCTAGACAGTGCGCCGACAGGCTTAGAAATGGACATTTCGTTGTCGTTTAGAATAACCAGCATATCGGCTTTGACATCACCGGCATGATTAAGTGCTTCAAACGCCATACCTGCAGACATAGCACCATCACCAATGATGGCAACCGCTTTGCGGCCTGTTTTTAATTGACGCGCAGCAAGAGACATACCTAATGCAGCGCCAATAGAAGTACTTGAGTGACCAACACCAAAAGTGTCGAATTCACTTTCATCGCGTTTTGGAAAACCGGATATACCGTTTTCTTGGCGAATATTAAGCAAAGCGTCGCGACGCCCCGTTAGAATTTTGTGTGGGTAGGCTTGATGGCCTACATCCCAAACAATTCGATCTTCTGGTGTGTTGTATAGATAGTGAAGGGCAACGGTAAGCTCTACGACGCCAAGTCCTGCGCCAAAGTGACCGCCGGTTTGTCCGACACTGTACAGCATGAACTCTCGTAATTCGCGGACAAGAGAAGGCAATTGCTCTTTTTTAAAGGCACGCAAGTCAGCAGGTGAGTTGACTTGATCAAGTAGCGGCGTGTCAGGTCGCGCAGTAGGTATCTCTTCGAACATCGGCACAGGTTTGGTCACATTTAATTAATCTAAAAAAGCGGGTAAGTATATCAGTGGTTGCGGTCAATAATATAGTTCGCGAGCTCAACTAACGGTTTGGCTTTCTCTCCAAATGGAGAAATCGCGACAATTGCCTGCTTATGTAGGTTTTGAGCAAGTGTTTGGGCACCCTCTAATCCTAGTAGCTTTGGGTACGTTGGTTTGTTCGCATCTTCATCTGAAAACTGTGTTTTTCCAAGCGTTGCAGTATCACTGGTGATATCAATAATATCGTCTTGAACCTGAAAAGCTAAACCAATAGCGGCCGAGTAAGCATCAAGTGCGGCTAAGTCTTGCTCGCTATGACCTCCAGTACTAATCGCCCCCATGCGCACGCTGGCTCGAATTAATGCACCTGTTTTGTGTTGGTGCATTTGTTCTAGCGCTTTAACGTCAATGGTTTTTCCGACATTGGCTAAGTCGATCATTTGACCTGTCACCATGCCGTGACGCCCAGACGCGTAAACAAGCTCTTGAATCAATTGTAGCTGTATACCATTATTTTGGTGTTTTTTATTACTTAATAGTTCAAAGGCAAAGGTCTGTAAGGCATCGCCAGCTAGAATGGCGGTGGCTTCATCGTATTGAATATGGCAAGTGGGTTTGCCGCGACGCAGGTCATCATCGTCCATTGCGGGTAGATCGTCATGAATCAATGAGTAAGCATGGATAGATTCTAGCGCAGCGGCACTTGCATCCGTCAACTCTCCAGCGGTTCCAAACAAAGAGGCTGCCGCGTAGGTCAGCATTGGTCGAACTCGCTTTCCACCATTGAATAAGCTGTACATCATGGCATCTTGCAGATGTGCTGCGGGCGCGTATTGGTTCAGATTTTGCGTTAAATAATCATCAACTCGACGGCGAGCATAGTCAGAAAAATCTTCTAAGGTCACGAGTTTTATTCCGGGTCAAAAGTTTCTAGATGTTCGCCATCTTGTTTTTCAAGCAGGATTTGAACTTTTTGTTCCGCTTGGGTAAGAACAGATTGGCAATCTTGGCTAAGTTTAACGCCTTTCTCGAAAGCCTTTAATGCTTCCTCTAGAGAAAGTTGATTAGACTCAAGTTGAGTGACAAGCGTATCTAATTCGCTGAGGTTTTCTTCAAAATGACGTACAGTTGTTTTTCGAGACATGATGACTACTCTTATTTTAACCCACGTTTTGTAACAGAAAATGACTTACTGTTCGAGGGAGTGTTAATGAAAATTACAAAAATCATGTAAGAAGATGTCATTCTTAGTCTTACTTTCGTATAGAATTGCAGAAACGTAGTAGTCGTATTATAGCTTTTTTGTCAGGAGACGTGTGTGGATATCGCAACGTTAATAGGACTCATAGGGTCTTTTATAGTAATTATTTCAGCTATTTTTGTTGGTGGGTCGGCAGGGATGTTCGTCAACGTACCATCAATATTGATTGTGCTGATTGGTTCATTATTTGTTGTATTAATGCAATATCCACTAAGCCAGTTTCTAAGTGCTGGTAAAGTCGCAGCGAAAGCCTTTATGTTTAAAAGTGTTCCCTTGGATACTTTGATTGACGAAATTTACGGTCTGGCTGATGAGGCACGTAAAGGTGGCCTGCTTTCCTTAGAGGGAAGAGAGGTGAGTCATCCTTTCTTATCAAAGGGGATTCAAATGCTGGTGGATGGTCATGACAGTAACGTTGTCAAAAGTCAGTTAACCAAGGATATGAATCAGGCTTATGTGCGGCATAATGCCGGCGCTAAGGTATTTAAAGCCTTTGGCGATGTTGGTCCGGCCATGGGGATGATAGGGACGTTGGTTGGCTTGGTACAGATGTTGGCAAACATGTCTGATCCAAAGGCAATTGGCCCTGCTATGGCGGTTGCTTTGTTAACAACGCTTTATGGTGCCATGATGGCGAATATGGTGTTTTTACCTATGCAAGTAAAACTCAATGTTCGTGCCGATGAAGAGTTAATCTGTCAGAAGTTAATCTTAGACGCTTTGCTTGCCATTCAATCCGGTCAGAATCCACGTATTTTGGATGGCGCGCTGAAAGCTTACATGGCGGAAGGCAAGCGAGTAGAGCGTGAATAGTATGTCAGTTTTTAATGGAATATTTGAATGAGCGATGAAGAAGAGTCAGATTGCCCTGAATGTGTAGAGGGCTTACCTGCTTACATGGGGACCTTTGCGGATCTCATGTCCTTGTTGATGTGTTTCTTTGTGCTGTTACTTTCATTTTCTGAAATGGATGTTATTAAGTTCAAGCAAATAGCAGGTTCATTAAAATTAGCATTTGGTGTTCAGCGTGATGTTGAGGCGGACTCTATTCCTATGGGGACGTCTGTAATAGCCCAAGAATTTAGTCCTGGTCGACCTGAGCCAACCCCCATTAATGAGGTCAAGCAAAAGGTAGACACGACGCCAGAGAATACGCTTGAGGTGATTTGTAAGCCGGGCGATGCAGAGTTAAAAGAGCAAAGCGATTCAGGCTCACCCTCACCTGTGACTTTTGTTGATAAATCAAAAGCGGACTTTGATCGAGAGAAAAAAATTCAGGAAACGGAAGGTGATGCTCAAATGATCGCTTCGATCATGCGTGAAGAGATCTCTAAAGGTTTGGTGGAAATTGAAACCCAAGAACAAACCATCACAATTCGAATTAAAGACCAAGGCTCCTTTGAATCTGGTTCTGCCGAGCTGAATTACGACTTTATTCCTGTTATCGATGTGATTCGTGATGTTCTTGTTGGTATACAAGGGACCATTTCTGTAGAAGGGAACACGGATAACGTACCTATTGTCAGTGGCCGTTTCCGTTCTAATTGGCAATTGTCTTCGGCACGAGCGATTTCAGTCGCTGAAGAGTTGTTTTCAACGGGGCAGCTTGACCAAAGTAGGTTCGCTGTAACGGGTTATGCAGACACTCGCCCATTAGTGCCAAATGATACGGCTGCTAATAGAGCAACAAATCGACGAGTAGAGATTGTGATTAAGCAAAATGACACGTCACGGCCGAAAATGCGTAATACCATAGATGAAATTCCGACAGATGGTGTTCTAGAATTTGACCTTGATATGGTCGAAGAATTGAGACCAGACGAGATCTTCTAGTCACCTTAGTTTGATGTTTGTGGTTGTGATTCTATAAAGGAGCTTTGGCTCCTTTTTTTTATGGCCTGTAAAGACCTTGTTGATTTTTAATGCTGAGATTTAGACGGTTTTTTGTTATGGTTTACGCAGACAAAATTGAGGAAGCAGAGAAATGCGAGTAGCAGTTATTGGCGCATCAGGGCGCATGGGAAAAAATCTAATTACAGCCATTCATGATGCCAGCGATGTTACTTTAGGCGCTGCTATTTTGAAGCCTGGCAGTAGCTTAGTTGGTGCGGACGCTGGCGAAATAGCTGGCCTAGGAAAGTTGGGGATTGCTGCTGTTGAGTCATTAGCGGATTGTGTGAACGATTTCGATGTATTAATTGATTTCACTACACCAAGTTTAACGTTAGAAAACGCGGCGTTTTGCGCTAAGCATAAAAAAGCCATAGTGGTTGGCACAACGGGCTTAAACGATGAAGAAAAAGCGGCATTAAATGAATGTGCTCAACAATCACCTATGGTGTTCGCGCCAAATATGAGCGTTGGTTTGAATTTGACGCTTAAGTTGCTGGCAACCGCCGCACAAATTTTGGGTGATGATTATGATGTGGAAATTGTGGAAGCACACCATCGTCATAAAGTAGATTCTCCTTCAGGTACGGCTTTGCGAATGGGCGAAGTGGTCGCTGAAGCATTAGGTCGAGATTTAAAAGAGTGTGCTGTTTACGGTCGCGAAGGCCAAATTGGCGCTCGTACCCAAAAAGAAATTGGTTTTGAAACCATTCGTGCTGGCGATGTGGTTGGTGAACACAGTGTTTGGTTTGCAACGGAAGGTGAACGTATTGAGATTGTTCACAAAGCCAGTAGCCGTATGACTTTTGCCAAAGGCGCTGTTCGCGCAGCAAGCTGGTTAGAAGGCAAGTCTTCTGGTATGTATGACATGCAGGATGTTCTGAATCTAAAGTGATTATTCATTCCTAGACACAAAAATGGCCGCAAACATGCGGCCATTTTTTGTGTCTAGCATTTGGTTAGCTTAGCGCTTAACGGTTAGTGCAGGTTAGGCGTCTGGCGAGTTGATATCAAGCAGAGGTGCTGCGTCTAGAGTTTCAGCGTCCATCATCATCGCTATGCGTTGTAGAGAGGCCAGTACCTGAGTTTGCTCCCAGCCTTCTAGGGAATCAAATTCATCGATGAATTTTTCATGCAAAAGAGGCGGAGTGGTTTTCAATATTTCGATACCTAAGCTGGTTAAACGCGCATTGACGATACGTTTATCTTTTTGACCTCTAACTCTTTCAACGTATTTTCTATCTTCTAAGCGATTCAAAATAGTGGTGACCGTTGCCTGGCTCAATGACACACTGTCTGAAATTTTTCGCACAGTAACATCGCCTAGTTCTTCAATAGAACGAAGCACCATGATTTGAGGAATGGTTAAACCGCAGGCTTTTACTACACGCTTGGATTGTAGGTCAGTGGCGCGGATGATGCGTCGCAAGTGGACTAGAACATCATGTAAGTGTTGTGGAGAGTTAGACATAGCTGTAATCGATCCAAAAAATTTCCCGAATTATAAGACTTTGTTTGAGTCTGTAAAGACGAAGTGCAAAAAAAATATTACAGCTCAAACTATAGAGGTATTTTTCGGAGAAAGCATAGTAAACGCGAAAAATACCTCTAAATAGGCTTATCCAGCTTTTAACTCATCAAATGCGTTAATTGCATTCTGTCTAGCGGTTTTATAATCAATGATAGGGTCTGGGTAACCGCATTGCTTCCTTTGGCTCGGTTTCGGGTCATGTATAGATTTCGCATCTAGGTTTGCCAGTTCTGGAACAAAGCGGCGAATAAAGTCACCGTTTTTGTCATAGGTTTGAGATTGTCTAGTGGGGTTGAAAACACGAAAGTAAGGCGCGGCATCGCAGCCTGTCGAAGCGCTCCATTGCCAACCACCATTATTTGCGGCGAACTCACCATCAATCAGTTTGCTCATAAAGTACGCTTCACCTTTTCGCCAGTCTGCAAACATAAGTTTGGTGAAGAAACTCGCTGTTACCATTCTTAGCCGATTGTGCATCCAGCCTGTTTGGTTTAATTGTCTCATGGCGGCATCGACAATGGGAAAACCTGTTTTGCCTTCGCACCAGGCTTGGAATTCTGCATCATTGTTTCGCCAAATCAAGGCGTTAGTTTCCGCTTTGAACGGTTGGTGTTTAGACAAAAATGGAAAGTGCATCATTAACTGACGATAGAAATCTCGCCATGCGAGTTCTTTTAGCCACGTGCTGTCTTGCCAGCGTTTTTCTTCTTGGTTACAGGTATAGAAGATGGCTTCTAAGCATTGTCTTGGTCCCAAGGCACCCAGCGCTAAATAGGGCGATAAGGTGCTGGTGGCTGGTTCAATGGGATAATCTCTTGCTTCTTGGTAGTGGCGCTCTTTATGGTGACAAAACTGCCAAAGCTTTTGTTTAGCTGTGTCCTGATCTGCAGGCCATAAATCGTCTCTGAAAGTTTTCTCCCAAGCGAACTCGACATCAGGTTCTGGTAATGGATCGGCCTGTGGTTCTGGGGACTCAAGGGGGGTTGTGTCTTGTAGAGCTAACATGGTCACCCAACGGTTAAAAAAGGGGGTGAATACTTTAAATGGTGTTCCTTGTTGGCTCAGTACATCCTCTGGAACGATAAGATCAGCAGCTTGAACATGAGCGTGAATCTGATGTTTAGCGAGTTGTTCACAGACAGCGTGATCACGTTGTTGTTCGTGAACCGGCAGGTCGCGATTAAACCAAAGATGTTTTATTTGCTGACTGAGGCAAAATTGAGTGATGGCCTCTGGCAGCTGATTGAAACTATCTACCTCAAGAAAGTGCACGGGAATGCCAAGCTGTGCCAATGTTTTCGCTAGAGTTTTGATTAAACCAGCGCGTAAACCTGTTTTTGCATCCGACTCATTATGCTCTGCCCACTGTGCAGGTGTTGGTGTAATGAGTACGGCAAGCTGCGTATTTTGTGCACGAGCTTCCTTGGCGGCAAAGTGAAGTGCTGGATTGTCTAAGTGGCGCAAATCATTGCGCAACCATACTAGGTGTTCAACTTTCATGCTATTAGGTCACCTTAAACCGTATTACGGATGCCGAGAGGGGAAGGGTATGGGATGAAGTAACTCTGTTGGTTTATATAGTCACTGCCGTAATGCTTTAAGTAATGATGAAGTAGGGTGACAGGCGTGGCTAGATTAACTTCTCCACGGCGATATTGTTCCACCACTTCTAAAATGTCTTTGCGTACAGAGACATCCACGGCATGTTTTAGATAGCCAACTAAGTGCATCAATACGTTGCAATGATTTTTACGTGCCGCCGGTTTTGACAGGGTTGTCATGAGTATTTCAAAGTAAGCGGTTTTTAATTGCTCAATGGGGCGTGGATCATTGCCTGAAAGCATGCGGCCGAGTTTACGATAAATTGGCTGAGAATGAGCCATTACCATGTATTTATAGCGGCTATGAAAAGCGATAAGGTCTTTCATTTTTGCCTGTTCGCCCATGCTGTGACGGAAGTCGTGATGGGTGAACACACGCAACAAAAAGTTCTCCCGCAAAACAGGGTCATTCAAGCGACCGTCTTCTTCGACGGGCAATAATGGATAGCGTTGCTGAAGGGCTTTTGTAAAAAGTCCTGCACTGCGTTGCATATGAGGATGACCATTTTCCTGATAAACCTTAATACGCTCCATGCCGCAACTAGGGGATTTTTTCATCAAAATATAACCATCTAGATGAGACAGGTTTTCCAGATACTTATTCGACGCGGTCATAAATACCTCAGAAACATCTTCTTCCGAGTTCTTAGTAAATACCATTCTTGGTGAATCAGGATCACCTTCTAGGCGAAGCGTTGGGCGTGGTGTGCCAAATCCAGCAGCGACCTCAGGGCAAAACTTTTGATAGTCAAAATAATGACTGAGGATTTTGTCACAATAGTCCGAATGACTGTGCCCACCGTTGTAGCGGACATTATCTCCCAATAAGCAGGCGCTGATACCAACGGGAATCTTATGTGTTAGCTGATCTGGTGATGGTTGAGAGTGTGGCATAGGTTAATCCTCCAATAGACATCGTAGTGTCTATTCAGCATCTGTGATGTGGTGAATAAGAGACAATGCACTGAGTAATGCGCCTTCAGCATCACCTTGGCACAACCAGTCTCCAACAAGTCCGATGTTATTTTCTGGCGACCAAGCAAAGGGTTTATTGCCCTTGTGTTCGCTAAATCGGCTTAAGAACCAGCGGTGTGGTGCTCCGTGCTTTAATACTCTGTGCTCCGTGATTTCTGCGAAAGCTTTCAGCAAGGTTTGAGTGATCCATTCCTTATCTGAGTCTAGGTGTTGTTTACTCCATTCGGCCGTTGTTTGAATGACCCATCGATCTATCTTTTCACTATGGCGCATGGGCTTGTAATTGTCTTTTATCATGCGTTTGATTAAAGAATCTTTAGGTTCAATTAAGGCATTTAGATCGCATGGTTCTGTTTCTAGCCACATGGCCCACTGAGATTGATAAGAAGCGCTCGCTTGATTTGCTCTGAGTAACAATACCGCCAGTTGTTCATGGGTAGCCAATATGGATGCCGTTTGAGGGGCTGGTGCCGCAATGATGACCTTTCTAGCTATAACAACAGGTTGGTATTTATCGTCTCTTAATAGCCAGCTTGCCTGTTTATCGCCGTTTTGCGTTACTTGATCAAGATGGTGAATACGAGTGCTTGCGATAAAGTGAGCCTGTTGAATCCAGTGTCGAGTGATAGCGCTCATTTTAGGTGTGCCAACAAAGGCTTGTGCGTCACCTTGATTTAATTGTTTCCATGGCGCTGCAACTTGCTCCTTAGTGAGCTGTTGCAAGAGAGTAATAACATCAGAATGCTGGGCTAGGATAAAAGGAGTGCCTAGGTCACAGCTAGTATCATCTTCCAATCTTTTACTGCTGGCTCGACCGCCACTGCCACGGCTTTTGTCTATGATGCAGACGCTATGGCCTGATTGGGCTAACAAATGCGCACATAGGCTGCCTGCTAAGCCTGCGCCAATGATGGCGATGTCGAAGGCAGGTGTGTGTATTTGGTTAGCGGTTAATGTGCTCATAGTGTTTTTTCCAGTTAGTGCATTGTTTTCTTATACAATATAGAATCTTGTACAATAAAAGCAATTAAATTGTACAAAAAAATATTTGTATAGCTTTTTAAGGCTATATTAAGTTTAGGTCACAATGAGTAAATCACCTTGGGTGAACGATGATTTATTGGAAAAATGTATGAGTCAGTCAAAACAAAATGTGGAAGTGGAAAGTCTCAAACCATCTGAGCCTTTAGATGACGCTGTGCCGTTGGGCAGCGAGGCGTTTTTTCCTATTCGCGAATTATCACTAAAAACAGGTGTTAACTCTGTCACGCTGAGAGCTTGGGAGCGTCGTTATGGTTTACTAAAGCCAAAGCGAACCAATAAAGGGCATCGATTGTATGACCAAGGTGACGTACAGCGTGTTGAAGGGATTTTGCGTTGGATTCAGCAAGGGGTTGCTGTTAGTAAAGTGCGCGCCTTATTAGATCAAGGGGCTATGTTTGATGCTGTATCACCTTCGAATGAATGGCTGGCGTCTCAGGCGGCACTGGTGAAGGCGGCAGAAGCCTTTCAAGGTGAGAAAATAGAGCAAATGTATCAGCAAATATTTTCTCAGTACCCGGCCAATATTGCTGTACGAGATTGGCTGTTGCCTAGCTTCGAGCAGTTGGGAAAAGGGGCTGCCTTAGCGTTTTGTGAGTCGATTGTGCTGTCATGCTTAATGACTCGTCTAAATAGCTTTAAGGGGCAGCAGAAGAGCGCGCATAAAGTGCTGATTACAGGGCTATCGTCTCAGCGTAGCTTGTGGTGCTACATGGCAGCAGCCATGTTATTGGATAAAGGGTTGTCATGTTGCGTAGTGCCCAATGTACTGCAAAGTAATGACTGGTTTAGTTTAGTGGAAGGTGTTCAGGCTGCGTCAGTGTTGGTTTTTTGTGAAAGTGAATTGAATAACAAAGCAGCAGACTTGGTGTATCAAATGCAGCAATGGCAGCGCCCTGTTGCGGTAATTGGGGCGAGTTTTTGGTTAGCAGCCAATGAAAGCAATTTAAAGGATTCGCAGGATGTGAAGATCTATTCTGAGGCGTTTGAAGGCGTGAATGACTTCATAGAGCGGATCATCATTCCTGCTCCCAATGATTAAATGTAAAAAGCTATTAGATAGATATTAATAATATATTTTAATAATGAGTCTGGTTTCACTACTCTTTCTGTAATCGAAAAGAAGGAGATTCACCATGGCTAAAACAATGACTTTTGCAGTAATGCATTTTTCTATCGCGTTCTCTGTTGCTTACCTTATTACTGGGAGTTTGTTAGTGGGTGGCTTGGTCGCTATTGTAGAGCCTGCGATCAATACAGTTGCATTCTATTTCCATGAACTTGTGTGGAACAAACTTCAACAAGCAGACGTGGCTGCTGAGTTAAGTCAGACAATTCAGTCGGCGGGAGAAAATTATGCGCTTAGATCAATGTGATGTTTGGCGTATAGAAAAAGAAACCCCATTGGCACAGAGTACCAATGGGGTTATGACAACGAATGTTGTGATGGTTATTTCATTGGGTTGATCAAGAAATACAACACAATGGCTACAGCGATTGGCGCTGTAAATTTCATCGAGATATTCCACAATTTGAAAACAGCACTTGGAAGTTGCAGCTCATCTTGTGCGAACTTATCTTTTACGACCCAACCAGCAAACAATGCAATGAAGATACCGCCCAATGGAAGCATAATGTTTGCAGTGATGTAGTCGAAGAAGTCAAACGTGTTCTTGCCGAAGAAAGTCACATCAGACATAAAGCTAAATGAACCTAAACATGCGATGCCTAGAGCCCAAACAGTAATGCCTAAGCCAATTGCTGCTGTCATACGTTTTATCTTGAGGCGCTCGATCAAGAAGGCAACGGTTGGTTCCAGCAGGGAAATAGCGGAGGTCCATGCAGCTACGGCGATCAGGATAAAGAACAAAACACCAAACAATTGACCAAAAGCCATTTGACCAAAGGCAACAGGCAAAGAGATAAACATCAAACCTGGGCCAGCAGCAGGGTCCATTCCGTTCGAGAAAATAATCGGGAAGATGGCTAAGCCAGCGACCAAAGCAACGAGTGTATCCAAGCCACCGATAGCCAATACCGTTTTACCGATTGACGCATCCTTTGTCATATAAGAACCATACGCCATGATGGTGCCCATGCCCAAAGATAGGGTAAAGAATGAATGACCAAGTGCAACTAGCGCAGCATTCCAAGTCAATTTGCTGAAATCAAACTCGAACATGAAGTTCCAGCCTTGTGCAAAACCACCGGTTGTCATGGCATAGCCAAGCAAGATGATCAGTAGCACGAACAACGCTGGCATCATGATGCGAGTAGCTGTCTCTATACCTTTGTTAATGCCTGCTGCAACAACAGCAATAGACATAATGCTGAATAGAGTGTGCCAGCCAAGTAAAGTAGCAGGATCGGCAAGTAGTGCACCAAATGCAGAACCCGCTGCATCAGAAGTAACACCGATCATTTCACCTGTAAGCATTACTTTTATGTAATGAAGGACCCAACCACCCACAACAGAGTAAAAAGAGAAAATCAGTACGCCAGATAGCATGCCCATAAGGCCGATAATGCCCCATTTCTTTGTGCTTCCTGACTCTTCTGCGACATCCGCTAAAGCGTTGATAGGGTTCTTACGAGCACGACGGCCAATAAATACTTCTGCCATCATGATCGGAATACCAACCATCAATATGCAAGCTAAATAGACAAGAACAAATGCCCCGCCACCGTTTTCACCTGTGATGTAAGGGAATTTCCAAATATTACCTAAACCAACGGCAGAGCCTGTCGCCGCTAAAATGAAAATCCATCGGCTCGCCCACGAGCCTTGGATCGATGTTTTATTTTTCATAGTTATCTCTAAGTTATTGATATAAGTATATAAACAGCGTTCAGAGTCGGTTTTATTGCCAAGCCTTTGCTTCACTCTTTCGCTAGTTAATAGAAAGAGAATAATCAGCAGAACTCCGAATAGGGGCAGGATTTTCCGAATTTCAGTGCATTTATGCAACAAAAAAGATGTTTTTATTCTATTTTCACCTAATTTCGTGGAGTGACTGGGGCTTGCTTGAGCCATCGTCGGCGGCATAAATGTAACAAATGTTAGTTATGTAATGATTAGTTCTCTAAATAAAATGTAGCCAAGCACTTCATTTTAGGTATAATGATTAGACATCAAACTATTTTTGCAGTCTAAAAATGCTCAACTAATCTGCAAATCGCCTATATATCGTTTGTATTCGATATTTAATACTTTGATTTCTAATGGATGTAGTTATGGATTCAAAAAAAATAGTGTTATCAAAACCAACGGCAAAAGATGGAATGGCTGTGAATCTGCTGGTGGCGTCTTGCCCACCGCTGGATACCAACTCCGTTTATTGTAATTTGTTGCAAGCCAGTCACTTTAGCGAGACCTCGGTTGCTGCAAGTTTGGAGGATGGCGAACTGGTTGGTTTTGTCTCCGGTTATATCATTCCCAACCAATCGGATACTTTGTTTGTTTGGCAGGTTGCAGTTAGTGAGAAAGCTCGTGGTCAAGGGCTTGCTAAAAGAATGGTTTCATCACTACTTGAACGGTCTAGTTGTTCGGGTGTGCGTTACATCGAAACCAGTATTACAGCAGCGAATGACGGATCTTGGGCTCTGTTTCGCCGTCTTGCTGATCAGCTCAACGCGCCATTAGAAGAGTCAGTCATGTTTGATAAACAGACTCATTTTAACGGCTTGCATGATACCGAACACCTCGTTCGGATTGGTCCAATAGTCTTGTGATTTAAAAAGGTGTGACGCTTGAAAGCCAAGCTTTCGCTCTCAGCTTTTTGATCAAAAACAGTAATAAACTTAAAAGGATAATAGAACTATGAAAATTTTTGACGAAATCGAATCAGAAGTACAATCTTATGCTCGCTCTTTTCCTCGCGTTTTTAATCGCGCACTTGGTGCTCATTTGTTTGATGAAGAAGGCAATAAATACCTAGATTTCTTGGCTGGTGCCGGCACATTGAATTATGGTCATAACAACCCTGTCTTTAAAGAAAAGCTTGTTGAATACATCATGGAAGACGGTATTACACATGGCCTTGATTTACACACCAAAGCAAAAGGTGAATTTTTAGAGACCTTCAAAAAATATATTTTAGAGCCCCGTGGCTTGGAATATATGATGCAGTTTACGGGACCGACAGGGACTAACGCGGTCGAAGCAGCCCTTAAGCTGGCTCGTAATGTGACAGGTCGAGAAAATATTATTAGTTTCACTAACGGTTTCCACGGTTGTAGTTTGGGAGCCTTATCTGTAACAGGTAATTCTCATCACCGTGGCGCAGCGGGAACGACATTGGGTGGCGGTGTTTCTACCGTTCCTTTTGATGGCTATTTGGGGGATGGTATTGAAACAACAGAATACCTAGACAAAGTATTGTCAGACTCTAGTAGTGGTGTAGACACACCAGCCGCAGTTATCGTGGAAACGGTTCAAGGTGAGGGTGGTATTAATGTGGCAGGTTTTGAATGGCTACAGAATCTTGAAGCGGTTTGTAAAAAGCACGGTGTTTTATTAATTGTCGATGACATTCAAGCGGGGTGTGGTCGTACTGGTACTTTCTTTAGTTTTGAAGACGCTGGAATTAAACCAGACATTGTGACTATGTCGAAATCTTTGAGCGGCTATGGTTTGCCATTCGCAGTGGTTCTTATGCGTCCCGAACTTGATGAATGGAAACCAGGTGAGCACAACGGTACTTTCCGTGGTAATAATTTGGCCTTCGTAACGGCTAAAGTAGCGATTGAAACCTATTGGAAAGACGACGCGTTTGAGAAAGAAATCAAACGAAAAGGTGAATACATTCACCAGCGCACACAAGACATTGTTAATGAATTCGGCGAAGGTAATTTCGTTGTTCAAGGCCGAGGTATGATGCGTGGCATCAACTGCGTTAGCGGCGAATTGGCTGGCAAGATTACCAAGAAATGTTTCCAGAATGGTTTGATGATCGAAACATCTGGTGCCGATGACCAAGTAGTGAAGTTTCTTTGTCCTCTAATTATTAGTGATGAAGATCTAAAACAAGGTATCGATATTCTAGAACGTGCAATTCGTGATGTGTGTGCCAAGGAAGACGATATGCCAGAAGCAAAAAGCTACTTTGATGAGAACTATGACATTGCTGTTTAGTTCCCATTTGCTAAGAAAGGTAACCCAAAGAACTGCGGCCTAATTTTTGCGGTGGTTCTTATTACATGCTTGAGTGACGTAAATTGTAAGTTCAAAACCTCAAGCGTTATTCGATATTCGTTATCGAGATGTTAATCGATCTAACAAGATCATAAGGAGAAAAGAATGTTTGCACGTGATTTAGCCGAATGCGAAAAAACTGAGCGCCGAGTAGTGTCACCTGATGGTAACTGGGAAAGCACTCGTCTTTTATTAAAAGAAGACAATATGGGTTTTTCTTTTCACATTACGACTATCTATGAAGGCAAAGACTTTGATATGCATTATCAAAATCACCTCGAGTCTGTGTACTGCATTTCTGGAGAGGGTGAAGTTGAGAGCCGTGAAACAGGCCAAAAACACCATATAAAACCTGGTGTTGTTTATGTACTAGATAAACATGATGCACATACTTTGCGTGCTTTTAAAGAATTGAAATTGGCGTGTGTTTTTAATCCACCCATTACTGGTAAAGAAGTACATAACTCAGAAGGTGCTTACGAACTTCTAGATTGATGTGTCGAGCTTCTTCTTATATAGCGTAACTTAATTTTAGTGGTTACGTTATAGGAGTCGGTGCTGTTCTGCTCTTGGAGGTAGACGGCACCCAAACTTCTTTATATACAGCCGCATCTTATTGTCCTCCGATGTATTTTTCCTTAGGGCTAAATACAGAATCAATATAGCCTCAACAAAGAATATTCTGTCTGCGGTTTTATGCATTTAAAAATACGATTAATGCTTAAAATTTCCGCAACCTTATGACAATATAGCGGCAGTTTTAGACTCTGGTCGAAAATTTGCTTTCGGCCCATTGATGAATTGGGTAAATAATGGGACAACATACAGTTGAAAAAATTGGCGGCACGTCCATGAGTGACTACCGTTCAGTTAGAGACAATATCATTTTCAAGCCTACTCAAGTAAACAGCATGTATCAGCGTATTTTTGTTGTTTCCGCTTATGCAGGTATGACCGATAAGTTGCTAGAGCATAAGAAAACAGGTGATGCAGGTGTTTTCGCATTATTTGCTCAAGAGCGTAAGCAAAATAACTGGTTCCCAGCATTGCAAGATGTTCGCACCGCCATGTTAGAGGTCAATCATGCTTTGTTTGAAGAGGGTGAGCTGCGTGAAAAAGCAGATGCTTTTTTAAACAGCCGCTTGAAAGAAGCACAAGAATGCTTGGAAGATTTACACCGCCTTTGTCAGCACGGTCATTTCTCGATTAGTGAGCACCTTGCTACCGTACGAGAAATGCTTGCAAGTCTTGGCGAAGCGCACAGTGCTTGGAATACTGCGCATTTATTAAAACGCGATGGTGTAAATGCTGTTTTTGTTGACTTAACTGGCTGGAACAGCCCAAGTCACATGTCTCTTGATGAACGCATTGTTGACGCTTTTAAAGACATTGATTTGAGCAAAGAACTTCCGATTGCAACGGGTTACGCTCACAGTGAAACAGGTCTAATGTCTACGTTTGACCGTGGTTACAGTGAAATGACTTTTAGTCGAATTGCGGTTTTAACAAAAGCACATGAAGCTGTTATTCATAAAGAATTCCACTTGAGTAGTGCAGACCCGCGTTTAGTTGGTGAGAAAAATGCCGTGCCTATTGGCCGTACTAACTACGATGTTGCAGACCAGCTTGCGAACCTTGGTATGGAAGCGATCCATCCAAAAGCAGCGAAAGGCTTGCGCCAGAGCGGTATTTCATTACGCGTGAAAAACACCTTTGAGCCAGACCATACAGGTACATTGATTACAGGTGATTATGTCAGTGATGCGCCATGTGTAGAGATCATTGCGGGTTGTCGTGGTGTCTTTGCTGTGGAACTATTTGATCAAGATATGGCTGGTGATATCGATAAATTCGACGTGGACATTCTTAAAGTATTAAGACAGTTCCATGCTCACATTATCGCAAAAGACATTAACGCCAATACGATTACGCATTATTTGGCTATTAACCTGAAAACCTTGAAGCGAGTGATGAGAGTTCTGCACGAACGTTTTGCAGATGCTGAAATTACTCAGCGTAAGGTTGCTATTGTGTCTGCGATTGGTAGTGATATGAAAACCACAGGTATGTTGGCAAAAGCGGTTAAAGCGATCGCTGAGCAAGACGTTAACGTATTGGCTATGCACCAATCTATGCGTCAGGTAGATATGCAGTTTGTGGTTGATGAAGAAGATTACGAAAAAGCGATTTGCAGCCTGCACAAAGAATTGGTTGAAGTACATAACCACGGTAGTGCAATTTGCTTAGCGTCTTAGTTCGATAAGCTCAGACTTATCTATCTAGCCTATACCGAAAGCCCAAGTGTGAATTTTCACATTTGGGCTTTTTTATTGGCTAACTTTTGCTTTCTTATCGATGATTTTTAATCAAGAATCATTGTGAACTATGGGCTTGCCATTATTGAATTCGTCCATAGTGACTGCTTTGCTCACATAATAGCCTTGGCCATAATCGCACTGGAAGTTTGCTAACATTTTCCATTGTTCTCTGGTTTCGATGCCTTCTGCCAGCACTTTTATATTAAGCTTGTGTGCCATGGCAATAATCGCCTCAACAATTTTTCGGTCGTCTGGGTCGGATTCTAAATCCATAACAAAACTGCGATCAATTTTAAGTAGATTAACCGGAAGGTTTTTAAGCTGAGAAAGCGAAGAGTAGCCTGTTCCAAAGTCGTCTATGGCGATGCATATTCCCATATTTTTGAAGGTCTGCAGCAACTTTCTTGTTAAATGAACGTCCTCAAGAATAGATGTTTCAGTAATCTCGAAGCCAATAAGGTGTGCTGGTACTTGGTATTTTTCTAACAGGTCCTGCACCAAAACAACAAGGTGAGGGTCCGATAACTGGCGAGAGGCAAGGTTAATATGCAGCAGAATATCTGCTCTTTTTTCTATTCTCCGCTTTGCGATATAAGCGATGCTGTTTTCTAGTATCCAGTAGCCTAATTCAATAATTTTCCCTGTGCTTTCAGCCAAAGGTATAAAGTCATTGGGAAAGATGAGGCCTTTTTCCGGATGATTCCAGCGAATAAGCGCTTCGGCTCCCAAAATATGATTCGTATGCAAGTCAAATTGAGGTTGATAATACATTTCGAATTCATTTCTGAGTAGGGCAAGAGATAAGTCATTTTCTGCTTTCATGAGATTGTGCGTATTAACTTTCATGTTCTCGCTATAGAAGGAGAACTGATTTTTCCCCAGCAACTTGGCTTGATACAACGCCATGTCAGCATTTTGCATGATACTAACTAAGTCATCACCGTGTTCAGGAATCTTTGCAATGCCTAAAGAGGTACTTAATAGGTATTCTCGATTATCCATTTTTATGGGAGCGCGGATGCTTTGTAGGATGCGGTTGGCATGTTCTTCAATTTGATGCTCGCTACTTACTTCACCTAAGAATATTCCGAACTCATCTCCCCCTAAACGGGCTACTAGATCGGATTGTCCTTTCAGCTTAGTTAATCTTTCACCAACAATAATGAGAACTTGGTCCCCAACATCATGACCTATCGTATCGTTAATGCGTTTGAAATTATCAAGGTCAAAATATATAAACGCAGAAGTCCTTTTATGCTTTTGATTGTGCTGTAAAACGTTAGGTAAATTGTTTTGTAAAAAACGTCGGTTTGGAAGTCCTGTTAAGGGGTCTTTATTCGCGAGGTCTTGAAGCTCTGCTGTTTTTTCTTTAACAAGCGTTCTAAGTTTTAAGGGCTGGATTAATATCGCGTACAGTGCGATGGCCAGCAATAGTGAAACGATAAGGCTCACTGCATAGCCTGTTACTCTTCTTTGATCTAGATCCTTATCAAGTGCTTTGCTAATTTTTAATGTCCATGTTCCGACTGGGAGAACAAGCTCGGTGGATGCTTGGATGTCAGAAAGGGGGGCAAGGGAGCTTGATAGGGTTATCGTATCCTTTGTTGCCGCATGTTTTCTTGATAAGTTGTATTGGTAGCCTTCGCTTTCAAGGCGTTTTAATTGTGTTGCTTCGAGTAAATCGTCTAAATAAATGACCGCAGAGGCGAAGCCCCAAAAAAGCTCTCGTTGCGTGCCTTTATTAAGAAAAATTGGCGCACGGCTGATAACGGCAACACCACCTTGCACTAATGCTACTGGACCTATGACGAACATCCGATGATTCTGAATAGATAGCATCGCTTCTTTTTCAAAACCTGGTGTTGATATGATGTTAAAACCTATGGCGCTTTCATTGCCTTCTATAGGATAGATGTCTGAAATAATGCCGTCAGGTGCAAGCTGGAGGTTTGCAATACCGCCAATAGAATCGATCAGCTTATGTGCATAATTAGGAAACCATTCTCCATCGCCACCATTTTGTTCTACTTCATAAGCGAGAATTTGTGCCGAAGTAAAGGCTGCAGACAGGCGTCTTTCCAGAACGGATGCTTGGGTACGAGACAGTCCGCTTAGAAGTGACTGATGTTGATTGATAATGGATTTATTTGTTGATTGAGTCCAATAAGCCCCAAAAGACGCAATGGCGAAGAAAGCAATCAGGGAGAAAAATAAGGCGGAAGGTTGCTTAAACTCTGCTTTTTTCAAGGATTGATCCTTTCTTGGCAAATTACTGAATATGCAAAAATCATACACATAAACTTTTACAGGGTATTTAATCTTTTTGTAAAAGAATGCGCTGTTGGGTAACTATGTAAAAAATGAATCGATTTATAAACACCATAGGTTAGGGGGAAATAGCGTTAAAGAATAAAAAAAGCCACGCTATTTCTGCAAAATAACGTGGCTTCAATTAATGCTTCATGTATTTATGCTAGTGCTAAAAATACGCCAGCAATAGCAATGATACTGCCAGTTAGGCGCGTCACGATAGGCGCTTGAAAACGCGCAACACCCATACCAAAGCCGATACCTGCAACATGTAACAATGCCGTAGCAGCAGCAAAGCCCAAAGCATATTCTGCACCATTAGCGTTTAGAGGCATTTCTAAGCCATGCGCAGCGCCATGAAATAGTGCAAACAATCCGGCAATACCAGCACAAGTCGCAACAGAGAAGCGCGCCGCACCGACTAACAATGCACCCATTAGGATGACAGATAAGACAATACCTTGCTCAATGAAAGGGACTTGCACACCAGCAACGGCTAGACCGCCACCAACCAACATAGTACCAACAAAAGCCGCAGGCACAGCCCACAACGCACGACCGCCAAGGCTAGCTGCCCAAAGACCAATAGCTAACATAGCCAATAAATGATCCAAACCACCCATAGGGTGCATGAAGCCGGTCATAAAACTGGTTGTGTGTTCATGTCCTGGGTGAGCAGATGCAAGAGCTGGTATTGCGGCAACAAGTGCGGCTAATGCCATTTTAAGCGAAGATAAACGCATGGTGTCGTCTCCAAAATAGATAAATATGAATAAGACCTTACGAAATGGTCTTCTCGAAACCACCGCTCTTGCGGCTGGAAGCGGAGATTCTAACATACCCACAGAGAGGGTAAATTGAATGATGTTGCCAATAGGTAACGAAATATTCAGCTTCTAACAAAATATGGTGGTAAATTAACCGATATTTTTGTCATTGCTCAGTTAGGAAAACGCTTGTCATTGAAACACTTGGAAATTACAGTCATTGGCAGCTTGTTTCTTACCATGTGTGGTGGGAGATTGCAGAGTAATCAATAAAAATAATAGGGGCGTATGTATGGCGAGTGGTTGGGCGCAAGATGGCGCGGTGCAAGATCAAATAGACGCAACAGTTGACTCCGAAGTTGAGCGTGCAAAAAACAGTATGCCAAAAGGTGAGAGTCTGACTCATTGTGAAGAATGTGATGCGGCAATTCCTGAGCCGCGGCGCAAAGCCATTCAGGGAGTACGTTTGTGCATTCAATGCCAGTCCGAGCAAGAGAAGAAAGGCCGTTCTGCTTTGTATAATAGAGCGGGCAGTAAAGACAGTCAGCTAAGATAAGATCCGTAAGTTACTTTCTTTTGTTTCATTGATCTAAATACCAGTGTTATTCACTGAATCTGCGTATTTGCCGTCGAATTTTTCCTGCTTGATCTCCCTCAATATGATAAGGTTTCGCCTATCAAAAAGGGTGGTTTGACCATGGGTCTGACGCTCTGTTTCTTTTAGAATAAATAAGGATGAGCTTGTGGCAGACACTTACTCAACAGAAGTAAATAAATTAGAGAAACTACGTGCAGCTTGGTTGCCAGCGGTAGAGTTTCTTTTTGGCGAAGCCGTTGAAGAAGCCAAGTTTGATGGTTTCGAAGTCAATGATGACATTGCCAAACCAAATGCTGTATTTGAACATGCCGATGAGCCGTATCGTTACAAAATCCAAATGCCAGCTCGAGTATTCAGCAACGATGTGATGTTGCTGGCGGATGTAATTCAAGAAATGGTTCGTGGTCAATATCCTGTTGGCTTTGAAGGCGCGCAAACCCCAGCTCTATGTGAGGGTGTTGCCGTGTTTGGCGCTGTTACCGCCATTAAGCAAGTCTTTGGAGAAGAGTCCGTTGACTCTTATTTGAATGCACTCAAAGAGCAGGCATTCCCTTACTATGATGCGTTTTCTTATGTGGCAGTTTTGTTGGCGGAAGACCCACAAGCGATCAAGAAACTGCGTGGTGTTCAGCCTTACTTGTACAAGGTAGAAAGAGCCGATTTTGAGGCTGCGCAAGTAGAAATAGATCGTAAAATCAAAGATATTCTCTTGCTGGCGTTTCGCGCTTAATAAATGCATGACTTCGAATAGAAACAAAAATGCCGCTTTTAAGCGGCATTTTTATGGCTGTTGTTCTAAACGAATAACATTAGCCTTTTAATTCAGACAGCTCTTCACTGAACCAAATTTTGCGTTTAAAACGAGGGTTCTTAGACGACATATCGATCTTGTAAGGGTTCGGCTCGTGAGTTTGCGGCAAATCAAGGATGTTGCAAAGCTCTTGAGCAAGCCATTTCTCTACCTTAAGTACGACCATTTTTTTACGCAGACGGCCTTGCTCATCGCGGTTCAAAATCGTTGGTAAGGTATTTAGTGTCAGAATCTCGCCAATCGCTGGATGCGCCATACGTTCACGACCTTCATCGCTGGCATAAAAATGCGATACCGCAAACACCATGCGTTCAGGATTGATCTGCTGTAAGAACTGGCAAGATTTCACAACAGTCGAGCCCGTGCGAACCATGTCATCAAACAACACAATACTCGCGCCGTCTAGACCGTCAAAAGTGTGCTCGCTTTCTTTGTGAAGGGTAATTTCTACTTTGCGTTCAGCGGTGCGATCTTTATCAAGCATGATGAATTTTGCTTTGCTAAGGCCCAGTGTTCTGAACATTTCTTTAACAAAATCGCGAGCGCCTTTATCTGGAGCACAAAGAACAAGCCCTTCGCCGTCTTCGCCGTAGTTTAAGATGTTTGAGTTTAGTAAGTAGTGGGCGTATATCTCATAAGGGATTAGGTTGTGGAAATCGCCTTCGAATACATCATTAAAGATTTTTTGCACAGAGTCAGAGTGGTTGTGGATGGTCATTACCGTATCCACACCAGACAGTTTTAGCAGTTGAGCGTAAAGCTTGGCAGTGAATGGTTGGCCGTCGAATTTTTTAATATCGTTGATATCTCTATCAAAACTGGTTTCACCTAAGCTTTTATGAGGACCACGGTCTTGTGCACTATAGAATAGATCTGGCTCAACCAGAATAACGCGATCAGCACCGTTTTCTTTCGCAGCACGGGCGATTATTAAATTTGACATAGCCAATTCTTGGCGGCTTTTTACATGACTGCCAGTACTGACGATAACGACAGCTTTACCCTTAAGTTTGCGGCCAATGTTTTCAAAATCCGCTTCGTCAGAAATAAAACGAGGGCAAAATTCAGAGTTCATGAATTGCTTCATACTGATCAGATCAGCGATGTCTTCATGCTGGCCCATTGCATAGGCAACATCAATAGCAAAGGGATTATCAGAAGAGTTACTAACAACTACGACATTAGTTGACTGACTGGTCGACAAAGTCATGAGGTTTCCTTAACTAAGGGTATGGGAATTTGCGCTGATTTTAATACTTGTGGGCGTATTTCGATAGGGCAGATTGAGGAAAAAAGCATTTTTATGTCGATCTAATCAAGTCTTGCTTTTTCTTTAACCAAAAATGAGAGGAAATTTTCGATATATTACCAGTGGTGATAATTGTTCTCAGTTCTACTTAACCTCTGTAAATGCCTTATTTAAGCGAAATTTGTGGGATAAATAAGTTGGTGTAGTTGGTGGTGAATGGTTCCAGATAGCTTTTAAGGTCGCCACCGTGGCAGGGCCATATAACTCCGCAGGGACACCCACAGAATTCAGCCAATTAGCAATCCAAGGATTAAGTGGATTATCATCGAAACCGAAAAAAGTCATATCATCCGTCGCACTCAATTCTGTTTCTTGCACTCGCCTGTAGGCACCGAACGCAAGCATATCGCTCAGGCATAAAATGACTTCTGGTCTTTCAGCCATGTTCAATATGTTTCCCATGCACTGATAGCCAACTTCAAGATGATTTAAGCCTTCTGCGTGAGCATGGGGGATTTGATCAGAGTGAATACCTGCCTTTGCTAGGCGATCGAGTAAGCCTCTGCGCCTTTCTTCCGCAGCGGTTTGATCAAGTGAGGCATGAATAATAGCGATGTTTTTTTTGCCATGTTGAAGCAACAATTCAGCAACGTCCACACCTGCTTGATAATTATCGATGCCAACATAAAGTGCACTTTCTTGGTCTGGTGCGGGGCGATTAACAAAAACAAAGGTCATGTCACTGTTGCGATAATCCGTTAATAGCGGGCTTTGAACCGCGCCGACAATGACCACCGCTCGAGCGAGCTGAGCACGCATTTCTAGAAGATATTCATCTTGTATGTCCGCCTCTTGATGGGTGTCGCACAATGACATTATGAAGCCTTCGTCTCTTAGTGCCCATTCGATCGATGACGCGATAGCCGACATGGTAGGGTTAGCCAAACTGGCGGCCAAGACGCCAACCATACGGCTTTCCTGGCACCTTAATGCTCTACCAATACTTGCAGGTCGGTAACCAAGCTCAGCCACAGATTTTTTGACTTGAAGGATCGTTTGTTCTGACGCCTTGTTGGTAATTCCGTTGATAATTCGAGAGGCGGTTGCCGTCGAAACATTGGCATGAGCAGCGACCATCGCTAAAGACACTCTTTTATTCGATGTGTTTTTTTGCTTTCTGCGCGGAGCTGATGGCATGTCTCTTCCTTGGGATAAAGGCATTAAAGAGCCAAGATTTTAGCCTTGATTGATAGTGGCAACAAGCAAGTTACTGATCTTGCTGTTATTAGGTGTGCTTTCGCTCTTGAGCGAAGTGTAATGACGTGGTTATACTTATTTGGTTAATCGATTAACCCAATAATGTTTAAACATTCAATATAATAAAGATAATAAGGACTGTTGTTATGAAAAATAAGCAAATGACACGTTACGCTGCTGCGTTACTTGTGGCGTCTTGTGTTCCATTTTCTGCGGTACAAGCTGAAAATAGAATTGATATTATCCGAGCGGATGCCCCTGAATTAGCGGCTTATGGCGAGCAGACCGTTGGTGTTAGGCAAATAGATTTCATTCATAAAAACCAAATTGATGTTTTAAACACCCCAAGAGACAGAAAAGAAAGTGATGCATTCCCTTACTATGATCGCCCATTAACGGTTGAGGCTTGGTATCCAGCACAAGCTAATTCGAAAGGCTCTCAGGTGTTAAAGGTTTTTGCACGAGACGGTAAAACAGAAATTGAGCTACATGGCCAAGCGATTCTAGATGCTGAGCCAGCTAAGGTAAAAACCGCCTTTCCGCTGGTTATACTTTCCCATGGTTACCCAGGTAATCGCTTCTTAATGGCTCCGATAGCTGAGAATATTGCCTCAAAAGGTTATGTGGTTGTTGCTATTGATCATACAGAGTCAACTTATAGAACCGTATCAGACATTAGTTCAAGCATTGTTAACAGAACCAAAGATCAGTTGTTTATTTTGGATCAAATTAGTCAATTGGCGAAAGATAAATCTTCCTTCTTATATAACCTAGTGGATACCAATAATACTGGCATTATCGGCTATTCAATGGGCGGTTATGGAACCGTTGTGACGGTTGGCGGTGGTTTAACCTCATATGGTGTTAAGAAAAACGAAGGTTTTTTTTCCACGCCTAGTGGCACGCTAGATCAGTATTTAAGTGGCAGTGATGAATACCTCGCTTTGGCTGATGAGCGTATTAAAACGGCTGTTACCTTTGCTCCAGCTGGTATGAATAATGGTTTTATGGATGCTGAAACCGCTAAGGGAATTCGTGTTCCTATGCTGTACATAGCAGGGTCGGTAGACGACGTTGTTGGTTATGAAGACGGAGTGCGGGCTTTATGGAAAGCGTCAACCAGCGTTGATCGTGCTTTATTGACGTTTGACTACGCTAACCACAACGCGGGGGCACCGATGGCGCCGCCAGCTGAAATGTATAAAGTGGACCCAGAGTTAGGCTTCAACTTGTCTATGCATTACCTCGACCCTGTTTGGGATAATGTGCGTATGAACAATGTTTCTACCCATTTCATTACGGCTTGGTTAGGTCAGTATTTGAAGCATGATGATGCAATGTCAGGCTATTTAGATTTAGTGCCGCATTCTAATGAAGGCACTTGGGGGGATGGTGAGGATAGCGCCAACCACACTTACTGGAAGGGCTTTCCTAATAGAACAGCCAGCGGTCTAAGGTTTGAAACGCTAAAAGCACAATAGCATGAATAAATGAGGCAAAAGCCCGAAAGCCAATTACTGACTTTCGGGCTTTTTAATTTACGTGCTTTTGCCATAACGCGACAGGCATGTTTTTAGAAATTAGGCTGTTTTTAAGTATGTGTCTGCCTATATTTAACGCGCATTAAGCGGTATTGTTCTACCAAATTAAATATGGGTAAGTCTTTTTATGTTATTGCTTTTTATCATTTATATTGCCTTCATCAGTTTGGGGCTACCTGATGCAGTACTGGGCTCATCGTGGCCTGTGATGAGTAAAGACTTAAACGCCTCAACGGAATTTGCGGGGGGGATTTCTCTCATTATTAGTGCGGGTACCGTTCTTTCTAGTCTTTATGTGACAAAAGCAATCAACTTTTTTGGGATTGGAAAAGTCGTCGCAATCAGCGTTTTGCTAACAGCCATCGCATTATTGGGTTTTAGTTTGTCCAATGTAGCGCTGGCTCTGGCATTTTTGGCCATTCCTTTGGGGCTTGGGGCTGGCGCAGTCGATGCTGCATTAAATAACTTCGTGGCACTGCACTATAAAGCCAAACATATGAATTATCTGCATTCATTCTGGGGCGTGGGTGCGACAGCGGGCCCGCTTTTGATGGCGAATTACTTGACCCTAAAAGAAGGCTGGCGAGATGGCTATGTCACCATCGCCGTGGTGCAATTTTCACTGGTTATTTTGCTCTTTTTATCTCTGCCACTGTGGAAAAAGTTTGTTGTTAAGTCTGCTGAACGCAATAGCACAAGTGTGGCGGTCGTTTCGAATGCCACTGCCTTAAAAATTCAAGGCGTTCCACTGCAAATGGCGGTGTTCTTTTGCTATTGCTCAATAGAAATGAGTACCGGATTGTGGGCGGCAAGTTATCTCACCACACAAAGAGATGTTTTGGCTGCGGATGCCGCGTTTTGGGCGGCAATGTATTATTTAGGCATTACAGTAGGCCGCTTTGCTTGTGGTGTCATCGCGGAAAAAATTACCGAAGAAGCTCTAATCCGAGCTGGTGTGTTTATTATCTTACTTGGCTGTATATTACTGGCTATGCCGTTTTATGATGGGCTTGCAAAAATAGGCTTGATATTGATTGGGCTTGGTTGCGCGCCTATCTTTCCCAATACCCTTCAAATGACACCAAAACGCTTTGGGTCGGCTGCATCGCAAACCATTATTGGCTTATCTATGGCCTCTGCGTATATCGGCATCATGATCGTTCCGCCCTTGCTAGGCGGTGCCGCAAAAGTATTCACCTTTGCTTCGCTTCCTATGATATTGGTCTTACTTTCTGTCGTTATATTAGTGACAACTGAGCGGCTACGACGTTACAGCAATACTTCCTCTCGTTAATAACCAAGAGCGAAGTAAATGATCAGCATCGAGAATAGGCCAAGTATTCTCTGAGACACTGAAGCAGCGATTTAATGTGTCGGATAACATCATTTGTAACGATATGATTTATTTAGAAAAAGCGGGGGTTCTAAAGCGTATTGAAGTTGGCGCAATAGCAGTAGAAGAGTGTTTGGAGGCAGAATAAAAGTAGTGCTTATCTTGTCTTATTCACTGTCAAATTTTAAGACTGATGAAGACAAAGAAACATGCATGGACTATGATTTAGATTCTTAGAGAACCTCGGAGAATGTCAATGTCTTTAAAAGCAACCTCAGTCAGACTAGACGAAGAGACACTACAGCGCGTTGGTCAAATGGCGGAAGCAATGGATAGGCCTCGTGCGTGGCTAATGGCGGAAGCGATTAAGCAATATGTTGCTCGCGAAGATTGGTTTATTCATGAAGTAGAAAAAGGCATTGAGTCAGCGGACAAAGGGAAATTGATCGACCATTCTGATATTAAAGCGAAATGGGATGCAAAGCGTGCTGCTCAAATGGACTGACTTAGCAGAACTTGATTTAGAAAAAATCGAAGTCTACATCGCAGAAGATAATAGCCAAATTGTTGCTATTGATGTGGTAATGAAGGTCATTGATAACGTAAATCTTATTCTGTCTGAACACCCGAGAGCTGGACGCTATGGCAGAGTGAAAAACACACGAGAACTTGTTATTGCAGGCTTGCCTTTTGTCGTCGTTTATCGAGAAAATTTGTCTGTAAACTGCCTAGAAATCTTACGTGTGCTCCATGAATCGCAGCATTGGGCAATGAGTGAATGATTGTCAAAAGCCTTGCCGTGTGGTGTTTGGCGCTGACGACGTCAGTGACGCAAGCAAAACACCACACGGCTTGGTATCCAAAGATAAACTCTCCTAAAACAAACTAACGTGCTTCACACTGTTGATAACAGCTCGGTTTCCTTGGACAGACGGCGCCGCGAGAGCAAATCAATCTGGCATCATTGTCTATGCCGCGTTCTACCCAATTGATATTGAGAATCTTCGCCACGCTCATTAGGTCTTTTTTGATGCTTCTTGGTATCTGTGAGGAGCCGCCTTTGGTGACGCAGGCTTCCCGTAAATCAGCGGCGATGGATAGGGCGTCTTTACCTTGAGCATCAATAGCAGGATTCAAATCGATGCCTGAGCAAAGTACGTGGTTGTTGCCTGCAAGATCTTGTACTTTGATCGATTCACAAGCGTAAATTCGCGGTTCGTCACCGACATTAAGAATCGATATTTGTGCTGAAGTGCCAGTGCTTGGTTCGCTGATTTTGCGAAACACTGACCAGTGCTGGCAAGGGTCTTCCACGGTGCTCATATTACCCCAAGGCAACGGAATGCCATTGCCTCGGTACACGGCTTTGAGTTTGCCAGGAGCATAAGCATCAAAATAATGCCAATGGGGATAAGGCGATGCCGCCGTCATACGGCGCATGGTGACGGATTCAGAAACACCTGCCAGCTGCGCAGTATTAATTTCATAGCCGTTGCGATCCAACATTTGCCGAAAGGGCACTTTTGGACAAAGCAAAGCACCCGCAAAAAAACTGCATTCGAAGTCTCGCCAAGCGTACAAAATATCCTGTGCATCCATACCTGACGATTGTATTTTCGCGGTTTGTGCTTGCAAGGGCGAGATCTCATTTCGCCCTGTTACCAAAACATTTTTCATGCCGTCTTTGTCATGTAAAACCGTATGACCAATATGCACCGCAAGGTTGTATTTCAACCTTTGTGGTTGGGCTTTCATGATTTGGTTTATGTAAATCGTACTTGGTGGATCAAAGAAAGACGTCACCACATGACTTTCACTGATGCCCATTTCTTGTAAAACGGCTAACGGGGTTTTTTTAAACCACTTAATTTGCAAACCCATTTGCTTGGTGATGGCGACAATTTCATCAAGACTCAGTGGTAAGCGTTTAAGTCCGACTTCTTCTGCCGCGCGTTCTAAATCAGGGAAATGATTTTGATGGTGTTCTTGGTGGGCACGAATCAATAAATGCGCAAATTGACGACCGCTAGTCCCTGTTTGAGAAAGCATTTCAGGAATGGCGATTTGCAATATTTCTTTTGAGAACAAAAAGTTGGGTTCTAGCGCCATACCATTAATGCCACCGCCCGATCCTTTCGTTGGGGTAATGGCGTCTTCTTCCGGAATATCATCCAAAAACCACTCAACTTCTTTCTGAAAAACGCTGGCGATGACTTCCAATACATCTTCACTGGGGATGCGTTTTCCCCTTTCTATCATGGATAAATAAGACACTGATGGGGCCGATTCTGCGTCCACTTTTATACATCGTGCCGACAGGTCTTCCATGGTCAAACGGTTGCGTTTACGCAGGTTGCGGATCTTAGTGCCCAAGAAATGGGCTTTGCGATTGAGGCTATTTTTATTTTTCATTTTTGTAAAATTTACACTGTGTAATTCTTATTGTGAAATTTTAGGTTAGTCGGGCATAGACTATAAATCAAGCAACCGAGAGAAAGATTACATGGATTGCTAACCCTAAGAATCAGAGTGATAAGAGAAAGAAGGAAAGCGAGATGAATATGCCCCAAGCTAAAAATAACAGTGTGATTCATCCAGGGTTTTGCCACTTCATTAATGAAGAAGTGCTGCCACTTCACGCTATCGAACCAACAAAATTTTGGCGCGACCTTGAACAGCTGATTGCCGATCTGTCACCAATTAATCGTCAACTATTGGCGACTCGTGATCAGATGCAGCAACAAATTGATCAATGGCATTTGGATCATAAAGACCAAGCCATGGACACAAAGGCTTATGAAGCCTTCTTGCGTGAAATCGGTTATTTGGTCGAAGAAGGTGACGATTTCACCATCACCACCGCGAATGTCGATGAAGAGATTGCTCACTTGGCTGGGCCTCAATTGGTGGTACCGGTGAAAAATGCTCGTTTTGCATTGAATGCCGCCAATGCTCGTTGGGGCAGTTTGTATGATGCCTTTTACGGTACAGATGTGATTACCAAAACAGACGAACTAGCCACAGGTAAAGCCTATAACCCAGCTCGTGGTGACGCCGTGATTGCCAAAGCCAAAGAGTTTTTGGATGAGGTGTTTCCGCTTGAATCTGGTTCTCACAAAGACGTGATCAGCTACGTGGTTTATTACCATCATTTGTTGGCCTTTTTTCAAGATGGCAGCCAAACCGGTTTAAAGCAACCTTGTCAACTGGTGGCGGTAAATGGTCAACGCAGTGAGCCAGAAGCCGTATTACTGAAAAATAACGGTTTGCATGTAGAAATCCAGTTTGACCGTAACGGCCAAAACGGTGTGAAAGACCCAGCCAATATCAATGACATTCTTATCGAATCAGCTCTAAGCACCATTATGGACTGCGAAGACTCTGTGGCAGCCGTTGATGCGGAAGACAAAATTGACGTGTACCGAAATTGGCTTGGCCTAATGCAAGGTACGCTAGAAGCCAGCTTCGAAAAAGACGGGCAAATGCAAACGCGCCGCATGAACCCAGACCGTATTTTTACGGACTTGGACAATCAAGAATACCGCTTACATGGTCGTTCTTTGTTGTTGATTCGCAATGTGGGTCACTTGATGGAATGCGACCTGATGCAAGACGAACTGGGTAACTTTGTGCCTGAAGGCATTATTGATGCGGTCGTCACAAGCTTGATCGGTGCGTTGGATTTACAGCGTACTCAAGGCATGCGCAATAGCCGTACTGGCAGCATTTATATCGTTAAGCCAAAAATGCACGGCCCAGAAGAAGTGGCGTTTAGCTGTGAGTTGTTTGGTCGAGTTGAGCAGATGCTTGGCTTACCAGAAAACACCATCAAGATCGGCATTATGGATGAAGAACGTCGCACGACCTTGAATTTGAAAGAGTGTATTCGTCAGGCGAAATCTCGAGTGTTTTTTATCAATACTGGTTTTCTGGATCGCACCGGTGACGAGATTCACACCAGTATGCAAGCTGGCGCTTTCTTGCCAAAAGATCAGATTAAAAATCAGCCTTGGATTCAGGCCTACGAAAATCGCAATGTCGACATAGGCTTGCAGTGTGGTTTACCGGGCAAAGCGCAGATCGGCAAAGGTATGTGGGCGATGCCGGATGAAATGGCCGCCATGATGGAAACTAAAATAGCTCATCCAAAAGCGGGCGCGAATACGGCTTGGGTGCCATCGCCAACCGCGGCGACTTTACATGCGTTGCATTATCACCAAGTGAATGTGTTTGAGGTGCAAGCGCGACTCAAAAATCGTCCGAAAGCGAGCCTAACAGATTTGCTTACCATCCCGACGATTCCAAGCAATTTGACCTTGTCGGATCAAGTGATTGAACGAGAAATCGAAAACAACGTTCAAGGGTTATTGGGCTATGTGGTGCGCTGGATAGAAGCGGGCGTGGGTTGCTCGAAAGTGCCTGATATTAACAATGTGGGTTTGATGGAAGATCGTGCCACCTTGCGAATTTCTAGTCAGCATTTGGCGAATTGGTTACTTCATGGAATGTGTAGCAAAGAACACCTTGATGACGTCATGCAGCGCATGGCACGGGTGGTGGATGAGCAAAACACAGCGACGGATGGATATCGCCCGATGGCACAAAATGCCAATAGTGTCGCTTTTAAAGCAGCGCAAGATTTGATTTTCAAAGGCGTGATTCAGCCTAACGGTTATACGGAACCTTTGCTTCATGCTTATCGAATGCAGGTGAAGGAAACGCATTGAAAACAAACGGATTAATAAGAATTTGTATCCCTTTAAACAACCTAAAGAGTGAGAAAAACCATGCAAACTTATAACAATAAAACACAGCAAGCGAGCAGTACGATCAATCAACAAGGTCCAACTTGGGCGGCGATGAACCCTGAATTCGTAGCGAGAATGCAATTGCAAAACCGTTTTAATACGGGGTTAGATATCGCTAAATACACAGCCAAAATCATGCGTGAAGACATGGCGAGCTACGACAAAGATCCAGCGAATTACACCCAGTCCTTGGGGTGCTGGCACGGCTTTGTAGGCCAACAAAAAATGATTTCTATTAAGAAGCATTTTGGCACCACGCGCAGCCGTTACTTATACTTGTCTGGTTGGATGGTGGCGGCCATGCGTTCTGAGTTTGGTCCTTTGCCAGATCAATCTATGCATGAAAAAACGTCTGTGCCAGCGTTGATTGAAGAGTTGTACACCTTTTTGAAACAAGCGGATGCCCGTGAATTACAGCACTTGTTTAAAGAAATGGATGACGCCAGAGAAGCGGGAGACCAGGTTCGAGAACAAGCCGCTCAGCAGAAAATTGATAACTTCGAAACCCATGTAGTGCCGATTATCGCGGATATCGATGCGGGCTTTGGTAACGAAGAGGCGACCTATTTGCTTGCGAAGAAAATGATCGAAGCGGGGGCTTGTTGTATCCAGATCGAGAACCAAGTATCTGATGCCAAACAGTGTGGACACCAAGATGGCAAGGTAACGGTTCCACATGAGGACTTCTTGGCGAAAATTAACGCTGTGCGTTACGCATTCTTGGAGTTGGGCGTGGACGATGGCGTAATCGTAGCGCGCACGGATTCTTTGGGGGCGGGTTTAACGCAAAAAATTCCTGTGTCACAAACACCTGGTGATTTAGCCGATCAATACAATGCCTTTATTGATGGCGAGGAAGTAACCTCACTTGAGCAAATGAAGTCTGGTGATATGGCGATCAAACTAGGAAATCGTTTAATCAAACCTACGCGTTTGCCGAATGGTTTGGTGCGCTTTAAACCGAATACGGGTGAAGACCGCGTGGTGTTGGATTGCATCACCTCTTTGCAAAATGGCGCGGATCTACTGTGGATCGAAACGGAAAAACCGCATATTGGGCAAATCGCCGCAATTGTGAATCGTATTCGTGACGTTATGCCAAACGCCAAGCTTGTGTATAACAATAGTCCTTCTTTTAACTGGACATTGAACTTCCGTCAGCAAGTGTTTGATGCGTGGTTGGAAGAAGGCAAAGATGTTAGCCAATACCAGCGTGAGAAACTGATGTCACAAGATTACGATGGCAGCATGTTAGCCGAGGAAGCGGATGAGCGTATTCGACGCTTCCAGAAAGATGCCGCCGCGCAGGCAGGAATCTTCCATCATTTAATCACCTTGCCGACGTACCATACAGCCGCCTTGTCTACAGACAACTTGGCAAAAGACTACTTCGGTGAACTGGGCATGTTAGGCTATGTGAGAGAAGTGCAGCGTAAAGAAATTCGCCAAGGATTAGCCTGCGTGAAACACCAAGACATGTCTGGTTCTAACATAGGCGATGACCACAAAGAGTACTTCTCTGGTGAGCAAGCGCTTAAAGCGTCTGGCAAAGATAACACCATGAATCAATTTGCAGTCTGATGAAATGAAATAAGCGTCAGAGTGTATTGATAACAAAAGACCAGCAGTCTTCCCCCTGCTGGTTTTTTATTAGAGGGGCTTTTCTTAGCAAACTCTTGCTCGCTGAGCGGTTTTTTGCCTAACTCTAAGCAAAGTCTTGCTCGCTGGTGGCTTCGATTTTATTTAAGTCTATGAAAGCATTGGGTATTTTTCTTTGGCATCTATATTGCTCTTCTGGATAGAGTGTTCAAGAACACGTTTTTACTATTTTACGAATAAGGAATTTTATTATGCCAACGCCATGTTATATCTCTATTGAAGGTGAATCTCAGGGTCTGATCACTGCGGGCGCTATGTCTGTTGATTCTATCGGTGACGTGGGCTTGGAAGGCCATGACGACGAAATGCTGGTTCAAAAGTTCGACCACAACGTAACGGTGCCAACCAACCCTCAGTCTGGCAACCCATCTGGTCAGCGCGTTCACAAGCCATTCAAATTCACCGTTGCTCTGAACAAAGCGGTTCCACTGCTTTACAACGCCTTGTCTTCTGGTGAAAAACTGCCAAAAGTGGAATTGAAATGGTACCGCACCTCTGCGGAAGGCAAGCAAGAAAACTTCTTCGTAACGGCGCTTGAAGGCGCGGTTATCGTGGACATTCATTGCGAAATGCCACACTGCCAAGACCCAGCAATGGGCAACTTTACACAAAACCTAACGGTCTCTATGGCTTACCGTAAGATCACTTGGGATCACATCAACTCTGGTACGTCTGGTTCTGACGACTGGAGTAAGCCAATCGAAGCGTAAGCTTGTATTGGTACGGGCCGCCTGTTCACTCAGGCGGCCTTTTTGCGTATTAATGGTTCACAATTCTTACGCAATTATCACGATCTTCGGGGTAGATGGTCTGTTCTGAACGTGAATAATGGACTGTTTAAGATGCGCACTTCACGACTTGCATTCTACACATTGGATTGACCCGTCATAACAAAGGAAACTGGTATGGCTACATTGACGTTTACATTGGCACTCGACGGAATAGAAGAAGACACCCTCGTCGTTCGAGAATACCAAGGGCATGAATCGATCTCCGATTCTCTGCTGAAAGACGGTTCGCCTTGTTATGGCTTCCGTTATCAATTGTCTCTTGCCAGTCGTCAATCGGATCTGTCTGCCGACACCATCGTCGATAAAAACGC
>NZ_QKLW01000013.1 GCF_003208215.1 Marinomonas alcarazii
GCTTGCGCCTGTCTCATTCTTCGACGCGTCTGCGCGGGTCATCAAAAGAGAACGCCTTATATCGTTTATCTGAGCGCGTCATCAAAAGAGAACGCTTTATATCGTCTATCTGATTTGCCCGAGCTATGAGCTACGCAGCAATGGCTTACCCTCTCGTACTCAGTTTGCGGTTGTCTCATCCTTTGATGTGCTAGTGCGCGTCATTAAAAGAGTGCGCCTTGTATCGTCTATCTGGGCGCTACTTGTGTCATTCGTTTGCGCCAGTTCTGCGTTAGCGTGAATCCACTACGAATATTGTTTAACCTGCTTTACATTATGAACGATCTAATTGCTAATATTGTTAGGTCTTAGATTTGATGAAAAGTTTGTCTAGTCACTAAAGGCTTTTAGCTTTTAGGAAGGGAATGTCGCAATGACATATCGCTACTGTTATTTCAGCGAAGGCGGGAAGCCATTAAAGATGGGAAGTATGCGAAAGCAGTCTATCTTCTGGTATTTCTTAATTGATCTTCTGCTGAGGTTGTTGTGGCATTTTATTTACTTGGTTTATCTATTTTACTGGTTTTTTTACCATTTAAACCTTCCATTATAAAAATCCCTGTATGGTGTGTATCCTTCTTAATCGCTGTGCTTTTGGGAGTCATTGAGGGGATTTTGAGTATCCAAGGGTTAGCGGTGATCTTTGTTTATTCAGTATTGTTATTGGCTTCTTTAGGGCTGCGCGTGGTTTGGCTCCGCAGAGTCGCTGTAGGCATTTTTGGGGTGTTCTCTCTTGCATTAGCGATGCATCTACTGCCGGGCTTCAGCAACTATGCCGTGCTGGTTAGAGAGCCAGTGAGTAGTGATGGAATCCCCTTTAGCTTGTATGCCAACTTTGATAAAGGCTTGGTTGGCTTATTCCTACTAGGCTACTTTTTTAGAGGACAAGCTAGAGTAGGTTACTTTATGGCTTTGCAGAATCCCAAGAAAGCGTTAGTGATATTCTTTGCTACGCCGTGTTTGGCTTTGGGGTTGGCTCTGTTATTCGGTTTGATTCACCTTGATGTTAAGCTGCCTCACTTTTGGTTGGCTTTTCTTGGTATTAATTTGCTTTTCACTTGTGTGGCCGAAGAAGCTTTCTTTCGTGGCTTTATTCAAAGAGGGTTATCTAATTGGTTGGAGGGGAAGCTATCTTTGTTTGTTGCCCCACTGATTACCGCTTTGCTTTTTGGTGTTGCCCATATTGGAGGAGGCGTTGAATATGCCGTCGTAGCGGGGGTGGCAGGTTTAGGTTATGGCTATCTATATTATCTGACCAAAAGAATTGAGTGGTCTATCCTGTGTCACTTTATCGTGAATATTTTGCATTTATTATTATTCACTTATCCCATGCTGGCTTAAAAAGCACTCCGGTGTCGTTAGCTTGATCATTAGTATAAAAAACGGTCCCAATAGGGACCGTTTTAGTTTGAAGCGTTTCTATTATCTAGAGTTATTCTTCCATTTGAGCGTTATCAACAATGTGGTTGTCGCCGATGTCTTTTGGCAGAATAAGGTTGAGAGTAATCGCTACGATACCGCATAGACTGATACCTTGAAGGCTGAACTCACCAATACCAAATGCCATGCCTCCGATGCCAAATACTAAGGTTACTCCGACAATGATTAGGTTGCGTGATTTGTGCAGGTCGACCTGATTTTTGATGAGAGTGTTTAGACCCACAGCAGCAATAGAGCCAAATAGTAAGATCATGATCCCGCCCATAACGGGTAATGGAATAGTTTGTAAAGCGGCGCCTAATTTACCAACCCAAGCGAGGATAATTGCAGCCACGGCGGCCCAAGTCATGATGACTGGGTTAAATGCTTTGGTCAGCATAACAGCGCCGGTAACTTCACTGTAAGTTGTATTTGGTGGTGCGCCGACCATAGCGGCTGCCATTGTGGCGACACCATCACCAGTGATTGTGCGGTGCAGGCCTGGTTTCTTAAGGTAATTTTTACCGGTGACATTGGAGATAGAAAGAATATCACCTACGTGCTCGACGGCAGGCGCGATAGCAACAGGCAGCATAAACAAGATGGCATTAATGTTGAATTCTGGTGCGGTGAAGTTAGGCATAGAAAACCATGCGGCACTGTATACCGGATCAAAATTGACGATGCCAAAGAATAGGCTCAAAACATAACCAACCAGAATACCACCCAATACTGGGAGAAGTTTGAACAAGCCTTTTGCGAAAACGCTTATTAATATGGTTGTTAATAAAGAGGCGATCGCAATGATGATCGAAATGTTCGGGTCAACAGCCTGTACATCGCCCGCTTTTCCAAGAGCCATATTCACTGCTGTTGGTGCTAAGCCTAGTCCGATAACCATGATGATGGGGCCAATAACGACGGGCGGTAAAAGCGTGTGGATGAAGCCTGCTCCTTTTAGTCTGATGGCACCACCTAAGATGACGTAAACAAATCCTGCTGCCATCAATCCACCCATCGTGGCGGGAATGCCCCATGTTTGCACGCCAAACATAATAGGTGCGATAAAGGCAAAGGAAGAAGCAAGAAAAATAGGTACAGTGCGGCGTGTAGTCAGCTGAAATAAAAGTGTACCGACACCTGCACCAAAGAGAGCAACGCTAGGATCAAGTCCTGTTAATAGTGGTACGAGTACCAAAGCGCCAAATGCAACAAATAGCATTTGAATGCCTACAATGGCATTTTTCATATTGTGAGTCCTATTAGGTGGGTTAGTAGATGGAATTTTATAGAGAACCGGTTTCAAGTACCAGACTTTGCTATTTTCGAGGCTAGAATGGGTAAAATCGTTAAGTTAGAAGCAAATGTTGTCTGTTTAAATGTTAAATGTTTACTCTATCTGAACACTCGCTGACATTGTTATTCGATAAGATAAGACGTAATTGTTCATAACTAGTAGAGTCGATAATATGCATCATCATTGTTTTTCAGAATCCATGACGGATTCAAACTTGGTCGGGGCGCAGGCTATGCGGAAATCCCGAAAAACAAAGGCATCTAGTCATTTTCAACGTTTAGCAAGTCGTTCTTTATTGGCCGTTGGCGTATTGTTCAGTCTTACTGCGTGTGCGGCTCCGTCATCTGACCTGGCATCCTCGTCTTCTGCGGCTCAACCGCAAAAGGGTGAAAAGTTTAGCTATGCCTGGTTAAAGGGTTACGCGCGCCAATTAGCGACTAAGCCTTATGAAAGCCACCAAGGCGAAATGCCAGAAAGCCTAAAAGGTTTGGACTGGGACGATTATCAGGAAATTCAATTTAATAAAGATGCCGCGCTATGGAAAGACGAAAATTCGGAATTCCGTACAGGGCTTTTCCATCTTGGTTTAGGGTTTGATACGCCTATCCATATGAATGAATTGGAGAATGGTCAATCTACTCCGATTGCTTATATGCCATCTGAATTTAATTACGGTAAGTCTAAGGTAAAAGGTGAAGACCTACCTAAAGACCTTGGCTTTGCTGGCTTTAGAATGCAGTTCGCAACAGATTGGCAGCGTGATGTTGTTGCGTTTTTAGGTGCGAGTTATTTCCGAGCAGTGGGTAGTGAGATGCAATATGGTCTTTCTGCGCGTGGCTTGGCTATTGATACGGCGATGCCTCATCCAGAAGAGTTTCCCGTATTTACAGATTTTTGGTTAGAGAAACCTAAGCCAGGTTCTGATGTGGTAACTGTTTACGCTTTAATGGATTCGCCTAGTGTAACAGGGGCTTATCGTTTTGATATGTCACCAGGCGAACCGTTCAAGATGAAAGTGGATTCTGCTATTTATCCACGTAAATCGGTTGAGCGTTTAGGGGTTGCACCAATGACGAGTATGTTTATGGTGGGTGAAAATGATCGCCGAACAAACTATGACTGGCGTGCAGAAATCCACGACTCTGATGGTCTAGCAATGCAAACAGGTAATGGCGAATGGATTTGGCGCCCGCTGAGTAATCCTGCCAATTTGCAGTTTAATGCTTACAGCGACGAAAATCCAAAAGGCTTTGGTTTGCTACAACGTGACCGTAATTTCGATCATTATCAAGATGATGGTGTCTTTTATGAGAAGCGTCCAAGTTTATGGATCGAGCCAATCGGTAATTGGGGTAAAGGTTCTGTGCAGTTGGTAGAGATTCCAACTTTGGATGAAACTTTCGATAACATCGTGGCATTCTGGAACCCAGAAGCGCCAGTTAAAGCCGGCCAAGAGCTGCTTTATAGCTATAACATGTATTGGGGAAGTCATCCTCCTGTGCAGTCTAACCGCGCTCGAGTGGTTGATACCTTCACAGGTATTGGCGGAGTAATTGGTAAGAAACGTCAATATTACAGCAAGCGCTTTGTGGTTGATTTTGCTGGAGGTTCTTTAGCTATGCTAGGTCAGGATACGAAAGTAAAAGCGGTAATTACTTCCTCTGACGGGCGAGTGGAGATTGAATCTGCACGACCACTTCATTCGATTGATGGCTATCGTGCGATGTTTGATTTAGTTCCGCCAAGTGGGAAAGATGCCACTAAGCCAATTAATCTACGCGTCTATTTGGAAGCGAACGGACAGCCTCTGAGTGAGACTTGGCAGTACCAATGGACGCCGCCAGCAGAAGAAGATAGAGAGCTTCACAATGCAGGTCACTTAAAGTAATTCGTAAAGTGATTTGTTTGCCAAGCTAACAAAAAACGCCTGATGTTATGCATCAGGCGTTTTTTTTTGCTTTATTAATATGACGTACAATATTAGCTTTTGCGGCTGTTCAAAAAGTCGCGGTAGGCATAACCACTACGTTTAATGGTTCTTTCCTGAGTTTGATAGTCTACGTAAGTTAGACCAAAACGTTTGCTGTAGCCTTCCGCCCATTCAAAGTTATCCATTAGGCTCCAGGCAAAGTAGCCACGAATATCCACGCCTTCCTCAATGGCTTGATGTAGGGCATTTAGGTGGTCATTTAAATACCGTACGCGTTGATCATCGTTTATGCCCCCATCGATAATATTATCGGCGCAGGCAATGCCGTTCTCAGTGATGTACATTGGCGGTAGGGTGTATTGTTTGTGTAGATTCACTAACAGTTCGGTAAAGGCGTGTGGCGCAACTTCCCAACCAATATCAGTGTATTCGACGGTTTTGCTGTTCTTTACATCTTTGAACATCTTTTCAGAGTCGAAGGCGTTGTGGTTGCAGGTATAGAAATTCATACCTAAGAAGTCCATCGGCTGACATATGATCTCCATATCACCCGGCAAAATGGTCGGCAAATACTGTGGCGCTACGGTTTTTAGAATCTGTGGGTACTGGCCTTTCATCAATGGCTCAATGAAAAATTGGTTGTCTAACGTTTCGCGCATTAAACCAGCAAATTGATCTTCGGCTTTTTCGCTGGCTGCGTAGGAGCGATTCATATTAAGCACAATACCCACTTGAGATTTTGGCGCGTTTTTACGAATTATCGGCAGTGCTAAACCATGTGCGAGTAAAATGTGGTGGGCGGCTTGTCTGCCATATTCTGGCTTGGTTAGCCCAGGTGCATGAATCCCTAATTCATAACCGAGTATGGCGGCACAAAAAGGTTCGTTAAAAGTCGCCCAGCTATCGACCCATTCGGCCAACTCTTTAGTTACTAAGTCTGCATATTGTTTAAATTGATACGCCGTTTCTCGATTAAGCCAGCCGCCTTTGTCCTCTAGATGTTGTGGTAGATCCCAATGATACAGGGTGACAAATACTGTTAGGCCTTCCGCTTTGAGTGTTTTGAGTAAGTTGCGGTAAAAATCCAATCCGGCTTGATTGGCTTCACCTTTCTCATTCATGACACGAGGCCATGCAATAGATAGTCGATAAGCGTCTACACTAAGGTCTTTGATGAGTTTGATGTCTTGTTCCCATAGATGATAATGGTCACAAGCGATTTCGCCATTGTCGGCGCCTTTCACTTTGCCTGGCGTGGCGCAGAACGTATCCCAAATGGAAGGGAGGCGGTTATCTGCCGTTGTTGCTCCTTCTATTTGAAAGGAGGCCGTTGCCACACCAAAGATAAAATCTGAGGTAAGCATTTTTGAATGTGGTGGTAAGGTGATTGACATGATGTCCTCAGTCTTTTTATTTATTGTCTTCACAAAGATAGGTAAGGTGATCAAAGGTACTGGAGGAAGCGGAAAAGCGTCAATAAAGGCGTGTCAGTTTTAGTAATTTAAGTGTTTTTAAGTGCATTTTAAGTGCATTTTAGCTGCGGATGTAACGCATTGGCGTCAGCTCTCGACCCTGTGCGGTATAAGCACGAAAGCGACTTGCGAGTTCTTCTGGTAACATTTCTGCTTCGATGGTCGTAAAATGATTCGCATTATAAAAGGGCACTAGGTGAGTAAAGGCGAAGCAGTAGGTCGGCATTGCATTAAGTGCTGGGTGTATGTCGTTGATAAGGTGGCTGCCGAGACCAAGGTTGCGGTGATTCGGCTCGGTGACCATGCTGGTGAGTAGCTGATTGTCGGCAATACGTTTGAGCCTAACCGCACAAAGAATAATGCCATTGTCTTTTATTACCCAAATAGGGTCTGCTTTGTTTGGTTTTCCACTTGGGTAATGAGCTTGATAAAACTTTTTTACCAAGGGAAACCAAAGAGAAGGGACTTGTTCTGCGTCGGGGTAAGGTTTTTTCATGATGGCGTATCAGACAAGGGAAGTGTTTAATAATAACATGATCTTGGGGGCTCCTAGGATGTTAGTTCAATTCAATTACTTACAACGAGAGGATTTATTTTGCAGCAGAAAATAGCGTTGTGGTGTTTTTTGGTATTGTCCTTACCTTTGTCTGAGACAGTCAATGCTATGCAGGATCAGATAGAGTTAATCTATGAGCCAGACGAGCCTTTTGCCCAATATATCGCTCGTGCAGAGCAGTATGTCAGTGAGAGAAAGGTATGGGTTAATGCCGATGATCAAGCGAGAGAGCTGTCTGCCGTTTTGCCTTTTGAGTTATTACCTGATGCGAAAAATTGTACCGGAGAAGCACGTATCGGTGTGTTGTTATCGCATGGTTTGTCGGATTCTCCTTTTTCGATGCGAGACCCAGCCAAAGCAATGCAAGCGGCTTGCTATCAAGTAAGGGTCGTTTTATTGCCTGGCCATGGTACGAAAGCAGAAGACCTGATTGATGTCTCCCGAGAGGATTGGCGTACCACGTTCCAAAATGCGGCGGATACATTCAGTAAAGAAGTGGATGTGATGTATGTTGGGGGCTTTTCTACTGGTGGCGCTTTAGCAGCGGAGTACGCATGGCAGCATTCAGATAGTGTCGCTGGTGCGGTATTGTTCTCGCCTGTCTTTAAAGTGAACAGTAGTATCGACTGGCTTTCTCCATGGTTGGCGATGTTCAAAGATTGGTTGGATAACTACCCAAGTGACGACTTCGCTAAATATGCCTCGATTCCTGTGCCTGCTATCGCTGAGGTGTATAAGCTTTCGAAAGAAGTGCGTAACTTAATTCTTGAAACCCCGAAAACATTACCGGTATTCATGGCGTTATCGGAAGATGATGGGACTGTTGATTCTACAGTGTCAGAAAAAGTATTTGATGCGGGTATGATTGGGTCAAAAAGTCAGATGGTGTTGTATAGCAAAGATCAAATGAGTGCCAATACGGATCGAATTAAAGTTTATAATACCCACTGGCCAGAGGATAGAATATTAGGTTTGTCGCACATGGCGGTTCACGGAAACCCAGAGAACCCTTATTACGGGGTGTCTGGGGAGTATAGGATTTGCGGTTGGCACCAAGCAGATGAGTCCTTGTATGAAGCGTGCCGAACGGATGATGAAAATTGGTATGGTGAAAATTTATCTGCCTTAACGGAAAGTAGCCCTCATGCGGCGCGCGTGTCTTGGAATCCAAACTTCAATGCATTGATGCAGGAAGTGGCTTATTTCATGAAGGCGAATGCAAACAGCAATAGATAAGGAAAGTGCATGTCAGAAAATATAGAGCTTAGTCTTGGGTCGATTAAAATCACGCAATCACAAATAGACCAGTATCATAATGATGGCTATTTGGTATTGGAGTCGATTGTTCCGGAGGCTATCTGTGATGCTCTTAAGTCGAGAATGACAGAGCTAATGGCGACCTTCGATCCCGCCTCTGTACGTTCAATTTTTACCACCAATGAGCAGTCTCGTCATACTGATAGTTACTTCATTGAGTCAGCTAACAAAGTGTCTTTCTTCTTTGAGGAGGAAGCCTTTAATGAGGTGGGTGATCTTAAACAACCACTAGAGCTGTCTATTAACAAGGTAGGGCACAGTCTTCATTTTCAGGATGCGGTCTTTGAGGCTTTTTCGTTGTCTCCTGCATGGGGAGAGTTATTGCAGCAGTTGGGTATGGTTGAGCCACGGGCTGCACAATCTATGTATATTTTTAAACAGCCTGGCATTGGAGGAGAGGTGAATTGTCATCAAGACAGTACTTTTCTTTACACCACGCCAATGAGCGTTATCGGTTTGTGGTTTGCCATTGAGGATGCAACGCTTGAAAATGGTTGTCTTTGGGGAGTGCCAGAAGGGCATCGTCATGGCTTGCTAAAGCGTTTTGAGCGTCATGCACCAGGTTCGATAGAAACAAGAATGGTGACATTAAAAGAGCATGCTTGGCACCAAAGTGAGCTGGTGGCTATGCCTGTGCCGAAAGGTTCTTTAGTTATCTTGAATGGTGAGTTCCCCCACCTTAGTTATGCTAATCGCTCTGCACGCTCGCGTCATGCGTATGCCATTCACGCTGTAGACAATACTTGTGATTACCCTGAATTAAATTGGCTTCAAGCGGCGAAAGGTCAATCCTTTGTGCCGTTTCGGGCAAAGTGAAAAATGAAATTGGAGAGCGTTGATGCAAGCTGTTTTGGCCCTGCTTAGTGATAATGAATTTCACTCTGGTGAAGAGTTAGGAGCCGCACTGGGGGTGACCCGCGCAGCGGTCTGGAAAAAGCTTAAGAAACTAGAGTCCATTGGTATGACTGTGCACTCTGTTAAAGGTCGTGGCTATCGTTTACCAACGCCTATTGAGTTGTTATCGGAAGAGAAGCTACGTGACAGTGGTGTGCCAAGTGATGTGACGGTCAAATTGACGTTCGAGACGGAGTCGACTAATGGTGATGCAAAACAATATATATCCGCTTGCCAGCCTTTGCCTGTATTGATTGCAACTGAACGTCAGACTAAGGGGAAAGGACGTCGGGGACGTCAGTGGGAGTCCGGCGTTGCGAAAAACCTTACTTTCTCATTCGCTTGGCGTTTTGATAATGGGCCGAGTGTAGTGGAAGGGTTGAGTCTTGCTGTGGGGGTTGCCGTCGCCCGTGTTTTGAAAAATGCAGGTATTCCTAATCCAGGTCTGAAGTGGCCCAATGATGTTCAAATTGATGGGCAAAAGGTGTGTGGCATTTTATTAGAAATGGTGGCGGATCAGGATGTTTGTCATGTGATTATTGGTGTGGGGCTAAATGTCGAGATGGATGATGGCTTTATGACCCATGTCGATCAGCCATGGACTGATTTGGTTTCACGTCTTCAATCTCGTCCGAGCCGAAATGTTATCTTGGCTGAATTAACCAAAGAGTTAATTGATATTTGTCAATTATTTGAAGATGGCAACGGTATGAAGCATTTCCAGCACCAGTGGCAAGCTTATGATGTGCTGTTTAATCAATCCGTTACCGTTAGTACGGTTTCCCAGCAACGCCAAGGGGTTGCCCGAGGCATTGATCAAAAAGGCGCTTTGTTGCTAGAAGAAAATGGAGAGCTGGTGGCTCTGCATGGGGGGGAGATAAGTGTCCGTCGCAACTAAGGTTTTGGTGGTTGATGCTGGTAATACCAGTATCAAGTTCACAGCATTCGAAGACGAGTCTGTGTTGTGGGTTCATCGTGGTGATCATTGCCCAACGGATAACGGGTTTGTGCCTGATGTGATTTACTTTGCTAGCGTGCGCTCTAAAGAGCAAAGTGCATTGATGCATGCGGATATTCAAGCCGAGTACCCGAATAGCAGATGGATGACGCTAACAAGTCAAGCGACAGCTTGTGGGGTTCATAACGCCTATTTTGAGCCAGAGAGATTGGGTGTGGATCGATGGCTTGGTGTCATTGCAGCGCATCATATCGAAGGGGGTGGTGTTGTTGTGGTGGATGCGGGTACCGCTATCAAGGTTGATGTGGTTGATAAGGCTGGGGTTCACCTTGGCGGATATATCACTCCAGGGCTTGCAATGATGGAAGAGTCATTACTTGTTAATACGGCGCGTATTCGTTACGACTCGAATGAAGTGGTTGTTGGGGAAGGTCTGCCTAACTCGACGGCGCGAGCTGTTACAGAAGGGTGTTATGAAATGGCTTTGGGCTTTTTGGAACGCATTTATCAGCAATACAAAGAGTACAAGTGGATTGCCACAGGTGGCGATGCCGAATCTTTGTTAAAGCGTTTGGGCGTGCCAGTTGAGCGAAAGCCGAATTTAGTGGCGATAGGTGCAAAGTTAGTGGGTGACGAGCAGTTAAGAGGCAATAAATGAAGTGGCTTTTTCTTTTTGTTGTGTTGTTAAATGCTGCCTTTTTAAGTTGGCATAGTTTTGTCCAAGATACGCCGGAAAAAAGCCGAGAGTCTATTTATGGGCCGCCTGTCAGTGAAAAAATTTATCTTTTGTCTGAGGCGCCAATTGAGCAATACCCTCAGGTCGATGAGGTCTCTAACGAAAGTCTTGAAAACGCACTTAACAAAGTGATTGAGCAAGCGACAGTCGATGCGCCGGAGTTGTTTTGTCCACGTCTTGAGACAGAGCGCAGTGAAGACAAGAAGCAAATTGTTCGAGTGTTGAAAGATTTCGGTTGGGGTTACCAAGATAGAGAGGTGACGGGCAAAAGACCTAAGTTCTGGCTTTATATAGCCGCGCCAGAAACGCCTGCGATAGCTGCGCGTATTGTAAAAGAGCTTGCCGCCAAGTCGATCGACAGCTTTGTAATCAATCGAGCTGAAATGAAGAACAGAATATCCTTGGGTTTGTATTCTTCCCAGGAGAGGGCGGATCAGGCAAGGCAGCGCATTCAAAGCGCCTCGGGCTATCCTGTTGATGTTTATGAACATATGCGAAATGTTCCACTCCAGCAGTTAGATATAGCCCAACCTGTTGATGAAAAAGACTGGGAACAGTTTATGTCACGTTTCGATCTGACAAAGATGATGATAAAAGTCGAAAAAAATCCTTGCTAGTGCTTGCAATTGGCAAGACGATTCATATAATGGCTCCCACCTTTTGGGGTGATGCGTTGTAGCGCTGAGTACGTGGAGGGGTTCCCGAGTGGCCAAAGGGAGCAGATTGTAAATCTGCCACGAAAGTTTCGGTGGTTCGAATCCACCTCCCTCCACCAATTGCGGGTATGGTATAGTGGCTATTACCTCAGCCTTCCAAGCTGAAGAGGCGGGTTCGATTCCCGCTACCCGCTCCAATGCTCATGTAGCTCAGTTGGTAGAGCACACCCTTGGTAAGGGTGAGGTCGGCAGTTCAAATCTGCTCATGAGCTCCAGCTTTCCAATGCAAAAGATAGGTGGTTAAGCCGCCTTTTTTATTGTCTGTTTTTTGGGCAGATACCCTTGCTAAACTTAGCTTGTTTAGGTATCATCCTCCGCCCATACGATTGTAGGCCAATAGTTCAATTGGTAGAGCACCGGTTTCCAAAACCGGCTGTTGGGGGTTCGAGTCCCTCTTGGCCTGCCATATTTCGTATCCTATTTCTTAGTTAGGGATTACCTAAAGTATGAGTTCGAGTACTGAAGCTCAAGCGTCTCGCGGAGACGTGTTTAAGTGGGCAATTGTTGTTCTACTAGTTGCGGTAGGCGTGATTGGTAATAACTTTTATTCTGCTGAGTCACCATTGTATCGCTTGATTGCTATTTTGGTGTTAGCTGGTGTTGCTGGCTTTGTTGCGTTGCAAACTGCGAAAGGTAAAGCTTTTTTCACTTTGGCAAAAGAGGCCAAAACTGAAATTCGTAGAGTTGTATGGCCAACTAGGCAAGAAACCACGCAAACAACTTTGATAGTGTTAGCGGTTGTTGTTTTTATGTCTCTCGTGCTATGGGGGGTGGATTCGTTCCTTGGTTGGATCGTTTCCTCGGTAATTAGTTAGGAGTTGCTCGTGACCAAACGATGGTATGTAGTACAGGCGTACTCAGGGTACGAAAAGCACGTAATGCGTTCGCTTATTGAGCGAGTGCAGGTTATGGGGCAGGAAGAGAATTTTGGTGACATCTTGGTTCCAACTGAAGAAGTGGTTGAAATCCGAGATGGCAAAAAGCGCAAGAGTGAAAGAAAGTTCTATCCAGGCTATGTATTGGTTCAAATGGATATGAATGACGCCTCTTGGCATTTGGTTAAAGGCACTTCTCGTGTATTAGGTTTTATCGGTGGTACGGCTGACAAGCCTTCTCCGATCACGAGTCGTGAAGCTGACGCTATTTTGCAACGTGTTAGTGATGGGGTTGATAAGCCGCGTCCTAAGACTTTATTTGAAGTGGGTGAAGTGGTTCGTGTTAACGAAGGTCCATTTGCTGACTTTAATGGCGTTGTAGAAGAAGTTGACTACGATAAAAGTCGAATCAAAGTGGCGGTGCTTATTTTTGGGCGCTCGACACCAGTTGATTTGGAATTTAGTCAGGTTGAGAAAGCCTGATTTTGTTGAACGGGTAGCCTTCGGGCGGTGACCCATTTGGAGTTGAAAATGGCTAAGAAAGTCCAAGCTTATATCAAGCTACAAGTTAAAGCGGGTCAAGCGAACCCAAGTCCACCAGTTGGTCCAGCACTTGGTCAACACGGTGTGAACATCATGGAATTCTGTAAAGCGTTTAATGCGAAAACTCAAGGTGTAGAGCCTGGTCTTCCAACGCCAGTAATCATTACTGTATACAGTGACCGTAGTTTTACATTTGAAACTAAATCTACTCCTGCCTCTGTTTTGCTTAAAAAAGCAGCTGGTTTGAAGAGTGGTTCTCCACGTCCAAATACTCAGAAAGTTGGTACGGTTACTCGTGCACAGCTAGAAGAGATTGTTGTTGCGAAGCAAGCTGATTTGACTGCTTCTGACATGGATGCAGCAGTTCGTACGATTGCTGGTAGCGCACGCGCTATGGGTCTAGAAGTTGAGGGTGTAAACTAATGGCTAAATTAACTAAACGCGCTCGTTTGATCGCTGAAAAAGTAGAAGCAACTAAGTTGTACACTGTAGAAGAAGCAGTTGCTCTATTGTCTGAGCTTTCTACTGTTAAGTTCAAAGAGTCTGTTGATGTATCTGTTAACCTAGGCGTTGACCCACGTAAATCTGATCAGGTTGTTCGTGGTTCTACTGTATTGCCTCACGGTGCTGGTAAAGATGTTCGCGTTGCTGTATTCGCACAAGGTGCAAATGCTGAAGCGGCGAAAGAAGCTGGTGCAGATGTTGTTGGTTTCGAAGATTTGGCTGAACAAGTTAAAGCTGGTAACCTAGATTTTGACGTTGTTATCGCATCTCCTGATGCAATGCGCATCGTTGGTCAACTAGGTCAGGTTCTAGGTCCTCGTGGTCTAATGCCTAACCCTAAAGTTGGCACAGTAACACCTGACGTTGCAACTGCAGTTAAAAATGCAAAAGCAGGTCAAGCTCGTTACCGTACAGATAAAAATGGTATCATCCACGCGGCTGTAGGCTCTATTGAGTTCGCTGCTGATGCTATCAAAGGAAACGTTGAAGCGCTTTTGGCTGACTTGCGTCGTGCTAAACCAGCATCTTCAAAAGGCGTTTACCTTAAGAAAGTGACTTTGTCCTCTACAATGGGACCTGGTCTACAAATTGATCTAGGCGCGCTTAACGCTACTAAGTAAGCATGTTTAGATCATGAGCTTTGGGGTCTGCCTTCATTTATTTGTTGAGCAGGCCGTCAAAGACCGCAGGAACCCAGAGGGTTTAATAATAACGTTGAAAAATGTTTGTCCTGCGCAGATGGTGTGGCCCGATTCAGATATACTGGATCTAACTCACCAGCAAGTACTTCGAGTAATCGAAGAGTTGGTAAAAATAAGAGAGTGATTCACTCTCTGCTAATCCAGGAGAAAACCAGTGGCATTAGGTCTAGAAGACAAAAAAGCCATTGTCGCCGAAGTTAGCGAAGTTGCTAAAACTGCATTGTCTGCAGTAGTTGCTGATTCTCGCGGTGTTACCGTGGGTAATATGACAGCACTACGTAAAGAAGCGCGTGAAGCAGGTGTTTATGTACGTGTAGTACGTAACACATTGGCTCGCCGTGCAGTTGAAGGTACTGACTTCGAGTGTCTAACTGAGAGCTTTGTTGGTCCTACGTTAATTGCTTTTTCTAACGAACACCCGGGTGCGGCTGCTCGTTTGTTGAAAGCTTTTGCTAAAACTAACACTAAGTTTGAAGTGAAGGCGTTGGCGTTCAACGGTGAGTTGATCCCAGCTGGCGACATTGATCGTTTGGCAACACTGCCTACATACGAAGAAGCGATTGCGAAACTGATGAGTGTTATTCAGGGCGCAACAAGCAAGTTTGTACGTACTCTTGCAGCGGTTCGCGATCAAAAAGAGCAAGAAGCGGCTTAATACGGTTTACCGTATCCCTTCTTGATAAATATTTTGTTTTATTACCTTCGGGTAATTATAAAGAATGCTAGGAATCTGAGTCATGGCTCTAACTAAAGAAGATATCATCAATGCAGTAGCAGAAATGTCTGTGATGGACGTTGTTGAACTAATTTCTGCAATGGAAGAAAAATTCGGCGTATCTGCAGCTGCTGCTGTAGCTGCAGGTCCTGCTGCTGAAGCTGGCGCTGCTGCTGAAGAACAAACTGAATTTGACGTTGTTCTTACTGCTGCTGGCGATAAGAAAGTAAACGTAATCAAAGCTGTACGTGCAGCGACTGGCCTAGGCTTGAAAGAAGCTAAAGCTATCGTTGACGGCGCTCCAATGACTGTTAAAGAAGGCGCTTCTAAAGATGACGCTGCCGCTCTTAAAGCAGCTCTTGAAGAAGCTGGTGCATCTGTCGAAATCAAGTAATGATACTTGTATTTCCAGATTTCGGCCAATAGTCGAAATGGCTGGTGACATTATTGTCACCGGCCTTTTTGGGTTTCTAAAACTCAAATAAAACCTTAGAAGAATTTTCAAATGGGAGATAATGCTCCCATATATGGTAAGGCCTGATTTGGGCCTTTTGCGTCAATGTGCACAAGCTGGGGAATGCTGATGGCTTACTCATACACTGAGAAAAAACGTATCCGTAAGGATTTCGGTAAACTGCCGCCCGTTTTGGATGTGCCATACTTGCTGGCAATTCAGCTTGAATCCTACCGTAATTTTCTGCAAGAAGGTAAAAGCCTTGCGGAGCGTGGGGAATTAGGTCTGCATGGGGCCTTTAAATCTGTCTTTCCAATGGTCAGCTTTTCCGGCAATGCGGCGCTAGAATACGTCGATTACCGTTTAGGCAAACCAGTCTTTGATGTTAAAGAGTGTCAGTTGCGTGGTGTTACTTACGCGGCACCTTTACGTGTTCGTGTGCGACTTATCATTTACGATAAAGAGTCATCGAATAAAGCAATCAAAGACATTCGCGAGCAAGAAGTCTACATGGGTGAAATTCCACTCATGACAGACAATGGTACCTTTGTAATTAACGGGACAGAGCGTGTTATCGTCTCTCAATTACACCGTTCTCCTGGTGTGTTTTTTGATCACGATCGTGGCAAAACTCACTCTTCAGGTAAATTACTGCATTCTGCTCGAGTTATTCCTTACCGTGGTTCTTGGTTGGACTTCGAGTTTGATCCAAAGGATTGCGTATTTGTTCGTATCGACCGTCGTCGTAAGCTGCCAGCAACGATTTTGCTGCGTGCTTTGGGTTATGGTACAGAACAAATTTTAGATACTTTCTTTGAAACGACACGTTTCTATTTGAAGCGCGATGGTTTTGAGATGGATCTAGTTGCTAATCGCCTACGTGGTGATACAGCGCTATTTAATATTGCTGATGCGAATGGCGAACTTATCGTTGAAGAAGGTCGTCGTATTACCGCTAAGCATATTCGTGTAATGGAAAAAGCAGGTCTAGAGCGTCTATCTGTGCCGCTTGAATACATGCTTGGTAAAGTGACTGCTAAGAATTTGGTTCACCCTTCAACGGGCGAATTGATTGCTGAAGCGAACACAGAACTTTCTGTTGATTTGTTGGAGGCGCTAGTTGCTTCAGGCATCACAGAAGTGGATACGCTTTACACGAATGATCTGGACCATGGTCCATTTATTTCTGACACACTTCGTATTGATCCGACCAGCAACCAGTTGGAAGCATTGGTTGAGATCTACCGCATGATGCGTCCTGGCGAGCCACCAACCAAAGAATCAGCAGAAGGCTTGTTCCAAGGTTTGTTCTTCTCAGAAGATCGTTATGACTTGTCTGGTGTTGGTCGAATGAAATTCAACCGTCGCTTGGGTCGTGAAGAAGATACAGGTGCTGGCGTTCTTGATCATGATGACATTGTTGATGTTCTAAAAACTTTGCTTGATATCCGTAACGGTAACGGCATGGTTGATGATATCGATCACTTGGGTAACCGTCGAGTTCGTTCTGTTGGTGAAATGGCCGAGAACCAATTCCGTGTTGGCCTTGTTCGTGTAGAACGAGCTGTAAAAGAACGTTTGTCAATGGCGGAAGCCGATGGCCTTATGCCACAAGATCTTTTGAATGCGAAGCCTGTTGCTGCCGCAATCAAAGAGTTCTTTGGTTCAAGCCAATTGTCTCAGTTCATGGACCAAAACAACCCGCTATCTGAAGTAACGCATAAGCGTCGTGTTTCAGCGTTAGGGCCTGGTGGTCTTACTCGTGAGCGTGCAGGCTTTGAAGTACGTGACGTACACGCTACTCACTATGGCCGTGTTTGTCCTATCGAAACGCCTGAGGGGCCAAACATCGGTTTGATCAACTCGCTATCTACTTATGCGCGTACTAACAGCTACGGCTTCTTAGAAACGCCATATCGTAAGATTATCGATGGCAAGATGACTGATGAAACAGTTTATATCTCTGCGATTGATGAAGCGAAATATGTTATTGCCCAGGCGTCAGCAAACGTTGATGCGGAAGGCCGTTTGGTTGATGAGTTGGTTCAGGTGCGTCATATGCACGAAACCACTTTGATTCCAAAAGAAAAAGTAAACCTAATGGACGTGTCACCTCGTCAGGTTGTTTCTGTTGCGGCATCTTTGATCCCGTTCCTAGAGCACGATGACGCTAACCGTGCATTGATGGGTTCCAACATGCAACGTCAAGCGGTACCTACGCTTAAGGCTGATAAGCCTGTAGTGGGTACTGGTATGGAAAAAAATGTAGCAAAAGACTCTGGTGTTTGTATCGTTGCGAATCGTGGCGGTGTGATTGAGTCTGTTGATGCAAGCCGTATCGTTGTACGTGTGAATTCGGAAGAGACTATTGCTGGTGAAGCGGGTGTGGATATCTACAACCTGACTAAATACGTACGTTCTAACCAGAACACATGTATTAACCAGCGTACATTGGTAATGAAAGGTGAGAGAGTTGCTTCTGGCGACATTATGGCCGATGGCCCTTCTGTTGATATGGGTGATTTGGCGCTTGGCCAAAACATGCGTATTGCTTTCATGCCTTGGAATGGTTTCAACTTCGAAGACTCGATTTTGGTTTCAGAGCGTGTTGTAGAGGAAGATCGATTTACTTCTATCCACATTCAAGAGTTAACGTGTGTTGCACGTGATACTAAGCTTGGGCCTGAAGAGATCACTGCCGATATCCCTAACGTGGGTGAGGGTGCACTTTCTAAGTTGGATCAATCCGGTATCGTTTATATCGGTGCAGAAGTTGAGCCGGGCGATATTCTAGTTGGTAAAGTGACACCAAAAGGTGAAACACAACTTACGCCTGAAGAGAAACTTTTGCGCGCTATTTTCGGTGAGAAAGCGTCTGACGTAAAAGATACGTCTCAACGTGTTAAAACTGGCACACGCGGTACTGTTATCGATGTGCAAGTGTTCACTCGTGATGGTATCGAAAAAGATGACCGTGCTAAGTTCATCGAGAAATCGCAGCTTGATCAAGTTCGTAAAGACTTGAACGAAGAGTTCCGTATTGTTGAGAAGGCAACGTTTGAACGTCTAGCTGAGGCCTTAATTGGTCAGCAAGCAGAAGGTGGTCCGGGTCTAGCTCGTAATGCGATTATTACGGAAGAATACTTGGCAAATCTGGATCACCCAGAATGGTTCAAGATTCGTGTTGCAAATGAAGAAGCCAGTGAGCAGCTTGAGAAAGCGCAAGCGGCTTTGATTGAGCGCCGTAAAGAGCTTGATGCGAAATTCGAAGATAAGAAACGTAAGTTACAAACAGGTGATGATCTAGCGCCTGGCGTTCTTAAAATCGTTAAGGTTTATGTTGCCATCAAACGTCGTATCCAGCCAGGTGATAAAATGGCCGGTCGTCATGGTAACAAGGGTGTAATTTCTAAAATTATGCCAGTTGAAGACATGCCGTACGATGAAAACGGTGATCCAGTTGATATCGTATTGAACCCGCTAGGTGTTCCTTCGCGTATGAACGTTGGTCAGGTTTTGGAGACTCACTTAGGTGCAGCATCTAAAGGCTTGGGTCGTAAGATCAACGAAATGCTTGTTGCAGAGCGTGAGAAAGCTGAAGCGGTTGCAGAACTGCGTAGCTTCCTTGATGAAATCTACAACGGCTACGAAGGCGACTTGCGTTGTGCTCGTACAGAAGATCTAGACAGCTTTACAGACGAAGAAATTTTAACCTTGGCATCCAACCTAACGGGTGGTGTTCCAATGGCGTCTGGTGCCTTTGATGGTGCGAAAGAAGCTGAGATCAAACGTATGTTGCGCCTAGCTGGAATCAACGAAAGCGGTCAAGTTAAATTGTTTAACGGCCGTACTGGTGATGCTTTTGAACGTCCTGTAACCGTTGGTTACATGTACATGCTTAAGTTGAACCACTTGGTTGATGACAAAATGCACGCACGTTCTACCGGCTCGTACAGCTTGGTTACTCAGCAGCCGCTGGGTGGTAAAGCTCAATTCGGTGGTCAGCGTTTCGGGGAGATGGAGGTATGGGCACTAGAAGCATACGGTGCTGCTTACACACTTCAAGAAATGTTGACTGTGAAGTCCGATGACGTGAATGGCCGTACTAAGATGTATAAAAACATCGTAGACGGTGACCACCGTATGGAACCTGGCATGCCTGAGTCCTTCAACGTGTTGGTGAAAGAGATTCGTTCTCTTGGTATCGATATCGAGCTGGAAAACGAATAAGCACGAATCACATTTGACCTGCTGGGGAGCAAGACTCCCCGGCCTTACGAGTGGGGCGAATATCCATGAAAGACTTATTAGGTCTTCTAAAATCACAGGGACAATCTGACGAGTTTGATGCGATCCGCATTGGCTTGGCATCACCAGATATGATTCGTTCATGGTCTTATGGTGAAGTTAAAAAGCCAGAGACCATCAACTACCGTACGTTCAAACCAGAACGTGACGGTTTGTTCTGTGCAAAAATCTTTGGTCCTATCAAGGACTACGAATGCTTGTGTGGTAAATACAAGCGTTTGAAACACCGCGGTGTTATCTGTGAGAAGTGTGGCGTTGAAGTGGCTCTGTCTAAAGTGCGCCGTGAACGCATGGGTCACATTGAGCTTGCATCGCCTGTTGCTCATATTTGGTTCTTGAAATCTCTACCATCACGTATCGGTCTTATCATGGATATGACACTGCGTGATATTGAGCGTGTTTTGTATTTTGAATCTTTCATCGTGATTGATCCAGGTATGACGACGCTTGAAAAGGGACAGTTGCTAAATGACGAGCAGTATTTTGAAGCGCTAGAAGAATTCGGTGACGAGTTTGATGCCCGCATGGGTGCGGAAGCGGTTCAGATGTTGCTTCGCGATTTAGACATGCCTGTAGAAATTAACAGCATGCGTGAAGAGCTAAACAGCACGAATTCTGAAACTCGTATTAAGAAGCTTTCTAAGCGTCTTAAGCTTGTTGAGGCATTCTATCATTCTGGCAACAACCCAGAGTGGATGGTGCTAGATGTGTTGCCAGTTCTTCCGCCAGATCTTCGTCCATTGGTACCTCTAGAAGGTGGCCGTTTTGCGACGTCTGATTTGAACGACCTTTACCGTCGTGTGATTAACCGTAACAACCGTCTGAAACGACTGCTAGAGCTGTCTGCTCCAGATATCATCGTACGCAACGAAAAGCGTATGTTGCAAGAATCTGTTGATGCTTTGCTTGATAATGGCCGTCGTGGTCGCGCTATTACGGGTTCTAACAAGCGTCCTCTGAAATCTTTGGCTGACATGATCAAAGGTAAGCAGGGTCGTTTCCGTCAGAACTTGCTAGGTAAGCGTGTTGACTATTCTGGTCGTTCTGTAATCACAGTAGGTCCATCACTGCGTCTACATCAGTGTGGTCTGCCTAAGAAAATGGCACTTGAGCTATTCAAGCCATTCATTTTCTCTAAGCTTGAACTTCGTGGCATGGCGACGACGATCAAAGCTGCTAAGAAAATGGTTGAGCGTGAAACGCCTGAAGTGTGGGATATCCTTGATGAGGTTATCCGCGAACATCCTGTGATGTTGAACCGTGCACCAACACTTCACCGTTTGGGTATCCAAGCGTTTGAGCCAATGTTGATCGAAGGTAAAGCGATTCAGTTGCACCCATTAGTGTGTGCGGCATACAACGCCGACTTCGATGGTGACCAAATGGCGGTTCACGTTCCGTTGACGATTGAAGCTCAGCTTGAAGCTCGTGCTTTGATGATGTCTACGAACAACATCCTATCGCCTGCAAATGGTGAGCCTATCATCGTTCCTTCTCAGGACGTTGTATTGGGTCTGTACTACATGACTCGTGAGAAAATCAATGCCAAAGGCGAAGGCATGGCATTTTCTGACATCAAAGAAGTACACCGTGCGTATGGCGCTAAACAAGTTGAATTGCATGCGAAAGTAAAAGTACGTATCAGCCAAGTTGATACGACGCTTGAAGGCGAAAAGGTTCCTTCTACTTTTATTGCAGACACAACGGTTGGTCGCGCTTTGTTGTTTGATATTGTTCCTGATGGCCTACCGTTCTCTGTGGTTAACCAAACCATGAAGAAGAAGGCGATCTCTAACTTGATCAACGAGTGTTACCGTAAAGTAGGCTTGAAAGAGAGCTGTATCTTTGCTGACCAATTGATGTACACAGGTTTTGCTTATGCAACTGCGTCTGGTTCTTCTGTTGGTGTTGATGACTTTGTTATCCCACCAGAGAAAGCCGCGATCATTGCGAAAGCGGAAGCGGAAGTTAAAGAAATCGAATATCAATACGCTGATGGTCTTGTAACCCAAGGCGAGAAGTACAACAAAGTAATCGATTTATGGTCTCGTACTAACGAAACCGTAACTGAAGCCATGATGAAAAACTTGGCAAAAGAGATGACAATCAATAAAGCGGGCGAAGAGGTTGAACAGCAATCTTTTAACTCGGTTTACATGATGGCTGACTCTGGTGCCCGTGGTAGTGTGGCTCAGATGCGTCAGTTGGGTGGTATGCGTGGTCTGATGGCGAAACCAGATGGTTCCATCATCGAGACACCGATCACTGCGAACTTCCGTGAAGGTCTATCAGTACTTCAGTACTTTACCTCTACACACGGTGCTCGTAAGGGTCTAGCCGATACGGCATTGAAAACAGCAAACTCTGGTTACTTGACTCGTCGTCTAGTAGACGTAGCGCAGGATTTGGTTATCACTGAAGTGGATTGTGGTTCTACAAACGGTATTTCCGTTGCGGCCATGATTGAAGGTGGTGACGTGGTTGTACCTCTTGGTCATCGTGTATTGGGTCGTGTTGTAGCTCAAGATGTGATTGATGCGAAAGGCAATCAGGTTCTAGCAGCGGGTACTTTGATCGATGAGCACGATGTTCGTACTATCGAAGCCGCTGGTGTGGATGAGATGATTATTCGCTCTGTTATCACTTGTAATACGCGTCATGGTGTATGTGCTAAGTGTTACGGACGTGATCTTGCTCGTGGTCATCAGGTTAATATTGGTGAAGCCATTGGTGTTGTAGCTGCGCAATCTATCGGTGAGCCAGGTACACAGTTAACAATGCGTACCTTCCACATCGGTGGTGCGGCATCTCGAGCATCGGCAATTGACAGTGTTCAAGTGAAGAGTGCAGGTACGGTACGTTTCAATAAGATGAAGAGTATCGAGCGCCACACTGGGCATCTAGTTGTTGCATCGCGTTCTTCTGAGTTGGCAATTGCTGATGAAGCGGGTCGTGAGAAAGAGCGTTATAAGCTTCCTTACGGTGCTGTATTGAGCGTGCGTGAAGGTGATCAGGTTACGGCAGGTCAAATCGTTGCTAACTGGGATCCACATACACACCCAATCGTATCGGAAATGGAAGGTCGCCTTGAATTTAGTGGTATGGAAGAGAACGTTACTATTCGTCGCCAATCTGACGAAATGACGGGTCTTACTACTATTGAGGTTATGGAAATTCGTGATCGTCCAGCGGCAGGTAAAGACCTTCGTCCGATGATTTCTGTTGTTGATGCAGAGGGTAACCCTGTGTTGATTCCAGGTACCGAATCGCCAGTACAGTATATGCTTCCTGAGAAAGCTTTGTTGAGCTTGGATCATGGTGCAACTGTGAAATCTGGTGAGGTTCTTGCGCGTATCCCACAAGAATCTATTGGTAACAAAGATATTACCGGTGGTTTGCCACGAGTGGCTGACCTATTTGAAGCGCGTCGCCCGAAAGATCCAGCTGTTATGGCTGAAACTAGCGGTGTGGTTAGCTTTGGTAAAGAGACAAAAGGTAAGATCCGTCTGGTTATCACACCACAAAATGGTGATGATCCAGTTGAGACTTTGATTCCTAAATGGCGTCAGATCAACATCTTTGATGGTGAAGAAGTGGCTAAAGGTGAGATTATCGCCGATGGTCCTTTAAGCCCTCATGACATTTTGCGTCTTCAAGGTGTAGAGGCTTTGGCTGATTACATCACTAACGAAGTGCAAGAAGTTTACCGCTTACAAGGCGTTGTGATTAACGATAAGCATATCGAAGTTATCGTTAACCAAATGTTGCGTAAAGTAGAGGTTGGTGAGTCTGGTGATACAGATCTTATCCAAGGTGATCAGGTTGAGTATACTCAACTTCTAGATGCTAACGAAAAAGCGGAAGCAGAAGGTAAATTCCCTGCTAAGTTTGAGCGTGTGCTACTAGGTATCACGAAGGCTTCCTTGGCTACTGAGTCCTTTATATCAGCAGCATCTTTCCAAGAGACTACTCGAGTTCTTACGGAAGGTGCGGTAACTGGTAAAAAAGATCACTTGCGTGGCTTGAAGGAAAACGTTGTTGTAGGTCGCTTGATACCAGCTGGTACAGGTTTGGCATACCACAATGAACGTAAGCGTAAGAAAGAGCTTGCGTTAGCAGCAAAAGAAGGAAGTTCTTCAGTAAGTGCCTCAGATGTTGAAGAAGCATTGAGTGCAGCACTGAAAGACTAGTTATTTGCTGTAAAATCGCGAGGGAGGTGATTTTTTAGTCGCCTCCCTATTGACTGTTTTATAGGCGCAAATTAAACTTGCGCCTCCTTAATTTTGGCGATTTCCGCCATAAGAATTGGATTTGTGGAGCTTGTCTAATGGCAACCGTTAACCAGTTGGTTCGTAAACCACGTAAACGTAAAGTGGCAAAGAGTGACGTTCCTGCGTTACAAGCTTGTCCGCAACGCCGCGGTGTCTGCACTCGCGTATATACTACTACACCTAAAAAGCCTAACTCGGCTTTGCGTAAAGTATGTCGTGTTCGCTTGACTAACGGCTTCGAAGTTACTTCCTACATCGGTGGTGAAGGTCACAACCTGCAAGAACACAGCGTAGTGCTGATTCGCGGCGGTCGTGTAAAAGACCTTCCAGGTGTTCGTTACCACACAGTACGTGGTAGCTTGGATACTTCAGGCGTACAAAATCGTAAGCAAGGCCGTTCTAAGTACGGTACTAAACGTCCTAAGTAAGCTAACGCTACTTAATTCATCGTTTAGACATAATTTTTTAATACAGTAAGGCCGAGCGATAATTATATTGTCTCGGACGAACCTGAAGAGGATATAGATATGCCTAGAAGACGCGTCGTCGCTAAGCGTGAGATCCTTCCGGATCCTAAACACGGAAGCCAACTTCTTGCGAAATTCATTAACCACGTAATGGTTAGTGGTAAAAAATCTGTAGCAGAAAGCATTGTTTACAATGCGCTAAACACTGTAGCAGCGCGTGCTAAAACTGAAGAGCCAATGGCTATCTTTGAAAAAGCACTAGAATCAATCCAACCAATGGTTGAGGTTAAATCTCGCCGTGTTGGTGGTGCGACTTACCAAGTACCTGTTGAAGTTCGTCCAGCTCGCCGCGCAGCACTATCTATGCGTTGGTTGGTTGATGCTTCTCGTAAGCGTGGTGAAAAATCCATGGCTTTGCGTCTAGCAGGTGAAATTCTAGATGCTGCTGAAAATAAAGGTTCTGCTGTTAAGAAACGTGAAGACGTTCATCGCATGGCAGAAGCTAACAAAGCATTCTCTCACTACCGTTTCTAATCATCCGGAGAAGGATACACAGTGGCACGTAAAACACCTATCAACCGCTACCGTAACATCGGTATTTGTGCGCATGTTGATGCAGGTAAGACAACGACAACTGAGCGCGTTCTTTTCTATACTGGTCTGTCTCACAAAATAGGGGAGGTGCACGATGGTGCTGCCACTATGGATTGGATGGAGCAAGAGCAAGAGCGTGGTATTACCATCACTTCAGCAGCGACAACATGCTTCTGGAGTGGGATGAATAAACAGTTTGACGAGCATCGTGTCAATATTATTGATACGCCTGGACACGTAGATTTTACTATTGAAGTAGAGCGTTCTCTGCGTGTTCTGGATGGTGCCGTTGTTGTGCTTTGTGGTTCTTCGGGTGTGCAGCCTCAGACTGAAACAGTTTGGCGTCAAGCAAATAAATATGAAGTTCCTCGTATGGTGTTCGTCAATAAGATGGACCGTACAGGGGCGGATTACTTTTCTGTTGTGCGTCAGCTGAAAACGCGACTAGGTGCTAATGCTGTGCCGATTCAAATCAATGTTGGCGCTGAAGAAGATTTCAGAGGCGTAGTAGACTTGGTTTTGATGAAAGTCATAATGTGGAATGAAGAAGATCAAGGTATGACATTCTCTTTGGAGGATATTCCTGCTGATCTACTTGATGACGCATTAGAGTGGCGTGAACTAATGGTTGAGGCGGCCGCTGAAGCGAGTGAGGAATTGATGGACAAGTACCTTGAAGAAGGTGAGTTGTCTATTGAGGATATAAAAAGCGGTCTGCGAGCCCGTACGCTTTCAAATGAAATAGTTTTGGTGACGTGTGGTTCTGCCTTTAAAAATAAAGGTGTGCAGGCTGTTTTGGATGCTGTTGTTGAATATTTACCTTCACCGCTTGAAGTTAAAGCGATAGAGGGTACGCTTGAAGATGGTGAGACTGTTGTGACACGAACAGCTGATGATGAGGCTAAGTTCTCTTCGTTGGCGTTTAAGATAGCGACAGACCCATTTGTAGGTACCTTGACGTTCATTCGTGTGTATTCTGGTGTGTTGCGTTCAGGTGATGCCGTTTATAATTCTGTTAAGCAGAAGCGTGAACGTGTTGGTCGAATGGTTCAGATGCACGCTAACAATCGCGAAGAGATCAAAGAAGTCTTGGCGGGTGATATTGCCGCCATCGTGGGTATGAAGTATGTAACCACGGGAGATACGCTTTGCGATATGAATGATGTTGTTGTGCTGGAGCGTATGGAGTTTCCAGAGCCTGTTATATCTGTTGCAGTGGAGCCTAAGTCTCAAGCTGATCAGGATAAAATGGCTGTTGCGCTGGGTAAATTGGCGCAAGAAGATCCATCTTTTCGAGTGGAGACGCATGAAGAGACGGGTCAAACAATTATTTCCGGTATGGGTGAGTTACACCTTGATATTCTTGTTGACCGTATGCGTCGCGAGTTTAAGGTGGAGGCAAACATTGGTAAGCCTCAAGTGTCCTACCGGGAGAAAATTCGCAAAGAAGTGGTGGTTAATCACAAATTTGTGCGTCAATCCGGTGGTCGTGGTCAATACGGTCACGTCGTAATGAAGTTAATCCCTACTGATAAAGATGGGCTTGAGTTTGTTAACGAGATTGTTGGTGGTGCTATTCCTAAAGAATACATCCCTGCGGTAGAAAAGGGCATTTCAGAGCAAATGAAGAATGGTGTGATCGGCGGCTTCCCTTTGTTGGGGCTGAAGGTTGTGTTGTTTGATGGTTCATTCCATGATGTTGACTCTAATGAAATGGCCTTTAAAATTGCAGCTTCTCAGGGATTAAGAAAAGGGGCAGTTGATGCTGATCCTTGTATTCTTGAACCTGTAATGAAAGTGGAAGTTGTGACTCCTGAGGAGTACATGGGTGACGTGATGGGAGACTTGAATCGTCGTCGTGGACTTGTTCAGGGGATGGACGATTCCCCGTCAGGGAAAATTATTCGTGCTGAAGTTCCTCTTGGGGAGATGTTCGGATATGCAACTGACGTGCGTAGCTTGTCGCAAGGGCGTGCAAGTTATGCGATGGAGTTTGAGAAATACGCTGAAGCACCGGCTAGTGTGGCAGACGCGATCATCAAAAATGAAGATTAATCATCATACTTACTAATTCTTAAGGTGTATGTATCATGGCAAAGAGTAAATTTGAACGTAGTAAACCGCACGTTAACGTTGGCACAATCGGTCACGTTGACCATGGTAAAACAACTTTAACTGCAGCATTGACTCGTGTATGTGCAGAAGTATTTGGCGGTACTGCCGTTGCTTTTGACGGTATCGATAACGCTCCTGAAGAGCGTGAGCGTGGTATCACTATCTCTACTTCTCACGTAGAGTATGATTCTCCAACTCGTCACTACGCACACGTAGACTGTCCTGGACACGCCGATTATGTTAAAAACATGATCACTGGTGCTGCTCAAATGGATGGCGCGATCCTTGTTTGTGGTGCAACTGACGGCCCTATGCCTCAGACTCGTGAGCACATCCTTCTTTCTCGTCAAGTAGGTGTACCTTACATCGTAGTTTTCCTAAACAAAGCTGACTTGTTGGCTGAAGACTGTGGCGGTGCGGATTCTGAAGAATACGCAGAAATGCTAGAGTTGGTTGAAATGGAATTGCGTGACCTTCTTTCTGAATACGACTTCCCAGGTGATGATACTCCAATCATCCCAGGTTCTGCTTTGATGGCATTGAACGGCGAAGACGACAACGAAATGGGTACTACAGCTGTTAAGAAGCTTGTAGAGACTCTTGATGCCTACATTCCTGAGCCAGAGCGTGCTATCGATGGTGCATTCTTGATGCCTATCGAGGACGTATTCTCTATCCAAGGTCGTGGTACGGTTGTTACTGGTCGTGTTGAGCGCGGTATCATCAAAATCCAGGAAGAAGTTGAGATCGTTGGTATCGTTGATACTACTAAAACAACTTGTACTGGTGTAGAGATGTTCCGTAAGCTTCTAGACGAAGGTCGTGCTGGTGAGAACTGTGGTATCCTTCTACGTGGTACTAAGCGTGAAGACGTACAGCGTGGTCAAGTATTGGCTAAGCCTGGTACTATCACTCCTCACACTGAGTTCGAAGCAGAAGTATACGTTCTAGGTAAAGATGAAGGTGGTCGTCACACTCCATTCTTCAAAGGCTACCGTCCACAGTTCTACTTCCGTACAACTGACGTAACTGGTGCTTGTTCTTTGCCTGAAGGTGTAGAAATGGTTATGCCTGGCGACAACGTTCAAATGACTGTTGAACTAATTCACCCAATCGCGATGGACGAAGGTCTACGTTTCGCGATCCGTGAAGGTGGTCGTACAGTTGGTGCTGGTGTTGTAGCTAAAATCCTTAAGTAATTAGATAGTAATATCTGATTGCTTTTGATTTAGAGAAAGGCCACTCGCATATCGGGTGGCCTTTTTATTTTATGGTTTATTTTGTTTGTTCAGAAATTGGTTACTTGACAACCAGTTTTTGAATGGCTAATATTCGCCGTCCTTAAAAAAGGATTGTGGCTTAATAAATGTACAGTTAAGTCATTACAACATTGTATTTGGAGTTGGAAATGCAAAGCCAAAAAATCCGTATTCGTCTGAAAGCATTTGATCATCGTCTGATTGATGCTTCAACACAAGAAATTGTGGATACAGCGAAACGTACAGGTGCGCAAGTGCGTGGACCGATTCCACTTCCTACTCGCAAAGAGCGTTATACAGTATTGATTTCTCCACACGTAAACAAAGATGCGCGTGATCAGTATGAAATCCGTACACACAAACGTGTTCTAGACATCGTTGAGCCAACTGAGAAAACTGTTGATGCTCTAATGAAGCTAGATCTTGCGGCAGGCGTGGAAGTACAAATTTCTTTGGGTTAATAGCTCAAAGTTTGGGGTGCGAGAACCGACTGGTTATCAGTCGGCTTATGCACATTAGTGGAATGATCTGGAATGGTCAGCCGTAGCGGGTGATAGCCCCATACACAACTGGCAAATGAGGTAAAAAATGGCTATTCAATTAGTCGGACGCAAAGCCGGAATGACACGTATCTTTAATGAAGATGGTGTATCCGTGCCAGTAACCGTCATCGAGGTTGAACCGAACCGCGTTACTCAGGTGAAAACAGCAGAAACTGACGGCTACCAAGCTGTTCAAGTGACTGTAGGTTCTCGCCGTTCGAGCCGCGTTAACAAAGCTGCTGCGGGTCATTATGCAAAAGCGAACGTTGAAGCAGGTCGTGGTTTGTGGGAGTTCCGCCTGGCAGGTGACGAAAAAGAAATCAATGTTGGTGATGAGCTAACTGTTGCTGATTTCGAATCTATCCAAATGGTTGATGTAACTGGTCAATCAAAGGGTAAAGGGTTTCAAGGTGCCATCAAGCGTCATAATTTCCGTACGCAAGATGCTACGCATGGTAACTCATTGTCTCACCGTGCACCTGGCTCCATCGGCCAATGTCAAACACCTGGTCGTGTTTGGAAAGGCAAGAAGATGGCTGGCCATATGGGTGCTGCACAAGTCACTACACAATCACTAGAAGTGGTTCGCGTAGATGCAGAACGTAACCTTATCCTTGTGAAAGGTGCCGTACCTGGTGCAGTAAATGGTGATGTTATTCTTCAATCAGCTGTTAAAGCTCGCTAAGAGGGGTAGACAATGAACTTGAATCTTACAGGCGCAGAAGGGACGGTAGAAGTTTCTGATGTAGCCTTTGCTCGTGAATACAACGAAGCGTTGGTACACCAAGTAGTTACATCTTACTTGGCTGGCGCTCGTCAAGGCTCACGCGCTCAAAAAACTCGCTCTGAAGTAGCAGGTGGTGGACGCAAACCTTGGAAACAAAAAGGTTCTGGTCGTGCACGCGCAGGTACTATCCGTAGCCCTCTATGGCGCTCTGGTGGTGTTACTTTCGCTGCGAAACCACAAGATCACTCTCAGAAAGTGAACAAGAAGATGTATCGTGCAGCAATGCGCACCATCTGGTCTGAATTAGTACGTCAAGACCGTCTTGTTGTGGTTGAAGATCTTAAATTGGAAGCTCCAAAAACTAAGCTCTTCATAGCAAAAATGACAGAATTGAATATTGAGAACGCTTTGATTGTTTCCGATAACTTGGATGACAATCTGTTTTTAGCAGCTCGTAATATTCCTAACGTAGATGTGCGTGATGCAGCGTCTATCGACCCTGTTAGCTTGATTGCTTACGACAAAGTGTTGGTGACAGTTGGTGCTCTGAAACAAGTTGAGGAGGCACTAGCATGATCGGCGAACGTATTTATAAAGTTCTGTTGGGTCCACACATTTCCGAAAAAGCTACTATCGTTGCCGAAGGTAATGGTCAGTACGTATTTCGTGTAACTGGTGATGCAACTAAACCTGAAATCAAACAAGCTATCGAAGCGCTTTTTGAAGTCAAAGTTGAGTCTGTTCGCACGTTGAACCATAAAGGTAAAACTAAGCGTACAGTTCGTGGTCTAGGTAAGCGTAAAGACGTGAAAAAAGCGTACGTACGTTTGGCTGAAGGTCAAGACATTGATTTCATGGTCGCTGAATAAGGGGAGATAGGTCAATGGCTGTTGTAAAAAGTAAGCCAACGTCTGCAGGCCGTCGTCACGTTGTTAAAGTTACTAACAACGATTTGCACAAAGGCGCACCATATGCACCTTTGCTTGATAAGAAAAGCAAATCGGGTGGACGTAATAATAACGGACGCATCACTACGCGTCACGTAGGTGGTGGTCATAAGCAGCATTATCGTATGGTTGATTTTCGTCGCAATAAAGATGGAATCCCAGCGGTAGTTGAGCGTTTGGAATATGATCCAAACCGTTCTGCAAATATTGCACTGATTAAATTTGCTGATGGTGAGCGTCGTTACATTATCGCTTCCAAAGGTATGGCTGCAGGCAATGTTGTTTTAAGTGGTGCAGATGCGCCTATCAAAGCGGGTAATACTTTGCCTCTGCAAAATATCCCAGTTGGTAGTACCGTACACTGTGTCGAGCTTAAGCCAGGTAAAGGTGCACAAGTTGCACGTTCAGCCGGTGCTTCTGCTCAGCTAGTTGCTCGTGAAGGTCGCTACGTTACTCTTCGCCTACGTTCAGGTGAAATGCGTAAAGTATTGACAGAATGTCGCGCTACTTTAGGTGAAGTATCAAACTCTGAGCACAGCTTAAGAGTTCTTGGTAAAGCTGGTGCTACGCGTTGGCGTGGTGTTCGTCCTACCGTTCGCGGTGCGGCGATGAACCCAGTGGATCACCCACATGGTGGTGGTGAAGGTCGTAGCAAAGGTGGTCGTCACCCAGTTACACCATGGGGTGTGCCTACTAAAGGTTACAAAACGCGCAGCAACAAGCGTACTGATAAACTTATTGTACGTCGCCGTACTAAGTAATAAGAGGAAACGACTGTGCCACGTTCACTAAAAAAAGGTCCTTTTATCGACCTTCATTTGTTGAAAAAGGTAGAGGCTGCGGTAGAGAAAAACGATCGTCGTCCAATTAAAACTTGGTCGCGCCGTTCTACTATCTTCCCTGATTTTGTAGGGTTGACTATCGCTGTCCATAATGGTCGCCAGCATGTTCCAGTTCTAGTAACTGAAGATATGGTCGGTCATAAATTGGGTGAGTTCGCTCCGACCCGTACATATCGTGGTCATGCTGCGGACAAGAAAGCCAAACGGTAATAAGGGGTATTAACATGAGTGAAGTAAGCGCTTCATTGAAGGGTGCTCGCCTCTCAGCGCAGAAGGCCCGTTTGGTTGTAGATCAAATCCGCGGCAAATCTGTTAGCGAAGCACTGAACATTTTAACGTTCAGTCCTAAAAAGGCGGCAGTAATTGTCAAGAAAGTACTAGAGTCTGCTATAGCTAACGCTGAGCATAACGAAGGTGCTGATGTAGATGACTTGCGTGTGTCTACGGCTTACGTTGATGAGGCTATGACTCTGAAACGTATTATGCCACGTGCCAAAGGCCGTGCTGACCGTATTCTAAAACGCGGTTGCCATATTACAGTTAAAGTCGCTGACTAATTAGGAGAAACCCAATGGGTCAGAAGGTTCATCCAACTGGTATACGCCTAGGGATAGTTAAAGATCATACTTCTACTTGGTATGCTAATAATCAAAACTACTCTAAGCTGTTATTAAACGATCTTCAGGTTCGTGAGTACTTGGAGAAAAAATTGGTCCAGGCTTCTGTTTCTCGTATCGAGATTCAGCGTCCTGCTCAGACAGCCCGTATTACAATTCACACTGCCCGTCCGGGTATCGTGATCGGTAAGAAAGGTGAAGATGTTGAGAAACTACGTAACGCAGTTTCTGAAATGATGGGCGTACCTGTCCACATTAACATCGAAGAAATTCGTAAGCCTGAAATGGATGCGAAATTGGTTGCGCAAAATATTGCAAGCCAACTTGAGCGTCGTGTTATGTTCCGTCGTGCTATGAAGCGCGCAGTACAGAATGCTATGCGTGCAGGCGCGAAAGGTATCAAGGTTCAGGTAAGTGGTCGTTTGGGCGGTGCAGAAATTGCACGTGCTGAGTGGTACCGTGAAGGTCGTGTACCTCTACACACTCTACGCGCTGACATTGACTACGCTACTTATGAAGCAGCTACAACTTACGGCATCATTGGCGTAAAAGTGTGGATCTTCAAAGGCGAAATCTTGGGCGGTATTGAACAAGTGCGAGCTGATAAAGGCGCACAAAAGAAGAAGTCTAAGTAGGGGGTAAGTCATGTTACAACCGAAACGTACTAAGTTCCGCAAAATGCAGAAAGGCCGTAACCGCGGTCTTGCTCTTCGCGGAAACCAAGTTAGCTTTGGTGAATTCGGATTGAAGTCCACTGAACGTGGTCGTCTTACTGCTCGTCAAATTGAAGCGGCGCGTCGTGCAATGACTCGTCACATCAAACGTGGTGGTAAAATCTGGATTCGTGTGTTCCCTGATAAGCCGATTACCCAAAAACCTCTTGAGGTTCGTCAGGGTAAAGGTAAGGGTAGCGTAGAATACTGGGTTGCACAGATTCAACCTGGAAAAATGCTTTATGAAGTTGAGGGTGTATCAGAACAGCTAGCTCGCGAAGCGTTCGCGTTGGCTGCTGCTAAGCTTCCTCTGTCCACAACTTTCGTAACGCGTACGGTGATGTAGATGAAAGCAAAAGAACTGCAAGAAAAGTCTGTAGCAGAGCTACAAGCGACCTTGATTGAACTACTACGTGAGCAATTTACTCTGCGCATGCAGAAAGCCACTGGTCAGTTAGCGCAAACTCATTTGCTCTCGCAAGTTCGCCGCAATATCGCACGTGTTAAAACCGTGCTAAATGATAAGGCAGGTAACTAAGATGGCAGAAACAAAAGCGCGTACAGCTACTGGTAAAGTAGTCAGCGATAAGATGGATAAAACCATCACGGTACTAGTTGAGCGTACAGAGAAACATCCGCTATACGGTAAGTTCATTCGTCGTTCTACTAAACTACACGCTCACGATGAAAACAATGAGTGTCAGATCGGTGATACCGTTAAGGTCGTAGAAACACGTCCTTACTCTAAGTCTAAGACTTGGAATCTGGTTCAAGTTGTCGAGAAAGCTGCAGCTGTATAAGCTGCACCTTCCTTCGTGAGACTTGTTATCTAATTTGATTGGAGAGCAGTAATGATTCAAACAGAATCGATGCTTGATGTTGCAGATAACAGCGGCGCAAAGCGTGTTCAGTGTATTAAAGTACTGGGTGGCTCACATCGTCGTTATGCTGCTATCGGTGACATTATTAAGGTCACAGTGAAAGAAGCGATCCCACGTGGTCGTGTTAAAAAAGGGCAGGTTCTAAACGCAGTAGTTGTTAGAACTAAGAAAGGTGTTCGTCGTTCTGATGGCTCAGTGATCCGTTTTGATGTAAACTCAGCGGTTCTATTGAATGCTTCAGGACAGCCTATTGGTACTCGTATCTTTGGCCCTGTAACACGTGAGTTGCGTACTGAGCAATTCATGAAAATTGTTTCTCTTGCACCTGAAGTGCTGTAAGAGAGAGAGGGGACATTATGCGTAAAATCAAACGTAACGACGAAATTATCGTGATTGCTGGGAAAGACAAAGGCAAGCGCGGCAAAGTTGTTAAGGTAGTAGACGAAAACCGAGTTCTAGTTTCTGGCATTAATACTGTTAAGAAACACGAGAAACCAAACCCTATGAAGGGTTCAACTGGCGGTATCGTTGAACAAGAAGCACCTATCCAGGTTTCTAATGTAGCCATTTTTAACAGTGCTACGGGTAAAGCGGATCGCGTCGGCTTTAAATTGAATGAAGATGGTACGAAAGTGCGTATCTTTAAATCAAATAGTGAAGCGATCGACGCCTAAGAGCGAGAATTATAGCCATGGCGAGACTTAAGCAAGTTTATAAAGATCAAGTTGTAGCAAAACTTACTGAAGAGTTTAGTTACAAAAACGTGATGGAAGTGCCGAAAATCACTAAAATCACACTAAATATGGGTGTTGGTGAAGCTATCGCAGACAAGAAACTTCTTGAGCATGCGGTAAATGATCTTGAAGCACTTAGCGGCCAAAAAGTTGTAGTGACTAAGGCTCGTAAATCAGTAGCAGGCTTTAAAATCCGTGACGGTTACCCGATCGGTTGTAAAGTAACTCTACGTGGTGAGCGTATGTGGGATTTCTTCGACCGTTTGGTTGATGTTGCTATTCCACGTATCCGTGACTTCCGTGGACTTAATCCTAAGTCTTTCGACGGTCGTGGTAACTACAGCATGGGTGTTAAAGAGCAGATTATCTTCCCTGAAATCGATTACGATAAAGTTGATCGTGTACGTGGTATGGATATTACCATCACAACGACAGCTCGTACCGACGAAGAAGGTCGTGCTTTGCTAGCCGCCTTTAGTTTCCCTTTCAAGAAATAAGAGGTAGGAATCATGGCTAAAATATCAATGATTCAGCGCGAAGCAAAACGCACCAAATTAGTAGCTAAGTTCGCTGAAAAGCGTGCTGCTCTAAAGGCGATCATTAGTGACGTTAATGCATCGGACGATGAAAAGTGGGAAGCAACGCTTAAATTGCAAGCGCTTCCACGCGATTCATCTTCTTCACGCCAGCGTAACCGTTGCCAAATCACAGGTCGTCCGCACGGTGTATACCGTCGCTTCGGTCTGTCTCGTATCAAACTGCGTGAAGCAGCGATGCGTGGTGACGTACCAGGCTTGAAGAAAGCTAGTTGGTAAGCAAGTAGAGCGCGATCATAATACATGGCAGTGAGTGGGGTGTCTAAATACTGGACATTCTGCTCGCTGCTGTGTACTATGCGCGAGCTCTATTTGCTGCACAATGGTTTTTTAAATTAGGAGCTCTTAAATGAGTATGCAAGATACCCTTGCGGATATGTTTACACGTATTCGTAATGCACAGATGGCCTCTAAGACATCTGTGAGTATGCCTTCATCTAAAATGAAAGCATCGATTGCTGCTGTGCTACGCGAAGAAGGTTACGTAGGTGACTTTTCTGTAGACGAAGCAGTAAAACCAACGCTTACTATCGAGTTGAAATACTACGAAGGTAAGCCAGTTATCGAACAAATCAAACGCGCATCTCGCCCAAGCTTGCGTCAATACAAAGGCACTAGTGCACTACCTAAAGTAGAAGCTGGCCTTGGTGTTGCTATCATCTCTACCTCTAAAGGTGTGATGACAGACCGTGCAGCTCGTGCTGCTGGTATCGGTGGCGAAGTAATCTGCACAGTATTCTAGGAGTTAGTATGTCTCGAGTTGCTAATAGTCCCGTGACGCTTCCTAGTGGTGTAGATTTGACCCTAAATGGCCAAAATGTTGTTGTAAAAGGCGGCAAAGGTTCTTTAGAGTTTAATGTTCACTCAAGCGTTCAAGTGTCTAAAGAAGAAAATGTTATTACCTTCGCTGCGCGCGATGGTGCAAAACAAAGCCGTGCCTTAGCTGGTACTACTCGTGCTTTGATCAACAACATGGTTGTTGGTGTTAGTCAGGGCTTCGAGAAAAGATTATATCTTCAAGGTGTTGGTTACCGTGCTGTGCTTAAAGGCAACGTACTTAACCTATCTCTGGGTTTCTCTCACCCAGTAGATTACGAATTACCTGAAGGTATAACAGCTGAATGCGCTTCTCAAACAGAAGTTGTGATCCGTGGCATTGATAAGCAAGCCGTGGGACAAGTTGCTGCAGAAGTTCGCGGTTTCCGTCCACCAGAGCCATACAAAGGCAAGGGTGTTCGCTATTCTGACGAAGTAATTCGCCGTAAAGAAGCTAAGAAGAAGTAGGTAGGCATTCATGAACACTAAAAAACAATCTCGGATTCGTCGTGCACGTCGTGCTCGTTTGCATATTCGTGACTTAGGTGCGAATCGTCTTACTGTACATCGCACACCACGCCATATGTATGCTCAAGTGATTTCTCCTTGTGGTAGCAAAGTACTAGCTAGTGCTTCTACTCTTGAAGAGGCTCTTCGTGGCACAGCGACTGGCAACAAAGCAGCGGCTAAAGAAGTCGGTACTTTGATTGCTGCACGCGCTAAAGAAGCAGGTGTCACTTCGGTCGCTTTCGACCGTTCTGGCTTCAAATACCATGGCCGCGTTCAGGTTCTTGCTGACGCTGCACGTGAAGCCGGTCTAGAGTTCTAAGGGGTAGCAAATGGCAGTTAATGATCAACAAACTAGCGACCTCCAAGAGAAGCTAGTTCAAGTAAACCGCGTTGCTAAAGTTGTAAAGGGTGGTCGTATCTTCTCTTTCACAGCTTTGACAGTCGTTGGTGATGGTAATGGTAAAGTTGGCTTTGGTCGTGGTAAAGCGCGTGAAGTTCCTCAAGCTATTCAAAAAGCAATGGAACAAGCTCGTCGCAACATGGTTTCTGTGAAGCTTGATGGCGATACTCTTCAGTATCCAGTTAAAGCTAACCACGGTGCGTCTAAAGTTTACATGCAGCCTGCGTCTCAAGGTACTGGTATCATCGCCGGTGGTGCAATGCGTGCGGTTCTAGAAATCGCTGGCGTTCACAACGTATTGGCTAAATGTTACGGTTCTACAAACCCAGTAAACGTAGTTCGCGCTACGATCAAAGGTTTGCAGGATATGAAAGCACCTGAACAAATCGCAGCTAAACGCGGTAAGTCAGTCGATCAAATTTTGGGGTAATGTGTTATGGCGAATAATACCATCACAGTTCAACTAACCCGCAGCCCGATCGGTCGTCTTCCAAAGCACCGTGAAACTGTAAAAGGCTTGGGTTTGCGTAAAGTTGGCCAAACTCGTCAGTTGGAAGATACTCCAGCTGTACGTGGCATGGTTAATAAAGTTTATTATATGGTTAAAGTGGTAGGGGAATAACATGTTCTTAAATACACTTCGTCCTGGCGAAGGTAGCAAACATGCTCCTAAACGTGTTGGTCGCGGCATTGGTAGCGGCTTGGGTAAAACTGGCGGACGTGGCCATAAAGGTCTTAAGTCTCGTTCCGGTGGCTCAGTAAAACCTGGTTTTGAAGGTGGTCAAATGCCTTTGCAGCGTCGTCTGCCAAAATTCGGTTTTACTTCACGTCAGGCAAAGTATGTTGCTGAAGTTCGTTTAAACGAGCTTGCTGCTGTAAATGCTGAAGTTGTAGATTTGGCTGCTTTGAAAGGCGCCGACATTCTAGGTCATCAAATTAAGACTGCACGTGTAATCTTGTCTGGTTCTATCGACAAAGCGATTACTGTACGTGGTCTTAAAGTGACTAAAGGTGCTCGTGCTGCTATCGAAGCTGCTGGCGGAAAAGTCGAGGAATAAATGGCAAAGCGTGGCTCACTACCTGCTGGTATACAAAACGGATTAAGCGAGCTTTGGTCTCGTATTCGTTTTGTGTTCCTAGCAATTATTGTATATCGAATTGGTGCACACATTCCTGTTCCAGGTATTAACCCTGATAGGTTGTCTGCTTTATTTGATCAAAATGAAGGCACTATTCTGAGTTTATTTAACGTATTCTCAGGGGGCGCGCTTGAGCGCATGAGTATTTTTGCGCTTGGGATTTTGCCCTATATTTCTGCCTCTATTATTATGCAGTTATTGACGGTTGTGAGTCCTCAGCTAGAGCAGCTAAAGAAAGAGGGTGAGGCGGGGCGTCGTAAGATTACTCAATACACTCGTTACGGCACTGTTTTACTTGCTTTGGTTCAGTCTGCCAGTATGGCAGTTGGCTTAGCAAGCCAAGGGATTTCTTTCAGTAGTGGCATAGAATTCTATGCGGTTGCTGTTGTTACTCTTGTTGCTGGAACTGTTTTCTTGATGTGGTTGGGTGAGCAGGTAACAGAGAAAGGTATTGGTAATGGTATTTCCATTCTTATCTTCGCTGGTATCGTTGCAGGCCTTCCATCTGCTCTAGGCCGTTCGTTTGAGTCGGCTCGTCAAGGCGATATAAATATTTTGGCTTTGTTGCTGATTGGTATTTTGGCCATTGCGACTATCGCGTTCGTTGTTTTTATCGAGCGTGGTCAGCGTCGTATTACGGTTAATTATGCTAAGCGTCAACAAGGCAAAAAGGTGTTTGCCGCACAAAAGAGTCATTTGCCTCTTAAAGTGAATATGGCTGGTGTAATACCACCTATCTTTGCTTCAAGTATCCTTCTGTTCCCTGCTTCGATCGGCCAATGGTTTGGTCAAGGTGAAGGAATGGAATGGTTGCAAAATATCTCTTTGGCTCTAGCTCCTGGGCAACCGCTCTATGTGTTGTTATTTGCGATAGCAATTGTTTTCTTTTGCTTCTTCTATACAGCACTAGTGTTCAACCCTAAAGATGTGGCAGATAACTTGAAAAAATCCGGTGCTTTTTTGCCGGGTATTCGTCCAGGCGATCATACAGCTCGATATATTGATGGTGTAATGACCCGTTTGACATTGTTTGGTGCTTTATACATCACTCTAGTGTCTTTGATGCCTCAATTCTTTGTTGTTGCGTGGAATGTTCCATTCTACTTTGGCGGTACTTCTATGTTGATCGTAGTAGTGGTTGTCATGGACTTTATGTCGCAAGTTCAAAGTCATTTGATGAGTCAGCAATACGAGTCATTAATGAAGAAATCTAATCTGACTGGTTATGGTCCAAATGGCCTAATGCGTTAAGCGTAGGTTGGAGTTGAACATGAAAGTACGTGCATCTGTAAAGAAAATCTGTCGTAACTGCAAAATCGTTCGTCGTAACGGTTCAGTTCGAGTGATTTGCATTGAGCCTCGTCACAAACAGCGTCAAGGTTAATCGCGAGTTCGCTCGATGATGGGTAAGGGTGGTTGATTTATGTCCTAAAGATAGGCATAATCAGCCGCCCTCATGAAAGTAAAATGATGAATTAACATTTAATCATCAATAACAACGGAGTAAAGTGAATGGCTCGTATAGCCGGTGTCAATATTCCTGACAATAAACATGCGGTCATTTCTCTGACTTACATCTTCGGAATTGGTCGCACTCGTTCGCGCGCTATTTGCGCTGCTACAGGTGTTGCAGAAACTGCGAAAATCGGTTCATTAAGTGATGAAATCCTTGATGAACTTCGTGGCGAAGTTGCTAAGTATACTGTAGAGGGTGACTTGCGTCGTGAAGTCAGTATGTCTATCAAACGCTTGATGGACTTGGGTTGCAACCGCGGGATTCGTCATCGCCGCAGCCTACCAGTTCGTGGTCAACGTACCAAAACGAACGCTCGTACACGAAAAGGTCCTCGTAAACCTATTCGTAAGTAATTTAAACGCGTTTCGCTCTAGCCACTAAGTTTGCTAGAGCTGAGCATTAAATAGGAAAGTGCAATATGGCTAAGCCAGCTACGCGCAACACCAAGAAGAAAGTCAAAAAGACGGTCGTCGACGGTGTTGCTCATGTACACGCGTCATTTAATAACACGATCGTGACTATCACTGACCGCCAAGGCAACGCTTTGTCTTGGGCTACTGCCGGTGGTTCTGGTTTTCGCGGTTCTCGTAAAAGTACTCCTTTCGCAGCTCAAGTAGCAGCGGAACGTGCCGGTGCTGTCGCACAAGAGTTCGGCCTTAAAAACGTTGACGTAATGATCAAGGGCCCAGGTCCTGGTCGTGAGTCCGCAGTTCGTGCATTGAATGCATTGGGCTTGCGTATCAATAACATCACAGATGTGACGCCAATCCCGCACAATGGTTGCCGTCCACCTAAGAAACGTCGCGTTTAATTGAGGAGACAGATACATGGCTCGTTATATAGGTCCAACTTGTAAGTTGTCTCGTCGTGAAGGTACCGACTTGCAATTGAAGAGCGGTTCACGCGCTCTTGAGTCGAAATGTAAAGTAGAGACAGTTCCTGGTGTGCATGGCGCACGTCGCGGACGTCTTTCTGACTACGGCTTGCAGTTACGTGAGAAACAAAAAGTACGTCGTATGTACGGCGTTCTTGAAAAGCAATTTCGTAATTACTACAAATCTGCTGCTCGTCTAAAAGGTGCTACTGGTGAAAACCTTCTGCAACTTTTGGAATCACGTTTAGATAACGTTGTATACCGCGCAGGTTTTGGTTCTACACGTGCAGAAGCTCGCCAGTTAGTAGGCCATAAAGGCATTCTAGTAAATGGCGCAACGGTTAACATTCCGTCTTACCAAGTTAAAGCTGGTGACGTTGTGTCTATCCGTGAAAAAGCTAAGAAGCAATTGCGTGTACAAAACGCACTAGAGCTATCTAAAGGTCGTGCACCGATCCATTGGATCGAAGTTGATTCAACTAAACTGGAAGCAACTTACAAAGCTGTTCCAGAGCGTGCCGATTTATCAGCTGAAATTAATGAGAACCTAATTGTCGAACTTTACTCTAAGTAAGTCGGTAATTAGGATTAAGAAATAGGTGGATCTATGCAGCGTTCAGTGAGCGAATTGTTAACCCCACGCAACATTGAAGTACAGGAACTAGGCAAGACTCGTGCTAAAGTGACACTGCAACCGCTAGAACGTGGTTTTGGTCACACTTTGGGTAACGCGTTACGCCGCATTCTTCTATCTTCAATGCCAGGTTGTGCGATTGTTGAAGTTGAAATCGACGGTGTATTACACGAATACAGCGCAATCGAAGGGGTTAAAGAAGATGTAATTGAAATTCTTCTTAACCTGAAAGGAGTTGCGATCGCTCTACACGGGCAAGATGAGGCAACTCTTACTTTAAGTAAAAAAGGTCCTGGTATCGTAACAGCTGGTGATATCCAGTTGGTTGCTGATGCAGAGATCGCTAACCCAGATCATGTTATTGCGCACTTAGATGATACTGCTGAGTTAACTATGCAGATCAAAGTCGCTCGTGGTCGTGGTTATGAGCCTGCTGATGCTCGTGTTGCTGGCGACGATGAGACTCGTCCAATTGGTCGCTTGCAACTGGATGCCTCATTCAGCCCTGTTCGTCGTGTGGCTTACAGTGTCGATAATGCTCGTGTAGAGCAGCGTACAGATTTGGATAAACTTGTCATTGACATCGAATCCAATGGTACGATCGATCCTGAAGAAGCAATACGTCGCGCAGCGACTATTCTACAACAACAAATTGCTGTATTCGTCGCCCTTGAAAGCGAGAGTGAAGCACCAGTTGTAGAAGAAGAGGATGAGATTGATCCAATTTTGCTACGCCCGGTTGATGATCTTGAATTGACCGTTCGCAGTGCTAACTGTTTAAAAGCAGAGAACATTTATTACATCGGTGATTTGATTCAACGTACTGAGGTTGAGCTTCTTAAGACGCCTAACCTAGGTAAGAAGTCGTTAACTGAAATCAAAGATGTTTTAGCACAGCGTGGTTTGTCTTTGGGAATGCGTCTAGAAAACTGGCCACCAGCTAGTTTGAAAGACGATAGCAAAGTTCTAGCTCGCTAGGTCATTGTTCCCTGACCACCGTAGTTTGGTAAGGAATGTAAAATGCGTCATCGTAAGAGTGGACGTCACTTAAACCGTACTAGCTCACATCGTAAAGCGATGTTTAAAAACATGGCTGCTTCTTTGTTCGAACACGAAGTTATTAAAACTACGTTGCCGAAAGCGAAAGAATTGCGTCGTGTTGCTGAGCCGTTAATCACATTGGCGAAAGTTGATTCTGTTGCGAATCGTCGCCTTGCCTTTGCTCGTACTCGTAGCAAAGATGCAGTAGGTAAATTGTTCTCTGAACTTGGTCCTCGTTACCAAGCTCGTCCTGGCGGTTATGTTCGCATTCTAAAATGTGGCTTCCGTGCAGGTGACAACGCACCTATGGCTTATGTTGAATTGGTCGATCGTCCAGTTGCAGAAGCTGCTGAGTAATATCAGTTTGTAATAAAAAGCCGAGCTAATAGCTCGGCTTTTTTTTGTGAAAAATAAATGAAAAGGCAGTTATAAAAAAACACCTGTAAAGCTGGGCTCTACAGGTGTTTTTTGTTTCTATCTAAACCGGCTATTTAAGCATGTCTTTAAGAAATCGTCCGGTATGTGATTTATCTGCCTTACTAATTTCTTCAGGTGTCCCTTCGGCGATGATATAGCCACCACCACTACCGCCTTCTGGGCCTAAGTCGACAATCCAATCAGCTGTCTTTATAACGTCTAGGTTATGTTCGATGACCACGACGGTGTTGCCATGGTCTCTTAGTCGATGAAGAACTTTCAGTAGCTGCTCAATATCAGCAAAGTGTAGACCCGTTGTTGGTTCGTCCAAAATGTACAGAGTGGTACCTGTGTCACGTTTAGACAGTTCTTTTGCCAGTTTGACACGTTGTGCTTCACCGCCTGAAAGTGTTGTTGCTGCTTGCCCAAGGCGTATATAGCCTAAGCCAACATCCATTAATGTTTGCAGCTTTCTGGCAATAGAGGGTACAGGATCAAAAAATTCTCGCGCATCCTCAATAGTCATCTCTAGGCATTCGTGAATATTCTTACCCTTGTAATTGATTTCTAACGTTTCACGATTGTAGCGCTTACCTTTACAGGTATCACATGGCACATAGATGTCGGGTAAGAAGTGCATTTCAACCTTGATTACGCCATCGCCTTGGCAAGCTTCGCAGCGACCACCTTTGACGTTAAAGCTAAATCGACCAGGCTTATAGCCTCGAGAACGGGATTCTTGAGTGGCCGAGAATAATTCTCTCATTGGCGTGAAGATCCCAGTGTATGTCGCAGGGTTTGATCTTGGCGTTCGACCTATTGGGCTTTGATCGATGTCGACACATTTATCGAATAAATCTAAACCTTCTATACGTTCGTGTGGTGCCGCTTTTAATGTGGTTGCACCGTTTAGAGCTGTCGCAGCAAGCGGATACAAAGTGCCATTAATTAGAGTTGATTTGCCCGAACCTGAAACGCCAGTAATGCAAGTCATAACGCCAACTGGAATACTTAGATCAACCGTATTTAGGTTGTTTCCTGTCGCGCCAATCAGTTTAAGAAATTGTTTATCTTTAGCTTGATGGCGTATAGCTGGGATGTCAATTTTACGTTTTCCGGTTAAAAACTGCCCGGTTACTGATTCCGGACAATTCATAATATCTTGAGGCGTTCCACTGGCAATAATTTGACCTCCGTGAACGCCTGCGCCAGGCCCAATATCAACAACAAAATCAGCTACGCGGATCGCATCTTCATCGTGTTCAACCACAATGACTGTGTTGCCTAGGTCACGTAAGCGAGTTAGCGTGGCTATTAAGCGTTCATTGTCACGCTGATGTAAGCCGATGGATGGTTCATCAAGAATGTACATTACACCAACTAAACCTGCGCCAATTTGGCTGGCTAGGCGAATACGCTGTGCTTCACCGCCAGACAAAGAGTCGGCTTTGCGGTCAAGCGTCAGATATTCAAGTCCAACATTGACCAGGAAGGTTAATCGATCGCGGATTTCTTTTAGAATCTTTGAAGCGATTTCGCCTCTGGCTCCTGGCAGTTCAAGTGTCTCGAAATACTTCAAGCAATCTATGATTGGGTAGGTGACTACTTCTGGTAGAGTCTCGTTGGCAATAAAGACATTCCGTGCAGATCGGTTTAGTCGTGAGCCATGGCAATCAGGGCAAGGCTGAATGCTGATGTACTGTGAAAGGTCATCACGTACGCTATCGGATTCGGTTTCATGGTAGCGGCGCTGTAGGTTAGGGATAACGCCTTCAAACGCATGGGACCGTGTCATCTTGTCGCCGCGTTCATTTATATAGATGAAGTCTATTTTGTCTTTGCCTGATCCTTGCAGAATGCGCTTTTTGAATTCGTTCGGGATATCTTTGTATTTGGCTTCAATGTCAAAGCCATAGTGTTTTGCTAAGGCGTTGAGTTGTTGGTAGTAAAAAATGCTGCGTCTACCCCAGCCGCGTATGGCACCTTCAGCAAGAGTCAGTGTCTCATCTTGAATAATTCGATCTGGATCAAACATTTGATGAGTGCCTAAACCATCACAGGTTTGGCAGGCGCCATTCGGGTTATTAAAAGAAAATAGCCGAGGTTCTAGTTCGGTTAAGCTGTATCCGCAAACAGGGCACGCGAATTTACTAGAAAAAATATATTCTTCTTTTTCGTCATCCATGTTGATGACTTTGGCGATACCATCGGATAAGCCTAGGCAAGTTTCAAATGACTCAGCCAAACGAAGCTGTAGGTCAGAGCGCACCTTAAAACGGTCAATGACAACTTCGATGGTATGTTTCTTATTTTTTTCTAATATTGGTGCATCGTCCAAATCGACAACAATGCCATCGATTCGTGCACGAATAAAACCTTTAGATAGCAAGTCGCTAATGGTGTGTAAGTGCTCACCTTTACGATCCTTAATGATGGGAGCAAGCAGCATCATTTTAGATTCTTCAGGCAGCGATATAACTTTATCAACCATTTGTGATATGGTTTGCGCCTCTAGTGGCTCACCATGATCGGGGCAGCGAGGCTGACCTGCTCGAGCAAATAACAATCGTAGGTAATCGTAGATTTCTGTTATTGTACCCACTGTTGATCGTGGGTTATGAGAAGTGGACTTTTGTTCGATAGAGATGGCAGGAGAGAGACCTTCAATGTGGTCTATGTCTGGTTTTTCCATCATGGACAAAAACTGTCTAGCGTATGTTGAAAGTGATTCTACATAGCGACGTTGTCCTTCAGCGTATAGAGTATCGAACGCGAGGGAGGATTTACCTGAGCCGGATAGGCCAGTAATCACCACAAGTTTGTCTCTTGGGATGTCTAGGTCCACATTTTTTAAATTGTGAGTGCGGGCCCCGCGTATGGTAATGGTATCCATGTGTCTCCAATGTGAAGTCGATCAACAGAAGAAATCTGCCAGTAAATTAAATAACTGTCTATTTTTACAGTAGTTGAAATGGAGCTTCAACGGTATTTTTTGTAAAATTGACATCTTTTTTCCTAACCTTCAAAGTTAAACGGTTAAAACCTCTTTATGGATCTACTTGAACGCCGCTCTGTTTCTGCTTTAGCGCTGATCTATTTATTCAGAATGTTAGGCCTGTTCCTGATTATGCCCGTTATCAGCGTTGCAGCTGATGGACTGGACGGAGCCGACGCCGCTCTGATAGGCACCGCCATTGGTATTTATGGCCTCACGCAAGCCAGTTTACAAATTCCGATGGGCATGTGGTCCGACAAAATCGGCCGTAAGCGCGTCATCGTAATTGGTCTTTTGTTGTTTGCCGTAGGGAGCTTGATTTGCGCCAATGCCCATGACATTACGACCTTAATTGTTGGGCGAGCAGTGCAAGGGGCAGGGGCTATTGCGAGTACTTTGATGGCCCTATTGAGTGATGTAACAAGAGAGCAAAACCGCACTAAGGCTATGGCGCTGGTCGGTGTGAGTATTGGCGCGTCTTTTATGTTGTCCTTGGTTTTAGGGCCATGGTTATTTGCTCTGATAGGCCTTTCTGGCCTGTTTTATTTGTCTTTTGCACTATCTTTACTGGGCATACTCTTGATCCTTTTTGCTGTGCCGAATATCGTCCAGCATACTTTTCGACGTGATACGACACCAAGTCTTACCGCTTTGGGTTTGGTATTAAAAGATTCCAAGCTGCGCTTTCTTAATGTGAGTGTCTTGTTGCTGCATGCAAGCTTGACGGCGATGTTTGTGACGGTGCCCAACTTATTAATTGAGCAGTTTGGTTTACCCTTATCTGAACACAGTTTGTTATACTTGGCGATCATGGGTTTTGCCTTTGTTGGTATGCTACCATTAGTGATTATTGGCGAATCAAAAGGCAAAATGAAAGGCGTCTTAATCGCTGTATTCATTTTGTTAGGGGTAAGTGCAATAGCGTTGCAATGGACGCCTTATTTGTGGGCTTTTTCAGTCTTACTGTGCGTCTATTTTGTTGGCTTTAATTCACTAGAAGCGATTTTACCATCCCTAGTGAGTAAACTGGCTCCAGTAGGTTATCGTGGAACGGCCATGGGTGTGTTTTCTACTCACCAATTTATGGGGTCGTTTCTAGGCGGTATTGGTGGCGGCTGGTTGTTACAACACCATTCTAATGGTGGTGTTTTTTGGGTAGTGGGTGTTGTATTTTTGGCTTGGTCTCTCGTTTGTTTGACTCAGCCAGCGCCTCGTCAATTGAGTGGTTTGGCGTTTAGCTTACCTAATATGAATAATGAAGAAATAGCAAAGTTAGCGGATCAACTTGCGGAAATCCAAGGAGTGGAAGGCATGCAAATTTTTAAAGATGAGCAAACGGCTTATCTGAAAGTCGATAAAAAATTATTAGACAAAGATGCGTTGAGGCGAATAGCACCTCAGGTTCATCTTTAATAACACCTATTTATCTTTTAGTTGGAGAAAAGCCTCATGGCACGTGGAATTAACAAAGTCATCTTAATCGGTAACGCAGGCAATGATGCTGAAGTGCGTTTTATGCCTTCAGGTGCAGCCGTTGCTAATGTTAACTTAGCAACAACAGAAAGCTGGCGTGACAAGCAAACAGGGCAAATGCAAGAACGTACAGAATGGCACCGAGTGTCTTTTATGGATCGTGGTAATTTCCGTCTTGGTCAAATTGCTGGCGACTTCATCAAAAAAGGCTCTAAAGTCTATGTAGAAGGCTCTTTGCGTACACGTGAGTGGGAAAAAGATGGCATCAAACGTTATACGACTGAAATCATAGCGAATGAAATGCAATTGCTAGATGGTCGTGGTGATAACGCCGGCCAACAGCAGCAAGGCGGTTACGATTCTATGCAGGGCGGCGGCTATGGCCAAGCGCCACAGCAATCTGCACCACAACAAGGCGGCTACAATCAAGCGCCAGCTCAGCAACCTGCAGCGCCAGGCGGATTCAATCAGCCGCAAGGTGGATACGGTCAAGCGCCACAGCAAGCCGCGCCGCAACAAGCGGCCCCTCAGCAAGCAGCGCCACAGTCTTTTGGTAGTTGGGGCAATGCGCCACAGCAGGCGCCTGCTCAACCAGCACCACAACAGCGTGCGCCACAGCAACCAGCGCAACAGCCAAAGCCACAGCAAGCGCCAAACTTTGATGACTTTGATGATGATATTCCATTTTAAAACAGGAATGTTTTACCACCATTAAAGTGATAAAGGCTCCTTTTAGGGGCCTTTATTGCTCTATAGTGGTGTGCTAAATATGATGGTTAAATCAAAGAGGGTATAAGTTGTGAACGACGAAGATGAAACGTCTTTGTTCGCGCAAGAAGTGGCGGGTATTAAGCCACTTAAAAAAAGCGAAGTGTATCTGGGTAAGAAAGGCCCTCAGGTCGACTTCTCCGCTCGCCAAAAGGCAGCGTTGATCGCTAAAGAGGCGGACAGGAATCATTTGTCGCAAGACTATGTTGAACGAGTTGAGCCCAATGATGTGCTTGAATATAAGCGCTCTGGTGTGCAAGACGGGGTGTTCAAGCGTCTTAGGCAAGGAAAATACGGTGTCGAGGCGCGCTTAGATTTGCATCGACATACCGTTGCTCAGGCACGAGAGCAGGTGTTTCAGTTTGTAGATGACTGTATGCGCAATGATATTCGTGTTGCGATTATTGTGCATGGGAAAGGAGATCGTACGCCAGATCCTGATGGCCGTGCCATGATTAAAAGCCATATTAACAAGTGGTTACAAGAGCTTGATGCTGTGATGGCGTTTCATAGTGCACAACGTCACCACGGTGGCTTGGGGGCGGTGTATGTACTTTTTAAAAAGACGGAAAAAGCACGTATAGATGACTGGGAAAAACATCAAAAACGCTAAGGTCTTATTTCGTTTTACAAAGGGCGGCCTACGTTAGTTCGTGCAGTAAATGCCATATTTTTGCTATAATCCCGCCACTTTGCTGTCTTGAGTTTATCCAAGCTGCCCTAAAATAATGTAATTATCGTATTCTGATTCTATCGAGGTAGAGAATGGCAAATAGCACCGCGCACCATCCTGCATTTACGTTTCTTCGCAGTGAGTTTATCGATGCTCTGAACGTTACCGTTCAAGAGTTTGAGCACACAGTTACGGGAGCTAAACATTTTCACATCGCGTCTGAGAATGACGAAAACGTATTTCTAGTTGGTCTAAAAACCGTACCAACAGATTCTTGCGGCGTCGCACATATTCTTGAACACACGGTGTTGTGTGGCTCTGAGCGTTTTCCGGTTCGCGATCCATTCTTTATGATGATTCGACGTTCATTGAATACCTTCATGAATGCTTTTACTTCTTCTGATTGGACGGCTTATCCGTTTGCCAGTAAGAATAAAAAAGACTTCCATAACCTGTTGGGTGTGTATCTGGATGCGGTGTTTTTTTCCCGCTTAGATGAATTGGATTTTTCTCAGGAAGGTCACCGTTTAGAATTTGCTGAACCCGATAATGCAGAGTCTGAATTGACGTTCAAAGGCGTTGTGTTTAATGAAATGAAAGGCGCGATGAGTTCCACCACATCCGTCTTGTGGCAAACGCTAACCAAATACTTATTCCCGAATAATACTTACCATTTTAACTCTGGTGGTGAGCCATCTGATATCCCTGATTTATCTTACCAAGATTTGTTGGCGTTTTATCGCAAGCACTACCATCCTTCGAATGCAGTCTTCATGACCTTTGGTGATATTCCAGCGCAAACACTACAAGCTGAGTTCGAAGAAAAGGTATTGAGCCGCTTTGAGCGTTTAGACGAGCAAGTCAGTGTGCCGAATGTGAAGCGTTATTTCTCTCCTGTACGAGTGGAAGAAGGTTACGCTGCCGATGAAGTGAAAGAAGACGGCAGCCACGTGGTTGTTGGTTGGCTGTTGGGCGAAAGCACCGATCTAAATCAGCAGTTCGAAGCGCAACTTTTGTCTAGTGTCTTGCTAGATAACAGTGCGTCGCCTTTGATGCGCGTATTAGAAAATAGCGAGCTTGGTCGTGCGCCATCGCCTTTGTGTGGTCTTGAAGACAGCAACAAAGAAATGAGCTTTATGTGTGGGTTGGAAGGTGTAAAACGCGAAGATGCGCCAAAAGTAGAAGCTTTGGTCTTATCGACACTGGAGTCCATTGCAGAGACTGGTATCCCACAAGATATGGTTGATGCCATGCTGCACCAATTGGAACTCAGCCAGCGGGAAATCGGTGGTGGTAGCTATCCATATGGTTTGCAATTGATTTTGGCAGGTTTGTCGACTGCGGTTCATGCTGGTGATGTGATTGCGCAGCTTGATCTTGACCCTGTTATCACTGCGATGCGAGAGAAAGTGCAAGATCCACAGTATATCCCGAATTTAATCAAACACTTGCTGCTGAATAATGCACACCGAGTCACGATCACATTAAGCCCTGATGATGCTTTAGAAGCGCGTCGAAATCAGGCAGAGAAAGATCGCCTTAGCCAAATTAAAGCGGCTTTGTCTGATGCTGATAAGCAACAAATTATTGACCGCAGTGCGGCTTTAAAAGCACGTCAGTCACAAGTTGATGACATGAGTATTCTGCCAAAAGTAGGTCTAGAAGATGTGCCTGCGCGCTTGCCTGAGTACGAAAATGAGAAGGTAGAGGGGGATTTACCTATCACCTTTTACCCTCAAGGGACAAACGGCTTGGTTTACCAGCAATTAGTGATTGATCTGCCTGAACTGGACGAAGAAGAAACGGAATATTTGCCTTTGTTCTCTTCAATGATGACAGAGCTGGGGGTTGGAGAAGACGATTATCTTGCTGTTCAAGAGCGTCAAGCTCAAGTGTGTGGCGGTTTAGGCGCTTCTAATTCGATTCGCGCCACCATCAAAGACCGTCAGGACTTGAACGGTTACTTCATCTTGTCATCGAAAGCCTTGGTTCCCAATGTTAAGGCGATGAGTGATTTGTTGAAAGATACTATACTTAATGTGCGCTTTGATGAGGCAAGCCGAGTGAAAGAGCTGGTGGCTCAACGTCGTGCTCGTCGCGAACAGTCTATTACGGGCCAAGGTCATTCATTGGCGATGGCGGCAGCGTCCAGTGGTATTTCTGGCTTAGCTGCGCAGCAAGAGAAGTGGAGCGGCATGTCTGGTATTCGTTCGGCGATTGCGCTAGATGATGCGATGAAAGCCGACAGCAGCACTGTTGAAAATGTTTTGGCGATTTTCAAGCGTTTGCATACTAAGTTGTTGCAAGCGAAGAAACAGCTTTTACTGGTTGCAGAGCCACAGCATGAAGCGAATGTCTTGAGCGAAGTGCAGGCTGTTTTTGCAGATCTTCCTATGGGGAATGAGCAGACAGCATTCTCAATAGCCCCAGTAGACTCTAAAGTAAATGTCGCTTGGTTGACATCGACGCAAGTGAACTTCTGTAGTAAGGCGTTCCGCACGGTGTTTGGAGAGCATCCTGATGTTGCAGCACTGACTGTATTGGGTGGCTTCTTGCGTAACGGTTTCTTGCATCGAGTGATTCGAGAGCAGGGTGGTGCTTATGGCGGTGGCGCAACGTTTGATGGAAGTACAGGGTCGTTCCGCTTCTATTCATACCGTGATCCACGTTTGACCGAAACCTTGTCAGATTTTGATGCATCTATTGAATGGATGATAAATGAAGAGCACACAGAAGATGCGCTTGAAGAGGCGATTTTAGGTGTGATTGGTTCCATGGACAAGCCTAGTTCGCCTGCGGGAGAAGCGCAAAGCGACTTCTATGTGCAATTGCATGGCCGCAGTTTGGCTTACAGAGAAGCGTTCCGAGCCAAGGTCTTGGCGGTCACGGTTGAGCAGCTACAGCAAGTTGCCAAGAAATATTTGATTAAAGAAAATGAAAGTGTCGCGGTAGTAACGTCCACATCAAAGCGTGCGGAACTCGAAGCGTTAGGGTTTGATATCCAAACCCTTTAAAAATAATTTAATAACAAAAATATAAAGCAGTTTTTACTGACGGAAAATTAAATGGATCAGTTTCACGATATACGCCCCTACAACGACGATGAGGTCGCCGAGGTGTTGAATAATCTGGTTAACACTCCAGATTTTATTAATACAATTATTGGTTTTCGCTTTGCGCAATGGCCTAAGTTTTTGAAGGCGCCTTTGGCCTTTGCTGTTAAATTGGCTTTAAAGCGTCAAATTGCCAATATCTCAAATGTTCATGAATTCCAAATGCGCGTTGCAAGCTATATGGAGCGCATGATCAAAACGACAACAACGAATGTCGAGTATCGAGGTATTGAAAAACTAGAGAAAGGCGTAGGCTATTTGTTCTTATCAAACCACAGAGACATTGCTATGGATCCGGCTTTTGTCAATTATGGTCTTTACTTAGCAGGTCTGGACACAGTGCGCATTGCCATAGGTGATAACTTATTGCGTCGTCCTTTTGTGTCCGATCTCATGCGTCTAAATAAAAGCTTCATCGTGAAGCGTTCTGCGAATGGTATCCGAGAAATGATGGCGGCGTTTGGCCAGCTGTCTGCTTATATCACTGAGTCGTTAATGAAAGATCAGGCCAATATTTGGATTGCTCAAAAAGAAGGGCGCGCCAAAGATGGCTTGGACCAAACGGACCCTGCGATCATAAAAATGTTTTTCATGGGGCAGAAAAAAGAGAAAGTGCCTTTTCCTGAAGCGATGGCAAATCTGAAAGTGGTTCCAGTATCGATTGCTTATGAATATGATCCATGTGCGTTTGATAAAGCGCGTGAATTGCATCAGAAATCCACTACTGGGAATTACGAAAAGGCAGAATTTGAAGATATCGATAGTATCAAAAACGGCATTGTCGGCCAAAAAGGCAAAGTAGTCGTCACTTTTGGCGATGTTATAAAAGATGGCTTTGAAACGCCTGAAGAGTTTGTTGCCGAGGTGGATCGTCAGATTATTACTAATTACGCGATTCAGTCTTCAAATGAGGCCGCGTTGGCGTTACAGCAAGGCTTACCCACAACAGACAGTGCATTCAAGAGTTACCTTGAGCGTTGCCCTGAGAACCTAAGAGAGACTGTGTTAGCAATGTATGCAAATCCATTGAAGCAACAGCAAAGATATCTGAATAAATAAACATAGGGAGTAAGCTGTCAATGAGTGCATGCGTGTCGGTAAGGTCTTGGATCGGCTCAACAATATTTGCCATTTATTACATGATGTCCACCGTTCTATTTGGTGTGCTTGCGCCTTTGGCAACGATTTTGTTGCCAAAGAATTACCGCCAGCCAGTATTGAATCTGCATAACAAAGGTCTGTTGTTTGTTTTTCGGATTTTTTGCGGTGTGAAAGTCGAGATTATTGGTCTAGAGAACATTAATAAAGACCGTCCTGTTGTGCTGGTGGCGAACCATCAAAGTGAATGGGAAACCTATGTGCTGCAAGTGCTAATGGCTCCCGTATCAACGGTTTTGAAAAAAGAGCTTTTATCCGTGCCTTTCTTTGGTTGGGGTTTGCGTATGGTTCAGCCCATTGCCATTGATCGTTCTCAACGCACTAATGCGTTGAAGCAAATTATCAGTCAGGGTAAAGAGCGTTTAGATGATGGTCGCTCTGTGCTGATTTTTCCGGAAGGAACGCGTATTGCACCAAATAAAGAGCAGGCATTTAATAAAGGAGCGGCTATGCTTGCTACTTCTGCCGGCGTGCCAATTCTTCCGGTTGTGCATAATGCTGGTTACACTTGGCCTGGAAAGAAGTGGCGTAAGTATCCAGGTTCCATTCGAGTGGTTATTGGTCCTATTATTGAATCTGAAGGGAAGAAAACGTCTGCGTTGCATGATGAGATGGATGTGTGGATGAGAGCTGAAATGGCGAAGCTTCCACGCGGAAATGATTTTTTGTATTAGCCGAATAGACGTCATAAAAAAGCCGCATCATTTGATGCGGCTTTTTTTTTTGCTTAGGTTTTATTTATGCAGAGTATTTTTTGAATACTAGGCTGGCGTTAGTGCCGCCAAAACCAAAGCTGTTAGACATGATTAGGTTCAAGTCTGCATTATCTTTGCGAGTTGTAACAACAGGGATGTTGCCTGCTGCTGGATCCAGCTCATCTACGTTTGCTGACGCTGTGATGAAGTTGTTTTCCATCATTAGTAAGCAGTAGATAGCTTCATGAACGCCTGCAGCACCCAAAGAGTGACCAGACAAAGACTTAGTAGAGCTAATCAGTGGGATCTTATCACCGAATGTTTCGTTGACAGCTTGAAGCTCTTTCATGTCGCCAGCAGGTGTACTTGTGCCGTGAGTATTGATGTAATCAATATCGCCATCAATTGTGCTCATTGCCATCTGCATGCAGCGTACAGCGCCTTCGCCTGAAGGGGCAACCATGTCGTAGCCATCAGAAGTAGCGCCGTAGCCTACTAGTTCAGCGTAGATTTTTGCACCGCGTGCTTTGGCGTGTTCTAGCTCTTCAATAACAAGCATACCGCCACCGCCAGCAATAACGAAACCATCACGGTTTGCATCATAAGCGCGTGACGCTTTTTCTGGTGTATCGTTGTACTTTGAAGATAAGGCGCCCATGGCGTCAAACATACAAGTTTGAGTCCAGCTCTCTTCTTCGCCACCACCAGCAAACACGATGTCTTGTTTGCCAAGTTGAATCAGCTCCATAGCGTTACCAATACAGTGAGCACTAGTAGAGCAAGCTGAAGTGATTGAGTAGTTAACGCCTTTGATCTTGAATGGTGTTGCCAAACAAGCAGAGACAGTGCTTCCCATAGTTTGGGTTACACGGTATGGACCTACGCGCTTAACACCTTTCTCGCGAAGTGTGTCAGCAGAGTCAACAAGGTTTTTAGCGGAAGCGCCGCCAGACCCTGCTACTAAGCCTGTGCGAATATTGGACACTTGGTCTTCTGTTAAGCCCGCATCTAAAATAGCTTGTTGCATAGAAACGTAAGCGTACGTTGCTGCGTCGCCCATGAAACGGCGTACTTTGCGGTCAATGCTTTCAGCATCTAAGTCAATGCGACCACAAACGTGGCTGCGAAAGCCATGTTCTTTATAGTCCTCAGCAAAACGAATGCCGGAACGGCCTTCGCGCAAGGAGTTTAGAACGCTATCTTTGTCATTGCCTAGGCAGCTGACAATGCCAAGACCTGTTACTACTACACGACGCATAAATGTGCCTCTTTCATTCTTAATCTTTAGAAGTTATCAGTTGAAGTAAATAAGCCTACACGCAAGTCTTTTGCAGTGTAAATTTCACGACCATCAACTTTAACGCTTCCGTCTGCAATTCCCATCACTAGTTTGCGTTCAATAACACGCTTCAAATGAATGTGAAAGGTAACCTTTTTTGCTGTTGGAAGGATTTGTCCAGTGAATTTTACTTCGCCAGAACCTAGTGCGCGCCCGCGCCCTTTGTTACCTTTCCAGCCAAGAAAGAATCCTACTAGCTGCCACATCGCATCTAAGCCAAGGCAGCCAGGCATAACTGGGTCGCCAGGGAAGTGGCATGCAAAAAACCATAAGTCAGGGTGTATATCTAACTCAGCAATGATTTCGCCCTTGCCGTGTTCCCCGCCTTCAGTTGAGATGTGAGTAATGCGATCCATCATTAGCATATTGCCGACAGGAAGCTGGGCATTACCTGCACCAAACATTTCACCGTGGCCGCATTTTAATAGTTCGTCTTTTTCAAAAGATGAAGCTGTAGTCATTATAGTCCTATATCCACATCCAGCCGGTGACTCAAAATAGTCTGGTGGATTGTCGTGGTCCAGTTTGCAGTAGAAAATCCAGCTGATTATATCGGTTTGGAGCTGTAATATGAATGTTTGAACGGAAAAAAACCAAATTACCTGCATGAAAAATGATCATATTTACGTTCTTTAGAGGGTTTGGCTAGGATAAAGCTGACAAAAAGCGACTTTTTAAAGTGGTTTGTTGTTTCCTGTTAGGAGGCTTTTTTCTGCTAATATGCTTCTGCTTATTCTATTTTGGTTGTCTGGGTGCCTTTATGAGTTCGAAAAGAAATATAGATCTGTCTGTTTGGCGCTACGAATTTGATGGTGGCCATATTCAGGGGTATGTGGGGGAGGTTGATGAAAGTAGGCCAACGCTGCATTTTTTGCATGGTAATGGTTTCTCGGTAAGAACCTACCAGTCTTTTTTGGCGAAGCTCGAAGGCTATAACCTTATTATGCAGGATGCTGCTGGTCATGGTGGGTCGACAGCTGGGCATAAATTTATTGGCTGGAATAAGACCGCATCGCGCTTTGTTGACTCATTAAACGCACAGCGACCATTGTTACCGAAAAAGGAAGTGATTGGCATCGGACATAGCTTCGGTGGCTGTATGACAGCACTAATGAGTAATCAGGAACCTTCACTTTTTGATCGATTGGTTTTGTTGGATCCGGCTTTGTTTCCTCCTCGCTTAATTTGGATGATGCGCGGTGTAACGCTTTCAGGACTGAAAAGCCAAATACCGTTGGCGCGACAAGCCCGTCGTCGTCGAACTCAGTGGGAAAGTCTTGCTCAGGTAAAAAGCAGTTTTTATGAAAGAGGGACATTTAAAGGTTGGGAGCCAGATTGCTTAGAAGATTATATTGCTTCGTCTATTAAGTGTGATGAAAAAGGGCACTATCAACTGGGTTGTCCTTCCTGGATGGAGGCGGAAATTTTCTCTAGTTACCCTAAAAAACTGTGGAGCTCAATTTCGAACATTTCTGTGCCTACCTATATTATTCAAGGCAAGGATACCTTTGATTATTTTAAAGAGGCATATCGGCTAGCGGCCAGACTCAACCCAAACATTCAGGTGATTGAGGTGGAGGGCGGTCATTGCTTTATGCAGCAGCATTCTGCGAAGGCAGCATTGGCTGTAATGGATGTTTTAAGACAAAAATGACAGAAGACCAAGCTCGAGGTGAGCGGGCTTGGTCTTTTTTGATATAGGCTAGTTTCGGCGTTTAACGGAAGCATTGGCCAAGGCAATAAGTGCTGCCTTGTAGTCTGATTCTGGCAGTGACTCGATTGCTGAAATTGCTAGGTCGGCTTGTTCCTGAGCTTGTTGTTGAGTGTATTCAATCGCACCGCAGCTCTGCACGTCCCCGATAATGGTCTCTAATTGCTCAAGCCCACCGGTTAAAATGGCTTGTCTTACTCGTGCTACCGCTTCTGGCGAGCCATGTTTCATCGTGAAGATAAGTGGCAGGGTAGGTTTGCCTTCAGCAAGATCATCGCCAACGCTTTTGCCCATTTCTTCGGCTGTGCTGGTGTAATCCATTACATCATCTATTAGCTGAAAAGCTGTGCCAACGTGCATGCCAAACTGTCTCAACGCTTCTTGATGCTCTTGAGTAGCGCCAGCAATTACGGCTCCACAAAGTGCCGCGCCCTCAAACAGTTTTGCTGTTTTATACTGAATAACTTTTAGATAGCTTTCTTCTGTTGTGTCTGGATCGCCACAATTTATCAGCTGCTGAACTTCGCCTTCAGCGATGATGTTGGTGGTCTTGGCCAAGATACTCATACATTGCATGCTGCCCACGTCGACCATGATCTGGAAGGCACGAGAGTAAAGGAAGTCGCCAACCAAAACGCTTGGTGCATTTCCCCACTCCTCGTTAGCGGTCTTTTTGCCTCGGCGCATATCTGATTCATCCACTACATCGTCGTGCAAAAGTGTTGAAGTGTGGATAAATTCAATGATAGTTGCCATTTGAATGGCTTGCTCGAGTTGTGTTTTATCTAGCTCTGTACTGGCCCGTGCTGCCAATAAAACCAGCAATGGTCTTAGGCGTTTCCCGCCATTACTAATAATGTAGTAGCCGATTTGTTCGATTAGGGGGATGTCACTACTAAGTTGTGACACAATATAATCATTAACTTGGCCAAACTCGTTGGCCACAACATCGTGTATTTGTATAGGTTGCATGCAATTTCCGAAGCTAAATAGTCTCAAGCTGATCAGCAAGTGTGCCTCATGCTAGGTAAGGCTTGTGTCAGGGTCAACCCAAATTGCGAAAAATGTATAAAGACGTTGCTTTTAGCTTGTATTGGTTGGTGTGATTTTGTACAATCTCGCGTCCGATTTACCCACATTTTGCTCCCTATCATATGGTTAGCGATTTTTGTCCGATTCGGATAAAAAGTGACTGCCACTAGAAGTAGGTCAAATTCAAATTCAGTAGCCGGGTAAATCTCATTGGAGAAGAACATGTTTGCAGTGATCAAAACTGGCGGTAAGCAATACCGTGTAGAAGAAGGCCAAACCCTTAAGGTTGAGAAATTAGCTGTTGAAGAAGGTGGCGCGATTCAGTTCGACGACGTTCTTCTTGTAAGCAACGGCGACGACGTTAAAGTTGGTGCACCAGTTGTAGAAGGCGCTAAAGTAACAGCTGAAGTTGTTGCTCATGGTCGCGGAGATAAAGTTAAAATCTTGAAATTCCGTCGTCGTAAGCATTCTATGAAGCGTATGGGTCATCGTCAGTGGTTCACGGAAGTGAAAATTACTGGTATTAACTAAGCGCTAACTATTCAAATTTAAGGAGTAAGTCATGGCTCATAAAAAGGCGGGTGGTAGTACTCGTAACGGTCGCGATTCCGAGTCGAAACGATTAGGTGTCAAACGTTTTGGTGGTCAAGTTGTGATCCCAGGTAACATCCTTGTTCGTCAGCGTGGCACACAGTTCCACCCTGGTGCTGGTGTTCAAATTGGTAAAGATCATACTTTGTTCGCTGTTGTTGAAGGCCAAGTGAAGTTTGAAGTAAAAGGTAAGTTTAAGCGTCGTACAGTTTCTGTCGTAGCTGCTTAATCACTTGCTAAAAACTTAAAAAAAGCTCCGCGACGCGGGGCTTTTTTTTTGGAAGAATTCTATAATCAGCTTTATTGAAACTGATTAAACCACCGAAGAGGTGTTACTGTGAAATTTGTTGATGAAGCCAGTATCTATGTAAGAGCAGGTAAAGGCGGAAATGGTGCGTTAAGCTTTTGGCGAGAAAAGTTTGTTGCTAAAGGCGGCCCTGATGGCGGTGATGGCGGCAATGGCGGCAGCGTTGTGTTGGTTGCTGATGAAGCCCTAAATACCTTGATTGATTTTCGTTTTACGAAAAAATACATCGCGGAAAGTGGCGAAGGCGGTCAGGGGCGAGACATGACTGGCTCCAAAGGGGCGGACTTAGAGATTAAAGTGCCTGTTGGTACGACTGTCATTGATGATGATACAGGCGAAACGCTTGGCGATCTTGTGCGTGATGGGCAAAAGTTAAAAGTGGCTCAAGGTGGTCATCACGGTCTAGGTAATACTCGATTTAAGTCTAGTACTAACCGTGCACCTCGCCAAACAACCAAAGGAACGGTTGGTGAAGAGCGGACGCTGAAGTTGGAGATGAAAGTCTTGGCAGATGTGGGATTGCTAGGTCTTCCTAATGCGGGCAAATCGACGTTTATTCGCGCGGTTTCCTCTGCTAAGCCGAAAGTGGCGGATTATCCTTTTACGACCTTGGTGCCGAACCTTGGTGTGGTAAAAGTTAAAAAGCATCAGAGCTTTGTTGTAGCCGATATTCCAGGAATTATTGAAGGGGCATCCGAAGGTGCGGGCCTTGGTATTCGTTTCTTGAAACACTTGGTGCGTAACCGTATTTTACTGCATATCGTTGATTTAGCGCCTTGGGATGAGATTACTCCTGCAGAAGCGGCGGTTATTGCGGTAAATGAATTGCATCAGTTCAGTCCTACTTTGGCGGAACGTGATCGTTGGTTGGTGTTGAATAAAACGGACATGGTTCCAGAAGATGAGCTGGAAGAGCGTTGCCAGAGTGTTATTGATGCGCTTGGCTGGGAAGGTAAAACTTACCGCGTTTCGGCAATATCTGGTGAAGGCACAGAAGTATTGTGTTTGGATCTGATGACAGCCCTTGATGAGCAGCGTGAATTGCTAATGGATAACCCAGAAGCACGTGAAAAAGAAGACGCGGTTCGAGCATTGATTGATGAAGAAGGCCGAAATCGTATTATGTCGTTGCGTGAGAAACGCCGTTTGGAAGGCAAAATGCTGGACGACGATGACTTTGATGATGACGATTACGATGTAGAAGTAGAGTACGTTAGCTAATCTGGTGAGTGGGAAAAAGTAGTATCATGGATATGCGAGAGAAAATAGCGAAGGCGCAGCGTGTTGTTGTCAAGATCGGTAGTGCGTTATTGACCAATGATGGGCAGGGTTTAGATGTTGCTAGGATTGGTCTTTGGGTTGCTCAGATAGCTGAGTTGCGAGCGCAAGGTAAGGAAGTTGTTCTTGTTTCTTCTGGTTCTATTGCTGCTGGTATGAAACGCCTTGGTTTTTCTTCTCGCCCCACTCAGGTGAATGAGCTTCAGGCTGCGGCTGCAGTAGGGCAAATGGAGCTGGTGGGGGTCTATGAATCTCATTTCGAAAAACATGGTTTGTGCACGGCGCAAATTTTGCTGACTCATGATGACTTATCTAATCGTCGACGCTATTTGAACGCTCGATCTTCGTTGCGAACTTTGCTTGGCTTTGGCGTTGTACCCATAGTTAATGAAAATGACACAGTTGTAACTGACGAAATACGTTTCGGAGATAATGATACCTTGGGCGCTTTGGTTGCGAACTTGGTAGAGGCGGATGTATTAATTATTTTAACGGATCAGCATGGTTTATTTGATAAAAATCCTCGAGATCATAAAGATGCAACATTAATCGCTCATATTTCAGCATCGGATGATCGTCTTGAATCAATGGCAAGCGGTGGTGCTGGTTTGTTGGGTAGCGGTGGTATGTTAACGAAAGTTCGAGCGGCTCGTTTAGCGGCTCGCTCTGGCGCGGATACCTTGATTGCGTCTGGTCGCGAAGAAAATGTCATTATTCGTGTCGCCTCCGGCGAGGTGCTGGGGACTTGGCTGCAGCCTGAGCATGGTCGTGTTGCTGCTCGAAAACAGTGGTTGGCTGGACACCTTAAGAGTCGTGGTGCCTTGGTTTTAGATGATGGTGCGGTTAAAGCGCTGCGCAAAGAAGGTACCAGTCTTTTGTCTGTGGGCGTAAAAGATGCTCAAGGTACTTTTTCGCGTGGTGATATGGTGATTTGCGTTGATCAGCAAGGTGAACTGGTGGCTCGAGGTCTGGTGAATTACAGTGTGGCTGAAACGTTGAAGTTGTTGGGTCAGCCCTCTTCTTGTATTGGTGATATTTTAGGTTACAAGGGTGAGCCAGAATTAATCCATCGCGACGATTTGGTGATTATTTAAAGAGGTGGTCATGGCAAAACCGGGTAAAGTGGGATTAGAGCGCATCTTGAGTGCGTCCAAATATTCCTATCAAGGTTTACGTGCTCAGTGGAAGCATGAAGCGGCTTTTCGCCAAGAGGCGTTTTTGTTTTTGATTTCTTTGCCTTTTGCTATTTGGCTTGGTGATTCCGGTCTTGAACGCGCTGTGCTGATTTTTTCGGTAGGTATGGTGTTGATTGTTGAAACGTTTAATTCTAGCGTTGAGGCTGTAGTAGACCGTATTAGTCATGAGCATCATGAGTTGTCTGGTCGTGCCAAAGATTTGGGTTCGGCGGCTGTGATGCTGGCTTTAGTGTTGGCGGCGATTGTGTGGCTGGTGATTTTGCTCGGGTGAGGTTGTGCTTGGGCAAGTCGATAAAATTTAGATATAAAAAAAACCGGCATTTGCCGGTTTTTTTATAGGTATTAGGCCAGTGCTTTGATTTTAGCACTCAAGCGGCTCTTATGACGAGCTGCTTTGTTTTTGTGATATAGGCCTTTGTCAGCGGCTTTGTCTAGCTTTGAAGTTGCTAGAACGTAAGCTGCTTGTGCGTCAGCTTGATTGCCTGCTTCGATAGCCGCATCTACTTTTTTCAAGTATGTGCGAACCATTGAACGAAGGCTACCATTGTGAGCGCGGCTTTTTACTGCTTGGCGCGCGCGTTTTTTTGAACCGGCGGAATTTGCCACGGTCTGGCTCCTTTAATTTGGAATTAGTTATGACCCAGCACTGTGCTGTGTCATGAAATGAATGTCAAGTTTTAACTTTGAAATCTCGCGGCGGATTTTACCAGTTTTTAGCGCAGTCACAACCCTATTATACAAATTTTAATCAAATGAGCTTATATATTTGGCTGCGCTCTTGCTATCGCTGGTGTTATTCTTGGCAGACCTGTCTATTGTCTAAGTCGTATTTTCTTATGTCTGAAAAAAATATCGCTACCAATAAAGCGTCTAAGTCTTTGTCTTTATTGCGTTCTGGTGTCCTAGTTTCTATTTGCACTTTTCTTTCTCGTATTCTTGGATTGGTAAGAGATGCGGCTTTAGCTTATGTTTTGGGGGCGAGCGGCAGCGCTGATGCTTTTTATGTCGCTTTTAAAATTCCTAACTTTTTTCGCCGCTTATTTGCGGAAGGGGCGTTTGCTCAAGCGTTTGTTCCTGTTTTAAGTGATTATCGAGTTAAAGAAGGCAAGGCCGAGGTGCGGGCGCTGATTTCAGCCGTATCAGGATCGCTGGCTTTGGTGTTGCTGTGTGTTACTGTGCTTTTTATGGTGTGCGCGCCTTGGGTGGTTTATGTTTTTGCTCCCGGCTTTGCCGGTGATGATGGGCAGGCTGCATTGGCATCAGATCTGTTGGTCATTACTTTTCCATATCTGTTATTTATTTCGTTAACCGCCTTGGCGGGCGGCATTTTAAATTCTCATGGTGAATACGCTGTTCCAGCGATCACACCGATTTTCTTGAATATCTCTCTTATTATTGCAACTGTGTTCTTTGCCCGCACCGCAGCGCAGGCGGAAACGGCTGTCGCTTGGGGGGTGTTTTTTGCGGGACTGATTCAGTTGATGTTTCAGGTGCCGTTTTTGGCGAGATTGCGATTGCTGCCCATGCCGACGTTAGGCTTTCGTCATCCAGGTGTGAAACGAATTTTGCTTTTGATGGGGCCGGCGTTGTTTGGTGTGTCTGTCAGTCAGATTAATTTGTTGCTAGACACTGTATTGGCGTCTTTTTTACAGACAGGCAGCATTACTTGGCTGTATTTGTCTGATCGTTTGTATGAGTTGCCGTTGGGTATTTTTGCTATTGCTATCAGTACGGTGATTTTGCCTTCGTTATCACGCAGTTTTGCGGGTGGTGAAGCATCGAAGTTTTCAGAAACGCTGGATTGGGCGCTGCGAATTTTATTGCTGATTGCGATTCCATCATCGCTTGCCTTGTTTATGTTGGCTGAGCCGTTGATTGCGACAATCTTTTATCGGGGAGAGTTAACGGTAAATGATGTTCAGATGGCAGCGCAAAGTTTGCAGGCTTACTCGCTAGGCTTGGTGTTTATGATGTTGATCAAAGTCTTGGCTCCCGGTTACTACGCCAGACAAGACACTAAGACGCCTGTGCGTATCGGTATTATTGCGATGGTGTCGAATATGGTGCTGAATTTAATACTGGTCTGGCCGCTTGGGCATGTTGGGTTGGCTTTGGCGACGAGCTTGTCGGCTGGCTTGAATGCGTTCTTGTTATGGCGTGGCCTGTATAAAAAACAATATCATGTGTTTTCTGCTCAATGGGGGCGTTTACTGCGCATATTGTTGAGTGCTACGTTGGCACTTGGTGTGTGTTTGTACTTGTTTCTTCAACAGGGTTGGCAGTGGACGCAAATGGAAGACTTGTATCGAGTAGGCTGCACCTTGTTGGTGGTTGTTTGTGGTGTGCTGGTGTACGCTCTGGTTGCTGTGATGGCCGGATTGCGTCCTTCTACTTTAAAGCATTAGATGTCTATGATGTGTTTTTTGCTTTGATTGTGAGTTTGCACAGCTTGTTCAAGTTCTGGCCTACCTTCATTTGGTTAACTGCTATATAATCCGTGGTATTTTTTTCGACGCTGGATTTAATTGTTTTGTACGGGGTTCTATGGAGTTAATTCGCGGTATTCATAATATCCGTTCAAAGCATAAAGAATGCGTGCTGACGATAGGGAATTTTGACGGTGTTCATTTGGGGCATGGTGCAATTTTGGCACGTGCTAAAGCATTGGCTAAGCAATATGATGCTCCAGCCGTAATTATGATCTTTGAGCCTCAACCCAGAGAGTTCTTTGCGCCGGATACAGCGCCGGGTCGTATTGGACGTCTGCGAGATAAGGTTAAGTTGTTGGAGGGTCAGGGGATTGATTATGTTCTTTGTATGCCGTTCAACCCTAAGCTTCAGCAGTTAGACGCACAAGCATTTTGTCAGCAAATCTTATTGGACGGTTTGTCGGTGAAGCATTTGGTGGTGGGTGACGATTTCCGTTTCGGATGTGATCGACAGGGTGATTTTTACTACCTGCAAGAGTTTGGTAGTCAGCATGGCTTTGATGTTGAAAATACACCATCGGTGTTAAATGCTCTGAATGAGCGAGTGAGTAGTACTTTAGTTCGAAATGCTCTAGAGCGTGGTGATATTTCCGCTGCGCAAATGAACATGGGGCACACGGTTTCGCTAAGTGGTCGTGTGATACATGGGCAGCAGTTGGGACGAAAGTTAGGTTTTCCGACAGCAAATGTACATCTTAAAGGAATTAAGGCTGCATTGTCTGGAGTGTACGCTGTGATCTTTATGGTTGATGGCGTTTCTCACAATGGTGTAGCGAATGTCGGTGTACGTCCTACTGTTCAGGGCAAAACGCCGATACTGGAAGTGCATTTACTAGATTTTACTGGTGACTTGTACGACAAATATGTGCAAGTGACTTTCTGTCATTTTATTAGGGCAGAGCGAAAAATGGCCAGCCTAGATGCGCTGGAAAAACAAATTCAATGTGATAAAGAAGAAGCGTTACGCTTTTTTGCTAATCAGTGAAAAGATGATCTTTGAGGATGAATCGATAAACCATGAGTGATTATAAACCGACACTGAATTTGCCAGATACAGACTTCCCAATGCGTGGAGATTTGGCAAAACGTGAACCTGCAATGCTTAAGCGTTGGCAGGATATGGACCTGTACCAGAAAGTACGTGATGTAAGTAAAGGCCGTAAATCTTTTATTCTTCATGATGGCCCTCCGTACGCAAATGGCAGCATTCACATTGGTCACGCGGTTAACAAAATCCTCAAAGATATTATTGTTAAGTCAAAAACTGTTAGTGGCTTTGATGCACCTTATATCCCAGGCTGGGACTGTCATGGTTTGCCAATTGAACACAAAGTTGAGCAATTGATAGGTAAGGCTGGAACAAAAGTTTCTTATAAGGAATTTCGTGCTAAATGCCGCGAATACGCCTATACGCAAATTGAAGAGCAGAAAAAAGACTTTATCCGCTTGGGTGTGATGGGGGATTGGGAAAATCCTTATCTGACAATGAACTTTGTTACCGAAGCAAATATCGTTCGTGCTTTAGGTAAAATTGCGGAAAATGGTCATTTGGTAAAAGGTTTTAAACCTGTTTACTGGAGTGTGGTTGGTGGTTCTGCTTTGGCGGAAGCGGAAGTGGAATATCAAGATAAAACGTCTTTGTCTTTGGATGTGCGTTATGCGCCGCAAGATGAAGCCGCGTTGCTTGCTAAATTCGCAGATGTTGAGGGCGAAGGTAAGGTTTCTGTCGTGATCTGGACGACGACACCATGGACACTGCCTGCCAGCCAAGCGGTTTCTATTCATCCAGAGTTCAATTACGCCTTGGTTGAAGTGGATATGGGCTTGGGCAAAGAGCGTCTTATCCTTGCTGAAGACATGGTTGAAGGTGTGATGTCTCGCTACGGCGTCACTGACTTCCGCATAGTGGGTCGCACTGTTGGTGCGGAACTGGCTGGCACTGTGTTGAATCATCCGTTCCTAGAGCGTGATATTCCCGTTATTTTGGGTGAGCACGTCACCACTGAAGCGGGTACGGGTTGTGTACATACCGCACCTGACCACGGCGTAGATGACTTTAACGTCGGTCGTGAAAATGGCATCGGTACGATCAATCTTGTGCAAGATAATGGTGTTTATTCCGATGCGGCTGGTGAATTTGCTGGTTTGCACGTCTATAAAGTAGATGGTGCTGTGCTTGAAGCGCTAAATCGTAATAACGCCTTGGTATTTGAATCTAAGATCTTCCATAGTTATCCACACTGCTGGCGTACTAAAACACCACTGATTTTCCGTGCAACACCTCAGTGGTTTATCAGCATGACCAAAGAAGGTTTGCTAGATGCTGCTAAGCATGCTGTCGAAGGTGTGAAGTGGGTCCCAAGCTGGGGGCAAAACCGTATGGAAGGAATGTTGAATAACAGTCCTGACTGGTGTGTGTCTCGTCAGCGTACTTGGGGTGTGCCAATTGCTTTGTTTATCAACAAAGAGACTCAAGAACTTCATCCTGAGACGCCTCGTTTGATTGAGGAAGTCGCGAAGCGCATCGAAGTGGAAGGCATTGACGCTTGGTTTGAAATGGATGCAGAAGAGTTGTTGGGTGCGGAAGCTGAAAAATACAGTAAGGTAACTGATACCTTGGATGTATGGTTCGATTCAGGTGTGACTCACTACTCTGTTATTGATCAGCGTGATGAATTGAGCTTCCCTGCCGATTTATACTTAGAAGGTTCAGATCAGCATCGTGGTTGGTTTCAATCATCTTTAAAAACATCGATTGCAGTGCGTGGTGTGCCGCCATACAAGCAAGTTTTGACGCACGGTTTTACTGTGGATGGCGACGGCCGCAAAATGTCCAAGTCTCTGGGTAACGTATTGTCACCTCAGAAAGTGATGGACACGCTAGGCGCAGATATCATCCGTTTGTGGGTGGCGGCAACGGATTACACCACGGAAATGACGGTGTCTGATGAAATTCTTAAGCGAGTAGCAGACTCTTATCGTCGAATCCGTAATACCGCGCGCTTCATGATGGCAAACTTGAATGGTTTCAATCCTGCTACCGATATGGTGTCTTCTAAAGACATGATTGCATTGGATCGCTGGATTGTAGACCGTGCGGCTTTATTGCAAAAAGAGTTGAATACGGCCTACAACGAATACCAATTCCATACTGTGAACCAGAAAATCCAGAACTTCTGTTCTGTGGATTTAGGTGGCTTCTATTTGGATGTCATCAAAGACCGTCAGTACACGACACAAAAAGACAGCTTGGCACGTCGCTCTGCGCAAACGGCGCTTTATCATGTGATGGAAGCGTTCTCTCGTTGGATTGCGCCTATTTTGAGCTTTACGGCTGATGAAATTTGGCAAACATTGCCAGGTGAGCGTGGCGAGTCTGTTTTCTTAGAAACATGGTATGAAGGCCTTGAAGAGCTTTCAGGCGAAGAACCTATGGGACGTGAATTCTGGAAGCAGGTTCTTGAGGCTAAAGTAGCGACCAACAAAGTATTAGAAGCCGCTCGTAGCGAAGGTAAGATGAAGGCGAGTTTAAGCGCGAATATCACACTTTATTGTGATGATGCTTTACAAGCAACATTGAACCGTCTTGGTGAAGAATTGCGCTTCGTCTTGATTGCCTCTGACGTTAAGGTGTTGCCTTTGTCTGAAGCTGGTGATGGCGCTGTCGCGACAGATCTTGATAGCCTGAAAGTACATGTAGAATTGAGTAAATACACTAAATGTGTGCGTTGCTGGCACCATCGTGAAGAAGTGGGCAAACGAGAAGCGCACCCAGAATTGTGTGATCGTTGTATCTCTAACTTGCCAGATGGAGAAGGTGAACAACGCCTTTACGCTTAATGACAGCTTTAATTGTGTGGCAACGAGTTCAGCGCTGGTGGGCGCTGGCTCTTATCCTTTTTGCTTTGGACTGGATGACAAAGCAGTTAATTTCGTCCAATTTATTTTATGGACAAGAGATTGCTGTTTTTCCATTCTTTGACCTGACCTTGAGGTACAACACTGGTGCTGCGTTCAGCTTTCTCGCGCAAGCGGGAGGGTGGCAGCGTTGGTTCTTCTCGTTGATCGCATTGGCTGTAGCTGTTGGTATCAGTTGGCGATTGGTTAAAATCGCAGAGACAAACCGCCTAGAATCACTGGCCCTGACATTTGTGCTGGGCGGTGCCATTGGTAATCTTTACGACAGATTGGTGTATGGCCATGTTGTAGATTTTCTACAATTCCATTGGCAGCAGTCATGGTATTTCCCTGCGTTTAATCTAGCGGATACTGCTATTACTATAGGTGTTATTTTAATGTTGCTTGAAGGCTTCGTGACGAAAAAGCAGGAAGGTACAAACAAATGAACGTAATTACGGCAACAAGCCGAGTCGCTCTGCATTTTGAGTTGTCACTTGAAGATGGCCAAATCGTTGATTCAAATTTTTCTAAGGCGCCTGCCAGCTTCGTGTTTGGCGATGGCAGTTTGTTGCCAGACTTTGAAGCGGCTTTATTAGGAATGTCTGCAGGACAAGAGGCCTCTTTTGTTATGCCCCCAGAAAAAGCTTTCGGAGCGCATAACGAAAGCAATATCCAGCGTATGCCTCGGTCTCAGTTTTCAATGGACCTAGAAGAAGGCATGGTTGTGTCTTTTGCTGATATGAGTAAAAACGAGCTTCCTGGTGTTATCGCTGAAATTGGTGAGCAGGAAGTGATCGTTGATTTTAATCATCCTCTTGCTGGGCGCTCGCTAACATTTCGAGCTCAGATCGTTGATGTAGAGGAGGTTGCATGAGCTTTGCTATTCAATTAGCGAACCCACGCGGCTTTTGTGCTGGCGTTGATAGAGCAATAGACATAGTCAACCGATGCCTTGATCTTTTTGAAGCGCCTATCTACGTTCGTCATGAGGTTGTACATAATAAGTTCGTTGTCGAGTCGTTGAAGTCTCGCGGCGCGGTATTTGTTGATGAACTTGATCAAGTGCCCGATGATAATATTGTTATCTTCAGTGCCCATGGGGTTTCTAAAGCCGTTCGTGATGAAGCAACGAATAGAGGCTTAAAAGTATTTGATGCCACTTGTCCTCTTGTTACCAAAGTACACCTGGAAGTAGTGCGTTATTCTCGTGATGGTATGGAGTGTGTTTTGATTGGCCATGATGGTCATCCAGAAGTTGAAGGAACAATGGGGCAGTACGATGATCGTCAAGGCGGTGCTATTTACTTAGTAGAAAGCCCTGCGGATGTTGAGAAACTGAAAGTTAAGAATCCAGAACGTCTCGCTTTTGTTACTCAGACTACATTATCTATGGATGATACTTCAGTAGTGATTGATGCACTGCGAAAATACTTCCCTATGATTCGTGGTCCGAAGAAAGATGATATTTGTTATGCAACGCAAAATCGTCAAGATGCAGTGAAAACGTTAGCGCAGGAATCTGAACTCGTTCTTGTGGTGGGTTCTGTTAATAGCTCTAACTCAAACCGTCTTCGTGAACTGGCGCAAAGAATGGGTGCCAAAGCTTATTTAATTGATAACGCTAGCGAGATTAAGTGCGAATGGCTTGAAGGAATTCGTAGCATTGGTGTAACGGCTGGTGCTTCTGCGCCTGAAGTACTTGTTAATGAGGTAATTGATCGCCTTGTTAAAGAAGGAGGCAGCGCCCCTCAAGAGTTAAAAGGTAGAGAAGAGAATGTGTCTTTCTCAATGCCTAAAGAATTACGTATTGTAGAAGTTTGATCTTTTTTAAATTAATTTAAAATTTCTTCAAAAAAGGGTTGCACAAAATCTGTAGATCCTTAATATACGCCCTCGCTGACACGGACAAGGCTTCAGAGCAACGAAGACCAAGTTCAACTAACTA
>NZ_QKLW01000014.1 GCF_003208215.1 Marinomonas alcarazii
GCAAGCTCTTTTTTCACTTTTTATGAAAAGTTTTTATTTTTCTTCTCTAAGCCCCACATAAACAAAAAGACACCTAGGTGTCTTTTTGTTGGAACGGATGCATTAAGCAGTTCATAACCTAGTCTACAAGACGAATAAATGATGCTTCTTCTTGCCTAGTTTTACTAAGAAGTACTTACCAAAGTAACCATTCTGTGCAGTAAATATTTCAGCAGCTGCCATATTGTCATTTAAACCTTTAGCAACACCATTTACGAACACTGATTCTCGCTGAAGTGCATCTTTTACTTGCTTACCACTTGCTGCCAGACCTGCGTCAGCCATTAAACTAGTTAATGGCGTTTGCGCTAAATCTACTTCACGTAAAGAACTACTTGGAAGACCGTCCAATTGAATTTGCTCAAGATCTTGCTCACTAAGTTGATCTGCCTCACCACTAAACAAAGCTTGGGTAATACGCTCCGCGGCTTGAAGTCCTTCATCTCCGTGAACCAAACGTGTTGCTTCACGAGCTAAAATAGACTGAGCCTGAGGCTTACCAGTGCTTTCTTGGTCTGCTTTTTCAATCGCATCAATTTCTTCAAGGCTAAGGAAGGTGAAGAATTTCAAAAATTTGTATACATCTGCGTCAGCTGTATTCATCCAGAATTGGTAAAAGGCATACTGACTTGTTTTCGCTGAATCCAGCCAAACTGCACCAGATTCTGTTTTGCCAAATTTAGTTCCGTCTGCTTTAGTTACAAGCGGCACTGTCATTCCAAAAGTTTGAGCTTGATTTTGACGACGAGAAAGATCTATACCACCAACGATATTTCCCCATTGGTCGCTGCCACCAATCTGAAGAGTACAATCATATTTACGATTAAGCTCAGCAAAATCCATACCCTGCAGTAACGCATAAGAAAACTCGGTAAAAGATATCCCAGCGCCTTCTCTATTTAGTCGCTGCTGAACGGACTCTTTATTGATCATTGAGTTAACAGAGAAATGCTTGCCGATATCACGCAAAAAATCCAACACATTCATTTCGCCAGCCCAATCGAGGTTATTTACCACTCGAGCAGGGTTAGGTACATCATCAAACTTCACAAATTGGCTAACTTGCCCACGAATCTTCTCGGCCCATCCTGCAACAATATCAGAAGTATTCAACTGACGTTCCGCTGCTTTAAAGCTTGGATCACCGATAAGACCTGTCGCACCACCCACCAATGCAATTGGGTTGTGTCCCGCATCTTGGAAACGCTTCAAGACAAGGAGCGGCACAAGGTGCCCCAGATGCAAACTGTCCGCTGTAGGATCAAAACCACAATAAAGAGTACGACTTCCAGCATCTAGGTGTTTTTTCAGCTCCTCTTCCGCTGTCATTTGAGCGACAAGTCCACGAGCTTGCAAGTCATTTAATAGGTCTTTACTGCTTACAGTCATTTTTTGATCCATATCCTGATTAGTTTATCGTACTTAAGCATTCAATTATAAAAGTAATGTTGGTAGGATTATAAGGCTTTTATAAAGATTTTTCGGGTATACATTTTGATAAAGTTATTACCAACAAAGCATTTACTGCTCATCGCAGCAATAAGTGCACTCCTCGCCCTAGTACTCATAGTGCTTCCGGAGGAGGAAACGAACGACAGCGGTCAAATATCATTTGAAGCCAACTTCGAAGTAATCGACCAGTCTCAGCTCATGCTTCATGACTTGCAGAAGCTCACACCTAAAAACAATATTCCGTTTTCTAACAACTCAGAACAACAGCTTAGCGATACAAACTACGAAATCCCTGCACCACAGGCCCTAGTAAAAAAAGTCAGTCCACCAACGTTTAAAACACAAGCGGTTGAAGTCAAATCGGGCGACTCTTTATCAAAAATTCTATCTAAGGCCGGTATATCTGCACAGGATATATACAAAGTCTCTCAAGCAGATAAAAAACAAAAAACACTCCTTCAAATGAGACCCGGCCAAGAGATCAACTTTACAACCAACGAAGTTTCTGGCGAGCTTACTCACTTAACTCTCGTTCTAAATAGGTTAGATAGCGTTACCTTTGAAAGGAATGATGACAAATTTTCTAGATCTGAAGCATCAAGAACACCAGAGGTTAACCAGACGTATAAAGAAGCGGAAATCAATAGCTCTTTATTTGTAGATGGTTTAAAAGCAGGCATAGACCAGCCTCTTTTAATTGAACTAGCCAATATCTTCGGCTGGGATATCGACTTTGCGTTAGATATTCGCAAAGGAGATAGCCTAAGCGTGCTCTATGAAGAGAAGTTTCTTGATGGTGAAAAAATTGGAAATGGCAACATTATCGCAGCCCAATTTATCAACAATGGCCGAACCTATCAGGCAATTAGATTCCAAACCGAGAAAGGAGCCAGCTACTATACTCCAGATGGTTTAGCGATGAGAAAAGCGTTCATAAGAACGCCTGTTGACTTCACTAGGATTTCATCAAAATTCAACCCAAATCGTTTACACCCAATTTTCAAGACAAGTCGACCACACAGAGGTGTTGACTACGCCGCCGCAAGCGGAACACCGGTTAAAGCTGCTGGCGATGGTAAAGTGTCATTTGCAGGCAAACAAAATGGCTATGGAAATGTCGTCATCATCGATCATGGCAAAGGGTACCAGACACTTTATGCACACCTAAAAGGATTCGCCAGAGGCACTAAACGTGGTGCAAGAGTAAAACAAGGACAATTTATTGCCTATGTAGGACAAACCGGTTGGGCAACAGGGCCTCATCTACATTATGAATTTAGGATCAACGGCACTCACAAAAATCCTGTCACCGTTAAACTACCTAACGATGATCCTATGCCTAAGAAGGACTTACAAAAGTATCTTCCTTATGCAAAGCAAGTCGTTGCGACGCTAGCGAACTCGCACTCCCCTACCTTTGCACAAAAGCTAGCTTCATTAAAAGATTAACGCAGGCATAAAAAAAGCAGCCATATGGCTGCTTTTTACATGTCACAACAAGATTAAATTGCGCTGTTAACAAACTCGATCAACTGAGATTTAGAAACCGCACCAACTTTAGTTGCAGCCACTTCACCGCCTTTAACAATCAGCAAAGTAGGAATACCACGAACATTGTATTTTGGCGCTGTCTCTTGGTTTTCATCAACATTCAGCTTAACCACTTTAATTTTGCCCGCGTATTCAGCCGCTACGTCTTCTAGAACAGGTGCGATCATTTTGCAAGGTCCACACCAAGGAGCCCAAAAATCCACAAGAACTGGGATATCTGAATTCAAAACCTCTTCTGCAAATTGCGCGTCAGTAATCTGAACTGTATTTTCACTCATATATAAGTTCCTTAAAAAATCTCTTTACCTAATGAATGGGGCTAGTGTACCACTAAATCATGAGGGTAAAAATGTGTTCAAACAAATTAAAATAATAGAAAAAAACTATAATAACAAAGAACGAATAGCCGTTGGTAACTCCAACAGTGAATGGACTTCCGCATGCGAGCGAGCCCCCCATTCATCCTCCCAGCGTTGAGCACCATGACGATTAAACCAAACACTTCTCGCTCCAGCATTTGATGCTCCAAACACATCATCAACTGGGTGATCACCGATATGGATGATATCCGTCAGGTCAACACCCGCCTGTTTCGCTGCCATAGAAAAGACATCTACAGAAGGTTTAGCAACACCTAGTTGATCGGCACGAACAGCAAAATCAAAATATTGCCCTAGACCAACATAAGGATGAAACACATCGGCATTGCCATTCGTAATAACAGCCATTGAGTATTCTTGGCTCAAGGCTTCCAAAACATCAACAGCATGTGGATAAAGATCCACTTTCTGCCGCCATTCACAAAAGTGCGCCAAGGCAGCACTTGCTACAGAATCCGCTTCCTCTGATGGCAAGCCGAATTGTTTTAAAGCAAGTTTATAAATAGCCAAACGTATTGCCGTTAAATTCGGTGCAATCTCAGGATTTGACAGTATAACTTGGCCTTTCAGCTCTTCTCGAACAGAAAAAGGGAACTGACGGGAGAAACCAGGGAAGCGAGTTTCAAACCAAGACTCCATTGCATATTCAGCACGGGTAATAACAGGAGAAACATCCCACAAAGTGTTATCTAAATCGAAGGTAATCAACACACTCATGGCAGTAGCCTCAATAAAATTGCACTTAACAAATCAGCAACGTATTGAAGAAACAAAGCCCCCTTCTCTTTATCAAAAGCAGATTTACTTTCCGCCCCCAACACAAGAACACCACACCTTTTGATTTCACCACCCGCTCTAGACAGTAATGGCAAAACAGCAACAGACTTGATCGAAGAGGCATCATCAGCAAAAAGGTAGTTCATTTCATTAGCTGGCAGTACGCCACAAAAACAATCAGAGAAACCTGCGGTATGAGACAAAAATGCATCATCTTCCACTAGCTGATGAGTCCTAATAGCACTATCAGGAAACTCACCATACAAGATAAGCGCATGGTGAGACACTTCAAAATCATCGCGCACCATGTCATCAATAACAACAGCAAGATCGTCTAAAGAGCTGCAATTAAGACCTGCTAAAACGAGGCGACGACTCTTTTGCATAGTCGCTTCATTATCGCGAGCAACTTCAACTAAACGCTCAAACTGACTGCGGTAATCCGCAGTCGTCTTTCGCAATAAATTCACTTGATACTCAAGCAACGAAATCACTTTTCCATTAACTGGATGAGGAAGCGTCAGGCTCTCCAACAAATCAGTATGCCGGCTAAAAAAGTCCGGTTTTTGTGACAAATATTGAACAACATCGTCTTCGCTCATAATTCCTCTATAGGTAAATTTGACCTTCGAATACTTTCTCTGCAGGGCCTGTCATCAGAATAGGCAATCCCTCACCCTGCCATTCAATATGCAAATCACCACCACGTAGGTGTGCAGTAACTTTAGGTGACAACCAACCTTGCTTAATTCCAGCAACTACAGCAGCACAAGCACCAGTGCCGCAGGCTTGAGTTTCACCCACGCCACGTTCAAATACACGTAAATTGATTTCATCAGGGCTAACAACCTGCATAAAACCTACATTCACTTTACGAGGAAAACGTTCATGACACTCTATTAAGGCACCAATATTGGCGACTTCACTGTCAATGAGCTGATCCACCTTAATCACAGCATGAGGATTACCAACAGAGACAGGTGTAATGAAATATTCCGTATCACCAGCCATGACACTATAAAGCCCATCACAAGGCTCCGCAGTAAATGGCAAATCTTCTGGCGCAAAGCTTGGCTCGCCCATATCTACCGTAACAAGACCACCATCCAGCACACGTAACTGAATAGCGCCACGCTTTGTCTCGACGTTAATGATACGTTTATTGGTTAATTCACGATCTAAAACAAACTTAGCAAAGCAACGAGCACCGTTTCCACAATGCTCCACTTCACTGCCATCAGAGTTATAAATGCGGTAACGAAAATCCATATCTGGATTCATCGGAGGCTCGACAACTAGAAGCTGGTCAAAACCGATCCCCCAATTACGATCACTCAATCTTTCGATTTGTTGTTTATTAAAAAACACTTTACGAGACACAGCATCAACAACAACAAAGTCATTACCTAGACCATGCATTTTGGTAAATTTCAATAACACGACGCACTCCTCAGTCTGGCAAAACTTGCTCACCAGCTATCTGATGCTCAATCGTTTCACGAGCACGAATTAAATGCGTTGTGTCACCATCAACCATCACCTCTGCTGCGCGATTACGGCTGTTGTAGTTTGACGCCATAGTAAATCCGTACGCCCCAGCAGAGCGGACAACCAAAAGATCACCGGCCTGAATATCTAATTCACGGTCTTTACCTAAAAAGTCCCCTGTTTCACAAATAGGACCAACAAGATCATAACTGCGTTTACCTTCAGGAGTCGGTAGCAAAGACACTGGAACAATATTCATCCATGCGCCATATAAAGAAGGGCGAATAAGGTCGTTCATTGCGCCATCAATAATGGCAAAGTTTTTATGCGGCGTGCATTTTAAAAACTCAACTTGTGTTAATAAAACACCCGCATTTGCAGCGATAGAGCGACCCGGCTCGAAGGCCAATTGGAAATCCATGCCTTTTACTTTATCTAATAAAAGTTTGGCGTATTCTGCAGGTTCTGGTGGCACTTCATCACGGTAACGAACACCTAGACCACCACCAAGATCAAGATGCTTGATCTTAATCCCTTCGGCAGAAAGCTCATCCACCAGACCGATTAAACGATCAAAGGTATCCAAAAAAGGCTTAAGCTCTGTTAACTGAGAACCAATGTGACAATCGACCCCCATAACATTTAGGTTAGGTAATTCATGCGCAATTTTATAAATACGTACTGCGTCTTGGATATCAATACCAAATTTATTTTCTTTTAATCCAGTAGAAATATAAGGGTGCGTTTTAGCATCCACATCTGGATTAACGCGCAAAGAAACGGGGGCTATTTTGCCCATTTCACCCGCAACCTGATCCAGCCGATACAATTCCGCTTCAGATTCAACATTGAAGCAATGAATACCGACTTCAAGCGCTCGACGCATTTCAACGGCTTGCTTACCTAAACCTGAAAACATCACTTTTGATGGATCACCACCAGCTTTTAAAACACGCTCCAACTCACCAACAGAAACGATGTCAAAACCTGATCCAAGTCGAGCCAATACATTCAATATCGCAATATTAGAGCAGGCTTTTACGGCATAACAAATTAACGTTGGGTGCGATGCAAACGCATCTGCATAGGCTTTGTAATGTCGTTCTAACGTAGCACGAGAATAGACATAACAAGGCGTACCGTACTGATTAGCGATCTCTGATAAAGCAACATCCTCTGCATGCAGAGTTTGATTTGTATAATTAAAAAAATCCAAAGGGGAATCCTCAGCTATAAAGACGATTCTTGTTGCGACACAGCAGCATCATTTGGCAAATAAAGAGCACCTTTATTTCCACAAGAGGCCAAAACAACAGCCAAAACACATACTAAAGCCCACTTAGACATCATCTTATCTCTTCTATTTTTGATTAAGACAGTATACCTTGCAGCCAGTTCGTTTCCCAACCCCAGCGAGTTAATTACCGTGATAATCTTTTCAAAGCACTCTTTCATCGGATTTAACATGCGCGCGAGCTTGAATTTGGTATATTAACCTCAAGCTATAAAAGGTACTGGATTAACTTGGACTCAAATATTCCCAACATCAATAAAACGCCAACAGCAAGAAGCGCTATGAGAAACAAGATTGCCCCATGGATGGCTGCACTTGTCTGTGCCATCGCAATACACATACTCATACTCGAAATATCAGAAAACCAACATTGGTTTGATATCGACACACAACCCTCAAACTTTCAATTATTGCTCTTACCGGCACAAAACAACGAAAACGATCAACCCGAAGAAAGCGATACGTTTGCACAAGATCAAGAAATGGCATTGCCTGATATGCCAGAAGAGCCCCAACCCGCAAACGCGGAACAGGTTGAACCTGCATCAATCGATAATTCTGGAGCTCCAACAGGCAAAGAACTCAGTGAAAGAACAACAGCATTTGATCCTGAAGAGATCATTAGCAACATGGATAATCCGCCTGAAGATTTAAGTGGCGAATTACAGGAAGACGGATTACAGAGCACTGAACAGGACTCCATTTTCGCCCAGCAACAGCTGAACTTAGATAAACCAGACCTTCTTGATTTATCAAAAGTATCTTTATCACCAGAAGCAAGCAATGAATCGTTAAGCGGTGTTTTCTCCGCAGAACTACGAGAGAAAATTGAAGAATCTAAAAAAGCACAGAAAGAGTATTTAAAAGGTTTAACAAAAGAAACGGACTACCCCGTTACCAAAGATGCCGATGGCACACGCTACGTTAATATAAAAGGCGTATGCTGGCGGCTGCCTAAAGAAGGCAGTAATGAAAGCTGGGCAATTGTGTTTGACGGTTGCGGAGTTAAATCTAAGCTTTTTCACTTTGAGTTAAATATTTCACCAAGCGTCTTTACCAATGAGCTGTTAGGACCAGACTCACCATTCAATCTTAACCAGCCAGTTCAGTAATTGGTCTGAACTATTTACTCTCAAAAAAAACGGCTCCCAGAAGGCAGCCGTTTTTAATCATTTCATTTCACGATATTACACAGTTTACCGTTTTGCAAGATCCGCTTTAGCACGCTCAACGGCTTCTAACACTTGAGCTGGAGCGGTTCCACCAATGTGATTACGCGCTGCAACCGAACCTTCAAGCGTCAAGACATCAAAAACATCCGCTTCGATCATGTCGCCAAAAGATTGGAGCTCTTCCAATGTCATTTCAGATAAATCTTTACCTTCCTTAACTCCGTAACCTACAGCTTTACCCACAATTTCATGAGCGTCACGAAAAGCCACACCGTGGCGAACTAAGTAATCGGCCAAATCCGTCGCCGTAGAGAAGCCGCGACGAGCCGCTTCATACATATGCTCTTTACGAGACTCGATCGCAGGAATCATATCTGCGAAGGCACGCAATGAACCTTTCAACGTATCCACGGTATCAAACAATGGCTCTTTGTCTTCTTGGTTATCTTTGTTATACGCCAAACATTGCGACTTCATCAAAGTTAACAAGCCCATCAAATGACCATAGACGCGACCCGTTTTACCACGTACCAATTCTGGTACATCAGGGTTTTTCTTCTGCGGCATAATAGATGAGCCAGTGCAGAAACGGTCAGGCAGATAAATAAAGTTAAACTGAGCAGACACCCACATCACCATCTCTTCCGCCCAACGAGACATGTGCATCATGATGATAGAAGCGGTTGCTGTAAATTCGATGGCAAAATCGCGATCACTCACAGAATCCAAAGAGTTATAAGTCGGACGTTCAAACCCTAGCAACTCTGCCGTCATGTGACGATCAATCGGATACGTTGTGCCAGCAAGTGCCGCAGCACCAAGCGGCAGAATATTAATGCGTTTACGACAATCAGCTAAGCGCTCGTAATCACGCTGCATCATTTCGTACCAAGCCATTAAATGGTGGCCAAAAGTGACAGGCTGAGCCGTTTGTAAATGCGTAAAGCCAGGCATAATAGTATCGGCTTCTTTTTCCGCTAAACTCAAAATACCTTGTTGTAGACGAGTCACTTCTTCCATTAAAAAGTCCACTTCGTCACGCATATAAAGACGTATATCCGTCGCTACTTGGTCATTACGAGAGCGGCCAGTGTGCAGTTTTTTGCCAGTAATGCCGATCTTCTGCGTCAAGCGAGCCTCGATGTTCATGTGAACATCTTCTAATTCAACAGACCACTCAAACTCACCGCGCTCAATTTCACCCTCTATTTCAGTCAGACCCTGAATAATCTGATCTCGTTCTTCTGCCGTCAAAACACCAACGCTAGCAAGCATTTTGCCATGCGCAATTGATCCTTGAATATCCTGTTTTGCCATACGTTGATCAAACTCAACAGACGCGGTAAAACGCGCAACAAACGCATCGACAGGCTCAGAAAAACGACCACCCCATTGCTGGTTCGTGGTTTTATTAGTATCAGTCATTCGGTTGGTTCCCACACAAATTCAAACAGCTGCCAAGAGTACATTAAGCGCCTCGACTTATAAAGCATTGAAAGATGACGGAGTCCTTCTTAGCGAGTATCATTGAGTCAGAAAATTGGAAGGCATTTATCCATCTACAAGCTATTAGGAGATGAAGTGAAAGATAAAATTGTGATCGCAACCAGAGAAAGTCAGTTAGCCCTTTGGCAAGCCAACAATGTCAAAGCGCAACTAGAAAGCCTCTACCCAGACATGACAGTAGAGTTGCTGGGCATGACAACAAAAGGCGATCAAATTTTAGATTCACCCCTTTCTAAAATCGGTGGAAAAGGTCTTTTTGTTAAAGAATTAGAAAGTGCGCTTATGGATGGTCGAGCAGACATTGCTGTTCACTCCATGAAAGATGTGCCAATGGCCTTCCCTGAAGGGCTAGGTCTTGCCGTGATTTGTGAACGAGAAGACCCCAGCGATGCTTTTGTTTCCAACAAAGTAGACTCTCTAGATCAATTACCCAGTGGCTCTGTCGTGGGAACCTCCAGCTTACGACGCTCCTGCCAACTAAAAATGAATCGCCCTGACTTGATCATCAAAGACCTACGCGGCAATGTGAATACACGCTTAAGAAAAATGGACGATGGTGAATACGACGCAATTATTTTGGCAACAGCAGGATTAGTGCGTTTAGAAATGTTTGACCGTATCCGCCAGAGAATTCCTGCCGAAACCAGTTTACCCGCAGGAGGACAAGGCGCGATGGGAATAGAATGTCGCTCTGATGATGTGCAAACCATTCAACTACTAGCCCCATTACAACATGAAGAAACCGCTATTCGCGTGATCGCTGAACGAGCAGTCAATGAGCGTCTTAATGGTGGTTGTCAGGCTCCTATCGCTTGCTTTGCAACACTAAATGACGACACGATTTGGCTAAGAGGATTGGTTGGCAGCCCAGACGGTAAAACCATGATTGAAGGAGAAATCCGAGGCCATAAAGACGATGCGAAAGCACTCGGTGTGCAATTAGCCGATGATTTACTTGCTCGTGGTGCTGACGTCATCCTCGATGCTTTGTACAAATAAAATAGGCGAAACATTGGTGCAAGACTGTCATATTCTTATTACTCGACCAGAGCCTGAAAACACGCTTAGCTGCGAACGTGTTCGCCATCATGGTTGGTCTGCGATCCCCCTCCCCATGCTTGAGATAGCGCCAATCGAAGAGAACGACAGAAAAGCGGCTATTCGAGCTAAAATATTTGATATCGACACATTCGACTACGTCATATTTGTTAGCAAAAATGCGGCTCGAATCGCTTGTGACTGGCTGGATGACTGTTGGCCAATGTTGCCAGCCAATGTTCATTGGATCGGAATTGGACAAGGCACCACTCAAACATTGATAGATGAAGGCGTCCCCGCTTTGTCTAATCCAGGACACACCACAGAAGCCTTACTTGAATGGTTAAAACCTGCCAGAATGAAAGACCAGAAAATTCTGATCATTCGAGGGGAAGGCGGACGACCAGAGCTTGGCAATAAATTAGAAGAACGAGGCGCAAAAGTCAGCTATCTTTCACTATACGATAGAAAAAAACCACGTTATTCTGCTCAAACTTTCGTCATGTTACCCGATATTAATTTAATATGGGTTACCAGTGGTGAAAGCTTAGCCAATCTTTCAGAATACGTAACACGCCATATGCCACACTGGAAGTCACTCCCCATACTCACGCCGAGTAGCAGAGTGAACCAACAAGCAATAGATATGGGTTGGGTAAACGCCACATGCGCAAATGGTGCAGACGATAACAGCTTAATCAAAGCGACGGAACTTCATACAGGACAACAGAATGACTGAGAGCAACCAGCAAGAGAAACACCCAAAAGATGCGATTGAAGCCACTCCTGTCACGGCAAAAAAAGATAACGCCGATCAGTCAAGTTCTCCAAAATCAAAAAACGAACCGACGTCAACAAGCAATCTATTAGGCTCTCTTGCATTAGGTCTATCAACTATTGCCGTAGCGACCAGCGGCTGGCTTTATTTCCAAAGCACTCAGACCACTCTTCCACAAGACGTCCAACAACTGATTGCGCAGCAAAATACGCTAAGCAGTAAACTTTCGAGTAATACACTGAATCAATCTCAGCTAACCGAGCTCACCAAAAAAGTAAGCTTATCCGAACAAATGATTCAGTCGCAAAAAGAGCAGTTAGTTGCCCAACAAACTCTGCAAAATGAAAAGCTGCAATCACTTCAAGCCAAACTTAATCGCCTAAGCAATACCACCAAAGAAGATTGGAAATTAGCGGAAGCAGAATATTTAATTCGCCTTGCAAATCAGCGACTATTACTAGAAGCCGATAGCAGTGGAGCCGCCACTCTGTTGTCAAATGCAGACGATATTCTAAACGAATTAGAAGACCCTATTGTATTTGCAACACGAAAAGCGCTCGCCAAGGACATCCAAGCCCTAAAGTCGATTAATCAATTTGATTTAGAAGGCGCATACCTGCAACTGAATGCTCTTTATGACAGTGTCGCCTCTCTACCTCAGCGAGAGCCATCGAAAGAGTGGCAGACCAATACATCAGAAACATTACCTGAAAACACAGACAGTGAAAGCGCATCTGTTAGCAGCGTTAAATCAGCACTCGACAGTTTTTGGGCATCAATACGTTCGTTGGTCGTCATTAATTACAATCACAAACCCATCAAAGCCTTGCTGCCACCAGCGGAGTACCAACAACTCATTACAGGTCTACAATTACAGCTAGAAGTGGCCCAAGTCGCGTTAATAAAAGGTGAGCCAGCCATTTATCAACAAGCGTTATCTCGCGTCGCCAAAGCGACAACAGAGCACTTTGAAACTCAGTCAAATACGGTTACAACATTCTTAGCCAGCCTCACGGCCTTACAACAGTTGAATCCATCACCAGAATTACCACTCCCTAGAGAATCATTAATGTCGATGAAATCATTAATGAAAGAATGGAATAATCGTGGCTTCAATAAAGCAGATTCGTCTAATAATACGGAACAATCTCAAACAGAAAGCGAAAACAAAGTTAAAAGTTTAGATATGGCGACACCTCAGACCGACGAAGGAGATAATGCATGAGAAAGCTCCTCTTCTTACTTGTCATTATGATGGCTGTCGGTGGTGTCTTGGGCTTGCTTATGCGCCAAGACAGTGGCTACGTTTTGGTCGCCTACAATGGCGTCACTATTGAAACCAGTTTATGGGTACTGATCGTTGTCATGATTATTGCCCTGTATGTGCTTAGCTGGGTAAAGCGCATACTATTCATCACACTAAGACCAAGCAACTCTCTAGCAAAAGTAACAGGGAATCTCGCACAAAAAAGAGCCTCTCGGAACACCATCCGCGGTATGCTGGAGCTTGTTGGTGGCAACTGGAACAAAGCAGAGAAACTGCTTACCAATAGCGCTGAGAAAGTTCCTTATCCATTAATAAACTACATTGGTGCGGCATACGCAGCCAGTGAGCAAGATGAACATGAACGCTCAAAAGCCCTACTTCGTTTAGCCCATAAATCCACACCGGAAGCAGAGTTCGCTATTGGCTTTGCTCAGAGCCAGATACAAATTAAGCAAGAACACTACGAAGGCGCCCTAGCCTCATTATTACGTTTGCAAAAACTAAAACCTAAACACAGACAAACCTTAAAAATGCTGGTCAGTGTCTACACTCGCCTGAAAGATTGGGATGCTTTATTAGCTCTAACCCCAACACTCAAAAAAGAAGGCATTTTTGATGGCGACAATATGCTCGAGCTAGAAAAAAATGCTTTTTTAGCCATGCTGGATAAAATTAAATTTCGGAATAAGCTTGGCCAGAATAAAAAAGAGCTCGTGTCTGAAGTGGAAAGCCTATGGAACAAGCTAGATACACTGTCTCAAGACGATAGAATGAGACAGCTTTACGCACAAACACTTATCCATTTTGGTGATGATGACAAAGCAGAAAGCTTTATTAGATCAAGTTTAAATGAAAGCTGGTCTGAGGAGCTTATCTATGAATACAGCAATATAAAACAGGATAACCCTAAGAAGTTATTAAACCACTGCGAAAACTGGCTAAAAAAAGAGCCTGCAAGCGCCAACCTTTACCTGGCTTGCGGTCGTTTAAGCCAAGCTATGATGCTATGGGGCAAAGCGCGAGATTACTACGAACAGGCTCTTTCACTGGATAGCCAAAATGAAGCGCTTGCGGAACTTAGCCGTCTCCTTAACGCCATGGGTGACACCAAAGCAAGCCAAGAACTGATGATGATTAATTTAAATCAGGCTAGCCATAACTTAAAACCACTGCCCCTACCTTAGAAATAAGGCATAAAAAAAGCGCCGTTGTGTACAACGGCGCTTTTTTATTACCACATCAGGTTATTTGAACCGAACTACCAACTCATGCATGTTATCTGCAACACTCTGCAACGAACGAATACTATCACTCGATTGGTTCGATTTTTCAGAGCTTGCCACGGACAAATCAGAAATACGTACAACCTGCCTGTTAATATCTTCTGACACATGAGCTTGCTCTTCGACTGCAGCCGACATTTGCATCGCCATCTCTGAGATATTTGAAACAGCGCTTACAATGTTTGCAAACGAGTTTTCCATCTCGATGATTTTTTCCAAACCTTGCGCTGCATCTTGTTTGCCTTGGTTAGCAATAGATACTGAGCTTTTTGCGCCACTTCGAAGGGTCTCTATAATATGATGAATGTCTTTGGTTGACCCCTGTGTTCTTTGCGCCAGTTGTCGAACTTCGTCTGCAACCACCGCAAAACCTCGACCATGCTCACCCGCTCGGGCAGCTTCAATAGCCGCATTCAAAGCCAAAAGATTGGTTTGTTCTGCAATCTGATCAATCATCTGCGCAACTTGTGCAATTTGCTCAGAACGGTCGGCCAATTCTTGTACCGTAGCCCCGATATCATCAACCGTGTCACTCAACTTACGTATGGAGTGTCGAGTCTCTTCAACGATCTTCTGCCCACTTTCTGCAGATTTAGATGAAGACTTAGCGCTATCCGCCGTCATTTGAACATGCTCGGCAACATCATTAATCGTTGTTGTCATTTGTTGCATTGCGGCAGCAACATCTTGAGTTTCATGTTGCTGGCTAGCCATGCCTTTCGTCGTTTCAAGAGTCAATGCCAGCCCTATTTTAGACTGCTCGGAAACCTTTAAAGATTCATCTTCAAAACGCGTTAATACCGCATCCATCCTTGATATCAAGCTCTTTATACCAACATCTAGCGTAGCAACCTCTAAGCTTCGATCAGAGTAGGTAATACCAGCCAATGGATGAAGGAAGGACGTAGATAAGCGCTTCCTTAATGTCGACTGCAATTGAACACTATTCAGTACAAACAAGCCATTTGCCAACAAACTTGTTCCAGCTAGAACCCCCAAGCCATAAAGAATATTGACGCTTCCTGCCGCCGCAGCCAAAATAAGACCACCAATAGGCAGCAATACTTTCCATGACATAAAGGGACGCGGCAACACATTTTTACCGCTAACAATGCACTGATACACCTTTTCAGCTCGTACTACATCTTCTCGTTTGGGCACCGTTCTAACAGACTCATACCCAATGACTTTTCCTGAATCAGTGACAGGCGTCACATAAGCATCTACCCAATAATAATCACCGTTCTTGCAGCGGTTTTTTACCAACCCCATCCAGGCCTTCCCTTGCTTAAGGGTTTCCCACATTATTTGGAACGCCTCTTTCGGCATATCTGGATGACGTACAATATTATGATGACTACCAATTAACTCACTTTTATCAAAGCCGCTAATTTTTACAAAAGCATCATTGCAGTGGATTATTTGACCTTTTAAGTCTGTCGTTGTGATCAATTTTTCATTCTGAGAAAACGTTTTCTCTTGCTTCGTAACAGGCAAATTTTGACGCATAGAAAGCTATCCTTAAAACTTTACATGGGGGGCATTAACTAACCTTCAGTTGAGCATCATAAAATAAGCTTATAGTAAACTCACCCGAATTCTCATTTATTACTTTAGTAAGACTTTATTTAACCAGCGAGTAAAAACGGGCAATAAATATGTAGGTATTTGTAAAGCACCAGCGAGAGGTAAAAACGCGGGTCCTAATAAGACTCCGGCAATACTGTATGTTAATAAGACATTTCGATTACCGGAAGTAATGGCAGCAGTAAGGGCGATCGCCTTACCTTGCTTACGATAAAAAAGGTATGACAATGCAAAAAACAGGCAACACAACCCCGTGGCAATTAGAAAGTAATTCAACGCAATCAGCGGGTCCTGATCAAACAAGAGTCGAAAGCTACCGACCAACCCAAACGGAAAAGCAAACACCAATAAAATAGTGTAAGGCGATATTTTCATCAAAAATCGGCTTAGTGCCTCTCCAGGAAACAAGCGGTGAACCAAAAATGAAAACAACATTGGTCCAAAAATAAACACCATTAACCGAACAAAATAGCCAGACCAATCAAGCTCAACATGTTCTGTTTGAAAAATGATTAGAGTGATGAAAATAGAGACTGGCAAAATCAATGTAGTGGCTATCGTCATCGCCATAGCTTGCAAGCTATCAAAACCTAACGCACGTACAATGGCAGGAGTAGCAAACAAAGAGCCCGTTGCAGCCACAGCAACAACCGCAAGCAAAAGATCAGAATCAAATGATAGCCACCAGCCAATAAGACTGACCACAACCATAAATACAGCCGAATGCAAAACCGCATAAAACCAGATTTCTTTACTGCTTATTCGTTTAATTAATTCATTCTGTTTCATTCCCAGCAACGTCAGCGACATTAGGGTAAACAAAACAATAGGCAAAAAAGGGAAAAAAGCGAGTGAAATAGAAGGTAATAAAAAGCCGAGCACGGCAAACACAAACATGAAAGGAAGAGAATTTCGAACGAGGAACAGCAACATAGAGCGATAACCTTAGATAAAATAGTCCATTATAAATATCAGAAGTTATCTAATTATTTTTTAGAACCACAACAAATTTTATTATTTTCAGGTAATTCTGCAAGTTCCACGACCCATCCAGCACGTGCTTGATCAAATGCAGCCCGAAGAGCATTGAGCTCATCACTCGTAACAAGTGCGCCCTCCTTTTTAAAGGCAGCTTGACGAGCCTTAGGAAATTGTATCAGATTATTCTTCATAAACTATCTCTATTAAAGCATTGTCTGGATATCTATCGGCACTCTATGGATAATCTTTAGCAAACGCAATGATGAAGCAGATGGAACCCTTATGAAGTTTTTAATATCACCAGCAAAAACACTGGACCTAACCTCCACTCCTAGTATTGATATCGTTAGTGAACCAGAACTGTTGGATGAGTCTCAACAACTCATCAATACGATCAAACCATACTCTCCCGCAGAAATAGCGTCTCTCATGAAGCTGAGTGACAAACTCGCCACGCTCAATGTGTCACGTTATCAAGAATGGCAAAAAGAACACACAGTCAGCAACAGCCGCCCAGCCATTTATACCTTTATGGGCGATGTTTACACTGGGTTAGATGCTTACACATTAAATGAAAGCGATATGAAATACGCCCAAACATCTCTGCGCATTTTAAGCGGACTCTACGGGTTACTAAAGCCATTAGATCTAATGCAGGCTTATCGGCTAGAAATGGGTACTAGCCTTAAAAACGACAGAGGCACTAACCTTTATCAATTCTGGGGAGACATCATAGTAAACAAGATTAACGACACGCTTGAGGAAGGTGAATTATTGGTCAACCTAGCGTCAAATGAATACTTTAAAGCCGTGAATAAGAAAAAAATTACTTCACCGTTGATTACACCCAACTTTCTAGATGAAAAAAATGGTAAGTTTAAAGTCATCAGTTTTTACGCAAAAAAAGCTCGCGGCTTAATGGCGCGCTATCTGATAGAAAATCGCTGCGAAACACTGGATGAACTCAAGGCGTTTGATCTTGCAGGATATCGATACGATGCCCAGCAATCTACCAAGGACAACCCCGTATTCATCCGTCCAGAAAGTGCTCAACCGAAAAAATAGAAGGGCCTATGGAAGTAAGCGCTAACGATGGCGCTTGCTTCTAACTCCTAAACATACTGGCCAATCGTCACTCGATCATTGCCACCTAAATCTTGAAAGCTCTCGACCGCAATAAAACCCGCTTCTACAAAACATTTTTGCACAGCGATAGCTTGGTCATAGCCATGCTCAAACATCAAATAGGCACCTTGCTTCATAAAACGAGGAGCAACTTGAATAATATGCTCAATATCTGCCATGCCATGATTTTCAGCAACTAAAGCGCTTTTAGGCTCGAAACGCACATCCCCCTGAGACAAGTGCGCGTCCTCTGGATCAATGTAAGGTGGGTTAGATACTATAAGGTCAAACAACTCACCACCTTCTAATGATTCAAACCAACTGCTTTGCATAAACGTTGCATTACTCAATTGATTACGCACAGCATTTCTCTTAGCAAGAGCGACTGCCTCTTCAACCAAATCGACACCAACGATAATCGATCTAGGATGCTCTGAAGCCAGCGACAAGGCTATTGCGCCTGTTCCAGTACCAAGATCTAGAATGCGATTCACTTTGCTTATATCCAGCACAGACAAAGCCACTTCCACCAGCCGCTCAGTATCGGCTCGAGGAATTAATGTGCAGGGCGCCACTTCCAGATCCAAGCTCCAAAATGACTGCTCTCCCAACAAATAAGCAACTGGCTCCCCTAACTCTCGACGAGACAACAGGACATTAAACCTTTCACTATCTCTCACACTGACCTCTTTTTCAGGCCAAGTATAAAAATAAGAAGTCGACACAGCCAAGACATGAGCAAGCAACAGCTGTGCGTCCAATAAGGCCGTCTCTGAAACAGAAGAAAGGCGCTCAGAGGCGCCTTTTAATAGTTCATCAATTCGCATGTGCGATGATTACCTTTAATAATTAGTTGTCGCCACTCAGTGCTGCCAATTGCTCAGCTTGGAACTCATTCACCAACGGATTAATCAAGACATCCAAATCACCGGTTACGATTTCATCTAACTTATACAAAGTCAGGTTAATACGATGATCTGTAACACGCCCTTGCGGGTAATTATATGTTCGGATACGCTCTGATCGATCACCACTACCAACCAAAGACTTACGCGTTTCTGATTGTTCGCTGGCTGCTTTCTCTTGCTCTGCAGCTTGCAAACGAGACGCCAGTAATGACATGGCTTTAGCACGGTTCTTATGTTGAGATCGCTCTTCCTGACATTCTACAACGACACCCGTTGGAATGTGAGTAAGACGGATAGCGGAGTCTGTTTTGTTAACGTGCTGACCACCCGCACCAGACGCGCGGAACGTATCAATACGCAGATCAGCTTTATTGATGATGATGTCATCAATTTCATCCATTTCAGGCATGACAGCCACAGTACAAGCTGAGGTATGAATACGGCCTTGAGATTCTGTCGCAGGTACTCGCTGAACTCGGTGCGCACCAGATTCAAACTTCAACTTTGAATACGCTCCGTCACCGACGATTCGCGCTATGACTTCTTTATAACCACCATGCTCGCCTTCACTCGCGCTGACAATTTCTACTTTCCAACGTTGCGCCTCGGCATAACGAGAGTACATACGGAATAAATCGCCGGAGAAAATAGACGCTTCATCGCCACCAGTTCCGGCACGCACTTCCAAAAACACGTTGCGGGAATCATTCGGATCTTTTGGTAGTAACAATTTCTGCAATACCAACTGAAGCTCTTCTTTTTGCGCTTGACCTGCTTTGTATTCCTCAACCCCCATTTCTTTAATATCAGGGTCGGCATCTGTCATCATCAATTCAGCCTCAGCGATATTTTCATCTATTTGCTGAAACTCATTAAAACATTTAACAACAGGCTCAAGCTCAGCATACTCTTTCGAATAAGCACGAAACAATTCTTGATCCATGATGACTTCAGCAACACCGAGTAGCGCCGCCAATTCATCATAACGATCAGATAAGCTTTCTAATTTTAACTTTATCGATTCTTTCATTTTTTAATTATCTTTTTCTTCGTAGATGCCCAATACATTTGAGGCAATGGTTAATGCATGTTGGTCAGCGTCAGCTCCGGCATCGCGTAAGTAACGCGTTGGCGAGTGAATTAGCTTATTCATTAGACTATGAGCAAGTTTATTAACCACTTGCTCTGGAGACTGTCCCATCTCTAGGCCTTTAAGCGCTTTTTCCAATTCGGTATTTTTTATCGCCTCGGCAGACTGCCTAAAGGCGACTATCAGGTCTGAGACTTTTCTCGACTCAATCACTCGTCGGTAAGAGTCTACCCCTTCTTCAATCATTTGCTCAGCGGCTTTCGCCGCATCTTGCCTTGCTCTAACATTTTCTTCAATCACTGAATGAAGATCGTCAACAGTATATAAGTAAGCATCACTCACTTCGTCGACTTCAGGCTCAATATCACGAGGTACCGCAATGTCGATCAGTAACATCGGAGAATGACGACGTTTTGCCGTGGCACGCTCAACCATGCCTTTACCGATAATAGGCAGCTGACTCGCGGTCGAAGAAATGACAATATCAGCTTGAGACAAATAGTCACCGACCTCACCCAACATGATTGCCTCTGCCTTCAGCTCTGTCGCTAACGCCTCGGCTCTCGCTAATGTTCGGTTCGCAACAATAATGCGCTTGATACCATTTTCTTTGAGGTGTCTGGCAACCAACTCAATCGTTTGGCCTGCACCAATCAGCAAGGCTGTGCTGTTTCTAATATCGGCAAAAATTCGCTGCGCAAGACTGACTGCTGCAAACGCAATCGAAACTGGGTTTTCACCTATAGCCGTATCGGTTCGAACACGTTTGGCTACAGAAAAGGTGCGCTGAAATAATGATTCTAACTCTGGGCCAATACAAGAACCTTCCTGAGACACTGCGTAAGCAGACTTAACTTGCCCTAAAATTTGAGGTTCACCAAGAATCAAAGAGTCCAAGCCAGATGCAACTCGCATCACATGACGAACACTATCGTCATCTGTGTGCGTATAACAATACTGCTGAAGATCAGACAAGGCGATACCGTGGTATTCCCCCAACCAAGCAATAACGTCACTTGCTTTGGTGAAATCTTCAACAGAACAGTATAGTTCTGTACGATTACAAGTCGAGACAATAACGGCTTCACTGGCTTTTCTTTCAGAGATAAGAGAAGACAAAGCATCAATCATTTTCTCGGGCGCAAAGGCGACGCGCTCACGTATCGAAACTGGCGCTGTTTTGTGATTTACACCTACAGTAATTAGCGGCATTCAGGACTCTTATCAAAGATCGAGATCTTAAGGTAATGACAGAAGCAAGCATTGCTCCAACATGACTCTTTACATAAAGAAGACACATTATACGAGAAATTCGCTTTTTTTCGCACCCCATATGATCAATAAAAGTAATAGGATTAGTTTATAGTTATGACTGACATAACGATCCGCTAACGATACCATAAGGGCTATATGAATTTAGCATCGAGAAAAAATATGCCTGCTGTTTTTAGGCTGACACAAAAAGTACAACATACGCCTTATAAAAAAGGGCTACTAACCCTAGTGGCTACGCTTAGCGTCACTCTTCTCAGTGCGTGCAGTCATAATACGATATCGGAAGACATTGAATCACTAACGCCTGAAGAACGATCCCTCGTCATTAAAGCAAGCAACGATGACATCGAATCCCTTCTGAACGCCGAATTTATGCTACAAAGAGAAGGCCCTAACAAAGCCTTTGAATCATTTTATGAGTTAGCGAACAAATCAAAGGATCTCGCTCTTATAAAAAGGCTCACACAGATTGCCGTTGCTTCTCAAAATCCTATGCTGATAGAAAGAAGCTCTAACTTATGGCTTTCTGTCGACTCTACTGCAGAAGCCGCCTACGCACTAAAGCTGCAAGTTCTAATACAAGGCAATCGCACAGAAGAAGTCACTACCTTGCTAACAAACGCCATGAGACATAATGTCTCTGTGCGTTTCTTGCCCATTTATCTAGAAGAAAACATTCGAGAAAATGAACAAGTTTCCACTATAGAGGAAGCCATCTCAGCCTTACCTCCAGAGCGAAAAGCCAATCAATACATTCAGTTAAGCTACGCTCATTTGTTATTACTCTCAGGAGAGTATCAACTCGCCATCACTACCTCGAAAAAGCTTTTAGAAAAACCGTCTTCAGACAAAAGCGAATCTCTCTATCTTATTTTAGCCTTCAGTCAGAAAAACCTTGGACTACTCGATGACGCGATCAAAACACTGAATTCAGCTCTAACTCACTATCCTAAAAACACAAGAATACTCACTCCCTTGATTGATTTTCTTGTTGAAAATAAACAAGCCCAACAAGGAACAGACATTTATCTAAATGCTAACTTAGAGACCCCTGAGAAGCTCCAAGTAGGCATCAATTTGATGCGCTCTCTTTTAGAGCATGATCAAGCAGAGCTAGCCTTAAATATAGCCAATAGCCTGCCACAAAAACAGCTGGGACTTTCTGATCAAATACAGTATTTAACTGCGCTGGCTTTTTTCCAACTGGATAAAAAAGACCAAGCCATAAAAGCCATGAAAAATGTTGAAGGCGCCCTACGCTCGAATGCCACCAATCAGTTGGCCCTTTGGTTTTATGAAGACGGGATGGAGAACAGCATCAACAACATGGTGCTAACTAGAACACCGCGCGAAAATATCCCTGAACAAATAACGACAATCAGTCTACTGCACGAAGAAAAAGGCCATCCGGAGCTTTCCTTTGAACTAGTCAGTACCGCTTTAGACAAGTTTCCTGAATCTGACTCGTTGCGTTATCGAAAAGCATTACTCGCAGAAACGCTTGGTAACTGGAAAGTAACCGAAACAGAGCTTAAAACCTTATTACAAAAAGACGCTGACAATCCACAATATCTAAATGCATTAGGTTACACCTTACTCATTCGGACCTCACGAATTGATGAAGCAATGGCATACATAGAAGCCGCTTACGAAAAAGCAGACAATGACCCAGCCATTATTGATAGTTTAGGCTGGGGATTCTTTTTAAAGGGGGAGTTCGAGCAATCGTCTTACTATTTAAAGAAAGCTTGGTCTATTTTACCCGATGCGGAGATAGGCGCTCACTACGGTGAATCTCTATGGAAACAACGCCATTACGAAGAAGCGATCTCTATTTGGAAAAGCGCCTTAGAAACATCACCTGATACACCACTTTTAATAGATACCATTGAACGACTGTCACCGTCGTTACTTGAAGAACACAAACAGGACTCATCATCATGAATTATCGTGTACTCAGTATTCTAGCCTTAACTGCCATCATTAGTGCCTGTAGTTCTAGACCAACAGGCCCCATAACGCCACCACCAGAAAGCGTAGATGCCATTTCAAAATGGGAAACCTCGGGCAGAGTCGGCATTAGAACACAAAATGACGCAGTGTCAGGAAACTTCAACTGGCAAAAAGACCCAAACACATTCGCCTTAAGCATCGTAGGCCCCTTTGGCCAAGGCGCCACATATATGAACCAGGCGAGCAACGGTGTCGTGACTCTTGAATACGAAGACAAAGTTGTTACGGGTAATAATCCGGCTATTTTATTGCAGCAAGAGCTGGGTTGGGCATTTCCTGTCGAGCAAGTAACTTATTGGATGAGAGGGCTTGCCTATCCAAATTCAGCCTCAAAAATAACGAAAGACCCTGAAAGCCAATTGCCTAACACCATCGAGCAAGACGGATGGAAAATAACTTATAGCAATTTCACCGAAGTCGAAGGTCTATCACTACCGCAAAAAATGCAGGTATCGAACCCGCCATTTAGAGTGAATTTAATTATTAACCAATGGACTATTCAGTAACTAAGATGCAATTACCTTCTCCTGCAAAATTAAATTTATTTTTACACATTACTGGCCGACGAGAAGACGGCTACCATGAACTGCAAACTTTGTTTCAGTTTATCGATTTATGTGACACCCTAGACTTTGCACTCACACGCAATAATCGGATCACAATTACCCCTATTATTGAACAGCTGCCTACCGAAGATAACCTTATTTACAAAGCGGCAAAATTGCTTACCCCGTTTAAGAAAGACTCCTCTTTCGGGATCGATATAATCCTAACAAAACAATTACCTATGGGTGGTGGAATCGGTGGTGGCAGCTCAAATGCAGCAACGACTTTACTTGCTCTAAACGTATTGTGGGAATGCCACCTTTCTTTGGAAAAACTGGCTGAATTAGGCGTGCAGTTAGGCGCAGACATCCCAGTTTTCATAATGGGGTTTGCCGCCTTTGCAGAAGGCGTCGGTGAAAAGCTACAACAAGTCGAGCTGGATACCCCCTATTTTTTGCTTATCAAGCCCAACTGTCACGTCTCAACTGGTCAAATTTTTACCGATAAATATTTGACAAGAGACACCCCTCCCATCAGAATATCGCACGCCTTGAAGCTGGGTGGGCATAATGATTGCTTAAACGTGGTAATAGCGCACAATCCCGAGGTCGAAGAAGCCTATTTATGGTTGAAAAATCATGGCGACGCAAAGCTAACGGGAACAGGGGCTTGCCTCTTTTTAGCATTTGATAATTTGCACGACGCTGAACGAGTGAGATCGTCTACACCGACAAAATGGCAGAGTTGGGTTTGCCGCGGTTGTAATACATCTCCGACGCACACCGCGTTAAACCAGTGGATTGAGCAAAATAGAGGTTAGTGCATCTGAAACAGCACTCCTCAGCCAGTCTTTTATTGGCTAATAAATAGTCATCGCTACAAAATACAAAGGTATACACAGTGTCCAAGTTGATGGTTTTTACCGGTAATGCAAACCCTGAACTCGCTCGCAGGGTGGTACGCCGCCTAGGGCTACCTATCGGAAACGCAACCGTAGGTAAATTTAGCGACGGAGAGATTACGGTCGAGATCAATGAAAATGTTCGTGGTAAAGACGTTTTTATTATCCAATCCACCTGTGCACCAAGTAACGACAATTTAATGGAACTCATTGTCATGGCAGATGCGCTGCGTCGTGCATCTGCTACACGAGTGACAGCGGTTATTCCATATTTTGGCTACGCTCGACAAGACCGCCGAGTGCGCTCTGCTCGCGTACCTATTACCGCAAAAGTCGTTGCAGATATGATTTCAGCAGTAGGCATTAACCGCGTCTTAACGGTTGACCTTCATGCAGACCAAATTCAGGGATTCTTCGACATCCCGGTTGATAACGTTTATGCAACACCGTTATTGCTAGACGACCTACAACGTCAAGGCCATGAGAACATCACGGTTGTTTCTCCTGATGTGGGCGGTGTGGTTCGTGCTCGTGCTTTTGCAAAATTACTTGATGATGCCGACTTGGCTATTATCGATAAGCGTCGCCCTCGTGCTAACGAAGCCCAGATCATGCATTTGATTGGTGACGTAGAAGGAAAAACATGCGTCTTAGTAGATGACATGTGTGACACCGGCGGCACATTGTGCGCAGCGGCAAAAGCCTTAAAAGAACATGGCGCCGCAAAAGTGCTTGCTTACTGTACTCACCCTGTACTGTCTGGCAAAGCCATTGAAAACATTAAAAATTCCGTGCTTGATGAGTTGGTCGTGACTGATACCATCCCATTGACACAAGAGGCGCTTAATTGCCCTCAAATACGCCAATTGTCGATGTCTGACATTATGGCGGAGGCTGTTCGTCGCGTATGCAACGAAGAGTCTATCAGTGCCATGTTTGGGGCCTAAACCAAACACTAACGCTCGGAACGGGTCGCATTTCTGGGCACAAACTTTATTAATTATTAGGAAAATACCATGTCATTATCTATTAATGCCGTAGCACGTACTCAAGAAGGTAAAGGTGCGAGCCGCCGCCTTCGTAACGAAGGCCTAGTGCCAGCTGTTATTTATGGCGGTGAAGCTGCTCCAGTATCTATCTCTTTCAAAAACAACGAGCTACTTAAAGCTGTTGGCACTCCAGGTTTCTTAACTGGTCTAGTTGAAGTATCTGTAGAAGGCAAAACTGAGCAAGTTCTTGTTAAAGCACTACAACGCCACCCATCTACTGGCGACGTTATGCACATGGACCTTCAGCGCGCACAAGCTGATAAGCCAATCACAACTCGCGTTCCTTTAAACTTCATCAACGCTGCTCAAAGTGAAGGTGTTAGTAAGCAAGGTGGTCGTTTGACTGTTGAGTCTAAATTGGCTGAAGTTCGTTGCTTGCCAGCGAACCTACCTGAAGCACTAACAGTAGACGTGATCAAAGGTCAACTTGACCAGATCTTCCACTTGTCTGATGTTATCCTTCCTGAAGGCGTAGAGCTTGTATCTTTGCTTAAAGGCGAAGATCACGACCAACCTATCGCTCGTATCGGTAAGTCTAAACGTTAAGATCTAATTGAAGGCAGTATTGTGGCAGGTTTCAAATTATTAGTAGGCTTGGGAAATCCAGGTAGCGAATACGAGAACACTCGCCACAATGCAGGCGCTCAGTGGATTGAGGCATTGGCTCGTCAGAGCCAATGCCCTCTTCGTTCTGAGAAAAAGTTTTTTGGCCAATTTGGCAAAGTTTATATAGCTGGTGAAGAGTGCTATCTCCTTATTCCCACCACCTATATGAATTTAAGCGGTAAAGCGGTTCAGGCCGTGTGCCAGTTTTATAAAATCCCTCCTGAAGAAATCCTTGTTATTCACGATGAATTAGATATTCCCCCAGGTACCGTCAAACTAAAGCAAGGCGGTGGGCATGGTGGTCACAACGGGTTAAAAGACATTATTTCAAAGCTGGCAAATAATCGAGAATTTGGCCGCCTAAGAATTGGTATTGGGCACCCTGGTCACGCCAGCCAAGTCGCTAATTACGTTCTTAAGAAAGCCGCTCCAGACGATTACACAAAAATAGAACAAACAATCGACGAATCACTGCGCTATGTTGATGACATCGTCCGCGGCAACCTTAACGCCGTGATGAATCAGCTACACAGCTTCAAAGCATAACCACTTAATTATTAGGAATCTCACTATGGGTTTTAATTGCGGCATCGTTGGGCTACCTAACGTTGGTAAATCAACTCTATTTAATGCATTAACTAAAGCCGGTATTGGCGCAGAAAACTTTCCATTCTGTACGATCGAGCCAAACGCAGGTGTTGTTGCTATGCCAGATCCGCGCTTGGATGCATTGGCCGAAATAGTTAAACCTGAACGAGTTCTAGCAACAACAATGGAATTCGTTGATATTGCAGGCTTAGTAGAAGGCGCATCAAAAGGCGAAGGTCTTGGCAATAAATTTCTTGCCAACATTCGTGAAACGGATGCGATTGCTCATGTTGTTCGTTGCTTTGAAGACGAAAACGTTATTCACGTTTCAAATCACGTTAACCCAAAACTAGACATCGAAGTTATCAACCTTGAGCTAATCTTTGCGGATATCGAGTCCATCGACAAACAACTTTTCCGCACAGCAAAAAATGCCAAAAGCGGTAACAAAGAAGCCATAGCCCATAAAGCGTTTCTAGAAAGCATCAAAGCACACCTAGAAGACGGCTTGCCAGTTCGTTCTATGACATTGTCAGACGAGCAGAAAAAAGAAGTCCGCTCTTTGCACCTGCTAACGACCAAACCAACTATGTACATTGCCAACGTGGCTGAAGACGGTTTTGAAAATAATCCATATCTTGACCAAGTACGTGAAATCGCAGAAGCCGAAGGCGCTATGGTGGTTCCTATCTGCAACCAGCTTGAAGCAGAAATTTCTGAACTAGATGCAGAAGAGATGCAAGAGTTCCTTGATGAGATGGGAATGGAAGAGCCAGGCTTAGATCGAGTCATCCGTGCAGGCTATGAATTGCTAGGCCTTCAGACCTACTTCACAGCAGGCGTAAAGGAAGTACGTGCCTGGACAGTCAAACAAGGCGCAACAGGCCCACAGGCCGCTGGTGTGATCCACACAGACTTTGAAAAAGGCTTTATTCGTGCTGAAGTCATCAGTTACAACGATTTCATCCAATATAAAGGCGAAAGCGGTGCCAAAGAAGCTGGAAAATGGCGTCTTGAGGGCAAAGATTACATCGTGAAAGATGGCGATGTCATGCACTTCCGTTTTAACGTATAACGAATAATGAAACATTTTTAGAAAAACACTTGACCCATTAACAGGTTATATGAATAATATCGCGCCACAGAGGCAGTAGATCAATTCATGTGAACTGTTTTTGTGTCAGTCTGTTGGGGTATAGCCAAGCGGTAAGGCAACGGGTTTTGATCCCGTCATGCGTAGGTTCGAATCCTTCTACCCCAGCCAACAGACAAACGGCTATGTAGCTCAGTTGGTTAGAGCACATCACTCATAATGATGGGGTCACTAGTTCGAATCTAGTCATAGCCACCAGTAATTCGATAAATTGGGGTATAGCCAAGCGGTAAGGCAACGGGTTTTGATCCCGTCATGCGTAGGTTCGAATCCTTCTACCCCAGCCATCGATTTACCATTAGTAATAGACAATACAATTAAGGCTATGTAGCTCAGTTGGTTAGAGCACATCACTCATAATGATGGGGTCACTAGTTCGAATCTAGTCATAGCCACCAGTAAAAGCACTTTTTTATTGGGGTATAGCCAAGCGGTAAGGCAACGGGTTTTGATCCCGTCATGCGTAGGTTCGAATCCTTCTACCCCAGCCATCTCTGTAAATATTCTCCACAATTCCTCATATCTTTTCCTTATTTCATTGGATTTTGGCTTTCTTCCTCCTATAATTAGCCTAAATTTATCCTTTCGATCTATGGACAATACTCATGAAGAAATCGGCCCTAATCTTATCAACTGCTTTATTAGCAAGTACGGCAAACGCTGACGTTCTTGGTGTTACTGCTGAAGCTGGATCTTACCTTATCAATGATGGTGATGATTTTAACTCATACTTCGGCATCGCTCTAGAGCACCCTATCCCACTTATCCCAAACCTTCGCTTACAACACCAATCATTGGAAAGCACTGAGAGCGGAAATTCTTACGACCTCCCTTTTAATGACTACACTCTCTATTACGAGCTTTTGGATGGGTTAACATTAGTACATTTGGATGTAGGTGCAACGTTCAGAAAAATCGATCATGATAACTCAGACATCGGTGGCACTTACCCATTACTATATGCGTCTGCTTTCTTAGACATCCCAGGCACTGTTTTATCAGTTGGAGCCGAAGTGAAAACAGGTGGCAATAGTGATGCAGATATTACCGACACGACCTTCAAAGTTAAATTCCAACCACTGGTCTTTGCCGGACTAGAGCTAGGTTACAGAACGATCAAGGAAGACTTTAAATCTAACGGAAAGGTTGAGCCAAAAGGTCTTTTCATTGGTGCATTTGTAGACTTCTAAGCCTCTTAAATAAAAAAATCCCGCTGAGGCCTGTTATGCCTCAGTGAAGTGACCCCATAAAGTTGGACACTTTATTAACCGGCTAACAATGCCTGATTTCGGTACTCTACCGGAGTCAGGCCATTTAACCCCATTTTTA
>NZ_QKLW01000015.1 GCF_003208215.1 Marinomonas alcarazii
AGAATCAACAGACATAGCGCCCGCAGTAATCAGACCCTGAGATTCACCTTCGATAGAGATATAACATGGCGTTGGCATAATAAAATTCCTTATTCATAAAATAGTAAAAACGTGTTCTTGAACACTCTATCCAGAAGAGCAATATAGATGCCAAACCAAAATACCCAATACTTTCATAGACTTAAACAAAGTCGAAGCCACCAGCGAGCAAGACTTCGCTTAGAGTTAGGCAAAAAACCGCTCAGCGAGCAAGAGTTTGCTTATTGAAAAAACTTAATCAAAGCCGTCTATCTCACTTCGGCAAATATGTCATGACAACAAAGGTGAACGCGGCACTGATCAGACTCGCTGCTACAACCAATACGGTATCATTCCATGAAAACTTCGATAGCTCTTCTACTACTCGCTCCTGCACTTTTTCACTACGATGGTATCGCATTTCAAGACGCTCTATATGCTGCAGCAGTTGCAGCGCAACTTCTTCAAAAGCACCTTCGTACATTTCTTGTTGATCACCTAAAACATCGTCCAATATTTGGCATTCACGTTCACAACGGTATAAATCTCGTAACGCATCATAGTTAGGTTCCAACTTGCCAATATCGCTTATGATTTCTTTTTTAATCCAGCCCACTAAGCCTTTATTTAACTTATGCTGTTTTAAATCATTGGTACTTTGGTTTAATAACGCGGCATTAACTAAAGCTAAGCCATTAGCAAACCCTCGAAAGCCCTGAGTTTTAAACGCTGCTACGGTGAAGTAACTGGCAATGATTAAATCAATACCTGCCGTTTCTGCAAGTGACTCTGCATCAGTATAAATCCCCCCCCAATCAAAGCTGCTTTTAGGCAGAGCGGCTCTTCGATTAATGCTGTCTTTAATAGCACAGTAACGCTCTTCATCCCGAATCTGACTAGAGTCTGACTCTATACAAAAACGTTTGTTCTCAATATAAATTACATTTTTCATGTGGTCATAATGGTAGGTGTAGGAGGAGGCAAAGCCTCCCCCTACTAATTAATACAAGGTTTCAGACAGCTCGAAATTCTTAAATAAGCGCTGCGTAAACGGATTAGAGGTGGTTGCATTGATTTTGACCTCCATATCACCATCATCAACCGTAAATTGATAAGTCACACTGGTGTCACTAGCACCAACCACTTTGGCTGTGTCCAGCAGACGATAAAGTGCCCATGGACCTTCAGTTGAGATACTACGAGGCGACTCATTCGCCTCTGTTGGTACTAAGGTCAATTTGGAAGTCGTATTATCTCTCAGTGTATTTGGCCAAATAACTTCTACATTATTTCGTGGGCCATGGCTGTAAGATAAATATTGACCGTCAATATTGAGCACACCTCTGCGTTTATTAGCTGTTAGACGAATTGGCTCTACCCCAAAGCTAACATCCAATATGCCTTTTCGATTAAAGAAGGCATCCTGAATTAGCTTCGCTTTTTCAAGCTGATTTAATACATCGTCTCGGATAAGTGATTTTCCTTGATGACCACTACCGATGTTTGAACTTTCATCGATAAACATTTTTAACTGATCGTTATAGAATCGATCCAGTGTGCCATCCGGTGCAAAGAAGGCCTCGAAGTCTTGCAGTGAAACATCACGACTCGCTCTTGGATCAAATGGGTAACGTCCAGCAAATTTTTGTTCATAGACTTTATAGATATCGTCATGCCATCTCACTTCCAAATAGTGTATTGCTTCTTGCTTAATGACGTACCAGCTTTCATCAGCAAGCTTGGTCATCATAGAATCCAATGGTTTTGGAAGGCCAGTCGCCACCCTAGAAAGGGTGTAAATAGGATCCACACTGTTCAGTGAGACTCGAGATTTTGTTGTTTCTAGAGCCGCACGCCCCATATCAGGTGCATCTTGGATCGCTGTGAGATAATTTCTTAACTGCTCAATTGATAACAATAGTTCATCAATATAGGCAGGCTGATCATCGTTGGATTCTACAATGCTATTAAGCCCTGCAAACGGCGCATTCAGCCTAGATGCAATGTTATAGCTGGTACTTTTCAGCATCTCTTCACGAACCTCGCCACTTTCTGGTATTTCAGGAAACAGCTTAGTATTATCTCTTAAGGTTGTGAGTAATCGCTGTAACGGTTTTCCACTACCCGTTAAATTATCCAGCACATCGACCGCTTCACTGATGTTGGAGAAATTCTTAATGTCAATTTCGTTTAAGACACTGCGCCATGTATTTGTGTAATCAGTTACATAGGAATCTCTAATTTTTTCCTTCAATGCCTGTTTATCGGCATTGCTGAATTGAGCGGTCTCATTTTGCCCTAATACCCAACTATCAATCAGTGCTAGGTCAGATACAGATTCAGACTGTGGCAAGAAGTAGTTTTTAAACCCTTCTTTAGACAATATTTTAGGTACATTCAGCTTCTCACTACCCATTTCTCTTTCAGAGAAAACCAAGTTAAAAGCAGGTCCAATCAAGGTTCGGACGTTAATATCTGCGCCTAACGCCGTTTGCGCAGATTGTTTTAGGTTCCTATATACGCGCTGATCGATAGCCAAAGAACCTAAACCTTCCTGCGTTTGCGCAATTAATTTGTCATAAGGACGCAACACTTTATCGGCATTTTCATCACCGGCCAGGCGAGCAGCATGAAGGTCCGTATGCTGTAGCGCATATTCTAAATGCTGTAAAAGTTTATCTTGAATGGATTTATTCCCTGAAAATTTAACCTGCCATTTTCGTGAAAAATAATTCAGTACAAAATCATCATAACGGCCATTTTTATCGACTAGCATTCGATAGACTCTCAAGATAGAGAGCTTATTTTCGTCCGTTTCAGCATTTTTAAGGTCTGCTACTAACTCCACCATTAGAGATGGTAGATAGCGATATTCAAGAAGGTTCAAATAGGTCATCTCTACTTGAGGCCCAATGGCATGACCTTGATACAAACCTAAATCTGAAATATACCGTGGCTTATCTCTGAAAAAACCAAACTCTAATGTCGCATCACGGATGGTATTCAAAGGTGGCAAAATGTCATTTTGAGAAACCAAATCCAAATCTGATGGGTACTCTTCCATATAGAGATTTACTTTGTTCAACACAGCATCAGCTTGCTCAATATTCTTCAAATAATAACGATGCCATGAGCCAATAAGAATCAAAGAAATAATGGAACAGGAGACCGTGCTTAACATCATAATGCGCTTTTTCTGCTTACTAACGCGGAAATTGTCTGACGCAAGCCCAGCTTCTGGATAAATAATGTTATTAAACAGATTTTTGGTGAAATACATGGTTGAGTTTTTGGCATTTTGAGCGCTGTTTATCGCATGTGTCAGGCCATAACGTCTTGAGGATGCATCATCAAACGCATTGGTTGGAACACCTTGTTGATAAACAGAAGTGAAGTACACTCCTCGAACCAGTGCAGAAGTGGAAAACTGATCACTGCTTAATGCGTCTTGAAAAAATACAGACAATATGTCTTTTAGTCCGCTTATTTGTCTCGTAAAGCTATAAACGGCATTACGATCTTCGTCACTAATATTCTTTGATACGACATGAGGTAAAATCGCATTGACGCGATTGATGAACTCTTCATATTCCGAATCAAATTCAGACAGCCAGTTATCATGATCATCAACGGAAGAAAGAGAGAAAGTGAAACCGAGCACTTCTTCTCTTTGTTCTTTCGTATAATTTTTGAAAAATGGCTCAAAGCCATACAGTAAATCTAACTTGGTTAAAGTGACATACACAGGCAAGCGAGTAGATAAGGTTTCCATAAGCTCACGGATTCGCGACCTTAAAATAGTAGCAAACGCCTTTCTCTCATAAATAGTAGAGGTCGCTAATTTCGACACATCTAGGGCTAACACAATGCCATTAAGTGGACGACGGCTACGAGTTCGTTCAAGCCAATTTATGAAATGCTCCCAAAGGCGTTTTTCCATTACGCCGTTACTAGAGGGATCGGAAACATTTTTCCCCTGCGTTAAGAGCTCACCATCTGGATCAATCAAGACAGAGGTATCGCCAACCCACCAATCAAAAGAGTAAGTGTTCTTACTTCCCTCTCCAGAAGATTTTAAAATGGACGAGAAAGTGAAATCCTGACCAGATCGGTTGATAAGACTGGTTTTACCCGCATTCTCAAGGCCCATGACAAGATACCAAGGCAAAGCGTAAAGGTAATTACGCTTATTGAGGCTTTCCTCCATGTTAGCCATTACCTTGTTTAACTCTGCCTCTTGGTTTTCTTCAGCCGCTTTAATAGGATCTTCTCTCAGCGCTTCTTCGCGCTGCAATTCAGCTTGATATGCATTGAGCTTGCGCCATTGAAATAACCCCCATGCCGCAAGACAAGCAAGAGTAAATATTGTCATCGTTAATAAACGAGCACTAATAGAAGCCAACGGTGCTTCTTCATTTATTATTAGCCAAGGCCCTGTCAACCAAATAGCAAGATTGATTAGGACGACTATTAGTAAGGTTAAAAACGGCAGTGCAGCAACAAGGCTGGGTACGAGTTTTTTTAATAGGCCAACTAAAGGTTTGAACATGAACTATCCTTGGTTTATTTGACTGTAATGTGCTTCTTTACTCTCTTAAGTAAAGATGGTTCCCATTCTGAAACCGACATTGACTGGACTTGTGTGTGTAATTGTTGAAACTGCTGCTGGGCTAAATCATTTAATTTATTTTCTTCCAATAATTCCGTAGATATGAGGCGCCAATAATAGTTATCCCTTGGCTCCACAGCGTTACTAATCCCTTCATTGATCATGGATAAAGCGGCACCAATACCCTCTTTAGCAACCAAATCAACGGCTATTTTTTTTCTCTCTGCCCAGCTATCGCCTGCTAGATTTGACTCTTTCACATCGACCTCATCAACTTGCTCTAACCAAGCTAGACAAGCAGAAGAAATGAATGCTTCTCCCTCTTTAAAAGTGAAATCTTGCAATGAAGGAAAACGCAGAAGAAAGCGCTGAGTTTCCACTAAAATTGCTTGAGCGCTCTCTGTGTAGCCTAACTTTTCAGCAATTTGATAGCTTAAAAACTGCCCATCAAACCAATAAGGCGCAACAGTAAGAGTCGCTTCCACTCTCTTCCACAAAGCGAGATCTGGCTTATCTAATGAGCCCCAATATTCTTTCACTCGCTCTTGCGGTAAAGCACTGATCAACGTTTGCTTATTCACATTATCTGGCAATGACGTAATAGATGACCAAACTGCATATCGTCGGATACGCATCGCCAATTCGACACTATTTTCACTTTCAAAAAGAAAATCGGCGACTTTTAATAGAGTTTGTTTTGTACTTTTTGAAGAACTGTAATCCACCTCAATCGCTAGTTTAGACGGCATCACTTCAGCTTGTTTAGACTCTGTTTGTGATGGCGCTTTCTTTTCCGTCTCTAGGCGTTTCTTTTCAGAGTTTTGTAGTTTTCTATTAATAACTTCAATGACTGTTGTAACATTTTCTGAATCAAGCTCTTTGCCCTTAACAACCTCATGCCAAAAGGCATTTGCTGCGCCTAGGTTGTCTCTTTCTGCTGAATTGAAGCTCATGAAATCCAGCTTATCTAGAGCAAGACCAAAACGCTGAACGATTTGACCGAGAAACTTACGTCTCGGTAAATTCCCTTTCTTGCCAGCAAAAGGAAAACATATCTCCCAGTATTCGGACATAAAATCCGCTAAGACAAAAATGGATAAGGCTAAGCTGTCTGGTGTATTTTTATTATGTAAACACTGAAAAAAATACGTCAGTAGTTTTAGATCCTTTGTTTTCTTACTAAGTAATTCAATTAATGATTCTTCAGCCTTTCCCCACTGAACAGAACCATGGGATAAAGAGCCAACCTTCATCATTTGATCATCCACAAATTCATAAAGCGGATCATGAACTGCATTTTCGCCAACTGGATGATCTTCAGATATAGGCTCACGAAGCGCGGCTCGAATAAGATTAATATCCATGCTCAAATCCTTACCAGCCACACTGTTTACGTAGTGGTTTTATGGTGTCATTTAGCTTATTTGTATTAAATTGAAGCCCGTCTATAGATGGGCTATTGGAACGAACCACTAGGCTAGAAGACGATAAAATTGTTTTTATTTGATTAATAGCAATAAAGCCTCGCCCTGATGAGATCAGAAAACCGGTATCATCACTACGCCACAATTGAGCAGAGGAATCACCAAACGTTACATCGACACGGCCGTCTTCTAGTTCATTTGGTAGCGCCATTTCAAGTCGACTGATGTTGTTAATGCAACTGAATATCAATGCAGGAAACAACTCGCCGCTGTCTTTATTTACGGCTGGCACCGTGATCCACTTGTCATCACCATCCAGTGTTAACATTGGATCATTGTTACCAACACGAGCCATCTCGCTCGCTTTCGCGCGCAGCCAAGCATCCGGTTTATCATTGATAACGGGGATATGGGCAGGCGTTGAAAAGACCTCATCAAAGCAAGTTAGCCTAGCAAAATTCATTGCCTCTTCAGTACAACGTGCTGCCTTCTTCAATAACTCGCTGTTATTATTGTTCGCAAAAACTTGGGTCGATACTTGCAAACAAATAACAAGTAAAAGCAAATATCTAATCATTAATGGATATCTCCAATTTCAAACACTTATCAGCCAACGTTCTTTTGGGAATCCCCAAACTCTCAGCTGTCCTTCCTCTATCGCCATCAAACTCACGCAACCTAGAGGCAATAATGTTGGATTCATACTCCCTTACCGCAACTTTGAGATCTCGAATTTTAGACAACTCAACTACCGCTCGATTTTTAGGTTCAAACTCAGCAAGACTGTCAATTTCGTTATCCAATTTTATTTGGATATGAGCGAGCTCTATCTGCTCGCCATCTTGGGTCTGCGCACAGCCATATTCAATGAGGTGTTTCAATTCACGAACATTTCCAGGGAAATCGTAATCCAGTAAACGATCTAACACTTTGTAATGAAGACCTCGTACACTGCATTTATGTTTTGCATTATATTGCTCAACAAAATGTGTGCTGAGTTTCTCTATGTCTGATGTGCGGTCTTTTAATCGTGGTAAAGCGATCGGATATTGATATAAGCGGTAATACAAATCCTTGCGGAATTTATTGTTCAATACCTGCTCTTTTAAATTTAGATGCGTTGCTACCACCAATCTGAAATTAGAATCTAGCTCTTTTTCAGAACCTACTGGGCGATATTTGTGAGATTCTAATACTCTTAACAATTTAGCCTGTAGCGCTAATGGCATGTCACCAATTTCATCAAGAAACAAAGTGCCACCGTCAGCATCAGCCAATAGCCCTTTTTTACTTTTATCCGCGCCAGAAAATGCCCCTTTGACGTAGCCAAACAGTTCACTCTCCAGCAAATGCTCAGGGATAGCAGCACAGTTGATGGCAACAAAGTTCGCTTTACTACGCGAAGACAAATCATGAACTGCGCGTGAAACAAGCTCCTTACCTGTTCCAGTCTCTCCTTGAATCATCACCGAAAGACGAGAAGAAGCGGCAATGGCTACCTGCTCACGTAACGACTTCATCACCTCACTTTGGCCTATTAACACGCTGGCAAGACCATCCAATAGGTGACTTTTTATCTTGCCTTGTTCCACTTCAATCAATGACTCTGACAGCAACTGAGATTTCCTTTTCTTTGCTTCCATATCATTCAAAAGTTGCAAATGATTGGCACATACCGACAGCAAATCTAAAAAATTTTCATCGCTGTCCATGCCGTGATTCGAATAACTGTCCGTTTTAAGCACCAAAATAGCCTGAAGCTGCCCATCTTTTGACAGCATAGGCAAAATAACAACATTCACACTGTCATCCGTGCAGCCGATCAAATCACTAAATCCCTCATTCGAAAGCCAGTAAAGCAATTCGCTGTTCTTTAATAGCATCGACTTACCGGAATGAATGACATGAGCGAACGGGTTATCAAAGTCGGACACAGACCAATTCAACTGGCGATTATCATTGATGGCGCATTCAACGAAGCGACCATCGGCAGAAGGCGTTAAAATATAAACCCCTCTGCATCCCAGTTCGGCATCAAGCACTTGAGTGAATTTCGACAGCAGTTGAGTGGAGTGACGAATCACCACTAACTCAGCTGCTGACTTAAGCCAATTATTCATTGCTATTCGATCTCACCAACGAATTCCCCATCCTCTACTGTCATGTAGATTCGAGATACTGGTTGCTGCTCTGCCAATCGATTTAAAAGAGCCAGTGAAATTGGTGGTAATACCTGACCTTCTATAATCGCTTCTAACATTCGAGCGCCATTTTCTGAACGCGTTGCACGATTCAAAATCTCTTGTACCAAGGTTGGATCGATCTCGACTTCTGCTGCGTAACGCGTGTGCAACACACTTTCCAAGAAAGACAGTTTTCCAAGCACTATTTTTTCTAGTACTTCTTTATTGAGCGGCAGATACGGCACTATTTCCATTCGAGCCAACAAAGCGGGCTTAAAGAATGGCACCAACTCAGGGTAAAGCTTGGATTCAATTTCTTTTGGTGTATCCACATTATCTACGATGGTTTGATAACCAAGGTTGGATGTCAGGAAGAAAAGAATATTTTGACAGTCAATTAAACGACCTTCGCCATCGGCGAGCTCACCTTTATCAAAGGCTTGATAAAATAAGTTCAACACTTCTGGATGCGCTTTTTCTACTTCATCCAATAGCACAACAGAGTATGGTTTTTTACGAATTGCTTCTGTCAACACACCACCTTCACCAAAGCCCACATAGCCTGGCGGCGAACCAATTAGTCGAGAAACCGTATGTTTCTCTTGGTATTCAGACATATTAATGGTGGTTAAGAACTGCTTTCCGCCGTACAGTTCTTCTGCTAGCTGAATCACGGTTTCAGTTTTACCTACACCACTTGGGCCTACTAATAAGAAAGCCCCTTTTGGACGACCTGGTCTTCTAAGGTCTGCTCTAGAGGTCAATAAGTGCCTATGAACACATTCAATGGCAACATCTTGGCCTTTAATCTTGGCGCTTAAAATGTCTGGCAAATGGGTGATTTTATGCAGTTCATCGGCATTCATTTGGTCAATCGGCACCCCTGTCCAATCGGAAATTACTTCAGCAATTTGCTGTTCGTTAACTTCGGGGTACATCAAACGCTCATCACGCGGAATAGATTCAAGCTCTTGATAGCTTTCAGCAAGCTGTTCACGAAGCACATCAAGCTCGTCATCGCTTAATGCTTCATCTTCAGTGATCGGACTGCGTAGAATAGACTGACGAAGATCGATAATTTTTTCGATTATCGCTTTTTGCTTTGTCCAGCGACTAAGCAGTGTTTCTTTTTCCGTTTCAGCTTGCTCTTCTAAATCGATCAGGCTCTCTAGATAGTCGTTATCTACAGGCTGCCCAATGGAAGCTTGTCGCTTCAGCATGTCAATTTCACGCTGACGTGTGTGACATTGATTCTCTAACTGACCCAAAATTTTTGGTGGAGTCGATATATTAATGGCAATACGAGCACAAGCTGTATCAAGAACATCAATGGCTTTATCAGGAAGCTGACGACCTGACAAATAACGAGCTGATAATTCAGAAGACGCTTTCAGAGCATCGTCATGAATGAGTACGCCATGCGCCTTTTCGTATACGTGGTGCAAACCACGCATAATATCAACAGATTGACTAACAGATGGCTCCTCCACTTTAACCAGCTGGAAACGTCTAGTTAATGCTGGATCTTTCTCAAAGTATTTTTTGTACTCTTTCCAAGTTGTTGCCGCAATTGTAGACAGCTCACCACGGGCCAACGCAGGTTTTAATAGATTAGCAGCATCACTGCCACCTTCTTGGTTTCCGGAGCCAATTAGCGTGTGCGCTTCATCGATGAACAAAATGATAGGAACAGGTGAAGATTTAATCTCGTCAATAATCCCCTTAAGACGCTTCTCAAACTCCCCTTTAATCGATGCACCAGCTTGCATAAGACCTAAATCTAGAGAGTGAATCTCTACATTCGAAAGCTTATCCGGCACATTCCCTGCGACAATTCTTAGTGCAAGCCCTTCAACAACGGCGCTTTTACCAACACCGGCCTCACCCACAACAATAGGGTTGTTCTTTCTGCGTCGACAAAGAATATCGACCATAAGGTTCAACTCATCTTCACGACAAAGCACTGGATCAAGCTCATCGTTTCTAGCTTGCAGAGTCACATTAGTACAAAATTTCCCCAGCGCAGAGTTACCTGTCGCTGCTTGTTGAGAAGATTTATCTTGTGAATCATGCACCGGATGATCCGATTCAGAGGATGTCTCTAACACAAAATCAAAATTCTTACGGATGGCTTCTTTATTGATCTTTTCAAAGAGCGAAATCATTTCAAAAGAATAATAACGATCTGGATGAATAAGGGAGGCAAGTAAAATAGCACCAGATCGTAATTCTGTTTGGTTTAGCTCTGTTGAAGATAACAGCCAAGCTTCCTGCAAAAGCTCAACTAACAACGGAGAAAATGCAGGATAGGTATCAAGCGTTGTTGACCTTGGATAGCTCTTTGAGATAGCAGATTGAACATCATCCTTGCTCAACTTGACGTGCTCAAGAATAACGCACACATCAGACATAGGGTTTTCAAGTAAAACGCTTAAAAAATGCTCTATACTGACTTCGTGGTGCTGTCGTTCGATGCATAATGCTGCAGCTTGTTCCAAAGCAAGTTTGCTCTGGGAGTTTAATTTAGAGATCAGTGTGGAAAGTTCAATTCTAATCACGTTATTCCCTTATTCCTTGTGAAGATAATAAATATAAGGCGAAACTGTTATTGCAGTATTTGGTTTAGCTGCTCAAGTACACTTGACGATTTAGAGCTCAATAAAAACAGGTAACCACAAAAGGTTAATCCCCAAAATGCCGCAAAAAAGGCAAAAACAGACCAAACCGGAAGTTGTCGACTTAACTTATATCGAGTATTTACAACATGATCATTCTTTGATGTCAGTCTTAAAGGCTCTTCGTCGTCATCTCTATTTAAAACAGAGTGAAGATTACTAATTACTTTCTCTCGTTCTTCCTTACCATTATTTAAAACTTTAAATTTTCCTTCAAAGCCTAAAACAAGACAGTAATATATAAACTCAAGCAAATCTCTATAGCGACTAGGGTCTTTTTCCAATCTAGAAAGAATCGAAAAAACCTTTTCACCACCCCAAGTTTCATTATGGAATCGAGATAACATTGAGTATTCGGCCCACACAGATGCGCCTCCCCATCTCGTTCCCATGACCGCTTCGTCTAAAAAAGCGCATAATATATAGCGATATGCCATTAGCACTGAATGTTCATAGTTCTTATCAGACAATTCCATCTCTATGATGTTTATTTCTTCGATCGTCTGTTTATATATCTCTTCAATATTTTCGCATTCGCTTAAGGACTTAACTCGTAATGACAACCCAAAAAACGTGGTTGCTGAATCAATTAAAGGATTATTATTGTGACCTTTTATTTGGAACCAATAATCCTTATCCTCATTTATGTTCTCGGCTTCATCAAACAGCAAATCATCATATTTACCGATAACACCATTAGTAGCCATAATTAGTCCCTTATCGCCCAAAATTGTAAATCTAAGCCTTCAAAAGCACCCGCGACATGGAAAGCAAATCCAGAGGAGTTTTCTAACATTCTCCAAGCTTCGCTCGTTTTATCTAATTGGTAATATGTGTAACCTGAATAATATGGAAGCTGCCTTGGTGCCACAGGCAAAGGCAATACAGGTATACCAGGCAACTGATGAGAAATTAGATCTCTAATTTTTTCGACCGAAGATACTTTTGTCTGCTGAATAAATAAGTTTCTCAGTTCGTCTAGTGGCATATTCGCTTTGACAGCCAAAATGAAGTCTGCACTTTCAATAAGCTGAGTATCGTGTATTGGAGCAACCATTAATCCATATTTACGTTGATGCAATTGCACTGAAACGGCTCTTGGTTCTAGAACAACGCTTAAGCTTTGACGTAAATATTTAATAACCTGCCAAAAAGGATCACTTGGTAAATCATGGTTATAGCCTTTGAAATCTGGAGATAAACGACTTTCATCCGTAAATGTAGACAGCTCACCGCAAATAGATGCTAGCGCTTCATATAAGCGCTCAGGATGCAGCCTCTTTAAATTAACAAGATGCTGAAGAATAGGCTGCAACCTATTTAAGGCCTGAAGCAACATAAAGTCAGAAACATCCGCAATAGCGCCTTGTCCCGATGCACCTAAACGCACAGCGATGCCTTTCGCCCTTTCTTTCATCAAACCCGCTAACTCATTGATGCACCTATGCAACTGAGGATTACAGTTAACATCTAGATGACAAGGTATAAAGTCTGGCTCCAAAACAATGCTGCCATCTTGTCGCTTCTCACGAATTTGCGCGATGGCTATAGAGGCATAAGCACTACGATCATCTTTTTCAAACATTAACCTAAGACGCATAGAGGCAAGATCTATGACCGCGGTATCACCATCTAAGGACTGAGTATCCTTCACTTCTTGACGATGGCTCGCGTACCTTCCGGTCCCTTTTTCATTAGGCCAATCAATCTCTAACAAAGACTCATTTTTTAGAGGTATTGCCAGGTATATCGTCTGACCCGTTAAAGTCGCATCATTTATTTCAAGAGCATCTGGAAGCATGTCATCCTGAGGAATACGAAAAACTGTGCCATCTGGCATCACACCAACCGCACTATCGATCGCTATTCGTCCAAAAGAAAGGTACTCAGGGTTAATGGACAGCTGGGATATCCCATACAAATAACTACTAACAGACTGCACACGTTCGTTTAAACTGTATTCATTATATCTCTGCTGCTGCTGAAAGTGCTGAGGCTTAATGAATAGTCCTTCATTCCAAATTACTCTGTTCCTAGAAATCATAACTATTCAACCTTTTCCAATTTGATCTCATAACCATTAAAATACATCAGTAAATGATACACTCTTCCACGGTTTAAAATTTTAACCGCTTTTTTCCAGTCACTTTTATCTGGCTCAGCGAACTTAGCAACAACACCGATATAATTTGTTTCAGGATCTATTTCAAAGTCGCCAACAAATTTAAATTGTTCTGGAGTAAGAACATAATCATAAGTTTTAATAAAATTATTCTTCAGTGCCTCTTCATAATCTTTATTAATCATGTCGAAATCAGCAGACATCAGCATAGAGTCATCAACCAATTCATACACCTGAATTTCAACAGGCGCCGCCACGCCAGACTCCCCAGCATTAACCTCTTTACCAGCAAACAAGCTGAAAGTAATCCGTGTTAGCTGCTCTGATGGGTCAACAGTCGGTGAAGAACTACAGCCAGCTAAAAACACCATAATCAAAAATGGTGTGAATACTTTCAACATGCGATTATTCAGCATGCTTCTCACGTAATTTCTTATCATAAGACTGCTCAAATATTTCCCAAAATAATTTTTCAAAGCCTTTCTGGCGATTTGAGGTTAATTCCTTGTAATAATTTTCATACATTCCCCACGCCCATGATTTATCGTCATTACTGTTTTTTTCTTCTCGATTGTAACGGCTAAATCGTTTTAATAAGGCGTCGGGAGATAATGCATGTAAAATTTGCCCTAGAGCAATATTGGTTGCATATTGAACAGCTTCATTATGAATACTTATCATCTTAAGACTTTCTTCGACGGAAGATGTTGCCGACAAGTGCACAGCACTTTTATTCTCGTCGAACATAGTACGAATGGTATCTTCATAAGAAAGACCAAGCTTAAGAGGGTTATCTTCTATAGGCTGCAGACTTCTGTGCATCATTCCATATCGGCTATTTTTTACTTGGGAATGTAATTCCAATAAACCTTGTACACATGCACGTAGAGTACTTCCAATCTCAGCGGATAATGCTTGCATTTCTTCTACACTAGAATTACTTCCGATAGACACTTCAAGGCCTGACATTAAAGGCCCTCCAAGAACATGATTGTTCTCAAAGTGACTGCTGTCATGTTGAGTTTTGCGCTGAGAACTAGAGCTTGCTGTATCTTCGTTGGTGTAGTCTTTTGCCATTTCCTGCTCAAGCAGGTCTAAAACATTATCGTCCATAGGATGCGTCTCCATTACTTGTATTTCGCTTTTCTTCTCACTCTCTTTTTCGCTTTGAAAAATAGATTTAGAAAAAAACTTCTTTAATTTTTTAGCTTTACTTTCCTTTTCAACCAAGGAAACATCGCGTCGTATATCATTAAGTCCAAAAGCAGCGCTTATGTCATTATCCGTGTCTGCCTGTACGGTAAATTTCTGCGATATAGTGCTACTATGATTTGAAACTGGGTTAATAAAATCTTCATAAGTTTTATCTGAAGAAGGTGCAGCATCGATTAGGCTTTCTTCCTTTTCTGAGACTTTTTTACTATCAAGCATAACAATAGGGTCGAGTTCAGTGACATGCTTAGTCACTTCTCCAAACTCTTCATTATAAAAATCATCAAGATCTGAGTCAGAACCATCAATTAAGCTATTACTTTTATTTGAAAAAAACTGCTCGAGTGAGTGACTACTTTCTTTTAACTCAGCCTCTCTGTCTAAAAAAACACGCACTTCATATTCACCAACTTTTATTTCATCTTCATCTTTAAGACGAGCTAAATTATTAACGCCTAAAGGCATGCTGGATGAATTAACGTACGTTTTTCCACAAAGATCTTTTACACAGAAAGCATCATCGACAAAAACAATTTCACAATGAAAAGGATCAATTGATTGGCCTCGATCTTTAAGATACCAATCTGCCTCTAAGGCAGAACCAATTACCCCACCGTTCTTTTCAAAAGACACTTTCGCCAAAAGCCCTGCCTCAAGCGAACGTACATTTGTAACAATAAAATTGGCGACTCGTTGTGTGATGTTATCCATGACTATTGTCTTACCTGTATGACTACTTTTTTCATTTCTTTTGGCTCACCTAGAAACGATGTCCATCCTAATGACACACTACCGTTACCCAGAGACATAGCAGAGCCTTCATCTTCTTTTAAAACAAGTTCAAGGTCATAAGCCATCTGCTCTCTTAACGTAAACTCAACCAACTTACATAAAGGCAAAAACTCCCGACCACTAGGCAAGAAATCAGCAAATCGCTCTTTGTCTAAGCCTTTAATTTCTATCGCAAACTTTCCCTTAATGTCGTTAACACCATCACCTAAAACGGTTTCTCGACCCAAACCACAGTTTTGCATACCTAGTTGCATTTTTTGCTCTTGGTGAATAGGCACTTTGCGTTTAATCCACTGGCGTATTGATACTTCAGGCAAATCAAAACAATGAGAGATAATCCCCTCAACAACCTGAGGAGAACGGCTTCGCCCTGCCAAAGTTCCCGAATAAGCCAGCATTTTGCACCAGTTTATCGGGGTATCACCTCTCATCCCCTCATCAGCCAATCCGACTAAAGCAAATAATTGGCTTGAGAACTTATCCTTCGCTTCATCTTGAAAGCGGATGTAATAACGATATTTTCGCCATATTTGATAAACAAGCGAGATAAGCCGGTTGTTAAAAAAGTCTAAAAATTGACGTTTTAAACCAAACTCATCTTCTGTCACCAATTGCTCAAGCATAAAACCAGGTAATGGAGATTGTGAGCCAGTCAATCCAAAAAAATTCGTTTCCAGTTGCAATCGGTTATCTTCCAAGAGCGTTAAAGAGGAAACATCGGTTGGAGAAAACCCTAAACTTGGATTAGCACTAAACACTAATCTACATTTAGATTCCCAATCACTCTCTTCTGGGTCTTGCTCAACAAGCTGATATAACAGCTCTACCAATTGATAGAAATTAAATTTTTCTACATCACTTGGAAATATACCTTGGTCACTGGAAGAGGCGATATACTCTAAATCAGCGGTTGCATCCCTTCCTGAATTCCCCACGTATATGCCTCTTTATTACTTGAATTAATAACGACCAATTCATGAAAAGAATTGATACTTGCGTATAAAGAAAAAAACTTACTTAGAACCGTACCAAATAAATACAATTCACCTTCAGAACCAAAAGCAGCTTGATCTAATGTTATTGTCGACTTCAGGCCTCTTATTGGCATTCCATATATTAATTTATCCGTCGGCATTGATTCGATATTAAGAATGCCACTTAGTCTTAATTTAGACACTCTCTCAGCCTGACGATCGACTAATGCTTTAAAGTCATAAGCTCGAAGCACTGAACAAAGAGCGTCTTTGGATAATAGGGATAAATAATTCAGCGATAAATTTGAAATAAGAGTCCAAAGTAAGCTGCCATCTAAAACAGGTCTCAATGGCGGCGATGGTATGGTTATATTTTCAAACGTCGCAAATGTTGGAGACGTATCAGTTGGCTCACAAATATCACCTACACCAAGCTCAAGAGGAAGCTGTCTATTGGTACAAGTTAACTTTATAGATACGGCTTCATCAAAATTATAAACAACAGATTCATCACCCCGAATGAATGAAATAAAGCTATCAAAACCGTCGTTTCTAATACTGTCTTTTATACGAGCTCTGTAATAAAGAGACTTACGGTGCCTAGCTCTCTCCACTTCATGCTGAAAACTTTCAAATGACGAATAAACACGTTTAGCACCTCTAGCATGACTGCCATCAGCACTATTATTCTGCCATCCAGCAACCTCATCAATACTAAACACTTCAAAATGTGCGGGCGATGTACTCGACGGTATTATTCTATATTCAGTCTTGCGTCCTGTTAAATCGATAGGATCAGCATCATGTTCGAATAAGTTAATAACCGGAGCACAATAAAGCTGAAACATCTCCTTTCTAACTTTTACACCTGGCTCAAAGGTTTTATTAAAAACCATTTTAATATTGAATTCACCAGAGACATTTTTAGGTAAAACACTCGACAAGCCCTTTAGGTCGAAAAAATAAAACCCTTCAGAAAATGTCAAATACTCTTGGAGAATACGATAGCCATCGTAAACATTTTTAGGATACGGCAGCAAACTATCATTAGCATCAAATCCGACCAGTGAAAAAGCGTCTTTTGGTAATTTAAATTCAACACCATTAACCTCTATCACGATCTTTTCTAAATAATGGTTTAACCATAAATAGGTCATTTCAGCGCTGTATTTATCACCACCTAAATAAAACCTAAGCGTATCAAGCTTAATATCATCAACGGTTAAATCTCCGTCAATTTGCATTGCCAAATTTACTTCACTGGCTTCTCTGGTGTGCTGAGAAGAAACATCTATGCAATCCAAAGGATAAATAGACACGTCACGACATGTCCTAAAATGGCATATTGTTCCAAATACTGGTCGACTATCTAATTGAACACCAGAAGGTATAACATGCTTTACACTGACATTATCCTCAGGCTTAAACTTCACAATGCTCATACTTGGTACTGGCCGTAAATAGTTAGGCCAAAGCATATTAATGATTGAGTGCGTTAGTTCAGGAAACTCGTCTTCAATTTTTTCCCTTAAACGACCTGTTAGAAAGGCGAAGCCTTCTAACAATCGTTCAACATCAGGATCCGTATTTCGCCCATGCAAGAAACGGGAAAGCTGAGGATGAATCTCAGTAAATTGCTTCCCCTGCTCACGTAAAAAAGACAGCTCTTCTCTAAAATACTTATCTTGGCTCACGGCTAATACACTCTATATTTACGATCATTACCAAGTATTAGATTTATCTCTACTTTTTCATGAAGAGCAGCACTATTGATGTCAGCGTTAATATGAAAACATAAACCCAAAGGGTTATCTGGATCTGTAACCGTTTTAATTTGCAAGTTACACAATCTAGGCTCATAAGCAGTCAAACACTTCTGAACAGCCAACTTCACTTTTAAAGATAAATCCATAGCCCCCAAAGAAGCATCATTAAAGTCTATCAATCCTAGACTAGGGGCGGATTGCGCCTCCCCTAATCTAGTATTCAAAACGTTAGCAACGTTTAACTTTATTGAGTTAAGAACATCTATAGAGTCAGGCCCCTGAGACAAAGAAATAGGACCAGCGTTAGCTGTCAGCCTTTCAAGAAAGCCAACTCCATATACACTATTTTCATCTATTAGATAGCTCATACTTTTATGCTTGATCTAGACGGCCAACAAGTGAAAGCTCAAAGTTCGCACCCATATATTTAAAGTGAGGACGAACAGACAAAGATACTTGATACCAACCAGGATTCCCTTCTACATCAGACACTTCAATTTTTGCACCACGAAGTGGACGACGGCTACGCACATCTGCTGGTGGGTTTTCCTGATCGGCAACGTATTGTTTAATCCAGCCATTCAACTCACGCTCAAGATCACCGCGCTCTTTCCATGCGCCAATTTGTTCACGCTGTAGCACTTTCACATAATGAGCAAGACGATTCACTATCATCATGTAAGGCAGCTGAGTACTTAGACGGTAGTTAGTTTCAGCCTCTTTGCCTTCTTTTGTGTTAGGGAATATTTTTGGCTTTTGAACAGAGTTAGCAGAGAAGAAAGCGGCATTATCGCTGCCCTTACGCATAGTCAGCGCGATAAAGCCTTCCTCTGCTAATTCAAATTCTTTTCTATCTGTTACTAACACTTCTGTTGGAATTTTCGCCTGCAACTCACCCATTGACTCGAACACATGGACTGGCAGATCTTCTACTGCGCCACCACTTTGTGGACCAATAATATTTGGACACCAACGGTATTTAGCAAAACTGTCGGTTAATCGAGAAGCAAAAGCAAAAGCAGTATTACCCCAAAGGTAATTACTGTGAGACTGACTTACATCTTCTTGATAATTAAAAGACTTAACAGGGTTTTCGATTGGGTCGTATGGAACACGTAACAAGAAACGCGGTGCTGTTAGGCCAATATAACGAGCATCTTCTGATTCACGAAGGGCACGCCATTTAGTGTACTTCGGCCCCTCAAAAATAGAATTTAGATCTTTAAGATTTGGAAGCTCTTCAAAAGACTCGATACCAAAAAACTCAGGACCAACACTCGAAATAAATGGCGCATGAGACATTGCACCTAACGCTCCCATATATTGAAGCAATTTCATATCAGGAGTAGATGGAGTGAAGGCAAAGTTACCAATTATAGCGCCCGTTGGCTCTCCGCCGAACTGACCATAACCAGAGGAATAGACATGTTTATAAAGACCGCTTTGAGTCGTTTCAGGGGCAAATTCAAAATCCTCTAGCAACTCAGCTTTTGTCACATGGATTAACTCAATCTTGTTGTTTTCTCTAAAGTCAGTACGATCAACAAGCAACTTTAAACCACGCCAAGCTGACTCCATCTGCTGCACTGATTCATCATGTAGTATTTCATTCATTTGACTACTGATTTTTCTATCCAGCTCAACAAGCATTTGATCAACTAGAGTCTTATTAACCGGCTCCTCAGTTTTATTAGACTGAAGCAAATTTTCGATAAAGGCTGCGACACCTTTTTTAGCAACATCATAACCTTCTTCATTTGGGGCTATGCGAGTTTGCGCCATTATTTCATCAAGTAGATTACCACTACCCTGACTGATAGAACTTCCTTCTACCGCAATATCATTTGTAGACATATTTGTATCCCTGCTAGTAATTTTCTCAATTTAGTACACTGATGATCGAGCTAATTAATTAGACTCTTTTTCCTGAGCAAGATTTAGCTCTGCCAATAATTGATCGCGACTTTCATCTGATGCCAACAAACCTTGAAGGCTATTTCTGAAAGCAGGAATATTCCCTAATGGGCCTTTAAGAGCAACGAGAGCTTCCCTTAATTCAATTAACTTTTTAAGTTCAGGAACCTGTGAAGCAATTGAATCAGGAGAAAAATCATTAATCCCATTAAAAGAAAGATCAATAGCTAAATCGCCACCCGCTTCCTCATCAAGCTTATTACTAACAGTGGTCTGAAGGCGTAAATTGCTTTCGCGCATTACTGATTCAAAATTAGATTTATCAATAGAAATACTCTTTCTATCTTCAAGCGGCGTATCTTCAGAATGCCCCTTAAAATCACCAACAACCAAAGTTTTTAGAGGTAACTCAACCTCAGATTGGGCGTCACCAGTCGCAGGTATATACTTAATATTAATCCGCTCTTTCGGCGCCACACTTCCTTCTTTTGACATATCGTCCTCCATCAAACTACTTCATAAAAAAACTTAAGTATCATCAGCTTCTGGCAACTAACCTAAAACCAACCACTCAAACGACAAATACCCGACTTCGAAAATTATTTTCGATCAAGAAAAAATCTAAAAACCAGAAACACAAAGCGAGTATTTTGCTTTAAATCTAAAAGCACAAAGAAGAAGAATCACAAAAAGAAAAAAACACAGAAATGAAAAAATGAGGTAAAAAATACCAAAAAAACAACTTCCATTTACTTAGCAAAAAATCAAAAAACCATTAAAAAACGGCATTATCAAAAAGCTAACTCAAATCCTTTTTCTAAAACTTCAAGGCACTTTTAAAATATAACTATTAACTACAAATACATTTGTTTACATTTATTAACGCGAAGCCTACAGAGAGCAAGAAGACAATTCAACAAAATGAAAAGCAAATTTAATGTAAATTTTATGTCAGCAATCTACATCAACTTCTTCTTAAGCCACAATAATCCCTTTTAAAACAACAACTTCTAAAAGGCTTCTAAAATCACACAAAGATAAAAGTTGAAAAGAAATAAACCAGAATATATTGTAATAAACATATAAAATTTGATTCTCAGTACAGAAATATCCACACAAAAAATAGGGTTCAATTCATTATTTCAAGGAGAACACCATGCCAAGCGCAGTGAAAGTTGGCGACACAGGAACGGATCACGACGGTTTCCCACCCACCCCGGTGACGGCCGGCTCACCAAATGTAAAATATGATGGCAGCCCTGCTGCACGCGTCGGTGACCCACTAGAGCCACACGATAAACCCAAAAACCCATCCCATCCGAGGGCCATTGCAGCTGGATCCTCTTCAGTCTTTATCAATGGAAAACCAGCCGCCGTAACTGGTGGCGCCATTGATTGTGGTGGCGTTGTGATGGGCAGCGCCTCAGTCAACATTGGCGGCTAGCCCTCCCCCCCCCACCTAGCGAGCAACCCCTTGCTCGCTAGGCGATTTTTCGCTCGTTTCTAAGCAAATTATTGCCCGAGCACACACCAGAAAAACCGTAACCACTTGAATTTAATAGATATTTAATATTGGCCCCCATCTTGCTCTACTTAGATTGAATATCTAAGCACACGTTTTTTACTATTTTACGAATAAGGAATTTTATTATGCCAACGCCATGTTATATCTCTATTGAAGGTGAATCTCAGGGTCTGATCACTGCGGGCGCTATGTCTGTTGATTCTATCGGTGACGTGGGCTTGGAAGGCCATGACGACGAAATGCTGGT
>NZ_QKLW01000016.1 GCF_003208215.1 Marinomonas alcarazii
CCACCTGATCCCATCCCGAACTCAGAAGTGAAAAGCGCCATCGCCGATGGTAGTGTGGGAGATCCCATGTGAGAGTAGGTCGTCGTCAAGCTTTATATTAAGAAAGCCCTGATAGCTGATGCTGTCAGGGCTTTTTTTCGTCTACGGTTAGCCGTCTTCACGTGCACGCAGTAATGGTTTACTCCTGCAGCAATGGCTTGCTCTTTTGTGCCCCGCTTGCGCCTGTCTCATTCTTCGACGCGTCTGCGCGGGTCATCAAAAGAGCGCGCCTTATGTCGTCTATCTGAATTCATGATACGTAGTAATGGCTTACCCTCTCGTACTCAGTTTGTGCCTGTTTCATACTCCGACGCGTCTGCGCGGGTCATCAAAAGAGAACGCCTTAAATCGTCTATCTGAACTCATGCCACGTAGTAATGGCTTACCCTCTGTATCCAGTTTGCGCTTGTCTTATCCTTTGAGGAGTCAGTGCGGGATATTAAAAGAGCGTGCATTGTGTCTTTTAGTGGGCATCAGTACAAGATGTGATCGTTGATGTTATTCTGACGAAGGTGAGATTCTATGGAGGCTAATCTTTGCAGATTAGTCTGTCCGGTAGTTTACTTTGCTATCTGATTCACTTTTGTTTGTTGTACAAGCTGTTTGTGTAGCAAATACACTTAATAGAATTACATTAAAAATGTGTGCTTGGACTGTACTGATTTTCAAAATGGATTTGTCTAATTGTATCAATATTAGTGAAAATGGTAGGGGGAAAGTTGTGTTTTATGGGGGTATAAAAAAGAATTATGCTTCTATTCAGCTTGAGCATCCCACCTAAAATACTGACGTCAATGCGTGTTAATTTGCGTAAAATGTATGGGTGTTGGGGGCTTGGTAAAAAATATTTTATTCTTCATTTGTTTTTTTTGATGTCAGTTTTTTATAAATGTCCTTAAAAAACATGAAGTTAAAATATATCCGGTGATGATTTTAGGTTTGTATTATGGCGTGCTGTAATTTTTTTTAAAAACTTCATTGACCCAACGCTTGAAAGCGGACTACAATCAGTTTCGTTTAAAAGAGTTGGCAATATTTATGTCCAGAGTTGCGAATAATACGTCATGTATGTTCGGTCCTGTTAAGTCATAAGTAATACCGAGTTTTTTTAGCACTATAACGTAGATGATTTACATCTTCGTATAAATTAACTTAACCTACAGGATAAACAGACATGTCTGACGTAGTAACTGGTACAGTAAAATTTTTCAACGAAACTAAAGGTTTCGGTTTCATCACTCAGGATTCTGGTCCTGATGTTTTTGTTCACTTCTCTGCAATCAACACTTCTGGTTTCAAAACTTTGGCTGAAGGCCAAAAAGTTGAATTCCAAGTAGCTCAAGGCAAAAAAGGCCCTGAAGCTCAAAACGTTACTCCTCTATAATTAAGAGTAAACGTTGCTGAGGTTTTGCTCAGCAGTGCGAATGCTAAAAAGCGACTTTATAAGTCGCTTTTTTTGTTTTTGTTGTTTATGGTGCTTTAAAGTCTCATAGCGAAGTCGGCATACTTGTTAGTATAAGAGGAGAAATGGAATGGCTGCAAAATCACTGCAAGAGCAATTGCTAGGTGTTGGGCTTGTAGATAAAAAGAAAGTAAAGAAGCTAAAGGCTGAATCTTTACAGCATAAGCAAAAAGTTAAAAAGGGTAAGGTCTCTGCAACCGAAGTAGATGACCGACAAGAGCTGTTAAAGCGTCAACGTGATGAGAAAGCTGAAAAAGATCGACTGTTAAACCTAGAGCGCCAAAGACTTATAGAAGAAAAGGCTGTTCATGGGCAAATACGACAGATGATAGAGCAAAATCGTATTAAACGAGAGAGCGGTGATATTTCTTATCACTTCACTGATAATAAAAAAGTTAAGAAATTGTATGTTACCCAATCTATTCATAATGACTTGAGTTGCGGACGCTTAGCGATAGTAAAACTTGATGAAAATTATGAACTTATCGCTGAGCCTGTTGCGGTTAAAATAACCGAGCGTGATCCTTCTTATGTTCTCGTGTGCAATAACCGTACAGAAAGTATTGAAGATGATCCTTATGCAGACTTTCAAATACCTGATGACTTAATGTGGTAGCTGCATTTTGTCGTGCACTGTGTGTGTATTTTTTAAGTAAAATGTAAATTATCGCTTGCATAATTCAGATTAGCAGGATAGTTTATTAGATAGACAGAGAGTAAAGGAATTACTCATGCCTCCAGGACGGAGGCTCTGTCACTTCTCAGGAAGAGTTTAGCTGCAAGGATGCAGCGGAAATTTCCCTTCATACAAGACCCATCCCCATTTCAACAAATTTTCATATGATTGTTTTACTCTTGTATGTGTAATCTATGCGCGTACCACGTCTTAAAGGTTGTTATTTTAGCGCCTTCATTTTTTGATTTAACTGGAGTATGAAATAGGTATTGCCATCATCTCCTCTTATGCTTTGTCTAAATTCTGCTTATCTTTGCACATAAAATCTTATTTGATGTTTAAAAATTCACTTATTTTAGTTTTTATATGCACATTGTTTTCGGTATTGATCTTTGTTTTTAATTAAAGTTTTGATTTTTAAGGTTTTTTTATTTTTTATTTTGTTTTTCTTTCAGCTTAAGTCCTTTATTGGTGAATTATTTCATATAAAGAGCACTCAGGGTGGATTGTTTGTGCATGCAAGCTGCGCCTACTTGTCAATTTCTGCAGAATCTTTAGATTAATTGACTGTTGCTTGCAATATTCAAGCGCCTACAAGAAAGCTATATATTTAAAGGGAAACGAGAATGAAAAAATCGATTATTGCTATCGCAGTATCTAGCGCTGCTTTTGCTGCTGTATCTGTTCATGCTGCTGAAGGTTCTACAGTAGACGTTTACGGTAACATCCAATACGCATACACAGACAACGATGCTGGTTCTGACTTTGAGGACAACGGTTCGACTTTTGGTTTCAAGGGCGAAACAACAATCAATGAAGATTTGACTGCTTTCTTCAAGTACGAGCTTGAAGCTAATGCTGATGAGAAGAACACTGTTTCAACTCGTCTTGATCAAGCGTTTGTTGGTTTGAAAGGTAACTTCGGTAAAGTACAAGTTGGTTCTTTCGATTCTATCTACAACAATGCTATTCAAGATTCTGTAGATCAGTTTGAGAACCTAGGATTTAACAACAACGCTACTACTACTGAAGGCGACACTATCGCTTACTTCTCTCCTTCTTTTGGTGGTCTAGAGCTTCAAGCTTCTGCACAAGTTAAAGGTAGTGATAACGCAAATGATGGCACTGCAGTTACACTTGTAGGTAAATACAGTGTTGATGCTTTGACTGTTGCTCTAGGTTTCGATTCTCTTGAGAATGATCAAGCTGATGATGAAAACACTATCGGTTTGAATGTTGGCTACCAAGTGATGCCAGCTTTGAACGTAAGCGCAAAATTTGAGACGACTAAAGACATCGAAGACACTTTCGGTCTAGCTGCTCGTTACGGTTACGGTGCTGGTGATATTTATGCTTCTGCACAGGTTATCTCTCCAGAATCTGGTGATGAATACAACGAGTTTGGTGCTGGCGTAACATACAGCCTAGCGTCAAATGTTTATGTCTACGGTGAAGTAGCTAGCATTGAAGCTAACTCTACTGCTGATGCAGACACTCAAACAGCTGTTGGTGTTTACTACGGTTTCTAAGATCTTCTCTTAGAAGATTTTATTTACTCTAAGGCTCCCTAGCTTTTAATAAGGTGGGAGCCTTATGTTAAGTACGATCATTCAAGGTTCCATATTTCTTCTCTTGTAGGCGATTGTTGGAACATTTTGGCACTTGGTGGAAACACTAAGTGCCTTTTTTATGTAAAAAAGTGCCCAGCCTTGGCATTACAAATACTTGATTGTTATTTGACCAAACCGTTACACTGGATTTTTACTTTGATTGGCGGTTGTTATGCTTAATATGGACTTTACCCAAGCTGTATTGATCGATACAAATAAACTTGATTGGGTAGCAAGTCCCATGTCGGGTGTGTTTAGGAAGCCTTTGGCGCGAGAAGAGGCTGAACGAGGTCACGCAACTAGCCTTGTACAGTACGAGGCAGGGTCAGTTTTTCGCCCACACCCACATCCTTTGGGTGAGGAAATATTGGTGCTATCAGGTGTTTTTTCCGATCAGCAAGGCGACTTCGAGGCCGGTAGTTATTTTAGGAACCCCCCTGGCACTAGTCATGCGCCCCATAGTGAAAAAGGGTGCTTATTGCTCGTCAAGCTGCACCAGTTTCAGTCGTCCGACTTAAATCAAGTTTCTGTAAATACCCCAAAAATCTGGTCGTCTAATGAATCCGAGATTTTGCCGCTGTATACATTTGGTATGGAGCGTGTTTGGCTTGTTAGGATTCAGAATGGTGACAATTTATTAGGTGAATTAGACTTACCTGATGCGGTTGAGTTATTTATTATCTCAGGGCAAGCTCGTTACGGTGAGCTTTTATTGTCATCTGGCATGTGGTTGCGAGAGCCGCAATTTTTGTCAAAGGATTGGAGTGTAGAATCGAGCTGTTTTATTTGGCTAAAATCGGGGCACTTCTAAATCGTCTGTTAATGAAAATATTGAGGCATTAGTGAAATATATTGTACCAGAGCAAAAAAGAGTGGTTCTGCCGATAGTTGAAAGCGATGAGTGCTTCCCTGTAGGCCGAGTTTTCTGTGTCGGCCGTAATTATGCTGAGCACTCAAGAGAAATGGGCGATGACCCTGAAAGAGATCCGCCATTTTTCTTTGCTAAAGGTGCAGCTGATGTTGTGCCTGTTGGTTTTTCTGAAACGGTGTCTATTCGTTATCCCATGGCCTCTAAGCAGTTTGAGTATGAGGTTGAATTAGTCGTGGCGATTGGTCGTGGAGGACGTAACCTAACGCTGGAGCAAGCTGCTGATGCTGTTCTTGGTTACGCTGTTGGCTTAGACATGACTCGACGAGATCTTCAGGCGCAGGCTAAGAAGAAAGGCCGTCCATGGGAGGTTGGAAAATCATTTGATGAATCTGCGCCAATCAGTCCAATTCTCCTGAAAACAGATCTGTTGACTAAAAAAATATTGAATGCTGAGATTGGGTTAAAGGTGAATGATGATTTGAAGCAGATTAGTCATATCTCCAATCTAACTTGGTCAATAGAAGAAGTTATCTGTAAATTGTCTGAGGTATTTGAGTTGCGACCTGGAGACTTAATCATGACAGGTACGCCTGAGAATGTTGGGCCTGTTATTTCTGGTGATGAAATGACAGCTTGGGTTGATTCCATCGGTGAAATTCGAGTCCGCGTTACTGATTAAATTCTGTGAATCTGTTCTGTAAGGCCGGTGCTAATGGGTGGCCGTATTCGTTTAAAAGGTGAATCGCCACTTCTGCTGTACAAAGACCGGTTGTCTTTTGATTTCTGCGTTTACTAAAAACGGACTTCATGTCTTTGATTTCATAGTGGGTAAACTTTTTTAGATACGGAGACTGGTTGTACATTTTTTGTGCTTGCTGCCAAGTGCCGTCAATGACAATAATGTTCTCTATGTTGAGTGGGAGTTGGTTGCTTTGTGTTGAGTCTATATTGTTGTCTGGGAAGATAAGCAAGCTATTATTCAGAGGTAGGTTGATTATGTCTGGGTTTGGCGCAACACGGGACCAGATAATGACTTTGCAATCAGTCCCCATTATCTCTTCTACTAATTTCCCTGTTCCAGTTTTCTTTTTGAGCTCTTCACTGTGTGTCAGCAGCCAAATAATCATGTATCTCTTTTACCTAGGTAGACGTTTGTTGTGGGATTGTAATCATAGCGGGCTCTATTATGCACTAAAAAGCCCCTCTTGTTTTGTGTAGGTAGCACACTGACAAGAAGGGCTCTTTAAGATTGGTTGAGTAGAAAAAATTGGTTACTCTTTTCCTATCGAACCTATTTTATGAATAGATAAGTCCGCGCCATTAAATTCATCTTCCTCATTTAGACGTAGTCCGCTGATGGCTTTTATTGCGCCATAAACAGCAAAGCCACCTAGGCTGGCTACAGCAATACCTGCCAAGCTTCCAATGAGCTGTGAGATAAAGCTAACACCACCTAGACCGCCAAATGATTCAGCGCCAAATATACCCGCTGCAATACCTCCCCATGCACCACAAACTCCGTGTAATGGCCATACACCGAGTACATCGTCTGTATTCTTGAAGTTTTGTTGAACATAGGTAAACAGCAAGGTAAATATAGCACCCGCAAATGCGCCTGTTGCTAGCGCCCCTATTGGGTGCATTATGTCTGATCCAGCACAAATGGCCACCAATCCGGCTAGTGGGCCGTTATGTATGAAGCCTGGGTCGTTTTTGCCAAATATCATCGCGGTAATGATACCACCCACCATCGCCATTAAAGAATTTACGGCGACGAGTCCGCTGATGCCATCCAGCGTTTGTGCTGACATAACATTAAAGCCAAACCAGCCGATACAAAGGATCCAAGCCCCAAGGGCAAGAAAAGGTATGTTGGAAGGGGCGAAGGCAACGAGCTTTCCTTGTTTGAATCGACCACGTCGAGTGCCGAGTAAAACAATTGCTGCAAGAGCGACCCAGCCCCCAAATGCGTGCACAACAACGGAGCCAGCAAAATCATGAAATGGGGCTCCAAATTGGCTTTCTAATAGATCTTGAACGCCATAGTTACCATTCCAGACAATACCCTCAAAGAATGGGTACACAACACCAACTATCATCGCTGAAGATATTAGCATAGGGTAGAACTTGGCTCGTTCAGCAACGCCACCAGAGATGATAGCGGGGATTGCAGCAGCAAATGTCATTAAAAAGAAGAACTTAACCAGGCTATATCCATTATTTTGAGATAAAACGACCGCACTATCAAAAAAAGTAATGCCATAAGCGATTTGATAGCCAACAAAGAAGTAGACAAGCGCAGATATGGCAAAGTCAGTCATGATTTTAACCAGAGCATTGACTTGATTCTTGTGACGTACGGTTCCTACTTCAAGAAAAGCAAAGCCAGCATGCATAGCAAAGACCATAACAGCCCCAAGTAGAATAAAAAGAGTGTTTGAGCTGGATACCAACATTTCGACTGCACTATTTATGGGTGACACGGAGTAACTCCTATTGTTTTTTGCACTTATATGGTTGCCCGTTCTCTTTTTTTGCCCTTGTTTAGGGCTTTTTTAAAAGAAAATGGCGTGTTTTTTTATCATCTAGTGCTTTTTAAGCAAATTCTATTCCATACTGCATTTCTTTGGTGCTTTATCGTTTCTTTTTATTTCTTAGTGTTCTCTTTTGGTGCTTGTCGATTTTGCATGCTGTCAATGTTCGTCATTTTATGACTAGGGAGGTTAGTTATGTGATGCCTCCAAAATCTCGACTTATATGTGCTTCCTATTTTATTTCTAACAACTTATTATCAATATGTGGCTATATTTATTAGTACTAATGTACTTATGAATTAGCTGGATATTGTCTTTTTTAAGACGAGTAGAGTTTTAATTTAGTTAAAAAGATTGCTCATTAAGAGCAGCATAAAATGAGGTTATTATGTCAGATCAGTTAGTTTCAGGAATTGTTAAGTGGTTTAATGACGAAAAAGGGTTTGGTTTTATTGAGCGTGAAGGCGGTGCAGATGTTTTTGTTCACTTTCGTGCTATAAATGGTACTGGTCGTCGTACTTTACAAGAAGGTCAAAGTGTTACTTTTGAAGTGACTCAAGGTCAAAAAGGTCCTCAAGCTGAAAATGTAACTATTGTATAATTAATTTAGTTCCATTTTTAAAAAGCCATGTATCCATTGCGCTCCATTTCAATTATTTAGCGTACCGGTAACATGGCTTTTTTACGCTTCAAATTTCAGATATAGGTTTTATAGGAGGAGTTGTTTCCTGTTTTATACTCATTTAGGCGCTGCCCTTATGCCATTCGAGCAAGGTATGCCCTTTCACTGTTGGGAGTGAATGTCTATTTAAGGGAAGTTGATCTAAAACGTAAGCCACAGGCTTTGTTGTCGTTGGGGGGGAGGTCTAGCGTTCCTCAACTGGTTGATACTGAAGGAAACCGTTACCCGGAAAGCTTGGATATTATATTCTGGGCACTATCAAGGGTCGAGCATGGGCTAGATATAGAGCGTATATGGCCGAATGAATCGACGAAAAAAAACAACATGATGGCGTGGGTTCGATACAATGATCATATTTTTAAGATATGGCTTGATCGCTATAAATATGCCGATCGTCATCCTGAATACAGTCAAAACTACTATTATGAAAAAGGTGAAGTGTTCTTGAAGCGCTTGAATCAGCGTTTGGCGAATAAGACTTACTTATTTGGTGAAAATGTGAGTGTTGCTGATATTGCAGTATTCCCTTTTGTTCGCCAATTTGCAGGTGTAGATCAAAAGCGTTTTGATGAATCACCTTATCATCATCTTAAGTTATGGCTAGCAAGGTTTTTAGACTCATCACTCTTTAAAGATATTGTGATGAAAAAGTATTCTACTTGGGAGATCGGGCAGGAAGAAGTTGTGTTCCCACCCAGTCAATAGCCTAGATTATTGTCTAGCCGATTAAGCCAAACGTTATCCAATATAGAAAACTAGGATCTGCGTCACTTGGTAGTTCAAGCTGAATGAATTTACCTTCTTCATCTAGATACTTGGATTCAGGAAAGTTTTGTTTTAATACAGCTAAATTCGTATTTGCTAAATCCGTTTGCTCTAAGTCCATATAAGACTGAATACTGATAGCAAGTGCTTCTTCGACAGATCGGGTGCTAGGATAGTGTAAAATCACTTCTTGGCTTCTACGTAATGCAGAAAGAGGTGCCTTTCTTTTTAAATAGTAATTCGCTACTTTCAGTTCATGTCGCGAAATCATTTCACGTAAATGCAACATGCGGGCTTTTGCATCTGGCGCATACTGGCTGTTTGGAAAGCGTGATGTGAAGTCTGCAAGTTCATTAAAGGCTTTGGATAATTCTTTTGAGTCTCTTTCGCTTGGGTCTAAATCCAAGTAGCGAGACATAAAGGTTTCAGCGCCTTTGTAGGTGGACAGAGCGCGCATGTAGTACGCGTAATCGATAGAATCATGTTCGGGGTGATTTTTGATGAAACGCTCGGTAGTAGAGTGCGCAGCAATGAAATCGCCTGCTTCCATTTGGGCATAGATCAAGTCCAGTTCTGCACGAGTACTGAATTCGCCAAATGGGTAACGTGAGTCTAAGTCTTTCAGATGTTTTATCGCCGTGGACGGAAGGTTGTCTTCCAATGCTTGTTGCGCTTTGTCGTAATAAACGCGTTCAGGCAAGTCTGGTTCCTGTACTTGAGTACTTGAACAGGCAGCAATGAATAAAGAAAAACTAACTATTCCAGAGAATCGGAGCAACGAGTGATGAAATCCCATGTATAATCAAAACCTTGATATGGTAGTAGATTGGCCTCAATCGGCATTTTGTAGCGTTATACTGCGAAAGATGAAGAAGAGCAAGGCGCTACACGTTTTTTCACATTTAGCCCAATGATAAGTTTATTGGGCTGATAACAACAGATTAAAGTACATTGTATGGCAGAGCGAATAGTAAAAGAAGCCTTAGTTCCTTTCGATTTGGGAGGAAGTCGGTTTGATCAAATTGCAACAGAATTGTTTAGCGATTATTCCCGTTCTCGTATCCAGTCATGGATTAAGGAAGGGGTTTTAAAAGTTGACGGAAAAATCACGAAGCCTAAAGAGAAGTTGTTTGGTGGTGAAACGGTGTCTCTGGATATTGTTATTGAGGCTCAAGAGGACCATGAAGCCCAAGAGATGGATCTTGATATTGTCTATGAAGACGATGATATTATGATCGTTAATAAGCCTGCTGGTTTGGTGGTACACCCTGCTGTCGGTAACAGAGATGGCACCTTGATGAACGCTATTCTTCATCACGCCCCTGAAACAGCGCACATTCCTCGAGCTGGTATTGTGCACCGTTTAGACAAAGAAACAACGGGCTTGATGGTGGTTGCAAAAACACTGGCGGCTCAAACGGACCTAGTTGCTCAATTGCAAGAGCGCAGTATGGGCCGAGAGTATGAAGCGATTTCTATTGGTGTGATGACTGGTGGTGGTGTTGTAGATGAGCCTATTGGTCGCCATCCACATAATCGCCAAAAGCAAGCGGTAGAGCCTGTAAATGGGAAAGATGCTGTAACGCATTACCGTTTGGTTGAACGCTTTAAAAATCACACACATATCCGCTTAAAGCTTGAAACAGGACGAACTCATCAAATTCGAGTTCATATGGCGTTTATTCAATATCCATTGGTGGGAGACCCTCAATATGGTGGCCGTTTAAAAATGCCAAAAGCTTGCTCTCCAGAATTGCAGGATGAGCTACGTCATTTCCGCCGCCAAGCTCTGCATGCGAAAAAGCTAGAGCTTTCCCATCCTATTACAGGGGAATGGATGCAATGGGAAATTGATTTGCCTGAAGATATGCAAAAATTGCTAGAGGCGTTAAAGAAAGATATGGTGGAATCAGGCAGTAACGATTCTGAGTATTTTTAATAGAATGATGTATTCTCTAAAGGCAGCTTCGAGCTGCCTTTTTGTTATTTGCTTGCGAGGGATTTGATGGCTTCTCAATTTTCTTCATATATTTTGCCAACTTGGCCTGCGCCTGCGTCAGTTTGTGCTTATGTGTCGACACGTGTTGGTGGTGTTAGTAATCCACCTTTTGATGGGCTTAACTTGGGCTTGCATGTAGATGATGATCCTGCAGCGGTTAAGCAAAATCGACAATTGTTTGCTTCATATATTGATATGCCGGACACTGCGGTTTGGCTAAATCAAGTTCATGGTACAGAGGTTGTTCAGTTGCCATGTGGTCTACCTCTAAAAAGTGCCGATGCCGCAACTTCTCGGACTGTTAATCAAGTTTGTGCTGTGCTCACCGCTGATTGTTTGCCTGTGTTTTTTTGTAATCTGTCAGGAACTCAAGTGGCCGTCGCGCATGCAGGCTGGCGTGGATTGTGTTCAGGTGTTTTGGAATCGACATTGGCTCAATTTGATGAGAAAGACGATGTGATTGCTTGGTTGGGGCCGTCTATTGGGCCGAGTGCATTTGAAGTAGGTGATGAGGTGAAAGAGGCTTTTATGTCGGTTGATCCTCAGGCTGAATTAGCATTTGGCTCTTCTATGCGAGCGGGAAAGTGGTTTGCCGACTTGTATCTGCTAGCTCGACAGCGTCTATTATCTGCAGGTGTTAAGCAAATATACGGCGGTGACTATTGTACTTTTACAGACAGTGAGCGCTTTTTTTCTTATCGTCGAGAAGGAATGACTGGGCGAATGGCCTCTGTTATTTGGCTAAAAGAATAAGATATTTTCAATTAATGTGACCAGTGTCAAAAAAATGACACCTATCATCTTGAAAAGCTGGTTTTCGGGATTATTAAGATCGTAATTGAATATTTCATCTTATGTTTATAAAGGATGTCAGATTATGCGTATAGATCGTTTAACCAGTAAATTACAGTTAGCGCTTTCCGATGCTCAATCGATTGCGCTTGGACAAGATCATTCCTATATCGAACCACTTCATTTAATGATGGCTTTGCTTGATCAGCAGGGCGGTAGTACGCGCCCGATTCTTCAGCAAGCTGGTATTCCCGTTGCTAAATTTCGTGAAAGTTTGAATGAGCTTTTATCCCGTCTTCCTAAAGTGAATGACCATGATGGCAATGTGCAGATGTCCCCAGAGTTGGGGCGATTGCTTAACCTTGCTGATAAAGAAGCGCAGAAACGAAAAGACCAATATATCTCTTCCGAATTGGTTTTGATGGCAATGTTTGATGGCAAGGACGATCTTGCCAAAAGCCTAAAGGCCAGTGGCGTTACTAAATCCGATATTGCCGTTGTTATTGATGGTATTCGAGGTGGCGATTCGGTGAATGATCCTGATGCAGAAGAAAATCGACAAGCGTTAGATAAATATACAGTTGATCTTACAGCGAGAGCGGCCGAAGGTAAGCTGGATCCAGTCATTGGGCGTGATGATGAAATTCGCCGTACGGTTCAGGTGCTACAGCGTCGACGTAAAAATAACCCTGTCTTAATTGGTGAGCCAGGTGTTGGTAAGACCGCTATTGTTGAAGGTTTGGCGCAACGAATTATTAATGGTGAGGTGCCGGAAGGTTTAAAGAATAAGCGTGTTTTGTCTCTTGATATGGCGGCGTTAATTGCTGGGGCTAAATATCGTGGTGAGTTTGAAGAACGCCTAAAAGCTTTGTTGAATGAACTGGCGAAGCAAGAAGGGCAGGTGATCTTATTTATTGACGAAATTCACACCATGGTGGGGGCGGGTAAATCTGAGGGCTCAATGGACGCAGGTAATATGCTTAAACCTGCGCTTGCCCGTGGTGAGTTACACTGTGTTGGTGCCACGACGTTGAATGAATATCGTCAGTTTATTGAGAAAGATGCGGCATTGGAAAGACGTTTCCAGAAAGTATTGGTAGAAGAACCGAGTGTGTTGGATTCTATCGCTATTTTGCGGGGCTTAAAGGAGCGTTATGAGGTTCACCATGGCGTAGACATCACTGACTCCGCGATTATCGCTGCAGCGAAGCTCTCGCAGCGTTACATAACGGATCGACAGTTGCCGGATAAGGCAATTGACCTTATTGATGAAGCGGGCAGTCGTATTCGTATGGAGATGGATTCAAAACCAGAGGATATGGATCGTTTGGAGCGTCGTCTAATTCAGTTGAAAATTGAAAAAGAGGCTTTGAAGAAAGAGAAAGACAAAGCCTCCAAATTACGATTAGAGGAATTGAGTGTAGAAATAGATAACCTGCAGAAACAATTTTCGGATTTAGAAGAAATTTGGAATGCGGAGAAAGCGGCTGTTCAAGGGGCGCAAAAGCTCAAAGAGGAGTTGGAGTCAGTACGCCACGAAATGGAAGAGGCCCGTCGAAGCGGAAATTTAGCCAAAATGTCAGAGCTTCAGTATGGCGTCATTCCAATGTTGGAAGCTGAAATCGAAAAAGCGAGCAAGGCCGAGGAAACAACGGAAACACGGCTGCTAAAAAGGCGTGTGACTGAAGAGGAGATCGCCACGGTCGTTTCTAGATGGACAGGCATCCCCGTCGATAAAATGTTGGAAGGTGAGCGTGACAAGCTGCTGCGAATGGAAGAAGCATTGCATGAGTCTGTCATGGGACAAGATGAGGCGATTCGGGCGGTTTCAAATGCGGTTCGTCGTTCAAGATCTGGTCTAGCCGATCCGAATCGTCCAAACGGCTCGTTTTTGTTCCTGGGGCCGACAGGTGTTGGTAAAACGGAATTATGTAAATCCCTTGCGAAATTCCTTTTTGATACCGAACAGGCGATGGTTCGGATCGATATGTCAGAGTTTATGGAGAAGCATTCGGTCGCACGCTTGATAGGAGCGCCTCCAGGTTATGTAGGTTACGAGGAGGGTGGTTATCTTACAGAAGCTGTGAGACGTCGCCCGTACTCTGTGTTGCTACTTGACGAGGTCGAGAAAGCTCATCCAGATGTTTTTAATATTCTATTGCAGGTATTGGATGATGGACGACTAACTGATGGACAGGGGCGCACTGTTGATTTTAGAAATACGGTGATTGTCATGACCTCTAACCTTGGGTCGGATTTAATTCAGGAATATCAGTCGGCTGACCAATACGATGAGATTAAAGCGAAAGTAATGGAGGTAGTAGGAATGCACTTCCGTCCAGAGTTTATTAACCGTATTGATGAAACTGTCGTCTTCCATCCTCTGATGAGATCTCAAATCAAAGGTATTGCGACAGTGCAGCTTGCTCATCTTAATGAGAGATTGGCTGAGATGGGGATGTCTTTGACTCTTACTGATGCTGCAGCAGATCAGCTTGCTGAGGTTGGATACGACCCAGTTTATGGCGCTAGGCCATTAAAGCGGGCAATACAGAAATTGATAGAAAATCCATTGGCTAATGAATTGTTATCTGGGAATTTTGTAGTGGGTGATAGTATTGTTGCTGGATTATCTAATGATGGTCTTATTGGTTTTTCAAAAGCGAATTAACAGATCTCTGAAATGAAAAATCCCGCTGAGGCATGAAGTGACCCCCAATAGTTGGACAACCAACATTGGGGGTTCTTTTTATGTCAAAGTACAGTCGTGCTTTAAAAATCACATTAGCTCAGCAATGC
>NZ_QKLW01000017.1 GCF_003208215.1 Marinomonas alcarazii
CCCCTGCTAAGGGGGAGGCTGGGAGGGGGTAAAAACCTATCAACCCCACCCTAACCCTCCCCTTGAAGATAAAGGGAGGGAACAAAACAGACTCTAGCTCCTCCCCCTGCTAAGGGGGAGGCTGGGAGGGGGTCAAAAACCTACCAACCCCACCCTAACCCTCCCCTTGAAGATAAGGGGGGGGAATAAAACAGACTCTCACTCCTCTCCCTGCTAAGGAAGGCTGGGAGGGGTAAAAAACCTATCACCCCCCCCCTAACCCTCCCCTTGAAGATAAAGGGAGGGAATAAAACAGACTCTCACTCCTCCCCCTGCTAAGGGAGGCTGGGAGGGGGTCAAAAACCTATCAACCCCACCCTAACCCTCCCCTTGAAGATAAGGGGAGGGAATAAAACAGACTCTCACTCCTCCCCCTGCTAAGGGAGGCTGGGAGGGGGTCAAAAACCTATCAACCCCACCCTAACCCTCCCCTTGAAGATAAAGGGAGGGAACAAAACAGACTCTAGCTCCTCCCCCTGCTAAGGGGGAGGCTGGGAGGGGGTAAAAACCTATCAACCCCACCCTAACCCTCCCCTTGAAGATAAAGGGAGGGAACAAAACAGACTCTCGCTCCTCTCCTTGCTAAGGGGGAGGCTGGGAGGGGGTAAAAACCTATCAACCCCACCCTAACCCTCCCCTTGAAGATAAAGGGAGGGAACAAAACAGACTCTCGCTCCTCTCCTTGCTAAGGGGGAGGCTGGGAGGGGGTCAAAAACCTACCAACCCCACCCTAACCCTCCCCTTGAAGATAAGGGGAGGGAATAAAACAGACTCTCACTCCTCCCCCTGCTAAGGGGGAGGCTGGGAGGGGGTAAAAACCTATCAACCCCACCCTAACCCTCCCCTTGAAGATAAGGGGAGGGAATAAAACAGACTCTCACTCCTCCCCCTGCTAAGGGGGAGGCTGGGAGGGGGTAAAAACCTATCAACCCCACCCTAACCCTCCCCTTGAAGATAAGGGGGGGAATAAACAGCCTCTAGCTCTCAAAAATGCTCGCCATTCTCATAGTAGTCCTTGCCTTGCAGATCATGGAACAAAACCGTTATGTCTTGCCCACTGTCCACCAGAGGTCGAACCAATTCTTCGATGATTAAGGCCACTTTGCGCTTTACTTCGTCACCTCGGTCGAACCACAAGACATCAAAAAACGGGTAAGCAGGAGAAGCACCGCCAACGGCCAGATAGGTCGTTGCTTGGTACTCTAGAGTGAAGTGTGAATTCGGCGTATCGGTCACTTCCGCCAGGTTTTCTATTAGGATATCAGCAATGGATTCCAGTTCGTCGAAAGCCAATCCTCGGACACGTAGATGAGGCATAAAAAATCCTTAATCATAGATTACAAGTTACGACAGAGAATGCCTGATTTTTTAATTTTCATCTACATAATCAAATGAATAAGTGTCGATCACAACATCATCCTGAACCACTTCAACACTCCATTTGCCATCGAAACCAGGCATAAGGCGTTTGCTCGACCAAACTCTCCAACGGTCACCACCAATGTCAAAATCAACATCAGCTTGCTCTTCCCCGTCTAATTTCCAACGATGAATAACATGACTGCCGGCCATGTCGCGTAAGTCACTAAAGAAATACACTCGCTGAATGCCGCCATATTCTACTTGAACACTCGGGCCGATATCGTCTATTGGCTCACGGTCAATTACGTCTGAAGTAAATTGAGCACGGGCTACCGTACCCTGTGCAAACGCAGGAACCGCCATCGATAGCGATAAAACGCTCACCAAAGCAACTCGAATTAGCATTTTCCACATATTAAAATCCTGTTATATTTTTCATAAAAGTAAGCGCATTTAAAATGCATAAAACAGCTAATTTCTTAGTCTGCTTTGGCTCTAAATTGAGAATGGAATCTAATCATAAAAGTAGCTGAATACTGTGTAAAAGTAGCGAGAGTTTTGTGTAAATTTGCAAATACTCTCGTTACTTTTGTGTCAAAAAACGACTCGTTTTCTATGAAGAAACTAATACGCAGAAATAGAAGTGAATGCTTACTTTGGTTGACGATTAGCAAGCGGGGTAGAAAAAGTATATTCCATATCCCAAGGGAAGCGAATCCAAGTGTCTTGGCTAACCTCTGTGATAAAAGTATCAACTAACGGCTTACCAGCTGGCTTGGCGTAAATAGTGGCAAAATGCGCCTTTGGTAGCATTTCACGAACTTTCGCGGCGGTACGCCCCGTATCGACCAAGTCGTCAATCAGAATAAAGCCTTCGCCATCGCCTTCTACGCCTTTCAAAACGTTAAGCTCGCCTTGCTTCATGGCGCCGTTGCCACTTTCATCTTCGCCGTAACTGACGATGCAAATCGTGTCGATTAAGCGGATATCCATTTCACGACACAGAATAGCCGCTGGCACCAAACCACCACGGGTAATCGCAATAATCCCTTTCCAAGGACCCTGCTCCAGCAAACGCCAAGACAAAGCACGAGCATTTCTATGTAGCTCTTCCCAAGACACTGGAAAATCTTTTGAATAAGGGGTCATCAAAGCTCCTACGCTTTTCGCTATCAATTGCAATTATTGAATATAAGAGTGCTGCCAAGAGCAATAATAGCTCAAGAAAACACAGAGTATAAATGGAAGATTAGGATTTTAGCTGCATAGGCAGTCCTGCCGCAACAAAAGTTACCCGATCGGTCAATTTAGCCAATTTTTGGTTAATACTTCCTAGCTCATCACCAAAACGCCTAGCAAGGGCATTCATCGGCATCACGCCCAATCCCACTTCACTAGACACCAACACCAAGTCGCCTTTGAATTCAGCAACGGCTTGAAAAAGCGCTCTCTTCTCATTTTCTAAGCGGGCTTCGTCTTCCAGACACAGAAGGTTTGTCACCCACAAACTAAAACATTCTACGATCACCGCTTGTTCAGGCGAGTTTACCTCAGTCAACAAGTCCGCTAATGCCAACGGCTCTTCAATCACCCGCCATTCTTTGGGACGGCGAACTTGATGCAAACGCACGCGCTCCGCCATCTCTTCGTCCCAAATTTGGGAGGTCGCTACATAACAGACCGCTTTATTAAACGAAGCGACTTGCTCTTCAGCGTAAGCGCTTTTGCCACTACGAACGCCACCCAATACAAGATGCTTCATGCTAACTCCCTGCCCCCCGCGGTTTTTAATAAGCGAATCAAGGCGCTGTTCAAAGCGTCCATTTCATTAAGCGCGGGCAAGGCGACACGAATCCAACCTTCCCCCAAACGGGTGTGAACACCAACTTGATGCAACATGTCAAAAACTTGCTTGGCATGTGCTTCGCTTTCAAGGAACCAAGTCACAAACAAAGGATTCGATGCCCTGTCTTGGGAATCAAAGATGGTGTTGAATTTTGGCATAACCCTTTCTTCAAAGGCCGCTTGGCGTACTTTTAAACGCTGCAAAGCGGATGATTGCCAAGCTTTATCGGCAAAAGCGAGCGCCACCAGATGCAAGCTTGGCGTGGCAACGGGCCAAGGTCCCAGCAAATTTTTCAATGGGATTTGCCATTTATCCGCACAAAAAGCAAAACCAACCCGAGCGCCAGCCAAGCCAAAAAATTTCCCGACAGAGCGCAAAACGAAAAGCGATTCGCTCAGCGATTCACCTTTCAAAGTATCCAATAGACTCAGTTCAGGACAAGCATCCACAAAAGCTTCGTCCACAACAATATTCGCGCCTAGCTGTTCAGCATGAGCAATCAGCAGAGACAAAACCTCCGCTGAGGCCACTTCTCCTGTAGGATTATTCGGTTGAATGACCACCGCCACCGCCCATTTTTGGTCGAGCAAGTCTTCCAAGGCATCGTAATACGCAATCTCAAAGCCCCATTTCTTCCAAGCAAAAGCGTGCTCTTGATAACCAATACGTGGCACAAAAACAGTGTGCTTGGTTAAATTTGGGGTTAACGCGTTTGTAGCGATCAACATGGGCGGCAAAGCTTCGATAATATGTTGAGAGCCTGCGCCAATGGCATTGGGACGACGACCAAAATAACGCTCGGCCTCTTCTAATAAATCCGCTTGATCAGGTAAATCCATCCATAGCGCAGGCACCATTTCCGGAATAGGCCAAGGCTCACGGTTACAGGCGGAGGATAAATCCAACCAATTCAACGCTTCATTTCCCACCCTGCGCTGCCAATAAGCCAAATCACCGCCGTGCTTTGGCGGCAAGCTTTCCAAGTTAGGAAGGTTTTCTAACTTAGAAAAGCCTAAACCAACAGACATATTACCAATCCCCATAAATATACGCTTTTATCCACCAGCCAAATGGCTTCTTTTAAATGTTGAGGCATCGGTAAATCCCCCTCGCCTAAAATGGGTCGCGTTTCGACTTTACCAAAATACGGTGCTTCGCCACCTAACTGAATGCCCAAAGCGCCCGCCCCTGCAGCCATTACCGGGCCAGCATTGGGGCTTTTCCAACGGGCCGAAGGTCGTCGTGCACTACGAATAGCAGAACGCCATTTTCCACAAGCCCCATAGGTATAAACCACAAGACGAGCGGGAACATAATTTAATACATCATCAAAGCGTGCTGCGCACCAACCAAAATACCTCAAGGACTCGGTTTTATAGCCCCACATAGCATCCAGCGTATTGGCAAGACGATACAAGAGCACACCCGGCGCACCGAAGAGAATAAACCAAAATATCGGTGCAAATATCGCATCACTGCCGTTTTCTAAAACCGACTCAATACCCGCTTTTGCTACCGCAGACTCATCTAAATTCTGCGTATCACGGCTAACGATATAACTCACGGCAAGACGGGCTTCATCTAACTTTTCGCTAGAAAGAGGGTCAGTCGACAAAGGCTGATAAATCGCCAACGCATGCTCGCGCAAACTCTGCCAACCAATCGCAAAATACAACACCACCACAGACAGCAAAGTATCGAGCCAACTCGGCAACAACCAAAACAAAGCCAATAGAATCATCACCCAAGGCAAAACCGCCACCAGCCATGCCGACACACCAACCATGCGTTGACGAGAAGCAGAAGCATCTAACGGCAATTGAATGTGCTGGCGACAAAGGTCTACCCAGCGGCCAAACCAAATCAAAGGATGCCAAGTTTTTGGCTCGCCTAATAAGCGATCCAGCACCAAAGCCGCCACTAAAATGAAACTGGTCATAGAGAACACACCAAAAAAACCATCAAAACTACTGTTTAAATTAGCAAGGATCATAAATATAGGTCGTATTTTCACTTAACAAGGTGAACAGGTAAGGTAGAATTCTATCACCTTATTGATTTGAAGCGTGATGATACTGAATGCCAGCCTTTAGTTTAATGATCCAAGGAACCACCTCGGACGCCGGAAAAAGCACCTTAGTCACGGCATTATGCCGTTTGTTCACCCGCCGAGGCATTCAAGTCGCGCCATTTAAACCACAAAACATGGCACTCAACAGCGCCGTCACACAAGATGGCAACGAAATAGGCCGCGCCCAAGCCGTGCAAGCCTATGCCGCAGGGCTTGAACCTCATGTAGATATGAACCCTATTCTACTCAAACCCAACACAGACACAGGCGCGCAAGTCATCATCCAAGGCAAAGCCGTGGGCAACATGAACGCGGTGGGTTACCACGAATACAAAAGCATCGCCAAAACCGCCGCACTGGATTCCTATCATCGCTTAGCCGAACAATACCAAGCCGTATTAATTGAAGGCGCAGGCAGCCCCGCCGAGATCAATCTTCGTGCCCGCGATATCGCCAACATGGGATTCGCAGAAAGCATCAACTGCCCTGTTATCATCATCGCCGATATCGACAAAGGCGGCGTGTTTGCTCATCTCGTTGGGACGTTAGATTTACTCAGCCAAAGCGAACAAGACCGCGTCATTGGCTTTGTGATTAACCGTTTTCGTGGCGACATCAGCTTGCTGCAATCGGGTTTAGATTGGTTAGAAGAACGCACCGGCAAACCCGTTTTAGGCGTACTGCCTTTCTTAAAAGGCTTTCACTTAGAATCCGAAGACGCCGTTGCCAAAAGCCCAATAAAAACCGATAGCAACGCCAAATTAAACATCGTCATTCCTATCATGCCACGCACCAGCAACCACACAGATTGGGACGCGCTACGCCTTCATCCCGATGTCCAAGTGACCCTTGTTGGCGCGAATGAAACCATTCCACCAGCGGATCTCGTCATCTTACCAGGCAGCAAAAGCGTGCAAAGCGACCTCGCCTTTTTACGCCAAGAAGGTTGGGAAGACTACCTGAATAAACATCTAAGATACGGCGGAAAAGTCATAGGAATTTGTGGCGGCTACCAAATGCTCGGCGAGCAACTGCTTGACCCACTCGGACTCGAAAACCATGAGCCCAACACCAACGCGCCTGGCTTTGGTTGGATTCCCATGCAAACGGAACTGAAAGAAGAAAAGCAACTTAAACAACGACACGGCAAACTCATATTCGTGACAGATTCAAAAGTCACCGGCTACGAAATTCACTCTGGCGTATCACAGTTTTCCAATGCAACCGCCTACAAACACTTTGCAGAATTAGAAAATGGCGAGAAAGAAGGCTATGTTTCCGACGACAACCAAATCATCGGAACCTATCTGCACGGCGTATTTGACCACCCAGAAGCCCTACAAGCCTTACTCAACTGGGCCGGTGTCGACCAAGCCGCCACCTTCGACTACGACCAATACCGTGACAGCGAAATCAACCGCCTCGCCGACAGCGCAGAACAACACATGGACATAGACGCATTAATCAGAACATGTCGAGCATTTCACAATTCCCTCTAGCTAACCCCCTCCCAGCCTCCCCCTTAGCAGGGGGAGGAGCCAAGTTCGCTTTTGTCCCTTCCCCTTGTCAAGGGGAAGGTTAGGATGGGGTTGTGACTTTGGACTGCAAAATTAGACGTTCCCCAATACCTCATATAACCGTAGGTCGGCATGAGGGAGGAACGACCGTGATCCGACATATCAACAAAACCCAACGGCAGATCACACTCGTACCTCGTTCATCTGCCCTACGAAACGAATAGGGACAAAATGCTTTCGCTACGCCACTTCCCTAGGCGAAGCAATGCGCTTACCTTCATAACGACGCAACACAATTTGAAAACGTACAATAAGGATCATCGCTAGTAAGGTTAAACCCGCGCCCAAGCCAATATAAAAACCGCGCAGAGATAAGGTTTCCGCCCAAGGGCTGTAATGAGACAGCCAAAAGCCAAACGGAATACTCAAGCCAAACAAAGACACGGCAAAAGCAATCATAGTTGAACGCGTTTCACGAAAACCACGTAAGGCACCAGTGAACACGGTTTGCAACATATCAGGAAACTGATAACAAGAAGAGATCAGCAAGATGCTCGCTGCCAAGGCAACCACTTCAGCGTTACTGCTATAAATGTAAGGTATCTGTTGATGGAAGACCTGAGTGATAACAAAGCAGGTACTCACATAAGAAAGCCCCAACCAGACAATCACTCGAATACGCTTTCTAACACCGCTAACGCCTTCTTTCGACATGGCTTTTGCTACCACAATCGCTGTCACGGCACTCATGGCCATCATTGGCGTAAACAAGAAAGACGTATAAGACATAACAATCTGACCACCGCCCAATGCCAAATCACCAAAGGACGAAATCAGCCACGTCATCGAAGAAAACAAGCCCACTTCAAAGGCAAAAGCAAACCCCGCTGGCGCACCGACATTCAATAAGATCCCAAACTTGCGCGTGTAGCGCCACACTAAACGGGTAAACAAAGGCGTTTTATTGATAAAGCGGTCGTAAACAAAAAACATCGACACAGCTAAATACAAAGACAAAGCAGACGCCAACGCCGCGCCTTTTGCGCCCATCTCAGGAAAGCCGAACTTGCCAAAAATCAGCACATAGTTGAACAAGATGTTTAGTACTAAACCAAAGCTAGCGACGAACAAAGGAAAGCCTGGACGGCCAGCCGCTTCAAAGAGATTTTTGTAGGCAGTCATCAACGCAAGCATAGGAAGCGCTGGGGCAAAAATATACAAATAAGAAACCGTTACTTGCCTAGTTTCCTCCTCTGTCGCCATCAACTGTGCGAAATAAGGCAACAAGAAAATGGCCACCAAACTGGCCAACAAACCAAGCCCTACAGACAAACCCACCGCTTGCGACATATAAAGATTAACCAGCTTCGGCTGCCTACCATGCAAGTGACGTGTTACCAGCGGCGTAAGACCGAAAGTCACACCAATCAAAAAACAACCAACCGGTAGCCATAAGCTCGACGCCAAACCAACCGCCGCCAAATGCAAGGCACTGTAATGCCCAAGCATAATGGTATCGACCACACTGATCGACAGCTCCAATGTCATCGTCAGAATCATAGGAAACAACAAATGCAAAACTTCTTTTAACACTGGAAAACGCTTAACCACACATCACCACCGACTATCCATAGAAAACACCAAAAAACAGCCGAGCAATTTACCATTGATCCCCCAACATTGCACCGTTGGTCAGCTTTATTTCACTTCCCCACCACCCCGTAGGTCGGATGAGGCGAGGAACGAGGCGTGATCCGACATTTCAACCAAAACAACACCACAACCCGTAGGTCGGATGAGGCGAGGAACGAGGCGTGATCCGACATTTCAACCAAAACAACACCACAACCCGTAGGTTGGATGAGACGAGGCACGAGGCGTGATCCGACATTTCAACAAAGACATCGCCCCCACCCACCAACCCGTAGGTCGGATGAGACGAGGAACGAGGCGTGATCCGACATTTCAACCAAACCCAACGGCAGATCACACTCGTACCTCGTTCATCTGCCCTACGGGAATGTATGTAAATTTCCATTCCAATGTTTATCAAATAATCCTAGCTTAACGTCTCTATGAAAACTGGAATAAGGCCAATCAACGGTTGATGATACATAACCATGTTTCACCGGATTTAAATAACAATAATTGATGTGTTTATTCAGGTCTGCTTCTGATTTGATCTCATGCTCCCAAAAACGGTTCTGCCAAACAGCGTACTGCCCTCCAGTCAGGCTCCATAGTTTTTTGGTAAATAACTGTTTAATCAGTTGCCAACGTCGCGAATAATCATTGTCACCTTCAGGTAACGTCCAAACAGCATGAATATGATCTGGTAAAACGACCCACGCAACAATATGGAAAGGCCTACGTTTTAAAACATAAGAAACACTTTCTCGGAGCAGATCTATATGATTGATAAGAACAGAAGACTGACGGTTTTGCAGATTCACCGTAAAGAAAAACGTACCACCACGTTTTTTACTTCTTATATAGTTGGGCATCCTTGTCCACCTAATTAATTGATTTGAAATTTATATTACCCCATTACCCACTCAAACCTCCAACGGCAGATCACACTCGTGCCTCGTTCATCTGCCCTACAAAACAAATCCGACATTTCAACCAAAACAACACCACAACCCGTAGGTCGGATGAGACGAGGCACGAGGCGTGATCCGACATTTCAACAAAGACATCGCCCCCACCCACAAAACCGTAGGTCGGATGAGGCGAGGCACGAGGCGTGATCCGACATTTCAACAAAGACATCGCCCCCACCCACAAAACCGTAGGTCGGATGAGGCGAGGAACGAGGCGTGATCCGACATTCCCAACCAAGCCCACGAAACCACCAACCACATCCCAACACCCACCAACCCGTAGGTCGGATGAGACGAGGAACGAGGCGTGATCCGACATTTCAACCAAACCCAACGGCAGATCACACTCGTACCTCGTTCA
>NZ_QKLW01000018.1 GCF_003208215.1 Marinomonas alcarazii
GGGGAAGAAATCTTCTGTGACGAACACGGACGCGTCAAACTGCACTTCCCATGGGACAGATACAGCGAAGCCAACGATCACAGCTCCTGCTGGGTTCGCGTCTCCCAAGGTTGGGCTGGCAACCAACATGGCATGATGGCCATCCCGAGAATCGGCAGCGAAGTCATCGTCAGCTTTTTAAACAGCGACCCAGATCAACCGATTGTTACCGGGCGTACCTTTAACGCCAAGAATACGCCGCCATACCTTCTACCGGACAATAAAACCAAAACCGTATGGCGCAGCGACACCCACCAAGGGGAAGGCTTTAACGAGATCAGTTTTGAAGATCAAGTCGACAATGAAAAAGTCTATGTCCACGCGCAAAAAGACATGGAAACCGATGTCCTCAACGACAGCATCAGCCACATCGGCCACGATCAACACAGACAAATCGACAACGATAGATTTACACAGCTAAACAACAACGACCACCTCACTATTAAAGGAGAACGTCGTCATAAAGTGGATAAAGATCATACATTAATAGTAGAAGGCAGCTTGCAGCAGAAAGTGGGTTCGAAAGCCGTACTGGATGCTGCCAATGAAATTCATCTAAAAAGTGGCAGTAAAGCCGTAATTGAAGCCGGATCAGAAATGACCGTCAAAGTCGGTGGCAACTTTATAAAAATCGACGCTGCTGGTGTACACGTTGTTGGCTCCGCCATCAACTTCAACTCAGGCGGCAGTGCTGGATCTGGTAGTGGATTTAGTGGTTTGGAAGCTGAGCCACCCACAATAAAGAAAACAACTGAAGAATAAACTTCTTTTATAACCAACTAAAACAGTGATGACTCTCATAGACCTACGAGCATCACTACCTCCCTCTCACCTACCCTACTAATATCCATAAAACAACTTTTACATAGACCTGACAGTTCACGGGACGATCTTCGTTCTTTTCTAATTTTCGCTGTTTTATAATAAAGGGAAACAGACATTAAAGGATGAATGATGACATTGTTTCGCACCTTCCCTACTGTAAAGATATCTCTAACCCGCTTTGCCTTAGCCACACCGTTGCTGGTGTCTCTTATGGCCTGCTCGCAAACGCCTTCTGTAGAAAGTAAGGTAATTGATGACAGTAAAGTCGTGGAGATTCAAAAGACCATCGCTGAAAAATACCCCAATGCCGATGCTGAACTACAACAACACATACTAGACGTAGCCATTAAAGCCATTGACAACATGGTGTTTATTGAAGGCGGCAGTTTCATGATGGGAGATTTTGGCATGCCCTGCAACATGGACGTGGATATCAACTTAGCGAAATGGGAGCCCGGCGCTAGCTGCATGTCATTTCTAACCAGCGCTGAAAAAGGAGCCAACCATCTACACAAGGTCACCTTAAGTAACTATTCGCTGGCCAAGTTCGAAACTACTTATTACGACATGAATGCCTATCGTTTAGCCCATGAACTACCTTTAATCAAAACCAGATTCAATGCCAAACGACTAAAAAGAGCTACTCCAGTAAAAAACTGGCAGCAAGCTAAAGACTATTGCACTTGGCTGGGGGAGCTAACTGGCTACCCATTTGACCTTCCAACGGAAGCCCAATGGGAATACGCCGCTCGTAACCGCGGAAAAAATATTTATTACGCAACCGACGACGGTGAAGTCCGCCCCAAAGAAAGTGGTCGATATATTAAACGACCTGATGGTTCAACCTACAAAAAAGAATGGCAACCAGAGGAATGGAACTATCCCACCCCAGATGACTATCATAACAATGTAGACAGCTGGCCCCCTAACCCTCTGGGCATTTATGCCCTTAGCAGCGGCCCAAAAGAATGGGTTAATGATTGGTATTCCGCTGACTACTACCAGCATTCTCCTCAGCACGACCCTCAAGGCCCTAAAACAGGGAAACATAAAGTTCAACGAGGTGGACAAGGCAATCGTCCGGTCGTCATGAACCGATTTATTGGCGAAAATACTAATGAGTATTATGTCACTTATGGGTTTCGCTGCGGATTACAACAAACAACCCCTTTACATAACTGAGACCACATAAACGTATAGCCCCTCCTTCTCGAATTAGATAAGCCGAGCGGGGCTATACGTTAAGTTTACTTAGGCATAGAAACTAGGAACATCACTAATTTGTTGAGCAACTAACGACAATTTGTTTTGAAAAGCTGGCCCGGTTTTATAGGTAAATGCCAGAAGGTATCGCTGATTGATATCATCTTCTCCTTCAGACAACCACTTAATCCAATCGTTGAATTGCTCCTGCTGATCTCCCGCCAAAATAGCATTTATGCGATCCAAATTATCAAATAACGCCTGATCCCCAGACTGCTTTTTTCCCTGAGGATTCATGTGTGCCAACACCTCTTCAAACTTACGCCATGAGTGACCGATACTCCCTGTCAATAGCATCACAATGGCCTTCTCTTGCTGCTCCTCACTGTTCCAGTAGAAAGTCTGTACAAGAGTATCCATCAACATACCTATGGTTTCTGGTTGTAATTGATTCTGGTCTACTCCACTATATTTTCCCTGACCATCTAGAATAGTTTTCGCAAGCTGCTTCGCTTCAGCGCAGCGTAACTCCCTATCACTCCAAACAGCAGCCTGTTCGTCCCACCAAGAGTCTATAAACTCAAACCCTTTACCAACAGCATCTTCCAGAGCTTCACTCGGCACAGTAAAAAAGTAATAGGCCGCTCTAGACAAGTAACGATAAGCCACCTCATCAACGCATTGCAGGGTACGGTAATCAGCTACTGCTAATGCCCCCCAAATGACCTTAGCTAAGGGCCAAAGCTTGGTGAAATCCACCTTAGCACCAAAGCCCCCCGAGCCACCAGGGCCTAACACCATAGAAGCGCTGCAATGGAGCTCAAAACCATCCGGTGTTAATTTAAGAGTAAATTCAACGCCAGCCCCAGCACCAAACGCCACGTTACCACTGGCGACCACCTCTACTAATGCATCAAATTTGTCTTTACCTATATTTTCTGGTGCTTCCCACTGCAAGGCCCCAGAAACCTGACCGCCTGCTTGCGCGCCAGCAAAACCTTCGCCTTTAACGGTGAGGGCACCGCCCGCTTTATTGTCTACATCCAAGTTCATACCAGAGCCTACTAACGCACTTAGTCCACTGCTTTGCTCTTTTGGTTTGGTATGGACTGTCGCCGTAGCGCCCACTGAACCCGTCGCCCCTACAAAGCAACTCAGTACGAGCTTTAATTCCGCACGGAACTGACCAAAAGGGTACTGAACATCCTTACCAGAGGCATCTAAATAGGTGATATATAAATAGTAACCGCGACGATGGGGTAAGCAGGCCGAGGCCTCTATCTTCCCTTCTAACAAGGACATCTCAGCGCCAGCGGAGATACCTAAATCGACCTCACCATTTTTTTCACCATCTTTCGGCTTTACTAGGCTTTTTGCATCGGTGTGGAAGCAAAAACGCGCTAATTGCGCCTCACCACTCACCGCGAAATTAGCGTCTTCACTAGAAGAACCCGCACTATCAACCTTAAACTTCCACTCTTTAAATTTCTCATCCATTAATTTATTGGAATAAAGCGTACCTTCTAAATTATTAAATAACCCTCCATTAGCCCCTTTAACAATGTCTCTTTTTATATCTTTTAGCATAGCGCCCAATAACGCTTTACCGTCTTTTTTACTCAACAAGGCGGCTTTCAAACTAGGCGAGGAGGAAACTTTACGCCAATTGGCTTTCTGATTCTCTAGGAAAGAGACACGGACATAAATCACTTTATTTTGAGATATCAGCACAGCCTCACGGAAACCCGCTTTGACGCGAGTTTCAGAGCCTTTTTTATTGGTAGTACTGCTATCACGACCCACAGTTTGCGCATTAGAAGAACCATTCTCTTTTACACCGCTTTCTTTGCTCGCATTTTCTCGTATACGCTCAAACTCGGCAATTTCTTTATTGATGTCTGCAATTAAACGGTCACGAAAGGTCTTCACTGACTCTGGGTCGCCCCAGAAGTAATTATCACTATAGTAGCCACCGAGTATTTGCTTTCTTTCTGTAAGGTTAGCTATTTTGTTTGCTGCAAAATCGTCATTACTTTTATTTTGGTGTGTTTTACTTTCTTCAGTGAGCTTTTCTGGAGACAAGACATTCGATTGGTAAGCCCGCTCTAACCATTTCTGTTTTTTTGCGCGGTGGGCTTCAATTGCCGCTTTATCTGCGCTATCCGATTTAGGGGCCGCCATAGTGAGGTCATAAAAATCTGCCGCAAGTACAGACATTTGCTCAGCTTCTTCCAGCACCAAAGACTGTTGCTCTTTGGTTGTTAACACATAGTAGTGCTCTGGCTCATCATCACTGAATACCAACACATCACAAACATCTTCTCCCTGACACGCTGGCTTCCCCTGAAGGCAACCTTCTGCAGGAATACTGGAACCTGCAGGTTCGGCGATAGCAGGTTTAGTCTCTGGCTCCTCAACCGTTTCTTCTTCAGCAGATAAAATCAGCGTTTCACCAGAGTGAATTAAATTAGGATTAGCTTGGTAAGCAGGGTTCAACTCCAGCAAATCTATGTAGTTTACTCCTTGCTCTAAAGCGATCTTTAATAGCTGATCGCCCTCTTTTATAACGTAAGTTTTATTCGACATGAGTTACTTTCCCTGTTCTGCCCATTGCTGCTGAATCGACGCCATTTTTGAAAGATGCTCGGAACTCAGCACTAATCCGGAATAGTCTGCTATCTGCTCAGGCTTATTAGATGATTGATCTTGTTCTAAAGGTAATAGTGAAGTAGCCGTTGTTGTATCAAGCGCTAACCAAGCGCGATGAAACCAACGTATTGAACCGATTGTGGAGATAAAACTGGTCTTTTCCTCTTGGCTTAACCCACCCAAAAGAGGTAATAGCATACGAGGCTCATAATAACGTAGCAGCGCGCTGGCCTGACCTGTTTGTGCCGTTAGACGCTGCCTTGCCCACGTAACAACTGATTCAAAAGGTTGAGTACTTTGTATAAAACAGCCAGAAGGCTTTTCTTCAAACCGCTGCTTTAAAACAGCAAAAGAATCATTTTTGGATGAAAGCTGGACAATAATCGGTCCTTTGTCTGCTATATCACGATATTCAGTGTCGGCAAAGAGTTTGGCATGGCGAAGGTCGGCTACACCATTTTGATAAACAACCTTCATCAAATCTTCTTCAAATAAAGGCTCAACAATAACATAGGTATACTGCGGCACATTCACAGGCTCTTCCGCTTTAACGCCATATTCCTTTAAGAATGAATCGAACATTTCTTGTCTCCAGAACAATCACAATGTTCAATCAGCAAAGCCCCCGATACCATAGATGGCTCATAATCTATGGCTAACGTAGCTTCTGGCGGTGGCGGCGAAACAATACCACTCGGCAATAATGGCAATAGTTCACTAAACCCACTACCCGATCCTGCGCCACCGCCTGCGTTTAGGTTGATGGCGGCGCCGACCATGTGCACGCCACCACCGTCGATTTTTACAAAGCTGCCGCCAGCCGCTAGGGTAATTTCCGCTCCAGCTTCAATCACGGTTTTGTTACCGCTCTTAATGTGTATTTCTTCACCTGCTTCTAGTACCGAGATCTTGCCGACCTTCTGCTGCAAGCTGCCATCGATGGTGATTGTTTGGTCTTTATCTATCTTATGGCGACTTTCGCCCTTGATGCTCAGGTGGTCGTTGCCTGTGCTATTTTCTCCGCCGATTTGGGTGAAGCGGTCATTGTCGATTTGTCTGTGTTGGTCATGGCCGATGTGGCTGATGCTGTCGTTGAGGACATCGGTTTCGTGATCTTTTTGCGCGTGGACGTAGACTTTTTCGTTGTCGACTTGGTCTTCGAAGCTAATCTCGTTGAAGCCTTCCCCTTGGTGGGTGTCGCTGCGCCATACGGTTTTGGTTTTGTTGTCCGGTAGAAGGTATGGCGGCGTATTCTTGGCGTTAAAGGTGCGTCCGGTAACAATCGGTTGATCTGGGTCGCTGTTTAAAAAGCTGACGATGACTTCGCTGCCGATTCTCGGGATGGCCATCATGCCATGTTGGTTGCCAGCCCAACCTTGGGAGACGCGCACCCAGCAGGAGCTGTGATCATTTGCTTCGCTGTATCTGTCCCATGGGAAGTGCAGTTTTACTCGGCCGTGTTCGTCACAAAATATTTCTTCCCCTTCAGGGCCAACAACCGTGGCCATCATGGGGCCATCGACACTCGGTTTGGGTTGTGGTGTCGCTTGCCAGTTGGTGGTGGCTGGAATAAAGGTAAAGCTATTGTTGTAGGTGGTGCTGCCCGTTTGGCCTTCTTCTTCCAAGACTTGCGGTTGGGTGCCGTGGTGTTCGACCCAGACCGGCAGCCATTCTTGGTTGATGGTGTCTTCGTTGTGCCCTTCGATGGTGATTTTCATGCCAGCTTGGATGCCAGCGTGGTTACTTTTACCCACGAGAGTGCGAGCACTACGGCGCAGGTATTCTAGACGAATACGAGAAAAGGCTTTGCCTGTGACGTCGTCTTTGAAGCGCCCAGGGGCATCGAAGTGTTCGTAATTGGGCAGCTGATAATCCATGTTCTCGCCCTCTTGCTGGTGCAAGAAACGGTAATCAGGCTTTTTGAAGCTGTAGTCTTTCAGTGTGCTTTGGCTTGGTAAGCTTTGTGTGTGGTGCGTCAAAGTGGAGATGTAAAGATCGTCTGAGCCACCACCGGATAATACATTGTACGGGATTTTTTCTGGGTACTTAGGTAAAAACTGGCTTTGATCAGCAAAGTGCAGCAGGTGTTTGCCTTCTTCGTGGGTGAAGTAATAGACCCAGCCTTCTTCGGCGGCCAGTCGGTGTAAAAAGTCTAGGTCGGTCTCACGGTACTGAACGCAAAACTCGCGCTCTAGGGGCGTTCTTTG
>NZ_QKLW01000019.1:2500-4898 GCF_003208215.1 Marinomonas alcarazii
ACGTACAAGCAGTGGGAGCGGACTTGTTCCGTGACTGCGTACCTTTTGTATAATGGGTCAACGACTTATTTTCAGTAGCAAGGTTAAGCACATAGTGGAGCCGTAGGGAAACCGAGTCTTAATAGGGCGTTTAGTTGCTGGGAATAGACCCGAAACCGGGCGATCTATCCATGAGCAGGTTGAAGGTTGAGTAACATCAACTGGAGGACCGAACCCACATCCGTTGAAAAGGCTGGGGATGACTTGTGGATAGGAGTGAAAGGCTAATCAAGCTCGGAGATAGCTGGTTCTCCTCGAAAGCTATTTAGGTAGCGCCTCGTATCTCACCATTGGGGGTAGAGCACTGTTTGGGCTAGGGGGTCATCCCGACTTACCAACCCCATGCAAACTCCGAATACCAATGAGTGCAATTACGGGAGACACACGGCGGGTGCTAACGTCCGTCGTGGAAAGGGAAACAACCCAGACCGTCAGCTAAGGTCCCAAAGTTACAGTTAAGTGGGAAACGATGTGGGAAGGCTTAGACAGCTAGGAGGTTGGCTTAGAAGCAGCCATCCTTTAAAGAAAGCGTAATAGCTCACTAGTCGAGTCGGCCTGCGCGGAAGATATAACGGGGCTCAAACTGTACACCGAAGCTACGGATGCTTAGTTTACTAGGCATGGTAGAGGAGCGTTCTGTAAGCCGTTGAAGGTCAAGCTGTAAGGCAGGCTGGAGGTATCAGAAGTGCGAATGTTGACATGAGTAACGATAAGGGGAGTGAAAAACTCCCCCGCCGGAAGACCAAGGTTTCCTGTCCCATGTTAATCAGGGCAGGGTGAGTCGGCCCCTAAGGCGAGGCAGAAATGCGTAGTCGATGGGAAACAGGTTAATATTCCTGTACTCGTGCATATTGCGATGGAGAGACGGAGAAGGCTAGGCCAGCACAGCGATGGTTGTCTGTGTTTAAGGCGGTAGGTTTAGGGCTTAGGCAAATCCGGGCCCTTTTAAGACCGAGAACTGATGACGAGCCCTCTTTTGGGCGAAGTGGTTGATGCCATGCTTCCAGGAAAAACTTCTAAGCTTCAGATATGCAGGAACCGTACCCCAAACCGACACAGGTGGTCAGGTAGAGAATACCAAGGCGCTTGAGAGAACTCGGGTGAAGGAACTAGGCAAAATGGTACCGTAACTTCGGGAGAAGGTACGCCGGCCGGTGTGAAGGACTTGCTCCGTAAGCACTAGTCGGTCGAAGATACCAGGTGGCTGCGACTGTTTATTAAAAACACAGCACTCTGCAAACACGAAAGTGGACGTATAGGGTGTGACGCCTGCCCGGTGCTTGAAGGTTAATTGATGGGGTTAGCGCAAGCGAAGCTCTTGATCGAAGCCCAAGTAAACGGCGGCCGTAACTATAACGGTCCTAAGGTAGCGAAATTCCTTGTCGGGTAAGTTCCGACCTGCACGAATGGCGTAACGATGGCCACACTGTCTCCACCCGAGACTCAGTGAAATTGAAATCGCAGTGAAGATGCTGTGTATCCGCGGCTAGACGGAAAGACCCCGTGAACCTTTACTATAGCTTCACAGTGAACTTTGAACCTACTTGTGTAGGATAGGTGGGAGGCTTTGAAGCGGTGACGCCAGTTACCGTGGAGCCACTCTTGAAATACCACCCTGGTATGTTTGAGGTTCTAACTCAGGTCCGTAATCCGGATCGAGGACACTGTGTGGTGGGTAGTTTGACTGGGGCGGTCTCCTCCCAAAGAGTAACGGAGGAGCACGAAGGTGTGCTCAGCATGGTCGGAAATCATGCATAGAGTGTAAAGGCAAAAGCACGCTTAACTGCGAGACAGACACGTCGAGCAGGTACGAAAGTAGGTCTTAGTGATCCGGTGGTTCTGTATGGAAGGGCCATCGCTCAACGGATAAAAGGTACTCCGGGGATAACAGGCTGATACCGCCCAAGAGTTCACATCGACGGCGGTGTTTGGCACCTCGATGTCGGCTCATCACATCCTGGGGCTGAAGCCGGTCCCAAGGGTATGGCTGTTCGCCATTTAAAGTGGTACGCGAGCTGGGTTTAGAACGTCGTGAGACAGTTCGGTCCCTATCTGCCGTGGACGTTTGAGATTTGAGAGGAGCTGCTCCTAGTACGAGAGGACCGGAGTGGACGAACCTCTGGTGTTCCGGTTGTCACGCCAGTGGCATTGCCGGGTAGCTATGTTCGGACGGGATAACCGCTGAAAGCATCTAAGCGGGAAGCCTCCCTTAAGATAAGATCTCACTGGGACCTAAGTCCCCTAAAGAGCCGTTCGAGACTAGGACGTTGATAGGTTGGGTGTGTAAGTGCTGTGAGGCATTGAGCTAACCAATACTAATTGCTCGTGAGGCTTGACCATATAACACCAAAGTGGTTTT
>NZ_QKLW01000020.1 GCF_003208215.1 Marinomonas alcarazii
ATCAGACGAAACAATTTGTGCCGTGTTGGTTGTGTTATCAAGCTCGCCCGCTTTAATAACAAGGCCATTACCCGATAGCGTACCTTGGTTTTCAAGCTTGTTTGTTTCAATAGATAAGCCGCTGTCTTGAGCTAAGACAGTGCCCGAATTAGTGAGGTTTTGGCTTTTGACAGTTGTCGATTTAACCGCTTCAATGGTGCCGCTGTTGGTTAGATTGCCTTTGGCATCAAGAGTCAAATCCGTATCTGAATGAAGCAGTGCACCATCAGTGTTAGTGATCTCGCCTTGTATGGTTAAATCAACTTTATCAGACGAAACAATTTGTGCCGTGTTGGTTGTGTTATCAAGCTCGCCCGCTTTAATAACAAGGCCATTACCCGATAGCGTACCTTGGTTTTCAATAGTGACAGCCTCAATAGTCAGATCTTCATCTTGGGCCAATACCGTTCCAGTATTAAATAGGTTCTGAACGTTTACCCAAGCAGCAGTTAACGTCTCGATGATCGATTCTGAGTTACTAAGATCGCCTTTCGCATCTATTACCAGTGCTTTATCAGCATGGATTAGTGCACCATCAGTGTTGGTGATGTCCCCTTCAATGGTTAAGTCCAAGGCTTCAGATGAGAGTATTTTTCCGTTGTCAGTACGGTTGTCGAGGGCCTCTGCATTAATGGCAATACCAGCACCCGATAGCGTACCTTGGTTATCCACTGTATTTGTTTCAATAGACAAGCCGTGGTCTTGAGCTAAAACCGTACCCGAGTTCGTAAGGTTTTGACTTGTAATGGTTGTCGATTTAACCGCTTCGATAGTTCCGCTGTTGGTTAGGTTGCCTTTGGCATCAAGAGTCAAATCCGTATCTGAATGAAGCAGTGCACCATCAGTGTTAGTGATCTCGCCTTGTATGGTTAAATCAACTTTATCAGACGAAACTATTTGTGCCGTGTTGGTTGTGTTATCAAGCTCGCCCGCTTTAATAACAAGGCCATTACCCGATAGTATGTCTTGATTTTCAACCGTTACAGCCTCAATAGACAAACTCTCGTTTTGAGCTAATACTGTTCCAGTATTAAATAGGTTCTGAACGTTTACCCAAGCGTTAGTTAAGGTTTCAATAATCGAGTTTGAGTTATTAAGATCAGCTTGGGCGTTTATTGCCAGCGCTTTATCTGCATGGATTAATGCTCCATCGGTGTTGGTAACGTCACCGTCGATGGTTAAATCAAGCTTATCGGATGAGAGTATTTTTCCGTTTTCAGTGCGGTTATCGAGGGTTGTTGCTATAATAGCGAGACCACTACCAGATAACGTTCCTTGGTTGTCAATCTTGTTTGTTTCTATGGATAAGCCGCTGTCTTGGGCTAGGATAGTGCCTGAGTTGCTTAGGTTCTGACTTTTGACTGTTGTCGATTCAACGGCTTCGATAGTAGCACTGTTGGTTACATTGCCTTTAGCATCGAGAATCAAATCAGTATCAGCGTGAACCAGTGCACCATCGGTGTTGGTCACATCACCGTCAATGGTTAAATCAACTTTATCAGACGAAACAATTTGCGCCGTACTGGTTGTGTTATCAAGTTCAGTTGCATTAATAACGAGACCATTACCAGATAATGTGCCTTGGTTTTCAAGCTTGCTTGTCTCAATGGATAAAATACGGTCTTGGGCTAAAATAGTACCTGAGTTAGTCAAGTTTTGGCTTTTGATCGCTGTCGATTTAACGGCTTCGATAGTAGCTCTGTTGATTACATTGCCTTTGGCATCGAGCGTCAAATCACTACCTGCGTGAACTAGCGCCCCATCAGTGTTGGTAACATCACCGTCGATGGTTAAATCAACGCTGTCAGATGAGAAAATTTGACTACTTGCGCCGCTGTTCGTTAATGTATTGGCATTGATGGAGATACCGTTACCTGTTAAAGCACCCTGATTTTCAACCGCTACAGCCTCAACAGACAAACTCTCGTCTTGGGCCAACACCGTTCCAGTATTAAAGAGATTCTGAACGTTTACCCAAGCGCTAGTTAAGGTCTCGA
>NZ_QKLW01000021.1 GCF_003208215.1 Marinomonas alcarazii
TGAAGTGACCCCATAAAGTTGGACACTTTATTAACCGGCTAACAATGCCTGATTTCGGTACTCTACCGGAGTCAGGCCATTTAACCCCATTTTTATTCGTTTCGTATTGTAGTAATCAATATACTCTTCAAGTTCTTGGATCAGATCATCTGCATCCTCGAAGTTTTCACCATGGAACATTTCCGTTTTTAGTAAGGCAAAAAAGTTCTCCGCCATTGCATTGTCCAGACAATTTCCTTTTCGTGACATACTTTGTTGTAGTCCATGTTTTTCCAAAAGATGTCGTGTTTGCTTTTGCTGGTACTGCCAACCTTGATCACTGTGTAGTATTGGAGCTTCTCCTTCTTTAAGGCTAGCTATGGCTTCTTTTAGCATGTCAGTGACGAGCGGTAAATGCGCTGTCTTTTTAATTTGGTAGGCAATCACCTCTTGATTAAACAGATCAATCACGGGAGACAAGTATACTTTTTGCCCTTTAATATTAAACTCTGTCACGTCGGTGACCCACTTCTCGTTCGGCGTGTCCGCTTTAAAATTTCGGCATAAGAGATTGTCCGCGATACGTCCTATTTCGCCTCGATAAGAGCGATAGCGTTTAGGCCGTTCTTTAGATTTAAGCCCCAATAATTTCATCAGCTTTTGCACTGTTTTATGATTCAGCCCTATTTTGGCTTTACGAAGCTCAGAAGTGATACGTCGATAACCATAACGGCCTCTATGCTCATGGAAGATCTCCTGTATCTTTTCCTTCGCTTCTGCGTACTGATCTAATTGCGTTAATCGCTGGCAATGGTAATAAAACACACTACGCGGCAGTGACAACGATCGAAGTAAATTCGGTAACTTAAACTGATCTTTTAACTCTTGGACAATTGACGCTTTTTCTTGGCTTGTTGGCGTTTCATCTCGTCCAAGGCTTCTAACTTTTTTAGAACCGCTACCTCCGTACGACGATATTCCAGCTCTTCACGAAGCTCTTCTACTGTCATTTCGTCAATAGATTTATCATTTGATTCTTGGCTCTGTTTTTTCATATAAGTGCGCCCTCGCTGTTTAGGTTGAAGGCCTTGAAGTCCTGATTCGTCAAACTCACGCAGCCATACCCAAAGCGTACCGGGAGAGGGAAGATTGTAAAAGGCACTTGTGTAATGTAATGACCAATTTTCTGACCACATTTTCTTAAGAATATCGGCTTTACCTTTAGCTGTATGAGGAGATTTTGGTGGTAGAAAGGATTCATCACCATTGAAGCTATAAACCTTACTCCAATAGCGAATCTGACTGTGTGGAATAGACAGCTGTTTTCCAAGCGCCTTGGGTGATGAAACACCGTTAAGGCATTGCTGAGCTAATGTGATTTTTAAAGCACGACTGTACTTTGACATAAAAAGAACCCCCAATGTTGGTTGTCCAACTATTGGGGGTCACTTCA